>JADLAR010000025.1 GCA_020848155.1 Candidatus Sumerlaeota bacterium
CCGGATGCCGCCATCTCCCTCAACGAGCACGAGCGCGAATGGGAGTCCGTCTTCGCCCGCATCAAGGGACTCGTGGACATCGTCGCCTTTCAGGATGGCCAAATTGACTTCTTCCAGCTTCGCGACTTCCTGCGCGTGAACACGGAGCTTGCGAAGCGCCACGGCCTCGTCTCGTGGTCGAACATCGAAAGTTTCGATCGCGACATGCCCATCAAGTTCCCCCCGATTGGTTGGCGGAAGCTGAAGTACAAGATCGATGCGGCGCGTGAATCGGGTGTGGACAAGATGATCACCTTCGAGTTCAGCCACTTCATGAGCCCGAACAGCATCTACCCAGCCGCACATCACTTGTACCGACGGTATCTGGAAACCTACGTTCCTCCAGTGGCCAAGTCCTCCTTCGCCGCAAAATAGCCGGCGCTCGTCCTTTTGTGCAGGATCCGACATTTTACAGAACTTGCGGCGATGTCAAAGGGCGCCGACCTCATGATCGGCGCCTTTGATTTTTCGGTTTCCAAACCCTGTGCTTTTTAACTGCAGCCCGTCGTGCCGCCGCAGCTTTCGCATTTGAGGCATGTGCCGTTCCGGACAAGGGTCCAGCTTCCGCACTGGCCGCAAGGCTCGCCGATGTAGCCTTTCAACTTTGCCTGTCTCGCAAGTTCGGTGCGTGAGAGCACGTTGGGGCGAACAGCGGCCTTGGGCTTGGTTTCGTATGTTGTCGAGACATGGCTGTGTTCGTGCGTGTTGTGGGCCTTTTTCACCGGGGCGACCACGGCGGCCGCGGTTGTCAGCGGGGTGATCAGCGCTGCGACAGCGTCACTGCTGTCGCGTGGGTCCTTGCCGACATGGCTGTGGATGTGGTGGGACTCCGGCCTGATGTCCTTTGGATCAAAAATTTCCTCGTCGGCGTCGTGGAGGATGGTTTCCTCGTCTTCACCGACGTATTGGACATCTGCGCTGCCGAGCGAATCGTGGCGAAGATCCTCGGGGCGCACATGGGCGAGGTCTGTACGGCCAAGGTAGCTGATGGCAAGTTCGCGGAAGATGTAATCCGTGACGCTGGTAGCCATCTTGATGTGGGGATTCCCCTGCACGGTGCCATTGGGCTCGAAGCGCGTGAAGGTGAAAAGCTCCACGAATTTTTCGAGCGGGACACCGTGTTGGATGCCGAGTGAAACGGCGATGGCGAAGCTGTTCATGAGAGAGCGGAACGCGGCGCCTTCCTTGTGCATGTCGATGAAGATTTCACCGAGCGTGCCGTCCTCATACTCGCCGGTGCGCAGGAAGACTTTGTGGCCACCAATGACGGCCTTCTGCGTGTAGCCGCCGCGACGATCCGGAAGACGGCGGCGCTTCGAGAGGTAACGATAGAAGATGCGCTCGGCAACCTTCGTTGGGGCGGTGTTGGAAGTCAGCGGCGCTGGTTCCTCATCGCCTGCACCGACGAGAAGGTCGGACGCCGTGTTAAGCGGCTGGCTGAGCTTGGAACCGTCGCGGTAGAGGGCGTTTGCCTTCGTCATCATCTTCCATGACAGCATGTAGGCATCCTTCACCTCGTCGATCGTGGCCTCGTTGGGCATGTTGATCGTCTTGCTGATGGCGCCGGAAATGAAGGGCTGCGCCGCGGCCATCATGAGGATGTGGGACTTCGTGCTAAGGAAGCGCTTGCCGTACTTGCCGCACTTGTTGGCGCAATCAAAGACGGCATAGTGTTCAGGCTTGAGATGGGGAGCGCCTTCCAAGGTGAGGCGCCCACAGATGGCGTCGTTGGCCTCGGAGATTTGCTGGCGCGTGAAGCCAAGCGACTCCAGCAGGTTGAAGGAGAAGTCGTTGAGCTGGTCCTGGGTGAGCTTGAGGTGCTTCTTGCAGTTCTCCTCACCGAGTGTGTACTTGTTGAAGACGAATTGGATTTCAAAGGCACCGGGCAGGGCCACGTTCACGCGATCGATCATTTCCTGCGTGAAGTTCTTGGCGCGAAGAGTCTCTGCGTTGATGAAGGGCGCGCCCTCCAGCGACAGGGTGCCGCGGGCCCAGGAGATGATCTCGTCGATTTGGTTCTTCGTGTAGCCGAGCTGGCGCAGGGCGTTCGGAACCGAGAGGTTGATGATCTTGAAGTAGCCGCCACCGGCAAGCTTCTTGAACTTCACAAGTGCGAAGTCCGGCTCAATGCCAGTGGTGTCACAATCAAGGAGCAGGCCGATGGTGCCGGTGGGGGCAATGACGGTAACCTGTGCATTGCGGTAGCCGTGTTTTTCGCCGAGGGCGAGGGCGCGATCCCATGCGTCACGCGCGGCGGCGAGCAACTCATCGCTGCAATGATCAGGATCAACGGGCATCGGCTTGATGGTGAGGGCCTCGTAATCCGATTCCTCCGCATCGTGGGCGGCGCGACGGTGATTGCGAATGACGCGGAGCATGGCTTCGGAATTGTCCGCATAGCCGGGGAATGGACCAAGCTCACGGGCCATCTCCGCACTGACGGCGTAGCTGGTGCCGGTCATGATGGCGGTAAGCGCTCCGCAGGTGGCGCGGGCCTTGTCCGAATCGTAGGGAACGCCCTGCACCATGAGCAGCGTGCCGAGGTTCGCGTAACCGAGGCCGAGGGTGCGAAAGTCGTAGCTAAGCTGTGCGATGCGCTTCGACGGGAACTGCGCCATGGTGACGGAAATTTCCAGCACGATGGTCCAGAGACGAATGGCGTGCTCGTAGGACGCGACGTCGATGCGCTGCTTCTCCCAGTCGTAGAAACGCATCAGGTTCACGGAGGCGAGATTGCAGGCCGTGTCGTCCAGGAACATGTATTCGCTGCATGGGTTCGACGCGTTGATGCGGCCGCTGTTGGGGCAGGTATGCCACTCGTTGATGGTGGTGTCGAACTGGAGGCCGGGATCGGCGCAGGCCCACGCTGCGTTGGAAATCTTCTCCCAAAGATCGCGGGCGCGAACGACCTTGTGGACCTTGCCGTCGGTGCGGCGCGTGAGGGTCCAATTTTCATCGGCAAGGACGGCGTCGAGGAAGGCGTTCGACAGGCGGACGGTGTTGTTGCTGTTCTGCCCGCTGACGGTGTAATACGCCTCGGAATTCCAGTCGGTGTCGTATTCAGGGAAGTCGATGCGGGAGACACCCTCGCGCGCGAGTTGGATGACGCGCTGGATGTAGTTCTCCGGAATCATGACGGAGCGGGCTTCGCGGATGGCCTTCGCAAGTTCGCGATTCTCCTTCGGCGCGAAGCGATGGCCGTTCAGCTTGTCCCTGGCGTCGTTGATGGACTTCAGGATTGCGTTGAGGTGCTTGTTGCAGAGCTTGCTACCGCTGACGAGAGCGGCAACTTTTTGTTCCTCGATCACTTTCCAGTCAATGAACTGCTCGATGTCCGGATGATCGATGTCGAGGACGACCATCTTGGCGGCGCGACGGGTTGTGCCGCCGCTCTTGATGGCGCCCGCTGCGCGGTCGCCAATCTTCAGGAATGACATCAGGCCGGAGGAACGACCACCGCCGGAAAGCTTCTCGCCGTCGCCGCGGATCTTCGAGAAGTTGGAGCCGGTGCCGGAACCGAACTTGAAGATGCGCGCCTCACGCGTCCACAAATCCATGATGCCGCCTTCGTTGACGAGATCGTCATCGACAGACTGGATGAAGCACGCGTGTGGCTGGGGATGCTCGTAGGCGTTTACGCTGCGCGACATTTCCTTCGTGGTGGGATCGACGAAGTAATGCCCCTGGGCGGGGCCGGTGATGCCATAGGCCCAGTTGAGGCCGGTGTTGAACCACTGTGGGGAGTTGGGCGCGGCGATCTGGTTGGCGAGCATGTAGCACATCTCGTCGTAGAAGGCCAGCGCATCGGCCTCGCTGTCGAAATAGCTGTGCTTGAAGCCCCAATAGGTCCAAGTGCCGGCAAGGCGGTTGAAGACCTCGCGGGCATCGTTTTCCGTGCGGGTGTTCTTGGCGGCGTCGGCGTCGACAGGGATGGAGCGCTGGAGCCACTCGGGGACGCCCGGCTCAGGGTCGCGTTTCAGGGCGGCGGGAACGCCGGCCTTGCGGAAATACTTCTGGGCGAGGATGTCGACGGCAACCTGGCTCCAGTGTTCCGGAACCATGATGTCCTTGGCTTCGAAGACGACGGAGCCATCGGGGTTGACGATGCGGGAAGTGCGTTGGGTGAAGGGAATTTTGGCGTAGGGAGATTTATCTACTTCGGTGTAGCGACGGGTGATCTTCATGGGACACGGGTCTCCTTTGGCTGGATAACTGGCAGGACTGGATTTGATGATATGGATACTACGGGAAGGTGCTACAGGTAGTACGCGAAGGTTCTACAAAAGCGTGCGATAACCATCAGGCTGCAATTTTAAGCTCAACACAGAACAAGACTCAATAAGCCCAACAAAATCAGGGCTGAAGGATTTCAAGTTGCACAACTGCTTTTCCCGCGAAGGGCTCTTAGGGGTAGGATACAATAGGTGTGACGAGCAAGCATAAAAAGAAACGCAAAAACCCGCGCCAATTGAACCCTGTGGATTGCAAAATGAAGAGTGACAACGGTTTAAATGGGCTGTGAAAAAAGTTGGGGATAAGTCGAAAAATCGGTGTCAGCGGTGCGGTTGGCGAAGAGGAGGGGAACTGCGCGGAGGACTTGATTCAGGGTGGGTTATTGCGTCCAGCGGTGGTTGCATTTGCTGCAAAGAAGAGTGCGTTCCCACGCCGCGAGGAGCTTTGGATATTCATCGGCGTTCCAGCGCGTTTCCTCGTGGATGACGTTGGTGCAACGTACCCAAAGGAAACGCAGGAAGGCGATGAGGCCGACGATGATGACGATGGCGGGGATGGAGAGTTCCATGTCCGTGAACCGGAGGATCCATGGCATCTCCAAGTGATATCGTATATACGACACGGAAACGAAGTAGAATGCGGAGACAGGAACGATGGACCAGGAGGTGACAAGCACGGTTGCGTAGACGAGTTTGACGCGGGGGCTGGTGCGCTTGCGCGGCGGTGCGAGTTGCAAGCCATTCGCGATGTCGCTGCCCTTCAGGTGGCGAAGCGAAATGGTTTCGGTGGAGTGGCATGCGGGGCATGCAGCGGTTTCTGGCATGGAGCAAAGCAGCGCTGGGACGCGTTCGATGTTTCGCGATCAGTCTCCGGCGAATTGAAGGTCAAAGGCAAGGAGGAGAAGCGCAAATGGGGGTTATTGTGGCAGCAAAGGTGGTAAAATTATCGTGGGGAGGGATCGTCGGGTTCTGCGTCGCGCCCCTTTCTTTGGCCTGCGAGAACCTCGTCAAGAGTATCGATGATGTGGCCAAGCAGATGACACATGATGGCGATCCCGCCAAAGATGGCAGAGAGGATGACGACGCCGAGCAGAAGCAGCCAGTAGTCTGTGCCGGTGACGCCGGATTGCCTTACGGCGAAATATCCACCGCCAAGTGCGCCGACGGAAAGCACGACGAAAACATAGTAGGCGGTCCATGCTTCGCGTGAGTTGCTGATGAGTTCGGGACCGAGCTTGAGTTGGGAGTTGTAGGGCATGGTGAGTGTGGGGGTGTGGGGATGACGCCCAGTCCTTAGGACTACCGGGCTTGAATGTCGATGAGGACTTTTCCCAGTGGGCCGGAGGCGAGGCGTTCGAAGGCTTGATGAAGCTGGTCGAAGGGGAAGACGCTGTCGATGAGTGGACGAGCGCCAGTGTTGGCGAGTAATCGCACGACATGATCCCATGCGTTGCGGGATTCAAGTGCACTGTAGGTTCCAACGGCCACGCCTCCAATTCGCATGCGACGGAAAAAAAGTGAGGCTGTGTTGAAGTTTGGAACGGGGCCGGCAAGGCGTCCGACGACGCTGATCTTCCCGTTTTGCCCCATGATGTCGACGATGCGGGAAAAGTTTTCACCGCCAATGTTCTCAACGCAGAGTTCGATGGGCTTGCCGCCGAGGGCTTCCCTGACCTCCTCAGGCCACTTGGGGTTACCGGGATCGGCGACATGACTCGCGCCTTGTTTGATGAGGGCAACCTTCTTTGAACTGTCGCGGCTGAGGGCGATGACGGGAAGGCCAAGCGCCTTCGCAAGTTGGATGGTTGCGATCCCAACTCCTCCCGATGCGCCGGTGATGAGGACGGCCCCCTTGGGGAGTGGACCCCACTGTGTAATGGCCTGATAGGCTGTCAAATAGACGAGGGAACCGGCGGCGGCTTCCTGATCGGACCACCCTTTTGGAATGGGCACGATGGATTCGGCGGCGACTGCGGTTTTCTCTGCGAAGGTTCCCCACGATTGAACGCCGGTATCACCGCGCAAGATGAGCATGCGGTTGCCGTGGGTGGGCTGTACCGCGGCATGCGTCGTGACGACGTCGCCGACGCCATCACGACCAAGGACATGAGGAAGTTTCGGGCGCGCGGGATATTGCTTTTCCGCGAGGTATCGGTCCGCGGGATTCAACGCGGCGTAGCGAAGTTGGAGGACGACCTCACCGTCACTGGCCACCGGGTCGGGTGCATCGTTATCAATGCGGAGAGCTGATAGACCTTCTTGTTTGTCGAGGAGCCAGGCGCGCATGAGAGTTCTGTCGTTCGATTAAGTTGATGCAGAAGTTTGGTCCGGGCCGAAAAAAAACCAAGGTGATTTTCCGCCCCATTGGGGGGCGCACGCTACTCGAAGAGTTGCCAGTCCTTCACGCGGGAAACGAAATCGAACTTCACGGCGTCGGCGATGACGAGGCCATTGGCGTCGTTGCTGAGTGTGACGGTGTAGGGCGTGCCACCAACGAAATAGTAGATGCCGAGGTTTTGATACACCCCGTTGTTCAGCTTCTGATTAACCCGGACGGTGGTCTGGCCTCCCTGATGATTGATGGTGAATGGGGAATTGTCGGCGCGATTGTTGGAGGTGGTCCAGCGGGCGCTCACCTGCCAGTTGCCAGTCTGGGTGGGCGTGAATGTCCAAGTGGCGACGCTGGTGCCAGTACCGGCGGGGGCGTATCGGTAGCCGGCGCCAATAAAAGGGGGATTCGCGGAGGAGAATGTCCACGTGCCGGTTTGGCCGGCATTGGCCGCATTGAGGAAGGTGCTGCTGAGCGTAAGGACCGGGTTGGAGGATGCGTTGGGGTTCACTCCGTAACGATTCAGTTGGTAGAGTGGCGTTGATCGCGTGACGAGACCGGATTGGGTGGTCACTGCGCTGAGATAGCCGGCACTTTGCACCTTGGCGATGGTGGTGGTGTCGTAATCTCCGAAGGGATAGGCAAGGTGCCTGCAAACCTTGGCGGTGAGGTTTGATTCGATGGATGCCTTCGAATTGACGATCTCGTTTGTTTCCTGCGTGTCGGAGATCAGCGTGAGGTGGGGATGAGTGACGGTGTGTGACTCGGTGAAAATGACGCCTTCTGATTCCATTTCCTGAAGCTCGGTCCAGTCTGCGTGGTCAAAACTGGTAGTGGGGCCGGGGGGAACGCCGACGAAGTCTGTGTGGGCGTAGTTGACCCCGATGAAGCCGAGGCCCTTCAGAACCGGGTAAGCCGTCGTGTAAACCGTGATGTAGTCATCGTCGAAGGTGAGCACGATGGGCTTCGTGGGAAGCGTTGGTGAACCTGTGGTGACCCAGCTTACGAGATCATCCATGCTGATGGTGGTGAAATTGTTGTTCTTCAGGTACTGCATCTGCGGCTGAAAACTGGGTTCGTAGAAGGCACCAGTATCGGCACTGAGACCGTGATACATCAGAATCGGGACGCCTGCACCCAATTGGCTGACGAATGCGGAATCGCCGTCGTCAACGATGACGGATTGGGCAAAGAGCGCCGCTGGCGCCCACAGCAAGGCGCCGCAGAGGAAACAAGGATCCTTCATCCGGCGGGATGCTTGGCTTGGCTCGCGAGCCTTGCCTTGCGGGCGGCGACCTTCTTCGCAGCGAGTTCCGTCCCAAAGTAGCGCCAGTGCCATGGTTCGGTGATATAACCGGTTTCGTCAATGTTGTCGGGATAGTATGTTCGGACAAAACCGTAGGAGGCAGCATGTTCCTCCAACCACTTGCTTTGCGGTGTCGTTTCAAATGATCCGCTCAGTACGTGCTCGCCTTGGTCATCGGCAAGGTCGACGGTGGTGCCGAGTTGATGTTCGCTGTGGCCGGGCGGGGCACTGGAGCGCTGGGAGGGATTGCGGCGGATATTACGGGTGTATATACGCACCTGGGAGGAGCCGGAGCGATAGGCTGAGACGACTCGAATATTCTGCCCTGCCTGCTCGGCAGCTTGGAACATCTTGACGAGTTGATCGCGCGCTTCACGGCGAAGGCGGTAGGTGTCATCCCGGTCACCACTGTATTTCTGTGGTATCGATTCCAAGTCATCAGGCTCGTATGTGAGTGGAATCCCCCACCAGCGATTCACGATTTCCTTTCCGTAGGGAAGATTCCCCTGCATGATGTTCGCAGGATGAGGGCGCGTGAGGTGGGTTCGGGCGACGTAGAGTTGCTCTGTGCCGCGCTTGAAGGCGAGCCACTCGTCGTTGGTCTGCTTGTCAACGCTGAGGATGCCGCTGACGAGTTGATCCTTGGAGAGTGAGGTGACGGGTTGCGCGTCCCGATCCGGTGAGGGCAGGACGGGGGCTGAATCCGTGAATACGATCCAAGGGGTGTTTGGATCAGGTTCCGCGGCGGAAAGGATGCCTACCGCCAAAAACACAAAGAGGGCTGCAAATAGTGTACGCATGGGGTAATCGTGGCCCTCAAAGCGCCGAATTGCAAGGTTTCTGTTGCTGCTATCCCTTTGTTTTTACCGGCCAGTCAATCATTTGGCGATAGTCAAGGCCGCGTTTGCTGAGGCCGTGGTCGACGAGCTTCCCTGTGAGTTCGTTTGCGCGGCGGACGAGTGGGACTTCAGGAAGGTTGCAGACCCTGCCGCGTTCCACGACCACTTCGCCGTTGATGATGGACCAGGCAACGTGGTGCGAGGTTCCGCAAAGGATCAAGGCCCCGATGGGATCAAGTGAGGGCCCGCCGGCGAAGGCGAATTGTTCCATGTCAAAGAGCACGACATCGGCGGCGGCACCCGGCTCAATGCGGCCGATATGGTCATTGCCGAGGACGGCAGCCCCCCCGCGGGTCAGCATGTGGAGGCAATCGCGTGTTCCGATCGAGTGCACGCCCCAGCGGGAACGGTGGATCAGGAAGGCGAGACGAGCCTCCGCGAGGATGTCGCCGCTGTCGTTGGATGCACTGCCGTCAACGCCAAGGCCAACGGCGACCCCCGCACGAAGCATTTCAGGAATGGGAGCGATGCCACTACCAAGGCGACAGTTGGCACTGGGGCAGTGGGCGACGCCGACACCGTGCCGGGCGAAGCGTGCAATTTCCGCGGAGTTGAGTTTCACGCAGTGGGCAAACCAGACGTCCGGGCCTTCCCAACCCTGATCCGCAACGACATCGTAGGGGCGCTTGCCATAGCGTTGCATGCAGTAGGCGTCCTCGTCATCCGTTTCTGCCAGGTGGGTGTGGATCTTCACGCCATGCTTGCGCGCGACCTTCACGGTCTCCTGAAAGAGGTATGGCGTGACGTTGAAAGGCGCGCAGGGGGCGAGGGCGATGCGCAGCATGGAGTAGGGGGAGGTGTCATGATACGTTGAAATGAGGCGCTCGTAGTCGGCGAGGACGCGTTCGTCCTTTTCGATCACAGACATGGGAGGAAGCCCGCCGTCGTCCACACCAAGTGTCATCGATCCACGCGTGGGATTGAAGCGCATGCCGACTTCGCGTGCGGCACGGATATCCTGATCGAGAAGTTCAACGGGTTGTGAGGCGGGGAACAGATAGTGGTGGTCACTGGTCGTGGTGCAACCGGTCAGGAGGAGTTCCGCCATGGCAACCTTCGCGGAGACGTAGAAAAATTCCGGGTCCATGATCTCCCATATTTGGTACTGCTCCACGAGCCATTCGAAGAGTTCGGCGTTCTGCACGCGGGGACAGGTTCGCGATAGCGTCTGGAAGAAGTGGTGGTGAACGTTGACGAAGCCTGGAAGGGCGACGTGTCCGCGGCCGTCAATTGTTGGAATGTCGGGAGGAAGCTGACGCGCGTCGCGAAGTTTCGGTCCCACGGCGACGATGGCAGGGCCATCGATGAGGATGTCGGCGTTGGAAAGTTCGGTGCGCTTGTCGTCCATGCAGGCGATGGCGCGGCAGTTTTCGATGAGGAGCATTCGTGATTCGCTGGACTTGAGATTGGCAAACAGCTCAGGATGGCGATGGAGTGGGATTGAGGCAAGCAAATCGTTGCCCGTCGCGCCTAGGAGAGGGGCGTCTGCCTGTGGATCGTGGGGTTTTTATGGAGGCTTGCGGTGCCGCTTTCCCAACCTGCGATCGCAGCAAGGCTGCGGGCTAGGTTCCCGCGACGACCTTGTTGCGCGCCGAGACCTTTGCCTCGTACAGGTAGCGATCCGCGCGCTGAAAGAGCATGTCAATTGTATCACCTTCCTGCAGGCTGGTGACACCAATGCTGACTGTGAGAGGGAGCGTGAGATCGTTGATTTTGAGAGGCGCTCCTTCGATCTTCTCGCGAAGGCGGTCAGCGAGAAGCGTGGCGTCATACAAGGTGCTGTCAGAAACACCTATGGCAAATTCCTCACCACCCCACCGGGCGATGAAATCGGTTTCGCGAATGTGACCCTGCATGAGGAGGGCAAGGTGCTTGAGGGCCTCATCACCAATGAGGTGGCCGTAGGTGTCGTTGATGTTCTTGAAGTGATCGACGTCCACGACGAGGAAGCAGAATTGTGTTTGGCGGCGCTGGGCGCGAGCCATGAAGTGCTTGAGGTGCGAGATCATCTGCTGGCGATTGTCGATGTTGGTCAGCGGATCGCGCATGGCGTTGTTGTAAAGGAACTCATCGTGCATGAGCTCCGCCAGGTCGCGGATGAAGTAGCCGAAGATGGTGTGCCCGATCATCAGGCGATCGCGTTCCTTCAAGGGAGCGATGGCGTTGATTTCGCGCCCGTTGAGTTCGGTGCCATTGCGGCTTTCCAAGTCCTCAATGTAGCAGATCGGTTGTTCCTCGGGCCGATCGTAGTTTTCGTAGATGATGCGGGCGTGGCGACGGGATGCGGCTGATTCGTGGATGGGAAAATCTGCGAGCTGTGTGCGGCCGATGATGGTATGCTTCTTGTCAATTTTGTGACGGACGCCCTTCCGGGATCCGGTCATGCAAATAAGGATGGGCCGAAAGCCATGGGGGATGTCGCGATAACGCTTCATGAGTCCGCTGCCCGTATCAAGGGCGTCGGAATGGTTGGAATCGGTGTCGAACTGGGTGGAATCATCCAGCGGACTTTTGGTCTGGTCGGCGTCGTTGTTTATCATGAATATTGGTTTGCCAAACTCTGTTTTCGGAACTGTAATTTCTAGCGTTATCGTTCGTCCGGCAATGGGAATGTGCAGCGATTGAGGGGGAATTAGGGGAGTTGGGCTTGCGGTGAAACGCTGGCGAAACAAAGCTGCGGGCGCAAATTTGTGATGGAGAGGCATGAATGACAACCGCGACGGCGATGAACATGGACGAAATGCTAACGGAGATGGGGAAGCGCGCCCGTACCGCAAGCCGTGCATTGGCTGTGCTGCCGCCGGCCGTCAAGAACGCGGCGCTGGAGGCGATGGCGGCGGCGTTCGAATCACATCGCGCGGAGATTCGCGCAGAGAACGCAAAGGATGTTGCAGGCGCGGAGGAACATGGCCTGACAAAGGCGGCGGTTGACCGGCTGAGACTGGATGACAAACGGATCCTTGCGATGGCCGGGGCGTTGCGGGAACTGATCGCATTGCCAGACCCTGTTGGCGAAATTGAGAATGTGCGAACCCGCCCGAATGGGCTGCGCATCGGCCACATGCGCTCACCGATTGGCGTTGTGGGGATCATCTATGAATCGCGTCCCAATGTGACGGCGGATGCAGGCGCCCTGTGCCTGAAGAGCGGGAACGCAGCTATCCTCAGGGGGGGAAGCGAGGCGTTTCATTCCAACCGGATTCTTGCACGATTGATGAATGACGCGGCTGCGGGCGCCGGAGCACCGGACGGGGCGATCCAACTGATCCAGACGACGGATCGTGAGGCTGTGGGTGCGCTGCTGCGCGCGGACCAGTATGTTGACGTGATTATTCCCCGTGGGGGAAAGCCGCTGATCGAGCGTGTGACACGCGATTCCATCATCCCGGTGATCAAGCATCTGGACGGGAACTGCACGGTGTACGTTGACGAGACCGCGAACCTGGATGATGCGGTGCGCATCACCGTCAATTCAAAGACGCAGCGCACGGGTGTCTGCAACGCAGCGGAGACGCTGCTGGTACATCGCAACATTGCTGACGAGTTCCTGCCGAGGATCGGCAAGGCACTGCAGGAGAAGGGCGTGGAAATTCGCGGAGATGCGAGCGTGATGGAACTAGTGCCGGGATCGGTAGCCGCGACGGAACAGGATTGGTACGAGGAGTACCTCGACCTGATCATCGCCGCGAAGGTCGTGGACAGCTACGAGGAGGCCGTGGAGTTCATCAACCACTATGGAAGTCACCACACGGAAACGATCGTGACGAACGACCATAAGCGGGCGATGCACTTCCTGCGCGCGATCGATTCGGCGTGCGTGCACATCAATGCATCGACGCGGTTCAGCGATGGCGGTGAGTACGGACTTGGCGCCGAGATTGGCATTTCCACGAACAAGCTGCATGCGCGCGGGCCGATGGGATTGCGCGAGCTTACCACGGCAAAATGGATCGTCTTTGGCGAGGGCCAGGTTCGCGAGTGAAACTGCCGAAGGCTTTTATCTTCGACGGTGACGGGGTGGTTTTCGACACGGAGGAACTCAGCATTCTCGCGTTCCGTCGTGTTGCGCGACATTACGGCGCCGTCTATGCCCGCGAGCAATGTGGCAAGTTCATTGGCTGTGGCACGCAGGTGGCCTTGGGATTTATCAGGGATGATTTCGGGATTGAGATCGACCCGGACGATTACGTTTCGCGACGGGATGCGATGTATGAAACGTGCTGCGCGGAGGTGGCAGGCCCCCATGCGATGCGAGGCGTCATCGATACACTGAACTGGCTGGACGCGAAGGGGATTCCATACGGGATGGCATCGTCGGCTTCGCCAGCGAAGTTGCAGTTCAACCTTGAGAAAACGGGACTACTCCCCCGCTTCACCGTGCGCGTGAATGGCGACGAGGTAAGGCGCGGAAAACCAGCGCCCGACATTTTTGAGGAAGCAGCGCGGCGGTTGATGGTCGCCGTGAAGGATTGCATTGTTGTGGAGGATTCCGTGAATGGCTTGAAGGGGGCGCTGACAGCAGGGGCTGGTGTGATCGCGATTGGCGGAAGCCACCCGATGGAGGAACTTCGCGAATATGCGCAGATGGTTTTTGAGAGTCCGGTCGAAATGATTGATTGGATGAAGAGACTCTTTTAGGCGCATTCGACCGTCATGTCGCAGGACACCAAAGGCAGGGTTCTACACCTGATTCGTTTTTCGTAGCACCTCATACAGGGCAATGGCGGCGCTTGTTGCAAGGTTCAGGCACCTCGCCTGTGATTCAGGCATGGGGATTCGCAGCGCCCGATCAGCCATTTCCACGCGAATGTGGTCGGGAAGGCCCGCAGATTCGTTGCCGAAGATGAGCATGTCATCGGATCGGAAGTCCGCATCGTAGAGCGAACGCGTTGCGTGGCTGGAAAGAAACCAAAGCGGGCGCGGACCTGCGGAGGACTTGAATTCCTTCCAACCGAGATGGATTTGCAGGTCGAGGAGTTCGAGGTAATCCATTCCCGCGCGCTTGAGACTGCGATCGCTCAACTCAAAGGGGATCGGGCGCACGACATGCAATGTGGACTTGGTTGCGGCGCAGAGGCGACCAACGGCGCCGACGTTTTGCGGGATGCCTGGCTGGATGAGGACGATGGCGGGGGGCATTCGGAACCGTGGAACTTTGGATGACGTGGGTTATTCACCCCGACGTTTGCGGTCTCAATGCAAGAAGTCGGGGCTTCTGGCGGGCAGCGATTTTGCATGGCTATCCCCGTTGACCTAAAGCCTCAGGAATGAGGATAACAACAATGTGACCTGCAAATGGCAGGATCGGGAGCTTGATGAAGCCGTCGGAGTCGAAGATTCTGATTCCAAATGATCGGATGCCGCGCTACGCGAAGATGAACCTCGCGTTGTTGTTGCTTGCGTCTGCGGTGATGACGACGCCGGTGGCGGGCGCCACTTGGAACGTGACGCAGATCAGTGGAACGTATCCAGGCATTCGCATTGTGGGAGCGGCGGCGAATGACCAATTGGGCTTCAGTGTTTCCGGTGCGGGGGATGTGAATGGTGACGGACTCGCCGATGTGATCGTAGGTGCGCGCGTCGCCGATCCGGCGGAACGGAATTCTGCCGGGGAATCCTATGTGATTTTCGGCAAGACGACGCGGGCGGATGCGAACATCAATAGTTTGGGCACGACGGGCTTCAGGATTCAAGGAGCCGTGGTTGGCGATCAGTCGGGACGAAGTGTTTCCGGTGCCGGAGATGTGAACGGCGATGGGTTGGATGATGTCGTCATCGGGGCGGACCAGACGACGGTAAGCAGCCAGGGGGAAGTGGGAAGCGCCTTTGTGATCTTTGGGAAGGCAAGCGGAGCGTCGGTGGACTTGGGAAGTTTCTCCGGGGGATTTCGCATCAACGGGCCGCTGGCAAACACGTATCTTGGACATTCAGTATCTGGCGCCGGCGACGTGAATGGCGATGGCAAGGCCGATGTCGTGATCGGCACCTACAGTTCGGGCGCCTATGTGATTTTCGGCAAGTCGGACAATGCGGCGATCAACGTGGCGAGCATGGGAACCGCAGGATTCCGCATCACGGGTTTGCAACAGTTCACGCGATTTGGGCGAAGCGTTTCGGGCGCGGGCGATGTCAACGGCGATGGGCTTGCAGACATCATCATTGGCGCACCGGAGATGCAACTTGGCTCGCTGGTAGATGTGGGTTCCAGCTATGTCATCTTCGGAAAAACCGACTCGAACACCGTGGATGTCAATTCACTGGGGACGTCGGGGTTTCGAATCGATGGCATTGCGACGGAGAATTATGCGGGGCGCAGCGTTGGGGCGCTGGGGGACGTGAATGGTGATGGCTTGGCCGACCTGATCGTTGGAGCCTACAAGGCAACCGTCTCCGCGAGAACGGATTCAGGCGAAGCGTATGTTGTCTTCGGGAAGGCGACGAATAGCACCGTGAGCCTCAATGCACTGGGTCCGGGTGGATATCGCATCCAGGGGGCCGCGGCATACGATCAGACGGGGCTTCAGGTTGCCGGGGCAGGCGATGTGGATGGAAACGGTATTCCCGACATGTTGATCGGAAGCAAGCTGGCGGATACAGCGACCATACTGAACGTTGGATCGCTGTCTCTGGTGAACGGGCAGGTTGGTGTGGGAGCGGTCGACCTTGCCAATGCGGCCGCAGCGGCGCATCGATTCATGGGTACTGCGCTGAATGATTTCGTTGGCTACTCGTGCTCCGCGGCGGGCGACGTGAATGGAGATGGATTCTCCGATATGGTGCTTGGGGTCTATGGCGCTGATCCGGGAACCGCGGGTCGCGACGGCATTGCGTATATCGCGCTGAGCCAGGCGACAACGGTTGGGTCGCCAACCTACCGGGCCCGTGCGAAGACAGGCGATGCACCACGGATCGCGGTGGGAATCCTTGGTGATGGTTCAAACGATTCCTCCCCGGATTCAAGGTGCTGGATCGATTTCGCGGACGGAAGCGGACCGGGGCTTGCCGGCTCGTCGCTGCAAACAGTTTCCCTCCTCGGGCCGGCGCAGACGATCACGGGTGTGCCGGGAACGCGCGCAAATACCGCGTGGAGGATCCAAACAGATCGGACGGATTGGATGAATGCACGCGTGACGCTGCGTTACACGGACGCGGACATTGCGGGCATGACGGAGTCCAAGCTCACAGTCTATACGTCGACGACCCTGACAGGAGCGTGGGAGCCTTTGGCAACAACGGTGGACACCACGCGCAATCAGGTGTCCTTTACGACGAGCAACCTTGCATACTACGCGATTTCGGATACGCAGGCGACGCCAACGCCCACACCCACTGCAACGGCAACCCCCACGACGACCGGGCCTTCACCATCGCCGACTGCCTCACCCACGCCAAGTGCAACGCCCGATCCGAATGCGACAGCTTCACCGACCAATCCGTTTCACTCGCCTTCGATCACGCATTCGCCCACGCGCAGCATGCACCCAACGCCTTCGCCGACGGAGACCGCGTCACCCTCGATCAGCCATTCCCCCACACTCAGCATGCACCCAACGCCGTCCTTGACAGAGACTCATTCGCCGACGGTGTCCCATTCGCCAACACCAAGCCTGCATCCAACACACACGCCATCACCGTCGCACTCGCCAACGATATCCCATTCGCCAACGCGCAGCATGCATCCAACGCCGTCCGCATCACCGTCGCCAACGCGCTGGTTGGACGCACATGGGCGCACATCGGTTCATACCGAAACGCCGTCGAAGTCGCCAACGCCATCTCACTCGCCAACGAAGAGCAAGAGGCCAACGCCGTCTCTGACGGCCACAAAATCCGAAACACCGACGCATTCGCCGACGAGGAGTCTGCGTCCGACACCAACGCCCACGGCAACACATTCGGCAACGCCGTCTCACTCGCCGTCGAAGAGCCTGCGTCCCACCACATCCCCATCGGCGACGCATTCAGCAACGCCAAGCCATTCGCCGACGCCGACGCTTTCACCGACGCGCAGCGCAGCGCCAACGCACAGCCCACACCCGTAGCCCCCCTTGTCCTGAACGAATTAATTCCCGCCGTGGGAGCGCGTGATCCTGCGATTATTGTGGTTTTGGTTTACTGCTGACTTGCCCAGACATAGACCATGACTTCGTGACGGGCGGGAAAGGCGGTTTTCTTTCCATCGTTCACGGCGGCGAGTTCGCCGCTGAAGAAGATGATTGGCTTGTCGGGTGTGGTTTCACCCTTGTCGTCGATGGTGACCTCACTCTTGTTGGTAGCGAGAGGACGGTCGATGGCGGTGATTTTCAGATCAGCGGAGATGAAGCACTTCTTGTCCGGTTCCGCGACGGCCAGGAAACGGCCGGAAAGTCGCACCGGTTCAGGTCGCGTTTGCGCACGTGCCTCGCGCATGACCTGATCGATGTGGATGATGTGGGCGTTGGGAGTGTTGACCTGCTGATATGCGACAACCCCCTTCGCGGTGGAGCCGCGTTCCAGCGCAAGCTTGCGATTGCGAAGCGTTTCGTCGAGGAGCTTGTATTCCGCATCGTTCAGCAGGTTTGTCTGCACGACAAAAAGGTCCACGGCCATGGTGGGCTCCGGTCGATCAAGCCGCGAAATCAAATCGCGCAACAGGATGATGAGGCGTTCGCGTTCGAGAGGGTCCTTGTAGGATTCAGGGATTCGAATCGTGATGCTGTTCGTATTGTCGTCGGCCTTGATGTCCATGGTGCGTGCGGCGCCGGAGGGAAGGCCTGCGAGAATGTCGACGCGTTCCATGATGAGAGAGGGCTTGAGGTTCTTGACGAGTATGCGATCTTCAACGCCGCGTTGGGCGCTGGCAGTGGCAGTGAGAAGCAGAGAGAGAGCAAGGATCAGGACCTGGAAATGGCGGCGCATGGTGAACACTCCAGTGGAGAGAGTCAGGGGGTTGGTGGTTGGAAATTTGCAGATGCGAAGATGTTGATACCTGCCAAATTGGCGCTTCTGAGCGGGATGAACGACAATCAAATTCAAGGGAGTGGTGAGAAATTGTCTTGCAAAGGGGGCCGGGGCGGGGGTTAATCCACGCAACTCTTGAGTAGGACCAAGGGCCGCCCGACAAGGGCGGCCCTTCGGCTTGTCAGGACTCCCGCTCAAGCATCCCTGTCTGGAAGGAAAGCGAATCCCCCATGGCAAAGAAGAAGCCTGCATTTCAGCCGATCAACCTAAAGGCCCTTGTGAAGCAACTCTCCAAAGAGAAGGACCTTGAGCCGGATGTCATCAAGTCCGCGATTGAGGCGGCGATCCTGAGCGCGGCGCAAAAACGTGCGAAAATGTTCGTCAATGCGCGCCCAAACCTGGATCTGGAAACGGGCGACATGCGGATGTATGTCACGAAGAAGGTCGTGATCGATGTGAAGGATGAGAAGCTGGAGATCGACATCATTTCCGCCAAGGCCCAGAATTCAAAGTACATGTTGGGGCAGGACGTGGAGGTTGAGATCGATCCGGAGGAAATCGGTCGCATTGC
The DNA here is from genome assembly GCA_020848155.1 of Candidatus Sumerlaeota bacterium. Classification (GTDB taxonomy): domain Bacteria; phylum Sumerlaeota; class Sumerlaeia; order SLMS01; family SLMS01; genus JADZDZ01. The sequence continues at coordinate 18,317 of JADLAR010000025.1, forward strand.
GGCGCAGTCCGTGCGCCAGGGCATCCTGCAGCGATTGCGTGATGCGGAGCGCGACCGCGTCTACAACGACTACAAGAACAAGGTGAACCAGGTCGTGACAGGCATACTGCAACGATATGAGCGCCGTGATGCGATCGTGTCGCTTGGCAAGGTGGAATGCCTGCTTCCGAACCCGGAAATCCCAATGGGTGTGAAGCATCGTTACGGCGATCGCCTTCGCTGCCTGATCATCGATGTTCGACGCACCCCGAAGGGCCCCCAGGTGATCCTGTCCAGGACGCGGTCCGAACTGGTGAAGCAGTTGTTTGCGACGGAAGTTCCGGAGATCAGCGACGGCACGGTTCGGATCGTGGAAATTGCGCGCGAACCGGGCACCCGCACGAAGATCGCGGTGAGCAGCATGGAGCCTAACGTGGATCCCGTTGGTGCGTGCGTTGGCATGAAGGGATCACGGGTGCAGATGATCGTGCGTGAACTTGACAATGAAAAGGTGGACATCGTCCCCTATTCCCCCATCGCGGAGAACTTCATCACATCGGCGTTGAACCCCGCGGCGATCGTGAAGATCACGCTGCATCCGGTGGAACGGCGCGCAGTGGTGGTGGTGGAGCGCGATTCCCTTTCGAAGGCGATTGGCAAGCGGGGCCAGAACGCAAAGCTGGCGGCAAAGCTGACGGGGTGGCGCATTGACATCGCAGAGCAGGAAGAGAAGGAAACGCTGCAACGGATCGAGCAGATCGGGCTGCGCTACCTGGAGGACTTCCTTGCGCAGATCGAAGGCCTTCCCGAAATTGCGAGGGCAGCCATTGCCAAAAGCCCCGAGTTCAATTCCGTGGAGAAGCTGTCGGAATGCGAGCCGCGCGACCTGCTGAACTTCACGAACGACAATGCGGACCTGGCGAAGTCGATCATCGACGGTGCGCGCGAGTACCTTGAGGGACTGCGCGAAATGACGACGAGTGACAGCAATGCACAACTGACGCCTGAAGCAGCGGAGTTCCTGAAGAACGCGGAAGACATCGCGAACCGACTGGCGGGCAAGACGTTCTCCGCAGCACCAGAGGATGCACCTGATCCCGACGCCGTGAAGCCATCGGAAATTGAAGTGCCGGAGATCCCGGAACGAAACGACGCTGTGTAACCGAATGAAAACAGGGCGCGCCAATGAGTGAGCAGGAGAACATTGCGAAGCTGATTGGCGCGCTCGATGATTTGTGGAGTGAAGGGGAGCATGACGAGGCGATTGCGGGGGCGATGCGCCTTACAGAGGCGTACCCGCGCAGCGCCGCAGCGTTCGAAAAGCTGGCGCTTCTACGCGTGCATTACGCGGCGCTCAACCCGACGCAGGACCAGTTGGGGCCCGCGCTGGATGCCCTGAACAAGGCGCTGGAGATTGATCCGGGCAGTATCTCCGCACGAGAGGTTCGCGCGAACCTTTATTTCCTGCTCGCTCATCAGTTGAACGATGCAGCCTTTTTCCAGAGGTCCCTGAAGGAGTTCCTGGAGCTGGAGCGGCTTGGCGCCACGGAGGCGCTTGAGCGCGTGGCTGGCTGGCGGCTGGAAGCGGCACGCTCCGCGTTCATGGCGGCGCGAAATGCGCAGGCCGACTCAGGGGACTACGCCCTGGCGGCGGAATTGTACCGTCGGGCAGACCAGGAAACGCTTGAGACGATGGATTGGTTTTTCCGTGGGCTGTCCCTGCGGGAAGTCGCCCAGAAGGGCGATGGCACCGCTGGCTATCGAGCTGCGGCGCAGTCGTTCCTGCGAGCATTGGAAGTTGGCGGATTGGAGGTGGAGGGCCGATACTTTGCGGCGGATTCCTTGTTGTCTTTGGAGAACCTTTCGATGGAAGAAATGGCGCAGGCGGAGAGGCTTGTTGCGGAACTGTCAGCACTCCCCCAGCAGGATTTCCTGATGGACACGCTGAGGCAACGATTGGAACTGAGGAAAAAGTTGATGGAAGGAAATGGCTGAGATGATCCTCGTGATCGACAATTATGATTCATTCACGTACAATCTGGTCCAATATCTGGGTGAACTGGGCGCGGAAGTGACGGTGCTTCGCAATGATGAGGCAACGCCGGAGAAGGTGCGTGCGCTCGCACCGAAGGCGATTGTCATTTCACCGGGACCTTGTTCGCCGAAAGAGGCGGGTGAATCGTGCAACGTGGTGCGTGAACTGCACAAGGAGGTGCCAATCCTGGGCGTATGCCTGGGGCACCAGTGCATTGGACACGAACTGGGTGGAGAGGTGGTCCGTGCCCCCCAACTGATGCATGGCAAGACGTCGCAGATTCAGCATGCCGGCGAGGGTGTGTTTCGTGACCTGCCCAGTCCGTTCACGGCGACGAGGTATCATTCGCTGATCGTGGACGAGAAGACGTTGCCCAAGGACTTGAAGGTGACGGCACGCAGCGAGGACGGACTCGTGATGGGCCTGCAGCACACGAAGTATCCGCTGCACGGTGTTCAATTTCATCCCGAATCGATCCTGACGAACCAAGGGAAGAGCCTGCTGAAGAATTTCCTGTCGATGGCGGGAGTCTAGGCCGGGAGGATGATGCGCGCGCCATCAACAACGCTGTATATACACCCGGCCAGCCATTCACCGCTGGCGTTGGTGATTCGCCGCGGGCCGTCCAAATGGTGGCATTTCCTGTTGTGGGATCGCGACACGGGAATCATCACGCCGGGGTCATGGTTCAATGGCATGATCTATCCCCACCGATGCGACTTGTCGCCACGGGGGAACTGGATGCTGTTGCTGGCCGGAAACGCGACGAATGATCCCTGCGCGTGGACGGCGGTCTGCCAACCTCCGAACGTGAAGGCCATTTGTTTCTTTCCCCAGTCCCACGCTAAGAATGGTGGCGGTTTTTTCGACGCACGGCAGCCGATCGTGTGGCTCAACCGCATGGAAAACACGGCGGAACAGGAGGACTTTTCCAAGCACGGCTTTGAGATCGGCTATCAGGAGAAGAACCAACCGCCGTATGGCTCGTTCAGTGATCGCCTTGAGCGCGATGGTTGGAAACATCACGGTGCGGCGAAGAAGCAAGCGGACGAATCAGTGCAAATGCCGTGGGTGAAAAAATCGCCTCTCAAGAATTACGAATTGCTGATGGAGGTTGATGCCTGCGTCGCTCCGACGGAGATGGATGAGCAATGCGCTGGAGGTGAGAGGGTTCGGTACTTCGTCCGTTCCGTTGGCAGCAAGGACCAGGTGCCCGTGAAGGATGTGCAGTGGGCGAACTGGAACAAGCGGGGGGAGCTTTGCATGGCATCGGACGGGTGCCTTTATCACGCGCGCGTTGAGCACATGAACGAACATCGAAGGCTGGTTGTTGACTTGAACAAACTGGCACCTCGGATCAGGAAGGAGAAGGTGGCGGCGGCGGAAGACAGGGTCTAACGCGGGGAGATTGACGGTTCCGTCTCGCGCAGGGCGTCCACCTCCATCCATCAACGATTTGTTGCTTTTTCGTATTCCTGCGCCCGATCGATTTCACGTTCGAGTGATTGTGCCATATCCGCGATGACCTTGTTTTCGTCGTTTTGCTGGGCGCGGATGATGGAGCGGGCCTTCTTCGGATTTGAAATCACCAGCCATTGCATGGCGGCACGACGGACGTCCAACTCCTCATTCTTGTCCTGTGCAATGGTCTTCATCTCGTCGAAGTACGCCTTGGCCTCTTTCATGAGAGATTCACGCGCAGCGTAACGTGAATCGTAGTTCGAAACGTCCACGGTTCGCTGAAGCAGGCCGCGAATGGAAGTGTCCCCGGGGTCACTGAAGCTCTTCGGGGGATTATCCAGGCGCCGCAGGACATCCTGACGATTCACGACGATGGACGCGCCTTCCTTCTCAAACCATTCCTTCATCTGCTTCACAAGATCGCGACGCTTTGCGAGAGGGGTGTTGATGGTGTATCCGTAATTGCGACCAGCAAGGATGTAAATCGTTTCGAAGGCGGTGATGCTGTCGTCGGAGGTGGGGTCACTGGCGAGCAGAACGACGCCTGGGAGGCCGTCGGATTTACCCATGAGGCCGAGCGCAATTGCACCCTTGGTTGTGAAGGAGGTTGCAACCTGCGCGCGGATCTGTTCAAGGACGGCGGGGGCGGCGGATGCGTCCCCGATGTATCCGAGCGCGGTGATTGCGTTGAGCGACAGGACCTGTTTCATGAGCGAAACTTGGGAATCCTTTTTGTCGATGGGGATCTGCTCAAAATCCCGTTCGACGATGCGAAGGGCCGCAGGTGAAAGCTTCTGCTCCGCGATCTGGGTGAGAATCGGAACAGACTCGGTGACGCCGGTGAGGCCAAGTTCGACAATGGCAGCGTTCAGGACTTCGGACTTGAGAACGGGCTTGTCGGGAAACCCCTTGGGGAGGGACGCGGTGCTGAATCCGTTCTGGAGGAAATTCATGAGGTCGGCAGGGAAGGGGTTCACACCGTGGGAGAGAAGCACCTGCCGCCGATCCGCGGCCTTTGTGTCGGGAACCTGCGTGACGGCGAACAACTGTCCAACGCCCGGAACTTCGGTTTTCTTGAGGGTGGCAGCAGCATCCGAAGGCGCGTCCTGAGCATGCATGATGGACGCACAAGCGGCAAACAAGGTGGAGAGTAGGAGACGCTTCTTCATCGTAGCTTGAAGTCCCTACGCATTTCCCGTTCCGCATCGCGCTTGCGAATGGTGTCCCGCTTGTCGTGCTCGCGCTTGCCGCGGCAAAGGCCAAGTTCCACCTTCGCCCAGCCACGCTCAGTGAAGTAGACGCGCAAGGGGATGAGAGTGAGGCCCTTCTGCGCGGTCTGGCCGATCAGGCGGCTGATCTCCTTGCGATGGAGGAGGAGGCGGCGATCGCGATCCGGCTCGGCATTCTGAACGTTGCCTTGTTCGTAGGGCTTGATGTGCATCCCCCGCAAAAAGGCCTGGGTGCCCTTGGTCATGGCGTACACGTCCATGAGGGTGCCACCACCTTCGCGCAGGCTTTTGACTTCACAGCCAGACAGTTCGATGCCCGCTTCGACCTTTTCGAGCACTTCGTATTCGAAGCGTGCGCGCCGATTTTCGATGAGCACGTTGTTAGAGAAGCGGGTTTTCTTTTTTCCCGACGACTTGGAGGACATGTTGTCGTTTCTTATTCTTCTGAGGAAGGATGCGGTTGAGCGCCGGAGGCAGCAACTTCCTTGGCCGATGCGGCGAGGATGGGGAAGTAAAGATTCGTTGCGCCGTCGCCAAAGACATTCGGATCGCCGAGCGCGTCGGCTCCAATGTACGTCACACCTGTGCCATGAAGTTGTTCCTGACGACTGAAGCGGAATTCAAAACCACTGGAAATGGTTGGCTTTTTCGCGATCGCGTTGATGCGGGCGAACACTCCGAATTTTCCACGTGTCACGTCGGAATCTCCCGCGCCCATGCGGTACATGATGAGGCCGCGCGCCTGATGGACCTGATTCTCGATCTGAAAGTCCCATGGGAATTTTTCGTGGAATGGCCCGTCCAGGATATTTCTCCCCAGTGTGATCCAGTTATCAAGGTCGCTATCGACGACCTCTATTTCCTCGGGGTTGTAGCTAATGATGACATTCAAGGCGTCGGCATTGGAATAGGCGGTGTTGTCCATGACCAGATCGACGGAGAAAGGCTGACCCACAACGACTGGCTCCACCGGCGGAATCATGGAAAGGGTCACGCCGCCGACCTTCGCATCGACGCCCTTCATGAGTGCGGGTTCGGCGAGGATGGCTTCGGCCTCTCGCGGGTCCTCCGGCAGGACGATGACACTCATGTTCAGCATGCCGTCATTGGGGACCTTGGGATTGCCGAGCAGATCCTTTCCATCGCCGATCAGTGCCGTGACAAAGTCACCGCGGGATCCAAACTCGATATGGGTTACTGTGCTGACTTTTTTTCCAATCCAGCGTATGGTCAGAATCGGGCTGTTGTTGCTCACGAACCCCTTGGTCAGACGCGCTTCGTACAGGATGATGCCCGCGCGTGAGTCCACTTCCGATGTGGGTTCGCCATCAATCAGCGAGGCAATGCTGGAATCGTTGATTGCAAGCGGTTCCAAGACTTCGGGGTCGTAGGACAGAATCACACGGATCATTTCGAAGGGGGTCATCGACTTGTTGTCGAGACTGACCTCGGTGCTGAACTCCTTCCCAACAATGACATTCAGGTCCTGACGATCAGCGGCGCCCTTCGGACGAATGCGCAACAGACGGGTGTCCTGATTGATGAGGGCGCTGAAATCGCCGAGGGGAATGACGGGAGCCTTGATGGTCGTGGTTGTGGACGCTGGCTTGGCAGGTTTTGCTGGCGCGGCCTTGGCGGCGGTTGCGGCAGCGGCCTTCTTGTCACGTTCGGCCTTGCGTTGATCCGCAGGGTCGTTGGGTTTTGCCTCAGCGCGCTTCTTGCGCTCCGCGTCACGATCCGCACGGCGCTCTGCCGAGGTTTTACGTTTCGCGGGGGTCGGTTTCGCGGCTCCGCCAGGCTTTGCTGGATTTGCAGCCGGGCGTGGGGCCTGTGCCGGAGCGAGCATTGCCACGGACAACAGATAGATGCAGCAGAGCGCAAGGGTTCGATTTCGAGTCATAGAGGACATCTTTCGCAGGCAACCAATGCAAGTTTCCCACCAACCCACTTACTTGTTCAAGCGTTCTTTGATGTAGCTGGCGGATGGTGCGAGCGACTCATAGGTCTTTTGCCAGTCAACCTTTAGGATTTGTTCGGGCCTGAGTTCCGGCAGACCGTGCGGCGGCGGGATGCCCGGATGGAGGGGAATTTGTGCCGAGCGGGATTCGGCAAGCATTTTTTCAACTTCCGGCGATAGAAGGAAATCGATGAGCATTTTGCCGTTATCCTGGTTGGGTGAATCCTTCATGAGAACGAGGGTGTTCGGAAAGAAAAGGGTGCCGGGGCCTGCGGGGTCGGTCCGGGGATAAATGATGGCGACGGGCGCGCCGTCCACCACGGCACCATGGGCGTCGTCTGAATCAGTGATCCCCCACGACACCTCACCGGCAACCACGGCGTCACGCACCTGGGCATTTCCATCGACAAGAACAGCGTTCGTGAGTGTCGCCTCCCAGAACGCCTTCGCCTTTTCGGCGCCCGCGCTTGCCCAAATCACGGCGGCATGGGTGCTCATGGAACCCGCTGTGGGTTTGGAGAAGGCTGCCTCCTTCTTCCATTTGGGATCGGCGAGGTCCCCAACCTGGGTAGGCCAGTCCTTCTGATCGGGAAGCATCTTCTTGTTCACGAGAAGGACACGGGCGCGGGCTGCGAAGCCGGTCCAGTGATGGTCTGGGTCCTTCATGGCGGCGGGAATGTCCTTCGCGGCGGGTGAATCGTAAGGAGCGGTGATTCCCTCCTTTTTCAACTGGATGGATCGGACGATTTCGTTGTTCCAGAAGACATCGCAGCGAGGGCGCTGCCTCTCGGCCAGGAGACGGTTCACGAGGCCGACTGTCTTCACAGACTCCGCATCATAGACGGGCTTCACCATGATGCCGGATTTCGCCTCGAACGCCTTGAGTATCGGCTCGCTGTATTCGCGATCAAGTGCCGTATAGACAACGACTTCGCCTTTGTCCTGTCCCGGAGCGAGCGCCGTGTTGATGACGACGGCGAGCAGGACAAGGCAGGTCACAAGCTTCTTCATGATATGGAATCCCCGTTGGGTCGGTTGCTAAAAAAGAAAAGCGCGGACACCGTGTCCGCGCCAATCGAAAGGTGAAGGCCTTCCCTATTGCGGGCGGTTTCCGCCGCCACCCGCAACATCTTCAGGAATCAGGGTGAGAATTTTTTCGGAGCTCTCGGAAATCTTGGTCCACTCCGAGGTATACTTGCGACCGTCTGTCGTTGTCAGCACGCCCATGCATTCGCCGGGGGGCTGGTTGGTGATGGTGAAGGACTTGTCGCTGGACTGCCAGTTGGTGTTGGTCTGAACTCCGTCCCTGGTTTTGTGACGAAAGTTGAACTTTCCCGCATAACCAAGCTTGTCGTTCGTGTCCACGATGACGACATCAATGGACTCAAGACGCAGAGGAATGTCGATGGTCTGCTGGGTGGGGGTACTTTGAATGGATGAGGAAATTCCCGTGTAGGATTTTGCGCGGCCTCCATTGGAGTGGACGTAAATCTTGTACTCGCCGGGCAGGATGCGCGTTTCATAATATCCGTCGCGGGACAGGTTGATGTTTGTGGCCTTTCCCTTCTCCGCCGGCTCGAAGGTGAGTCGCGTGCCGGGATCAGTCTCCGGCGCCCCATTGCGCGTAACCTGACCGAGGACGTCGATCTGACCCGTGAAATCGATATTGACCTGTTTTTCCTCGGCGGAGGCGAGTTTCACCTGCTCGCGATGAATGGTGGCGTTTGTCTTCCCACGCAGTGAAACGGTGTAGTCGCCAGGGGCCAGCTTCTCGAACCTGAAATTACCTTCGCTGTCGAGTTTTGCATCGCCACCACTCTCACCGCTGAGGCGAATACTCCCCTGCGTCATGGGTCGACCATCCACATCGATGACATTGCCAACGATTGTTGAGCCATTCGTCATGCGAATGACAACCTGTGGAGGAGCTTCCTCCATTGTGATGTTGGCGGCGGCTTCACCATCCTGCACGAGGTTTGGAGCTGTTGCCGTGAATCGGACGCGGCCAACGGCGACGTTGTCGAACTTGAAATTCCCCTGGGCATCCGTCATGACCTTTGGGTTGTCGGAGGGAAAACCAATACCGCCACGGCGACCTGCACGCTCGGCACTGCGATTGGACATTTCAACTGAGGCGTTCGCGACGGGTTTGTCCTCCGCGGTAAGAACAACCCCTGCGACGCTGAGTGAACTGCCAAGCTCCACCGTGAGCGTCGCGGTGTCCTGTTGCGCACTCAACTCAAAGGTCTGATATCCATAGCTTCCGTTCTTCTGGCCGTCTTCGCCAAGGGCGTACACGTTGATTTCATAGGTTCCCGCCGTGAGCGTTTCCTTCACGGGATCTGTTTGGCCAATGACCGTTTTCTGAATTGCCGCAAGACGACCGCCTCCGAACATCCCACCGCCGGGACCACCACGGCCACCGCCGAAGTTTCCTCTTCCGCCCCGATTCCCCTCACCACCTCCGCTGCTGCCTTCCTGCGGGGCATTGCGGTTGCGAGTGGGAGTGATCGCGTACTGGAAATCGGGAACTGGGGAGCCGCCCTGGGCCACAGTGAATTCCACGTGCATGCGCGGATTCATGATGATGGTGACGGGGCTGTCCTCGGGGAGGAGATCGCCTTTCGTTACGGAATCGTAGCTGGGATGTGTTACCTCCAGGCGGATCGTGTCACCTTCCGGCTCGATGGCGTCGAACTTGAATTTCCCGGAGTCGTCGGTTTCGACGGCGTTGTCCCTGCGGCCGCCGGGACCGAAGCGGCGGCCCTGTGAAACGAGCGCACCTGAAATCGGCTGATTCGCGTTGTCCAGGACGATCCCCTCGAAGGAGACGCCGGTGCGATACTGGAAATCGATGCCGGTCTTGTTTTCACCCGATGAGAGATCAACCTCCTGGGCATCGGGGCGAAGAAACTCCTTCTTTTCATCGATGCTGACGCGGACGTTGCCGCCCATGACCTGTTCAAGAAGATAGGTGCCATCGGGCTTGGTGATGGTGGTGGCCATGGAGAAGTTGCGGCGTTCCCCCTCGCCACTCATTTGCGTGGCGCGCACGGTGACAGCGGCCATCGCTTTCCCATCAGGATCGGTGACTGTTCCTGCGATGGTTGCGTACTGCTCAAGCGTGATGGTGATCGGATCCTTAAGCCCCTCATTCGGAACTTCCAAGTCCATCACTCCGCGGCCTATTTTGTTTTGTGCGACAATGCGATGATTTGCGCCCGCACCAACCTTGAGCGTGAACTTGCCGGCGGCATCGACCCTTACTGTGTCCTCCATCTGTGGAAATCCAGGGGGGCCACCGCGAAAACCACCGCGCTGCTGCACGCCCACTTCCGCGTCACCCGCAGGAGTTTTTTCATCCGGCAGCAGCACAACGCCCGTGATGGTTGTCAGGTTTTCGACCTCGATGCGGATTTCCGCCTTGTCGTCGAAAGTGCGTCCCCATGGGAGGCGGTACTGTTCCCATTTCTCCTCCGCGACGCCCGTCAGTGTGACGGGAAGTGCATAGGAAATCTCAGCGGGGAAGCGGAGCATTTCCGATTCGACGGTTCGATCCATGCGCAGGGTGAAGTGACCGGAGCCATCGCTGACAGATTCCTGGCGGCCGACGCCACCGCCCTTGGTCTGGAAGAACGCAACTTCCAGTTTCTCCGGCTGGTTCGCCACGCGAACACCTGCTATGGGCGCATTGGTGCCCTTCTGCACAACAACACCGTTGATGTCTGCTGGCGGCTTGAACTTGAGGTTGAGCTTCTTGAGGTCACCCGGCTCCAGCATGACGGCATCACCGACGGACCGCGAGACGGGCGCGCCGTAGCCGGCGATGACACCCTGCCAGCCGGAAAGGAGTGCTGGAAATTCATAGAAGCCCTCCTTGTCCGTGTAAGTATAGAGTTCATTGGTGTTGGGCGGATTGCGCGGGTATCCGAAGTCGGGGCGCGTCCCCTTGCGCATGAAGATTGCCTTAACAGGCGCATCAGCAACGGGATCGCCGTCGGTGTCGTAGACAAAGCCTTCGATGGCACCTTCGCCCTCGCGAATGACAATCCTGACATCGGTACGACCAGTTTGAATGTCTTCCGTGAGGGAGGGAATGTATCCGCGCTTGGTCGTGATGAGGGAAAGCGCGACGTTCTTCGGCAAGCCTGCGAGTTCAAACGAACCGTCCCCGTTGGATTGGGCGGAAGGAAAAACCTGGTTGGGGTTGTCGGCGCGGAGGCGCGTGCGTGAGATTTCCTGGTATCGTCCAATTTGCGCCCCGGCGACAGGTTTGCCCGAAAAGTTCACGACGTTGCCGGAAATCGAAACTCCCTTGGCGAGCGTGAAGTCGAATTCAATCGGCTTCATCGAATTGCCGCGGCCACTGAACACCTTTGCGATCTGGGAGGCGTATCCATCGGCCTTCGCGGCAAGGACCCCCTCTCGCGCGGGTACCTTGTCCTTCGGGACGATGACCTCATAGGCCCCGTTGGAGGAGGTTGTGACGGTCAGGACGGGGACAGTGTAGTTGGAACGATCGTCGCCGAAGAACAGGATCGTGGCATTGGCGATGGGGGTGTGCTCCTCCTCGCTCGTGACCTTGCCAAAGACTTTCAGGATGGAGGTTGAGCCACCACCGGCAAGGTCCGCATTGGCGGAAGTGACGCGGCGCTTCAGTCCCTCACGCGTTTCCGCATCATTCCGCGTTCTGGTATCAGCCGTACCTTTAGGGACATTATTACGACTATTTGACTCACTCCTCAGGAAGAGGCCGAAGATGACGACAATGGCGAGAAAGGCCCCCAATGCGGCGATGATTTTCTTGTTTTTTGCGCCTAGCAAAGGATCGCTGTCCTTTCATGAAGTCTTTGAGGTTTGATTCGTTGGCAAGATTCAGGACAATGGCGAAGGAAGGATTTCACTTTTCCTGAGGAGAGCCGCTGAGGCATGGTTCTTGGAGGAAAATTTGGACCAAGCCAATGCTTTTCAGCTACGAACAATTTGACCAGAACACCTTTCAGGAAATCAACCTGCGAAAGTTGACGCAGGTGTTCCTTGATCTGATGAATCAATTGTCCGGGAACGCGGATCAGGCGCTTCGGGCGCTGAAACAGATTTGGGATCGGCATAACCTTGCGGAAGCGACCGGGATGAGCTTCGAGGAGTTTCGAGACTCCCTGGTCGAACAGGGGCTGCTTGAACAGAATGGCGTGGGAGGAGATGGTCCCGGTGGAGCCCGCTTCTCCCCCACGGCCAAGCTGGACCGGGAGATCCAGAAGTCCGCGTTCGAGGAAATTTTCGCGGACCTGAAGAAGGATTCGGCGGGGAATCATCCGGTGAATCGGGAGGGCTTCGGCGGCGAGAAGCTGCCGGAGACCCGGCCCTACGAATTTGGCGATGCGATTCAGGATGTCAACTTCGTGAGTTCCATCGGCAACGCGCTGGCGAACACGGGCTTTGAGAACTTTGCCATGAAGGAGGACGATCTTGAGACGCACCAACGCGAGCACCTGACGTCCTGCGCAACGGTGATCCTGATCGATATTTCGCATTCGATGATTCTTTACGGGGAGGACCGGATTACTCCTGCCAAGAAGGTGGCGATGGCCCTGGTGGAATACATCCAGCAAAAGTATCCCAAAGACACGATCGACGTCGTGCTTTTTGGTGATGAGGCCATTCCGGTGGATGTCGACAAGATCGCGCGTGTCAGGGTTGGGGAATATCATACGAATACCCGCGCGGGCCTGCAGGCCGCGATGAAGATCCTGCAAAAACGTAAACAGTCCAACAAACAAGTCTTCATGATCACCGATGGCAAGCCGTCTGCCATACATGAGAACGGACGGATCTACAAAAATCCTTTCGGGCTGGACCCAAAAATTGTGGCCCAAACTGTGAATGAGGCGATTCACCTGCGACGCAAGGGGATCACGATTACGACCTTCATGATCACGACGGATCCGTATCTGCAGGATTTCGTGGATACGATGACGCGTGCAAACAAGGGCCGAGCGTACTATGCGTCCCTTGACAACCTGGGAAAATTCATTTTTGCCGACTACGCAAAGAACAAGAAGAAGCGACTATAATTCATGGGTAACAGATCACGGGGTGTGGTGTTTTGGCTGTGGGCTTCCATCTTCATCGCATCCGGCATTTCACACGGCCTTGCACAGGTGGAATCTTCGGGTGCTGACATCATGACCTCTGCGACGCTGACAGCAACGCCACGGCCCGTGGCAATGCTGAAGGACTGTTTCTCACAGGCATTCGCGCAGGACGCGGTGTGGAATGATGGCACGGCGGAGTTGGTGAAGTATCAGGCGAGTGCCATCATGAACGGCCGGCGTGTTGAATATGAAGTGCGCATGGCGACAAAGCTGGAAGGTGCGACGAAGGAATTTTACACCGTTGCGGATTATCCCTATGGGCAGAAGCCGATCGAGACCGTGTTGTACCAGACGTCTCGCTGGGAAGTCGCGCGTGACGGTGAAGAGTTGGATGTGATGACGACGCTGATGGAGCCAGTGCGTGATTTTGGCCGTGCCCTGAAATTCACTGTGAGCTCCCACGAAGGACAAGGGAGCACAAGCAAGGTGTTTGAGTTGTGGGGTGACAAGCCTCGGATGACTTACGCATCGCACTGGGACGGCGAAGGGACCAGCACGCGAGAGTTGGGTTCAAACCTGGATGATTATTTCGAGGAGGAGTTGCCTCTGGCGCTTAGGGGCCTGAAATTCCGCGACAGGTTGCGGGCGACCCTGTGGCTTTACCCTCCCCAGGCGACGAGTCACGCCACGGAACCGCGAGCAGTGCCGGCCATTTTGGATGTTTCCGCCGGAAACGATTCGTGGATCATCACTGTCAAAGCGCGGGACGAACGGGAGATTGATTTCGTGTTTGCGGCGAAGCCGCCTTTCGTGATGAAAGAGTACCGCCACAGCGATGGCAGGGTGATGATCCTGAAGGACGTGCAACGGGGCAATTCGTGGGCGGACTTTCACTGACAGGAAGCGTGCTTGCCCTTCTGGCGCAGCAGGATGCGACGGGACTTGCGGGTTTCGTGGAGAAGTATTTTTCGTTCATCGTGCTTGGCCTTGTGATGACGGTGGGATACGTGGTGTGGCGCATGTTGGGAACGCAGCCGCCAAAGGAAAATGGCCCAACGTTGGAGGAAGCCTTCCAGCAGGCGCAGGAGGAAATCCGCCATTCGAGGTCGGAAGTCATGATGCAGGATGAACCAGTGGCGGAACTGTCTTCAGCGCCGTCCCCCCCGCCGCCGATCGTTGCCAATCCAGAGAAAAACAAAACGGAACAACCGCCTCTGGAGGAGGCGTGACGATGAGTGGATCAAAGAAAATGGTGGGAGTTGGTGGCCAGCAATGCGTGATCAGATGCTTCCTTGTCGCACTGCTAATCCTGCTGGGCGGCAACATCCAGGCAGGGATTGAGGATGGCGAGCCGAGCGGCCTCGTCGAGTCATATGCCCCGCTCATCCTAAAGGCGAATGCAAACACAGTGGTGACCTTCACCGTAAGGAACACCAGTTTTACGACGTACTTCCGTGTGGCGTCAGGAACGGCTCCACCCGGCTGGGCCGTGATCAACAACACACCAGAGAAGAAAATGATCTCCGGAAACAAGACGGCGACATTTTCCTTCACGATCAACCCCGGGGGATTCGCCGCGCAGAACATTCAACTCCCCGTCACGCTTTATGCGGACAATGTCAGTGGCATTGAACAGGTAATGCAGACGGGATTCGCGTCTTTTGAAGTGATGGCGCCGCCCGATGCATTCAGCATTCTTCAGCCGATTGAGGACCAGGTGCTGGAAGGTCCCTATTCCATCGTCTGGGGGGGACCGGCAAATGCAGACACGTACACGCTGGAAGTGAAGCGACTGAATGGCAACACACCCGTCAATCCACCTGTGATTCGCGTGACGAATACGACGCACACTTTTTATTCCGGGGATACATCAGCGCTGCAAAAAGGGGCTTTCTACCAGATTGAAGTGACGGCGAAGAATGAAGTTGGTGAAACAAAAAATAGCGGTGGTCCGCGGCATTTTTCTGTCGCTCCTCCGCTGCCGCTGGGCGCGTTCAGCATCACATCGCCTGCGAACAATTCAGTGGTTGGCACGAATCCCTTCTTTTCGTGGGGTAGTTCCGCGAACGCGACGTCGTATCGCCTGAGGGTCTACGGTGAGTTCAACGGCGCACCGGCAACTGGCTCGCCCATTCGCACGGTGACACAGACGCAGTTGAGTTACACCTATGCGGATCCGCCGCTGGCGCGCGGACTCAACTATTACGTGACAGTGGTTGCGCTCGGAGAAGCGGGCGAAAAAGGAAGTGACAGCAACTTCGTGAAGTTCAGCATCCCCGCGATCGAGCCGTTCACGCTGATTTCGCCGCCACCGGAAGCGACAAAGGTGGCGCGCGTGGTATCCTTCAAGTGGAATGCCGCGGTGGGCGCATCGACCTATGGAATCAATATCTACGATGAAACGTCATCGGGACGGCAATTGTACGTGACCGGAGGCGTCAACCAGGCGGGAAGCACGCTGGAGTACTTCCTTCCCGCGAACAAACCGCTGCTGGCGAATCATCGCTATTCCTGGGAAGTGACTGCATTTGCCGGAATTGCCTCGCGGAAGAACGATGACGGAATCCGATTCTTCAATACACTGCAAATGACGAGCTTCGGCCTGCTGTCGCCTGGTCACGACCGGAAGGACGTTTCCCAGGCACCGACGTTCGATTGGCAGGCGACACCAGGCGCTTCGTACTACAATGTGGAACTGGCGCCGAGTGACACGCAGGGGAACATCATTCCGGGCCTGTCGCAGATCAGCCCCAGCGTGAATGGGACGAACTGGACAAGCACGTTCGCTCCTCTGACAAAGGGGAAGAAATATTTCTGGCGGGTGTTCGCAACGGATGGGGTGAATTCCATCGTAAACGACGGGGGATGGCGACCGTTCGTGGTGGATCCCTTGACAGATTTCTCGCTGCTCTCTCCGGCTGATGATGCGGAGTCTGTGGAAATCTCACCGCAGCTGAAGTGGGAGCTTTCGACAGGCGCGATTGGTTATGCGGTGCGAATTTCCATCCCCAACGTGATTGATTTTGATCCCATCGTGGTGGAGGGGAACATCGACTCCATCGATCTTCTTGATCATGACATCCAGTTGAATGGGGATACGACCTACACCTGGTCCGTGGATGCTGTTTCGGAGGGTTCGTTGCGCGCGTGCATAAGTCCGCGCAGCTTCACGACAACGTTTCGCACCGTCGATCAGTTTACCTCGTGCGACATCATCCAGCACCTGCTGGGGCAGGAACATTTCAGCAGCCTGGACCGGCTGGTGATTGGGTCATTCGCGCCGCCGCTGGACGTGGGCTTTTACCACAAGTACATTTCCGTGGGCAACAGGGCGGCATGCGAATAGAGAACGGGGTGGACCGCAAGACGATGTGAACTGAATCCCGTGGACAAATCCGCGGGATTCATTTTGCAGCTTCGCTTGAGGAACTACTGTGTCGCCGTATCGCTGGTAAGGCGGTCTGACGAAGACCCCAACTCGCGGTAGGCACGATTGCGATCCGTGACTGGGGGTGGGATCGCGTCCTTCGGAACATTGGGTTCGACACGCACCCCACGGGAGACATCGACGACGCGACTGCCAACGGTGGCGGGGTTGTTGTAAACCTGGTCGATGGCGGGATCAGGCCCATCAGCGGTTTGATAGGAACCCTTGTCGAAGTTGATGTGCACGTTCTGGTTGTTGTCGCCGATGTTGATCGTGAGATCACGGGCGACGGCGCCGCTGTCGGCTACCCGGTCCGAGTTGCTGATCACGTTGCGAACCGGTTCCAAGTTCGCACTGGAGGCCATGGATACGGCTGCGGGCTGAAAGATGACCGGCATTGTGGACCGCACGGGGAATGATTCAATCTTATGGTAGAAGGGGAAGGCCCACTTTTCCCGGTAGTAGGTGTCGCCGGAAGGGGCAACGGCGGGAGGTGCCGAGTAGGCAACGGGCGCATACGCTGGAACGTAGGCGGGGTAGGCGGCTGGTGCGTAGTAGGGCCGGGCGGATTCACGGCCCAAGGCATAGCCAACGACGCCACCACCAACAACGCCAGCGCTGCCCCAGAACCAGGGACTATGATACCATTTATCGGCGTGAGAAAGGGATGGAACTGCAAGGATGCCGAGCAGGGACAAGATCAGAAGTTTTTTGGGGGCCATGATAGTGAACCTCAATGGAAAGCGTTTGGAATCTGGTACGATTTGCAGGGGGCTGTCAAGGTAGTGCGACTCGCCTACTCTACCTTCCAGGGCATATTTTATTCAAGATTCATTCCATCCACAGGATTTATTGGGTGAACGGCGCGGCTTGACCCTAACGCAAATCGGATGAAAATTTCGCGTTAGAGGAAATTCCCAGCGCCCGTCGATCGGACGGCTTTGGCACAAATTGGCTTATGGCATCATTTGGAAACGGTAAACCCTCGCGATTTCGCACCCGCCGTATTGCAAAACGCGGCCTGACAGCTCTGTTTGCGGTGGTGTTGGGATTGTTCGTGGCAGCAGTGGCGCTGCTTTGGGCGGCATCCTCGGAAGTGTTTTGGAGGCGGGTCGTTTTTCCAGGAGTTTTTGGACCGTACTGGGACACTGCATTGAAATGGGAGGCGTTCGAGCCGAACCTATTTCCGCCCGGTGCGACGCTTCGGAATGTGGTGCTGGTCGAGCCGGGAGTTGATGACAAGCCATTCCTGCGGGTGAAGGATTTGGGGCTAAGGCTGGCATTTCGCGGTGGAAAGATTCACATCGAACGCGCCAACATCGAGGGCGTGGACGCCAATCTTGTGCTCTATGAGAAGAATGAAACAAACCTGACGCGGATTGTGCGGCGCCTATTCGAGGGGAAAAACCCGAGTGCGCCGCCTCAAATGGTTCCACGCGACAACGATGTGATTCCCTACATTCTGCTCTCAAAACTGGATGTCAAATCGTTGAACTTTCACGTGAGCGACCGACGTTCGTCCCACAAGCGGATCGAGTACGACTTCGTCGCTTCGGAACCGTTGCAATTGCAGCTCACCAAAGGCCCGACGCCAGCGGACTCCACGGGATTGCGTGATCGGTTTACGCGAATCACAGCCGCCGGCGATTTTAATGTTCGCTACGACGACGTGCTGATTAAAACGAAAGGCACATTCAAAGCGGAAGTCCCAAGCCTTGAGAAGTTTCCAAACACGACTGCGAGCCTGGATGTTTCGCTGCGACCGGCGAATGGAGGTGATGCGCAGCTTGATCTTTCCATGGACATTCCATTGGCGCGCATCCCCATGCGCGTGAAAGCCACGCCGGTTCAGGATGTTGATCTTGCGTTACGGGCGCCAGATGGCGGGGAGCAATTGCTGCATCTTTCAAAGACGAGCTTCGATCCGCTTACGGGCGAGGTGACGGCAAATCTGGCCGTGAAGGGGAACACGGAACAGATCACCGGGAGCCTGTGCAGCTTCGTGGCGGAGGATTGTCGAGTGGCGGTTGATGCACTCCTCAAGCAATACATCCCGCTGTCGTCGAAGATGAAAAGCGAAAAGCCGGTGGAAGTTGAAATTGCTGCCTCACTGAACGGGAAAGGGGTTGCACAGTACGGAATCGTGGATGAATCGGAGCGCGTGCCGCTGCAGTTCACAACCAGCGGCTCGGTCGCGACCCGAAACATGCCTCTGGAGACGTTGTCGCGCTTCGAGGAACTGCTGGCGCGTGCACAAGGAAAGCAGGAGGAGCCGAAGACATTCATCAGCGACCTGCGTTACACCTGGAACCTGACGGCGGACGAAGCGCTGCAGAAGGCGACGCTGCGGGCGGACATGGAGGCGCGCCCGGCAGGGGCGCAGGACGACAACCTGCTTTTCTCTATGTCGCTGGTGGACGCGGACGACCCTTCGAAACCAGTGACGTTCGATCCGTTCCGAATGGGTGCGTGGGACTGGCGTCCACCTTCGCTGGAGGATGTGCAGGCGAAAGTACCGATTTATCCCGTGTTTCCCAATTACGAACAGTTCACGGCGGAGATGCTTGCCTATCTGAACCGCGGAACGGAAGCCATCAACGCGCTGGGATTGGAAAGCGCGGCGGTGCGACAGAAGATTTCCATCAAGGACAACGCGACGCTGGTGGCGCTGCTTTCGCCGCTGGTGGGTTGTACGAAGGGGGCGGCAAGAGGCGAGGTGGAAGTGAAGGCAACACGTCGCGGGAGGGCAATGCCATCGGAGTGGTCGGCGGATGTTCGCGTGGATGATGTGCGCTTGGAGGGCATGAATGACTTGATCGGAGTTGAGGGGAACTTGGGATTTGTGCGGGAAGGTGAAGTGCTGACGGCGTCGGCGCTGGAGTTGAAGCTGCGTCGCCAGGCAGCAGGAGGCACGGAGCCGATCGAGTTGTCCATGAGCCTTCCGCGGACGACACGCGATGGCTCGATGGGACCCGTGACGCCAACGTACATCAATCTGGCGACCGGGGAAGCACACTTTGAGGTCTCCGTGAGCACGATTCGCCGGGAGTTCATGGAAATCCTGATGCGGATTCAGACGTTTGATTTGTCGCGCCATCTGGCAAGTCCGCTCTACCAACACATCCTTTCGGTTCTTGGTTTTCGCCCCGGTGACGAGCGGGCCAATGGGGAAGCTGATGTGTATCTTGCGGGCGACATCGGCGAAACGGTGCGGGTCGGCAGCCTGGTAAAGGTTCGAAACATTCCCGCTTCCAGTTTCATCGAAAGTCCGATGGTTCGGCAGGCGACAAAGGTGGAGGAGTTTGATGCACGATTCTCGCAGGCGTTTTCTTTGAACCGGGTGACGAAGCTTTTGTCTCCTGAAGAATTCCAATTGGAGTTGTTCGCACCGGGGCGGGATTCGGCTTTCGCACGGTTGGACGTGGAGACCACGGAGAACACGTCGCTGGATTACCCGATGTTGCAGGAGATTGCGACAGACGATGTTCAGCGCATCGAAGCAGGAGGCCTTCAAGCGCAGAGCCTGAAGGCTTTGGCGGCGACGATTTTCACGCGAACGGCGCGCCTGAAAAAGGCCCTGCGCGGCGAAGGTGGTCGCATCCTCTTTTCACTTCCGGGTGTTCAGTTGCGTGAATGGCAGCACGCGTTGAACGCTGCGGGCATTCCCATCGAATCCGGGGTCTTGAAGATGGAATTGGCGGCGGAACTGACTGCCGCAGGTTCCGGGGATTCCGAAACAAAGGCGTCAGGACATTTTGCGCTGGCCGACCTGAAGCTTCTGGGATCGATGGAAATTATTCCGCAAGTCCAAGGAACACTGGATGTGTCGAGTGCGGATGATGTGCTTTCCGTGAGGAATTTCGCGACAGAGTTGAAACTAGACCCGGCATTTCCCCCGACGAAGATTTCTTTCGACGGATCGGCGGATGTGAATACTTTCGCATCGCAGTGGCGACTGTCGGTGGCGCAGGTCAACCGCTCTGCGCTGAATGTCCTGCGCAGCCTGAGCGATTCAGGGGTCGGCATCGCGACAAATGTCCTGAGCCGGTTGCCTGCCGGACAACTCGGCGAAATTGCAGGGAGTGATGCGAACGTCCATCTGCAATTCGCGGTGGAGACACCGGCCACTGGCGAGCAGGTCTCCGTGAAGGCCACGCAATCCGGTGAGGGGATCGATTTCCTTCCCGCCGTCTTCAACCCGCTTTCGTTTCGATCCGAGGAGGAGTTTGTCTATACACGGGAGAATCGGCTGACAATCGGGTCGTTGCGCGGGGAAATCACCGAGCGCGACACACCGTCACCACTGCTGACGTTCGTCATGGAACGGCCTGAGATCGTGGACGCGGAGAGCAACGCTCCATCCACAGTGACGATCAGGGCGCAAAAAAGCCTGACGGATATTGCACAACGGCTGGCGCGATTTCCACTCCCCTTTTTCCGACGCACTGTGAAAGAAGGACAAATCGAAGGGGATGTCGTCATTCATCTGCCGACGAACGTGGCCGAGGTTCCCTCGCAAAGCTTGACGGATTTTCGGTTGGCTCTGACAGGATTGAAATTGGACGGGTATGACAAGGCCATCGACGGCATGCTGTCCGGACGCCTTGAGAATGATGCGGAGTTCTTCAAGCTCACCAATTCCACCTTGGAAACCCGCGTCGGAGGCCAGGATGCGGGACGGCTGGAGCTCAGTTCTGTCTATGCGGTGAAGACACGGAACCTGGAATCAACAATTGATGCGATTGACGTAAACAGCAGGCTGCTGGAAGCGCTGCCGCCGGACATGGCCATCTGGGCGCGGCAACCATCGACGCGACTGAACCTGCACGGCGAGTTTGACGCCGGACTGGACGACAACGCGGCGGGTGTGACCCTGCAGGCAAGGGTGCGTGACTTTGGACTGCCGCCAACGAAACTGGATACGGGGGAAACAATCGTGCACCCCACGCTGAATCTCGATCTGGCGCTGACATCCGCGTTTGATCGCGACACGTCCACGCTGCTGCTTCAGGACTTTAGCGCGCTGATTGCAAAAGGTTCCTATCCATCGAATGGAAGGATGGACGCGCTTCCAGAGGACGCACGCGCGATCTTCCGCGTGACGCAACTGGGCACGATTGTCTTTGACGCGGGACGAAGAATTTTTGCGTCGAATACGGCGACGGGGGCGGGATTGCGTGCCGAGTTGGGACCTGTTGATCTGGCGGAATATGGCATCGCACTGCGACGACTTGCAGGGATTCCGCTGACGAAGGGAGTCCTGACAGGTGAGGCAACAGTCGCTGCGAGCGGCATCGGTCCGACACGTGTGGAGAGTGGACACGCACAACTGCGACTGAGTTATGGAGCCTGGGAGAAAAGTTCGGGCGAAAAGATTCCCATCGAGGCTCACTTCGAAATTCAGGGCGGCCACCGTGAAGGCGCGCTTCGCCTGGATGGAGCGAATTTGGAGGTCACTTATCCCGACGCGAAGGACGTTCCGGCAATGGACAGCCTTGCGGGGGTGGGTTTCTACGCAAAGGCGGGACTGAAGGGACGCCGTGAGTTCGAGCTCGATCTGACATCTCCCGGAATGCAACTTGAGCGGGTTATCGCGATGGTGGCAGACATCCAAAGGTATAACACCATCGCTTACGAACCCGAAACTGAGGGTGCCACGGCGAAGGATGAGCCGCCCCGCTATGAGCTGTCGTCGTTTCTGCCAAAGAATCTGAAGGCCACCATCACGGGCCGTTTTGACAATATGGCGTACAAGGAAGTAAAGCTCCCTGACGTCACATTGAAAGGCTCGTATCGCGACGGTGTGGTTTCATTGGACAGCCTTCGATCGCAGGTGAGCGAGGGAGAGATCTCCATGACGGGGGGCGTGGACCTGAGGACGCGCACGCCGAAGTGGCACTATGTCATGAACATGGCAAACGTGGAGGCGAGGCCGTGGGTAAATAGTCTGGCTCGGACGGCCTACCATGATCGGATCAGTGGGAAGCTGAGCGCGAAGGCCTTTCTGGAGGGAAGCGGATTTGATGGCAAGGCGTTGGCGGATACAATTCGCGCGGACCTGAGTGTCTCGCTGCGCGATGGCAAATTCGAGGATGATCGGATCGGCAAGTTTGTGGGGGATGAATCGGACATCGGCGCTGATGTGCGGGTGTTGGCTCGCGACAACCGGGCAATCTTCCGGTTGGATACTCCTTGGAATCCCTCGCGAGACCTGCTGTTTCAGGGAGTTCTACGCCCGTTGGTGCCGGAACCGGGTGGGATGCGCTATTTGATGGGTACTGGAGAGGCCACCCGTATGACGGCTGTGGGTCCGCGGGGACGGAACATTGAGTATAAGGGGGACTTGATGCCGTTTCGCCAACCGATTGCTGGGATCCTGTTTGAAGTGGAAGGGGCTGTGGGAAGGAATTTCTCGCCGAAAATTCGCGTTCGCAGCGTGAACTACTGAATCGGCTTCCTTCAATTCCTTCCAGTCAATCCAGGCCTGCGAGGCAGCTTTACGGGCGAAGTTAGCGGACTGAAATCACGTTGGTTTGCCTTGCGAACCCATGGAGAATGCGCGACCCTCGTAATAAATCGTGAACACTTCCGCACGCGTTGCGGGGAGTCTGGTATTTTATGAATTTGAACTTTGCACGGTGCCGGCCATTATTTCCGGCGCTTTTCGCCCTCTTACTTACTATCGGCCTTGGGATCCGTGCGTTTGCGCAGGGCAGCGAATGGCGCGTCCTCATCATGGGGAATCTTACGGAAGAGGTTGCAAAGTCCAAGGTATCTGAATTCAATGCTGTGGGTGACTTGGCCGTACTGCCCTACAAAGGCAAGTTCGGCATCTTTGTGGGTTCATTCAAGACCGAGCAGGAAGCGCGGGCGAAGTTGGAAGAAATTCGCGGTGAGGGCTGGTTGACGGAGGATGTTGTGCAGCCGGGGGCTACTGCGGCAGTTCCGGCTCCCACTTTGGAAATGGCGACCCCGGCATCGGCACAACCGACCCCGAATTTTGGGGCAACCGGCCCCGCCAATGCAGCAGGTGGCTCGACGTCGGGGGCGAAAAGCGGCGCAGGGGCGGCGTCTTACCGCGTGGATGCAGGACCTGTTCCCGACAATGCGGCAGCACAAGCAATGAAGGCCGACCTTGAAAACAGCAAAGGCGTTTTCCCTGTGGAAGTGGTGCCTGGACAAGGCGGAACTTTCCATGTGTATCTGGGGTTTTCAGCCGCGACACGGGAAGATGCGGAGCGTGACGCGGCAAACCTTCGGCGGGACCTGCCGGGGATGGCATTGGCCGTCGTGGAAGCAGGCGAACTTCCAGCCACGGATGCGACGACGATTGCGAATATCTCCGGCGGAGCGACGGCGGAAGAAATCAATTACCTGCGTGACCTTCAGTCCAAGGCGGAGGGCGGCCGTACGGGCCGGGTTGATGCAGATGAAGCCAATCGCGCAATGGAGGCGCTCCGCAACCTTGACGCGAAGCAGCAGGAGATCGTGCGGCAGTTTGCACAGCAACGTGCGCGCGAAGCTGACGCCGTGCGTTTCATGCAGGATATTCGTCGTTCTGCAAACGATGGCGACATTGCGACGGCGGAAGCGACGCTGCAACGCTGGCGTCAGTCCGATCCCAACAATCCTTCCATCTCACTCGCGCAGGATTGGCTGGAGGCGCGCAAGCGTGCGAGCACAACAGGCTCTTCCGCGAACAACGCAGCCCTGCTTGGCTTGATTGATCAGGCGGAGAAGGCCCAAGTCGCGGGTGAGCCGGAGAAGGCCTTGGAATTGTGGCAACAGGTGCGTCGTACGGCAGTGGACGATGCGACAAAGTCCCGGGCGGCCACGCAGATCACTGTCTTGACCGGACAGCTTTCGAGGACGGTCATGGCTCCGAAGCCGGTGGGATCGACAGGAATCAGCAGTTCCAAGTTGATGATGTACATCGGTATTGGAGTGGGTGTGCTGGTGGTTGTTGGGGTGATCGTTGTCCTGTTGAAGAAGAAGAAGGCACCTGCGCTGCAACCATCATCGATGATGCGCCCCGGTATGATGACGACGCCTCTGCCGTTGTCGAGAAGCGGCACGCTCTCTACAATGCAGGGAGTGAAACACGACAGCAAATCGGCTCCGCACTTCACATCGCAATCGGGTGTGCAGCGCTTGCCGGCACGGGACAAACCAACGAACCCACGGCCCTCGGGGGAAGTGAGCAGGCCTTCTTCGGCAGAGACTGCGCGTATGAGTGCGTCGAATGCTCCTGCCCCCAATGCCGCCCAACCCGTGGATGCATCACCCGATGCGAACGGCGCCCAGGCTGCGGAGCCAATTCTCACTTCCTCCGTGGATCTCGGCAACCTTGTCCTGCCGGAGATTTTTGACGAGCCAGCAGAACCACCAGCCAAAGCGGCGCCCGCTGCGGCCAAGGCCCCAGCGCCGGAACAGAAGCCCCTGCCCGATGATGGGGATATTGCCAACGCCTCGACAGTGATCATGCAGGGTACGACGCCGCTTCCTGTCTCATCACAACCGAAGGCAACACAACCGAAGGTGGAGGAATTGATTTCCTCCATCCCGATCAAGAAGACACCGTTGCCCGTGGCCGGCGGAATTGGTGCCACCACGCCGGCGCCCGTCTCGGCCCCCGCCAAGATCCTCTATGCGCAGAACTTCGACGACGAGGAACTGGGGGGAATGCCGCGTGGCTGGAAAGGGAGCTACGACTACGCGACCTTGTCAGTGGTTGATCGTGAAAACGGCGGGAAATGCATGAAATTTGAAAAGGGCAAGGGAACGGGGAGTGCCTATTTTTCGTGCCGATTCCCAGATGCCGCCGGACGTGTCGTAGTGGAGTTCGACCTGCGCTGCGACCACAAGAACAAGTACCTGCTGGGCTTCTACGTGGAGATGGATGAGGACTTCCGCCATTCAGTCCACACCGTTGTGCACATGGACGCGACCAAGGCAGACAAGGTTTCGCTTCGCCTGCAAAACGAGACGGCTCCCTACAAGCTCGGCGAGTGGACTCGCATGCGCTACCTGATTGACCTGCCAAGGAACATGGTTGACGGGTTTGTTGATGACAAGCCGGTGGCCGTTGGAGTTCGTCTGCCCTCCAGGCCGAAGGTGGTCAACACGCTGTCAATCCGCGACAATCTGGCCACTGAAGGCATCCTGTTGATTGATAATATCCGTATTTACAAGGATCGAGCGTAAAACCGGGGGATTTCCCCCATTCAGGCTTGCTTTGCACGTCTTATAGCGTTGAAAAGATTGGGAGGCAATTTGTTCGGCCTACCAGTATTTGAGGCGCAAAGCAACTTCCCGTGCAGCAGACTCACGAAGAACATGCTGGCTTGATTGAAACGGTCAATTCCTCTCTGGATGCCCGCGCGGTTTTGGGCGAACTAGGGGTTCGCGAGGACAAGATGTCCTCGGTTGGTGGCCGATTGAAGTGCTATTGCCCTGTCCATCGCGGCGAACTGTTCAAGTCGCTGCAGATTGATTCGGTTCGACGCACCTGCCAGTGCATCATCAGTGATTGCACCGCCCACAACCAGATGTCGCTGGTCGGATTGTACGCACTCCTCCGCAAGGAGGGTGAACTGGCGGCGGCGCTGGACCTTGCGCAGATCTTCAAGGTTGAATTGCCGGCCGCGCAGTTGCGCGAAATCGTCCAACAACACATCACCGCCGCAAACGCCGCAGAGCAGGAGAGGGACTATCGGGGGTGTGCGGACAACCTTGCGGTGGCATTCTTCGCGGAGCCGCAAAACATCGCCTTTGCAGAGCGCCTGGCATCAATGCGCGACCGCGCAGGGGATGAACGCGGCGCGGCTGAAGCGTTTCTCTATGCGTCACGTCTGGCGCGAACGCGTGGTGACTTAAAGAAGGCGTCCACGCTTCTGGAGCAGAAGGCGGCGGTCCTCGATCCTGAGAACCGACTGATCCTGATGGAACTCATGGACCTGCAAAGGGAGCGCGACCCAAACGACGCAAAATGGGCGCGCACGCTTTTCCTTCATGCGCGGGTGGCCGCAGATCGTGACCGGCAATTTGACACGGCACTGGATAACCTGGAGCAGGTCGCGACCAAGCTGACCGATGATCCGGCCGTGCTCATGCAAATGGCGGAAGTGTTGCAGAAGTTGGGGCGCACCGGGGAGAGCATGGAAAAGCTATACCATGCGGCACTGTGCCATGCACGCGAGAGGAACGAACAGGTCGCCTTGGCCATTCTGGAAGAGATCCTGGAGCACGAGCCGGGCAGGACTGATGCGCGACGCCTGGCTGCCGAGATCCGCGCGCGGAACGGTGATCTGGAGACCTTCCGTCGGGAAATGGAGGCGCTGGCCAGGGAGGCAATGGACGCCGGCGATGAAGAGGCGGCCACGACGTATTGCAACATGCTGATCGAGACGGTTCCGGGCAATTTGTTTGCAACCGACATGCTTGCGACGATTTATGGCAAGCGGGGCGATGTGCCACGCCAAATTGAAATGCTCTTCTATGCTGCGGACATTGCGGGGGCGCGCGAAGAGTACGACCAGGCGATCGAATATCTTGAACGCGTGCGCCCACTGCCGTCGAAGTCGACGCCGAACATCGAAAGGCTGGGGCAATCCTACGCGCAACTGGGGCGGGTTGATCTGGCCTCGGAGCAACTTCTGGATGCCGTCACGGGGTATTTGGCGGAAGGCAAGGCAGACCGTGCGAAAGCCTGTTGTGCGAAGATGCTCGCGGTCTCGCCAGTGGATGTTGAACGAAACCAACAGGTCGCCGCCCACCTCTCGGAAGCAAAACTCGTAACGGAAAGCACGGAGCATTTGCTGCAACTCGTGAAGGCGCTGCACGGGGAGGAGCGCTTTGATGAATCAAGGCCGGTGATCGAGGACCTGCGCGCGGCGGAGGTCGAAAGCGCGGACCTGGACAAACTTGAGTGGGAATCGGCTCTCCATGGCCAGGATGAAGAACTTATGGTGGACTGGTCTCTACGCCTGGCACGCAGGGCGTGCGATGCAGACCAGATTGCGGAGGCCGAATCAATTCTGGAGCGTGCGTTGGAAGTTTGTCCCTCCAATGGCGACCTGCAGGAGTTGATGGTGGCGGTGCTTCGGGCGGCGGGGCGCGAAGGTGAGAGTGCCCCACTCCTTGCGAGCATCGCCCAATCAATGTCGCTTCCCTTGGAACGACGTCTCTCTGCGGCGGAAGCGGCGTTGAAGCTCGATTACAAGAACGGTCCGCTGCTAACAGCCTACGGCGCAGCCTTGGAGGAGAACGGCGATCCTTCCGCAGCCTGCGCGGCGTATCGACAGGCGGTTGAGGAGTACATTGGGACGGGGAGCTTCCAGGAAGCGCACCATGCACTTGAGCGGGCGCTGAATATCGCACCGGAAGAGAACGAGTTGGTGGAGATGCAGGCGGATCTCGCGCTGCGCCAGAAGGATCTCGATCGGGCGGAACAGCTCTACATCAGTTATCTGCAACGAATGGCCGTGCTGCATGATGAAAGTGAAGTCCGCGCGTCCTTCGATCGTGTCATGGAGAAGTTCCCGGCACAGATGAACATCCATCGTGCCTGCGCGGAATGGCTGGAGTCGATCGGCGACAGGCAGGGTGCGGTGGAGAAATACCTGTATATTGCGGATCACTTCCAGGTGATGGAGCAGTGGACGGAAGCGCTGGAGGTGGTGGATCGCCTTCTGGCCATTAGATCCGACGTGTATCTTGCACTGGTCACGCGCGCGGAATTGCTTCAGAAACTTGGTCGTGATGAGGACGCACTGGATGCGCTGCGGGTGGCGGGTGAATGCGCCATCACGGAAGGGAATCCGCGCGAGGTCATTCGTTGCTTCGATGAGATTGCGCGCACCCAGCCGCTGACGGAAGACCAGCAGTTGGCCGTGGCGCTGGCACACCAGAAGCAGGGGAATGCAGAGAAGTCGCTCCCCTACCTGTTGCAGATGCTGGAGAGAAAAACAGAGGCGGCGGACCAGCAGGCAATCATCGATATTTCGAAGGCGATTCTGGAAATCGATCCCGCACGGCACGATGTGCACCAGGGCTACGCAGACCTGCTTCGAATGCGCGGAGATTTTGAAGGCGCAGCAGCCCAGTATTTGGATCTTGGCAGCAAACATTTTGACTCAGGCGAAAAGGACAAGGCGTGGCACTATCTTCATCTGGCGAAGGACCTTGATCCAAAGGCGACCGGCACGCGCGAACAAATCATCAAACTGCTGGAGGAACGCGAAGACCACGAAGGAGCTCGCACGGAAAAGCTGGAACTGGCGGCAATCTACACGGATGCGAACAATGCCGGGGCTGCCATTGACTTGCTGAAGCCATTGATTGAAGTCCGGCCGGATGACGAAGTCGTGCTGGAGAGGATGGGCGCGGCGCAAACGGCAGTGGGCGCGAATGACGCCGCGCGCGAGACGCTCCTTCATGCCGCAGGTTTGTACGAGACGGCGGGGA
The DNA here is from genome assembly GCA_020848155.1 of Candidatus Sumerlaeota bacterium. Taxonomy (GTDB): domain Bacteria; phylum Sumerlaeota; class Sumerlaeia; order SLMS01; family SLMS01; genus JADZDZ01. Next base: position 46,965 of record JADLAR010000025.1, read on the forward strand.
AGTTCGCGGAGGCGGTGGCTGTGCTGCGGCGCATCATGGACGTGGCGCCCTCCGACCTTTCCATCGCGCAGCACCTTGCGGCGCTTCTGAGGCGGGACCTGCGGCCGGACGAAGCACTTGATGTGTACATTGGGCTGCTCAACACGGTGATCAACAATGGCCGCGAGGACCTCGTGGATCATCTGCTGAGTGAAATGTTGCATGTCTGGGAGGGTGATTGGGATCGCTTCGTACGTGTGATCGATGTGCTACGGTCGAGGGCACTGGATGACGACGCGACTGCGTCTGCCGAGTCGTTCATGGAACGTTCCGACATGCTGGAACAGCCGTCACAGGCCTTGATGGCGTGCCAGTACCTGCTGCGACACGACCAGGGCAGCGCAACACTGAGGGAAGCCGAGGCCTGTTACCTTTCGGCGACAGGAGAGAAGGATTCGGCTGCGCGAAACTTCGACCTTCTGCTTGATGAGGTGGAGCAGAAGGGGGATGCGGAGGAGTTTTTGCGGCTGGCACGGGTTGCCTGCGAAACAATCCCCGGCAATGAACTGCTGACGAAGCGCTTGGTGCAGGCACTTCTGGATGTGAAGGATGTGCGTAGCAACATTCCAGAACTTCTGGCCGCGGTGCGCTCCTACCGAAATGAAGGAAAACTGAGGGACGCGAAAGCACTGCTGGAGCGCCTGGCACGCACGTTTGAAGACGAAGCCGATCTGTCGTTCGAACTGGCGGAACTCTATGTGGCGGAAGGGAACACGGCGGATGCCACGAAGACGCTTCGGTATCTGGCTGAGCGCGCCCAGGATGAGCAGCCGGAACTGACTCGACGGGCATACGACAAGCTCATCCAACTAACGCCTGACGCCGTGCGCGACATGGAGAACTATGCGCGCTTCCTTGTTAAGCAGGATGGCGTTGATGGCGCCCTGACACTGATAGCGAAGATCCTTGAGCTTCACTGCGACCAGAAGTCGAGCGCGAAGACATTCCGCAAGAAGTGCCTCCCAATCATGGAGATTGCGAATGGCGATGAGCGTGTGCGGCGAATCTACGCGGACCAGTTGAACAAGAAGGGTGATCCGGAAGGAGCCGCGGAGGAACTCGTGGCGATCGCGCGAGCGGCCATAGAACGCCAGGACCACAAGACGGCGCTCGCCACTGCGCGTGAAGCGCGCACGCACCATGAGTCGGCTGCCGTTCTGGCGCTGGAGCTTGAGTGTGCGGAGAAAATCGGCGACAAGGATGAAATTGTTCACGCGTTGAATGCACTGGCGTCGCTGCTGCGAAAGCAGGGGCAGGGCGATGATCTCTACAAGACACTTGAGAAGCTTTCCGCCATCAATTCCTCCGACCCCACGCCACTGGAGGAGATGATCCAGCTTCTGGGGGCGGATCCTGATCGCAAGAAGGCGAGGAGGATTCATCGCCAACTGGCTGACGCGTACAAGGCATCGGACCTTCATGAACTCCAGATTGATGCGCTAGAAAAGCTCGCTGCGTTCGATTCCGATGATGCTTCCGTGGTGAAGGAATTGTGTGGTGCCCTTGTGACAGCCAACCGCCATGCGGAGGCGGCAGCACATTGGTTGGAATTTGCCCGCCATGAAGAATCGAAGGATCGGCACGAGACGGCTCTGGAAGCGGCGGAGCAGGCCTTGAAGCTTGATGCCGGGTTGGATGAAGCCCGCGCCGTCGTGATGGAACTGAAGTGGAATTTGAAGCGCGTGGATGACTACGCAGGTGACGCGGCGCGATTCACGGGATTGCTGATGGCCGCGGACGAACGCGAGCGGGCTGTTGCCCAGTTGTCGTCGTCGGTAACCCGCCTGATGAACGCGAAGGAGTTTGCCGCGTCCACACGGCTGTTGAGCGGCTTTGCATCGCTCACGGTTGCTGATTCCGGCCTCCTGAAATCAAAGGCACTTGCGTTGGAAGGCGAAGGCAAGGAACGCGAGGCTGTTGATGTCTGGGCAACACTGGCGGATCGCCTGACGCACGATGGAGCAACGGAGGAGGCGGAAAAGGTGCTTCGTCGCCTCATCGCCATCGATCCAAGGAATATTGCTGTCCGTGAACGACTGATCACCAGCCTGCGCGATGGCGGTGAATCACGAAGGCACGAGTTGATTGTCGAGTTGGAGGAACTGGCAGCAGCCGCAGAATCATCAGGCGACCCGGATCGCACGGCCCGCACATATGATGAATTGCTGGCGGTTGATCCACAGAACCTGGTCGCGCTGGAGAAATTGTCCAGCATCTGCGCTTCTCGTGGAGATCGGGAGGGGGCGGGCGCGCTCCTGCTTCGAATTGGCAATGTCCACAGGTCACTTGGAAATACGGAAGAGGCGTTTGCTTCCTATCAGGAGTCGTTGAGGAACGCGCCGGAGAATCAGGCGGCGCGGAGGGAAGTGATTGCGGCTGCAAAGACACTTGGGAGTCGGGACGTCTTCCGCGAAGAGTCGCTGCGATTGGCGAATGCTCTGGAATCCTCCGAAGCCCATGGCGAGGCACTGGAGGTCTATGAAGCCCTGATCCATGATGATGCTGACCAGGTGGATGTACTGGAGCGCATTGCATCCATTCATGCCATGCTTGGAAACAAGGAGAAACAACACGCGGCGCTGAAGTTGCTCTTTGGTTCGCATGTGAAGGGTGACCGCCTCCACGAAGCGCGCGCCTGTGTGCAGCGCATTCAGGAGCTTGGGCTTTCGGACAGCGAGTTGCAGGAATTGCTGGGTGATTTGTTCGCGCGATCCGGCGATCAAGCCGAAGCGACGCGGTGCCTGGCATCCGCCGCGCAGGAATACTCCCGCGCCGGTGATTTTGAACGTGCGCTGGGAGTTGTTGACAGGGGAATCAAGGCAACGCCCACGAGCAAGTCCGCGCGCCGGCTTCGTGCAGACCTGCTGTTGCAGACGGAGCGCGTGGCCGACGCGGCGGATGAGTTGGTGACGCTGGCTTCGCTGCAACAGGCAGACAGCGAGGTGGAGGCGGAGCTTGAAACGTTGCGTGAGGCCGCGACGTGGTATCCACAGAACCTGTTGGCTGTTGAACGACTTGCATTTCTGCTGAGTGACTTTGATGAACCTGAGGAATCCTTCACGCAGTTCATGGTACTCGCGGATGAGAAAGAGAAACGGTCCGACAAGGATGGCGCGATTGAAGCACTGCGCACGGCCGCCATGCAGCAACCGGATCGCATGGAACCACATCGCGAGCTTGCACGCCTTTATCATGACAAGGGGGACTCGCAACACGCGTGGACCTCGTTGCTCTGGCTGGCAGATTTTTACGAGAAGACCAACAATCAGGATGACCTGACAGTCACGCTGGAAAAGCTGCTGGAATATTCGCGCGACAAGAAGGTTCTGCGTCGCTATGCGGCGCAGAAGTTGAAGGCCGGTGCGCATGATGACGCGGCGAAGCTCTTCACGGAATTGTTGGGTGACGCTCTTGATGAGGGCGACGACGACGCGGCGGGTGATGCAGTGCGAAGCCTTCGTGACACAGGTGTGTTGTTGACGCCTGAGATGCTTCCACGCATCGCGTCCTTCTATCTGAAGACGAACAAGCAGTCAGAGGCACGGGAGATTTACCTGACGACGTTTGCCCAACTCGTGGAGAAGGGCGAGATAGATGCCGCCCAACAGTTGATTCCCGCCGTTGCCGAGTTGGAAGGGAACCAGACGGATTGGCGCCGGCGCGTGGCGGATGTCTACATCAAGAATGGCATTCCTGAATTGGCGGCGAAGGAATTGGTTGAAGTGGGCCAGATTCTGGAAAGAGCGCAGCGCCTGGAGCAGGCCTTGGAGGTCTCCGATCAGGCTCTTGTTTACACGCCCGATTCACTGCCAGCCTTGGAACTGAGATTCCGCGTGCTCACGTCCTTGGCAAATATTCCCGAGGCGATTGATTGCGGGCAGCGTCTGTTGAAACAAGCGGAGGATCGCGGGCAGCATGAGTTCTGCGTTTCGGTTGCGAAGCAACTGACGGTGTTGCAACCGAGCGACGATCTCTCGCGGCTTGCGCTGGTGCGCTACCTGCGCGCAACGCAGCAGTACCTGCAACTGGCGGAGGAACTGCGCGGCCTGTCTGACCTCTACATGCGAAAGCAGGACCCGAAGCGCGCGTCGGAAACGCTCAAGTCGCTGCTTCAGATCGTTCCCGACGACACGCGCGCACGCCAACAATACATCGAAACCTATCGGCAGGTCGGACCGGAGAAGGACCTGATCCTGGATTACGCAAAACTGGCGGACATCCATGCGCGCAAGGGGGCTGTGCAGGACGCGACGATTGCCTACGAGAAGATCCTCCACATCGATCCGAATCATCTGGAGCTTCGCGACAAGTTCATTGAGTTCCTGATGGCGAATGGGCAGCCGCAGCGGGCGGTTGCGGAAACATACCAATTGGTGGATCTTGCGCTTGCCGCAGGCCAGGCTCGGAAGGCGCAGAGGGCGCTGGAACGCATCACCCGGCATGTTGGCGAGGATGCGGATTTCCATTATCTCCTGGGGCGTGTTTACCGGGACCTGAACGCGCGCGGCATGGCTGCAAAACAATTCGAAACCGCCGCCGACCTCTATCAACACTCCAACAATCTCGGCAAGCAGATCGAAGTGCTTCGGGATCTGCTTAAGATTGATTCACTGAACCTGGAAGTGCGCCAGCGGATGATCGACGTGCTCGTGGCTTCATCGCAAGGATCCGAAGCAGTTCGCGAGATGGAGGACTTGGGGCTCAGCTATCTGGAGCGCGGACTTCCCGACCTTGCTGAGGCGGAGTTCCGCAAGATCACGACGGCTGAACCCCGGCGCATTTCGACATGGAAGCTCTTGATCCAGGCGCTGGAGGGATTCGCCAAGCCGGAGGATATTGCTGCCGACTATGTCACATACGCCCAGTTGCTCAACGCTTCGGGCGACAAGGCGGAGGCGTTGAGAATCCTGAAGAAGATTTCAACTGTGGAGATCAGCGACCTGGATCTACGCAGGGAGTACATCGACATTTACCTGCAAGTTGGCAGACCGCAGGACCTGAGCGAGGATGTTGTGATGCTCGCCGAAGGCCTCGTTGCAGCAGGGCGCATTGATGAGGCTGTGGTCTATTTTGAAAAGGCGATGGCGATTGATCCATCCAACTCAAAGGCGAGGGAATTGCTTTCCGCAACGCAGTCGCGCGTCATTGCAATGCATGGCGATGAGGACTTGCGGCACCGCAACGGGTTGGACAGCAGCCTCGATTTGGGAAGTTCGGCGCGAATCCCATTCGTGAAGGTAACCGCTTCCGATTATCTGCAAGGAACGATGAGCAATTTTGACAGGAAGGACAGCGAGGAAGCCCTGTCACAAATCCTGAATAATTATCAGGACATCCTGTCAGTGAATCCGCAAAACGCAGCGGTGCGGCTGAAGCTGGCGGATGTGCACGAACAGATCGGCCAGATTTCCTCAATGCTGCATCAACTGGCACTGGCGAGCGAAGTCTTCTTCAACAAGAACGAGCTGTCACCATGTATTGCTGCATGCGAGCGTTTCCTGCGGGTGAACCCCAGTGACCAGCGCGTTCGCAAGCGCATGAATGATGCAATCCTGAAACGTGACGCATACAAGGCCATTGAGTCGGCGCTGCTGTATCCCGACATGCCCGATGGCGCGCCGAAGAAGAAGTCCTAAACCGCCAAGCCTTCCTTGTATTGTAGCTCGTAGAGCTTGCGATACATGCCATCGCGGGCAAGAAGCTCCTCGTGCGTGCCTTCCTCGATGAGATGACCGTGGTGTATCACGATGATCCTGTCGGCATTTTGAATCGTTGAAAGGCGGTGCGCGATGACGATGGAGGTGCGGCCGGCGCAGAGGGTTGCGACAGCCTGTTGCAGGCGCTCCTCTGATTCCGTGTCAATGTTTGCGGTGGCCTCGTCAAGAATCAGGATCTCAGGATCAAATGCAAGTGCCCGGGTGAAACTGAGCAACTGCTTCTGGCCTGTGCTGAGTGTGGCTCCACGCTCACGGACACCAGTGTCATATCGCTTGGGAAAACGCTCCACAAAATCAGCAAAACCTGTCTGCTGCGCGACATGCTGAACACGTTCGTCGGTGATCTCGCAATTTCCGAGGCGAATATTCTCCACAACGGTCCCGAAAAACAAGAATACATCCTGCATCACGATGGCGATCTTGCTTCGCAGGTCGCTGATCCGCATTTCACGGATGTCAATGCCATCGACCAGGATTTCCCCCTTCTGAATGTCGTAGAATCGACACAGCAGGGACATGAGAGTCGTCTTCCCACTTCCGGTGGGGCCGACAACAGCGATCGTTTGCCCCTTCTGCACGGTAAAACTAACGCCACGCAAGACCCACTCGCCGGGATTGTAGGCGAACCAAACGTCCTTGAACTGAATGGAGTTGCCAAACGGCTTCACTTCCTGTGGCTTGGGAGGATCGATCAAATTGGGTTTTGAATCGAGCAACGCAAAGAGACGTTCGCTGGCGGCGATGGCGGATTGCACCACGTTGTATTTCTCAGAGAGGTCCTTGATCGGTTGGAAGAATTTTTCCAGTGCCTGGATGAACAGCGCCAGTTGACCAACGGTGACAGCAGCGGCGGCCCCGGCACTGACGTAGTGCATCCCCCCCTTGTAGAGAACGATCCCCATTCCAACGGTCGTCACAACTTCGACGATCGGAAAGAAGAGCGCGTACTGGAAGACCGTTTGAATGTGGGCATCGCGATGGGATGCATTCAAGTGATCGAAGGTTTCGAACTGCGAGGACTCGCGCCCGTTCGCCTGCACCGTGCGCATTCCGGTGATGTTTTCCTGCATGAATGTGTTGAGGCGTGAAAGGCGAACACGCGTGAGACGATAGGAGACGAAGACATTGTTTCGAAAATTCCAGGAGGCGATGGCAATCACGGGAAGTACGAGCATGACCCAGAGCGTAAGCTGCCAGTTGAACCACAGCAGCACGCACAGGATGACAAAGAGGGAGAATATCTGCTGAAAAATTCCAACGACTCCCTGGGCAAACATTTCGTTCAACACATTCACATCGCTGGTGATGCGGGTGATAAGCCTGCCGACGGGATTCCTGTCGAAGAATCGCAGTGATTGTGATTGGATGTGATTGAAAACCTCCAGACGCAGATCGCGCATGGTGAACTGGCCAATTTCCGCGATAAGGTACTGCGAACGCCTGTCGAGGAAGAAGATGATGAGCTGTGAAACAATCAACGCAATGGCGGAAAAAACCAGGCCATCAATCTTATGATGCTGAATGAAATTATCGATGGCGAACTTGACGATCACCATGGGCGCGGGTGTCAGGATTGCGATGACAAGTGACAGGGCAATTGCCGTGGCAACCTGCCTTCGCCGGGGGCGTAGGTAGCGCAGCAGGCGGCGCATCTGCGAAAAGTCACCCTTCTTGACCAGGGCTTCGCGGTCTTCCTCACGAAAACGTTCATACCGTTGCTCGCGGATCTCGGCGGCCTTGCTCATGCGGGGGCGCCCCCCACCACCGGCGTATCCAGTTGTTCGATTTCCGCCTCTGTTTGCTGGCGGCGATAAAGCTCCTGGTACAGTCCAGGCGCCGCGACCAACTGTTCATGCGTGCCGCGCTGGGTGATTCGGCCTTCCTGAAGGACGATGATTTCATCGGCCAGCGAAACTGTGGAGATGCGGTGCGAAATCAGGAACGTGGTGCGACCCTTCATGACGTCGCGAAGGTTGCGCAGGATCGCCTCCTCTGTGTGGGTGTCGACTGCGGAAAGGGAATCGTCGAGGACGAGGATGCGGGCATCACGCGCAATGGCACGCGCGATGGAGACGCGTTGCTTTTGCCCGCCGGAAAGATTCACGCCACGCTCGCCCAAAACAGTCTTATACTTGTTCGGAAATTGTTCGATGTCACCAGCGACTTGGGCACGCCTGGCTGCGTCCAAAATTTTTTCCTCCGGCGCTTCAGCCGTGGCGCCGAAGCGTATATTCCATTCTATCGTATCCGAGAAGAGAAACGTTTCCTGAAAAACGAACGACACGAACATGCGAAGCTCATTGATCGGCCAATCGTTGATGTCCCTGCCGCCGACCCAAACCATTCCACGCTCCACGGGATAGAGGCGGCCCAGCAGGTGAATGAGGGTGGATTTGCCACTGCCCACAGGGCCGATGATCCCAAGCGTGCGCCCCTCTGGTACGGTCAGGTTGATGTTGGCGAGCTGCGGCGTTGTCGTGCCGTCGTACTTGAACGTGAGGTCCCGAAACTCAATGTCGAGCGACTTTGGGGCGCCTGAGGAGAACGCCGGAGCATCAACGACGGCGGGTTTCCAAACCATGATGGCATTGATTCTGTCGAGCGACGCGATGCCGCGTTGGATCAAGTTGACGACCCATCCAGCAGCAACGAGCGGCCACACAAGCATTGAAAAGAGAATGAAGAAGGAAAGGAGTGTGCCAATTTCAAGTTGGTTGTTGATCACCTGAATGCCGCCGTAGGTCAGCAAGACCGCATAGCCGGTGCCGACAACAAAGCGGATGATCGGAAAGAAAATCGCCTGCACACGCGCAAGATCGAGGGACTTCGTGATGTAGTCGTCGTTGCGGTCGAGGAACTTGCGTTCCTCATGGCCCTCCTGGCGGTAGGCCTTCACGACGCGGATGCCTGCAAGATTTTCCTGCACCACGGTTGTAAGATCACCGAACGAATCCTGCTGGAACCTTGAAAGGGTGTGGGTCCTTGCGCCAAGGTGGCGAACGAGTGGAGGGAGGGCGAGAAGGGGGATGATGCTGACGGCAGTGAGTTTCCAATCGAGCGCGAACATCCAGATCAGGCGCATGGGCAGGCTCATGAGCGTGTTGGCACTGTACATTACGGCGGGGCCGATCAACATGCGGAGCGCGTCCATGTCGTTGGTGGCGCGACTCATCAGGTCGCCCGTGTTGTTGGAGTCAAAGAAGGTTGGATCGAGCCGTTGAAGCTTGGCGAAGAAATCGTTTCGGAACTCGTATTCAACCTCGCGGGACGCATCGATGAGGACGCGACGCATGAGAAAAAGAAAACAGGCCGAGATACCGGAGACGCAGATTGCCAGCGTCGCAAAGTCAAGAAGGCCGCCCGAGCCAATGTGCTGATGTTCCGCCAGGTTGACTGCCTCGCCGACAATGACCGGGACCACTGGCGACATGACATTTGCCGCCATGACAAAGAGGATGCCAGCCGCTATGCTCCAACGATGGCGACGCAGATAGGGATGCAGGGGATAGAGCGACTTCAACGGGGTCAGGTCCTTCGCCGTCTTGAAAAGCGGGCGGAACAGAAGAGAGCAAAGAGAAGGCCTGAACCGTAGGACCGCAAGGCTGGGAATCGGTAGCCTCTTGCAAAGGGGCCGAAAAACCATCTCCATTCAAAGGGAAGAAAATCGCCAAGAAACTCACCGAGGGAGAAATTCTTCACGACGAAGCGGATTCTACTGCGGTAGCTGGTACGGACAAAACGGGTGGAATTCTTCTCAAGACCGGGTGATTCATAGTGGTATGCAATGGCTTCCGCCACATAACGGACGCGCTTGCCTTCCTTGCGAAGGCGCCAGCAAAGGTCCGTTTCCTCGTAGTAGGCGGGCCAGAACTCCTCATCAAAACCGCCGAAACGCTCCAAGTCCGAGCGACGAAAGGCAATCAACGCCCCTGTCACATACTCCACGTCCTTCGATTCATGAAACTCCGGGGCATCCGGCTTGTTCATCCCGAAATGTTCGCACATTCCATTGGGATGCAGGATGCCGCCTGCGTGTTGAATGATTGTTGAATTTGGATAGTAAAGCAACGCGCCGGTAACAGCGATCCTTTCGTCCTGGGCGAAAGGGTTTACAAGGCGTGCGAGTGTATCCTGCATGACGCGACAATCAGGGTTGATGAACACCACGATGGGCATTGTTCCAAGCACCCACCCCGCATTGTTGCCTCCGGAATAGCCAAGGTTCCTTTCAAGACGGATCGCCTTGGGAGCGGAAGGATGCGTCGTCGAAAGATTGTGGCTGTCATCGGTAGAGGCATTGTCGACACAGATGACTTCAAGCTCAACACCGCGGGAATGCTGCAATGCCGTAAGGCATTCCGTGATGAACTTTCCACTGTTGTAGGTCAGAACAACAACGGTGATTCGCGGCGTTGATTGTCCTGTCACGGAGGTCAGAGTTCGACGATGATCTCAACGCGCCGATTCTGCTTCTTCCCGGCGGCATCCTTGCCGGCAGAGGTAGGTGCGTAGAACGCGTGCGATTCGGAAACAATCTTCTCGGGGGAGGACACGCTGTTAGCGACCAGCCAACGTACAACTTCGTTGGCACGAGCGGAGGCGACCTCCCAGTTGTCCGCGTAGGACATGTTCTTTACGGGAGTATCATCGGTATGGCCCGCGACGACGATGCGCTTGGCAGCCAGTGACTTCAATGCTTCGGCAACGGAGGCAAGAGACGCCTTCCCCTCCTCCGAAAACTCCACCTTGCCAACCTGAAACAGATCGTCACTCAAAATTGTAATGCGAACTGCGCCATCGGATCCGGCGACGCTCACTTTGCTGGCGGTGATGAGCGAGGCGAGGCGCGATTTCGCGGCCTCTTCCGCCTTCGCAACTGTTTCGGCATCGGCCTTGCCGCTGGCCACGAACTTCGCCTGTGCGGCGGCAAGCTCGTCGGTCTTCTGCCGCAGCTGCGATGTCAGTTGTGCCACCTGTTCTGTGCTGACGGTGGCCTCCTTGGACTTGGACTCCAATTGCGTGGAAAGCTCCGTCGTCTTCCTTGTGGAAGCTTCGGAGGCGGCCTGAACTTCCAGCAAATCCTTTCGCGCTTCGACAAGCTCCTCGGATTTTGCGTCGAGCTGCTTTTGCACCTGTTGCATGGAGGCCCGCGCATCGGCCAGTTGTGTCTCGAGTGCGAGGGCCTTCGCTTCAAGCTGTTCCTTGTCGGCCTTCAGCTTCGCCTCGCTTTCAATGGAGGTGGTCAGATTTTTCGTCATCTCACGGGTGCGGGAGTCGGTCGTTTCCGTGAGGGCCATGCGGGCGGCGTTGGCCTTGCCATCGGAAGTACTTACCTGCTGTTGGAGTTTGCTGTTCTCATCGCGCAACGCGGTCATGTCCTGCTCAAGTTGCAGAATCCGAGCCTCCTTCATCTGATTCTCGGTTCGCAACTGGCGCACCTTCAAGCCAAAGCACCCGGACAATGGTGCGACGAGTGTCATGGAGAGCAGTGCAACGGCCAGGCGAGTTGCGGTATGGCGGGATTTTTTAGGCGGCAGCAGCATGAGCGGGGACCTTACGCGGGCGGGGGTGGTGGCGCATTGCGCCGGTAGCTGCCACGTTCTAGCCAGTGGAGCAGGAGGAAGATCAAGCAAAGAGCGATGGCGAGGACAATTCCGTGGGGGGCGTCCAACTGGCGCAGCGGGATCGCCGCAAGGCCAACCACGAGTGTTGCGACATAGATAAAGAGAACGGCTTCCGTTCGAGTCATGCCAAGCGCAACCAGGCGGTGTGAGAAGTGGTTCGTGTCGCCGACCATGAGTGGCTTGCCATTTCGCCAGCGGATCCACAACACGGATATCATGTCAAAAACAGGCACGCCGAATGTGATAAGCGGAATCAGGATCGGAAGCCTGGTGGGAACGCCTTCCTTGTAGTAGGTGCAAAGGATGGAGAGAGCGGCCAGGAAGAAGCCGAGATGGGTACTGCCTGCATCACCGAGGAAGATCGAGGCCTTCGGAAAATTAAAGAACCAGAAGGCCATGATGGCACCAGCGAACATGGCAAACATGGCGACCATGTACCATTCACGCGCGAGAAATGAAATGATCCCCAAAACGACACAGATGATGATGGCGATGCCGGAGGACAGCCCATTCATGTTGTCGAGAAAGTTGAAGCTGTTTGTGAGCAGAAGCACCCAAAGCACTGTAATTGGAACGGCAAGCATCGCCGGAAGAAAGACTTTCAGGACAATTCCTGTGGCAATGAGAGGGACGCAGGCAAAGAGCTGGATCAGGAGGCGCAGCAATGGTGGCAGGCTGTAGCGATCGTCCAAGAGCCCAAGGGTGAAGATGATGGAACTGCCAAGAAAAAGCCCCATGAGGGGTTTCAGTCGGAGCGAGAGATTACCGGCGAGCGCCTTCATGGTGTCGGGAATCGCATCCATGGATGGCAGAACGCTTCTCGCAAGCAGGTAATCCAGCCAAAGCACTCCCCAGAAAGCGATAAATATGGCGATCCCGCCGCTGCGCGGCATGGGCGCGCCATGCTGCTTGCGCTCAAGGTTCGGTTGATCGATCAGGCCAAGTTTTCCAGCGGCAGCCTTGGCGAGCGGCACGAGGGCGAGGCCAATCAGGAGCGGTTGAAGAAATGCCGCCGCAGCCATCGCAAATGTGTGTAGGGGGGTCATGATTTGCCGCGATTAGCCGCAAGCATGGCCGCAGAATCCACCGAAATCATGGGTGGCGTTGCCTTCCAAACCCGGCCATGCATTCATCCTTGCACTGCCCCGGAGGGAACGCGGACAACCCTTATCCGCTCAAAGAAGCGGGTCATTTCAATAGGATTTGCTTTCATGCCATTGCAGGCCGGGATTGTTGGATTGCCAAACGTTGGGAAGAGCACGCTTTTCAACGCGATTACAGCGGCCAAAGCCGAAGCTGCCAATTATCCCTTTTGCACAATCGATCCCAACGTGGGCGTGGTGGAGGTTCCTGACCATCGGTTGCAGGAATTGGCGAAGATTGTAAAGCCACAGCGGATCGTTCCGACAACATTTGAATTCGTTGACATTGCAGGGCTGGTACGCGGGGCGTCCAAGGGCGAGGGTTTGGGCAACCAATTCCTGTCACACATCCGGGAAGTGGATGCGATCATCCAGGTCGTCCGGTGCTTCGAAGATGAAGACATCACGCATGTGTCGGGAAAGATTGATCCGGCTGACGACATCAACACGATCAACCTGGAACTCATCTTTGCGGACATGGGGAGCTTGGAAAAGCGCATCGAACGCACCGCGAAGGCGGTGCGCGGCGACAAGAAGATGGAGCCGGAACTTGAACTGCAAAAACGGGTACTGGCGACGCTCGAAGGAGCGGAGTTCGCACTCAAGGCATCGAGGGATGAAGAAGAGACGAAACTGATCAAGACGTGGCAGATTCTGACTGCGAAGCCGGTCCTGTATTGTTGCAACGTGGCGGAAAATGAAATCACGAAGGCCGATGCAAATCCGTTCGTGCAGAAGGTAAAGGAGATTGCCGCGAAAGAGAATGCGGAGGTGATTGTGATTTCCGCCAAGGTCGAGAGCGAGATTTCGCAATTGGATCCGGAAGAGAAGGCCATGTTCCTTGAGGAACTGGGCTTGAAGGAGAGCGGCTTGGACCGACTGATTCATTCCGCCTATCACCTCCTGGGCCTGGGAACCTTTCTCACCGCCGGTGAGAAAGAAGTGCGGGCGTGGACTTTTCAACGCGGCTGGAAGGCGCCACGATGTGCCGCCGTGATTCACACGGATTTCGAAAAGTTGTTCATCCGCGCTGAAATCGCGGGATTTGACGACGTGATCAAGGCGGGAAACATGAACGCGGCCAAGGAAGCAGGCAAGCTGCGGGTGGAGGGGAAGGAATACGTGATGCAGGATGGGGATGTTTGCAACTTCCGAATCGGTGGAAGCTGACGCACGACGATGAGCGACGACATTCTTCAAGCCGCATGGCCCTTCCGTGATGCTCCCCTGCGCCGTGTTGTGGTCAAGGTCGGCAGCAACGTGCTGGCGCGTGAGAAGGGGGGATTAAACCAGGCACGAATTGCGGCGCTGTGCGACTCGCTCGCGGCGCTGCAAGGCAAAGGCGTTGAAGTGATCCTCGTATCCAGCGGCGCCGTTGCGGCAGGGCGAGGGATCCTGAAATTGGACAAGCGCCCCGCAAACATCCCGGATCTTCAGGCCGTTGCTGCGGTGGGACAGGGTGCGCTGATGGAGGAATACGGACATCACTTTCGCCGGCACGGAATCGTGCCTGCGCAGTTGCTGCTGACGCGTGACGACCTGGCGGACAAGCGACGCTACATCAACGTGCGACTGGCAATGCTGTCGTTGCTGAAGCGAAACGTGATTCCCATCGTGAATGAAAACGATTCCGTAACGATCGAGGAATTGAAGTTCGGCGACAACGACATGCTTTCCGCAATGGTCGCAGCGAAGATGGAAGCGGACCTCCTGGTGATCATGAGCAACGTACCGGGATTGATGACGGGGCATCCGAAGTACAAACCCGATGCCGCGCTGATCCCCGTCGTGAAGAAGATCGACGCAAGCGTGGAAGCATTGGTGCACAGCGAAGGAAGTGAATTCGGCGTGGGTGGAATGCAGACGAAGCTGATGGCGGCAAAGCACGCCACAAACTTCGGGGTGCACACGCTGCTGGTGAATGGGAACGAGGAGGGAGTCCTTTCGGGGCTTACCGAAGGGAGGGTTTGCGGCACGCTCTTCACGACGCAGCGCCGCCGACGCTCGCGCCAACGCCACATCCACTGGATCGGAGCCGCCCGTCCACATGGGACGCTGATCGTTGATGAGGGTGCGGCGCGCGCGTTATTGGCGCACAAGTCGCTCCTGCCGATTGGCGTGCGCATGGTGAACGGCGATTTTTCAAAGGGCGATGTCGTGGCCGTCATGAGCGAAAAGGAACAGATTCTCGCGCAGGGCATCACCAATTACGACGCACCGACATTGGAGAAGATTTGCGGCAGGAAACGTGATGAAATCGTCCGCATTCTGGGTGCCGAGGATTACGCGGAGGCAATCCACTGCGACAACCTTGTGATGCTGCCAGGAGGCGACGCCTGATGCGCGTGTGCGTTGTCGGCATGGGCCCCTGGCCGCTGGAACGCGATGCGATAGTGACCGGCCCGGCGATCCGGCTCCGGCAATTCATCGAGCCAATGCTCTCTGCGCGACACGAAGTCGTGGCGATCCTGCTTGAGGAGAACGCGCGGCAGGGCATCCCGATCAACGGAACAATTTCAGCGTGTAGCTTCACACCGGAAACGATCCTGAATCCCGGGCAAATCAAGAGGGAAGTCGACCTTTCGCATGTGGGCGCGATGTTCGGCGTGGGATCCTTGATGCCCGCAGTTGCAGCACTGCGCCTCGCGCAGGAAATCGGGAAGCCGTGCTGGGTTGACTATTTCGGCGATCCCATGGCGGAACTTCATGCTGCGCAACTGCGACAGGGGGGAACTGTCGACCTGGCTGCACGCGATCATGTCTGGAAATTTTTTCGCGAAACGCTGGCGGGCGGCGATTCCTTCTCCACGGTGAGCGCGGCGCAGCGACATGCGCTCATGGGACAACTTGGTTTGTTGGGCCGCTTCGTGAATGACTGGAATGTGTCGCAACGGATCCACGAAATTCCCTGCGGAGTCCCGGAAGACTGGACGACTCCGGAACCGCTTCCGGATTTCCCGCAGGTTCTTCGCACAAATGGCGTGAAGGAGGGGGATCCCTACGTCTATTTTGGCGGTAGTTGGAATGTCTGGCTTGATGAGGTGACGATGGGGAAGGCGCTCGCGATGGCGCTGTGCGAACAGGACAACCTGACGTTTGTCTGTTGCGGCATCCCGACGGGACGCGCCGGAGAGGAAATCAAGCAACACCTTCTGGGGAAACTGCAACCATACGGCCATCGCGTGATTGATCTACCTCCACAGATGCCCGATATGGAAGCTTCGCTGCTTGCCCACGCAGGCGCCTGCCTCTCGTTGGATCGGGCGATACCAGAGGCGGAACTGGGAAGCAGGAATCGCTTGCTGGCGATGGTCAGATGGGGCGCTCGTCCCGTGGTGTCATTGGAGGCGGGCCTGGAGTCGCTGTTGGTTGCCGAGGGGCTTGCCGCCGGCATCAACGGAGCAAATGAACAGCGGGCAGCGCGCGAGGTGTTGACAGCATGCGCCAGGCCAGCGGTCCAGCGCGAGGAAGCTCGACAAGCCGGGGTGCGTTGGTTGCGGACAATGACGTTTGAAGAGACGATGAAACCCGCGCTGGCGTGGTTGGGAAATCGCACGGCACGGCTGTCAATTTCGGGAGGCGATGGCCTCATTGATCGCTGGAGGACAGCTTCGGATTTGATCGGAGAGCCAGCGCGCAAACCCGCGCGGCGTAAGTGGTTTTCCTAGCAAAATACGGCCAGTTCCAAAGCTGGACGGCTGTGCCCTCCATCATTCCGCCATCGGAATCGCCTGTTTTTGGACAGAGAACGCCAAAACTGGGCTTTCGGCCTGTGAATAATTCGATGGACTGGTTTGATTAAGCTTGCCAAGAGGGGTCTTACTTGCGGTAAGAAACCTGTTCCGCTTGCTCTATTTACTTTTGTTGCAGGACCATTCATCCCTCTCACGAAGGAGCCTTCCGTGAAGAAAAGATTAGGTTTTACTCTGATCGAACTGTTGATCGTGGTTGCCATCATCGCCATTTTGGCTGCCATCGCCGTACCGAACTTCCTTGAGGCGCAGACACGCTCCAAGGTGAGCCGCGCCAAGGCCGACATGCGAAGCTTGGCTACCGGGATTGAAAGCTACTATGTTGACAACAATAGCTACCCAAAGGGGAACCCCTTCAATCTGAGTGCGCGCGCATCGGGTGATCCGCCGACCATGCAGTACTGGATCCTTGAGCGCCTGAGCACGCCCATCGCCTACATGACGAGCGCGCTCCTTCCCGATCCCTTCCTGACAAAGGCACGTTCCGGGTCGGTGAATGGCGCCACCGGAGCGTGGGGAAATGAACCGAACGGAACCCCCATTTCTCCCACGGAACAGTTTGAGAACCGGCACTACAAGTATTTTGCGGGCCTTTCGGGGAGCTTGAGCAACGTCGCCGCGCTCGTTTCCAATCCTGGTGACAAGGCGAATTCCTTCTGGTTGCTGTATTCCTCTGGCCCCAAGAACACCCGCATCCAGCTTGCAGGTGGAGGCCTGATGGGCTCCAGCGCGACCACCGCCGGCGTCAGCAATAACGTTTACGATCCAACGAACGGCACCGTTTCACGCGGAAATATCTATCGCATCGGTGGCGCATCCAATACAGCCAGCAACGTGTTCTACACGACCATTCAGCAAATCCAGCGATAATCACGGGATCCATTCCTGTGTCAGGGCCCGGAAGAAATTCCGGGCCTTTTTCTTGTCCCACATGGTGGTGCAAACTCAATGTGACGGCAAGGCCACTGCCGGTTGCCACAATCCTTTGGGACTTGAATCGCCCAGTTGGAAGCAGGCCGGGTGCCATGGCCACGGCGGACTTCATCGCAGGCCTCCCCGCTCTGCTGGGGGAAACTGCCTAGGAACTCACGATGCCTTTCAAGACCATTGAATGGAAGAACAACACAGTGCGGCTGTTGGACCAGACGCTACTGCCCAATGAAGTGAAGTACCTGCCGATCGCCGACGAAAAAGCAATGTGGGAGGCGATTCGGATGTTACGGGTACGTGGCGCGCCTGCGATCGGAGTCGCGGCTGCGTATGGTTTGTACGTCGGCGTGGCGCGAACAAAGCCAAAAAACCTGAAGGCATTCAAGCGTACGGTGGAGAAGGTGGCCGCGTATTTGGCGACCTCGCGACCAACGGCGGTGAACCTGTTTTGGGCGCTCAAGCGTTGCGTGAATGTTGCAAGCCTCATGTGCGAGGACACAACGGTCTCGGCGGCTCATGCGGAACTGCTGGCGGAAGCGAAAAGAATCCACGCGGAGGACTTTCAAACCTGCGAACTGATTGGTGCGCACGGCGCGCCACTCCTGACGGGGTGCAACGGCGTGATCACGCACTGCAACACAGGGGCGCTCGCAACAGCGGGCATGGGGACGGCATTGGCGGTCATCCTGAAGGCGGCGGAGAAAACATGCTTCACTGTCTTCGCCGATGAGACAAGGCCGCTGCTGCAAGGCGCCCGCCTGACCGCGTGGGAGCTTCAGCAGGCAGGCGTGGAAACACGCTTGATTTGCGATAACATGGCGGGATCGGTGATGAAACGCGGGATGGTGCAGGCGGCCATCGTGGGAGCAGATCGCATCGCCGCCAATGGAGATGCGGCGAACAAGGTCGGCACGATGCCACTCGCGATTGTGTGCCAATTTTACAAGGTCCCGTTCTACGTTGCGGCGCCGCTGAGCACCTTCGATCTCAAGCTGAAAAGTGGTGACGAAATCCCGATCGAGGAGCGTTCGGCGGAGGAAATCACGACCTTCGGCGGAAGGAGCGTCGCGCCCCGGGGGACACAGGTCTTCGCCCCCGCCTTCGACGTGACGCCGGCAAAGCTTATCGCGGGAATCGTGACAGAGGTGGGGGTCCTGCGGCCTCCCTACAAGCGGAGCATTGCCGCTGCTTTCCACAGGAAGGGACGGAGTTAGATGTCGTACTGCTCGGCGCTTCCCTTTGCTCGCAGCGAGTTGTAGATGCTGTCGATCTTGAAGCTGATGTAGGGGGAATAAAGGTCCGGCTCGATCAGGAAGGAATCGTGACCCTTCTTCGAGTCCACGCGGATATGCTGGTAGTCGATGCCGTTCGCCTTCAGGGCGTTGGCGATTTCCAGTTGTTCCTCCGGATAGAAGCACACGTCGGACATGATGGAAAACAGGAGCCAGACCTGATCGCGGCAACGGGAGAGGATGCGCTCCAGTGATTTCCCCTGCTGCTTCGGCAGGTCGAAGGCAGACCACGCTGCGGCAATGCGCAGGTAGCTGTTGGCGTCGAAGCGCTTCACGAATTTCCGCCCCTGATGCAACAGGTAGGATTCAACCTGGTGCTGGATGCGGTATTCGTTGGCGCGATGGTTCTCATGGACAATTTCCTTCCGCGCACGGGACTCCATGAGCGGCAGCGACACGAATGTCTTGTGGCTGATCATGCGAGCCAGAGTAAGCCCCGCATTGGGCGGTGAATGGTCGTAGTAATCGCCGCTGCGGAAATTTGAATCCTCCTGGATCGCGCAAATCTGCTCGAAGTTCATCGCTTTCGTCAGGACTGTCGAGCGGACGCCCGTGGCGATTGGAATCACAAGCGACGTGCGCTCCGGGAAGCGGGTGGCGAAGTCCATAACGCACAACCCACCGAGCGACGAACCAACGACCGCGAGCAATTTCCTGATACCAAGCAGGTCGAGAACCTTGACTTGTGAGCTGACGATATCCTGCATCGTCATGAAGGGAAAGGCACCGCCATGGGGTTTTCCCGTGGCTGGGTTGATGCTGGAGGGACCAGTCGAGCCATAGCACCCACCCACCCAGTTGATACAGATCACGAAATACTTGTCGGAGTCGATACCACGACCGGGGCCAAGGTAATCATTCCACCATCCCGTGTGGCATTCCTCCGTCCAATAGGCATTCCCGGGGCCGACGTTGTTGATGCCGGCTGCGTGCGCGCTGCCACTGAGGGCGTGAAACAGCAGGATCGCGTTGTCCTTCTGTTTGTTCAGCCTGCCATAGGTTTCGTAGGCGAGCGTAACAGGATGCAGGGTCTTTCCGTCGGCAAAACGAAACGGATTCTTCTCCGTGGAAATTTCAATGTACTGGAGTTGCGTTTCGATCATTCAAGAGTTCTGTGCGCGCCGGGCGACCATCTGCGAATTCATCGCATTGGACTGCATGGAAGCCCGGCACGAGGGCAACGGTTTGTGGCACCTTAGTATTTGAAACTTGAGCCGCCAATAAACTCGCGCAGCAGTGAATGGCGCGGCACGATGTCTGGATTAATATTGCGGTAGTAGGACATGAATTTGATGAGTCGAGCGGCCTCGGAATAGATCGGATGTTCGCGCGGCACGTTCTGCAACACCTGCATTGCGTGATGCTTCAGGATCAGTACCTCATACGGGAGCGATGAGTTGAAGATGATGTCTGCATTGTCCTGATAAGGGAAGATGTTCTTTTCCTCGCCACGGCGAACACTGGGCCAGCGTGTCAGGGTGGCAACTCCATCGTACCCCCGGTAACGCGAATCGCGAACAAGACGACGTATCAGGCGCGTGTCACCGGAACCAATGCGATTGTGGTCATCGATGTTCAGGTGCGTCAGGGGGCTGATGAAAATCTTGAATTTGAGTCCATCGGGAATTTCCGGCAGGAGTCCCGGATTGAGGGCGTGAATGCCTTCGAGAATCAGGGGCTGGCCCGGCAGGAGTTGGACAAGCTCCCCCGGCACGGGCTTCCCCTGGATGAAATCGAAGTGCGGAAGCCGCACTTCCCCCTGCCGCAGGATCTTTCGCACACAGTCCTGAAGCAGGGCGACGTCGATCGCCTGGAAGGATTCGAAATCGTACTCGCCTGTCTCGTCCTTGGGAGTTCGTTCGCGCTCCACGAAGAAATCATCGAGGCCGATCACGAGCGGCCGCATGCCGTTGACGCGAAGCTGCACGGATAGGCGCTTTACGGTTGTCGTCTTTCCGGATGATGACGGACCACTGAGGAGGATGATCCGCGGATGGCGCGGGTGTTCCGCGATCATGTCTGCAATGCGGGCGAGCTTCTTTTCGTGGAGAGCCTCCGCAACCAGCACGTATTCATTGATCTTCTTGGTGTCCACCAACTGATTCACATCAGCAACGGTGCGGACGCCAAGAATCTGGGACCAGTGTTCATACTCCTGAAAAACCTGGAAAATCTTCTCATGGTGTATATACGGTGGAAGTTGGTCGGGCTTGCTGTGGGGCGGGGGGAGAAGAACAAAACCCGGACCACAAAGGTGCAGATCGAACAGCTTCAAAAGTCCGGTTGAGGGCAGCAACTGGCCGAAGAAGTGGTTCACCATGGTGCCGCATGTATAGACAGCAATGGTCTTGTCGTTGCGGTACTTCATCAGGGCAACCTTGTCGTCCAAGCCATGCGTCTTGAACAACTCGATGGCGTCTTCGATGGGAAGCTCCCGACGTTCGAAGGGGATGTCCTGCCGAACCAACTCGTGCATGTGAGCCTTGATGCGGTCCACATCTGATGGTGCGAGCAGCAATGGCTTCCCTTGGCCTGTACTTTCGTTGTAGACTTCGCCGTAGTATCCGCGATTAAGTGAGTGGTTGATGTAGACGCGCAAATCGGGAAACAAATCCCGGACCGCACGTATCAGGAGGAAGGTGAGGCTGCGGCGATAGATCAACATTCCATCGCGGCTGCGCAGGTCAACATAGTCCACATTGCCGTCTCGGTCGACTGGGCGCTGTAGTGAGGCGACCTTGTTGTTGAAACGTACCGCAACGATTGGGAAGCCCGGTTCGGATTCCCTTGGAATCAGGTCGCCGATGGGCGAACCCGCTGGGGCTACTTTCTTCACGCCACCGGGAAGGGTTATCGTATACTTTTCGCGCTGATCCTTGGGTGAGTCGTAGGCCTTTGGCGCGTGGTTATCCGTCTGCATCTTTCAGCGATTGCTCCAAGTCAACTATGAAACATCAAGTCTGGTAGGAGACAGGTTCCCATCCCCTATGTCAAGGAGTTCGCGAAGCAAAAAGTGGCTGCGATGGGCTTAATCCGTATAGCAATCTATACGGACTAGCGGGCGTCGGTCAGGCGGGTGCCCGATGTGATGCCCTCCACGAGGAGCTTCAACTCCTCGGCGCTTGTGGCGTAGCTCATGGCCGTCTCTGTGGACACGAGATCCTGGGCAATCAACTTGAAGAGGGCCTGATTGAAGCTCTGCATGCCCCAATGGTCTCCCTCCTGGATCGCGGGGAGCAGTTCCAGTGTCTTGCCCTCGTTCAGCATCTTCTTGATGAGCGGGGTTGCGACGAGGATCTCGCAGGCCGGCACGCGACCCGATCCGCGCTTTCGCGGGAGCAGGCGCTGGCTGATGACGCCCTGCAGGCCGAGCGCCATCTCCATGCGGATTTGTGCGTGGAGATAGGCAGGGAAAAAGTTGATGATGCGTTCCACGGTCTGCACCGCATCGATCGTGTGAAGCGTGGACAGGACGAGGTGCCCGGTTTCAGCGGCGGCAATGGAGGTCTGCACGGTTTCAAGGTCGCGCATCTCGCCAATGAGGATCACGTCCGGCGCCTGCCTCAGGACATGGCGCAGCGCGTCACTGAATGTCTTCGTGTCGAAGCCAACCTCGCGCTGGCTGACGATGGCCTCCCGGTCCTGGTGCAGGAACTCGATGGGGTCCTCCACGGTAACGATGTGGCACTTGCGCGTGCGATTGATGTGATTGATCATCGCTGCCAGTGTTGTTGACTTTCCCGAACCTGTTGTTCCCGTCACGAGCACCAAGCCGCGGACACGTTCTGACAACATCTTGACGGCGTTGGGAAGATGCAGGTCTTCGAAATTGAAATTTGGTGTGCTTATGTGACGGAAGACCATCGCCACGGAACCGCGTTGGCGAAACAGGTTCACGCGAAAGCGACCCACGCCACGAACGCCCAGCGCGAGGTCCATTTCCGGAACGCGCTCGAACTTCTCAATTTGGTCCTCGCTCATCATGCCGTAGGCGATATCCTGCGTTTCCTCCAAGCTCAACTCGCCGTAGTCGAGTGCCGTGATCTTGCCGTCCACGCGGATATGTGGCGGCACGCCGGCCTTCAGGAAGAGGTCGGAAGACCCGCGCTCCACCATTTCGATGAGTAAATCGTCCAGACGAACGGTCAACATACAGGCGTCCTCGTTTGATGTATTCTGATCGGGAGGAATAATGCTTCTGGTGGGGAATGACAACGTGATTTACACCGGCATCTGAAACTTGGTGAAAGTGCGGCTGAATTTAGGGGAATTCGGAATGTTTTTGGTGCCTTTTCCAGCCAAACTGCCGGTCGCACAGGCGGGAGTACTCACCCCCGTGCTCAACGAGTTCACCATGGGTGCCGCTCTCCACAATTGTTCCGTCATGGAAGACAAGGATCTTGTCTGCGGACATGACCGTACTGAGACGATGGGCGATGATGATACAGGTGCGATTGGATTGAAGGCGCTCGATGGCCTTTTGAATCTGGGCCTCCGATTCGCTGTCCAGTGCCGAGGTCGCCTCATCAAAAATAAGAATCTGCGGATCCTTCAACAGGGCGCGTGCAATCGCCAGGCGCTGACGCTGCCCGCCTGACAACCGGACTCCCCTGTCACCTACTATTGCATCCATTCCATCAGGAATCGCGTGGATGAAGTCGTAGGCATAGGCGTCCCTGGCCGCCTGCTCCAACTCGTCATCCGTTGCCTTCAACTTTCCGTAGAGCAAATTGTCACGAATGGAGGTGTTCAACATGACGTTGTCCTGCGAGACGACGCCGATCATTTCCCGCAACTTTCGAAGGTTCAAGTCACGAAGGTCCCGGCCATCAATCCGGATGGAGCCGGCTGTGGGCTCGTAGAAGCCGAGCAGCAAACTTGCGAATGTTGATTTCCCGGCACCGCTCTCCCCCACGAGTGCAATGGTCTGGCCGGGACGAATATTGATGTCCACGTTCGACAGCGCCATTCGCTGCGGGCTGTCGTAGTAAAATGAAACGTGGTCGAACTCCACCGCACCACGCAATGCCGGGATTTCCTCCTTACCTTCGTTGATCTCCAAAGGGTCATTCAACGTGAGGAGTCGATGGACAGGGCGCAGCGAGGCAAGGCCCTGGAAAAGGTTGGAGATGTTTCCCATGACGACATTGATGGGCGTGACGAGAAACGCAATCATGCCGGTGAAGGCAATCAAGTCGCCAAGTGTCATGCTGTTGCGAATGATGAGCATTCCGCCCACAAAATAGACGGTCAGGGTCATCATGTTCGACAGGAAATTCATCAGCGCGCCGTAGTAGGATGAGAAGATCGTCATCGCCAGCGCCCGCTCTGTGACTGTCTGAAACTGCCTTTCGGCACGAACCTGTTCATGCTCTTCACGCGCGAAGGTCTTCACCAGGCGGATTGTGTGCAACAGGTCGTTGACGAGGCTGCTCATGCCCTTCATGCCTTCGTGAAACTTCTGGTGCACCTCCCTCATGCGGCGCTTGTTGAAGTGATGCGCCACGATATAGAGCGGCAGCACGAACAACATCACCACGAACAGCTTCAGGTTGACGTAGGCAAGCAAACAACAGCCGAGCACAAACATCACGAGTGATGCCATCAGGTGACTGATGATGGCATTTCCCATGATGTCGATGCGTTCGGTGTCCAGGACGACGCTGGAGTGCAGTTCGCTCGCCTTTTCCTTGTCATAAAAGCGCAGCGAAATTTGCTGAAGCTGCATGCAGAGCCGGGCACGCAGCTTTTCCGTCACCCGCTTCGTTGCACGAAGCGTCAGGGACATTGCATGGAATGACATCCACGCATTCAAACCATACAATACGATGGCCATTGAGATGCAGCGCGCCAAGTCTGCCGTGTCACGCGTGGGAATCGACACGTCGATGACGTGACGCAGGATCAGCGGAATCGGGATGATTGTTGCAGACTGTGCCAGCGATATGAGAACGCCGACTGTTATGCGTGCAAAATCCCCACGAAACTTCCCGACATACCATCGCAGTAGTCGGAGATTTGAGAGTTCACCATCACTCATTCGTGTTCTTGAGGGATCCAAGTTTGTCGTTAAGCAGCTTTACGAATCCTTCCGCGTCTTTCACCGTTGGTTCTTCGTTTCCATAGCATGCTTGATCGAAGGCCGTCGAGCCCGCAGTTTGCAGTTCCTGCAATTCCTTCACGGCACGCTCCAAGCGCTCAAAGTACGCGGGAACCGTTTCGTTCTCCCTCCTGCCCTGGTCAATTTTCTGGAGTCGCTCGTTGAATCGACGGAATGCCGTCAGAATCTTTTCGCGCGCACCGGTGACATCCTCAACCTGCAATGGCTCCTCGGAAATGCTGTCCACCTTGAAGACCTTCGCGATGACAGCTCCATCTGCTTCCACTGCAAGTTGAGTGCCTTTTCGACGCATGAGCTTGCTGTCTATCCATTTGAGCAGTACCAGGATCGCAACGATCAGGACGAAGAGAATGAATGCGCGAACAAGCATTTGCCCTTCAGTAACCCTTGCAAATGGGTATTGTGCGACATCGACCTGCGGCGCTTGAAAGCCGAACCTGTGTTGTGGCAGCCATCGCGTGGATGCCCATCCTGCGGCCACCCCACAAAGAATCACAGAAGCAATGGACACGATCCCGCGACGCATGGTGGTCCAGCGCTCCACGCCGGTTCCGATGCCATGATCTTCCATGCGCTGAGCGATGTGCCCGTAGCGAATACTGAACAGGAAGGCCCCGAACCAGCAGAACAGGAGCGCTGGATTCAGTACGGCTCGAAAATACAGGGCTACGATTAGAACCAAGGCAAATTGCGTCGCGTGAATGCGTCCGAAGAAGAACTTGTCAATCGCCTGAAACGACAGCATTACCAGAAGGATGGAAAACAGGATCGTGAATGCTGCCGGCTTTCCAAAGACAAATAGACGAAAGAAGAAATACGGACAGATCATCGCCGCGAAGTGCACAAGAAAGAGGAAGAATTTCTCCCGGTATTGAAACTGACGATAGAAGTCGCCGATCAGGACTTTCAAGGCGTGGCTGACAAGCAGTCCGGCGAGACAAACAACACCCGTGGACGCAGCGATGATGTAACCGATGCGTTCAGTCCAGCAGAATCCTATCATGAGCGCGAGGGTACAGGAAACGTAGTTTGCAAACACATGGATGCGTTCGATGAAATCAGGACTGGCGAATGTTGTTCCCTCCCGGGACATCGGCACGTTCATGCGGCGCCCTCCCTCTCCAAGCCCTGCAAGAGCGCCTGCTCCATGCTCTTGTTTCGACGCACCACGTGAACACGCGCACCCATGAGCATGAGGTGCTGCGCCACCTTCTCCAAGGGAGGTGCCTTGAAGTGGGACTCTTCCTGCTCCCGATAGACTTTGATGAAAGTACGATCATCAATCAGGACGACTATTGGAAGTATGTGTCGATCCACGAAAATGGAGATCGCACGGGAGAGAGATTCCAATTCGGCATTCGCTGCTCCGAAAAGAAGAATGGCGGTGCTTCCACGCGGAAGCGTACTTGCCAGGTCCATCACACGAATGGAAAAGGCTGCATCACCCTGCGGACGCATGACGGCAAGTCGATCAAGCATTGCCAGAAGGTGAGCGATTCCCGCACCGGCACTGATGTGCTCCACCGATTCCGAGATCGAAAAAAGCTGCACGGAATGACCACGCTCCACTGCGTGCTTGGCGAGGCTTGCGCAACACTTGATGCTATACTCCACGGAAGTTTGGTCGCCGACCCCAACGAGACTCAGCTTTCCAAGATCAATGAAGAAGGAAACGAGCGTCGTCATCTCCTCCTGAAACTCCTTCACGATCAACTTTGCGTGACGGGCGGAAAGTTTCCAGTGCACAAGGCGCGTGGGATCGCCGGCGCGGTACTCGCGGACACCAAGAAACTCCTCACTATGCCCCGTGCGACGGGTCGTTTCCAAGCCAACGTGTGCCAGGATGCCTTCACCAAGAAGTTCTGCTTCATTGAGGTCGACGGCCTGCGGGTAGACAAGAAGCTCGGAAAACTCATCGATGATCACTTCGCGCGAGAAGAAGCCAAGTGAGTCCTTCGCCTGAAGACGCACAGGTCCCAGGATGTACATGCCGCGTCGATGATCACACGGTCCGTAGTAGTCCATTTCCACCAGCCGATTGGCGTGCAATGGATACTCGACAAGCTTCCGGAATCGTGAATTGCTCGCCGGGGGAAAGTAGTCCTCAATCAGTAGAAGTTCCGGCGAACGGGCGCCCTTGCAACTCACCATCAAACGCACGGGAACGGCCTGGCCCTGGAAGGCACGGGGCTGATGCTGGCGCGTGACGCTGATTTGCGCAAGCATGCCTTTCGCCTCCAAAATCATCAGCATGATCGCAACCAGACACATTGCACCAAG
This sequence comes from Candidatus Sumerlaeota bacterium, assembly GCA_020848155.1. Taxonomy (GTDB): domain Bacteria; phylum Sumerlaeota; class Sumerlaeia; order SLMS01; family SLMS01; genus JADZDZ01. The sequence continues at coordinate 73,862 of JADLAR010000025.1, forward strand.
CGCAAGCAGGTGGGGATTTGCCACCAGCAGGCCAACAAACATCGCGCAGGACCCGAAAATCGTGACGACGTTTCCCGGCTTCAGGAAGTGAACTGTGTGGGAGGAACGAATCTCTCTGATCCTTTCCCTTCTCCCCTGCCGTTTCCGCCTACACCGTAAGCACGCAGGCGATCACTGCGTCACGATTACGTTGCGCCTTTTCGTAGATGGTCGGTGCGCGTTCCAGGGGAACGCGGTCGGTGATGAGAGGTGAAATTTGCACCTTCCGATCGGCCAGAAGACTGCAAAAACAATTCATATTGTCGTGCTCGGTCCAGCGGGATCCCTCAATACCTCCGCCTTCTGCGGAGCGCAGGTTGATGGCTTTTTCACGCAAGGGGTCAGCGTCAAACCTGGCGCCAAGGTAGTCGCCCAGGATCACAGTTCCACGATGCCGCAGCAGGCGCAAGGCTGCGCCGAAGCCCTTGTGGTCGTTCGCTCGCGTGATCAATGCGGAATCCGCTCCTCGGCCATCGGTCAGGGTATCAACGATGCGAACCAACTCCGTATCATCAGGCGTGAACGTGTGCGTGATTCCAAGTGGATGCACCTTGGCAAGGCGGAAGTCGGAATCATCAATCAGGACAGGAATCGCACCGGAGGCACGCACCAGTTGGGCCGTGATCAGTCCGCGCAGGTCCGCACCAATCACCAGGACGACTTCACCGATCTGCACGTTGGCAGCGCGTACAATGTTCAGGGCCGATGCGCCCATGCCAGCAAAGGCGCCCTCCTCGTGGTTCACCTTCTTGGGAAGCTCAACAACCAGTTCCTCGGGGACGACGACCTGGCCGGCGTGGTAGACATATCGACTTCCGCTGACAGTGACGCGGATGCCCTCCTTGATGCTTTTCACACCACTCCCGACTTCCAGTACGACGCCGCTGGCATAGCCGCCGAGTGGAATACCGTCGTCTCCCTTGCGGGTACGGCGGGACGCTTGTGCGATCAGGTCAAGCTCCGCAGGAAGCGTCATTCCCGAATGGCTGACACGCACAGTGACGAAGTTCCTGCCACCGCGTGGTTCAGCAACGTCGATGACTCGTGATTCACCGGAGCGATGTGCGATGACAAGTTTCATCAGGAGAAACCCTCTCCAAGGTAGTGGCTTGACAAGATTGGACGGGCGCACCCGCCAAGTGCAAGGGAGGATCAAGTGGTGGGATTCGCGAAATATCCCCAAGGCATCAACAGGCCTGCATCCGGATCAGGCGACGGAGGCCTCCCCGGCTTGTGGATGGAAACCGCATACATGCGCAGGTGAATGTCGTAGGTATGGTTGATGTCTCCGGGCCTTCCGAGCATGATGCTGAAAAGATAGCGACCCTGTGGAAGAAAGTGCCCCTCCATCTCCATGTCGCAGGTGTAGCAGCCACGCTCCAGCGAGGCGAACTGCCCACCACTTCCCCAATATGCCGCGCGCTGGGAACCCATTGTGCCCACGCCAACGTGGACCTCGACGTCCAACAATTCCTCAAGAACCTCAAACTGCACGCGGATACGAATGACTTCCCCCTGGTCGAACGATCGGGCCACGTTCATTGAATCATCGAAGAACTCCACCTTGGTGATTCGCGCATTCCTTGCCGCGAAACGGCCGGTGGGAAGTGCTGCGAGCGCACGCTCATCCATGTGCACTTCCGAGGAATTTGTTGAATTTTGGTTCTGGAGGCTTTCGTAGAACTTTGGCAGGATGATGTCGGCGTCGCCGAAATCCACTGCCTCCCCTTGATGCAACCACAGCACAAGATCGGCGACGCTTTCGATTTGATGCAGCACATGGGAGACAAAAACAATCGTGCAGCCTTGTTGGTGAAGCTCCTGGATCTTTCGAATGCATTTCGTCTGGAAGGCTTGGTCGCCAACGGCAAGAACCTCGTCAAGCAGCAGAATTTCCGCTTCAACGTGCACGGCAATTGCGAATCCAAGGCGCACGTACATCCCTGATGAGTAGCGCTTGACGGGAGTGTGTATGAAATTCTCCAACTCGCTGAAGGCGATGATCGCATCCAACTTGGAAAGGATCTCCTCGCGCTTGAGGCCAAGTATGGAACACTGGAGGAAGATGTTCTCCATCCCCGTGAATTCAGGCTGAAAGCCCGCGCCGACCTCCAGGAGAGCAGCAATGCGACCGTTGATGGCAAGCTCACCAGATGTTGGATCGCTGATTCCGCTGATCAACTTGAGGAGCGTGCTCTTCCCCGATCCATTTGCGCCCACAACAGCAAGACTCCGTCCCTTGGGAAGTTCGAACGACAAGTCGCGCAGGGCCACATAGGGGATTTTTTCGCCTGAATCGAAGATGTTCCGAACAACCATCTCCTTCAACGTCGTTGCCTGGCGCGTGTGAATGATGTACTCCTTGCGCAGGTGGCGGGCGGTGATGGCCAACCCATTCGGATCACTCATGATGCAGCGCGTCCGTCAAAGAGATGACTTCCTTCAGCGAAAGTGTCTCTGGTCGCCGGTTTTCATCGAGGGAGCAATCACCCAGAACTCGGACTGCGTGATCGCGGTCATGGGCCAACCCACTGCCTCGCAGTCCGTTCAGGATCGTTTTCCTGCGAAACATGAACAACCTGTCCAAGGTCCTGTGAATGTGGTCTCGGTGCTGGGCGTCGCGGTAGAGCGGCTCGTCGAGGGGCCTAAGCACGATCACGGCACTTGTGACTTTTGGGGGAGGGACGAAATGCTCCGGGCCGACGATCATTTCAATGGTCGCTTCATAGCGCAGCGCGATCTTGTAGGTGAGCGCACCTGCGGCGCGATTGCCCGGGCCTGCGGCGATGCGCTCTGCCACCTCCTTCTGGATCATGAAGACCAATGAATCAAATGTCATTGGCGCATCCACGAAACGAAAAAGTATCTCACTGGTGATCTGATAGGGAAGGTTTCCGATTCCACAAAGTTTCAGGGAGCCTGAATCACGTAGCAATTCCCCAAGATCCAGTTGCAGGAAGTCGGAGGAAACGAACGAAAGGTTGGACCACTTCGCAGCGAGGTACGAATGCCAGTCTGCGAACTCCGGGTCCATTTCCACGGCAATCACGCGGCCGGCACGCGCTGCCAGTTCCACAGTCAGGTTGCCCAAGCCCGCGCCCACCTCGATGGCGAGGTGGTCACGAGTGAGGCCTGCCAACTCCGCAATATCTGCACAGATTACCTGATTGCGCAGGAAATGCTGGCTCTTTCGTTTCTCCAGCCAGATCCCCTTCCGCTTCAGCAACTCAATGACCGACGGAAAGTCCTGCGGTGGCATTCGATCCTCCAAGAGCGGTTATCCCTTTACCGCGCCAACGGTGAGACCGCGCACGATTTGTTTCTGGAAGATGAAGAAGATGATGATCATTGGAATGGCGGAGGCAGTGGCGCCCGCCATGATGAGACCGAAGTCCTTCCCATTCTGCTGCTGCAATGTTTGCAGCCCAACTTCAAGGGTGAACAACTCCTCGGAGCCAAGCACCACAAAGGGCCAAAAGAAATTTTTCCACGCACCCGTGAAGGTAAGGATCGCCCAAGCCGCCATGATGGGCCTGCAAAGCGGAAGAACGATGCGGTACCAGACGCTGAATTCGCCGCATCCATCAATGCGCGCAGCCTCCTCAAGATCATGGGGCAGGTTCTGGATGAACTGGCGCATTAGGAAAATCCCAACGGGTGAGCAGAGCGCAGGAAGTATGATGGCCCAGTGTGTATCAATCAGGTCCACATGAAGCAGGTTTCGAATGCCGGAGGAGACCACAAAGAACAGGGGAATGATGAGCGCCTGATAGGGCAGCATGATCGAAATGATCAGAAGTGCAAAGATTATTTTCTTTCCGGGAAACTGCAAGCGCGCAAAGACATAGCCAGTGAGGCAACTCAGCAGGGTTTGCAATGTCGTCGTCACAAATGCAAGGTACGCACTGTTCCAGAACCAGCGTGGGAGAAGTGGCGAGGCTTTCGCCAAGGCCTCGTAGTTCGACATGGAGAAGTTTGCAGGAGACACCTGGGGGGGCGATGCGATCAAAAATTCCTTCGGGGTAAGTGCAGACAGGAACATCCAGATCATCGGGACGAAGAACAGCAGCGACACGGGGAGGAGGAACGCATGGGCAGCCCATTCGCGGCGGATGGAATCCGACTTGGGCGCACCAAAACTTTTGCGCGCACCGCGCACCTTCTCCATCAGGTTCTCGAAGAAGCCACCGACACCGCCAAGAATATTGCCGACGGGGTATGTGAAAAGGTCAAAGAGTCGCTCGAAGGCAGATGGCCTACGCTGTTCCTCACGACTGCCACCAAGCATCTTGAACTGAAGCGCCGCGAAAATCCCAACGATGACAAGCAGGATCAGGGAAAGCGCCCCCGCAGGTCCATAGCGGCCCTGTCCGAAGGCAAGGTCGTAGATTTCGTAGACAATGACCGTTGACGATCCTGCAGGGCCACCGCTTGTAAGAACGAATACGAGCTCAAAAACCTGAAAGGAGCCGATGGTGCTCAGGATCAGAAGGTACAAAGTGACAGGGCGCAGGTGCGGCAGCGTGACAAACCACCAGCGCTGGAGGGAGTTGGCACCTTCCACATGGGCGCTTTCAAGCGCGTCCTGCGGAACCGAACCAAGGGCGCTGAGGTAAATGAGGACATTGCCACCAGGCCCTGCACCGAGTGCCGCAATGATGACAGACCACATGGCCCAGTGGGGGTCGCCTGTCCAGTTCTGTCCCGTAATGCCGAAGAAACCCAGTGCGGCATTCAGCAGCCCCGAATTTGGGTCGTAGATCCACTTCCAGATCATCGCAAAGATCAGTGCGCTGGTCACGCCCGGAAGGTAAAGCGCAGCACGATAAAACCCCTGACGCTTCTCTGCAATGGAATGAATGATTGTCGCCAACAAGAGCGAGAAGATGAGATTAACCGGAACGAAGCAAATTGTGAAAAGCAGCGTGTTCTTGAAGGCACGATGAATACGTTCAGAGATTATCACGTTGCCAAAAAGATCGCGAAAATTCTGCAGGCCAACCCAAGGACTCTCCATCAAACCAGCACCGACATCGACGCGCTTGAAGGCGATCACTATCGACAAGATCAGCGGTGCGACAATAAAGACCGCAAAGAGCAGGAGGGCCGGAGCCAGCATTGCGTAGGCTTTTGCTGATTGTGTGCGCGCGCGATTCAATGATGATTCTCCGCATCGGCGCTCGCCCAATAATCATCCAACACGATCTGGCAGCGTTTCTGCATTTTTTCCACACCGCTATCGAGGCTGGTTTCCTTGAGCAGAATCAACTGCAACTGTTCGCCGATCACCTGGTCAAGCTGTTGCCACGCAGGATGGATGGGTGGAGTGATGCTCTCTATCGTATATGGTGCGATCACTGCGAAATCCGGGTCCCCGTCATACAGGTTGCCATACGCCTTTCGCACGGGGAACAGACCCGCTTCCTTGTTGATGGCCTGCCCAGCCTCAAGAGTCAAATGACGGGCGAAGCGCGCCGCTGCCTCTGTGCGTTTGGGATCGCTGGGGCGATTGAAGACCATCAACGATCCCACGCCGTAAGATGCCATGCGTTGGGGTTGGCCGGGCATCCGTGGAAACAGTGCGATGGAGACGCGAAGTGGTGGAGGCAGCGCCCCCTGGTCCTTTCCTTCCGCAATGGATTCCTCGCGTTTTTTGTTCTGGTCCTTCACCGATTGCACTGCCCATAGGCCTTGCGAGGTTACGGCAAGCTGGCGTTGCGGACCAGTGAACATGGTCCAGGTCGTATCGTCCTGAATGCCGCCCGCACCGGGCAGGCTCACCTTCTCGTCATACTCCATTTGAAGGAGCCGTGCGATGCCACGTCGTGTTTCCGGCGAATCTATAATGCATCGCCTCCCATCTTCACTCAGGATTTGCATGCCTTCGCCGAAGAGAAACGGGTAGGCCTCCCACTTCTCCTTTCCCGTGTTGAATCCAATCCCATAGACATCGATTTTTCCATCCCCATCACGATCGAATGTCAACTTGTGCATCGACGCCAGGAATTCCTCCCAACTCCATGCACCGCCCTTCGGCAACGGCACTCCGCGCTCCTCGAAGAGGTCGCGATTGAGGATGAGGACAAAACCTTCACGGTACCATGGGAACGCATATGCCTTTCCACGCCACTGCACGTTGCGAAGATCGCCGGGATAAATGTCAAAGCGAAAACTTTCATCGCTCGACGGTTCCGTTTCCTCGTCAAGATACTTGTCCAATGGCGCAAGAAGACCAGATTCGACGTACTTTACCTTGAACACGCCACCCGCCACGTCTGGGGGGCGCCCGGAAAACGCTGCAATGTCGAGGCGCTCACTTCCCTTCGCCCAACTCAGGCGCGTCAGCTTCACAAAAACGTCAGGATGATCACGGTTGTAATCAGCGACAAGCTTTTCCTGCCACTCCTTGATTTCAGGGAGGCGTGGGAAATCCCAAAATTCGATCAGAACTTTTCCTTCCGGAGGCTTGGGCGAAGTGCAGGAAAGAATGAATGCGGAGATGACAAGCAACGCTGCCGCGCGCATGATTCGAAAGTGATGCCTCACGCGAGTGCCTTCTTTACGATGGCGAATCGGCGCGAAATCGTGAAGCCCAAGCGGCCATAGACTCCACGTGCAGCGCGCTCACCCGTCCAGAGGACGAAGGCATTGTGCCACCCACGCCGACGCATTGCGAGCAGCGTGCGTGCGAGAAGGATGGTTCCGATTCCCTTTCCCTGATAGGCATCCGAGACACCGAAGGGCCCAAAGTGCTCGCCTTCAAACTGACAATAGCCGATGATGCGGTCGCCAGCGCAGGCGAGTTGAATTGCGTCCTCCGGAAAGCGGCCCTGCGCGAATTCACGAAGGTTGCGTCGCGCATCCTCCACCCATGGACCCGGCATGATCTCGTTCATGAAGCGCATGTATTCAACAATACGTCCGCGATGGAATGGCTGGATCGTGATGCCCTCGCGCGCAAGCTCCGCTTCCTTCGCAAGCATCGGGGCATCGAGTGAAAACTGACCAATGGAAGCGTCCATGGCAATGGCTTCCGAGTATTCCGTGAAACCGTGGTTTAGGAGAAACATCAGGCCCAACGCGTAGTTCGCCTTGTCCACACCGGGGGTGAAGTAGTTCGGCGTATATGGAGCCAGTACGATGAGCTTCCGGTCGCGGGCGCGAAAGAACTTCTCCGCCGCTGCCAGAAGCGCTGATCCGACGCCCTGTTTCTGCGATGAAGGGTCTACCGCAAATGCCGTGATGAAGCCACGGTCTGGCATGAGGCCGGTCTTTTCAATCGACTGGCGAAGGACGAAGCAAAGAATAAATCCAACGAGTGCTCCATCGGATATGGCGACAATGACTCCATCATCTTCGCGATTCGCATCCAGCAACACACGGCGTTCGAAGTCCTCGCGCGTAATGACATCGAAGGGAAGGGCACGCTCCCAAACAGCAAGAAGGGCCTCGCAGTCGCGATCCTCATAAGGACGAATGGTGAACGGGCTGCTCAAGGTATCGGCGCCTCCGCCAAGAGGTCGTCCACTCGTTTCAAGGCATAGCCTCGTGCACGAAGCTCTCGAACGAGGGCGCGCAGCCGAAGGAAAAATTTGTCGGTTCGCTTCTCCCCCGCCCCGACATGGGTCAGCAGCAGGAACCCGTTCAATCCATCCGATTGCTTCTCCTCATATTCAAGGATGCTATTCCATATGGTGTCGCTGGATCGAAAGTTCTTCGCGTCATCCGTGGTGTAGTCGGTGTTGGACAATGTGCCCGGCGAGAAATTGAAAAGTCGAATGCCCATTTCAAGCGACCACTTGCTAATCTCGTCATTGTACCATTCGTATGGAGGGATCCACCAGCCAATCTGCGCGCGAGGGACACCGAAGTGTTCCAATGCCGTGATATTCTTCACCAAGTCACTCATGAACTGTTCGCGCGTCACGAGTGTCTTGTTTCGATCATCCCAGGGGCAGTAGAGCAAATGCTCATGGGAGTGTGGACCAAGGTAGTGGCCGTCATGGATGAGCTTTCGGATGGCCACCTTGTTGGAGTCCTCTTCAAGGAACCCGCCCGTGAAGAAGAATGAACCTGGAACCTTTTCCTCCGCCAGAACATCAGCAACGTGTCCAGTGCCCTCACCGAAGTCCCCTCCAGTGAAGATCAGTGCCAGTTCCTTGTGCTCTCGTGGCGCCCGGATGACGCCGCCGTGGGAAAACTCAAACATGATTCAACTCATTTCGTTGGGAAGTCTGCCACATCTGCGGCATCGGAACGCGCATCGTCGTTGAAATCCACGGTCTCCGGCGTCTGCGGATAACCAAGCAGATAGTTTATCAGGTTGCCCTTGCTGATTGAGGAGCCGCGCTTGGCAAAGTGATTGAAATACCCTCCATCCGTCAACGCCGTCTGGAAATTTCCCGTAACGCTCATACGATCGCTCGTCAGTGAAGCTCCGTAAGCATCATAGCCATCCGATGCGGTTCCCCTGCTAAGATAAATCATCGAATCGTCGGGCGCGTAGTCACACACGGCGGCGAAGTCATTCCCGACGGTAATGAAGTTTGCGTTGATCTGGCCGGTGTAGAGATTTGCCGACCAGACGTAGCTCTTCTGGTTCACGGGAAGGCTGTAGTCCAGGTAGTCGAAGCAAATGATCGTTCCATTCAACGTGGATACAACCGGGTTTCCAACATCCACGCTATCAGGTTGGGCGGCCAATAATGGATAAACCAAGGGGCTGCCTGGCGGCGAGTTTGTGTCCAGGATATTGATGTCCCAATATTGCCGCGCGCCATCACCAGTTCCCGAACTGTTGAAACAATCGAATATCAGAAGCTGGTCGTCGATCCATTCGAGCGCATCAATGCGGTAGATGGTATCGTCATACACGCCCGCCGCAGTGGTGGGATGATAGACGGAGTAGGTCAGCGAGACTGATGGCTCCACGCCGAGGTCGATGATGACGATGCGATTGTCCTTCACGCTCGAAAAGACAGTGAGGGCGAGTTTGCGCCCGCTGGGGGAAAAACTAATCGATGCAAACCCGCTGGTATTGGCGATGAGCCCGCCGGATCCTGTAATGGGTGCAAAGTAGATATTGTGATCCGCCCCCACAAAAAACGCATCCCCTGTTACCGGATCAATAGTGTAGGGCTTTGCGGAACCTGTGTCGAACTGGCCACCGACGAATGCGTTGATGATTTCAGGGCGAAGTTCCGAATATGTTGTTCCGTCGTTGGAGTAGTAGAGACGATTGTCCTCGCCGACGCCAAAATATTGATCCGACCCGGAGGGAGCGGGGTCGTCGGGCGGGGGGGTTGACGTGCCCGCACTGCCTATCCCGACGTTTGCGAAGGCATTCTTGACGGCATTGTGCTCCGTGGAGTTGTTGCCGTAATCGGCAATGGCAACATCTTCCAGTGCCTTCCGGCAATCCGCAAAGTTGGATTGCTTGAGCAGTTTTGTCGTGAGTGCCTTGTAGTAGATCGAACCCGCCTTCGTTCGGCCGAGCGCGTTGGTCAGGTTATAGGCGGCCTTGTTCGGGATGCCGGAATTTACATGCACGCCACCGTTATCCTGCGACAACGATAGCTGCACAAACTCGTTCATGTGTGCAGGCTGCCAACCGTTGTCCTCCATGCCACTGCCACCGTTGTGGGGATTTTGAAGATCACGAAGGGCGCCTGAGGGGAAGGAGGATGGCTTCACCACGTCCTCACCCATGCGATAGTCATCGCTGTCCACCATCATCCCAAAAACATCGGAGAAGGATTCGTTCAGCGCGCCCGACTGATTCTTGTACTCAAGGTTGGCGGAATGCTGCGTGACGCCATGAGTCATTTCGTGGGCCGCGACGTCGAGTCCGCGCGCAAGCGCGTTGAACAGGGATCCACCATCACCATACAGCATGAACTGGCCATTCCAGTACGCATTGTCCAAGTTCTGATCAAGATGAACGATGGAGAGAATGGAGCCTCCACTGCCGTCCAGGGAGTTACGATTCTGGGTCGTGCGGAAATACTCATAGGCCACGGCGCCGTAGTCGTGTGCCGAAACGCTTGTGCGATCACTCCAGCTATTGTTGTTGGATGTCACATGAAAAATCTGTGAGCTGGAATTCGCCGGCTCATTGCGCAAATCCAATGTGACAATTGAGCCTTGCGGATTCTGAATAAGCTGCGAGGAGGTCTGGCCCGACTGGAACATGGGGCGCGTTGTGTCGATCAGGTAGTAGGTGCTTCCAACCTGATAGGTACGAAGTGTTTTCGACTGTCCCAGCAGGTTTGTCGCATTCGCTGTCGCCGGGCCGTCTGACTGGGTATTGTTGTAGTACTCCAGGATTTCCCCGGAGGTTGCATCAACAAAGAAGCGATACCAGTCGCGAATGTTGGGGCGATCCTCCACAACCCAGACAAGGTGTGTTGCGTCGCCAATTTCGCGCTGCCAGTAGTGCAAAACTGCGGTCGCCCCCTCGTACTTCAGGGGCGACGCTTTCAAACTCGCAAGGCTTTCTATCTGCACCCCGTCGTGTACCATTTGCTTCTGTACGGCAGCGACCGCAGATGCTGCGGGAATGAGGGCGGTCGCCCCCCTGGCCGCAACCTTCGTATTCGCATCGGTGGAAATCAGGCACGAAAGTGATTCCAAGCTTCCGGTCTTGTCAAAGTGTGCAGCGATTTGTCGGCCCCAAAACGGAATACCGTGAAGCTGCTGGGTGAAGAAAAGATGCGCGCTTCCATCGTTGCCATACTCGACGCGCTCAAGCATCAGGTCTGCATCGGCGTCGTCGATGGCAAGAACGTCCTTGCGCGAGCGAACGAACTCGCGCGCAACGGCTTCAGGCGTTTGTCCGGGGAGTGTTTTTCCAAGCGAGCGCCCCCCCCTGCTCTCATCAGGAGCCACGTTGGTCACACCGCGCCTGGTTTCAGAGGTTACAATAACGCCATCCTTGGCAATCCGGTGCGTCGTGGCAACCTTCCCTGAGAAACTTTGGAGGGAGCGGCCCCGACTTGCAAAAACAGTGCGTGCGCTTTTCGCACCGGGCTTCAAATTGGCGGCGGTTGCCACCGCTTGAAGTCCTTTCGCGTCGATCGCAACGGGGCTTCCGGACTTTGATGCTGCTGCGGGAGTTCTCCCCCGTGGGGGCATGGCGAAGGCGGGCAAGGTAACAGCCGCGAGCACCAGAATCGCAGCTGACCGCGCGAACAGTGGCTTCATGGGTGAGCAGGGAACTCCGATGGGCTTGATACGGAGGTCAAATACATGAAAAGTCTGCTGTCTGTAAACGACAACTTTGTCGATCCTGCACAAACGATGCAGTTGCATGCGCATCACCGTGCCTTCATGATGAGCGTCAGGATTGATGAACGATCCCTATTCCCTGAAAGAGCCGCTTCATTGAGAGTTTTGTTCTTTGGCACCCCCGATTTTGCCGTTCCCACGCTTTTGAAATTGCTTGAGAGCGGTCATGAGGTTGTTGGCGTGGTGACGCGGGCAGACAAGCCCACGGGACGGGGACGAAAGATCACCGCCCCACCCGTGAAGGAGGTGGCGGTGAAGAACAACCTGACGGTCTTCCAGCCGGAAAACATCAAGACGAATGAGTTTGCGGATGAACTCGTCGCACTCAAACCGGATGTCGCGGTGGTGGTCGCCTATGGAAAAATTCTCCCGAAGCGAATCCTCGGGATTCCGCGCTTCGGTTGTCTCAACATCCACGCCTCGCTTCTTCCTGCCTATCGTGGTGCGGCTCCAATTCAGTGGGCCATTGTGCGGGGTGAACGGAAGACCGGCGTGACGATCATGCAAATGAATGAGGGACTGGACACGGGGCCGATCATCGCGACGGAGGAGGTTGACATCCTCGATGACGACGATGCGATTTCGCTCGCAAACATGCTTTCCTATGCTGGCGCCGGTTTGCTGGTGGAGACCCTAACCAGGATCGAACGCGACCAAAAGGTGGAATCCACCCCGCAGGATGACGCAGGCGCATCGCTTGCCCCGCTGATCAGGCGCGAGATGGCGCGTATCGACTGGGCGATGAAGAATGACGACGTCATCTGCGCAATTCGCGGCTTTGTCGCATGGCCCAAGGCCTTCACGACGCTCGGAACGGCAGAACTGAAAATCACGGGAGCGGAAGGCTGGAATCCAAACTGGGTGCCATCAACAGCCTTCGACAAGCGTATCGCACCGGGAACCGTGATTGAATTGGTGGCAGGTCGAGGAATTGTTGTCCGTACCGGCGGAGACCACGGACTTGTCCTCCTGACGCGCGTGCAAATGCCGGGCGGGCCGGAGATGAGTGCCCAGGATTTCGTCAACGGAGGTGGCATCGACGTCGGGACGATTCTCGGAAAATGACAGAGTGTGACATCCAGTTCGATGGCACGATTCCCAATGCGAGCGGAACCGCTCGGGGCGACGTGGGAGGCCTCGCCGTCTTTGAAGGAGTAATGATGCGCTCCCGCACGGGGTTTGCCATCGCCCAACGCCGGGCAGACGGGGCCATCGCGCTGACACAATTTCCCTGGCGTTCGCTTGCAGAGCGCTCGAAGGCATTGCGACTTCCATTTTTCCGGGGAGTGGCATCGCTGTCGGAGATGATGGTTGTCGGAACCCGCGCAATGCAGTTTTCGACCGCGGTTGGCGAGGTCGGAGACAACCAGCAGCAGGAAAAAGCATCACGCGGATCCTTCGTCATCGCACTTTCGCTCATTGCAATGGTGGTCTTTTTCGTCATCATTCCCGACCTCGTGCCCCACCTTGTCGCGAAGGGAGTCGGGGCCGCGGAAACATTCAACGAAGCGGAGCACCCCGTCATTTTCAACCTGGCGTCGGGCATCCTGCGCATCGCGATTCTACTGCTCTATATTGCCTGTCTTTCCTTCAATGGCGACATTCGTCGGGTGTTTGAATATCACGGCGCGGAGCACAAGGCTGTACTGGCATTGGAGGAGGGACGCGATGTCACCGTGGCTCGCGCCCGCCGTCACGACACTCTGCACCCGCGATGCGGAACGACGTTCCTCGCTCTTTTGGTGCTATTGTGCATCCCGTTATTTGCGCTGGCGGATTATTGTCTCGCGCTTTACGTCAGCGGGTTCCCAGACTGGTCGCCTCTCGCCCGGCGCGGCACGCAATTGCTCGTGCACGCGGCACTGATGCCCGTGGCAGCGTGTGCGGTCTTCGAGATCATCAAGCTCAGTGCGGCGCACATGAATATTGCCTTCTTTCGCATGTTGCTGGCTCCGGGCTTTCTCCTTCAGCGACTGACAACACGCCGACCCGACGACAAGCAACTCGAAGTCGCCATCATCGCGCTCTTCGGTGCCCTGGCGATTTCACCCTATGATCGCGAGATCACCAACTACGTCGTGCGCGGCCTGCAGGATGATGAAAGCGCGCCGGGATACATTTCGCGCTCCCCTGCGCGCGTCTCCCCGCGTGCAAGTGATGAACCGGCAGGAACGGCAATACTGCCAGAAAGCGAAGCGCTCTGATGGACTTCAACAGATTGGACGAAGGAACGCGGGAGAAGCTCGATGACTTCGAGTTTCAATACGGTCCCCTGGCCGGGAAACTGGCACTGGCGATGGACTTGCTGAGCGATGCGCAAATTGCAGCAGGGCAGCTTGCAGTCTACTGCCGGAACAGCATGCAACCGGGGCGCCCGCATCCAGACGTCGTGGTCCTTCAGCAAAATATCGAAGTTGTGAGGACCGTCGTGAAAGGGGCCTTCCGTGAGGAGCGGACGCGCAAGGCCCAGGGGGGGTCCGGAGAAAGTCTAATCAAGCCTGACTGATTCGGATTGATCATCATCATCCTCGCCCATCCGGGCTCGCACAGGTGTATAGACAAAGACCTCACGGGCACCCGCCTCCAGCAGTGTGCTCGCAGCGGCGCCAACTGTTGCTCCGGTCGTCATGACATCATCCACGAGGACGATCCGTGCGTCCCTGACTTTCCCGGGTCGCTTCACGCAAAAAATCCCGGCGACGTTGGCCGCGCGCTCCTGCCAAGAGTGGAAGCGGGCCTGCGGTGACCTCGATTCCACCCGGAGAAAGGCGCCTTCGCCAAGCAGGGCTGAGCCATAGTGTTGCGCGAGCGCCCCGGCCAGTTCCTGTGCCTGGTTCGTTGTCTTGCGAAGCTGGCGCCAAAGGCCCATGGGGACCGCGACAATGATCGCATCCTTTGTCACAACCTTAAGCCAATCATCCAGCACCTCCGTGGAATACTGCACAAGATGCCCGGCCAGGAAAGGTGCACGTTGATACTTCATGTTCCTCACTATCGCCCCTGCGGGGGAATCGTAGGGGAAGGCGGAACGCGCCTGGATGAATGACGCGGGAAGCGCCTCGCATTCGCTGCAGCGCCCTGCTGCGGGGTCATGCTTTGGCGGGTAATGTGGCGAAACGCCACAATAGGCGCACGCCTTCGCAAGATCTGTGGGGCGCATCATGATCGCACAATCATCACACAGCAACGAGTGTGATGAATAATCCACGATGCGTGGTCCCAAGGCGCGATAACAGGCAAGGCAGCACGGTGGGATCGCCACGTCGAGCACCTGCGCAATGATTTCACGGAGCATGCGCGGGGCAGTCAGCGACTGCCGAAGCCGAAGAAACGACGCTTCTTCTTGTCTTCACCGACTTCCTTCTCGACGCCTTCCTTTGAGCCCTCCGTGTTGATGAACTTCTGAAGGGCAACGCGGCTCTTGTCTGCTTCGCCAAACGCCCGACCGTCATCACCAGCCTGAAAGTGATCCTTGTCCTTGGATGGCGACTCCAACGCTTCCACCTGCTGGATGGAAAAGGTCTTCGGCCTCACCCTGTAGCCCGCCAAGGTTTGGATGCTCGCGATCTTGTCGACGATCTGCTGTGGCTCGAACGGCTTCACAAGGTAGTCATTCGCACCAATGCGCTTGGCGAAATTGATGTCACGTTCCGTCCCTTTTGCGGAGCACATGAGGATTGGCAACCGCGCAAACGCCCGATTGGAACGCAACGACTGCACGAGCTGATAGCCGTTCATCTTTGGAATCATCACGTCGATGATGAGGATGTCAGGCTGATACTTCACAAGCTTCTCAATGGCTTCCATTCCATCCTTTGCATAGACAGTTTCGCAGCGGCCTTCGAGGGACAACTTGATGAGTTGATAGATCTCCGGGTGATCGTCCACGACCATGGCGCGCGGAAGCAGTCCCTCCTGGGAGGAGGCGATGTTTTCCTGGCTGGGGGGGCGAATCTCCGCCGTGCTGCCGCTGCCTTGCGTATTCGCCGCCACCGGGACTTCATACTCGTGGGAGCCTGGCGCAACGGGATGCGCCCCAGACTTTTCGGCGTCATGCAGTTGTTCAATGCTAAGGTACTTTTTGCGGGCAGGGGGCGGCGTCTGCTCAAAGAACACATCAATGTTCTTCACCAACCGCTTCGTGTCGAAGGGCTTGGTAAGGTATAGGTTCGCGCCGGTGGCATAGCCCTTCTTGATGTCCTCCCGACTGCCAAGTGCGGACAGGAACATCACGGGAAGGCTGTGATACTTTTCCGACTTGCGAATGGCCGCGCAGGCTTCAAAGCCATTCATGAGCGGCATCATCACGTCCATCAGGGCAAAATCAGGCTCGAAGCGGTTGATCTTCTCCAGCGCATCAAGGCCGTCGTGTGCCTCAAGCACCTCATATTTCGGCTCCAGAGCGGTCCTGATAATCAAACGAACATCAGGTTCGTCATCAACAACCAGGATTCGCCATTTCATGCGGTCCATGCTTTCCGTCCCGCCGTCAGGGGGACCGAGTGGGATAGGTGACTCAATTCCTAATACGGCGCGAATCAAGCCGCCATGAAAAACAGGAAGGTGTTGAAAATTTTACTCTTTCATATGGCACGCCGGGCATCGTTTGTCAGCGCCTTTCGCGCCTCCATTCTTACCGAGTCAGCAAGGGACGTGTCAGCCTCCACTGCATGAAGCGCTCTTCTCGCTGCGTCATCCCCGTTTGTCCCCGCGACAATCATGGCATTACGGCGCAGGGAAGCGGCCCCCGCGCGCTTGAGAGGACTTGCCTTACCGGAAAATCGCTCAAGAAAAACATCGGGGCTACCGATCAAATCCGCCAGCGGCACCCTCGGTTCCACGAGCGCCGGGCCAAGGGGGCTGTCAGCCCGTGGCTTCGCGCGGCTTTGATTATAGGGACACACGTCCTGGCAAATATCGCAGCCAAAAATATTTGCCGCAAACCGATCGTGAAATTCATCATCAATCGCTCCCTGCTTCTCGATCGTCAGGTAGGAAAGGCAGCGGCGTGCATCCAACTTCCAAGGCTCCGTGATTGCTCCTGTCGGGCAGGCGTCGATGCAACGCCGACAATCACCGCAACCGTCGCGCGCCAAGGGCAGGGAGCCTGTTGGGTCAAGTTCCGCTGTCGTCAGCAAGGCGCCGAGAAAATGAAAGCTACCTTCCTTGGGGTGAATCAGGAGGGTGTGCTTGCCGATGAACCCAAGTCCCGCGCGAACGGCCCAAGCGCGCTCCATCAACGGGCCGTAATCGACGAAGGTCTTGGTGGTCGCGCCGGGTGCGATCGACTTCTGTACGAACATCGCCAGTTTCTTGAGCAGGTTTTCAAAGACACGGTGATAGTCGCGCGTCTGTGCATATTTGCTGACGCGACCGAATCCCAGCGGCACCTGCATCACATCTGCGACCGCGCCAAGCGGCTCACGCAAGTAGTTCAAACTGACAATGATGACCGACTTGCACCCATCCAGGACCGCTGTCGGGTCGCAGCGGCGCTCGGGGTCCCTTGCAAGCCATTGCATTTCTCCGTGGCGCCCCTCCGAAAGCCACTCCTTGAACTCCTCCAGCTCCTTCTGGAGCACCTCGGCGCGCGCGACGCCGAACCAGTCGAAGCCAAGCCGCGTCGCCTCTTCGCGCAAGTACTCGCTCCCAGTCATCGTCGGGGGAAAACCTTGATGACGCTGAACCAGCACTGTCGCCGAAGCCCGGGGAGCAGCATGAGGGCAATCGCGTCGACCCCAAGAAGGAGCCTCTCCGCAATACGGTATGCGTGCGGCCAGTGCAGTGTGTAGTTCAGCGGCGTTGCAAAAAAGGAAAGCCAATACATGAATCGCGTGTTTGTTCGGAAACCAGCGTCCCGAAAGGATGTGGAAACTGTGCGGACCGCCGAGGTGTCGAAGTAGTCGGTGATTTCCTTCCAGACACTCGGCGCCGCAAGGCGACGATAGAGATTCACAAACGGATTTCCCGCCATGGGCTCAATGAGACAGGCAACTCCATCACCAGAAAGGATACGTGCCAACTCGTCCGTTGCGAGCTTCAGGCGGGTATGGATCAGGACGCTCTTGCAGGTTATCCGGTCAAATGCGGCAGGGACAAACGGCAACGCCTCGGCGGCGGAATAGACGCAATGAATTCGATCACCAAACCCTTGTTCAACTGCAAGGGCGCGTGCCTTTTGAAGCCGTGGAAGGCTGATGTCCGCGATGACAACGTGAGCCCCACGGCGAGCCAGAAGAATCGCCATCAGGCCCAGCCCGCCGCCAAGATCGAGTGTCATCCTGCCCTCAAGCGGCCGCATTTCGCGGAGCGCAACGGTGACATCGGCGGTGAGGAAAAGCTCCGTCTGCGTATGAATCGAAGTGCCTTGGGATTCATCGGCAAGGTTCTGCGCATCCAGCGTGCGAGACCAGTGCTGCCTGTTCTTTTCCCAGCGATTTGATGGTTTTTGTGCGTTCGGAATCACTTGATCTTGATGATCCTCGCTGGTACCTTGGACCCCGCTATTGAAAAAGAGGAAGCACCCACCTTGTCTTCATCACGCACCCAAAGGGCGAAAACAGCTTCACTCACGCGGCCACAGTTCCTGATCGATCGGGAAATCTCCTGGCTCGCGTTCAATGATCGCGTGGTGGAGGAAGCAGAAGATGAAACGACTCCATTGTTGGAGCGGCTAAAATTTCTCGGCATTGCACAATCGAACCTGGATGAGTTTTTCATGATCCGTGTGGCGGGAATTCAGGACCAGATCTCCTCCGGTCTCAGGATGCCAAATGCCGCTGGGTTCACACCCGAGCAACACTACGAGAAAGTCCACCAGCAGGCGCGTCGCCAAGTCAAACGGATGTACGATTGTTACCGCCAAATGCTGCTACCGGCGCTGCAAAAGAAGAGTATTTTCGTCCGCTCAATGGACGATCTGACACCGAAGCAGCGGAAATTTGCACGCGACTTTTTTGACCGGCAGGTGTACCCGGTGCTGACGCCGCTGGCGGTCGACTCCGCCCATCCGTTCCCTCACCTCAGGAACCTGTCACTGAATCTTGCGGTGCGCCTCACCGCCCCGCGCGGATACCATGCGGAAGGCACATTGTTCGCCGTCGTTCAGGTTCCCGCAGTCCTGCCACGCGCCGTGAAGCTTCCATCGCGCGAGGAGGGCATGGATGAATTCGTCCTTTTGGAGTGCATGATCGCGAAGGAGATCAAGCTCCTGTTTCCCGGAATGCGCGTGCTGGAGGTCTGTGCGTTTCGCATCACGCGCGATGGCGACCTTGCCTACGACGAAGAGGAAGCGGAGGACCTCCTCAAGACCGTGGAGGCGGAGTTGCGCTCACGGGAACGCGGCAACGCGGTTCGCATGGGAGTGGAATCGACGGGCAGCGCCGAACTGATCGCCTTCCTGATGGAGGCGATTGAATTGCAACCCATTCAGGTGTACCTCCTCGACGGACCAATCAACCTGAGCGAAGTCGCGCAGATTGCCGGCAGCCTTGATCGCCCGGAGCTGAAAACAACGGGGTTCACGCCCTCATTGCGCGAGCCGTTGAAGTCGGAGAAAAGCATCTTCGCCGCGATCGCACGCGAGGATGTCCTGGCACATCACCCCTACGAATCGTTCTCGTCAGTGGTGGACTTCATTTCGCAGGCGGCGGAAGACCCGAGTGTGCTGGCCATCAAGCAGACACTTTACCGCACGTCCGCGGATTCCGTCATCGTAAAGAAACTGATCGAGGCAGCGGAGAAGGGGAAGCAGGTCGCGGCGCTCATGGAATTGAAGGCGCGCTTCGATGAACAACGCAATATCGCGTGGGCAAAACAGATGGAGCGGGCGGGCGTGCATGTTGTCTATGGATTGGTCGGACTCAAGACGCACGCGAAGTTGTGCCTCGTGGTGCGGAAGGAGAAGGATGGGATTCGCCGCTACCTGCACATGGGAACGGGGAACTACAATCCGATCACGGCCCGCATCTACACGGACTTGAGCCTGTTCACCTGCGATCCCGACCTGTGCGATGATGCGAGCGAGATTTTCAATTTCCTGACGGGCTATTCGCGGATGCCCGAATTGCGCAAGGTAAGCATCGCGCCCATCAACATGCGGCAGAAGATACTGGAAATGATCGATGGCGAGGCCGCGAAGGCGCGGAGGAAGAAGCCGGGGCGAATCCGGGCGAAAATGAATTCGCTGGTGGATACGCAGATCATCGAGCATCTCTACAAGGCCAGCATCGCGGGTGTGCAGGTTGACCTGATCGTGCGCGGCATCTGTTGCCTGAGGCCGGGAATGCCCGGCGTGTCCGAGAACATTCGCGTCTCCTCCATCGTCGATCGATTCCTGGAACATCATCGCATTTTCATTTTCGGCGAAGGTGAGGATGAGCGCGTCTTCCTCGCGTCGTCGGACTGGATGCCTCGCAACCTCGATCGCCGGGTCGAAACGCTGTTCCCCGTGCAGGCTCCCCTGCTAAAGCGCCGCATCGTCGATGAAATTTTTTCCACGCACCTTGCAGACAATGTGAAGCGTCGCGCACTGCAATCCGACGGAAGCTACAGGCGCATTCCACGGGGAAATGCACCGGCGTTGCGCAGCCAGGAGGAGTTGCTCGCGAAGGAGCGAAAGTTGGAGGAAATGGAAAATAGTGCCACGGAATCGAATGAGGCGCCGCGCATCACCGCTGCGGACAATAATGCCAGTGCCGCAGAGCACCCGTTCCGCCCGCCAAAGCCCGCGGCCAGGACAGCAAAGATACCTGATCGCGGCGGAGTAATTGATCTCCCGAACCTACTTTCAATCCAGAAGCCGCGCGCAGAGGAGTTGCTTCGCGACAACCCAAGCACGGGCGAGGACGAATCAATCGTTCCCGTATCCTGAGGCTTATTTCAATCCCGTACGGGCGATGCCTTCGATGAAGAACCGCTGCATGAAGAAGAAGATGATGACGACGGGAAGGATCGCGAAGCAACTGGCCGCCATCAACATGTGAAATTCCGCGGCGGCCTCCTCGTTCAGGTTTTGCAGGCCCACCATCAGTGTACGCCGACCGGGAGTGCTGGTGACGATCAACGGCCACAGGAGGGAATTCCAGTTGTTCAGGAAGTCAAAGATCCCCGCCGTGATGAAGACGGGCTTTGAGAGCGGAACGACCACCTGCCACAGGTACCTGAAACGCGAAATGCCATCCACGCGCGCGGCATCCCACAGGTCCGTCGGAATCGTCATGAAGAATTGCCGCATCAGGAAAATCGTGAACACGGATGTCAGCCACGGAACCGTCAGGGCCGCATAGGTATCAAGCCAATGCAGCTTTGAAAGGATCAGGAAATTGGGAATCAGCAACACCTGACCAGGAACCATCATCGTCCCAAGGACGAGATAGAACAGAAAGTTTTTCCCATAAAATTCCAGTCGTGCGAACGCAAAAGCCGCCAACGCAGCGGTGATGAGCGTGCCGCCGGTGGCGATGGCACTGGAGACAATTGAAACCCAGAAATAGGTCAGGAAATTGACCTGGCCACGAGTGGAGTCCTCCGGCTTGTACCAAGCGCGGCGGAAATTATCCAAGTTCAGGTTGATGACCTTCTTTTCCACAACCTTGTCGGGATCGACCATGAAGATGGCCGCCGGGTCCGCGATTTGGTGGGTTGAGACGTAACCGCCGGAATCCGTTTGCTTGAATTCATACTTGTCAACAGGCACGACCTTGATGAGCTGCCCCTTTTGCTTTGCCACTTCCAATTCGACAATCTTTATGGGATTCCCACCACCGGGAGGAACGACTTCATACTCGTAACGGATTGGCGTCCATATCGGTGGAGAAGCCGCCGCCGTGCGCGAGTCCTTGAACGCTGTCACCATCATCCAATAGAAGGGCAGCAGCATGATGATTCCCCCAACGGCGAGCAGCTCGTTGATGAGGAAGCTTTTGCTCCAGCGAGGCAGGTGATTGAGGACTCTGTTCGGGTCCCTCGTCAGGAATCCACCCATTGAAATCGAAAGAAGCGATACCAGGTTGCCGATCACAAGCAGGCCGGCAAGCGCGTAACCGATCAACTTGAAGGCAACCGCGAGCGCGCTCAATGCCCGTACTCGACGCGCTTCGCGAAGATCTTGTTCTGCACGATTGTGAGGGCGAGAATGATGACCGTCAGGACATAGGCCACGGCGCAGGCATAGCTAAGCTTCCATTCGCCGGTGAAGCCCGCCTGATAGAGATACATCGTCACGGGCGTCGTTGTGTTGTCTGGGCCGCCTGTTGGGGTCATCATGAACTGGGGCACGAAAACCTTGAGTGCATTGATGACGGAAATGATGCTGAGGAAAAACGTCACGGGGCTGAGCATGGGAATGGTGATGTGGCGGAACCGTTTCCAACCTGTGGCCCCATCGATGGATGCCGCTTCGTAGAGCGACTTGTCGATGTTTTGAAGTCCAGCCAGGAAAATGACCATGTAGTAGCCCGCATCGCGCCACACACTGGTCAGGATGATGCAGAAAGCGGACAGGGATGGCCCTGAAATGATGTTGTCCATTCCGCCCCACATGGGGGGAACGAGGCCACGTTTCTCACCAAGAATCGGTTGGTAAAGGATGATCTCCCAAATACCACGCGGTTCGAACAGCCATTCCAGACGGGCTTCCCGCATGCCCAACAGATCCACCCTGACAATATTCAGCAACCAGTTTCCAATGCCATACTCGCGATGAAACAGGTAGGTGAAAACGATCGAAATCGCGACCCAGGTCGTAATATAGGGAAGGAAGTAAATCGTGCGCCAGAAGTTACGGCCCTTGATTGGCTGGTTCAGGAGCATCGCCGCAGCCAATGCCACCACCAGCGTGAGCGGCACCGAATAGATGGCATAGTTGATCGTGTTCCAAAGCGACTGCTGGAACTGAGCCGTGCCCAGCACCTCCTGATACTGTCGCGCCCCGACAAACTTCATCTCATCCAACGGCATCAACGCGGTCACGTTTCCGAAGCTCATCGCGAAGGAAATGATCACCGGCAGGTACCAGAAGACGATCAGGATGATGCCCGCGGGGAGCAGGTACGCATAGCCCTCGAGGGACTCACCTAGTTGTCGTTTGCCGCGCGACGTCATGAGTTCGCCTGAAGGAATAGCAACCGAAGGGAATGGGTGAAAACCTTCTCTGTTCACCCAAATCCGAGCGCAAGCTTCATTTGAACCGGGGGAATTGTTTGCCCACCATCAGGGACGGTGTGAGATTTTGGCTCGAAACGACTTTATTCAGGACAAGCCACGCCATGCAATATCGCTCCTTTGGAAAAACCGGCCTCAAAGTTTCCGCATTGAGTCTGGGCGCGAGCCATGTGGGGAACAGCAACGTCTCCGAAGATGAAGCAGGGAGCTTCCTCAATGCGGTGTTGGACCGGGGAATCAACCTGGTGGATACAGCCCGCATGTACGGTCTCTCCGAGGAGCGCATTGGCCGGCACATCTCCCACCGCCGAAAGGACTACATCCTTTCCTCCAAATGCGGCTACCATATTCCGGGCACCGAGGATTGGACGCGTGAATGCGTCACGAAGGGAGTGGACCACGCGTTGAACCTGATGCGGACGGATGTGATCGACATCATGCATCTTCATTCCTGTGGGCTGGACATACTCCACCGCGGAGAGGTCACGGAGGCGCTCCTTGATGCAAAACGCGCCGGCAAGATTCGTTTCGCCGCCTATTCCGGTGAGAATGAGGAACGCGCCTACGCGATTGAAACAGGGGCGTTCGACGTGATCCAGACTTCCGTGAACATCTGCGACCAGCGCGTGATCAGCGATGCGCTGCCGGAACTGGCACGGAACGGCACGGGAGTGATTGCGAAACGGCCCATCGCCAATGCCTTCTGGACGCACGAAAAGCAACCAACAGGAAGCTACTGCGAACCTTACTGGCTGCGGGCAAAGGACATGGACTTGCAGAACCCGGCGGGCATTCCATGGGACGAGTTCGCGTTGCGCTTCTCCGCATTCCTTCCCGGTGTGCACACGTGCATCGTGGGGACGTCAAAGCTCTCGAACCTCGATCGCAACCTTGCCATCGTGGACAAGGAAGCCCTTCCGCAGGACATCATCGATGCAACCCGCGCGTTGTTCAAGAAGCATGACCAAAACTGGCGCGGGCAGATATGAACAGCGTATCCCCCCAAGACCTCCTGAAGGAGTTGGAGGAGATGATCGTGCACCAACGCGCCAAATGCCTGAAGCTGGCGCGGCGGATAGTGCCGCACTTGACGCAGGAAGACATGATGAACCCCTTTGATTGGCCCGAAGTCGCAAACAACCCCCAGCTCATTTGGGAGGACGGGCTTCTGGCAGGCCTGCAAAGCGCCCACACCGCCATGAGCGCGCAACTTCGTGCGGGCGGAAGGCAACCATCATGACGACGATCAACGATCACCCCGTGAAGGCACGCATTCTCCTTGTGGATGACGAGAAGAACCTTGTGCTGATGCTGTCAAAAATCCTGCGACGCCACGACTACGAGGTGATACTCGCCCACGATGGATTGGAAGGCGAGCAGCTACTGGACGCGAACATGCCGGACGCATCCACTCCCGATGACGTCGCCCTTCCCACGCCGATCGATCTCGTGATGACGGACCTGCAGATGCCGAAGCTGGACGGCATGACATTCTTGAAGCGTACGCGTGAAAAATACCCCGACCTGCCAATCATCGTCCTCACGGGGCACGGATCAATCCAGTCGGCAGTGGAGGCGATGAAGGCTGGTGCGGTGGATTACCTGATCAAGCCCGCCGACCCGGAGGAAATCCTCATCGTCCTGGCGCGAACACTGGAGATGGAGAGCCTGCGAAGCGAAAACCGCCAGTTGAAGGCGCAACTCGGCCATGTGGACGATTCGCTGGAAATCATCGGTCGATCCTCCGCCATCCAGCATGTGCTGGAAACAATCCGCATGGTTGCGCGCAACCGCAGTACTGTCCTCATCACGGGTGAAAGCGGAACCGGCAAGGAACTTGTCGCACGGGCCATTCACGACAGCGGACCGTTTGCGCGCTACCCGTTTGTCGCGGTTAATTGCGGTGCCCTCAGCGAGACACTCCTGGAAAGCCAGCTCTTCGGCCACAAGCGCGGCGCGTTCACAGGCGCCGTGAGCGACCACACAGGCTTCTTTCAGGCTGCGGAGGGAGGCACGCTGTTCCTCGATGAGATCTCTGAAATGTCACCCCACCTACAGGTGAAGTTACTGCGGGCAATCCAACAGCGCGAGGTCATTCCCGTTGGTGACACCCAGGCTCATCGAATCAATCTGCGGCTCGTCTGCGCGACGAATCGCGATCTTGAATACGAAGTACGCGAGAGGAATTTTCGACAGGACCTCTACTACCGCCTCAGCGTCGTGAACGTGGCGCTCGCACCACTGCGCGACCGCGCCGTGGACATCCCGGACTTGATTGGGCATTTCATCCTGCGTTTCGCGAAGCTGTATGACGTTGCACCAAAAACCGTTCAACCGCAGGCGATGGATGTCCTGTTGCAATACCCCTGGCCGGGCAACATTCGTGAACTGGAAAATGTCATCGAGCGCAGCTTTGCGCTGTCGCAAAAAACAACGATCGGGGTGGAGGATTTGCCACCACAGTTGTTCCGTGCCCCTGAAGATGCCATGGCGGCGGTAAGACCCCGCCGCATGAGGGAGTCGATGGAAACAGACCTTCCGCTGGCGCCTGCCCCCCTGTTGCGAATTCCCGTCCCGCGGGCACCAGCCGAAGGTGCTTCGGAGCCACTGCCGCCGACGCCGCTCCCCTACTTCACGGAACCATATGTGCCAAAATCACCGGAAAAACCACTGACACTGGACGAAACGGAAAAACGCCAGATTGTTGATGCGTTGCGGAAGGCGAAAGGGCGAAAGGTGGAGGCGGCCCGCATCCTGGGAATCGACCGAAAACGCCTCTACCGGAAGATGAAAAAGTACGAACTAGAATAGCAGTTGAGCGTTCCACAATTGCGCCGCACGATTGGTCCCATATTTGTTAGATGCTAGATGGCAAGTGTGGGCTTTGGCGCCAAACCAACATAAAGCGACCCCTTGGAGACTCTTCATGAAACGGTTTTCACCCCTCTTTTGCGTCCTCGGTGTTTCACTCCCCATGATGATTTCCGCTGACGTGCTGGTGCTGACCGATGGCACGAAGCTGGAAGGGCGCGCAGAAGCAATCGTCGGATCCGAGGACCGCGTGGCCTTCACGAGCGGCACAGGCCGGATTGAACTCCCCAAGTCGCGCATTTCCGAAATCAAGCAGGAATCGGATTCCGCCGACTATACACACATCGGCGATCAATATCTGAAGGCAAGGAACTACCCCACCGCAGTCCAGCAGTACCAGAAGGCGCTGGAGTATGACGCAAGTTACGACCAGGCACAGCGTGGATTGAAGGAGGCCCAGGGCGCCATCGCTGCGGAGCAGAACGAACGCCTGAAGGCCCTGCAGGAAAAGATGGGGCAGCAACTGGAAACAATTCCAGACCTGATCAAGACCGAGAAGTACGAAGATGCTGACGCCATTCTAAAAACGATCATGGAATCGGAAGCCACCGACCAGCAGCGACTCACGGCGCAGCGCTATTCCCGCAACCTCTATCTTGCTTGGGCATTTTCGCGCTTCGACCGGCTGGACTATCGCGGCGCGGAGGAAAAATACCTGCGCGTCATGGAGATGGATCCCGAGAACAAGGATGCGCGCGACGCCCTGCTAAAGATTTGGATCACCGACCCACGCAAGAAGCAGGATGTCCTCAAGGCGTACCTCTCGAAGCTGAAGGAGGATCCGAATAACCTGGAGTACAATCAGGTCGTCGGCGATCTGCTCTATGAGACACAGCAGTACGAACAAGCTATCGTTCCACTTTCAAAGGTCTATGCAAACCCCCGCTATGCCAATCGCGGCTATGACCAGAAGCTACGGAACTCCTACAAGCAGGCGATACTTTCCGAATATGACAACCATGATCTGGACAAGGCTATCGCAACCTACAAGGAAATGCTGACGCTGTTTCGGGACGAGGACGACACGAACCTTCGTGTCTATACGTACGAACGGGACAAGAGCAAGCTCGCCGACACCGATTACAATGGTCGTGCGCAATTGGCAAAGCGCCTCCAGGACGAGGGGCTGACGCAGTTGGCAACGCGCGAGGCAGAGTTGATTCTCCGGTCCGACCCAAACAACCAGATCGCCGATGGAATCCTTCGGCGCGACACGGAGGCGGAGTATGCACGCATCCAGGAAGCCATGAGTGCCCGCAATTTCCTTGTGGCACGCGACCTCGCCTTGAGGTTCATGAACACGCAAACACGCTACCCAAAGCTGGTTGAAGGCGCACAGGAGATCTTCAACAAGGCCGACATCGAAGCGAAGCGGATGGAGAAGGCGAACCGCGAGCAGGCGCGCACCCTGGCAGAGCGCGGCATCGAGTACTACAATGAGGCCCTGCGAAACTCCGACCAGATGTCCAACACGGAACGCCGACAGAGCACGCATCCACTTTCCTACAAGCAGGAAGCTATCAAGTTTGCCAAGCGTGCCATCGACCATTTCGAAACGGCACTGCGCATTGATCCGTCGCTTGGCCCCATCACGGGGATGGACCTGAATGCGCGCCTGCGTGACGCCCAGGAGCTTTACAACAGCCTGACCGATCGCCCATCGCGCCTGCCGACCTACACGCGGCGCCGCGGCAGCAGCGTGAACTAGCGTCTGCGGGCTGGTTCATCGCTCCGGATGAAGCTCACCGTCAGCGGACTGACGAAAACCTATCCGACAGGAAAGCGGGCCTTGGACAACGTCTCGCTTTCCCTGTCGGCGGGGATCTTCGGCCTCTTGGGACCCAATGGTGCCGGCAAGAGCTCCTTGATGGAAATCCTTGCAGCCAATCTTGGTTTTGAATCCGGCGAGGTTGTCTTGAACGAGCGCATCAGCCTTGGCAGGGAACCGCGATCCTGGCGGGAGGAACTTGGATACCTGCCACAGATTTTTGACTTCCCAGCGCATACGCACGGACGCGAGGTTCTGGAAGAATCCTCGCTGCTTCTGGGCAAGTCACCCGCCGCGCTTCGTCCGCGGATGAACATGCTTCTTGAGCGGGTCAATCTTGCGTGGGCTGCGGATAGAGACGCCGCCCGATACTCACGCGGAATGAAGCAGCGTCTTGGATTTGCAATGGCACTGCTTCATGACCCTGCCCTGCTTCTGCTGGATGAACCGACCGCAGGCTTGGATCCCGTTGAGAGGGTTCTTTTCCGCAACCTGCTGGCAGAAATGGGGCGCGACCACATCGTGATTCTTAGCACGCATATTGTCGCCGATGTGGAGCGTTGCTGCTCCACGATCGGGGTGATTGATGAGGGCCGGATCATTTTCCTTGGAACGCCGGAGGAGTTGACAAAGCGGGCGATGGGGAAGGTCTGGGAGTTTCCCCTGCTCGACAGCCAGATCGATGACCTGATTCAATCACGGCGAGCGGTTTCCATTCACCGGGATTCCAATGCCGTGATCGCACGCGTTGTTGCGGAGGCACCGCCCGCTCCAAATTCCAAGGCTGTGTCAGCAAACTTGGAGGATGCGTACTTTCAACTTCTGGAATTGGAAGGGAAAGCGTTGCGCCGAGAAGCGCCTGTCGCCACGGTTGGCTGAATTGTTCCACACCCTTGAGGTGAACCCCGCCCTGGTATTTCGATGACCGAACAGAACCCCCTTCGCGAAGGCCAAACGATACGACGCCCCGCCGAACCCTGCACCATCATCGTGCTTGGGGCCACTGGTGACCTGACGGGGCGGAAGCTCCTTCCGGCCCTTTACAACCTTTCACGTGAGGGGCACATGCCTTCACGCTTCGCGATTGTCGGCTTTGCACGCCGTCCAAAATCCGACGATGAGTTTCGCGCGGACATGTTCGAAGCGCTGAAGGAGTTCTCACGTTCAAGGCCTGAAAACAGGGAAGAGGCAGATACGTTTCTTTCCAATGTTTCCTACCATCAGGGGCAGCTTGATTCTCCAGGTGATTTTCAGGCCCTGGCAGGGCACTTGGACAAGCTCGAAAGGGAGCAGGGCCTTCCCGGCAACCGACTCTTCT
Organism: Candidatus Sumerlaeota bacterium; assembly: GCA_020848155.1. Taxonomy (GTDB): domain Bacteria; phylum Sumerlaeota; class Sumerlaeia; order SLMS01; family SLMS01; genus JADZDZ01. The sequence continues at coordinate 102,307 of JADLAR010000025.1, forward strand.
ATCTGGCGGTTTCGCCTGAATACTTCGAGCCCATTGTGTCAGCCATGCGGGATGCAAACCTCGCGAAGCCACGCAATGACAACAACTGGGTTCGCGTCATCATCGAAAAGCCCTTCGGCGAGGACCTGAAGACCGCCAAGGAACTGAACAAGAAGATCACTGCCGTGTTCAGCGAGTCACAAATCTATCGCATCGATCACTACCTTGGCAAGGAAACGGTCCAGAACCTCCTCGCATTCCGTTTTGCCAATTCCATCTTTGAACCGCTCTGGTCATCGCGCTACATCGATCATGTACAAATCACGATGGCGGAAGAGGTCGGAATGCCGGGGCGTCGTGGCCAATACTTTGACAAGACCGGCATCACACGCGATGTGGTGCAGAACCACGTGCTCCAGTTGCTTTGCCTGACGGCAATGGAACCTCCCGCGTCCCTGGATGCCGACTCGCTGCGGGATGAAAAGGTGCGCGTGCTGCGCGCCATCCGCACAATGTCGATTGATGAGGTGAAGGAGAACGTCGTCCGGGGACAATATGGCGGCGGTTCGCTTCGCGGCGAGGATGTTCCCGCCTACCGCGCTGAAAACCAGATCGAACCGGATTCCGTGACAGAGACCTTTGTCGCCATTCGTTTCCACCTGCGTAACTGGCGTTGGGCGGGCGTGCCGTTCCTCCTGCGTGCAGGAAAGCGCCTTCCGAAACGGGCGACTGAAATAGCCGTGATTTTCAAGCGCCCTGCCCACGAAATTTTTGACATCGATCACGAGTTCAAGCGCCCCAATACGCTCGCCCTGCGCATCCAGCCGGATGAAGGCATTTCAATGACCTTCGCCGCGAAACAGCCGGGCCTGGCGACGACCCTTCAACCCGTGCAGATGGACTTCCGATACGGGTCCAGCTTCGGTCAGGCCTCCCCGGAAGCCTACGAGCGCCTGCTGCTCGACTGCATCATCGGTGATGGTTCACTCTTTACGCGTGCAGACGAAGTCGAGGAAGCCTGGCGCATCTGCACGGCGATTCAAGTGGCCTGGGATGCACTCCCGAAGCCAACGGACTTCCCCAACTACGAGGCCGGATCATGGGGGCCGAAAGAGGCCGACAGGCTCACGCAGGACCTGATCAGTGGTTGGCGCAGATTATAAACAGGCGATCCGTTGATGAGCACACACGGCCTCACGTCCGTCGTTGATCGTTCCCTTGAAACGGCGAAAGGTCTCTCATGAACCGCCCGACGCGATCATTCGTTGAGATCGACCTGGAAGCATTTCGCCACAACGTCCGGCTGGCACGCAACATCGTGGGATCGGGTGTGCGCTTGATGGCAGTCGTGAAGTCGAATGCCTACGGACACGGGATGCTTCGCTGCGCTCGTGCCGCATTGCAGGCCGGCGCGGATGCGCTGGGCGTTGCGACAACGGCCGAGGCACTTGAGCTTCGCGAGCATTCGGAATTCACAAGGATTCCAGTCCTCATCATGGCCCCCACAACTCCCGACGAGGCGGAATCCATTCAGCGTGCCGACGTCGCCGTCGCAATTGGCGGCATGGAACTTCTGGAAGCCCATCTGAAGACAGCGGCGCATCGTGGGAGCAGGGCGCGCCTACATATCCAGATTGATACAGGAATCGGCCGTGATGGTTTCCGCTTCGACGATTTTTCCTGGCTTGATCGCGCCAAGGATCATGCACCTCACATTGAAGGTCTCTTCCAACATTTTGCCGTGGCGGATGGAACCGGAGCGGATGAGATCGCATTCACCAACACGCAGTGCGATCGTTTTGACGCGGTGGTGGCACGGGCGGGGACCGTGGGGCTGACTCCCCTCGTTCACGCTGCCAATTCAGGCGCAGTGCTTCGCCACCCCCGCAGCCATTACCAAATGGTGCGACCGGGCATCATGCTCTATGGTGCGGAGCCTGCCGACCAACCTGAACTGTGCCCTGCGCTTCAACCCGTCGCGACCCTCCACAGTGAAATTGGCTCGATCAAGGTGGTTAAGGCCGGGGATACGATTTCCTATGGCCGCCTCTACACGGCGCGCAAGGATGAGCGTGTCGCGGTCATCCCGATTGGATACGGCGATGGCTACCCGCGAAGGTTCTCCAATCAGTTTCACGTGCTGGTCCGGGGGCGCCATGTTCCCATCCGTGGACGCGTTTGCATGGATCAGATCATGGTTGACGTTACTGACATCGATGGCGCGCAGATTGGTGATGACGTGGTGCTCTACGGCAGGCAAGGCAATGCGCAGATTCGCCTGGAAGAGGCCGCAAAAGCCAGCGGCACGATTTCCTACGAACTCACCTGCATCCTGACGCAACGAGTGCCCCGCGTCTACTTGAACGAATGGCCCGGCGCATGATCAAACCCAAGGCATACCGGAAGCACAGCCTGCGGTTCATTCGCAGGACGGCCCATCGCCGCTCGCTGTGGATAGGGCTTGGGATGGCGATTGCGCGGCTCGTCATGTTCTTCGGCGTCGTCATGCTCGTCGCGTGGAGTTATTCGATTTGGGGAAGTGAACATTCCCCGCTCGCAGGCCTGCTCCTTCCCGGCTTGGCACTGATTGGAGTCAGCCTGCTGATGCGTTTCGTCCTGTACGAGCTGACACGTTGGCTTGCGCGCCTGCTCCTCTTGGAACGGCGCCGCGTGGACCTTCACAGACAAATTCGCACTTCGCGCGAAGCGATTCAAAAACTTTGATTCAGAAGATTCTCGATCCCGACTTTCTTCGAGTGGCACTGGTCGCGACTGCGATTGCCACGCCGCTTCTCTCATTCATCCTCTATCGCGGTCGCGTGACGCATTACTCCCGGCGCATGGCCATCGTCATCGGCTTGATCGGGCCGTTCGCATTCGGCTACTGGTTTTTTCACCAATTCATACTGGAAACGATCGGCTTCGACAGCATCTATTCCGCACTGATCGTGATGGGGGTCGCGATCATCATTGGATCAATCGCCGGCATGTGGGTGGGAATGGAAAACCACGGTGCCCGCGGTGGGCGCGTCAGTGTTCCCGCCTCGGATCCAACACATCCCGAAAGCCCTCCCCCACAAGATTAAAGCAGGTCACCGTCAGGAAGATCGCGAACCCGGGAAAAAGCGTCAGCCACCACGTTCCCGTAATGTCGTTGCGCCCATTGTTCAGCAGGTCGCCCCAGCTCGCCATCGGCTGTGGAACCCCGAACCCAAGGAAGCTGAGTGCGCTTTCAATCAGTATCGCGCCCGCAATGCCGAAACTTGTCATGACCAGCATCGGGCCCAACGCATTCGGCAGGATGTGCATGGTGATGATTCGCAAGTTTGAGCCGCCCAGTGCGCGGACCGCCTGCACATAGTCCAGATCCACCAATCGCAGGAACTCGCCGCGCTGAAGGCGCTGCACGCCAGTCCACCACAGCGCTGCCAGCGAAAGCACGATGTTGAGGATCGATGGTTTCAGAAAAGCCTGCACGCTGAGGATGACCATCAGCGGTGGAAAGCAAATCACTATCTCGGTGAAGCGCGAAATAACGATGTCCGTCCATCCGCGAAAGTATCCTGCGATAGCTCCAAGGAACATTCCGATCACCGTATAGATGGCGACCGCCACAATGCTCACCAACATCGAGACCCGCGCTCCATAAACCATCCGCGCCAGCACGTCGCGGCCATTCGTATCCGTCCCCAACCAATGCCAGCGGGTGCCACGCTCCGCCTTGCCAATGAACCACGTTGGAGGTTTGCGCGAATCACCAAGGATGTTCTCATTCTCTCCGTAGGGAACCAGGGTTGAAACGACGTGGCCGTTCTTCTGAAACTCCGGCGCCTCAACGAGACTTCGATAGGGTGTTGAATCCTGTATCGTGGGATAGACGTTCTTCAGGCAGATCGTAAGCAGGAGCGCCGCGCCAAGCAACGTCGTGGTCTTCACCCAAACCCGCTTCCTTCCCTGCAAGACAAGAACAAATGGACAGAGGGCCAGCACGACGAGCAGGAACACCTCCACCGCAGTGAGCGCCCGAAGTGCAGGATAACGCTGCACTGGTTGCAGCTCGGAATCAAAAAAAGAATCGAGCGCCGCGGCGATTCCTGCGGCCGCCTGGGGCGGGCCTTTGGACTCGATTCCACGGAACCGGTTCCGAAGTTCCTCAAGCTTCACACGTTCCTGCATTGAAAGATGCTCGGCCATGGAAGCAAAGTTTTCCGCGATCAGTTTCGAGGTTCTGGCGCGTTCCTCGCCGGAAGGATTGGTTGCGAACTTGGAAAGCTGCTCGATCGTGATCTGCAACGCATTGTTGTAGTCATCCGGCAACACCGCGCTGATGTAGAGAGGCCGATTGTTCGCCAACAGAGGACAGAGGATTGCCACAACCGCGATGAGCAGAATCACGAAGCCTGAAACAACAGCGAGCTTGTTGCGCACAAAATCACGCCGCACTGATTGCCAGTACGTCAGGCCTTCGCGCGGTGCGGAGGTCTCAGTCAAAGGTGATTCTGGGGTCGGCAAGGGCGTAGCAAAGATCGGAAATGAGAATGCCCAGCAATGTCAGCAATGCTGAAAAGAACAAGACTGCGTTGATGACGGGATAGTCGCGATTCACAATCGCGTCCAGTGTCAGGATCCCCATGCCGGGAATCGTGAAGATCGACTCGGTGATGATGGCACCCGCGATCAACTCCGGAAGGATGCCCGCACTGATCGTGATGACCGGAATCAGGGAGTTGCGCAACGCGTGCTTGAACATGACACTGCGCCAGGCAGCACCCTTCGCCTGCGCCGTGCGGATGTAGTCCAGCGACAGCGTTTCCAACATCGCGCTCCTCATTTGCCGGGAGATGAACGCAAGGCTTCCGTATGTGAGCACAGTGACGGGAAGCACCAGGTGCCAGGCCCGATCCCACAACCAAGCCGAACTGGAGAGTTGGTCCGAACCGCTGCTGGCAAGGCCCCGCGATGGAAACCAATTCAGGTATGGCGGACCGGTCATTGTCATGATGAGAATTCCTGCCACCCAAAAGCTGGGAAGGGAGTAGAGGATGAACAGCGCAAGCGTGATGACCTTGTCCGTGGGCGTGTTCTTCTTCGCCGCACTGACAATCCCCAACGGGATCGCAACCAGATAGCTGATGAGGATCGACAACCCGGAAATGAGAACGGAAATGGGAAGTGCCTCGCCCATCATGGACAGCACGGCCCGATGCTTCATGTACGAATCACCGAAGTCGAATGTCAGCGCCTGCCGTGTCCACAGCCCATACTGGGTATTCGCCATCACGTTCCAGGCATGCCCCCATGGCGAAAAGGTGGAATAGGCGATGCTCTCCCGTCGCCACCAGCTTTTCCAGCGACGTACAATTTCATCCCTTGTGGTTGCGAAATTCTTCTCCTCCACTAGGAAGGTGAAACCCACTTGGGCTTGCAAGGCGCGGTTTGCAAGGAACGCACGTCGTTCATTCCGCGAATCAATGCCCTTCATGAGCAGCGGTACGGCGAAACCACCCGTCTTCAACACATCGCCCTGTAACGTCGCGGCTGTTGCATCATCCGGCGCGGCCAGATATGATTCCACGACCGTTCGAACATTGGCAGCCTCGTAACGAGACCTATTCCTCTCATACCATTCCGACCAATAGTCGTATGACTTCTCCGTGGACCCTGATTCCACCGCGAGGCGCGCAAAGATCGCGGAGAGCAGCATGCGCTGCGTGTCCGGGTCCTCCATCTCTCTCGGCTTCCCCTCGGAATCGCGCATAACCCGCGTGTCTTTCGTTCCAATTATCGCGTAACGATCAAGCGCCGGCTTCAAGGCAATCGTCGTCATGCGAATCAGGCGCTTCTCTCCATCCCGTCGCCAGTACTCGCCCCTGCGAAGATAGTCATCCAGCGCGCGATTTGCTTCAAACTCGCGATCCTCAAAGTGCCAATTCAGTAACAACGGCTTGTCGAGGCCAAGGTTGCGACGGTTGCGCTCAACGAGTTCATCATAGCCACCGACGGCCTGCGACAGGCCACCGGCGCCGCCCTGCAGCTTCATTGCTGCCGGATCGCCCGGGGTCAGGCGCGTGAGGAGGAATGTGATGGCCGTGATGCCGATCAGCGTGATGATCAGCAGCAGAAGGCGCTTGACGAGATAGCGACCCAAGAGAGCGCCCCTCAGCGCCGATTTTCAGGAATTTCCGACCACCAGAATTCTGAGAAATTCTGCGGATACGTTCCCGCGTAGAGCTTGATCCCACGCATGCGACGGTCGATGAAGAACAATTCATCGAAGGATTCCAGGAAACAAACAGGCTGGTCGGCAAAAATCAATCCGTGCACCTGCTTCACCAGATCCCAGCGCTTCTCAGGATCGATCGTTTCGCGGACTTCCTCGCACAGCGCATCAACCTTCTCGTTCTTGTAAGAGAAGAAATTGTCGCCCTTGTTCTCACTCTGCGAACTGTGCCAAAGCTGGAACGGATCGGGGTCGAGTTCGATGGTGGAGGCAAATCGAGTGGCATCAAAATTCTTGTCGCGAATCGTATCGGAGTAGATTGCCCAATCTGATTTCACGATCGTCATCTGGATCTTCGCCTGCTCGATGCTCTCCTTGATGATATCAGCAACCTTCTGGTGATAATCACGCGCATTGTGGATTGAGTAGCGGAACCTGAAGGGAATTGTCTTCCCATCGATTTCTTTTTCCAGCACGCCATCGCCATCGCGATCAAGCCAACCAGCCCTTGTGAGCAGTTTCTTCGCTCCCGCAGGATCGTAACCGATCGGCTGCAAGGAGTTGTCATAGCCCGGGCCAAGGCGATAAAATGGGCCGTTTGTTGGCACGGCAACTCCCTGATAGACATTCTTGATAATCTCATCACGCGGAATCAACATCGCCAGCGCCTTCCGAACGTTCAGGTCCTTGAAGAGCGGATTGGTGAGATTCCAACCAATGTAGGTGTAGTCGGGATAGGGGATCCGTGCGCGAATCATCCGGGTCGTAAATTGCGGCGTGTTGGTGTCCGGCTGCACCCACATGGATGGTTCAACGTTAAAGTCGGCATCAACGACGCCGTTCTGAAGGTCCTTCACAACAGGCCCAATGTCGCGGTAAAGCACGAAGCTTATTTCGTCCAGATACGGCTGTGCGTGCTTCCATTTCACAAGCCGATCCTCAGGAATATTGTTCTTCCAGTAGTTCGCGTTTCGCTCCAGGGTCAGAACGTCGCCGCGTTTCCATTCCTTCACGCGATAAGGTCCGGTATAGATGGGCATCTCGCGGAAAGGATGGACATTGAACGCTTCGCCGAAGGCTTTTTCATCACCACCATACTGCTCCGGTTTGAAAATATGCCTTGGAATCAGATAGTTGTTATCAAGGGTTCCGCCGACAAATTCCAACGCCTTGAAGTAGGTCTTCCCGTACTGAAAATGCACCGTCGTTCCATCAGGCAACACTTCACACAAAGTCACGTCCTGATAGTAATTCCGAATACGCTGTGCATCCACCGTGGGGTTCATGATCGTTTCGTAGCTGAACTTCACGTCATCAGCCGTGAAAGGCTGGCCATCCTGCCACGTCACCCCCTTGCGAATCAGGAACTGAAAGGCGGTGTTGACCTTGGCAAAGGGGCGCTTTTCCGTCCTATTGCCGATCCGATTGTCCCATGTATCCAGAGCTGCAACTTCGATCTGTTGCTTGCCTGCGGCCTTCTCTGAATAAAAGCCCTCATCAACCTGCACCGTGTGATCCAGTAAGGTGAGCCTTCCCTTCACAGTGGCCCCGCCAAGGTCCTGTTTCAGCGTCACAGAATTTCCCGCTTCATCAACCTTATCCAGATCACATCGGGCATAGGTGATGCGCCACGCATCCGGAACGAACGTGACAACCTGATCGTTCTTCTCGATGATTCGTCCCTCAACGGGCACCCCGTCCTTCCTCTTGATGATGTCGGTTTCCTTCCAGCACCAAGCGATACCGGGATAGAATTCCAGTGTTTCCTGATCCCGTTCCACGAGAGAGTCGGAAAGATGATTGATGATCAATTGTTCTTCCTGACCACTTATCAGCAGGCGATTCAGATTTTGATAGGACGCCGGGGTGCGGATCCGGAATTTGCCACCACGCTTTGGCGCCTCCTTCCCCCGATTTGCATCGGTCACGTCGGGGTTGAAGGCGTCTTCAACAATCTTCGGCAGGTACTTCGCCGCCGGATTTTGAGGCTCCCGCGCAGGCACTTCATCGGGCGGTGGCACCAGCAACAGTGCGAAAAGCAAGACAACAGCAAAAATCCGTGAGCGGATGCGCTTTTTCAAGGCGTGAATTTTCCTTTTGCCCGCGAAGAAATTTGAGACGGTCATGGAAACCTGCACCATGCTTGAAGCAAGAGCTAAGGCGGGGACGGGAAGATTGGCAAGCAGCCTCTTTCACCGCGGGGAAATTAACCTGAGACGATGCGCACCGACTTCAACCATTCACCCCTGACAAGCCACCAAGCCGAAGATCATGACGGCCAGCCGCAATCCGTGCGCCGCCATGACGTTTGGCGCTCCATCCTCTATTATGCCTTCGCCGTGGCGGTTGGTCTCGGCGTCCTCTTCCTGATTTCGAAGGTTTGAAACAACCGCCTGCCATACCCTTATGGAGTGACTCCCACCTGCTTCAATGCCGCGCCCAAAACCTCAGCCCGGCGCACGGGAGGCATCACCGTCTCCAGCGGAAAGCCCGCCAGAACCACGCTTGAATTTCCCATGCAGGCCACCTGCTGCGTATCCGAGTATTCCAGCAGTGCATTGAACCCTTTCTTCGTCGGAAGGAAAGATTCAGCCGAGTTCACCTTGTACACGGTCGGAAGGATATTGATCTCCGGTTCCAAATCGCGGCCAAAGCGGAATGGCTCGACCCCCTTGAAGTTTTCATTTCCTTCGATCACGCTCACCTCATTGGCGCTTGTTGCCCTTGCTTTGAAAAACTCGACACCAAGGACGTCACTGGCGAACGTGATGCTGTCATCGTTTGCAAGGCCGCCAGTTGTCAGGTCCTCCACGATGTACGCTCCACTCAAAAAGACCTTCCCACCATCCTTGATGTAGGACGTCAACCGATCGCGCGTGTTCTTCGGTAGGACCTGAAATTGAGGCCGCATGCGATCCGGTTCGCCCTGATTTCCCTCCATGCCTTCAAACGGCATGATCGTGCGTTGGCGACCAGCGACCCAGTCCACCGCACGATAGTCCACTCCACCATCCGCCGCTTCAAATGCATCGGACGTCATCGAATCAAAACCGTAACCAAGCTTCGCCAGCGCTGCGCCATGGGCAACGACGTGATCAAACGTGTTCCCAAGCTCCATGGCGTTTTCCATATTGCTAAGACTCGCCCCCATGCCGGGCGTCTCCAGGTCGTTCGCCCATTTTGACTCGGGATCGAAGTCGTATTGATCCCCCACAAGTCCGTAATTGTAGTGATAACCAACACCCGGATCATCATTCCTGTCGAAGCCCTGTGCATTCTTTTCGTGGATGATCTTCGCGCCGCTGATGCGATCAAAACCATCCACGATCAGGAGTGGCTTCTTCCCCGGCATCCAGCGCAGGCCCACCACACGGGACGGTAGCGACTCGCCACCCTCATTCACGGCCGTCACGCGGAAGAAATATGACTTGTCTGACTTCAATCCTTCCAAGTTGCAGACGGGGGAAGCCACGAAGGTGCCGTTGTCGAAGGCCGTGCCATCCATGCTCCTGTACACGATGTAGCCCTTCGCAACCGCAGTCGGTTCCAGTGGATCAGGCTGCTCGCGCCAGGTCACCACAGCCTTTCCATCTCCCGCCTGGCGCGCGACAAGGTGGGTCGGCTCCAGTGGCTCCACGATGGGATCGAACCCATTTTCCGCCGCGACGAAGCGCAGGATCGCCTTGTAGGCTGCGCGCGCAATGTCGCGTCGGAAACGCGGATCATTGCCGTACTTGTTGTCGTTGAAATTGTGGTGCGACCACGATTCCAGCAGCATTGAGGGCATGTTCGCGCGACGCGCCTCGCCAAGGTTGCGGTCCATCAAGGCGCGCTTCGCCCATGTGGAAGTGTAACTGACCCGCGCTGTACGAACAACCTCATCCTGGATCAATGAGGCAAGATCGCGGTTCAACCAGCGCGATCGTCCGTCGGGAAAGGTGTCTTTGCCATCATCACCACGAAGGTAATAAATCGCCAATGTGCCAATGAGGCCCTTTTGGTCAAACCCCGCGTCCGTGTGCCATGCGAAGAACAAGTCGATCGGAACTTTGAGCCCCGGATTCTCGCGATCCACGTTGGGACCATCGGGCGCACCGTGCAGGTAGTTCGCCCACTCGCCACGGGATGCAATGTCTGTCCAATAGTCGGTTCCGAAGTGAGCCTCACTTTCGAACTTGGAAATATAGTAGACCAGCTTTGCAGGCGCGCCGGCGTATTGCAGGAAGTATCGCGCGCCCTCCGCGTAGCGTGGCTTGCCACTGATGGTATCCATCGGCGCCACGTTCCCCATGCCACCGCCGAAGCGCACGGCGTCTGCGGTCACGATTCCCTCGGCTGCACCACTTGCCATGATTGAAACGCTGCCGTGCGAAAAATCCACACCTTTCTCAAAGCGATAAAATCCAAGGAAAATCCATGTGCTTCCACCCGCCTGCTCATTCACGCGCACGGTTGTCTCACCACCAAGGTGACGAATCACGATGGGAACCGACGGACTATTTTCCGGCGCATGAGACCATGAGGCATACACCGCATACTGTCCCTGCTTCGGGATGTATGGAAGGTAATGCGCTCCGATTGTTGTCCCCGCATCGTCCGGCTTCGCCGTGGCGCGAAGCGTTGTCCCCAGCGTAAATGGCTCCGTCATCTCGTCCAACATGGCCGGACGCGGGCCTTTCCAACCCTTCGCGCCGCTGGCGGTCCAATCCCCTTCCGTTGTGAAACTCGAAAGGTTGGACACCCCATCATTGTCAACGATCACTTCTGCGGTTTGATAATCACGTTCACGCGTCGCAAAGACCGTTGCGCCCGCATTTTCCAGCATCGGCATGAGGAACGGATTCACGAATGAAATCGGAAGCAAATCCTCCACGATCGTATAGACGCGGGCGCGCTGGAACTGCCAGCGATTCTCCTTGTGCCACGTCCAGCCGTGGCTGGGCCCCATCACCAGGTAGCGGTTGGCCAGGCCATTTGTTCGTGCCGGCCCGGCGTACTGGACGTGATCGACCAGCGGCGCTGCAAGTTTCGGTGCGGGGATTTTCCGCGCTTCGTTGCGCTTGCGAATTGTCTCCGGAGTGGTGACGTGCTCATCGAAGTCGCGCAGGATCTCCCCACCGCGGGAATCGTACTGAATCAGCACCTTGATCGCCGCATTGTCCTGAAGCTTTCCCTCTAGCGCCTTGCTCAGCCTTTCGCGGAAGCCATCCCGCGTTTCGGGTGTCCAGGACTTGTAGCCCAACGGCGGATTGAAAATCAGCCTCACCTCGTTGCCATCAATTTCCACCCGCCGAATTTCCGTGCCGGTCGGCACGATTCCGTCGAAACCATTCTTCGGTGGAGCTTCCTTGCGAATCTCTTCCAGAAGGCCGGTTATGGCCGACTTGATCTCTGTTGACTGATCCTGAGCCTGAAGCGTTGAGCACGCCAAAAGAATCACAATGAGCGATGCAAGGATCGAAAGCCGGGATAAATGACGTTTCACAGAAAAACCCCTTCAAATGAAAATCCAACGCCATGCAAGCTGCCGTCCGCTGCCATTGGTGTCGATGGCTTTCCCCACGGTGCAAACGGCGCCCCCCAGCCATCCGCGCCGTCCTTACCTTTCTCTTGTCACCCACCCGTCCGCTGGAAAGAATCCGCGACTAATCTCCCATTTTCCGGACTTTGATGATTAACTCGATCAAGAAAGACGCGGTTATTACCACCGAACACCTGGTCAAGGACTACGGCCCCGCGCGTGTCGTGAATGATGTTTCCGTAACGGTGAAGGCCGGGGAAATCGTCGGCCTGCTTGGCCCCAATGGCGCCGGGAAGACCACCACCTTCAAGATGCTGGTGGGATTCACCCAACCCACCCAGGGAAAGATCTTTTTCGACGGCAAGGAAATGACCTCCATGCCGATTCATCATCGCGCCCGCCTTGGTATCAGCTATCTTCCACAGGAAACCAGCGTGTTCCGGAAGATGACTGTTCGCGAGAACCTGATGGCCGTGCTTCAGGCACAGGGACACACCAAGGACGAAATTCGCCCGCTCGTCGACGACCTCGTTGAGGAACTGGGTCTTGGGTATGTGGAACGCCGCGTGGCAGAAAAGCTTTCCGGTGGTGAAAAGCGGCGCGTTGAAATCGCCCGTGCCCTCATGACCGGCCCCACGTTCATTTTCCTGGACGAGCCTTTCACCGGCATCGACCCGAAGACCGTTGAAGATATCCAGAAAATCATCAGCGACCTTCGCAAGAAGGGCCTTGGCGTGCTTATCACGGATCATAACGTGCGCGAAACACTGAACATCACGGACCGCAGCTACATGCTCCACTCCGGCGTGGTCATGGTGTCCGGCACGGTGACCGAAATTCTTGCAAACGCCAATGTGCGTGACAAGTACCTGACTCAAAGCATCGTGGAAGACCTCTCGCGCAGCAACAAATCGTAGTAATCACACTCCCTTGGGAGAAAAGTGAATTACGGCAATGACGCGGCTGTTCCAGAACATCGTCGACAATCCAATCCTGATGAGGGAATTGCGCCGCCGCATGCGCGGAAAGGCCCTCGTTTACAGCATCATCACCTACATCATGGTGATGGCCATTGTCACCGTTGGCATCCTGCTCCTCTACAGTCCGCCGCCATGGGCGAACCTCAGCCAGGCGATGCTGAAGGAACTGCAATCCACCGGGCTCATGATTTTCCGGGGCGTGTCTGGCATCCAAATGCTGCTGGTGCTGATCATCGCGCCAACCATCACGGCTGGCGTCACCACCGGCGAAAAGGAAAGGAAGACCTTTGACTTCCTACGCGTGACCACGATCACGCGCTGGATGTATATACTCGGCTGTTTTCTTTCCACCGCCTTCTATGTCGGCCTCGCACTGTTGTGCGCACTGCCACTAATTTCCCTCACATTCCTATACGGTGGTATCAGCCTTGAAGACGTCGTGAAGATGTTCTTCTTCCTGCTGGGCACGTCCTGCGTCCTGTCGAGCTTCGGCCTCTACATTTCCAGTGTCACGGAGCGCACCCGCACCGCCCAGGGAATCGTCGTCTTCATGATCTTCGGCCTGATCTTCGGCGGGTTCTTCCTCTACCAGCAATATGCGTTTTTCTTTGGTTCCACCGCTGCCGTGGGCACAGGCGGAACCGCGGCACCATCTTCATTCTTCATTTTCAATGTCGGCATTCCCACCTGGTCCATCGGCGTCCTTGGAATGATCGGCATCTCCTGGGTGTTTTTGCTGCTCGCGGCTCGAAAGTTGTTCGAGCCTGAGGATACACGCGCCTTCAGCCACTGGCAGTTCGCACTCCTCTTCGCAATCATCCTGGGCGGATTCATTGGCCTCCTCAGCGCAAACCCCTTCACGAAGGAAGTCCCGGAGATTTCATTCCTTGTTTCCGGCTACCTAATGCTGCTGGTTGCGGTGCAGTGCTTCGCCGTGGGCCGCATGGAGGTTGGAGATGAAATTTGGCACCTAAAGCGCCATCTCCCCATGCTGAGGCCTCTGGACCAGACCATCCCCTACCTCGCCGCGCTTGGCTTGATCTGGTACATCGTACTGAGTTCTTATGGCAGCTTCGTCAAGACACCATTGCTGCCATTGGGGCTGGTGAAATCCTTTCTTCTGACATCACTCTCCTCTTACGCATTTTTCGTTTTTCTGGCACGTGGAGTGATGGGCATCACCGGTTCGCGGAGGAAGGCCGCCGCAACAACCCTTGTTGTCGCCCTCTCCCTGCTTGTGGGGTTTCCGATTATCATCGCCTCCATGGCCACGCTGATCAATGTGCGCTCCTTCTGGCAGGAGTGCTTTGCCATTTCCCCCATCGCCTCGCTTGTCGACGGCTTCATTTCTCCAAAAGACTACCCACTGACGGGCACCGGCAAGTTGGTGGGGATTCCTGCCACGATCCTCTATGCAGTCGGCGCGGCTGGTCTTGCCATATATGGTGAAGCACGGCGCTACAAGCGCTGGAAGAATTTTGATTACCATTATGACATGCCAGCGGGCTGATCTCCAAATGTCGCAGTATCCACCACAAACCTCCAAGCCTGTTCCCTCCTGCTCCGCAGCCTTTGAACGCGCGATGGACTGGACCAAAACCATTCTGTTTCCATTCAAGGTGGAACGCTGGTTGATGTTTGCTGTTTCACTCTGGGTGACAATGCTTGGTGAAGGTGGCGGCTTTCCCACGGGAAATTTTGGAGGTGGTGGCAACTCGGGAGGCGGGGCGGAACTTCACGAGGCCACCAACTGGATGGAACAACACATGGCGATGGTGATCCTCATCGTGCTCGCCATTGCGCTTGTCATCATTCTCATCAGTGCCCTTGTGAACTGGCTTTCTTCGCGTGCCGAGTTCATGTTCATCGACGGCGTCGTCACGGGAGTCCCGAGCATTGGCGCTTCCTGGAGCGCCCACAAGGAACAGGGGAACTCGCTCTTCCTATTCCGCTTCGCTGTCGCGTGTGCCTATATTCTCGTCGTGTTGTTGATCGCCCTGAGCGCATTGCCCTTCATTGTGGCTGCCGTGAATTCGGGAAAAAGCGCGGATGCGATTATGGCGTCGGGGGCCGTGGTCCTGATCATTGGAACGCTCGTGCTGGTGCCCCTCTTCATCATCGTGGCACTACTTCTGATGCTCATTAACGACTTTGTTCCGCTGATCATGTTCAGGAAACGCCTCAAGTTCCTCCCCGCATTCAGGATTTTCCAAGCGCTGTTGAACGACAACAAGGGCACGATTGCATTCTATCTTCTTGTACGCGTCCTACTGGCGCTGGGCATCGGGCTTTTGGCAGGTTTCGCCACGATGCTCTTCGGGTGCCTGACCTGCTGCATCGGCTTCCTTCCGGTGTTCGTCGCCATTCCCTCCCTGCCATTCGCTGTTCTCAGGCGCTCATTCAACATCTTCTACCTGGAACAATTCGGACCACAGTGGGAGATCTTCAATCGTCTTCCTCCACCACCCACGAACCCGCCTGCGCCCATGATGGGAAACCCAACAATGCCGTTTCCTTCGGCTCCCGGTTTTTGACGGCAGTTGAAGATCGGCCTCATCAGCGACACGCATGGCCGCGTTCATCCGCGAATTCATGAGATTTTTGCGGGCGTGGACCTGATCCTTCACGCCGGTGATTCAGGCGGGGACGATGTCTTGGACGAACTTGAAATCATCGCCCCGGTTTTTGCCGTGGCAGGCAATGTGGACTCTGTCTCCACCCGACAACCCCTGAAGCGCATCGTCGATCTCCCAATCGGAAGAATCGCCATCGCGCATGGGCATGAATATCCCGTCAAACCCGACCAGCGTGCCGCGGAACTATGCGGGACCTTCCGCCCCAATCGCGTTCGACTGATTCTTTACGGCCACAGCCACATCCAAAGGATGGAGCAACGCGAAGGAATCCACATCGTCAATCCGGGCGCCGCATCGCCACCGCGATTCAACCACGCCGAATCGTCCGTCGGCATTCTCGCGTGCGACGGCCCAAACGCTGACTTGCGGTTCGAGTTTGTGAAACTGGAGTGGAGGAAGAGCGGCTGCGGGTAGTGGAAACCCGATGAGCCGCGACCCGCTTGCTGCGACTTCCTAGTTGGCGTCCTTGAACAGGTCGTTCAGTTTCGACTCAATATACTGAACGGACTTGATGACGGTTCCTGCGTCATGGATGGAGCACTTGTCGGAATCTATGAGTGTTTCCATGATGGCGCCGCACTTTTTCGCTGCCGCCCGAATGCTTCCCGTGGTGGTCGATCGACCATGCATCATGCAAAGGATCACGCGGTCCGCCAGCAGCATGTAATGAATGCGATCGATGTTGCCGCCATAGAAGCGGATGGAAACTTCAGGACTGGCGGCCCGCGAAACCATCGTGTTCAGCGCGGCAATGACACCGGCCGCAACAGCCGCCATCGTTTCCGGGGCCAGTGGATGGAAATCACCCGCGGATGAAAGGATGCAGCCCGTACGGTCGATCACGAAGACACAGCGCGCCTTGCTTTCCGCAAGGAGGTCATCCAAAGCCAGATCGATGCGTTGAAGCGCCTCTGATGAAAAATGAATGAGGGCGCCGGAGTTGACCGTGCCACGGACTGGTCTTTCAGCGGTGCTCATTCGCGACTATGCTCCAGTACCACGGTGGGGTTGCGCTCCTTAGCGAAAGGAACTGGGACTGCCATACTGCTGGGCGAGTTGTTGTGTCAGTTTCTGGACAACCTCGCCGCACACCGCGCGAAAGGTTTCCACCACGCCCTTGTTCTCGATCGCCACAGCCTCGAAGCTCTTGCACTTCCGCTCGTTCAGCACTTCCTCAAATTCCTGCACGGGGGTGATGAAGAACAGGTCACGCTTGTTGTATTGAAAAACGAGCGGCATGGTAAGGTAGTCGTAGCCATACTCCTTCAACATGCTCTTCGTATCCTCCAGCGATTCAATATTGTCCGCCATGCGGGACTTGTCACTGTCGGCCACAAAGACAAGGCCATCCACCCCGTTCAACACCATCTTTCGCGTGGAACGGTAATACGGTTGGCCGGGAACGCCATAGACAAGGAACTTGGTCTTGAACCCCGCAATGTCATCCAAATCCAGGGAGAAGTAATCGAAGAACAGCGTGCGATCCCCCTCCGTATTGATCGAGGACAGCTTCGTCTTGTTCACGTCAGGGATAATCTGATGGATGTTCTGGATGTTCGTGGTTTTTCCGCCAAGGCTGGGCCCCACGTACACAATCTTGCAGTTCACTTCCCGCGTTCTGTAGTTGATGATCGGCATGAAACGGCTGGGGAGGTTTCCTTGGGGTGAGTCGCATGCTGCCCCACTTGCAGACAGCGGTTCCTATAGTCCGCGTTCTGCTTTACTCAGGCAAGCGTTTCTTTGCACTCCGTCGGCGACTTCATCCTTGACGAGCGGACGCCTTGCCATGTCTCTAACACCCCGATTGCGCGGACTCTGCGTGATCGGCCCTGCTGGGGAATGGTGCAACTGGTAGCACGTCAGATTCTGGATCTGAATGTTCTAGGTTCGAGTCCTAGTTCCCCAGCCAATTTTTCGACCCTCGCTCCCATCGTCTAGGGGTCTAGGACACCGCCCTCTCACGGCGGTAACAGGGGTTCGAATCCCCTTGGGAGTACCAATAAAAATCAGATGACTGATTTTGGCGGGGTTGCCATTTTGGGTTGTGTTTCCAAGGCACCTCTCCCTAGTCTTCGCCGCTTCGACAGGCAGGGATTCTTGAAGGCGCCATCGCCAGCCTGCGGTTTTAACATCACTTCCTTCAGTACGAGGTTACTTTGCTCCTGTCCCTCAGCCTTATCGCGGTCGTCGTATTCCTTGGTGCCTTCGTCTACAGCAGCTTTTTCGAATGGGTCCTTCATCGTTACATCATGCATGATGACAGATTCATGCGCTACCCACACCGTGCCCACCAACTTGAGCACCATGACATCTTCAAGGCTGATGCGACCTACTGCCTCAGCAAGGAGTTGCATGACAAGGAGGCGGAACAGCACCTAACGTTTGCCTGGTGGAACGCACCGCTTCTGGTTGGCCTCCACGTTCCAATTTTTGCCTCCATCTCCATCCCCACGTTCTTCATCGCCGGATGGCCTGGCGCCATCACGGCTCTCGCCTCCGCACTTGTCGGCATGGGTAGCTACTACGCACTCTACGAATACGTGCATTTCTGCATGCATGTCCCGGCTGATCGCTCCTTCGAACGCACCAAGTTCTTCCAGTTCATCAACAATCATCACCGCCTTCACCACATCCATTACAAGAAAAACCTGAACGTGGTCATCCCCATCGCAGACTTCTGCCTTGGAACGATGGTCAAGTTGGATGATCCCGAGTTGTTCAACAAGCTGGAGGCGGTTCGCCGCCGCCGCGCAGAGCGAAAGGAAGCGATTGCCGCAGCGGCGATGAAGGCGGAAATGAGTTCCAGTGAGCAGTCACCAGCGACGGAAGGCGCCAAGGCTGGCGTCGCCTGAACTATTGAGAGGGGTTTTTTCGATGGAAAAGTTGACATACCGCGCCG
>JADLAR010000026.1 GCA_020848155.1 Candidatus Sumerlaeota bacterium
ACCTGTTTCCGTAAAGCTCCGCGTAGTATTTCTGGAACTCACCTGTGTGGATGCGTTCAAGCCAGGTGGCATTGTCGATGTACCATCGCACGGTCGCGGCCAATCCTTCCTGCCAATCAATCCTTGGCCTCCATCCGAGTTGCCCGTGAACCTTTGTGGAGTCGATGGCGTAGCGGCGGTCGTGGCCGGGCCGGTCCTTGACGTATCTGATGAGGGATTCGTCGCGATTCGTTAGCTTGAGGATCATTCTCACGACAGCGATGTTTGGCTGTTCGTTGTCGGACCCGATGCAGTAGGTCTCTCCCGATTTTCCCTCAAGGCCGCAGAGCCTCACCGCACGGCAGTGATCCTCCACGTGGATCCAGTCGCGGACATAGAGGCCATCGCCGTAGACGGGGAGCTGTTCACCCTTCAGCGCGTTCATGATCATCAGCGGAATGAGTTTTTCCGGAAACTGATAGGGCCCGTAGTTGTTCGAGCAGTTGGTAATGACCACGTCCTGCCCATAGGTATGGTATGCCGCGAGGGCGAGAAAGTCCGCGGATGCCTTGCTTGCCGCGTAGGGGGAACTGGGGCAGTAGGGGCGCTTCTCGTGAAACTTGTCGGTGGAGTTGAGCGGCAGCGCGCCGTACACTTCATCCGTGGATACGAGCAGGAATCGCTTCGTGCCATGTGTGCGCGCAGCCGAGAGAAGGAGTTGCGTGCCGAGGACATTCGTGATGACGAAGGGCGCGGAGTTCTGGATGCTGCGGTCGACGTGGGATTCGGCGGCAAAGTGGAACACGCGATGGGGCTTGTGTTCGGCGAAGGCCTTGTCCACATCTGCGACATTTGCCACATCGCCGCGCACGAACACGATGCGCGAATCGGTTTCCAGGTACGGTTGCAAGTTGTCAAGATTCCCCGCATAGGTGAGGGCGTCGAAGACGACAACCTTTTCACACCAGTCCTCGGCGAGCGCGAGGCGGACAAAGTTGCTGCCGATGAATCCTGCACCGCCGGTGACGAACCACGTTTCGTTCATGTTATCTCAACTTCATGTGAATGATGACTGCGCGGAAGATGTCGCAGATTCGATCGACGTCATCCACGGTGAGGGTGGGGCACATGGGAAGGCTTAGGACCTGTTGTGCGAGTTTTTCCGTCACCACAAGTGAGCCGGGGCCGCCGCCAAACTCAGCGAGGGCCGGTTGCAGGTGGCAGGGAATCGGATAGTGAAGGCCCGTGGGCACGCCACGCTTGCGAAGCTCTTCCATGACCTCGTTGCGATGGGGAGTCCTGACAACCATGAGGTGATAGCTTGAAGCCGCCCCCGTAGGCGCGACCTGCACCTGAACAGGGAATGATGAGAAGGGTTCCTGTGCAAAGTGCTCGATGTAGCGGGCGGCAAGGCGTTGGCGCTGGTTGTTCCACTCGTCAAGGTGCCGCAGCTTTGCGCTGAGAACTGCAGCTTGCAGGGTGTCGAGGCGATAGTTGTTGCCGATGCTCAGGTGCTCGAACTTCGCCTCGCGTCCGTGGTTCACATACAGGCGGAGCTTGCGCGCGAGGGTGGGGTCGTTGGTGGTGACGGCACCCGCGTCGCCGAAAGCACCAAGGTTTTTTCCGGGGAAGAAACTGAAGGAGGCCGTGGCGCCGAGCGTGCCCGCCTGATTCCCATGATAGGTGGCGCCGTGGGCTTGGGCGGCGTCCTCCACGATGGCAAGGTTCCTCTCCGCAGCGATGGCGCGGATGGCATCCATGTCGCACGGCATGCCGTAGAGATGAACTGCAATGATGGCTGCGGTTCGGGCGGAAAAGGCGGACCGCAATTTCGTGGGGTCGAGCAGCATGGTTTCTTCGGTCACTTCCGCAAAGACGGGGCGTGCGCCGGTGAGGATCACGGCCTCAGCGGTGGCGATGAAGGTATGCGCGGGAAGGACGACCTCCATGCCGGGGCCGATGCCGAGCACATGAAGGGCGGCGTGGAGTGCTGCAGTGCCGTTCGCGCACCCGATGGCGGCGCGTGATCCGACGAAGTTGGCGAACTGATGCTCGAAGAGACGGACTTCAGGTCCCAGGATGAACTGGCCGTGTTGCAGGACCTTTGCCATCGCGTCGTTCAATTCTCCAGCGATGGAGGCATGAAGGGTTTGAAGGTCAAGGAAGGGGATCGGTTTCATCAAACAGGCTCCGGCGTCATGGCCTGCCCGCCATTGCGCAGGGAACGCTGGCAGGCCTCAAGGACACTCATGACGCGAAGGGCTTGATCGCCGCCGCAAAGGGGCTGTTCACGGGAGTCTACGCAGTAAAGAAAGTGGGAAACTTCCTCCGCAAGTGGCTCTCTCTGCTCGACGGTGATGGATGTTTCCGCCCCGCGTCGTGCGCGCAGCTCAAACTCCTCCATGGTTCCCTTTCCGTGGACGCGGGGG
This sequence comes from Candidatus Sumerlaeota bacterium, assembly GCA_020848155.1. Taxonomy (GTDB): domain Bacteria; phylum Sumerlaeota; class Sumerlaeia; order SLMS01; family SLMS01; genus JADZDZ01. The sequence continues at coordinate 2,409 of JADLAR010000026.1, forward strand.
ACTTCTTCAATGCGTTGATCATAGAGAGTCAGGGGACGGTCGCGGGAGACGTCATCGTAAATCAACATGCGCTGTGATCCCACGAGCGTCATCTGGCGAACTTTCACGGGGTTCATCCAACTCACCTGCACGGAGGCAATCGTGCCCGGGAATTCAAGGATGCACAAGGCAATGTCCTCCTGCTTGTAGCCCTCATGGAACGCGATGCCGCGGGCAGTGACAGTGACCGGCATCATGTCCAGCCAGTAAAGCAGGATGGAAATGTCGTGCGGTGCGAGGTTCCAGAGGGCGTTGCAATCCTCGCGCACGCGGCCAAGGGACATGCGCTGGGCGAGGATGAGGTTCAATTTTCCAAGCGTGCCCGCATTAAGCTCACGTTTCACGCGCCGGACCACGGAATTGAAGAGAAACGTGTGCCCGGGCATGAGGATGCGATCCTTGGCGCGGGCAAGCTTCACGAGGTCGCGGGCGCCGTCCAGCGTGAGGGCGAGGGGTTTCTCCACGAGCACATCCTTGCCCGCATCAAGAAGGGTCCTGACCTGTTCCTCGTGAAATCCTGCGGGCGTCGCGAGAATCACAGCGTTCACATAGGGGTCGAGCGCGACGTGATCCACCGAATCATATACTGACTTGATATTGTGGATCCTGGCATATTCGGTCGCACGTGCCTTGTCACGGTCACAAAGCGCCGTAACGTGGCAAAGCTCGTTCTGAAGAAGGTTCCGAAGCAGGTTGGGGCCCCATTCGCCAAGCCCGCAAACGGCTACTGAAACGGGAACGTTGGTCATTGGCGAACGGCTGGCTCCGGCGTGATGAGTTCAAGGTGATTGGCGCGCGCAAGGCGGTACTTCGATCCGTCATGGGGGCATGTATAGACATCGCCAACGAGCAGCGATGGCAGCGTGTCGCCATTGATGCTCACCCATCCGATGCGGCGTGCAGGGACGCCAACGACGACAGCGAAATCCTGGACGTCCGCGCGGACGAAGGCGCCCGCCCCGATGAGCGCCCAGCGGCCAATGGTGGTGCCGCAGAGGATGGTGGCGTTGGCACCGATGGTCGCGCCGCGACGCACAAGGGTGGGGCGGAACTCATGCTTCCGTTCGATGGCGGCACGAGGATTCATCACGTTGGTGAACACACAACTGGGGCCGCAGAAAACCTCCTCCTCGAGGGTTACTTCCTCATAGATGGAGACATTGTTCTGGAGCTTGGACCCGGAACCGATCTTCACGCCACGGCCGACGTAGCACCCCTGCCCCAACTGGCAGTTTGGGCCAATGTTGCTTTCCTCGCGCACATGGCAGAAATGCCAGACGCGCGTCTTCGCGCCGATGATGCACGGCTCGTCAACGCAGGCGCTGGGATGTATTATTGCGGTGGGATCGATCATGGCGTCACGGTGGAAAGGGCTCGTTCGACCTCGTCCGCCTGATCCTGCAAATCACGGGTGGCGTCCGCAAGCGTTTGAAACCGCGCGCCTTGACGTTTTGCTTCGCCGATCAGGGAAAACAGCACCTTCGCCCACCCCTCCCAAGTGAGGTTGTTCAGGTTATGTGGATGCCAGATTATGGTGAAAACCCCGCCAAATTTTTTCGCCGTGTCCATGAGCGCAAGACCACGCTCCACGGCTTGTTCAGGCCCAAGGTTTTCATGGTAGCGAAGCGTGGTGTCCATGACGCAGGGCGGAATTTCCACCAAATCCGCATTCACGCGGAAGGGAAGGGACGTGCCGTGGCGGAAGCCGCACTGCCTGCCGTACATGAGTGATGAATCAATGAGCGGCCCATCGGCGTCATAATCCGAAAGATTGTCGAAGGTACGAAGGTAGTGGGCACGATGAACGTCGCCGACGGCATCCCCAAAAACCTCGCGAAGGCGCTTCCACTGGGCGCGGAAGAATGCTCGATCGCGGTCGCGCGTGGCGTAGCTGCTGTGAAGGCCGATCGCATGGCCATGCTTGATCGCATCGCCGATGGCGCGACGCAGCGCACCGGCCTTCGTCAGGTCGTAGCTGTCGAGTTTGTGTTCACGATGCGTCTGGACAAAGAAGGTCGCGGGGATTTCCTGCAACTTGAGGAGTTTCAGGAGAAAGTCGAAGGGAAGGTGCGGATCAGGCGCCGTGCCGAGAGCGGTGGAGAACCCTGAGCGCAGGAACTCGATGTACTTGGCGGGAGTTTTCGGCAGTTGCCGAAAGGTGTGCCAGGAGTTGGTTCCATGAAACATGCCGGCAGAATCGAGATCAAAGGTCAGGCAGAAGCGCCATTCAGGCGGCGTCATGCCATATTGGGGATGTTTCTTGATGATGACGCTGCGAAGCGCCCAGCCCATCTCGTCAACCGAGGGTGGCAGCCCGTCGCCGGGTGGAAGCGGCCGCTGATGATCGTCGCGCGGGGCGCCGGCCTTGGCGGCGCCGGGCAGTGTTTCCCCGGCGCGAAGCAAGTCCGCACGGACAAGGACGGTGGCGCCTTCGCGGGGCGCGTCGATGGAGAGATGAAATTGTGCCGATGGTGCATCCGAGATTTCGACGGGGATGCGCGTGCGAAGGAGGAGGGCTGCGAGGATGCGCCGCTCCGCGTTCGTGAGCGCTGGTTGCGCGTGAACTGCAATCCGGAGCGGCCGCATTCAGCGCCTAGTTAGTTTCCCGGTGCGGGGTCTTTGGCAAGAAACGCAGCGAAGGATTTTTTCTCCTCGCGCTTGGCAACCAGATTGTTGGCGCGCAGGAGCGATTCAAACTGTCCCGCATCCGTCCACCAGCCGTTCATGATGCTGTGCTTGAGCGTTCCCGCCTTCAGGTAGGCGTTGTTCACGTCGGTGATTTCCAGTTCACCGCGGCCGCTCGGCTTCAGTGTCTTGACGACATCCCAAACCATCTCGTCATACATGTAGACTCCGGTGACGGCGTAGTCGCTCTTCGGCTTCCTGGGTTTCTCGACGATGCTGACGATGTTTCCCCTCTTGTCGAGTTCCGCAACGCCGAAGCGCTCCGGGTCGGGAACCTTGCGAAGGAGGATGCGCGCGCCCTGCTCCTGCTTGCGGAAGGCGTCGACGCTTGACTTGATGCTTTTCTCCAGCACGTTGTCCCCAAGGATGACGACACACTTGTCGCGGTCGACGAAGTTCTCCGTGAGCGAAAGCGCCTGGGCGATTCCGCCCTCACCCTCCTGGTAGGTGTAATGGATGTCCTTCAGTCCAAACTCCTTCCCATTCCCAAGGAGTTGCAGGAAGGCGCCTGCGAAATTGCCGCCAGTCACGATCATGATGTCGCGAACCCCCGCTTCCACCAGTGACAGGATCGGCCAGTGAATCATCGGGCGGTTGTAGACGGGGAGCAGGTGCTTGTTTGTGATTTTCGTCAGCGGATAGAGACGTGTGCCGAGACCGCCGGCGAGGATGATGCCTTTCATGAAGAGCCTTTCTGCGCGTCGTAGGCAGGGATGATTTTGGATTCCACTCGCTGTGCGGTGACAGATTCGTTTTCAATCAATTCACGGACAAGATAAAGGGGACGGCGCTTTACTTCATCGAAAATGCGGCCGACATACTCGCCCAGCAGGCCGATGGTGAAGAGTTGCACGCCGCCAAGGAAGAGGACGCTGACCGTCGTGGACGCCCAACCGGGCACGCCGCCACCGAACATTCCTGTATAGACAACCCGAAGGCTGTAGAGGAAGGCGATGAATGCGGCAGCCAGGCCGATCCACATGGCAAAGCGGAGTGGCACGGAGGAGAAGCTGGTGATGCCGTCCATGGCAAAGCGCACCATCTTTGCCAGCGGATACTTCGTTTCGCCGGCATACCGCCGCTGGCGAACGTAGTAGACCGGCTCCTGCCGAAAACCGACCCAGGTGAAAAGTCCGCGAAGGAAGCGGTTGGATTCGCGAATCGCAAGGACTGCATCGAGCGCACGGCGGTCAATGAGGCGGAAATCGCCCGTATCGACGGGGATGTTGATGCGCGTGAAATGCTTCAGCACGCGATAGAACATTGCAGCGGTGGCCCGCTTGAAGGCGCCTTCGCCGTGGCGCTTCTTGCGAACAGCATAGACCACATCCGCGCCGAGGCGCCACTTGGCAACCAGGCGCGGAATCAGTTCAGGGGGATCCTGAAGGTCCGCATCCATCATGACGATGGCCTCGCCGCGCGCGGCATCCAGCCCCGCGGTGAGGCAAACCTGATGGCCAAAGTTCCGCGAAAGGTCGACACCGCGAACGTGGGGATCCTTCGCAACAAGGTCACGAATGACAGCGATGGTTTGGTCGCGGCTGCCATCGTTGGAGAACACGATCTCGTAGCGATTGGTGGTTTTCTGGAGGATTTTTGTGAGGCGCGCATACAGCCGTGGCAGTGACTCCTCCTCGTTGTAGCAGGGGATCACGACGGAGATGAAGGGTTTCTCCGGGCGTTCCAGGGGAAGAAGCGCGTTGGCGGTCATTTCGGCCCAAGCTTCTTGCGGAACATGGTCATTTCCTTCACCGTTTGAAGGTCGCGGTTGGCCTCGGCGACCGCGATGCCACGCGTATAGACGTCGCGGGCGCGCTCGTGCTCGCCTGCAAGCCGATAGGCGTCGCCGCCGGCACGGTAGGCCGCGGAGTAATCGGGCTTCAGAGCAATGCAGCGATCGGCGGCGATGGCGGCGGCTGGGAAGTTCTTGGTTTCAATGTACAGCTTGGCGAGCATAAAATGGCAGAGGTAATCGTTGGGCTCCAACTGGACAAGGTTCTCAAGCTGCTGAATTTTTTCTTCTGTGGTAAATGCCATGAGGGTTGCACCAAGACTCGCAGGGTTGATTGTCTGGTGTCGCACGGGCAGGGCGTCAAGTCCATCAAACCCTCTCATTTCCCGCGGTGATGCAAACGACCGATTCGATGCTGAACGATGCTCCGCCGCCGTACAAGGCACGGCGGTGCGTGGCATGGATCGCGGAATTCGACCCCTTGGGCCTTCCATGGAAGGAGATGCGGCGCAGTCCGCAGGATTTTCCGGAGCATCACGTGGCGAAGGTTTCGCGGGCACGCACGGTCGTCGGGCTTACGTTCGTGGATGCAAGCGGGACGCCGCAGCGAATTTATGCGAAGCGGAGCCTCCTGCGCGGGCCGGTGGCGCGGCTGGCGGCGCGGTTTCGTGAGTCGAAGGAGTGGCGGGAATTCGAGTTGGCGGGGGCGTTCCTGCGGGCGGGTTTCACTGTGCCGGAGCCGCTGTATTACAGCGAGGCCATGGTGAAAAGTGAATCGGCGCACGCGATCTTCTACGCAACACGCGCCCTTCCAGGGCGATGGCGGGTGGCGAAGGAGTTCTTCAAGACGACGAAGCGATTTTGCGCGGAGTGGGAGAGCCTCGCGAAGTTCACTCGCCTCCTGCACGAGCGCGGAGTGCTGCACGCCGACTATCGCAGCGATCACCTGTTCATGGATTTGGACTGCATCGCCCGCGGGGAGGACGTGGCGAAGTGCTGGGCGCTCATCGACCTGGACGGCTCGCGCTGCGGTCGCAACGTGAGCCGAAGCGAGCGCGAGCGGGCGCTGAAACAGTTGGCGGAATCATTGATCACGTCTGAAGTAGGCGAGCAGAACCTGAAGCGGTTCCTGGAGATCTACGACCCGGAGGGCACATGGAACTTTGAGGCGGCCAGGATCCTGAAGGCGGCGCGGGAAAAGAAGAGGAAATAGCTCTCTTCAGGAGCGATTGGTGCCACGGCTTTGTCAAAAAAGGAGCAGGGACCTGACGACACCTGCTCCTTGGTGTTTGTGCTTGTTCAATTCCTACGCAGGAATTTCAAGTCCCAACAGGTGGTACTTCTTCGGGATTTGCGATGCGACGATGTAGGCCGCCTCGACGCCGGACCTTGCGGCGTCCTCGGCGTTATTGCCGTGGATGTAATCCCCCGCGAGGGCAAACGGTGCGTGTGCGGGATTCGTTGGCCAATGGCCGCTGGCGATGCCCTGTTGAAGCGGCTGGCCAAGTGGCTTTGACGTGAGGACGGCGGAGTTCCATTTCTTCCACTGTTGGTCCAGCGGAAATTCAGGAAGCGATTGAATGACGTTGCGAACCTCCACCCACAACTCGGCGAGCGCGGTTTCGTCATCCTCCCGCATCAACCTGGCACTCCATTCATCGCTCGCCGTGACAACAATGAGGGAGTATTTCGAATCGATGCGTTCAGGCGCCTTGCGGTCGTCAAAGGCGAGCCACTTGATGCGCGCGCCGGGTTCACCTTCCAGGGCGTAGAAGTGGCCGGGTTGGCGTGGAACCTTGAAGATGGCAGTGAAGTTGGTGCTGAGCCTGACGTCCTTGAGGAGCGGCGCGACGGGTGCCAGTGATGGGCTGTTGTTCATGATGCCGCTGGCGACGGAGGGTGTGGTGGCGATGATGAGTCCGCTGCCCAGCAGTAGTTTCTGTGTAACGGGATCAACGAGTGGCTCACCGTTCTGATCTTCGAACCAGAAGACATGGCCCTCCTTCTCCCACCAGAAAACCTTGTCGTCGTTGTCCCAGCGCACGGCGCCGACGCGCGTGCCGTAGCGGACGTTCAGCATGTGGGCCAGACGCTCGGTGAATGCCCCAAAACCGATGTCAATGCAGAGACGGCGAAGATCGACACCACCGTCTTGCGGAGTCACGATGGAACGATCTGCCTTGAGCGTGAGAATGCCGCCTTGAATGGAGACCCGATTCTCCTCCATGCCGACCTTGCGAATGAGGTCGAGGATGGTGGTGTCCTTTTGCTCGATGAATTGTGTTCCATGATCCGCAATCCAACCGTCGCCGTATCTGCTGGCGATTCGCCCGCCGGGTACGGTGGAGCTTTCCAGTATCAGGTGTGGAATGCCCAGGTCCTTGAGTGTTTGCGCTGCGGAAAGGCCTGCGATTCCGGCGCCAATGATGACCACGGGATGCTTGGGTTTGTTGAATTTCATGGAAGGTTAAGGGATAGCCCTGAATCGATGATGGCTGAGGGTGGTTCCCAGACGGTGATCAAGGCAAGTGCTTCTTGAGGCGTGAACCTTGCTCCGACCACGTTCCGCTGGACTTTTTGGCCGTGGGGGTCGATCCAGATTCGAGGCTTGGGGCTATTTTTTTGGAAGGGATTGGCTGCGGATGACCGGCAAGCAGAAACTCATCGCCACTTTCGCCATCATTACGGTTTTGGGGATGGCCCTGTACCTTTGGCCGAGGGTGCAGGGGGCATTCTTTGGGATGGCACCACCAGCGAGCGCGAAAGCCGAAAAGGATTCGGGAAGATTGACGACGTTCGGCAAGGGAGGCCCGTCGGACGGCGGGTCGCTGTTCACGGAGAAGGAGCGGTTGGCAATGGCGAAGCAAATCGGCATCACCCCGGATCAGGAGAAGAAGATCAATGCCATCTTCGCGGAAGATCCGCCACCGAAGACTTTTCAGGATCGCTTGAACCGCTTGTACAAGGCGGAATCGGTGCTGACGCCGGTGCAGCGCCTCAAGGCCAGGGCGATTGTCCCGGGAAAAATTGCAGCGCGCTTCGAGAAGCGTCGCCAGAACGCAAAGAAGAATCTTCCACCGGATGAGTTCGCGGCTTATGACAAGAAGTTTCAGGCAGAACGCACAAAAATCCTGAAGACAGTTCCCGATGGCATCGCTGTTCCAACGCCAGTTCCCTAATTCAAAGAAAGACATCCAATGGCAGTTGATTCCTTTGCAATGTTCCTGAATGGCCACAGCGTGACGTTGTCGCCGGACAAGATTGAGCGTGAACTGTCGTCCTTGTGGAAGCCTGCTGCGGGAAAGGATGTTGAAACCAACTCCGTATCGCGTGTTGTACTGGGAAATGTGCTGTGTGTCAGCAGCGCTGACCAGATGAATCGCCTGCGTGCAGTGATCCAGAAGGTGGTGCCGGTCTATCCGTGCCGCCTGTTTCTTCTGGAATATCAACCCGACGAGCAGGGCGACGCGATTCAGGCTGCCGTTAACGCGCAATGCTTCGTGCCGAAGAAGGATGAAGTTCCGGTTTGCTGCGAGGTGATCCACATGACGTTCGGCCCCAACGGTGCAAAGCACCTCCATGGGTGCGTGGCGCCGCTGCTCATTGCGGATCTTCAAACGGTCCTGTGGATCAGTTTGGGCGACATCGACCTGAAGCAAACGGGTGACCTGGAGCAGTACTGTGACAGGATCCTGGTTCAGGCGTCCCTGTCGAGAAAGCCATCGGCACTGCTTCGGCGCATGGTCGATTCGCCGCAGGCCGTGTTCGACCTCTCATGGTTTCGCATGCGGCCCGTCCGCGAGCAGATGGCGGCATTCTTCGACGATCCGGCAAACAGCTTTCAACTTTCGCGGATTCGCCGGGTCGAGATCAGCGCCTTTACTGGCGATGGCGGCTCATTGGCGGAGATTGTGGGTGCAATGACGGTCGGCTGGTTGGCGGCGAAACTGCGCTGGAGGCCTGTCGCGGGCGGATCGAACGGCGTGTTCAAGTACGAATCCCCGAAAGGTCCGGTGGAAATTGCGCTGACAGCCGCGAAGCCCGATCAAGCACATTGCGGGACGCTGGAAACGATCCGCATGTGTGACTGTGATGACCGTATGCTGGAGGTCTCGCTGCACAACACCGAAGGCGGAAAGGCGATGAGCTTCCGAAGTGGACGCGAGGGAAATTGGACCTATCAGCGGAACATCAGTTTGGCGGAAAATGATGAGGCGGACGCGGTGGGCATCGCGCTGAACACGCCGTCACGCGTGTTCTATTTCAGGGAGACAGCAGCGCTTGCCATTCCGATGCTGGAGCACTTCAAGAAATGAAGCAACAGCCGGGGATCCTTGGAAGTGCGGGCGATGTTGCGCGGGAGGGCGCGCGCATCGCGGTTGCGGCTGCACGGGAGAAGCCCGGCGCGGCGATCGCGCTCAGCGGTGGCTCAACGCCAAAGGCGATGTACGAAATCCTTCGCGAGAGTGGTGGTGATGATGCAAAAGCGCTGCTCGCCGCGCAGTATTTTTTCGGTGATGAGCGCTCCGTGGACAACTATCACCCTGATTCGAACGTGGCGCTGGCGATGAATGAATTCATGCGGGCGCTCAGGGTTCCCTACCGGCAGGTTGAGGCACCCGATGGGGCGGCGCGTGACTTGGATGCCGAGGCCATGCGGCTGACTCGCCGCCTTCATGAGCGATGCGCCCCGGATGACAACGGCACTCCCGTGTTTGATCTTGTTTTTCTCGGAATGGGAACCGACGGCCACACAGCGTCTCTTTTTCCGGGGACATTGGGCTTGGCCAGCGACACGCCGGGCTTCATCGCCAATCAGGTCCCCCAACTCAGCACATGGCGACTCACACTGACCTTTCGCGTGATCAACGCGGCGCGGCGTGTGATCATCCTGTGCACGGGGGAAAACAAGGCGCCGATTGTGAAGAGGATTTTCGAGGGAACGGGCGACGAATTTCCCATCACAAGGGTCGCTGGAGCAAACGTGTTGTGGCTGCTGGACGATGGGGCGGCTTCACAGTTGCGAAGGGAGGCCGCCGGCGGATGAAGGATGCGGGGCGGTTGCCATGGATCATTGCGGGGATCGTGATGCTGGTGAGCATCTCGATCAGCGCTGCGATGGTCTATCGCAGTGGGAAGGCAACGGCGCCGACGGAGATCAGGATCGTGTCAATGCCCACGCAGCAGCCCACCACGCTGACAACAATTCGTGGCGAGGTGTTCCTGAAACTTGTCCGCGGCAACGACAAGCTCGGTGGTGTTCAGTTGTGGTTGTATGATGCGAACATGATGCGCGAAATCACGCGCGCCCAAGGGATGACCCTGGACGCCAGGGAATCCGCAAGTGCGCTTTTGAAACGCGTGGACACATTGAAGGAATGTATGAAGCTGAAGAAATCCGCGGAGGAGTGGGCAGGCTGGCAGCAGAAAATGGCCCGGCAACGGGACGACTTTCTGGACAAGGGGTATGAACAGCTTCAAGTTTTTGATCCAATCCAGCAGAAAAACGTGATGCTGTCCTGGCAGCATGATCGCGCCAACTCAGAGCAGGCCCTGAACACCATCGTGGAGCGTTGCGCAGTCCGCTCGGGAGAAGCCCAGGATGAGATGGAGAAACGCCTGCGGAAGCTTGGTTATGTGGAGGGGGAGCTCGACAGGCTCCTGGAGGCGGAGGAGGAGAAGTACTCCGACGCGCGCATGCGTGCACTGAAGTTCCCGGACATGCTGGCCAAGGTTCAACAAACCCAGAGGCCTTATGAGGAACTGCTGGCCGACTCGGATGGACGTTTTGAGTTTGGCAGCGTGCCGCCCAGCGCATACACACTTGTGGCGACCTATCAGGACCCCTACTCCCAGCAGGGATTTTACTGGGTCCTGCCGGTGGACACGCGGGGCCGCACGGAGCGCAAGGTCGTGCTCTCGCAATCAAATACCTATCAAACAGATCGTCCCACTCCACCGTCAACCAGCACGAAGGCGACACCCACCATGCGGCCGGATGCCTCCATGCCCGCCGACACACCATAAAATTCGCGACACCATCTTGAAATCAACGGAACAACGATCATGACAACCGTGGCAGCCAGAAGTGAAATTGCAAGGGAATCGCAGTGGGATGTGGATTCGATTTATCCCTCGCCGCAGCAATGGGAGGCGGATTTCGAGCGAATAGCGGAACACTTGGGACCAATCACGGAGATGCGCGGCAGGCTGTCGACGCCGGAGGCCCTGGCAAGGGTGTTTGAGGCGGAAGACACGCTTGGCGTGTTGCTGAACAAGCTGTATCTCTACGCACACATGATGGAAGACGTTGATACAACGGTTGGTGACAATCAGGCGCGCATGGGGAAGGTTCGTGCGCAGATCGCAAGGATCAATGGGGAGACGGCGTTCATACGGCCGGAAGTGCTGAAGCAACCCGAGGAGACGTTGAAGGCATGGCGTGACCATCCCGCATTGAAGGATTTCCGCCGCACGATGGATTTGCTCTTCCGTGAGAAACCGCACACACTGGGCACCGAGGAGGAAACGCTTCTGGGGTTGTCCTCGGACGTCTTCAGCATTCCCTATGAGGCGTTCAGCAAACTCACAAATGCAGACATGAAGTTCAAGCCGGTGCGGGACGGAGACGGCAATGAGCGGGCGGTATCCAACAGCAGCTTCCTGCCGTTGCTTCAAAGCGGGGATCGCAACCTGCGCAAGGCGGCTTTCGCTTCGATCTATGAAGGTTACGGGGATCACGTGAACGTGCTCAGTTCGACGCTGAGTGGTTCCACGAGGACGCATGCGCTCAAGGCGAAGGTGCGCAAGTTCGGCGGCGCGCTTGAGTCCTCGCTGTTCAACGACAACATCCCGACGACGGTCTATCACTCGTTGATCCAGGCGGTGCACAACGCGCTTCCAATTTTTCATCGCTACCTCGATGTACGGGCGCGGCAGTTGGGTCTGGACGGTGAGTTGAACATGTGGGACCTGCATGTGCCCATCGTCCAGGATTTTGAGTTGAGCGTGAGCTGGGACGAATGCCGCGAATGGGTGATGGAATCGACGAAGCCGTTGGGGGAGGAGTACCAACGGGGCGTCCTGGCGTCATTCCGGGAGCGATGGTATGACATCTTCGAGAACAAGGGAAAGCGAAGTGGCGCCTACAGCACGGGCGCATTCGGCCAGAAGCCGTTCATGCTGCTGAACTACCATTCATCGCTGGATGACGTGTTCACGGTGGCGCACGAGCTTGGCCATTCGATGCACACGTTGATGAGCCACCGCCACCAACCGTACCGCTATTCAGACTATCCAATCTTCCTTGCGGAGATTGCCAGCACGACAAACGAGGCGCTGTTGCAGCATTACCTGATGCAAACGCAACGTGATCCGCAATTGCGCGCGTACTTGTTGAATCACCTTTGCGATTCGTTCCGCGGTACGATGTACCGCCAGGCGATGTTTGCCCAGTTCGAGTTGGCGATTCATGAGCGCGTGGAATCCGGTGAGTCGCTGACGGCGGATTGGATGAACGAATACTACTACGGGATGAATGCCAAATTGTACGGACCGAAGGTGAAGGCGGATGAGCGGATCGCGTTGGAGTGGTCGCGGATTCCGCACTTCTACTATAACTTCTACGTGTACAAGTATGCGACGGGGTTTGCTGCCGCGCAGATCTTCTCGCAGCGTATCCTGGAGGGCGCGGAGAAGCGCGATGCCTATCTGGGATTCCTCAAATCCGGATGCAGCCGGGATCCCCTGGATACGGTGAAGGATGCGGGTGTCGACCTGTCTGACCCGAAGGTCCTGGAGAAAGCCTTCGCGCGCTTCGACGCGGCCATTGGTGAACTCGAAGACCTTCTGACAAACGAATAGCGCCGAACTTCGTTCCGGCGATTCACGCCTCCATCGCCAATGTCAGGTTGCTTGATCAACTCGCAATGCCCGCATGATTGCGGACGAAGGCCGTGGCCGCCTGATGCAAGCCAACGAAGGCACCGGGGATTTGCGCGGGGTCTGTGGGTTCGGCAAAGGTGATGATGCGGATCCCTTCGTCGAGGGCGCGCTCGGCGGCGGACGGATCCGCAAGGGCACACGCGATGACGGCACGGCGGCCCGCATCGACAGCGGACTTCGCGACGTAGTAAGGCGCCTTGCCATGAAAGCTGGTTTGGTCGAATTTCCCTTCACAGGTCACGACGCCGTCGCATCTGCCCAAATGTTCGTCGAGTTTCAGAAGTTTGCAGTAGGCTTCCGCACCATTCTTCAAGCGGGCGCCAAGTGCGGCGAGTGCGAACCCAACGCCGCCGGCTGCTCCCGCGCCCGGCTGGTCGCGCAGGCTCTCATTCCCCTGGCGCTCAACCTCATCCGCCCATTGCGCCATGCCTTGTTCGAGTTGGACGACATCGCCTGCCTTTGCGCCCTTCTGCGGAGCAAAGACCGTGGCGGTGCCTTCCCTGCCAAGAAGTGGATTTGCCACATCACAATAGACGACGATGTTCAGGCCGCGCAGCCGTTCACGCATTTGCGGGAGCATCAGCTTCGGCGGGCGTGAAAGATCCACGGCGGTGTGGTCACGATCGCGGCGGGCGCCAAAGACGAGCTGCTGTAGTCGCATCATCATCCCGATGCCGCCATCACATGTTGCAGACCCGCCCAGCCCTATGTGAAGGTCGCGCGCGCCAAGGACAAGGGCGTGAAAAATGACTTCACCGAGGCCGGCGGAGCTGGATCGCATGATGTCCCGGCGTTCAGGCGGGACCAATTTCATGCCTGTGCTGCGCGCCAGTTCGATGATGGCGGTGCGGGAGGATTCGTGATTGATGAATTCCGCGAAGACCGGCTGCCCCAAGGGGTCCGCGCAAAGGAATCGAATGCGGCGGCCGGGATGAATGTCGGAAAATGCGTCCAGAAACCCATCCCCGCCATCGGTTGTGCACAGGCCGGCGGTGACGGTGCCGCCGCCGATCTCGGTGCCGAGTTGCAGACTGCTGCGGGCGAGCTTGACATCAAGAGTTTCCTTCAGGGCATGACCAACGACCAGCACCCGTGGCCGCGGGGGAAGGCGGAGGGCGATGGGTATGGAGGACGACGCTTGGTGGGTTTGTGGTGCCACAGTGGATATGGTTGAATGGATTCGGCCGTGGTCAAAGGGATAAACCGGCAGCATTGACCCCGGCGGGGGTCTCGCCTTTGCTTGCCCTAGCGATTTCAACCGAGTCCCGATGCCATCAAATGATAGCCCATGTTTTTCCACCCGATAAACCGCTGAGCGGCAACATCGACCCTCCGTCGTCGAAGAACTACACAACCAGGTACGTGCTGGTGAGTTGCCTGTCTGAGGGGAAGAGCATCGTGCACCGGCCAGCGGTGCAGGACGACGCGGTTTCGCTGGTGGAATGCTGCCGTGCGATGGGGGCAACGATCGAGGCGAAGACCTTTGAAGGGGAGACCATCGAGTACCGGGTTGAGAACGCGGCGCGCATCAACCGGCTTGAGGTTCACGGATTTGGCCGCCATCCAAGACTGGTGGCTCCGGCCCAGCCGCTGAATCCGGGAAATGCGGGGGCGGTGTTTCGCATGCTTCTGGCGGTGAGTGCGCTTCTGCCGCGCGTGACATGGGTGACGGATCATTACGACTCGCTGGGAAAGCGCCCCAATATCGACTTGATCGATGCCCTGAAGCAACTTGGCGTCGAAGTGCAGTACCGGGGAGACGACGGTCTGCTGCCGATGACGCTCATTGGCGGGCGGGAACGCATCAAGGCGCACATCGCCATGAAGCGCATGGAGCAAAGGCTTGCGGATGACGATCCCTTCACGGTCGTCGTGTCCGGAAACGTGAGCAGCCAGTTCACGAGTGCTCTGCTGTTTCTGGCGCCGTTGTTGGATGAGGAGCTTCGCATTGAAGTGACCGGAAGGCTGAAGTCACTCCCGCTGATCGAAACGACACGGTTTGTGCTGGAGGCGGCAGGCGTCACGGTGGAGTCCACGCCGGAGCGCGACGAGCACCTGGTGGGACGGGGTCAGCACTTCCGCGCCGTGGAATGGAGGACGAACGGCGATTGGCCCGGTTCGGCTGCTATCCTTGGCGCTGTTGCCGCAGTGCCGGGAAGCGCCGTGACGGTGTGGCGGCTCTATCAGGACGAGCAGGGCGAAAAAGAGTGTGTTCCGTTTTACCGTCGCATGGGCTGCACGATCACGGAATTGCCGGGGGATTCGGCAAGCGGCCCTGCGCTGCGCATCGAATCGCCCGCCACGCTGAAGGGCGCCTCCGTCAACGGCGACCTCTGCACGGATGCCGTGCTGGCAATGATGGGCGTGGCGATGGCTGCGGAGGGGGAATCACGATTCGTGCAGATTCGCAATCTTCAATTCAAGGAATGCGACCGAGTGCGGGAACCGATTGATGAACTGCGGAAGGTAAGGGAAACGATCCTGAATTCGGGTGAAAAGTCGCGGGCGACGGAGGCAGCGCTCTACTACGAACCCTTCGATGACCCGGACACGATTCACGTGTGGGGCGCACCGCAGGGCTATCACGGTGCAATCGACGTGGATGGTCGTGGCGACCATCGCGTGATCATGCTGCTCAGCATCGTGGCGTTACGATGCCAGATGGGTTTGCGCATTCATGGCGCGGAGCATGTGAGCAAAAGTTTTCCGGGTTGGTTCAACACACTGAGGCAGATGGGAGTTAAAGTGGAGGAACAATTCTAGGCCACTGGCGGGAGTTTGGGCGCCCGCCATGTCATCGCTCCTTCAGCGCCGCATGAAATCGACGTCGAACCTCAGGAACGACGTCGCGTTCAAACCAAGGGTGGTGCTTGAACCAGGAAACATTCCTGGGTGACGGGTGCGGAAGCGGGAAGTGAAGGGGGGCAAACTCCTTCCATGCGTGCACTGTTTCGGTCAGCGTTGGCTTCCTTCTGTCACGCAAATGCCATGCATGCGCATATTGGCCGACCAGCAGGATGAGCCGGAGATTGGGAAGCCCGGCGATCAGGCGCTCCTGCCAGAGCGGTGCGCATTCCTTGCGGGGTGGCAGGTCGCCGCTCCTCCCTTTTCCGGGATAGCAGAAACCCATGGGAATGATGGCAATCTTTGTCTCATCGTAAAATTCGTCACGAGTGACATCAAGCCAACTCCTCAGGCGGTCACCAGAAGGATCATTCCAAGGGATGCCGGTGTTGTGAACCCTGATGCCGGGGGCCTGCCCCGCAATGAGGACACGGGCGGAGGGCCTTGCGCTCAGGATCGGGCGCGGACCAAGCGGAAGGTGCTCCGCGCACGCCCGGCAGGCACGGATTTCCGCCAGGAGCTTCTCGAACTGGGCATTGTATGGGGAAGTCTTCGCCACGGGTGCTACGGCATGCTGCGCGCTTGCAATTCTCCATCGCGATCAAGATAAAGGGCGATGCGTCCTTCAAGCAAATCCAAAATCTTCTTCCCCGCAACGTCGTAACGCCAGCCGTGAAGGAGGGGAAGCTCCTCCGGTTTCAACTCGCTGCGTTGGATGATGACTTGCTCAAGCTCAGAAGTGGTGGCAAGGACGGTGGGTGCAATGTCCTGGCGCCGCGCCTCGGAGCGAAGAACTGCGAGTGCCAGTTCGATCAGGCCATCTGGAATCTCGGTCTTCTTTGCGATCGGCTTTCGCGGCCAGTTTTCCTTCGGCAGGGCGCGGCCACGGCGGATGGCCTCGCGAAGGTCGGCAAAATGGCGCATGATCTGGCCGACGTTTGCACGCCGAAGTTTTTGCGCCTTCTCCTTCGAATCGGGCTGGAAGCGCGCCATCTCAACAAGACCTTCATCGGTCATGATCAGTCGGCGGGGAAGGTTCTGTTCCCGCGCGGTGTTTTCGCGCCAGAGGGCAAGTTCCTGAAGGACCGCGAGATCACGCCCGCTGAGTGACATCCAATCCTTCACGCGCCGGAAGACCTCGCCGTCGTCCCGCTCCTCGCTGGCGAAAACGTGGTCGGTGTAGTCGCGCATTTCCCCTTCCATCCACGTGGAACGGCCACGCGCATTCAACTGCTCCGTAAGCTTGTCGTGAATGACGTGAAGATAAAGGACATCGTTTGCGGCATAGTCGAGTTGGCCGCTGGTAAGTGGCCGGTGCGACCAATCGCTGGTCGTGTGGGGGGAGGAAACATCAGCTCCCGCGATTTCCCGCACCAGGTTCATGTGTGACACCTGCGCACCGTATCCAAGGAGCGACGCGGCGATCTGCGTGTCAAAGAGGGGAAGCGCATCCACGCCCAGCACGCGGCGCAGGATCACAAGGTCCTGTGAGGAGGCATGGAAAAGTTTTAATGCCGCCGGGTTGCCAAGGAGCTGCGCCAACGGCTGAAGATCGTGGAGAGCGGGGACATCGATGAGGAAGGCATCCCGGCCATCGGAAACCTGAAGGAGTTCAAGTTTCGCGTAATAGTATTTCTCCCCGATAAACTCCGTGTCGACGGCGAGGCGCCCGGCGCTGGCAAGCTGGCGGCACGCGGCTTTCAAGGCGTCATCGGACTGTATATACTGCCACTGCGGTCTGATTTCCTGACTCATGCAGAAGGTTGGCCCCGCCACCGCGATGACACAAGCGCTTTCAGTTTGCGCTGCGGATGCATGGAGACATTGATGAATAAACTTCACTTCCGGCGGCGCGCAAGAATGAATGCCTTTGAAAAGATCCAATCCCTGTACGGAGAGATTTCAGACCTTGGAAACGCGTCCGCGCTTCTGTCCTGGGACCAGCAGACCTACATGCCGCCGCGAGGTGCGACCGCGCGGGGAATGCAACTGGCCACGCTCAGCGGCATCATTCACGAGCGGATGACGTCGCCCGATCTGGGGGGATTGATCGCGGAGGCGAGCGGCGGAAAATTGACAGGTGACCAGGCGGCGTACCTGCGGGAGTTGTCGTTCGCGCGCGACCGCAGCATGAAGCTGCCTGCGGCGCTGGTGAAGGAAATGTCGCTGGAGGAATCGAAGGCGTTTGAGGCATGGACGCGCGCGCGGAAGCTGAACGACTACGGCATTTTTGCACCGCACCTGGCACGAGTGATTGAACTGAAGAAGCAATGCGCGGAGTGCTGGGGATATGCGGAGACACCATGGGATGCGCTGGCGACGGACTATGAGCGGGGGCTGACGGCATCACGGGTGGAGAGCATCTTCCGGCCACTGCGCGAGGCGACGGTGAAATTGCTCCAACAAATCAAGGCGCGGCCCCAGGCGAACACAAGGTTTCTGGACCAGAAGTGGGACATCGACCGCCAGAGGGAGTTCGGGCTGCGCGTGGCACGCGATATCGGGTATGACATGGCGGCGGGACGGCAGGACCTGGCGCCCCATCCTTTCTGCACGAACTTCGGGATGGGTGATGTGCGGATCACGACTCGATACAGCCAGACGTCATTGCTTGATGGACTGTTCGGCACGGTGCACGAGACAGGCCACGCGATGTACGAGCAGGGCTTCGACCCCGCGGACGCGCGCTCGCCGCTGGCGGAAGCGCCGAGCCTTGGCGTGCACGAATCACAGTCGCGCTTCTGGGAGGTTCGCATCGCGCAAAGCGAGGCGTTCTGGAAGCACTACTACCCAATCCTGCGGCAGTATTTTCCCGGCCAGTTGGACGATGTCATGCCGGAGGAATTTTATCGTGCGCTCAACATCATCGAGCCTGATTTCATCCGCGTGGAGGCGGACGAAATCTGCTACAACCTGCATGTGATCATCCGCTTCGAGTTGGAAGTGGGGATCTTCCGCGGTGACCTTTCCGTTGGGGACATTCCTGCGGCATGGAACAAACTGTACAAGGAATACCTGGGGTTGGATGTGCCGAGCGACACGCTGGGGTGCCTGCAGGATGTGCATTGGGCCTACGGGTCATTCGGATATTTTCCCACGTACACGCTGGGGAACATCTACTGCGCAATGCTGGTTGAAAGGATGGAGAGGGACATGCCCGCGCTGTGGGAGATGGTTGCGCAAGGCCAGTTCGCTCCGATCCTTCAATGGCTGCGGGAGAACATTCACAAGGTTGGTCGGCGCCACGAATCGGCGGAATTGATCGAGCGCGTGACGGGAATGCCCGTGACGTGCGACCCGTTGATCCGTCATTTGGCCAACAAGTATAGACATCTATACGGATTCTAGCGGCAGCAGCTCATCCAGTGGCTTCGAAACAGGCCCCGTCTGCGTCACATGCTCCGTAATTCCGCTGGCTCTTTTCAGGAGAGATGCTAGCACCGCCCCGGAACCAATTTTATTGCGGGTGATTCTATTGAACAGCATGACGGGTTTTGGATCGGGACGCGCCGAATCGGCGCTTGGCGCGATGACGGTGGAGTTGCGGACGGTGAACAACCGCTTCCTGGACGTTTCCGCGCGCATTCCGCAGGAACTGAGCGCGGCGGAACCATTTGCGCGCGCGGAACTGCAAAAGAAGATTCAGCGCGGGAAGGTGGTGCTGAACGCGCGCTTCGATGCGATTCCCGGCGTGGCGGAGCACTACGACGTGAACCGGCCCCTGCTGGCCATGTTGGAGCAATTTTGCCGCGACAAGGGCGAGGTGGTCTCCGTAGCGCACCTCCTCACAATTCCCGGCGTCATTGTCACGCAACAGGACAGTGCGGCTTCGGAAACCTTGCAGAAGCTGTTCGCGTCAGCCTTCCATGCGGCAATGGATGCCTTGAAGAAGGACCGCAGGCGCGAAGGCGATGCCTTGCGGGCGGCGCTGGGGAATATTCATGAGCGCATGAATGCGGCGCTGGAGGTCGTCGATAAGGGGCGGTCCGGCCTGGTGCAGAAGTATCAGGAGAAACTGCACGAACGTATTGCAGAGTTGCTTGGGCCGAAGGGAGCCACACTGGATGCGGGACGGCTGGAGCAGGAGGTCGCACTCTTTGCGGACAGGGCGGACATTGAGGAGGAGATGATTCGCCTGCGCGCCCATCTTGCGCGCCTGAGCGGGATACTCGCCAGCGATACCGACGAGGGAAAAGGGCGCGCCCTGGAGTTCCTGAATCAGGAAATCCTTCGCGAGGTGAATACGATCGGGAGCAAGTCGCGCGACATAGACATTGTGTCGCAGGTCCTGGAATTGAAGAACCTTGCGGAATCAATGAAGGAACAGACGGCAAACATCGAATAGGGTGGTTGACGGTTCGAAGTTCAGGTTGTTCATCCGCGCGAACCACCGCCCGCTTGCCACACCTTTTCACGCAGAAGCGAACACGCCTTTCCCATGTCAGAACTCCTCTCGCTGGTTGTCATCATCGCTGATGTCCTCGCAATTGCGGACGTCCTGAAAAAGTTCCGTCGCGGGGTACCGCGGGCATTGTGGATCGTTTTCATCCTCGCGTTGCCACTGTTTGGTGCGGCGATGTGGTATCATGTGCAGTATCTTGCACCGAAGGAGAAGCAGCGGAAGAGAATGCGGGCGAAGAGGGAAAGAATTGCGAGGCAGCAGCGCACAAGGGATGAATGAGTCGGGGGCAGTCATGGAGGTTTTGAGTGACGTTGGGGAGGAATTCGCAAACATTCCGCGACAATGTTGACAACCTTCGCGCTTTCCTTGATGTATCATCTCGGCGCGGCCCTTTGCCTGGGCCTGTGCTGCGGAATGGGCGCCATGTTTGGGCTGCGTGCGGATCGCGGGCATGCGGCTGACTGGCTCCTGGCATGGTTCGCGCGGGGCGCACTGGGCCTTGCCGTCGTCTCAATGCTCGTTGTGGTCCTGGGGTTGGCCCATGTGCTGTATGCGGGAATCCTGTGGCCGCTTGTCTTCATCCTGGCAGCCGTGGGATTTCATCGGGCGCGCGGTGAGGAGCGACCGCGGATCCGATTCATCCGGCACTCCACGTCACTGCTTCTGGCGATGGTGGGATGCGGGATTCTTTCCGGATTGTGCGCGGCGAATGTCATCGTGGGCGCGCTGGCACCGGATGGCGGCCAGGATTCGATGTGGTATCACCTGAGTGTCCCCGCGCAGTGGGTGTTGCGGGGAGATGTGGCGATGTTCTCCAACGTCACGCCGTCCACATATTCGCTCGCGGCGGATGCGCATTATGCGGC
This sequence comes from Candidatus Sumerlaeota bacterium, assembly GCA_020848155.1. GTDB lineage: Bacteria > Sumerlaeota > Sumerlaeia > SLMS01 > SLMS01 > JADZDZ01. The sequence continues at coordinate 22,921 of JADLAR010000026.1, forward strand.
GCTGCTGATGGTGGGTGATGAGGTTCTTTGCACGAGCTTCTATGCCCAGGTGTGCCTGATCGTTGTCGCGTGGTTTGCCGCGGTTGCGTGGCGGATTGGCGGGGGGAAATGCGCCCTGCTCGTGGTGGCATTGGTGCCGGGGGTCTATCTTCCGATGTTCGCGCGTGCACCGGTCTCGACGATGAACGACCTGATTTGCGGTTGGTGGATGGCGGCGGCGTGTTGGTTGTTGATTCGTGGCCCGCTGGCAGGCCGTTCCATCGGGAGAAGCGAATGGGTTGCCGTGGGCGCGATGCTGGGCACGGCAGTGGCGGGAAAGCTTTTCGTGCTCTTGTTTGCGCTGCCATTGGCGGCGTTCTTTGCGTTCACAGAATTGCGCGGAAGAGGCCGCATGATCATGGTGGACGTGCTTTGCTGCGCAGCCACGGGAACGCTGGCGATGGCGCCGTGGATTGTACGCAGCATCGTGAATGGCGTGCCACAGGCGGGCAACCCACTCGTCTTCATCGCGCCATCACTCTTCCCCATAAACCCGGAATACGCGCCGGCAATTGCGGCCTACGCGGTCAATCCGCGATTGTATGGAAACGTCGGCGAGGCGTTGACAAAGGGGCTTCCCATGAAGCTCTCAATGACCATCGGGGAATTGGACGTGCTGGCATTCGTCGGAATGGCATCCGCGTTGATTGCGTTGGGTTGGAGGAAGCGTGGCATCACTGCCGCATCCGCGGCGACGCTGGCTGGCGCGGTGCTCTTCGTGCCGCTGCGAGGCAACAACGAACTGGTGCGATACCTTGCAATCGGGCACACGCTGGCAGCGCCGGCGATCGCACAGTGTCTCGGTTTTGTGGCAAGGCGGCTGGGCGGGTGGTCCTTTGCGGCCACCACGCTGCTGGTTGCATTCGCAGCCTTCGCAAGCAACGCATCGCGTCAGATGCGCTGGTCGGAGTTTGCAACAGTGAACTGGCATTACCGGCCAATCCTCACAAGGGATGATCGGGATGCGTGGATGAGTGGTAGTGAGATTGGCAGGTACCATGCCGCCCTGGAGGCCGCGAAGAAGGAAATCCCGCAGGACGGAACTGTGCTGCTGCTTCATTGCCCCGCGCCCTACTACCTAAAGCGCCGCGCGTACTGGACGGACTATTTCGGCGGCGGGGGGGTGCTGGACCATTGGTGGCGTGATGCGCAGACTGATGAACAGCGCGCGGCAATTCTTCGCGGGAGAAAAATCGATTTCGTGCTAAGCCTCGCCTCTGGGAAAAGTGAGGATCGCGAGATCGATCAACTTCAACAAGCTGGGTTTCTGGACGAAGTCGTTGTTGAGGGAGAGACACGATTCAGGCTTTGGCGGATTCGTCCCTGAACCTTTATGCCGCTAGAGATGGGGAGGAGGGATGTAGGGAGTCTCGTTGGTGGGACATGCAATCTGTGGTTCCGGGAGAAGGCGCTGGATGACATCCTTGAGGCGGGAGTTGCAGAGGCGAAAGACGGGAAGACATTCACAGTGTTGCCAACGCAGGATGCCGCGCGCGTCAATAAGGTAGTAGGCGCGACGCATTCCCAGGAGCCCCTTCGCGCCGTAGGCGCGGGCAACACTGTAGGACTGGTCGCTCAGGAGGGGAAACTGTAGCTTGCATTCGCGGGAAAACCGCTGGTGCCTCTCAACCGAATCGCCGCTGATGCCCAGAAGAGCAACGTTGTGGGCACGGAAGTATTCATAGTCATCGCGGAAAGCGCAAACTTCGCCCGTGCAAACCGGGGTGAAGTCGGCGGGATAGAAAAACAAAAGAACGGACTGGCGACCGCGATAGCTGCTGAGTGTGATTTGTTCTCCCGAATCGGAAGCCAGCGTGAAATCGGGGGCTTCCTCGGCGATGGTGAGCACGTCAGACAAAAAAGTCTCCAAAAAAAAGCCCAAATTGAACTGACAACATGAGTCGCATCGTCCGTTCCGAGTCAAGACAGTGCAAACAGCATGGGTGAGGCCAATTTTGAATGGAAAGAAAAAGCGAAGATGATGAGCGCGGAAAGACTGATTCCCGAATCGGAACAGCATGATCGCCTGAGGGGGCGGCTGGCGGAGCTTTACCATGCGGTGATCCGCACCGCCACACCCACGGACCAGTTCGTGGAGGGCTTCTTCCGAACGCGTCCGCAGATTGCGATGAAAGGTCGCATGTTCCTGGCCGCGGCGCTCTACGCATTGCTGCGGCGGAGGCCACGGTTGCTGCTCCTGCGCGAATGGTCGGCACGAGAGAACGGAGCGACCACCCTGCCCGCAGCGATTGACCGCACGCCACCGGCGGTGGAATCAGCGCTGGCGGTGTACCTGTGGTTGACCGAGGAACTTGGCGCGGAATCACGCAAGGCGATGGACCTGACGAAGGTTGCAATGCGTTACGCGGGGGAGCAGGGTGTCATCACGCCGGACGAACTGGATGGGTTGGTCGATGCAATCCGCGATTTTGCGAACCGCCTGGACAAGGACGGCGGATTGGCGTCGGCTCCGCGTCCGATCCAACTGGCGGCGCAGTTCTCCATCGCACCGGACATGTTGGAGCGCTGGGTGGCAGAGCGCGGTGAGAGCGCGGCGGTGGCCCTGGCGAAATCATTTCATCAGCCCGCTCCGTTGGATGTGCGGGTGAATCGCCATCGCAAGTCGCGTGAGGAAGTCCTGCAAATGATGCGTGAGCATCGACTGGAGGTTGAAGCAGGGGAGTATTCGGAGGACGCGATTCGCTTCATCAGGAAGGCGTCGCTGAAAAACCTGCCGGGAATGAAGGAAGGCTGGTTCGAGATTCATGAACAGGCGAGCCAGCTTGTGAGCCTCGCAGTTGCCCCGGAACCGGGGTGGAAAATTCTGGACGCCTGCGCCGGTGCCGGTGGAAAGACGATTCATCTCGGCTCGCTCATGGGCGGCAAGGGTGTGGTGTACGCGCACGACACCGATCCGGCACGCTTGAAACCGCTGGAGCAGCGCATCCCAAGGAATCAACTGACGAACGTGCGCATTGCATGGCCGGGGACGGCAGCGATGTTTGCCCCCTATGATGCCGTGCTGATTGACGCACCATGCCTCGGCCTTGGGCGGCTGCGACGGGAGCCAACGCTCCAGTGGCGTGGTGACTTGAGGGCGCGCATCGCAGAGACCACGGCGCAGCAGCGCGAGTGCCTCGCGCTCTACGCGCCCTTGGTGAAACCGGGGGGCATCCTTGTCTATGCGACGTGCAGTTTTGAGCCGGAGGAAACGTCCTTCATGATGGAGGAACTCGTGAGAATTTTCCCCGACTTCAAGCCGGATTTGCTCCCTTTTCAGAACGAGAGGATTCGCGCGATGCAAAGCGCGGACAAGTCCTCACTGACTATGCTGCCGAGCACGAACAACACCGATGGTTTCTTCATCGCGCGCATGCGGCGCACACAGGAGCCTCTGACCTTTGCCTGAAACTTGCTGTCTATACGGATACGTCCAAAAGAGGAGCATGTCAACGATGGCGTTTCGGATTCAGGGTCAGCGAGATGCCTTTGACGGCATGATTGCAGGAGTTCCCGCCAACGCGGTGCTGGAGGCGGTCGAGGCGTTGGTGGACTGGGGCGCGGTGCGGACCATCCTGGCGCGAGGGTACGATGCCTCCGGGAAGGGGAACGAGGGAATCGATCCGGTGGTGCTCT
>JADLAR010000027.1 GCA_020848155.1 Candidatus Sumerlaeota bacterium
TCCCATCAACGATGGTGCACACCACCCGCGCTTGTGGGATGTCGTCAGGTGAAATAGCAAGGATGTCGCGATCCACGATGACCATGTCCGCCAACTTTCCTGACGTGATCGTCCCCTTGATGTTTTCGTCGAAGGTTGCGTATGCGGACATGTAGGTGTAGGCGCGGATGGCTTGGGCGGCGGTGATTTTTTCTTCGGGAAACCAGCCATTGGGATTTCTTCCATCCAGCGTTCGCCGCGTGACGGCGGCGTCGATGCCAAGGATCGGATTCAGCGGCGCAACCGTCCAGTCTGTACCGAAGCAGTAGAGCACGCCAGTCTTCTCGAACCACTGGTATGCGTAGGATGATTTGCACCGGTCGTGACCGATGCGGCCTTCGGCCCAGCGCCCGTCATCAATGGTGTGGTAAGGCTGGACGCACGCGATTACACCCAGCTTTGCGTAGCGCTCGAAATCCTTCGGGTGGATGTGCTGCGCATGTTCCACGCGGAAACGACGGTCGCGGGGGCCGTTCACCTTGATGGCTTTTTCGAAGATGTCGAGGATGTCGGAGTTCGCCTTGTCCCCGATGGCGTGAATCGCGACGTGGAGGCCGGCCTTGTCGGCGGCGATGATTTGTTCTTCCAGTTCGGCAAGCGGCGTGACGTGCACACCACTTGTCGTCGGGTCCTGGACATAGGGCTCAAAAAAGAGTGCCGTGCTGGAGCCAAGTGAACCATCAACGAATCCCTTCAACCCGCCAATCTTGATCCAGTTGTTGTCGGAAAAATTTGCGAGAATGCCGGATTTCTCGTATGTCTGCCACCGCGAAAGGGGAATGCGCATGTCAATGCGCACCGTGAGTTCGCCGTCATGAAGCAACTCTTGGTAGATGCGCAGGCGCGACGGCGTTCCGCTCATGTCGGTCAGGCTGGTGACGCCGAAGCGATTGGCTTCATGAATGGCAGCGCGGGCCGCGTCCTTCTCCTCTTCAAAGGACGCGTCGGGAATAATCCGTGAGACAAGGTTTGCTGCGGCATCCTTCAGCACGCCGGCAGGCTCCTTCGATCCCGGCTTGCGCACGATGACGCCGCCGGCGGGGTCTGGCGTTTCCGCGTTCACGCCGGCCATTCGCAAGGCCATGCTGTTTGCAACGGCCATGTGGCCATCGTATCGCTCGATCAGGACGGGGCGGTCCGGAACGTACTTGTCGAGGAGTTCCGCCGTGGGGAGTTCGCCTCCGGGCCAGTTGTCGTGGTCCCACGATCCGCCGGTGATCCAGGCGCCTTTCGGAAGCTCCTTCGACTTCGCAGCCAGGCGCTCACCGAACTCCTCGTGCGACTTGGTGTCTTTCAGTTGAACTTCCCTCAGTGACAGTCCACCGGGAACGAAATGCGTGTGGTTGTCGTTGAATCCCGGCAGGACAAGCATTCCCTTTGCATCGATGACCGTGGTGCGGTCGTCGGCATATTGGTTGACGGCCTCGTTGTCACCAACAGCGAGTATCCGCCCCTTCCATGAAGCGACGGCCTGTGCTTCGGGACGTGAAATGTCTACTGTCCAGACCTTCGCATTGCGGATGATGAGATCCGCCTTGAAGCCGTCGCCGGCCCGCACGTTTCCCAGGCAAAGCATCAGTGCAATGGCCGCAAGTGGTCGAACACCACGGAAGAATGATGCCACGGTCATCGAAGCCTCCATCAAGGCGACTTGAGTTTGATTTTCACTTCTTCATTTGTACTGCGAAGAGCAACGTTGCAATTCAATTCCCGTCGCTTCACCAACCACGCCGGGATCAGGAGGCATCATCCAAGCTTGATGATGCCGCCGGTCCAGCTTCTCGGCTCCATGTCGAGAATGAAGGCATTCGGGGCGACGTCACGAATCCTGCGGATCAATTTCTTTTGATCGCGGCGTCGCACATGAATTTGAAGAACCTGCTTTGGGCCGTCGCGCCCTTCCGCCTTCCACGCGGTCACGGGAAGTTTGCGCCGAAGGTAGGTTATCAACTCCTCCTGGTCGGAATCGACAACCACCTGCACGAGGCGGGTGCCGAGCGCGAGGCGTTCATCCACGAACGTGCCCAGGAAGACGCCGAGTGCGTATCCTGACGCGAAGACACCCATGCGCAATGCACCCATTTCCTGCGCCAGGATCATTCGAAGCGCAAACAGGTAGATCATGACTTCGAGGAATGCAACTCCTGCCGCGGCGAACCGAAGCCCCCGCACCGCGAACAGGTGACGCAACGTCGCCAGGCACATGTCTGCCGTCCTGGCGAAAAACAAGTAGAGAAGTTCTGCTCCCATGTTGAAGCCAAACCTCAGGGGTGATTTGATCAAAACAACCTGCGAGCAAGAACACGGTTTCAGTCCGGGTCGCCACTTGCTTCCGGTTGATACAATACCGCCAGAACTTCACCCTTTTGCGGTCCTGTGGGAGCAAGCCAATCTATGACATCGCCCACCTTTGATCCCAGCAATGCAGCCCCAACAGGGGAAATCACCGATACGGAATCGAAGTTCTGGCCGTTTGCCGCCTGTTCGTTGGGATAAATCAGGCGCAGTTCCCGGACATCGTCGGTGGAGCAGTAGCGAATCCTGACGCAGCTGTTCATGGTGACGGTGATGGGGGGAACTTCGCCCGGTTCCACGGGAAGTGATTCGCGCATGCGCCGCTGAAGGTGGCTGAATCCCGGTCCACGTCGTGCCTGTGGCGACAGCCATTCCAGGCTATTGTTGATCCGCTTCCGATCGATGGTTGTGATCAGTGTCTGCATGATAAATGCTCCTTTGTCGCCATGATTGAATTGGCGAAAGTCGAAGTGCGCGCAGCGCTTCAAAAGCGACGCGGAGTTAAGGGGGAAGGGGTGTCTTGAAAAAGGTTAAAGTGCGGTGCGGGAAAGAAAAAAGCTAAACTTGTTACCCGCAGCGCACAAACTCATGAAAGACGAGGGCGCCGTTACACAGGCCGCCTATCAGGCTCCAAGAAGGGAGTCTGAAGTGATACGCATGTTTTTGCGTTGTAACGGCAGCCACTGAATCTTCCAGCTCGTCAATGATGGTTGGACCATCCACAAGGGCGGGCGCCTTGTCAACCTCGACGTGCAACTATTTCCTGCGAGGGCCGGATTTGGTGGGTGGCTTTCTTGAGACATTGAATGCGGCAGCCCTGCGGACGAGTGTCTTGAACCCCTTCGCGTCGATAGTCTCGCCTTCTTTCAGGTCGATGGCGCGTCGCATGTTTCCATCAAGGCTTGCGTTGAAAATTCCCGTGGGATCCTCAAGGGACGCACCGTGCGCGAAGGTGATCTTCACCTTGTCCTTGTATGTTTCTCCTGTGCAGAGGATCCCGTCGTGCGACCAAACAGGAACGCCCGCGGGATTGGTCGGCTTGCGCCATTTGATTTCCTCAATGGCTTCGGGATCAGCTTCCGTGATGAGTGTGCGAATGCGGGAGAGCGTGGCCGTGCGCCATTCGCCTGCGTCGGACTTCGTTGTCGTTTTCTTCGGTGTCATCCCAGGGCTAAATCCTTTCCCCGGGCAGCTTGCGCGCCTGCTTCACCCAATCGACAAACTGCTTCTCGTCAATCGTGTCGTTTTCACCGACGTGGTAGTAGCGGACTTCCTTCTGCTTGGATTCAACCGGTGGAACGGGCTTCAGCGATGTGCCGCGGAAAAAGGCGACCTTGATGTACTTCGTCATGCAGTGAAATGCGCAGAACCAGCCTTCGCCTTCAATGCCGTAGAAGGGGGTGTTCCACTTTACGGCCTTGTAAACGCGTGGAATGGCTGTTGTGATCAACGCATCCAGTTTGCGGCCAACGTCCTGTTTCCAGCCCGGGATCGCCTCGATATAGGCCTGGACGGGAGCATCACCGTAGCCCTTCGCGATTTGCGGATTTCCACCGCTGAGCAGGCGCGTCTCTCCCTCCTTCAACGGAGGGAGAGGTTTGCGACCTGCTGGCTTCTTCGTCTTCGCGGGTTGTTTCTTTGCCATCACCGGACTCCGGTGCTCACGCTGCCGGATGCAGCCGACAGTGCGCGGTCAAGGTCCTCGAGAATATCGTCGATGTGTTCGATGCCGATGGAAAGGCGCACCAACTCAGGAGTGATTCCGCCGGCGAGTTGCTGCTCTTCGGAAAGCTGGCTGTGTGTCGTCGTCGCGGGGTGAATCGCCAGCGACTTCGCGTCACCAACGTTGGCAAGATGACTGAAGAGCTGTAGCGACTCGATGAACTTCCGGCCCGCGGCTGCGCCGCCCTTGATGCCGAAGATCACCATGCCGCCGTAGCGCCCGCCGAGGTACTTTTTCGCGTTGGCGTGGGTGGGATGATCCTCGAATCCGGGCCACTTGACCCATGTCACGTCCTTGCGCGCACGCAACCACTTCGCGACGGCGGCGGTGTTCGAGCAATGGCGTTCCATCCTAAGCGGCAGTGTTTCGATTCCCTGAAGGAACATCCAGGAATTATCCGGCGAGATGCAGGCGCCCAGGTTGCGAAGCGGCACGAGCCTCATGCGGAGGATGAACGCCAGGGGCGCGAGTTCAGGAGGGAGGTCGTGCGCGAAGCGCATGCCATGATAGGATGGATCAGGGCTGTTGTAGAGGTTGAAATTTCCATCCTTCCAGTTGAAGCGGCCGCTATCCACGACGACACCGCCGAGGCCGGTTCCGTGGCCGCCAATCCACTTCGTGAGCGACTCCACAACGATATCCGCCCCGTGATCCAACGGGCGACACAGCGCCGGGGTTGCAAAGGTGTTGTCCACGATCAGCGGGAGGCTGTGTGCCTTCGCGATGTCTGCAATGGCACTGAAATCGGGGGTGTTGAGTGCGGGATTGCCGCAGGTTTCCAGGAAGATCAGCCGTGTCTTCTTCGTGATCGCCTTTGCGATGTTCGCGGGATTGGAAGGATCAACAAAATGCGTCTTGATGCCGAGCTGCGGATGGATGGCATCGAACATTGAATAGGTGCCGCCATACAGGTCATTGGCGGACACGATTTCGTCCCCCGCCTCGCAGATATTGATGACGGAATAGTGAATGGCCGCCGTGCCAGAGGCGAGGCCCAGGCCTGCCATGCCGCCTTCGATTGCCGCGCAGCGCTTCTCCAGAATGTCTGTCGTCGGATTCATCAACCGCGTGTAGACATTGCCAAGCTCCTTGAGAGCGAAAAGGTTTGCCGCGTGTTCCGTGTCGCGAAACTGGTATGAGGAGGTTCGATAGATGGGAACAGCGCGTGCCATTGTCGTGGGATCGTACGACTGACCCGCGTGCAGGCAGAGGGTTTCGAAGCGATGGGCACCTTGTGTCATGATTCTGTCTCCATGAAGATATTCCGTGGGAGGACCATGTAGCCTGTTTGATCGGCGGGTCAACGAAGAGCAGGAAAATCAGTTGGCATTGGGAGAACGAACTGACTAGGGTCCCGCAAATTTCAAGTTCGCAGAGTTGGTGGCCATGAGTGCAACTGCACGAACAGCGTCGGACAATCAATCGTTGGCCCGTGCCTTGGGCTTGGTGTCACTGGTCATTTTTGGCGTCGGGGACATCCTTGGCTCTGGTGTCTACGCGCTTACGGGTCAAATTGCCTCCAAGGTGGGGGAGGCCGCCTGGATGAGCTACCTGCTGGCGGCGCTGGCGGCTGCCCTCACGGGCTTGGTTTACGCGGAGTTCGTGTCGCGCCACCCCAAGGCGGGGGGTGCGGCCTACTTTGTCGCGACAACCTATCGTTCCCCGTTGATCACCTTCATGGTGATTTTCTTTGTCACCCTTTCGGGGCTGTTCTCTGCCGCCACCGCAGCCCGTGTGCTGGCGGACTATGCAGCCCTGCTCTGGGTGGATGCGCCAGTATGGTTCAAGGACTATCTGGTTCCGCTGCTGTATGTGGCCGCCGTGGGCCTGGTGGCAGCGCGCGGAATCATGATGTCATCCATCACGAACGCCATCTGCTTCATCGTCGAAATTTCAGCCCTGCTGTTTATCATCATGATTGGTGTTCCGTTTCTTTTTGGTGGGGGAGTTGATTTCCTGAATTTTGCCGAGCCGACGGAAAAGCTTCTGATACCCGGTTCCCTCGGTTTGATGATGCAGGGAGCGGCCATTGCATTTTTCGCCTTCATTGGGTTCGAGGATATCGTCAACTTGTCTGAGGAGGTCAGGGATCCGGAACGCAACGTGCCGAGGGCCATATGCTGGTCCATCGGGATCACGTCACTGATTTATTGTCTCCTTGTGCTGGTTGTCATATGTGTCCTTCCTCCGGAACTGCGCACCTCAAAGACCGCATTGGTCGAGGCTGTGAAAAAGGCTGCACCCTGGTTTCCTGTCCAACTCTATTCGATCATTCCTGTCTTTGCGGTTTTTAACACGGGGCTTGCAAACATCCTCATGGGATCGCGCCTGCTCTATGGAATGTCCAGGGGCGAGCACCGCCAACTTCCCCGGATATTGTCCCATGTTCATCCAAGGTGGCAAACACCACTGGTGAGCATTATGGTGGTTGTGGGAATAACAGTCATGATGATCTGTTCCACCAGGGATGTGAAGCAGCTTTCCGGCGGAACCACCAGTTTTCTCCTCATTGTCTTCATGCTGCTTCACGCAGGTTTGATCGTGACAAAACGAAGGGGTGGTGATCGTCCCTCATTTCAAGTGCCGACCATCATTCCCATCTGCGGGTTGGTCGTTTGTGCGGGCTTGATGACGAGCAGGTCGTCCACCGACTATCAAATTGCCGGGTTCTTCATTCTCATCGCACTGGTGATCTTTGCCGTGAACCGTTTCTGGCTGAAGCGCACCGTGGTGGATGCGATCGATTGAACTGCTCTGATGAAGATGTTTGAAAAATTCACTGACTGAAGGAGAATCGAATTGTGAGAGTCGTCGTGTTTGTTCGGGCAACGAAGGATTCCGAAGGGGGCAGATTGCCGACGAAGGAAGAACTGGAAGCGATGGGGAGGTTCAACGAGGAGTTGGTGAAGGCAGGGATCATGAAGGACGGGGCGGGACTACATCCAAGTTCCCGCGGCACTCGTGTGCGTTTTTCCGGCGACAAGCGCGTGGTCACGACCGGGCCTTTTCCAGTCAACGAGATCATCGCGGGCTATTGGATTTGGGAAGTCGAATCGATGGAGGAAGCCATCGAGTGGGTTAAGCGCTGCCCAAATCCAATGCCGGGTGACTCGGACATTGAAATCCGGAAGTTTTACGAGGCTGAGGATTTCGCGGAAGCCTACACGCCGGAGTTGAAGGCGCAGGAAGACCGATTGCGGGCAGAACTGGAGAAGAAGAAGTAGAGCGGGAATTCGAAGGCTGTTGAAGTGATGCGCGCGACCGCCGATGTTCCTGGTGCGCACCAGGTGAAATGAGAACGCCCCGCGAAGTTTCCTCCGCGGGGCGTTTGATTTTTGGTCACCGGATGCTTACGGAACGTACACCTTGACTTCATCGACGTAGAAGTGGGCATTCGTTCCGCCCGTCGTTCCCGTGTGCCCACCGCGCGCAAACACCGTGATCGACGTCCCGGTCGCAACGACGTTGGCGGTGTACTGCACCCATACGTTGTTGGTGGCCCCGGTGATGTCTGTATAGACAACGCTTCCAGCAGTGGGATTGGTGCCGCCGCTGAGGTCGTAGCCCATTCGCATGCTCGTGCCTGCAAACGTTGACTGGCGCTTCATCCAGCCGGAGATCGTATAGGCTTGGCCTGCAACGGTTGTGATCGTCTGGCGAACGCCGCCGTCGATGGCCGCCGTGTCGGTGCGATTCCAATACTGCGAGTAAGTGCCGTCGTGATAGTTGAGTGAAGCGCGCCCGAACGTTGGTGTGCCACTTGTCGTGAATGATGTCCAGCCAGGGGCCACGCCACCTGTGTAGGTGCCTTCCATGCTGCCGTTGGTGGAGAGGTTGGCTCCTGGCCCAACGACAGTGACGGCATCGAAGTAGAAATAGGCGTTCGTGTCGCCGCTGGTTCCTGTGTGGCCGCCACGTGCGAAGACTGTCATCGTCGTGCCGGTCGCCACAACAGACTGGCTGTACTGGTACCATGTGTTATTGCTGCCACTGATATCGGTGTACGTGACGCTTGCTGCCGTGCCGTTCGTGCCGCCCGTCAGGTCATAGCCCACGCGAATGAAGGAGCCGGTAAAGTTGGACTGCCTCTTCATCCATGCCTTGATCTGATAGGTGCCTCCGGGGATGACATCGATGGTCTGGTAAACACCGCCATCAACCGCCAATGTGTCCGCACGGTTCCAATATTGCGAGGCGGCGCCGTCCTGCTTGTTGACCGTGGCGCGACCGAAGCCGATCGCTGCGGAGCCTGAGGCTGTCCATGACGTCCAACCGGGCCCGACCCCGCCAACAAACGTGCCTTCAAAGCTACCGCCGCTGATGCGATCGGCCTGCTGTGTCGTTGCGGAGGCCTGCGCGGAGTTGGCTGAGTTGCCTCCGGTGTTCGTCGCACGAACGACGTAGTAGTAGGTCGTGGCCGCGGACAGCCCGGTGTTGCTGTAGGTTGTGGCGTTTGCGGCGGTGGTGAAGATGTCGGTGTAGGGTCCGCCGCTGGTGGTGCTGCGGGCGATGATGAAGCCGGTCTCGTTGGTTGAGTTGTCCGTCCAGGCCAGGTCGACCTGGGACTGGCCGGCGGTGGCTGCCGAGAGGCCGCCCGGCGCCGCAGGCGCGTTGGGGAGCGTCGTTGCGGAGGCCTGCGCGGAGTTGGCTGAGTTGCCTCCGGTGTTCGTCGCGCGA
>JADLAR010000028.1 GCA_020848155.1 Candidatus Sumerlaeota bacterium
AGAGCACCACCGGATCGATTCCCTCGTTCCCCTTCCCGGAGGCATCGTACCCTCGCGCCAGGATGGTCCGCACCGCGCCCCAGTCCACCAACGCCTCGACCGCCTCCAGCACCGCGTTGGCGGGAACCCCTGCAATCATGCCGTCAAAGGCATCTCGCTGACCCTGAATCCGAAACGCCATCGTTGACATGCTCCTCTTTTGGACGTATCCGTATAGACAGCAAGTTTCAGGCAAAGGTCAGAGGTTCCTAATGTCACTACTCATCTTGCTGTTTGTTGCTTCTACTATCACAGGATGGTTCTTGTATCAATACTCCCTCCAAAAGATATGGAGAAATGGATCTGTGCCAAAGTTTTCAATGATCCCATTTGTTGTGGCACTACTGATTCTGCAAATAGCACTTTTGGGGACCATTTACTTTTCTTTGGTGCTTCAGGGTTGGTATTTTTACCCTCATTATAATGGGTTTCAGGGTATGGTAGTCTTCTTGACCGGCCTTGTTCTATACGGGTTGCTCCGGAATCCAAACCTGTTTTGTAAGACGACACGAATTATAGATTCGACAGGAAATGGCTGTTATTATAAGACCTTTTTTTTGTTTTTTGATTCTTGCTTTCACTATATTCAAGGCGAGAATGGAGTGGGATTCTACTTGGTATTTCCTTGTGAGGGCTTCATAAGCAGCAAATTCATCAATGTGAAAACAGATGTCTTGCAAATAGCGACATGCCTTAGCCCCAGATTCTTTCCTCAATTCAGCCGCCAGTCTATTCCTTACATTGAGGCCGTCCTAGTGATAAGCTTAAGTAAAGAGAATCCTTCGTGGGCAATATTATCCACGCTCCCTTCATCTTATACACTTAAGCGAATACCCTTTGATCACCTTGAAGGCAGCGATGGCATGACATATACCGGGGATACATCCACCCTGGTTAGCTAAGTACCCGTCTCACGGTACCCGTCTCACGAGCCCCATGTTGACCAACCCCTTTGTGGCTGCGTAGGCTGGCCGTTCATTTCCACTTTGGAGGGCAGTCATGGCGGGGTTTTAAAGGCTGCGGTTTCTCAAAGTAGTTATTGAGACGGCGTCCGGGCATGCGTTCCAATGGTGGCATGACAGCCAAAAATGGAAGACTCGCATGATCGCAAGACGCAACGAACTGGAGCAGGAGGAAGGCCGCCTCGCGCCGTATGCCTGCAAGGCGGCGGAGAGCAAGGGGCGGGAGCATCCGATTCCGCCGGACATGCTTCGCACGGATTTCCAGCGCGATCGCGACCGCATCATCCACTGCTCCGCGTTCCGCAAGTTGGAGTTGAAGACGCAGGTCTTCATCCCCAGCGCCGGCGATTATCACCGCACGCGCCTGACGCATACGATGGAGGTGGCGCAGATCGCGCGCACGCTTTCACGCGCGTTGAGCCTGAACACCGATCTGACGGAGGCCATTGCGCTGTCCCACGATCTTGGGCACACCCCCTTCGGCCACGCGGGCGAGGATGCCATGCGCGCCTGCATGAAGGATCACGGCGGCTTCGAGCACAACATGCAGGGTCTTCGCATCGTGGAGCAGTTGGAGGAGCGTTATCCCGACTATCCCGGGCTGAACCTGACTTATGAAGTGCGCGAGGGGATCATCAAGCACGACACGGATTATGACAAGCCTTCCGCCTGCGAGCGTTTCTCCCCCGGCAGGATGTCGACGCTGGAAGCGCAGGCGACGGACATGGCGGATGAAATCGCCTACAACTGCGCGGACCTTGATGATGCGCTGAAGATGGATTACCTGATCGAGGAGGACCTGCGCGAAATCGCCTGGATCAATGAGCTGTTTGAGAAGGCGCGGCGCGAGACCGGCACGACATCACGCGACAAGTTCGTGCGCTTCCGCGCCATCGGCTCGCTGTATGACGCGCATGTGGAGGACGTGTTGAACTTCACGTCAGCGCAGTTGGAGAAGAGTGGCGTGTCGCACGTGGATGAAGTCCGCGAATATCCCGGTCGCCTGGTCGATTTTTCCCCCGCCCTGAAGCAGAAGCTCCGCCTGCTGAAGGACTTCCTCCTGCAGCGCGTCTACCTCCATCCGAAGACACTGACCAACTCCGAGCGCGGGAAGCGTTTTCTTTCGCAGCTGTTCCATGCGTACATCGAAAACCCGAAGCTCATGCCGTTCAAGTACCAGAAGAGGATTGAGGTGGAGGGTCGCCATCGCGTGGTCTGCGATTACCTGTCCGGCATGACGGATCGTTACCTGCACGCGCAATATCGCTCGCTGTTCCACCCCGAACTGTAAGGCAAAGGTTCTCCCCCCCCATGGCCGATTCATCCCAGGAACCGAAGAAGAAGCGGGGCCGCCCCAGAAAGGCGGAAAGCAGCCCGAAGCCCGCTCCCGCGAAAAAGCGCGGCCGCCCGCGCAAGAATACCATCGCCAACACCACGGCGCCCGCCGCAAAGCGCAAGCGCGGACGCCCGCCAAAGATTTCCACTGCCCAGGCACCGCCCCCCGTTGGCCCGCCACGGCGCAAGCGCGGGCGTCCGCCGAAAATCGCCCAGGATTTCGCGGCCCATCGCGAGGACAAACGGCGTTCCGCAACCCTCGTGCTTCCCGATCATACCCGCCTCCGCCACCCGGACAGTTCGGTCGCGAATCACGCAGACGAATTGAAGTCGGGGTTGGAGCAGGAACTCGATCATTTCATCCTGTTTCTTCCCGTCATCCTCGACAAGTTGCGCATCCGCTTTGAGCGACGCATCGAGGCGCTTCGCTCCGCGTTGCACGCGCATGCGAAGGAGGGCAGCGATGATCACAGCGCCGTGGAAGACGAGTTGACTGCGGTGATTCAGAAGGCTGCGGGCCGGCTGGCGTCCTTCCGCGCGGAAGGCAACCACGGCGCCGGAGACCTGGCGCGGCTCGCGAAGAAGATCGATCGCGCGCTCAAGCGGCTCGGCAACAGGTAGCGCGGCGCTCCCTTGCTTCAAGAGATACTTCGCGCCCGTCCGCTCCTTTGGCTGCTGGTCAAGCAGGAGTTCCGGTCGCGCTACGCGGGATCGAATTTCGGCGCGCTGTGGAATATCATCCACCCCATCGTTCTCATCGGAATCTATGTCCTGATTTTTTCGCACCTGATGGGTTCGCGCATGGGCGACCAGGGTGGGCGCATGGCCTACGTCGTCCACATGTGTTCCGCCATTGTTCCCTGGTTCCTGTTCTCGGAAATCATTTCGCGATGCTCAACGGTGCTGCTGGAGAACAGTGCCCTCCTCAAGAAAATGGCACTGCCGGAGGAAGTCCTCTATCTGAGCGTCTTCATCACTTCCTTCACCGTGCACGGCATCAGCATGAGCGCCCTCATCGCGCTGCTCGCGCTGGCGGGCGCGCCCATCCACTGGTTCGTGCTCTTCGCGTATCCCGTCATGTTCGCCCTGGGGATCACGGCCCTGGGGCTGGGCATGGTGCTCAGCGTCATGACACTGCTCGTGCGCGACGTCGGTCAGGTCGTGCAGATCGTTCTCCAGCTTCTGTTTTGGTCCCTTCCCATTGTCTACATTCCATCCATCATTGCGTCCCGGAAGGTGGGAAACCTGCTGCTCCTGAATCCCATCCGCGGGTTCTTTACCCTGATTCAGTGGCTCTTTGGCAGCCCGGAGGCCTCGTTCCAACCTGACGCCTACTGGATGATCGTGCTGCTCCCTTTTGCCATGATGCTGATCGGGCTGAACTTCCTGCGGAAAAACAGGTCGGAGATCCTCGATGCCCTTTAGGGACGAGGCTTCCAACGCAGGCGCCCGAACCTGCGAAATTGAACCTGTTTAAGCAAAAGGGTTTAGCAACATTTAACGCAACGGGTGTGTGTGGGCCTGCCGCATCCAAATCATTGTTTTTACTACGATTACCCTTTGGAAATCGGGGGCGCCAGAGATTTTTTTTCTGCAATTTGTTCCCTCACAACAATGCTGAAAACCTCTATGGTCTTGCATCCGTAGGCCAAAAATCCGCAGACTGTTTCTTGTTGTCTGGCCCCTTCGACACGGATCAGCGGGCATAAGGATTCTGAGTAATGGACTTGATGAAACCAGTTCTTGGCTTTGCCAAACCGGCCTGGAAATTCTTCCTTCCTCTCGTCGCCTTGACCATCATCCTTGGGTTTTTCAGCTACATCGCTGCGGCGGTGACAGGCCTGTTGGCGCTGTATGTGATGTATTTCTTCCGTGATCCAAATCGCAAGACCCCCGGTATTCCGAACTCGATTTGTTGTCCGGCGGATGGCAAGGTTGTCTCCGTCATTGAAGTTCCCTGCGACCAAATGCCCGGCGGGCGTGCGTTGCGGGTGGCGATTTTTCTGAACATTTTTAACGTACATGTGCAGCGCGTTCCCGTCAGTGGCGAAGTCGTCGAAGTTGAGACGAGGAAGGGCTGCTTCATGAATGCGATGAACGAAAAGTGCTCCGAGGAGAACGAGCGCACCACAGTCTGGATTGATTCCGATTTTGGCACCGTTGGCGTGCGGCAAATCGCCGGCGCCATTGCACGACGGATTGTCTGCGCGGCGAAGGCGGGCGATGTGCTCGAACGCGGCGCCCGCTATGGCCTCATTCAATTTGGCTCCCGCGTGGAACTGTTCCTGCCGCTGTCCGCGACGGTGAAGGTGCAACCGGGCCAGAAGGTGGTTGGCGGCCTGACCTGCCTCGCGGTGTTGTACGAGGACGAAGTGCGCAAGGGGCTGTCCAAGGAACGCGTTGAAAAAATCCAAATGGCGATTGCCAGTTAACCGGCGTTCCTCATCCCCGCACAAAGGGGAAGTGCAGTGGCGAACAAGACCTTCAACCTGAGACCGAATCTTCGCCTGCTGCGGAATCGCCGCAAGGGCCCCATCGTCCGGGCAACGCCTGCGCACCCTGTGGTTGAACTGGAACAGCGCGACCCACCGCCCCACTTCTATATTTTCCCAAACCTGTTCACGAGCGCCAGCCTGTTCCTGGCACTTTGGGCCATCGTCAACATTTCGGAAGGCAGCGCCGCCATCGCATTGAAGAACACGGCGCTGGCCGATGCAAAGTTCGTGAAGGCCTGCTGGCTGATTCTTTTCTCCGCCCTGTGCGATGCGGTGGATGGACCAGTGGCGCGCCTTACACGCACCTCCAGTTCCTTCGGCCTGAACTTTGATTCACTGGCCGACGTTGTTGCCTTCGGCGTCGCGCCCGCATTCCTCATGTATTCGAAGCTCCGCGCGATGGACGAGGGGCTGCCCCTGTACGCTCCGCGGCTGGCACTGGGCGCTTGCGCCTTGTTTGCGATCTGCTCCGCGATTCGCCTGGCACGATTCAATGTCCAGGCCACCACCACGGAACGGAACTACTTCACGGGTCTTCCCACGCCGGGCGCCGCAGGCTCCGTCGTCAGTGCGTTCCTCTTCGTGCTCTGGTTTACGGACCTGCCAGCCATCCGCGACCTTGATAGCGACCAGAACCTTCGCAAGAACCTGCACCGGCTCATCCTCCTGATGATGGCAGGGCTGTCGTTCCTCATGGTCAGCGAGGTTCCCTTCCCCAAGCTCAAGAACCTCCTCTCCATTTCACGCAAGCCGTTCGATACGCTTGTGATCCTGGTCGTCGCGATCTGCGTCCTGATCATGATGTGGAACAACCTGCCGGTGATCCTCTTCGGCGGCTTTGCAATCTACATCCTCGCATCCGTCTTCAACGGCGTCCGCAGCAGGCTGGCGAATGAGGCAGAGCCTTCCGATGGTGGCGCCGCCTGAACCGACGACCCGCCGAAAAACCCGACACGCGGCGCCGGGCACAGGCGCCGTCTCCCGCGCGGAAGCTCGCACTGGAACTTCTTCAAAGCCTTCGTGATCCCGAATCCCCCGGATTCGACGCGCAGTTGGACGATGTGCGCCGCCATGAGACGATGAGTGGACAGGACATCGCACTCGCGCGTGAAATCGCCTTCGGCGTCGCCCGTCATCGGCGCTGGCTGGAGGAGGTCCTGGCGCGCTACCTGCACAAGCCACTTCCCACGCAGGCACATCAGGTGCGCGACGCCCTCTTCATGGGAATCTACCAGGCGGCCCACCTCGACCGCGTTCCCGCACACACCATCGTGGATGAAACGGTGAAACTTGTCGGCTCCGTGCGCTCAGAAACAGGCTATCGCGCACTGGCCAATGCCATCATGCGGAAGGTTGTTGCCGCGCCCCGCGAGGAGCTTCATCCCACGGCGGAGACGCCATGGCACCTCATTCATGGCGTTCCCCAGTGGCTTTCCATCGAAGCAGGCCAGCTCTACCGTGGCGGGGAACTGGTGGATTTCTTCGCCGCCTGCAATCTTCAGGCGCCACTGTGCCTCCGCGCGACAATGCTGGCGGGTGATGTTGACGATGACGCGCTACTGACGCGCCTGATCCATGAAATTGAAACGCATGTGCCATCCAATGCGGAGGTCGGCTTGGGCGGTATCCCCCGTTCCTTCCTTGTGCGTGGCCGCGGCATCACGCCCGACCACCTGCCCTCGTTTCGCGCCGGCCTTTTCACCGTGGAGGATGAAGGCGCACAGATTGTTTCCCAGCTCACCGGGGCGCGGGAGGGAGATGCAGTCCTCGATTTGTGTGCGTCACCCGGTGGAAAGACGTCCAACATCGCGGATATTGGGAGGCGAAACTTCAAGCGCCTTGTTGCGTGCGATGTCAATGACCAGAAACTCGCACGCCTGCATGATACGCTGAAGCGATTACACCTGATGGACCTCGTCACGACGAGGCTCGCGGGCGATGCGCTCCGGGAGGAGCGGGAGAACACGTTCGATGTGGTGCTTGTTGACGCGCCTTGCAGCGCCCTTGGAACCATGCGCCGTCATCCTGAAGTGCGATGGAAGCGTTCCGCGCGCGACCTGCGCATTCTTGCCAAGCAGCAGCAGGAGATTCTCGGCAGTGCGGCGCGGTTTGTAAAACCCGGCGGTGCCCTTGTCTACAGCGTGTGCACCTTTACCCGCACCGAAACGGATTCCGTGGTGGATCGCTTTCTCGCGGGGAACAAGTCCTTCTCCGCTGCCGGAGCGCCCGACGACATTCCATTCGATGTGAAGATTTATGAAGCGGGCGAGGGTCGCTGGAGGACGGCGCCCCACCGTAATGGTTGCGATGGTTTTTTTGTCGCAAGAATGAGGAAGTGTGCGGATCAGTGATGAGTTCCTGCCGGTTTCCCAGCGCCTCACCTAGACCAGTCCCTTTCTCGCCCGCTCGGCGATTGTTCCAATGATGTCACGCGAGCTGTTCTCCTTCGGATTTCCCGCAATCCTCGTTTCGATTCCAAGGCGGCGCGTGGTTTCCAACTCCGGCACGTTATCGCTACGGTAGTCAGTTCCCTTCGCGTGGATGTCAGGGCGCAGGACTTCAAGGACTCGGTCCGCGGAATCCTCGTGAAACACAGTCAGGTAATCCACGTAGCGAATCGCCGCCAGCAACTGGAGGCGGTCTGATTCGCTCAGGATCGGGCGCCCATTCCCCTTCAAGCGCCGCACCGATGCATTGGAGTTGATGGCCACCACCAGGCGATCGCCCAGTGCCCGCGCGTCGGCCAGATAGCTTGCGTGGCCACCGTGCAGCAGGTCGAAGCAACCATTCGCAAGGACCACGCGATTTCCCTGCGCACGCTCCTCCGCGATGGACTGGGCCGTTGCATAGAGATCCGCGAACTTCTTATGGAACGTGGAGTCGTTCTTCACGCACTCCGCATCCAGGTCCGCGAGGAGCACGTGCACCGCCTGTAGAAGGTTTTCCGTGGTGAAGATCAGCTTTCGTTCCCGCTGGTCATGCAGCATTCGAATATCCAGCGGCAAATCCTCCTTCAACTGATGGCCTGTCAGCACGCGAATGCCCTTCCCGCTGCAGCGCACTCCAAACTCCACGTCCAGCGTGCGATCCCCGATGGAATAGACGGGCAGTCCCGCAAGGCCCAGGTCGCGAACCGCGTCATCATACATGCCGCGCGACGGCTTGCGGCGGGGATCACCCGCGTCTGGCAATGCAGGACAAAAATAGATCGCGTCAATGCGCGCCCCACCGGCATTCAAATCCCCAAGGAGTTTTTCATTCACCGCGCTCAACGCCGCCTCATCGAACATCCCCCGACCGATTCCCGACTGGTTGGTCGTGATGACCACGGCGACATCCTCGGAGTTGAGGATCGCGATTGCCTGCGCAACATCCGGCAGAAGTTTTACCTGATCCGGATTGTAAAGATAGTTTACTTCCTCGTTGATTGTACCGTCACGATCAAGGAGGGCAACTGCGCGAAAGGCTCTTTTCGCCGTCTCCATCATGGTTCATCCTTTCATAGCGCGATTGACCTTGCGGCAATGCCACGCAACGCAAACGAATCTTGTTTAACATTTTCACGACTGCGGTCAGGTGGCGCTGGCACATGGAAGAAAAAACGCTCGTTTCCGAGGAGTCAACCCCGGCCAGCGGATTTCTTTTTCGCGAGGACTATCTCCTCTTCGGAATGCTCGTGCGCCATGGGCTTTGCACGCCACAGAGCCTGGAACCACTCGCAAAAATCCAACGCGAACGCGGCAAACGCGAGCCGCTGATTGCCATCCTCGCAGAATCAAGCAACATGCAGGACAAGTCGCGGAAGGATATCGAAGAGTTGCTGAAGATTCTCAGCACGCCCGAACTTCGAAAGTACCTGCCCAACGACCTGCCGGATATCCAAACGATCGTCAGCGTCATGACGCAGCGCGAGAGCACCGAAAAGCACGACCGGGCCGGCGTCACAACAGTCCGCGAGGGCGCCGTCGACAAGGGTGACCCCCATCTGGCGGAAACCGTGCAGGGCTCATCGCCTCCGGCAACCTCGACGGGCACCACTCCGCTTCGCACCTCGACAAGCTATTCCTTCTTCGGCGACCTCGGCGAGAGCATCGACACGGCCCTGACAGAGACGGAGAAGAAGCGCGTAGAGACAGCCCGCAGCAAGGGCGAGTTGATCGGCAAGCCGCTGGCGGGCCACATACTGCTCGACAAGCTCGGCACCGGCGGGCAGGGCGAGGTTTACCTCGCAAAGCAATTGTCGCTCAATCGCTACGTCGCGATGAAGCGCCTGTATATACCGCTCGATGCGTACCCGGAGGATTTCCTGAACGCCTTCCGCATCGAAGCGCAGACGCTTGGCAGGATCAACCACGCACGCATTGTGAAGGTCTACGAAATCTTCATGGACCAGGGCATCGCCTTCTTCACGATGGAGCACCTGAACGGGAAGACGCTGAAGGAACTCGTCGTGGAATCAGGCGGCGCGATGCGCACGGACGTCGTCGCGAACCTTGCCTGCCAGGCGTGCAGCGCGCTTTCCCGCACGGCGGAAGACGGCCTCGTTCATCGCGACATCAAACCCGCAAACATGATGGTGGATGAGAACGGCGACCTGAAAATCGTGGACTTCGGCCTTGCGGGGATGATCAACGATTTCGGCATGGGCGAAGGCTTTTCAGGCACCCCCCAGTACGCATCACCGGAACAGGTGAAGTCCGAGCAACTGACTCCGCTTAGCGACATGTACTCCCTCGGCATGACGCTTTACTACTGCCTCACCGGGGAACTTCCGCTGAAGGCCGGCAATCCGAAGGCGATGCTGCGGGCGCAGGTGGACGATGTTCCGAAGCCGCCCTCCTTCATCAACACGCAGCTTCCGCGCGAGGTCGATCGCGTGATCATGCGCATGGTGGAGAAGGACCCGAAGAAGCGCTTCAAGGATTTCGACGAGTGCTTCAACGCATGGAGTCGAATCCTTGCCGAATCCAACCAATCCACCGCAAGCTTTGCGGGAACGAAGCAACTCCTTGGTGAGGCGCTTCTCCAGTTCACCAAGTCCGAGCGGGTTGACATCATGCGGCGCTCCATCTTCCTCGCGGTGGCATGGTTTTGCCTCGCTGTGGGAACGCTGATGGGTGAATCCGCACTGCGAAATCACAACATGGACTACGTGCTCAAGTTTTGTGGCGATTTTGGCACATACCTGCTCGCGTTTTCCCTGTCGTGCATTTTCTATGTGGCGCTTGCGAGGCGTGGTTGGCTACCGATTGTGGGGAGCCTGCGCGTTTGGCTGTACGTCCACATTTCGACGGCCGTGCCCTCTGTGGCGATGCTGCTCCTGCACAGCGGCAATTGGCTCCGCGACATCACACCGGGCGGCTCGCAGGCAAAGCCCCTGCTGACGATCCTGATTTCCTCGGTTCTGCTGGTGACAGCGATATCCGGTTCGGTGGGCTTGATGATTTTCCGCGCGCTGCGGCGCCAATTGCAGCTCAGGCAGATGGAACTGCGCGGTGCAAAATCCGATCCGAAGCAACTCATGATGCAGGCACTTTCCGCCCAATTCCTCGCCGGCTGGCGCCTCGTGCACTATCCGCTCGCCGTGTTCTTCATCCTCATGTCGGTCCTGCACATCATGCAGAGCCTGAAGTTCATGGGAGGCTGACGCGCCATGGCCGTTGCAGAAAAACAGGTGCCAAAATTCCTCAGCTATGGTGCCATCATCGCCAGCGTCATCATTTGTGGCGTGTTGTGGGCTGCTGGATCAAAGGACCCGCGCGCCTACACCTCCGGCATGGCATTCACGCATCACTCCGATTCCGGATACGGCACCGTTGCGTGCTACAAGTGCCACGTTCCGCAAGGCTCGGAATTCGGAATGAGGACGTCGCTCACCTGCCAAAGCGCCAGGTGCCACGGCGAATTGAAGCCCGGCATGCCAAGCGAGGAGGCCCTCGCCATCTACACCGGCAAGGAAGACACGTCCGGCATGCCGGCTGAAATGCGGAGGGAAGTCGGCGCGCTCTTCATCCTCAATCACCAGAAATTCGCGAAGACTTCCTGCATGGAATGCCACACGGAGCACAAGAACGTGGCGGCCGCAAAGCCGGGCGATTGGGTTTCCGTGCTGCCCAAGTGAAAAAAAACCGGCGCGGTCGCCGCGCCGGTGATGCCTTCCTCTTTCGTCATGCAAGATCAGGGAAAATTCTCTCCGCCGGGCAAGCGAAGGATGTTTCCCGTGCTGATCGTGCCGTTCGTGGGATCGTAGCGGTTCAGGATCGTCCAGCGTGAACCGTTGATCACGGTTCCGTTGGCGACGGGACGGTCGGTGACGAAGGGCGTCATGTCCGGCCCGAGGCTGTACATGATCCACACACGCGGTGTTTCCGACTCCGTCGTTTTTGCATCGAGCGTGTTGGAGACTCCGTTCAAGGTTCCATTGGCATCATTGGGAACACGCGAAGGCTTGTTGCGAAGCACCACGCCATTGGTGATGCCGAAGCCCGCCTTCTCCATGTAGATCGGAGCGGCCTTGAACCCTCCCGGCTCGTCAATCGCGTGCTTGAAGACATCCTCGGGGATCGTCGTCATGTACGCGATGGGCGAAGTGATTCCGCCCGCCCTGATCGTCGTGTTGTTGAAAGGACCACCGCCGGGCATCCAGATCGATGTCCCCTGACTGTTCGTGTAGGGATAGGCGTTGTTGTCCACATAGTACGATTCGGCGCCAATGGCCAGGGAACGCAAGTCCGCCTTGGCGCGTGAAACTTTCGCGCGGGTTTGTGCTTCCAAAAAGTTGGGAACTGCGATCGCCGCCAGAATCGCGATGATCGCGACCACGATCAGCAGTTCAATCAGGGTAAAGGCTTTCGTCTTCATTTGTGCCTTCTTTGGGATGTGGGATCGCACTGATTGCAGCAGTTTTCAAACCAACGAATGCAGGAACTTCGGGATCTTCCTTGGAAGGAGATTGTCTTTCGGAATGAAAGTTGCTGCGATTTATAATAGGGTGGGGTTTGCCCTTTTTCAAGGCCGAAATGGCGCATCTTGGCGCAAAGTGCTGAAAAAAGCGACGACCACGGAAAATTTGCATCCTTACCCCGCTCCGCAATTTCGATGAAATTTGTAAACCTCATTTCTCTCGGCATCCTGTCGAGCCAAGGTATTGTAGACCTCAATGAAAAAGAATAGTGCACCTGAAGCCCTGAAGACACAGCTTGAAGGACTTATCAGCGAAGGTAAGGAAAAGGGACACCTTACCTACGAGGAACTCTCCCGCAAGCTTCCCGAGGACTTCTCTGCGGATGAAATGGATACCCTGCTTCAGGAACTGGAAGCGCTCGACATCGATGTTTTCGAAGCGAAAGACCTTGTTGATGAGGAAGAAGAGCAGGAAGGGGACGGCAAGGCCAAGGACAAGAAGGATCCCAAGAAGGCCGCCGTAACCGCCCGCCGCGCCGGCAAGATCCCCGATTTCACAAAGCGTGACGAACAGGACGAGGACGGCGATGATGAGCGCCCGACCATCGTCCGTCAGGACCTGCTGCAGGAAGCCGCCGACACTGCGCGGATCGACGATCCCGTCCGGTTGTACCTCATGGAAATGGGCAAGGTCCCACTCCTGACCCGCGACGAGGAGGTTTACCTGGCAAAGGAGATCGAGAAGGGCCGCCACGACATCATGAGCGCAATTGCACGCGCATCCGCAACATCCGCGGAGCTCGGCCGCATCTACGCCAAGATCGAGACCGGCCAGTTCAACCTGAATGACATCCTGCGCGCAAACGTGGACGAAACCGATCCCGAAGAGCGGGCACGCGTCATCAAGATCATTCTCGACAACCTCAAGCTTGTGCTGTCGCACTATGAAGTGATCGCTGACAAGCTCGACCTGCTGGAGGATCCAACGCTTCCCGAAAAGGAGCGCAAGGATGCCAGCGGCACCGTTGAGAAGCTGCGTGAAACAATCTATGACCTCCTTCGCAAGATCGACCTGAACTTCTCCATCGTTGAACAGATCGCGGGAAAAGTCCGCGACCTCTACATCAAGATCGACAGGGCGAATCGCGAAATCCGCCAGACGATCCTGAAGGCGATGATGTCGGAGGACGACCTGCGCCGCGTTGTTCGCAAGACGAAGAAGAACTCCCCGGAAGCGAAGGCGCTGTTCAACAAGACGGGGAAGTCGCTCGATGAACTGATCAAGCTGGACAAGCGCATCCGCATGGCGCAGCGCAACATCAAGCGCCTGGAGAAGGAGGCCGGCAACAACTATGACGAGCTGAAGATCATCGTCGATCGCATCGTTCACGGCGAGAAGCAGGCCCACGAGGCGAAGATGAAGGTCGTGGAGGCAAACCTGCGCCTCGTCGTCTCCATCGCGAAGAAGTACACGAATCGCGGCCTCCAGTTCCTGGACCTGATCCAGGAAGGCAACATCGGCCTCATGCGCGCCGTTGACAAGTTTGAATACCAGCGCGGCTACAAGTTCTCGACCTACGCCACGTGGTGGATTCGCCAGGCAGTGACACGTGCCATCGCCGACCAGGCGCGCACAATCCGCATTCCCGTGCACATGATCGAAACCATCAACAAGCTGTCGCGCGTGCAGCGCTATCTGGTGCAGGAGTTTGGCCGCGAACCCACACCGGACGAAATCGCGGACAAGATGGGAATGCCAGTGGAGAAAATCCGCCGCGTGTTCAAGATCGCTATGCAACCCATCAGCCTGGAAACACCCATTGGCGAGGACGGCGATTCGCACTTTGGTGATTTCATTCCCGACGAGGACGCCCAATCACCCGTCACCGCAACGGCCTACAAGCTGATGCAGGAAAAAATCGAAAAGGTCCTTAACACACTCACGGAACGCGAGCAGAAGGTGCTCCGTCTCCGCTTCGGCATCGGCGGCAGCGACTTTCCCCGCACGCTTGAAGAAGTGGGAACCATCTTCAACGTCACGCGCGAGCGCGTTCGCCAGATTGAAACGAAGGCACTCAACAAGCTTCGCCATCCGGGACGCCGCAAGGAACTGATCGAGTTCATGGAGTAAGCAGGAGGCACTTCGGCCATGCCGTTGACAGGAAACGGCATGGCATGAGGAGGGAAACCGGCGCTTTCACGGAAGGCCCCGGTGATTTTGCAAGAAGCGCGCGCTCTCGCCGCGCTGCTTTCATACGGCACCCATGGTGACGCTCCTTCTTGTTACATTCAGAGGAAATTGCCTGCAATTTCCTCTTCCCCCCTCCCAAATCCTCTGATATCCTTGCAATTCTGTGATCGCGAATTTTTTGCGAAAGCCGCCCAAAAACGAAAGGTTTTTGACCACGATGATGAAATTTAACATCGGTGAGACGATTATCGAGCCAACCAATGGCATCTGCACCATGGAAGGCATGCGCCGGATGAAAGTGGACGGAAAGGAAATGACTGTCTACATCTTCCTTGCCGCCAATGCAAAGGTCTACGTCCCAGCCGACCAGATTGAGAATCGCAACATCCGCCGCCCCATGGATCGCGAGGAGGTCAAGAAGGTCATGGCCTCGCTGAAGCAGCCCGTCTCCCCCAACCGCGACGACGCCCGTCTTCAGTACAACAACTACCGCGACATCATGAAGTCCGGAGACCCGATGAAGATCGCGAAGCTCCTGCGCGAATTGTATATCCTGGATCAGGCCGATGACCTGAAGGGTAAGGAAAAGGAAATCATGGAGCAGGCGAAGAAATTCCTCTGCGACGAGGTCGCCTACATCCGCCAGGTCAGCAAGGCCACCGTCACCGAGCAAATCAACGAGGCGCTCCGCCAGATGTACAAGAAGAAGGTTTCCAAGGACAAGGAACGCGCGAAGAAGAGTGGCACTGGCGTCTCCATGGGCATCCTTGGCTACAAGGATGACGAGGCGGAAAGTGATGATTACGGCGACGATGATGATGGTGAGGAAGAGGACGACGAGGAAGATGATCGTCCCGGAAAAAAGAAGTCCTCAAAGAATGATGATGATGACGACGATGAGGATGAAGACGACGAGGACGACAAGTAACCGGCGCTGATTCGCAGTTGCCTTCCCGCTCGTGGAAACACTAACAAAGCTCCGGTTGATTTAACCGGGGCTTTTTCTTTGCAGGGTTATTGCCGTGGGACTTGATGAACAAAAAAAGAACGCCGCAGTCCATGCGGTGTCCCTCATCCGGACCGGCATGACCGTCGGCCTCGGCACCGGCACAACCGCAGCGTTTGCATTGCATGCGATCCGCGAACGCATGGAACGCGAGGGCTTGGTGATCCTCGGCGTCTGCACGTCTTCGGGAACGCAGGACCTTGCAAACAGGCTTTCCATCCCCACTGCGCCGCTTTCCACCGCGACAAACATTGAAATCTACATCGACGGCGCGGACCAGATCGATCACGATGGCAACATTATCAAGGGTGGTGGTGGCGCGTTGCTGAGGGAAAAACTCGTCGCAGTCAACTCCGCGCGTCGCGTCATCATGACGGATGCCTCCAAGAGAGTCGACAAACTCGGCGGCAGGGTCTTCCTTCCCATTGAAGTTGTGCGGTTCGGGCACGACACAACGATCAGTCGCATCGCCTCGGGAGTGCGGTGCACGCCGCACCTGCGCAGGAAGGGAGGCGTTGCCTTCGTCACGGACGAAGGCAACCACATCGTTGATTGTGAGTTCCCCGATGGGATTGCAAGTCCCCCCTCGTTGGCGCAAACATTGGATGCCATCACGGGGGTCGTTGAAACCGGACTCTTCATCGGATTGTGCGATCTACTCATCGTTGGCAGCGACACATCCGTACACCTGACAGAATTTCCACGCAAAGAAGTCATCCTATGAGCATCAAGGCCGCCGTCGTCACATTCCCCGGATCCAATTGTGATCAGGACATGCATCGCGCGGTGAAGTTAATGGACTGGAAGCTCGTGAAGTTGTGGCACGAGGACGCGCTGGCGGAGAAAGTGGATGTGATCTTCGTCCCCGGCGGCTTCAGCTACGGCGACTACCTGCGCTGTGGCGCGCTGGCGCGTTTCTCACGTGCAATGAAGTCCGTCGCCGAGCATGCGAAGCGCGGCGGGATCGTGATGGGAGTCTGCAACGGATTCCAGATCCTGTGCGAGGCCGGCCTGCTTCCCGGCGCCCTCACGCGCAACGCGGGATTATCCTTCCGATGCCAGTGGGTCACGCTTGGCGTGGAGAACACCGGGGTGTTCTCCAATGCATGCGAGGTTGGCACGGAGATCCGGATTCCAATCGCGCACGGAGAGGGGCGGTACCACATCGACGATGACGGACTCGCCTGCCTGCGCGACGGGAACCAGATTGTCTATACATATAGATACGAGAACCCGAATGGCTCCGTTGGGAACATTGCGGGGATCGCAAATGCCGAAGGAAACGTGCTCGGCATGATGCCCCACCCCGAGCGCGCAATGGAATCGCTCATGGGCGGAACCGATGGACGCCACGTCTTTCGTTCCATTGAAAACGCGCTGTCCAGAGTCGGCGCCTGATCGGTGAACAAGGCCGCGCGGATCATCATCGCGGCGGCCCTTTGCACGGCCATCATCGTGTGGTGCCGCGCCCGGTTGCATCACCAGCGCAGCCTTGACCGGTGGAATGCCATCAAGGCGGAGGGGGCGGCGGCCGCCTTGTCATCGCAGGAGATGCCCGAGCTCCAGCGTGCCTACCGTGATCGTGCCTTGATCCGCTTGAATCGCACCTTCCCCCCCGACCGCCCGGGTATCCGTGCCGACATGCAGCAAGCCATCGTGCGCTCGCCCCTCTCCTCCGAGTTGTGGTTCTCCTACGCACAGAACGAACTGTTTGCCGGGGACGTGGCCCATGGCCGCTCCGCGCTGCAACGCTCTGATGAACTTGATCCATTTTTTCCCGGACAACTGCTTCGATCAATTCAGCTATGGAATCTCCTGGGCGAGCAGGACCGCGCGATCGCCATCGCGCGCAACGTGGCATCGCTCGGCTACCAGTATCGCGTGAAGAGCGCGGATGAGCTGTCACAGATGGGAATCGCGCCACGCGAAATCTTCAACATGGTATCCACCAGCGACCTGACGCCGCAGCAGACGGGCGAAGTCCTCAACGCAATCCGCACGAACAACCGGGAGCAACTTTCGCAGATTTTTGCCACGATACCAAACTCTGCGTTCGATGATCCGCAGTTCCGCCAGTCCGCCCTGCAACGCGCGTCAGACCCACTGATGCTGGACGTGGTGGAGCGCATCTGGCGCGCGGAGTCGCCTGATGTCAAATGGCTGGAGGGCTGCCTTGTCGACAACACCGACTTGAGGAAACCTCCTTTCGCCTCCGATTTTCCACTCGGCTGGCAACCCATTCCATCACGAGGTGCCGGTGGCGGGGCATGGGCTGCGCCCGACTTTTCGAACGAACAGACCGCGTCAATCCGCATCGAATTTCCACGCGTCGATTGGGGCAGCAAAGGCCCCGTCTCCATCAATTACCCCTTCTATCGTTTGCCTTGGGATGGCAGGCGCGGCACGACGATCTCTGTCGCAATTCAGGCAATCGGGGAAGGGACCATCAGCGCTTGGCTTTCAACCACCACGCGCGGCAGGCGCATCCAATCCAAACCGAAACAGGTTTCGGAAACCACCGAGCGGGTGGAGATATACGTTCCCAAATCCTTCGATGCGGAGATCCTGACGATCGCCGTGAATGCACGCGCGGTTGGTGAAACGCCCGGCAACCAAAGCTCCCTCCTGATCAGCAACTTCACTCTGGAAGCGGACGGCCCCAAGGAATGAACGAGGCTCCCGCGGAAGAGAAACCCAATGGTCACCGACGTCATCTGCTGGTTCGCTTCGGTGATGCATTGGCGACATTTGTCGTCGCGTTGACCTTTCTGGGTGGCTTCGTGAGTCATGGCTACGCAGACGAAGGTTGGGCGCGCGTCCTCGCATGGATGGCATGCGGCACACTCGGGTGCTGGGCAGTCATTGGCTATGCACTGGGCCGCTGGAGCGGGCCGCGCATGGCAAGCGCCCGGTGGTTTTTGGCGCTGCTTGGAGTGGCGGCACTACTCGCGACGATGCAAACGATCCCGCTGCCAGCGGACATTGTTCAGAAGATTTCGCCGGTTTGGCGCGGTATCACCGAGTCGTTTCAGTCGGCGGGTATTCCCGTCCCCGACAAGCTCACCTTGGCGGTCGCGCCCGAGAAGGCGTGGTTGTCACTTCGACAGTTGATCGCCGCGATGCTCTTCTTCGCGGGGGTTATCCTCCTCGCGACTCACCGTGCCACTGCGATGGCACTAATCGTCTTCGTGTCATGCGTTTCCATGCTGGAGGGCTTCTTCGGGCTTTTCAACTACCTCATTGCGGAGGCGTATCGCGCGTCCGGCAGTGTCTACAACGCAAACCACTACGCGGTGATTGTCATCATCGGCCTGCCACTCTACTTCACGGGCCTGATGGAATGGAAACGTCACAGCGAAATGA
The DNA here is from genome assembly GCA_020848155.1 of Candidatus Sumerlaeota bacterium. Lineage (GTDB taxonomy): Bacteria > Sumerlaeota > Sumerlaeia > SLMS01 > SLMS01 > JADZDZ01. The sequence continues at coordinate 18,295 of JADLAR010000028.1, forward strand.
TGAGCGAGGACATCCTCGGTGGCAGGAATCCACTCCTGATTTTCATCGGCCTGGGCATCATCGCGGGCTTGGGATGGATCACGTCCCTTTCGCGAAGCTCCGTCATTGTCACAACCATAGTGGTTGGAATCCTGGCAATGATGGAGGCCGCCCACTGGACACAGCGTGACAAGGGCGCGACGTCGCGCAGTGTTGCGAACGTGCTCATCGGGAGCGTCATTGCGCTGATGCTTCTTTTCGTCGGCTCCCTCTTCTTTCAGGGGGTCCTCGATCGGATCTTCAGCGGTGATGCCATGTCGGGGAACTCCCGCGTGAGAATCTGGAGGGCCTCGCTCCAGGGTTTGCGGGAAAGCAACTACCTTGGTGTTGGCATCGGTGGCTCAGAGTTCTCCATCAACCGATTTGCTGATTACCCCCTCGTGACGGAGCCCATCTGGTCTCACAGCGATGTGCTGCAATGGCTCTGCGACCTGGGGGTCCCGGCGTGTTTGATTCTGGCAGTGATTCTCTTTTTCTTCGGGCGTTCCTTCCTCCAAGGCCTGAAATCGCGGGCAGAGCGTTCGTCCTGGAACCACCGCCGGATGCACCGCGCCGCCCTGGCAGGTGTCGCAATCGCCCTGTTGCACGCAGCGTTGGACTTTCACCTGCGGATTCCCCAGGTCGGTTTCATGGTGCTCACATTGGTTGCATTGACTCTCCAACCGGGAATTTTTAAGGTTACCCAGAAAGCGGATTCATGAGCCATCTACGACTCCCCCCCCTGAAGCGCGCGCTGTTCGCGGCCTCGCTGTCATTCATCATTGCCACGCTGGCCGGCTGTGCCACCCGCGGCCAGAGCAGCCGTTACATCCCTGCGCCGGAGGACCCACGCCGCGAGCAGGTGGAGGCCTCCATCAACGAAGTCATTCGTTCTCCTGAATTGCAGCTTCCGTCAGTGCAGGAGTATTATCTGGGGCCAGGGGATGTGATCACCCTGACAATGGTGGGGCGCGATGATGTGTTCCCCGTCAACAAGGAGAGTGGTGGGCTTTACACCGTCACGGTCACGGAAAACCCACTCATCACGCTTCCCTACATCGGCTCGATCAAGGTGCATGGAAAAACCGCCGGACAGTTGCAGGAAGAGCTTCGCGTTGCCTACTCACAGTATATACAGAATCCCATTCCCATCGTCACCGTCGAAAAATTCTACTACAATCAGGTGTCGGTGCTGGGCGCAGTCAGGATGCCCGCGCGCTATCCGCTGCTTTTTGGAGACACGCTGCTGGACGCCATCTTTCGCGCAGGCGGCCTCACCTTTGGCCGGGAAACCGGCGGGCCTCCCCCCGGTCGCTTCCTCAAGATCTACCGCGAGAAGTTGACCCCGAAGGATCGCGCGAACATGCCCTTGGAGGAGTTGCTTACACGCATCAAGGAAGGTGATCGCGTCCTTCCACGACGTGAGCTCATCATCCCCATCGAGGACTTCATCAATGAGGGTGAATTGTCCTACAACATTCCCCTCCATCCCAACGACGTCGTCTATATTCCGTCCGCAGGAACAGTGATGGTGCAGGGCCCCGTGATGTCTCCCGGCGTTGTCTTTCTCGGCCCCAGCATCCGCACGCTCACGCAGGCGCTGACGGAAAAGGGAGGCTTGCGCTTCGGCGCCGCCAGCCGTGTGGAGGTCGTTCGCACCCCCGCGCGCGGCGAACCTGTGTCCTATTTCCTTAACTCGCGCAGGATGCTGCGGCGCCACCAGGCGGATTTCCTCCTTCAGGATGGCGACCAGATCTTCGTCTATGTGCACCCCACGCGAATGTTCCTTGAGAATGCGAGCAAGATTTTCCGAAGCTCCATCAACGCTGGAGCCTCCGCAACCTACAATCCGCTTTGATGAATGGATGGACGCTTGATGCAGAACAACGATCGCCAGCCTGACCCGCAGCACGCGTCCCTTGGGCGCGCGGAGTTGATCGATGAAGCCATCCAGGAGGAAGGGACGGACCTTCGCGAGTACGCGCGCGCGCTTCTGCATCGCAAGTGGCTGATCGCGTTCTGCACCTTGATCGCGATTGTTCTCGGCGCGATCCAGCTTCGGAAGGCGGAACCCGTCTACGCCGCAAGCGCCACGCTGAAATACGACCCGGGAAGCGCGCCGGTCGTGAGCGGATTTGAGGATCCCGCCGGCAACGGGCGCGTTGTCGACGAGATCAAGACGCAGATCGAAGTCATCCAGAGCCCAAGGATGATTCGCCGCGTGATTGATGCATTGGGGCTGTATCGCACGATGAATGTCACGACGGAATCGGAGGCGAAGACGCCGCTGGCGCGCTTTGCCTCCGGCGTGAAAAAAGCCGGCGGCAGCATCGGCCGGATGCTCGTCAGCTTTGATGAGGAAAAACTCGATCCGGAGCTGCTGCGCACCCAGTGGCAGGAACGACACCTGTTCGAGAACCTGGAAGTCAAGCAGGTGCGCGACACGAAGGTCATCGAGATCACCGTCTACGACCGGCGCCCGCAGCAGGCCGCCCGCATTGCCGACGAGTTCTGCAACCAATACATACAGGGACTTCTGACGGAAAAACTCGCCGCATACCACGAGGCCTCCACCTTCTTCGCCAACCAATTGAAGGATGCACGCGTACGCCTCACCGAATCAGAAAACAAGATTCAAAATTACAGCGGCAATTCCAACATGAAGGTGCTGGAGCAGAACCTGGAAATTGCGGAGAAGACGCTGACGGACCTGAGCGCGGATATCGAAAAGACAAAGAACGAAATTGCGCAGTTCGAAGCCGAAGGCACCGCAGAAAAGACCGAAACACTGTTGAACATGCTTGTCGCGAAGGACCCGAAGTATTCCAGCATGCAGCAGCGGCTGAATGAATTGAAGATCGAGCGGGTGCGCCTGCTTGCCAACAACACCGCCGATCATCCGGACGTTGTGCGCATCGACAAGGAAACCAAGGTCCTGCAAACGCAACTGACCGAGGCGATGGGGGAACTCCAGAAGGACTCGCAGGCAAAGCTTGAAATCACCCGCATCACCTTGAAGGGCCTGCAACAGCGCTTCAACGACCAGGAAGAAATCATCAGCAGGATGAAGAAGGAACTGGTCGAGTACGACATCATGAAGGGCGACGCGGATTCGATGCGCGAATTGTACTCAGCGCTGCTCGACCGTTCAAAGAAGGTCGACCTGTCATCGGAATTCAATCCATCATACGTCACCATCCTCAGCAACGCGAAGGTTCCTGAATTTCCAAATTCCCCGCGCGTGGGGCGCACGATCCTGCTGTTTGCCCTTTTCGGATTCACTCTTGGTGCATCGCTCGTCCTCATCGTTCACAAGTTCGATCGCAGCATCAAGGAACCGCGCATTGTGGAATCGCGCCTCGGCCTTCCAACGCTCGGAACCGTCCCGCACCTGCGCACGTCACAGAAAGTGTTCCAGCGAAAAGGTGCACGTCCCGCCCTCGTCACGGACTTTGATCCCAAATCTCTTCAGGCGGAATCGTACCGCGTTCTTCGCACCTCACTCCAATATTCAAGTGCCGGTCGCCCTCCCCAGGTGCTGCTCGTCAGCAGTTGCCTGCCGCAGGAGGGAAAATCCACCGTTGCCGTCAACCTGGCGCTCTCCTTCTCGCAGCGCGGTGATCGTGTCCTGTTCATCGACGCGGACTTGAAGATGCCCAGCACTCACAGGATTTTTGAACGACCGCGCGTGCCTGGCCTCTCTGATGTCCTGGCAGGCCAGCAGGGGCTTGACGCCGTGATCGTTGGCAATGTCTTCCCCAACCTCGACTACATACCTGCGGGGCCAAACGTTCCCTGTCCCGGCGACCTTCTTGAAAGCCGCACCATGGGTGACACCCTCGCGGACCTGCGGCGTCGCTATGACATCATCATCGTTGATTCCGCACCACTCGGTGGCATGGCGGACACCATCGTCCTCAGCCGGATGGTCGATGGGCTTTGCCTCGTGGTGAACCGCGGAAAGACACCGATGGATGCGCTCACGAAGGTTGTCGGCACACTTGACCGCGTGCAGGCGCATGTCCTCGGCGTGATTTACAATTCCCGGCATCGCACCGCACCACAGGCGGGCGATCCCGGCTCCTATGGCTACGGCTACGGCTATGGTTACGGCGCAAAAGCGGAAGAGAAGGCGTAGGGACTGCGGCGCAACATGCCCGGCTTCCTGATCGATCTTCACTGCCACACGCGCGATCATTCCTATGATGGAAAGGTAAAGGCCCGTGACATGGTGGCGAAGCTCCATTCACTGGGCTTTTCCGGCGTCGTCTTCACCGATCATAATTATGTTTGGCCTGAAGAGGAACTCGCAGTGCTCCGCGAGGAGTGCGGCCTGTCGAACGACAACTTTCTGATACTGTCCGGCCAGGAAGTTCGCACCGCCATGAACGGCGTCACCTACGGCGACCTGCTTGTGTACGGCTTGAAGGAATCCCTCCCCGACGACACATCACCTCTCCAGATTTTTTCCCTCATTGAACATGGCACGGCTTTCTGCACGGCACCCCATCCGGCCATTTCCCATATTGGGTTTGGCGACCATCTTGGAAGTTTTCCCGTCATCGCCGCGGAAACCTGGAATGGTCGCTACGGGAAGGACAATTCCGCGAAGGCTGTGGTGCTCGCGCAGGAGCACGGCCTGCCGCAGGTCGGCGGTTCTGACGCGCACCACGAGCGTGAGATCGGCGGCGGCGGCACGCTGTTTGGCGAGATGCCGCACTCACTCGTCGACATTCAGCGCCTCATTCGCGAAGGTAGTTGCAAGCCCTGGCAGCCGTCGAAACTTTCCGCCGCAAAAAGGTGGCTTGGAATTACAAAGAAATAGGGTTCCCGCTGGTGCACAGTACGTGGTGCGCAAAGCGCCGGGCGAGTGCCTGGATCCCTAAATGAAATAGTGAATGGAGGAATCCGGGGCGGCGTCGCGCATTTCCATGAAACCCTCCAGTTCATCCAGAAGTATGCGCGCAATCTCACTTTTCGATGCCGTCGCGACCTCGCGGCGGGTCCCATCGTGGCGAAGGATCAGGCCACGATTCGTGTCGGATCCAAAGCCGGCTCCCGACTCATTGATCGGATTCGCAAACACGAGCGAAAAGCCCTTACCGCGCATTTTCTCCCCGGCGTAGCTTTCAAGGTTTGTGCTCTCCGCTGCGAAGCCGATGAACACCTGACCTTCCGTGCGCCTCCGGTTTGCCGTGGCCGCGATGTCCGGTGTGCGCACAAGCTTCATTTCAACCTCGCCGTCCTTCGAGGTCTTCTTTTCCTTCCCATGCATGCGATCGGCCGGCTTCCAGTCGCTTACTGCCGCGGCAAAGACCGCTATGTCGATTGCCGGCTGTTCCTCAAGTACTGCGGCCAGCATTTCATCCGCACTCGTCACGCGCCGTATCTTGTGCAGTCCCTTCGGTAGCGGAATCGAAACCGGACCTGTGACGAAAACCACGCGAGCGCCGCGCGCCATCGCTTCCTGGGCGATGGCCACCCCCTGCTTTCCTGTCGATGGGTTCGTGATACAGCGCACGTCGTCCGCGAACTCACGCGTGGGGCCGCTTGTGATCAGGATTGTCTTCCCCGACAGCGTCTGCCCGCGCCGAATCTGGTCAACGATGCGGTCGAAAATCAGCTCCACCGGCGCCAGCCGACCCCTCCCAACATCATCGCATGCGGTCGGGCCGACGACGGGTTCGATGATTTCATGGCCGCGCTCCGCAAGCGCCCCCAGATTCGCCTGCACGGCACTGTTGCGGTACATTTCCGGATTCATCGCCGGCGCTATCAGCAGCGGCCGCTTGTTCCACGCAACCGCGAACGTTCCCAGCGCATCGTGTGCAATGCCGTGAGCCAGTTCGGCGATCACGTTTGCCGTGGCGGGACAAACCACGAACACATCCGCCCACTTCGTCACGGCCAGGTGATCCATCTCCCCCTCGTGGCCACTCCCCCATAGCGACGTGATCGTTCGCTGGTGCGTAATTGCATCGAAGGCGGCGGGGCCGATCAGGTGCGGAACGGCTTCCGTCAGCACGGCGCGGACCTCCGCGCCCGCCTTGCGCAAAAGGCTCGCCAGGTCCAGTGCGCGATGCGCCGCGATGGACGACGACACGCCCAGCAGCACCTTCACGCCCGGAAGCATCGGGCCGTCCGACCCCGAAACGGGAAGCATCTGTATAGACATCTATACAACCTGCGTGGCGGGAGCCAGCACGCTTCCCCTGCTGTCGTGGATGAGCGTCCGCGATGCACGAAAGCGCTGTGCGGCTATGATGTTGCGCATGCTCTGCACGGTCTTGTCCAACTCCTGGTTCACCAGGATGTAGTCATAGCGGAACGCCTCGCGAACCTCCTCCCGCGCGTTCGTCAACCGCCGCTGGATGGTGGCCTCGTCATCAGTCCCCCGATCCCGCAGTCGCTTTTCCAACGTCACCATCGACGGCGGCAGGATGAAGATCGTCGTGCAGTCGGGAATTTCCTTCTTCATGCTCATCGAACCCTTCACGTCGATGTCCATGATCACGTCCCGCCCCTGGGACAGCTTGGCATCCACCTCGCTCTTCAACGTGCCGTACAGGTTCCCATGCACAACGGCCCATTCGTAGAAGCCATTGTTGTCGCGAAGCTTGACGAACTCCTCTTCGCTGTAAAAGTAATAATCCTGTCCGTGAACTTCCGGTCCGCGGCGCACACGCGTGGTGGCGGAAATGGAATAGTAAAGAGAGGGTTCCGCAGCGAGCAAAGCGCGCAAGAGCGTCGACTTTCCACCGCCGCTGGGCGCAGAAATGATTGTCAGCATTCCTGTTCGCCGTAGTTCAAATTCGATCAAGGAAGAAGCGCTCCCGTCGAAATACCTGCCAGTCCCCACTAACCCTCTTTTCCCGGGGGGTGTCAAGGTGGAGAGGAGCCTTTGAATCGCAGGAAAGGCGAAGCCGCTCGTTCAGCAAGCGTTGCCGCTTGTCCCTGTGATTTCTCCCGATGCCTGATCGCCACCAAGATGATTCGCGAAAAACTACTGAGGGATCCCGTCCACGATCTCATCGCGTTTGACTTGTCGCGCGCAGAGGATCGCCTGCTGCTTGAGCTCATCGACTCCCCTGAAATTCAGCGCCTTCGCCGTGTGAAGCAGCTCGGCATGGCCCACATGGCCTATCAGGGTGCCGAGCATTCCCGCTTCTCGCATTCCATCGGCGTCCTTCACCTCGTAAGGCGCATGCTCGCACAGGTGGAGCGCCAAGCGACGGTCCCCACCGAGTGGCGCATCGCAACCATGGCGGCGGGGTTGTTGCATGACGTCGGTCATGGCCCCTTCTCCCATGTGATGGAAAAGTTCTTCCGCGAGGATCACGAGACCTGGAGCGAGCGCGTCATTCTCTCCGGACAAACGGATGTGAACCGCGTCCTCAGGCAGTTCGACCCGAAACTCCCTTCGCTGGTGACCAGCGTCATCGCCGGAAAGTCGGAGCCGAAGTGGCTCAGTTCCCTCATTAGCAGCCAAATGGACGCGGACCGCTTTGACTACCTGCTGCGTGATTCCCACATGACCGGCGTGAAATACGGCGTCTTCGATCTGGAACGCCTGATCCTGCTGCTGCGTGTGCATGACGACAACGAGCGCATCGTCATCGCGTCAAAGGGTCTTCTCCCCGTCGAGAAATATCTGCAATCCCGGTACCACATGTATCGTCAGGTCTACTATCACAAGACGGTGACGTCGGCAGAAGCGATGCTCATGGCCGTGCTGGATCGTGCGCGGGACCTTGCACGGGAGCACCACACGATCCCTTGCGTGGATGGCGGAACCCCCCTCTTCAAGGTCCTTAGCGGAGATTCGCTCGAACTGGGCGACTATCTCGCGCTGGACGATTCAATCCTTCTGTCCGCGATGAACTTGTGGACCCGGTGCGACGACGCCGTGCTGCGCGACATCTCCTGGCGCCTGCTCAACCGCCGCCTGTTCAAGGTGATGGAGGTTCCGCAATTCGACGACAGGCAGGGCGATTATTTTGCCGATCAAAAAAGGAAGGCCGTGGAGGAGCTTCTTTCGAACCATGGCCTGGATGCCCGCTACTACCTGCGCTTCAGCAAATCCGCCGATCATCCCTACCGGCCCTTCTCTCCCGCGGCCGCAGGATCCACCATTTGGATTCAGGATGACGCGAATGGCGGGGAACTGAAGGACGTGAAGGATGTCTCCCCCACAATCAAAGCCTTCACCGAATCACAATACACCATTTATCGCGCGTTCTTCCCGGACAGCGCAGGCGGCGTGGACATTCGCGCAAGAATCAACAGAATGCTTGGCGAGACGTGAGCACGCCCACCGACATTGATTTCCTCCTTCGCGCAACCGTCAGCCTGATCTCCATCATCGATCCGCTGGGGGCGATTCCGCTGCTGCTTAGCCTCACGCGCAATCGCGGTGCCGTGGAGATGAAACAAATCGTGCGCACCACGACCATTGCCTGCGCCGTTGCACTGATTTGTTTCGCGCTGGCCGGCAGCGCCATCCTTGATTTCTTCCACATCAGCGTTCCCGCATTCCGCGCCAGTGGCGGCATCCTGATCCTCCTGATGGCCGTCCAGATGATGAGTGGTGAAGTGCGGCGTTCCAAGCACACCCCCGAGGAGGAAGCTGAGGCCGCGGAAAAGGAAAACATCGCCGTCGTCCCACTCGCGATTCCATTGCTGGTCGGCCCCGGCGCAATGAGCACTGCCGTCCTCCTGTCGAAAGAAGCCAACAACTGGCATTTGAAAGCCTCCCTGCTGACGGCAATCGCGATTACCGTCGCCGTCACATGGGTTTCCCTTCGCATGAGCGACCTGCTCCGCCGCGTCCTCGGTGAAACGGGAATCCGCATCGCGACACGCGTCATGGGCCTGATCCTGGCCGCGATCGCCGTGCAATTCATCGCCGATGGTGCACGCGACTTGTTCCCGATACTAAAAGATTAAATCTGAACTTTTCGTTGGACAAAAAAAGATTGATGCCAGGCCTGTTCAAAAAAGGTTCCCCGTACTCTTCGCGAAAACTGGCCCGTTGGCCTGCCCCCCCAAAACCCGCTCCACTTCGTATGAGAGTTTCCGCGCCTTTTGACCGTCCCCACCAAGGAGGCCTTGGACCATGGGAAAAAGGTGGAGTACCTGACAGGTTCGAACTCTGTGTTGACTATATCGACCTTGCGTACGATGCTGCGGGCATGATCACGGAGAAGAAGCGAAAGGACTGCGGTTCGTATTCCTACAGCGGCCGTCGCATATTGGAATATAAGAATACCGACGGCATTCGCACTCGCTCGTTCTTCAACGGTCTTACGGAGGAAATTAAAAAGGTTTCCGTTGGCACCGGCGCGGATACGTCATTTGCGCGCGAGTTGAAATTAAGCTCAGCCGCGGGGGAAGAAGCGGCGTACGCCAACTATTCATCAAGCCACCCAACAACGATTGCCTATGATGGTGAGCGGCTCTCCAATGTGACGTCATGTGTGGGGGAGGATGTCCATGGCAAGGCATGGTGGGAGTCGGGCAATGGTTGGAATATCACGGGAAAAAGAACATTCGCGGCCTG
>JADLAR010000029.1 GCA_020848155.1 Candidatus Sumerlaeota bacterium
CTGAATTGCTGAATCACTGATCTTGATCATGGCCGAACCTTAGTGATGTGCTGTCAGTTCCGCAGGGATGGCGAGGTTGTTCTTTTCCATGTAGTCCTTGATGGCGGCCTTGATGGCATCTTCCGCCAGCACGGAACAGTGAATCTTGATGGGAGGAAGGTTCAGTTCTTCCACGATGGCGGTGTTTTTCAGCGCGATCGCTTCGTCCAGCGATTTTCCCTTCAGCCATTCCGTGGCGAGGGAACTGGAGGCGATTGCTGATCCGCACCCGAAGGTCTTGAACTTCGCGTCGGTGATCATGCCGGCATCATCCACCTGGATTTGCAGCTTCATCACGTCGCCGCATTCGGGCGCACCGACGAGGCCGGTGCCGACGTTTGACGCGGCTTTGTCAAGCGAACCCACGTTTCGCGGGTTGTTATAATGGTCGATGATCTTGTCACTGTAGGCCATGTTGAGCGGCTCCGTTTCTGGAAGTTGGGGGAGGAAAAGCGGCTTAGTGGTGCGCCCATTCCACCTTCGTGAGATCGATACCTTCTTTGTGCATTTCGTACAAGGGGGACATTTCGCGCAGGCGCGCAACGGTCCCGATGAGCTTGTCCGCAACGTAGTCAACTTCCTCCTTGGTGTTGAAACGACCAAGGCCGAAGCGGATCGAGCTGTGCGCCAGTTCATCGCCAAGGCCGAGGCTCTTGAGGACGTAACTGGGTTCAAGGCTTGCACTCGTGCAGGCGGAGCCGGAGCTGACGGCAACGTCATGGATGCCCATCAGCAGCGATTCCCCTTCCACGAAGGCGAAGGAGATGTTCAGCGAGTGCGGCAGCTTGTGCACCGGATCGCCGTTTTCGTAAACGTCGGTCATGTTGCTCATGAGCTTGTTGCGCAGGTAATCGCGCAGGCCCCGCAGGCGTTCTGATTCCGTGGCCATTTCCTCCATGCAAAGCTCCAGTGCCTTGCCCATGCCCACGATGCCCGTCACGTTCAGCGTGCCGGAACGCATGCCGCGTTCATGGCCACCGCCGTCAAGGATTGGCGTCACGCGCACGCGCGGCTTGCGGCGGCGCACGTACAAGATGCCGACGCCCTTGGGGCCGTAAAGCTTGTGGGCCGACAGCGACAGCAGGTGGACGTTCTGCTTTTGCACGTCCACGGGAACCTTGCCAACGCTCTGGGTGGCGTCCGTGTGGAAGGTGATGCCGCGCTCCTCGCACATTTTTCCGATTTCATCGATCGGCTGCAGCACACCGATTTCGTTGTTTGCGTGCATGATGGTGACAAGGATTGTCTTGTCTGTCAGCGCATCCTTCAACTGGTTCAGGTCAATCAGCCCGTTCTTCTGCACGGGCAGCCACGTCACATTGAATCCCTGCCGTTCCAGCTTCTTGCATGGATCGATGACGGCCTTGTGTTCCGTCACGCAGGTGATGATGTGGTTCCCCTTCTCCGCATACATTTCGGCGATGCCCTTGATCGCCAGGTTGTTTGCCTCCGTGGAACCGCTGGTGAAGACGATTTCCTTTGGGTCGGCGTTGATGGCTTTCGCGATGATGGCGCGGGCGTTCTCAACCCCCTCCTCTGCGGCCCAGCCGAAGGCGTGGTTGCGGGAGGCGGCGTTGCCAAAGGTCTCCGTAAAATAGGGCAACATCGCCTCTACAACCCGCGGATCGGTGCGGGTGGTGGCGTGGTTATCCATGTAAATCGGAGTTTTTACTGTCATCATCGGCTCCTACGGGATTGGGGGGGGGAGGGAATTGCAACACCGGGCCACCTGCTTCGTGACCCAAATCCCTTGCCAGCGGACTTTATGCGATATGCGTGCCGGGGCAGTCAATACGGAGAACAGCGCGCGGGGCCTAGATAATTGAGACCGCAATGGGGTTGAAGGGGAGGCCCAGCAGGCGCTGCGCCACCAGATTTCGCGCCAGATCGTCCACCCACGGCTCCTTGGGGGGGTGCCCCAGCTGGGGCGCGGCCACGTCGTAAAGCTCAAAGGCCAGCAGCACCGGCATGGCGTCCTGCGCCTCGAAGGGGGCGGGGAAGCCCGCCTCCCGGATGCTCAGCGCGAAGGCCTCCGCTGCGGGTTGCTCCAGAAAAATCGTGTCGCCGCCCCCCGCGTTCAGGAACGAAAGCGAGGACAACTGCCGCGGCGATTCAATGAACGTGACGGTCCATCCAAATTGCTTCAGGCGGTCACGCAGCAAGCCAAACGGCTTGTCGGGTCTCCACTGGTTGCGCCACAGCGATGACGGAATCACCTGCGGTTCGTCCAGCTTGAGGACCTTGAGGATTGCGTCCGCCCGGCGGATCACACGCTCCGCAATTTCCCTCGCGGGAAGGTGATCGGGCTTCGCGTATTCGCCGCCGGGAACCTTCAGCCAACGCTCGATGGTCTGCGGGAAAGCCTCCTCAAGGGCCTTGTGGATGGGAATGCGCGCGGCGCTCATGGGGAAGTCCGATTCATGGTAAGCTGGGATTCAACAATGGCGCGACGGCGCTTCGTGATTTCCGACGGATTTTCGTGGTTCAGGAACATCAGGGGGTCTTCCTTCAACAACCTTACGACGAAATCGCACAACCGCTGCGCAGGCATGATGGTGCACAAGGCATCACCAAGGGCGCAACGGGTGGCAATCTCTTCGCGCACAAGGACTTCATCAAGGACATCAAAGCCCTCCGATGAACCGGGCATCTCGCGAATCGCGAGCATCCGCGCCTCCCCGCTGGGAGCGTCCACATACCAGGCCTCGTCATAAAGATCATCAATGGTGAAGGGAATCTGCAGGTATGGCACCGCAGCGCGCGATTCCGCCAAGTGAATCGTGGAGTTGCGATTCTGCTCCACACCCACCAGCAAAATTTTTGCGCCCGCATTGCACGCCCGGTCGATGGGCGATCCCAAACCGAGCGGCTCATAGTTGAGAGGCCCGTCGATGATCTGCGTCGCAAGACGCCCCCAGGCGGCGAAACTATGCGTTGGATGCGCCGAACGCCATACGTTCGCACAACGCCAGAACGTATCGGTCAACAGCCCCACGCGGCTGGCCGTGCGGCATGGATCAAACGGAGGAAGCTGCCACCCCGCCAGACTGAAGGTGAAGGTTGGCATCACCAACGTCCCCTGCGACCCCAGCGTCTCCTGAAGCGCGCGAATCAACTCCTGCGCACCGCCCGCAATCCAACCAACCTTCCGGAGGGAGGAATGAACAATCAACGTGTCCCCCGCCCTCACCCCGGCGCCATGGAGGTCCCGCGCGAGGGACTGACGAGTGTGCGATTTATGACGAAGGAAGGACATGGGAGGACCGTAGGACAAACATCCGCAACAGCCGCAGGGAACTCAACGGGGAAAAACCAACGGGAAATCGGGAAAGACAAAAGCTCCGACCGCCCCAGCGGTGATCAGAAGAGCTTCGCGGTGCAGCCGAACCGCTGGATTGTCGAGCACGCGTTCGCCTGGCTCGTGAAATGCCGCCGACTTATAAACGACTTTGAAACCCTCGCGACTTCCCGGCTTAAGACCACGACCCCAACACAAGGTGCGAAAAACGGTGGATCCCACCCGTGCCAGAACGTTCGGGACCATTCACCCAGATCAAAATGATTTCACAGAGCGACTCTCCATCGCACTTTCCAAGCGCTCTCCACGTAGTACACGCCTTGAAAGCTTATCAACATACAGATATTGGTCTTTTTGACCGGAGCTCTCTATGTAAGTCA
>JADLAR010000030.1 GCA_020848155.1 Candidatus Sumerlaeota bacterium
AGCTTGTCAGCAGCGAATGAAACGGAGTCGTTGCAACCGGCGTGATGAATCCCTTCTCCACCAATTCCATCAGGCGTGAATAGACATTGTCCGCCGTGTCATAGTCCGCCTCGATGATGCGTGCGATCGTGTCGGGATCCAGCCCCAGCCCCATGAAGGAAATCGGGCCTTTCTCGCCGAACGTCGCCTTGCTTGCCAGTTCGATGTCTGTCGCGATCTTTCCCAGGTTGATCGTCAGCTTGCGCAGGAACTTGATTTGCAGGTCCGTCGGGTTTATCCCCGTCAATGTTTCCGTGTTAAGCTGGCAGGAAAGCGGCGAGATGCGATCCTCAAACTCCGGCGGTGAGGAAAACATGTCCAGCAGTTCATCCGGATCTGATTCCTCCAAATCCAACGGAAGAACACGGTCCATGTCCACTCGCACGCCGATAGGATAACTATATTCCACCTGCACCGGGTGCAGCCTGTTGGTGACGAATTCCTCCACCACCTTTTTCTTCTTCGATTTTACCGGCGCCTTGCCGTTTCCAACTGCCACTGATCAAGACTGCGCTTTCGTAAAATATCCGCCATCTTCCATGCCTTCATTCCGCACGCATGGACAGAAATTGTGCGTAGTGTGCGGACTTGCCCGCGCGTCCTGCAACAAAAAACCCGTTCCCTCAATGCTCTGGTGTGATATTCAGGCTTGCAGGCCGGGCTTCGCGCCGCCTGCTCCCTTGACAGGGATTGGCTCCCCGCATGACCCTTTCCCCCACGTTTTCATTGGAGAACTCGTGTCACAGGTACTGGACAAACTTCGAATCATTGGCCGTCGCGTTTTTGATCGCGAAGCCCCCCTTCCGTTTCCCGATACCCTCAATATCGAGTCCAGTTATGCCTGTAACCTCAAGTGCGTCATGTGCCCGCGCCATTTCGAGGGTGTTCCGCAGGGAATGTTCACCCTCGATCTGTTCGAAAAACACGTCCAGCCCTACGTCGGAAAATTCAAGTACGTCCATCTGACCGGCTGGGGCGAACCGCTCATGAATCGCGACCTGCCAGAGATCGTCCACCGCTGCCGTCAGGCCGGCGTTTGGACATGCTTCACCAGCAATGGCCTCCTGCTGCGCCCGCCGCTTGATCGAAAAATTCTGGATACAAACCTGGAGCTTATCTCCGTCTCCTGCGACGCGGACAACGCGCAGACCTATGAGTATGTCCGTGGCAAGGGAACCTTCGACGTGCTCATTGAACGCCTCACCGCCTTCAACAAGCTGCGCAAGGAAATGGGCGCGCAAACCACCATGCAGTGGTCCTTCGTCCAGTTGCGTCAAAACTTCGAGCAACTTCCCGGCGCGATTCGCCTCGCGGCGAAAACCGGCTTCGATGTTTTTGTCGCGAAGCACATCGAGACCGTCGTCGCCCGCGCGGAACTCGCCGACGCCATGTGGAACACCGGCATCGCGCCCGACTTGTCGCCGGAGGTCGTTGCCCGCCACGACGAAGTCCTGCAGGAAGCGCGCACCGTTGCCGAGGAGGTTGGCATCAAGCTCAACATCCATCCCCGCAGGATGTCCCATGAGGGCATGTGCATCGTGAAGCCCGTCACGAACCTCTTCATCGACTACGAAGGCCGCGTCTCCAGTTGCTGTTACCTGAACAAGAACGACGTCCGGCCCTACAACCTTCCGGAGGAAAAATCCTCCACGGAAAATGGAGTGTACGGCGACCTTCGCCTTGGCGATTTGATGGGCTTCCTCGAAAGCGAGAAGTTCCGGGAATTTCAACGTGACTGGCAGCAGGGCCGCGTCCCGGAGGCCTGTCGCGGCTGCCTGCAAGTGAATCGCATTCGCACCACCAGCGCCGACTAGGCGGGTTCGAGGATCAGGGGCACGCACAGCTTGAAGCGGCCGCATCGCTCCTCATGACCAACTCCCAAGCCCTGAAAATCGCCGGAATTTCGAGCCTCCTCGCTTCGCTGGTCGCATTGACCTGCACGAATCTCCACGACCTCGATCATGGATTCTACCTTGCCGTTGGCCGTCACATGATCGCCACCAGCGCCATTCCGAGGAATGAATTTTATCTTCCTCTGTTGGCAAACCAGCCCTTTGCATCACCCTGGCTGCTCAGTGCATTGCTCATCGCGTTCATCTGGAAGCAGGCGGGCGTCGCGGGACTGATAGTGTTGAAGGCGCTCTGCTACACGGGTGCCTTCGCGCTGGCGGCCCACGCGGCCCGCAGGCGTGGCGTGCCCGTCACCATTGCCTGCGCCATCGCTGCCATCGCTGCCTGCGCCGTCGCCACGCGCCTCGTTGAGCGCCCGGGATTCTTCTCCGCATTGTTCTATGGAATCATCATCGCGTGGATTCCCCCGCGCGGGAAACCTTCACGCCCTTCCATCGCCGCGATGATCGCCATGCTGGTCCTCTGGCCTTTCCTGCATGCGGAGTGGTACATTGGGCTCTTCCTGTTCGCCTGCCTGACGCTCACAATTGAAAGGACGACGGGGGAAAAAATTCTCACGATCGCACTCGCAGCGGCGTTGCCCTGCGTAACCTTCGCGGCGATACACCCCGCGCACGCGGCCCCGCTCGTCGCGCCTTTCAGGTTCATCCTTGGCGCGGGTCCCGATTTTCAGATTTCCGAATACCGCGCCGAAACCTGGACGCAATTGTGGGGGGCGATTCCCCTGCTGCTGCTCGTTGCCATCATCGCGGCATGGCTTGCGAAGCAGCGCCGCTTTCCCGAAGCCATGCTGCTTTTCGCGCTGGTCGCACTCAGCGCAATCGCATCGCGTGCCGCGCTTCCAGCGCTGCTGATCGCCACGCCATGGATCGCACAGGCTGTTCATGCCGCCATATCACGGGCTGGACGGCAACAGGCCCTCATCACAACTCTCCTCGTCGCCGTGGGGCCGCTGTGGGCTTGCGCGTGGTTGGCGCTGTCGCCGCAGCGCAACCTCGGATTTCAGATCGACCCGATGATCGACACACGCGGCATCGGAAGAATCTTCGATCAGGTCGGCAGCGTGGAAGGCACCGTGCTCGCAGAGTACGGTTATACGAGCCAGCTTCTCGCCAATGAATCCGTCGTCCGCCAGGGCGTCGTGATGGATGGGCGGCAGGAGGCCTACTCGGAAGACTACCTACAGGCGACCTACCTCAACTGTGTCTTCCTTCGTGGGGCGGCACAGCAGGCGGCGTTGAAAAACGCGCGCGTTGCATTCTACGCGGAATCATGGCGCGAGGCGGGCGGCACGGACTTGTTCCCTGCGCTGCACC
Organism: Candidatus Sumerlaeota bacterium; assembly: GCA_020848155.1. Classification (GTDB taxonomy): domain Bacteria; phylum Sumerlaeota; class Sumerlaeia; order SLMS01; family SLMS01; genus JADZDZ01. Next base: position 3,267 of record JADLAR010000030.1, read on the forward strand.
AGCAAGGGTGGGACATCATTGGCTGGGACAACAGCGGCCGGGTGCTCGCGCGCCCCGGCATTGCGGCGAAGTACAACCTGCAAGTTTACAACGTCGATCCTGCAAACATCAACCGCCTGCGGGGCAGTGCGCCAGGCGTGATCAGGGCCGTGCTCTCGGACATCCGGGAACAAAACAATGAATTGGATGCAGCAGGCCTGCCCAACAGCATTCCGCTTTGCGCACAGGCGGCGCTCGAACTTTCCATCAACGACATACCAGCGGCGGAACAGTCCCTCGAAGAATCCCGCGCCGGTGGCGGCGAGCGAATCTCCAGCTACTGGAAGACCAAGCTGTCACTCGCCACCATCAAGGACGATGTGGCCGGGATGAAGCATGTCATTGGCGAAATGAAGAAACGCGGCTTCATGGAAGAGTAATCGCTTCGCAGGCCCTACTCATCCATCAGCAGCAGCACGTCATCCAACCGTCGGCGATTGATCGCCGCCAGTGCCTGCTCCTGCACAATCGGCTTCGCGCAGAACGCCACGCCCAACCCGGACGCCTGCATCATCTTCAAGTCATTGGCGCCATCGCCAATCGCGATGGATTCGTCCGGTCCTGCATTGTATTTTTCGCACAACTCATCCAGCATCGCGCGCTTCACATCCGCGTCCACGATCCCGCCCGTCACATTTCCCGTCAGCTTGCCATCCACCACTTCCAGCAGGTTCGCGCGGGCGTGATCCAGGCCGACCTTTGCCGCGAAGCGATCCACGATCGCTGCAAAGCCCCCGGAAACCACCGCCGTCCCTATTCCAAGTTTCTTGAATCCCGCGATCATCTCCTGCAAGCCGCCCGTTTCCGTGATGCGCTCCCTGTAGACGGTCTCAAGGATAGATTCGGGCTGATTCGCAAGCAGCTTCACGCGCTCGCGCAACGCCTGCCTGAAGTCCAATTTCCCTTCCATCGCCAGCTTCGTCACGTTTGCAACGTGTGCGCGCACCCCTGCGAATTCCGCCAACTCCTCGATCACTTCCTGGTTGATCAGCGTCGAGTCCATGTCCATCAAGGCCACTTTGAATTCTGGCGAAGCAGCACGGTCGGGGTAGATCGCAAACGCCAAACCCTTCTCCCTCGCAAAATCCTTCAGTTGCGCGAAGGCCTTCGTTCTTTCCGCGTCACGTTCATGTGTCACGGTCACCTTGATGCTGCGTCCGTTGTGGAGCGTCCGCGCGGAAATCCCGGCCGCCAGTGGTGACAGTAACTGCCTCACTCCCTCCACCAGCGACAGGTCAAGCTGGTCACCACCCAGAAAATAGCAAAACACGCCCTGCTGATTGATGATGTTTTCAATGTTCATGGCGGAAGGCTTTCCGCACGAGGCAGGCGGAATCTAGTCCAATTGATAGAGTGTCAGGTCACCTTCAATTTTTTCAGTCACCAGATGTTTTTTTCGAAAGCGTTCAAGTTCCCCGTCAGCCAGTGCATCCGACGTCAGAATTTTCGTCACACCGTAGCCGCGCAGTCGCGCTGCAATGTCGTCCGCTGTCGCGCCCTCATGCGCCATCATGCGCAATAAGTTCGGGCTGTGCATGTGCGGATTGATCAGAACGGGAATGTTCAAGAGAATGGAAAAGTATCGATTCTCCGTCAGCAGAATGCGTCCCGAAGCCCCATGGTTTTCATTCAAGTATTTCACCAGGGGCATTTCGGGAATTGTTGCCTGCGCGCCATGGCCGGGGAAGAGCATCGACAGTGACGGTCTGCTCCGAGGCCCATCCCACACCGCAGGCGAATCGTACTCGGCAAGCCGCTTCCCTCGGTGCGCGAGGAGAACAAATGCCAGCACGCAAATGGCAACGCGGCACGGCTTCTGGAATCGCGGCGCCACCTCATTGAAGAGGAAGCGAATCTCCTTCGCGCCCAACGCCACCAATATTGCCTCCGCCGCGAACATGAATCGCGGGAAGGGACTGAACACGCCGGGAATCGCACACAACACGCCAAAGACAAAGAAGAAGTCACGAAGCGCCTTCACCCTCTCCCTGCGCAACTGCAACAACAGCCCGATCAGTCCGGAACTGATGTAAATATTGTGATCCAGGCGAAGCACATTCGCAAAGAAGAGGGACAGGTAAGCGGGGACTGATTGCAGGAAACTTCCACCAAATCCATAACCGTTGAAATCTGCATGAAAGTCCCTCGCGGCTTGAAGGTATTCCCGGTGCGTGGGGAAAACATCCACGAAGTAGGGATAAAGCGGCGCGCCAGTGATCTCCCAATTCCTGATCAACCACGGCAGGACAGGAATCCCCGCCGCGACGCTGAAGATTGCGCATCGCGCCGCCGCAACCCTCAGTCCCCCTGTTGCAGTCGCGTTGCAGGCAATGGCCACCAATGCCATCAGGAAAAAGACTCCGCCGCTGATCTTCGCGGCAATCGCGAAGCCAAACAACAAGCCCGCCAGCGCAAGGGCATCCCTCTGGTTGTGGTCCGTGATTTCGCGCAGGAAGACAGAGGCCCCGGCGACAACGAACAGCGCCTCGCTCGCATCTATGTGCGCAGAGGCCGCATATTCCCACAGGTGACTTGACCAGATCCACGCGCACGCGGCCAGCAGCCCCGCACCGCGGCTTCCCTCCCGCGCCGCCATCCTGAAAATCAAGGCGCTCGTCAACGTTGCGCTCAGCCATTCCGTCAGCTTCGGCAGCAGCAAGTCATCCGGCGCGATGGCAAAGCCCCACGCTGTCCACGCCTGCGTCAGCAGGAAGTAGTTCGAGCACAAGTCGTAGGGGAAAGCCACAGCCCTCCCGTGAATCACCCACTGCTTTGGCACCAACAGGTGATACATGTACGAATCCACCAACTGTGCAGGCGTCAGGCACAGCCAGAAGATGGCGCACACTCCCGCGATGAAGATCACGCCGCCGAATTTCAGGCAAGCCGGCAGATTCCTCCACTCATCCGGCACCGATGGAGATCCGCCACGACTGATCGTGTGGGCGAACAGCAATACGCCCACCACAAGCCACAGCCAGTGCAGCGCGCCCATCGCGAGCAGAACAAGTGCGAGCGAACCCTGCACTCCCATCCCAATGGCGAACGCCACGCTCACGGGCTCCCTCGCCGCGCGGTCTCGCGTCCCCGTGGCAAGGGAGCGGAGCATGACCAGGGAGAAGCGCCCCATGCCGATCGCTGCGCACACCAGGAACGCAAACAGGATCAGCGTCATCGGCCGTCCCGTCCACTGCCGCTTGACGCGCGTGCGCGTTCCTGCTCCCTACCGCTTGGATTCTCGCAGCAAGGAATGATTACAATGTCAAATTCGCCACGCGTTCTCACGCTCGGGCATTCTCCTGATCCTGACGACGCGTTCATGTTTTACGCCCTCGCGAAGGACAAGGTCGATACCGAAGGATTGCGATTCGAGCACATCCTGCAGGACATCCAGACCCTCAATGAGCGCGCCCTCCGCGAAGAGTTGGACATTAGCGCCATCTCCGTCCACGCCTATTCCCGCGTTCTTGACAAGTATGCGCTTCTTCCCTGCGGTGCGTCCATGGGCGACAATTACGGCCCCATGATCGTGTCATTGAGGCATTTTTCCGTCGCTGATCTTCCGAGGAAAAAGATCGCCGTTCCCGGCGCCATGACTTCGGCCTTCCTGGCGTTGAAGCTTTACCTTGAAACAGACCAGTTCGACTTTGTTGTCATCCCCTTTGACGAGATCATGGACGCCGTGCGGCAGGGCCGCGCGGATTGTGGCCTCCTGATTCATGAAGGCCAGCTCACATACGAACAGGAAGGCTTCGTCAACATCGTCAACCTCGGTGAATGGTGGTTCGAGCGCACCGGTGGACTGCCACTTCCCCTTGGCGCAAACGTGGTCAGGAAGTCGCTCGGCCCGGAGATGCTATCGAAGGTGAATCGCGTTCTCAAGCGCTCCATCGACTACGCGCTTGACCAGAAGAATCGCCACGACGCGGTCGGCCACTCGCTCCAGTGGGCGCGCGGCATGGATCACTCGCTTGCCGACGAGTTTGTCGGGATGTATGTCAACGAACTCACGCTCGACTTTGGCGAACGCGGCCGCGCCGGGGTGAAGAAATTTCTCGCGGAAGCGTATCACCTCGGTTTCATTTCCCAACCCGTCGAACTGCAATTCGTCAGCTAGATTTTCGCCCCCACCCCAAGTCTGGAAATACTTCATGGCATCGATGCACCGTCTCACACGGAACAACCTGATCCTGGTCGCCACCTTGGTGGTCTGTATGCTTCCCATTTTGATCCTGTATGCGTGGGCAACCAGCGAACAGCGTCACTTCAACTCCAAGGACGGTGCCCCTTTCACACAGGCCGCCGCCATCCGTTCGGCCCTGAATCAGTACCGCGCCGAGCATGGACTTTTTCCTGCGGAGCTTGAAGCACTCTCACCACGATTCATTGCATCGGTTCCTTCACCCGGCTGGGGGGAGAACCGTTGGAAGTACTCTTCCCGTCAACCGGGCGACTATCACCTCGCAGTGAGTCAGGATGCGTCGAACCTCCTTTCCTACTCGGTCGGGCCGAGTGGCCAATGGCACCGCGAAAACTGACTTTTCGCGTCTCCAACGCGACCTTATAAATCTTTTGATTCCAAACTTGTAGCAGCCTGCCGGCACGAGCGGTCGTGATTTCATTGACGCTTGAACGAGCGGCGGGAAAAGTTTTCGCTCCGTTGGCGGCGCGCTCCCCAGCCGCAAAATATCCTATGGCGTGTACATGAAGAAAAACACTGTTCTCTTTGTCATCATACTTGTTGTTGCTTACGGAATCTTCTTCTTCCAGCAGTCCAAGAAGGAAAAAGCTTATCAGGAAGCACTGAACAAGTATAAGGCTGACCGCGCAGCTTGGGATGCCTTGGTGGAAACACGCAATACGCAGCGTGACGCCGCGCGCAAGGCGTTGGAGGATGCGCAGGCCAAAATCGCAGCCATGGCAGTCACGGACGACGCCACCTCGCCGACGCTTTCCAACGCGCAGGGTGGAGGCGCCACCCTTTCCACCCAACGGGACCTGCTCACAAAAGTTTCCACCGTTTCCACCGCACCCCAGCACACCGTGGAAATGAAACTCTACTCCATCAAGTTCAGCGAATTTGGCGCGCGGGTGATCGATTGGGAAATCAATTCATCCGAATACGTCCGCAACCTCAAGCCCGGTGGCACGCGCAACGACCTGACCACGGTTCCCCTCATTCCGCAGGTCGGTGATTTTGATATTCGGTCATGGCCCTTTGAGTTGAACGGAACCACCGCGCGCGACTTCAACGACGTGCTGTTCAGCATGACCCAGGAGAAAGTCAGCGGGGGCACCCGCGTGACGCTCACCTCCGACCCCAAGGATGACATGGTTGTCGTGAAGGAATTTCTCCTCCGTGACGACAGTTACGTTGTCGACCTGAAGGTGACGTTCAAGAACGGCGGCACCACTCGCAAGCGCCTTGGCCGTGAGAAGGGTGTCGGCATCGGCTGGAATGGCGGCTTTGGTGAACCGGAGGCGATGGACCGCATTCACGGAACCACGAGGACAGTCATCGCTGCGGACGATTCGATCCGCTCAAAATCCATTGGCCGCACGGATGCCGCCTACATCCTGGAGAGTGCATCCGCCCGCATCGACTGGGTGGGCGAGGAGCGCAAGTTCTTCACCTTCCTCATCATGCCCGATGCCGTGAACCCCGCCCAATCCATTGAGGCGAGCTTCGAAAAAAAGAACGACGACGCCGCATACCAGGCAAAGGGCGTCAACATGCCCATCTCCGTCCAGGTCAACCACGCATCACATGACCTGGATTTGAATGAATCATACTCCTTGCTGTATCAGGTCTACGCCGGCCCCAAGAACCGGGAGGCCATGAAGGACGACAAGTTCAAGATTCCGCCCGGCGCGGTGGAACCCAGCCGCCTCATCTTCCACGAAATTCCGATGAAGATGAACTTCATGCGCGCCCCCTGCCATTGGTTGCTCAGCCTGATGATCTGGTTGCACGGCCTGCTCGGCACCTGGGGCATCGCGATCATCTGCACAACCATCATCGTGCGCCTGGCAATCTATCCCATCACCCACTGGACCATCAAGAACCAGGCGAAGACCATGGCCCAGCAGGCAAAAATCCGCCCTGAACTGGATGTCATCAACCAGAAGTACAAGAACGATCCGATGAAGAAGAGCCAGGCAATGATGCAGCTCTATCGCGATCACAATGTCAGCATGGTGGGTGGCATGCGTGGCTGTTTCCCCGCGCTTCTCCAGATGCCGATCTTCATGTCGCTGATCGTGATCTTCGACCAATCCGTGGAGCTTCGCGGGCAAAGCTTCCTGTGGATTCAGGACCTCTCCCAACCTGATCGCCTTATTGATTGGGGCGTCAGCGTCCCGCTGATCGGCACCTCGCTGAACATCCTCCCCATCATCATGGCCGTCACCAGTGCGATCCAGATGCGGATCATGCGCGTGCCCATGAGCGACCCGACACAGGAAAGCGTCCAGAAGCAAATGACGCTGATGATGCCCATCATGTTCCTCTTCTTCCTGTACAGCCTGCCATCGGGCCTCAGCCTTTACTGGGTCATCAGCAACATCATCAGCATTGGCCAAAGCTACCTGACCAAGAAAATCATCGCCGACCACATGGCGCAGCACGAAGCTGAAAAGAACAGGAAATTCACGATCGAGAAGTCCACCGCGTGAGCGTCGCCGCCGCCCGCGCCCGATGTGTATGACGTCAATTCCCCGGTGCTCGCGTGGTAAGGCGCGGCACCGATAACGAAAGGTAAAGAACCATGCACCAGCAGGAAATACTGGCAAGGTCGCAGGAGGACGCGATGAGTCGCGCCGCCAAGTTGATGGAAGTCGAAGCTGGCGAATTGGAAATTCTGGAGGAATACGAGCCTGATGAGCAGGACTTGCAGGAATTTCAGAAGGCCGAAAACCTCACCGATGCGCCCAAGCCCGACGAGGTTACCCTCTACCTCGTTCGCATTGCCTTCAATCACTATGTGAAACGGGCGCAGGAGTTCACACAGGGCCTCATCGAGCGCTTCGCCCCGGGCGCCACGGCAGAGGCTGTGCGCTTCCGCAACCTCATCATCATCCGCCTTGAGGTCCCGGAAGCCTCCATCCTCATCGGCAAGCAGGGAGCAACGCTCGACGCATTGCAGCACGTCGTGGTTCGTTGTCTCCTCACCGAGGATGAAGACTTCCCCGATGTCATGCTGGACATTGAAAACTATCGTGAAAAGAAACTTGTTCGCCTCGAGCGCGAGGCGCGCAACGCCGCGGACCGCGCCGGGCGCACGGGTCGCAAGGTGCCCCTGTCCCCCATGTCACCGGCAGAACGCAAATTCATCCACAATTGCCTGAAGGAAATGGAAGGCATCCGCACCGAGAGCCGGGGCGAGGATCGCGGTCGCCACATCGTCGTGGAATCCACCAACCCCGCCCCGCGCGGTGGCCGTGGTGGTGGTGGGCGCGGCGGTGCAAATCGTGGTGGCGGACGCGGTGGAAATGGCAATCGCGACTTCAACCGCAGAGGCGGCAATCGTGGCGATCGCAATGGCAACCGCGCGGATGACAATCGCGGCAATCGTGGCGGCGGAAATCGAGACCGCGACGGTGGCTTCACGCCCAACAATCGCCTGAAAAACTACAACATCACCGAGGAACAGCGCAGCCTGCTCTATGGCAACGTGGGTCAGGACAGCGCCCAGGGCTTTCAGGATACTGAACTGGAGGACCGTAGGTCCCTCCTGCCGGAGTATCGTGAAACCGAAGGTGATGATTCCAACAACGACAAATTGACCGACGAATTGGAATGACGACCCAAAAGGTCGTAATCCTTATTGCGTTCCGACCCAATATCCTCCTCACTGAAGGCAAATCATCGAAAGGCATGACACATGGCGAAGATTTATAACGACATCACGGAAACCATCGGCAACACGCCGCTTGTCAAACTCAACAAGGTGACGGATGGCGCCCCCGCCACGATCCTCGTGAAGTGCGAGTTCTTCAACCCACTGGCGAGCGTGAAGGACCGCATCGGCCTTGCCATGATCGAAGCCGGCGAACGCGAAGGCAAGATCAACAAGGACACGATGATCATCGAGCCGACCTCCGGAAACACAGGCATTGCACTCGCATTTGTCTGCGCAGCCAAGGGGTACAAGCTCACGATCACAATGCCGGAATCCATGTCCAAGGAGCGTCGCTACCTCCTGCGCATGCTCGGTGCGGAGGTTGTCCTCACACCCGCAAGCAAGGGCATGAACGGCTCCATTGCGAAGGCCAAGGAGCTCATGGCCGCGCACCCGAATTCCTACATGCCCCAGCAGTTTGAAAACCCCGCCAACCCCGAAATTCACCGCAAGACAACCGCTGAGGAAATCTGGCGCGACACGGACGGCAAGGTGGATATCCTCGTCTCTGGTGTTGGCACAGGCGGAACCCTCACAGGTGTGGCCGAAGTCATCAAGCCACGGAAGCCCAGCTTCAAGGCCATCGCCGTGGAGCCAATAGACTCCGCTGTCATCAGCGGCGGTGCGCCGGGCCCACACAAGATCCAAGGCTTGGGCGCCGGCTTCATCCCGCGCAACCTGAACACCGCCATGGTCGATGAAGTTGTGACGGTCACCAACGACGAAGCCTTCACAATGGCCCGCCGCCTTGCAAAGGAGGAAGGCCTCTTCGGCGGCATTTCCACCGGCGCAAACGTCGCCGCCGCCATCAAGGTCGCCAACAAGCCGGAAAACAAAGGCAAGCTCATCGTCACCATCGGCTGCTCCTTCGGCGAACGCTATCTTTCAACGGCGCTCACCGACGAAGCCCGGAGCGTCGAAGACCAGCAGGCTGTGGCCTTGAACTGAATTTCAAAAAGCAGCTCCATGCAAAAGGGTCCGGCGTTTTGCCGGACCCTTTTTTCATACAGGAACCTCACGCGGGGTGGAAGGCGTTCAAGGTTGCGGTATTCTCTGCAACCTCACCGCATCCACCGTCACAATTCCCATCTCCGATTGCTTCGCATTGAAGACGACGCTTCCGCCTGTCTTCGCAAAATCAAACTCACCAAGCTTTACCCACTTTCCACCGGAGCGGCGCTGGTCCACAGTCTTGCTTTCCGCGCCATTTGATCCCGTGACCACGATGTCTGTCTTGGAACTGCGCTCTCCACCATCGGTCCACCACACGCAGACCTCATACTTCCCGGCCTCTGGCACGGCGATTTTCCATCCAGCCTTCTGTTCGCCTCCCGCCTGTGCGAACACGTAATCCTCGCCGTACTTGTCCGTGTCCTTCGTTTCACTCTTCCACTCCCCAACCGTTGCGAACGAAGCATCCTTGTTATCCAGGCGAATCGTCACCGGATCCCCCTTTTCCAAGCCACTCTTCTGTAGAAGCACATCCATGAACACGCCGAGCGCTGAATTTGTATACAGGTCCGGGTCGCCACCGCTGTACAGGTTGCTATACACCGCCAGCACGAACTCGCGTCCGTTCGGCAGTTTCACATAGGCCACGTCCGCCAGGGAATTGGTGATCCATCCTGCCTTGTTGAAATACACACTGCCTGGCGGGACGCCGGAGCCGAACGGCGATTGCAGGGACCAGCGGTCGTGCGTCAGCAGCCCCACCATGTAGTCATGCGCGGCAGGCTCGATTTCCTTCGTCGCAATGCCCAACATCAGCTTCGACATCATGTTCGCGTTCAGCGCATTGCGGCCATGTACCTTCAGTGAACGCCCCTCGAACTTTTCCGGCTCCTCGCCGGAGTTGCTCGGGTACGTCTTGTTCAGGGTGTTCTGGTTTCCAAACAATCCCAGCGATTCCAGATAACGCTGCGTGTAGCGCCGCTTCTGCATCCACGCCTCGAAGTCACCCTGGTCCGTGTTCGGCGCACCCGTGATGGCGTCCACCACCTCGCCCGTCGCCTCATTGCTGCTCACGCGAATCATCGGCGCGATCGACTTGTCCAGCCAATCCACCGGCAACTTGTTCTCCGCCGCGTAATGCATCGCCGCCGCCAGATAGCACAGCTTGATCGTGCTCGCGGGATACGACGTGGTATCGCCCTCCATCTGGCCGTGATGCCAACTGCCATCCGCCTCCTTCAGCAACAGCGAGGCGTACAGTCGCGCGTCCTTCCGCTGCGACTTGAAAAACTCATCGCGCGACTCCAGAAGGATCTTGTCCAACGCCGGGTCCTCGACGATTGGTGGCAATGCGAAGGAAGTTGCGGTGAGCAGCGCTGCCGCCACTGCGATGGAGGATGCTAGGATGGTTTTCAAAGGCGCCTCGCTGTAAGTTGGTTGATACAAATCCCCGACCCCGATACATGAACCGCATTCAAATTTGGCGTGCCCGAGACGATTCGAACGTCCGACCTACGGTTTAGGAAACCGTTGCTCTATCCGGCTGAGCTACGGGCACGCAAGAAGCCAATGGTAACACATCGGGGCGTGTAGGCAAGGGGTCTGATCCTCCCCAGGCCCATTCCCCGCCCTACTCCAGGCCCTCCTCCGCCATCTGCACAGCAGTCAGCATTCCTTTCGCCTTGTTGACGCACTCCATGTATTCCCGTTGCGGGTCGCTGTCCGCCACGATCCCGCCACCCGCCTGCACGTAGACCTTCTTCCCCTTGATCACCGCCGTGCGGATCGTGATGCAGGAATCCATTTCGCCGTTGAAGCCGAGGTAAACCACGGCGCCGCCGTAGGGTCCGCGCCGTGATTTTTCCAACTCGTCGATGATTTCCATCGCACGAATTTTCGGTGCACCGCTCAGCGTGCCCGCCGGGAACGTCGAGCCAATCACGTCGAAGGCGTCCTTGCCGGGCGCGATTTCGCCCTCCACGTTGCTCACGATGTGCATCACGTGGCTGTAGCGCTCAATCGTCATGAAATCCGTCACCTTCACGCTGCCAAATTTCGACACGCGCCCCACATCGTTGCGACCAAGGTCCACCAGCATCACGTGCTCCGCACGCTCCTTCTCGTCCGCCAGCAGGTCCTTCTCCAGCGCCACGTCCTCCACGGCGTCCACCCCGCGGCGGCGCGTGCCCGCGATGGGGCGCACGGTCACCTTCTTGTGCGACAGCTTCGAGAGGATTTCCGGCGATGATCCCGCGAGCTGGAAGTCGTTTCCGCACTTCAGGTAGAACATGTACGGCGACGGGTTCACCGCCCGCAGTGCGCGGTAAATATCGAACGGCTCGCACGTGATTTCCGTCTCGAAGCGCTGCGAGTAAACCACCTGGAAGATGTCACCGGCCGCGATGTACTCCTTCGCCTTGTTCACCGCGGAAAGGTAGTCCTCCTTTCGCATGTTGGAGCGCACCGTAAGTGACCCCAGCGTGCGAAAACCATCAACGGATTCGCGGTTGTCCGTGCTCTTGCGAAGGTTGCGCTCCATCATGCGGCGCGCCGTCGCGTCGAAGCGATGCTTTGGATCCTCTTCGTTCGTTCCGGTCTTCTGATTGCCATTCTTCTGGCCGGCGCCTGGGGCATTCACGATCCGGCTGCGCATGACATTCAGTTTCGTGATCGCATCCTGGTAGGCCTCGCGCGCGTCCGCATGATCGTCCAGGCGCGCGTTCGCGATCAGAATCATGCGGCGCTTCACATGGTCGAATACAATCAGCGAATCCGCGATCATGATCAGGCAATCGGGCAGTTGCAGGTCATCCGGCAGATTTTCGGGAATGCGTTCGTAGTAACGCACCGTGTCGTAGGACATGTATCCCACGGCGCCGCCGAAGAACGGGGGCAGCTTCGGATCGACCACCGCCTTGTATCGCGCCAGCAGGTTTCGCAGCGTCGCCACCGGTGTGGCTGCCGGTTCGATCCTTGTGCCGTTGGCCGTGACGATCTCCTGCTTCTTCCCCGTCACACGAAGCACTGCTGCGGGGTCCGCGCCGATGAACGAATAGCGGCCCAACTTTTCCCCCTGCTCAACCGACTCCAACAGGAACGCGTACTCACTCACCGCGTTCAGCTTCTTGAAAACGGAAACCGGCGTTTCCAAATCCGCGAGCAACTCGCGGTAAACTGGCACCACGTTTCCTTTCGTGGCGAGGTGTTTGAAATCTTCAAGGCCGGGATTCAACACGGCGAAACCATCCTTTCAAAAGGCGAAAGCTTAACGACATGGAGATGAGACAAGATGAGACGGCGGGGGAAAAGGGCGATGTTTAGGCGAGCCAACGCCACCAAGGGCGGGAGAGCCCAAGCCTTGCAATCGCGGAAGATGCTGCCATTTGCAGTTCCATGCCCTAAACCCCAATCATCGGCACCGATCTGCGCAAGCCCCATTTGACCAATTCCCGCGTCCTGGGGTACGACTCTTGATGCAAAGGGCGTGGCGGCCCCAAATCGCCGCCCGAAAAGGACACGATCTTGACCAAGGTAAGCCGCATTCCCGTCAGCCAGGCCATTGAGGACATTCGATCCGGTCGCATGGTGATTGTCGTCGATGACGAACAGCGGGAAAACGAAGGCGACTTCATCCTGTCCGCCGCTCACATCACCCCGGAGAAGGTGAACTTTCTCCTGAAGCACGCACGCGGGATGATCTGCGTTCCGCTTACAAGGGAACGCGCCGCCGCCTTGGAACTGCTTCCCATGGTCGTCACCAACACGGAGCACCATCGCACGAACTTCACCATCACCGTTGATTCAAGGAAAGTCACCACTGGAATTTCCGCCGCAGAGCGGAACATGACCATCCGCGCCCTCGTGGATGAGTCGACCGCCCCCGGCGACCTGCTGCGCCCCGGGCACATCAACCCGCTTATTGCGCGTGACGGTGGCGTGCTGGTCCGCGCCGGCCACACGGAAGCCAGCATTGACCTGTGCCGCCTTGCCGGCCAGCCCCCCGCCGGCGTCCTCTGCGAAATCCTGAACGATGATGGAACAATGGCCCGTAGGCCAGACCTTGAACGTGTCGCGCACGAGCACAACATCGGCATCATCACGATTGAGGATTTGATCGCCTATCGCAAGTCCACGGAGCGCCTCGTGAACCGCGTCGTTTCCACGAGGATTCCGAATCCCTTCGGCCTGTGGACGCTGCACCTGTACGAAAACCTCATCAACGGCGACGAACATCAGGTGCTGGTCCTCGGCGAACCGGAGAAGCACGATTCAACGTTGATCCGCGTCCACAGCAAATGCTTCACGGGCGACACACTGCTCAGCCAGCGGTGCGATTGCGGTCCGCAACTGATGGCTGCGATGGAGAAAATCGCCCAGGAGGGGCATGGCGTCATCATCTACATGAATCAGGAAGGCCGCGGCATTGGCCTTCGCGCCAAGCTCATGGCCTACAATCTTCAGGACCAGGGACGGGACACCGTGGAGGCCAATGAAGCGCTCGGCTTCAAGGCGGACCTTCGCGAATATGGAATCGGCGCACAGATTCTTGCGGATCTGGGCCTCAAGCGCATCCGCATCCTCACCAACAACCCAAAGAAAGTCATCGGCATTGGAGGCTTTGGCCTCGAAGTCGTCGGGCGGGAGTCCCTTGAAGTCGGGAAGAATGACCTCAACGAGGATTACCTACGCACCAAAGCCGCGAAAATGGGACACATCTTCAGCGGGCACTGAACGTTTCCGCGACACAGCCGCACCCGTTCCTCAAACAAAACACCACAAAAAAACCGGGGGATGCGAAAGCATCCCCCGGTTGGGTGTTCCGTTTGAAGGGCTGCTCAGTTTGGGCAATCGGGCCCTGTCAGCGGGGCGTTGGCATTGTCGTAGGAGAACACATGAAGCTCCGTCAGCGTCAGGGTGATGCCCGTGTTCGTGACACCGGGGTTCACCCAGAACACGTCATAGGACAACTTGACGGGAAGTCCCGCAAGGGCGTTGGGGAACTTGACGAAGGCCGTGTAGGTCTTGCCGCTTCCGCGCGGATCGAAGGTCTGATCCTGAAGCGCGTTCACGCTCGCGTCGCCAACGAAGTCGTTGTCGCCAACCGTGAAGCGAAGGCGCGCCGTGTGGGACGGTGTGCCGCCCGGAGCGTTTGAGGCCAGGGTGAAGGTCACCTTGTACAGCTTGTCAGCAGCGACTTCCCACGGCTCGCCCGAAGCTTGATTGAAGGTCTTCTCCCAGATACCGAAGGAGAACTTCAGGCCGGAGGGCTGCGCAAGGTCGCCAACCGGCGCCGTTGCGTTGTTGATGGTCAGACCACCCGTTGTTCCAAGGTTCGAGGGGAAGATGCCCGTGATAGCGCTGTTGTCCGGCTTGAAATCGATGGGTGTGAAGTTGTGTGCATTGCCGACGAAGTTGAGCGAGAGGATTTCGTCCTCATTCGTCAGGGTGTTCGGATTCAGCGCCGTGTAGTTGATACTCTTCAGGTCATAGCGGGCTCCAACAGCACCGGAGGTCCCGACATCACCGAACTGAAGGAGGTCGAACGCGAGAATGATGCCGTTGCTGCTGGCGGTTGGGATGTTGTTGGTCAACGTATCGGGGCAGTAGTACACCAGTTCCAGGTTCCTTGGGCCGGCGTCTGTGCTCAGCGGAACGGTGATTGGCGCCGTGTTGCCGCTGTTGCCTTCCTGGAAGGTGTGGGTCTGCGTGAAGGAGGCGTCACGGGCGCCGGCACGAAGACGAATCGGCACGTTGTTGAAAGCCGAGCTTTGGTTCGAGGCCACTGCAAACGTGGAGCGAAGAATTTGGCCGTCGCCGGGGGAGGGGATCACCGTCGCGTCGCTGTCGATCGTCTGGACAAAGCCAAACGCGTTCTTCGCCAGAAGCGTGAGGTGATGGCCCATGCCGGCCATTTGCGAGCTGCCCAGGTGATCGGGATCACCAATGGGGAGCACCTGTGCGAATTCCCATCCGTTGGGGATGGAGTTCGACGAGCAGAACTCAATCGTGGTGCCCGGGTTTATGGCATTGACGGTTACGCCGCCGTTCGTGGCGTTGATCTGGCGCGCACCGTTCGACGAGGGAATTTCGTTCGGGCCGTGGATCGAATTGCCGGCGGAATCGCCCAAGCCCGTCAGGCCGGTGACGGCGTCGGAATCAAACTTGTTCGCGATGGTCAGGCCGATCGTTCCCGGCGTCGCCGTGGAGGAGACCGGGATCGTCAGCGTGGCAACCTTCACTTCATTCGTCGTGTTGAAGGTCGTGCTGCTGTTTGGCGCGTAAAGCACCGCACGGTATTGCGTGCCGCCGATGCTGTTCTGGACGTATGTGAAATTGGTCAGCGCGGGGTCCTTCACGCCGGTGATGTTTCCATTCAACTTGTCGGCGCCGCTTGTGACATCGATGGTCACGTTGAACGCGGCCGTGTTGGCCACTCCGCCCGAAATATACAAGCCGACCTGCGCAGACGTCTGCCCCTGGGTGATCGTGGCAGTATCCAACCGGAACGTTGGCGCTTGCGCGGCAGCCATTGTTGACAAACAGCCACAAGCTCCTAACACCCCCAACATCCTCAACAATTTCTCCGCCTTGGGCCGCATCATGCAAACTCTCCTGTCCTTTGTTATTCAGTCCGTTGTTTTCAGCACCGGATTATGCTGTGATATTGTCCAACCCTGTTCGCGAGTCAATCCGCAAAAGGGGCGTTGTTCCGGCCCCTTGGGCGATTCTGTCCCCCAAAATTCACCGTAAAAGATGGGTTCTTCCAAATGTCCTGTCAACCCTTGTCGCCATCCTCCGGTTCTTCCCCGGCCAGCAGGGCACTGGCCTGGTGTTCTTCCATCTCCTCCACACTCCGCAGTTTCCGGGAAATCGCCCTGCTGCGCCTCTCGGTATCCCCGATGCGGTTGCTGGCGTCCTCCAATTTCTTCTTCACTGCGTTCAGGACATCTTCAAACTTCCCAAACTCTGTCTTCACAGCCGAAAGGACCTCCCAGACCTCGCTGCTTCGCTTCTCGATGGCCAGGGTCCTGAATCCCATCTGAAGGCTGCTCAGCACCGCATACAGTGTTGTTGGACCGACCAGCACCACGCGATGATCGCGCTGCAATGCGTCCATGAGGCCGGGCATGCGGATCGCCTCTGCGTACAATCCCTCCGTGGGCAGGAACAACATCGCGAAATCCGTCGTGTGCGGCGGCGACACATACTTGCGGCGGATCGTCGTTGCCTCCTGGCGCAACCGTTTCTCGATTGCGCTGCGATGCTGCTCGGCACCCGCCTTGTCCGCCTGTTCGTAGGCGACCTGCAGCCGTTCATAATCGGCGATGGGAAATTTCGCATCGATGGGAAGGAAAACAACCTGCCCGCCATCGCCGTTTTGTCCCGGAAGGCAGATCGCAAATTCCACGCGCTCCGTGCTGCCGGGAATCGTCACCACGTTCCTGCGATACTGTGCCGGCGTGAGGAATTGTTCCAGCAGCGTCGCCAGTTGCACTTCGCCAAGCGCCCCGCGCGAACTCACGTTGCTCAGCACGCGCTTCAAGTCCCCGACGCCCGTCGCCAGGGACTGCATTTCGCCCAACCCCTTCTGTACACTTTCCAATTGTCCGCTCACCAGGCGGAACGATTCGCCAAGCCGTTTCTCCAGCGTCGATTGCAGCTTCTCCTCAACGGTTTCACGGATCTTTTCCAGCTTCCGCTCGTTATCCGTGCGCATCGTTCCCAATTGGTTCCCCACGCTCTCCTGCAACGCCGTTATTGACTGGCTGGCGGAATCGCGCATGGCCTCAAGGCGTTTGGCCAGCAGTTCCTGCTGTGCGGTTGTCGCCGCGGACTGTTGTTCCGATTGTTGCTTCGCGATTTGCAGAAGGTTGCGCTGCAATTCCGTGATGGATGCGTTGAGCTTCTCCGCAAATGCGACCAGCGACTGGTCAACCTTGTCCAGCCGCTCATCCTGGCTGCGGCGCGACAACGTCAGGCTCTCGCCCACGCCTCGTTGCACGACCTCGAATCGGTCGCCCAGCACCGCCGTCACGTCCTTCCGCAGGGCCTCCAATTTTTCCACCAACTGCAGCGCGCCCTCGTGCTGTGATTTCAGTGCCTGTTGCGATGTCTCGCGCAACGCCGCATCGAACGCGCCGCGCACGCGTTCCAACTCCTCGGATTGCTTGCGTGCCAGATCGGCAATCGCCCCCTCCGCACCCGCGTTTCCCTTCTGGGAGCGCAACCCGACGACAAGGACCAGCAGGATGACAGTGGCCAGCAGGACAAGCGTGATGGCAACAACGATGAAAATTTCCATGGAAGCTCCGGGAAAACGATGGAGCCTTGTTAACCCAGCCCTTCGCGCGCATCAACAGGCATGAATGCCCGATGAACGGCCCGAATCACTCCGCGTCGATCAGCACATCCAAGGGCGGGCGCTTGGCTACTTCTCCCTCCCGCTGGCTGCGCCAGATGTTGCCCGCCGATGTCGTCCCATTCGTCGGGTCATAGACGCGTGAGGGAGCATACACGGTATGCGCCTTGTTATAGAAATCCCTGTCCGGTCCTATGGACCCCAGACGCCAATAGCCATAAAACTTCTCATATTCCTGAAAAATGTAATCGAGATTGGCTTCATTGCCGCGCAGGGGGCTCGGCGCAAACCAGTTGTAGGTATACTTCCGCTGGTCGAATGGAATCCCTGAACTGCCGAAGGGATCGTCCATCCAACAATTCTGGATGTAGGCAATCGGCGTGGTAAGTCCCGGGCACATCGCTCCTCCACGCACATAGCCGGGATGAAGAATGCCTGACGTGGATGGCTCCATTTCAGGAAGTTGAGGGTCGCCGCGCGACACCTTGTAGTCCAGCGGCGGCAGGCCGTGATCCACTGTGTAAGCCTCCAGTGCCCCCGCCAGCGTTCTCAGGTCATTCTTCGCGCGGGAAGCCTTCGCGCGTGTTTGCGCGTTCAGGAAACTCGGTATGGCAATTGCCGCCAGGATTGCGATGATCGCGACGACAACCAGCAGTTCGATCAACGTGAATGCACGCTCCTGATTCATTATCGTGAGCCCGCTTCGATAACGTCGCAGAAGAATTGCTGCTCCGTCGCCTTCGCTTCCGCTTCGGAAAATTCCCCCATCGCCAGCGTCATAAAGATTCCCAAGTCCGTTCCCTTGAAACGCCCCAACTCATTCCTAAACATCAGATTCCCATTGTAGTAGGCCGCATCCGTTGCACGAATCCCATAGATATCCAGATCGGGAAGATCGCACACAACCGTCGCCTTCCCGAACTCATCCACATTCAGGGCGATGTCAAACTTTGCAAACTCGCCATTTTCCAGCCGCATCTCCGTTGTCCATTTTCGATGCAACACGAGTTGAGAGGTCGGTTGGTCCTCTGTCGGCGCGCTTTCAGTGGGCATTCGCGTCAGACCCACTGCGATTCCCACAATGATGCACACAAGGATCGAGGTCTCGATGGTGCGCTTCATTTCACGCCTCCAACGGGTGCTGGTTGGCGCTGAATCGCG
This sequence comes from Candidatus Sumerlaeota bacterium, assembly GCA_020848155.1. Taxonomy (GTDB): domain Bacteria; phylum Sumerlaeota; class Sumerlaeia; order SLMS01; family SLMS01; genus JADZDZ01. The sequence goes on from JADLAR010000030.1 coordinate 21,678, forward strand.
CCCCGGAAGCGGTGAAGCTGATCACCAGTCAGCTTCCGCATTGTCTGCCGCCCATCAGTGATTGTTTCCAGTATTATCGCGGTTCTTACGACGCCACCCTCATCCACCCCAAACTCGATGATGGAATCCACCTCCTTGGAAAAAAAGCGTGTTTCTGTTTCCGCGAAGAACCGAAGCGGTGGTTCCCCCAGCAGAAAATCACATCGTAACTGATTGCCATCTTTCGTGATGGTCATGCCGGCGGTGGCGTTGGCCGCGTAGGTTCCCAGAAAGCGATCCAGTTTGGAGGAATCGATCGGCATTTCCTTGTGTGGCGGCACCGGCGGTTGCAGAGGAGTCACCCCCTCCCTTTTCAAGACGATATCCTTGAATGCCCGCCCCTTTTCCACATACGTCCCCTCCAGCGTATCGGCTGCGGTGCGGGTGCCCTTGAAGGCCGCCAGGCCGATCGCCGTGGTAATGGTCACTTCGCTTCCATTGAGCACCGCCTGATCCACCACCAGTTTTCCCCGCGCCCGGCTCGCATTGTAAAGCTCACCCGCGTATTGCCCGTTCGCGGGGCGAAGCAGGATCACCAGTTTCTCGCTCTTCATGCTCGACGTCCAAGGGCCCTCCAAGCCGGGCGCATTCACATCCCAGCGTTCCTGCGAACCTGTCGGCGCTGAAGCAACGTGAGCAGATGCCTGCGCAGCAAGGGGCGGGGGCGCGGGAGCCTGCACGATGGCCTTCTCCACCATCACCGTCCCGCCCGTGATGGTGCCTGCGGATACGGCAACCACGGCGATTTTTTTTCCCAGCGAAAGCATCTGGAACCACTGCAACGCGGTCGCCCAGATTCCCGTTGAGGCCGTCGTGGAAGTGGGGATGGAGGAGGCTGAAACAACTCCCTCCGTTGCGGCCGCCAGCGACGCCTTCGCCTCGACGGAAATTGCGGAGAGGGCGGCGATGATCGCGGCTGTGCGCACGGTGGATGCGCGCGGCTGCACGATGCGTGGCTTGTCAAGGGCCGCGCCCACCTTCTCCCGCAGCGCCTCCAGCGTCTTTTTCAGCGTGCGGCTCACAGTCGTCGGATCCTTCTCCAATTTTTCGGCAATCTCGCGATAATTCCATCCCTGCGTGAAATGCAGCAGCACGATCTCCTGCTGGTCTGTCGGCAGGTCGCGAATCGCCGCGTTCAGGATCTCCTCACGCTTCGATTCATCCATCTGCTCCGGCACGGGCTTCAAGTTAGCCTCCTTCATGCTGATGTCCGCCTGGTTCATCATCAGTGTTGGAAGGAATTGTGAGGTGCGCTGGTTTTTGCGGCGCCAATCTTCCGCGAGGTTGCGCGTGATGCGGCCTATCCACGTGCCAAGGTAGCGCGGCTCCGTCAACTTCGCAATGTGCAGGTAAACTCGCAGGAAAACCTCCTGCGCCAGGTCCTCCGCCGCCTCATGATCCTTCAGGCGCGCCAGCGCCAGAGCGTGAACCATCGCCGAATAGCGCCGGACTATTTCCTGAAACGCCAGTTCATCGCCCGCGAGCACCGCCGCCACGAGCCTGGCATCAGAAATTGGAGTATTGAAAATGCCCATGAACCTGCCAGCTTAACTTGGAATTCCTTCTGCTGTCACTGTTAGACGGCAGGGGAGGAAAAAAGCTGCGGGGAGCCGACAGTGTTTTTTTGCGCAGGCGCGTCAAAAACAAACCCCGCCGAATTTCTCCGGCGGGGTTCGATCTTGGGAGGAGTGGTGCAAACCGTTTCCGGTGTTACTCCGCTGCCTTCACTTCCATGACGGCCGGATCGATGCGGACGCCGGGGCTCATGGTGGAGGACAGGCTGATGGTCTTGATGTAGCGGCCCTTTGCGCTGGAGGGCTTTGCCTTCACGAGCGCATTGAGCAGTGCCGTGACATTTTCAGAGAGTTGCTTGTCGTCGAACTTCATCTTGCCGACGAGGACGTGGACGTTCGCCGTCTTGTCCAGGCGGTATTCAATCTGGCCAGCCTTCAAGGCGGTGATCGCGTCCTTCACGTTCATCGTCACGGTGCCGGTCTTCGGGTTGGGCATCAGGCCGCGCGGGCCGAGCACCTTGCCCAGCTTGCCAACGACGCGCATCATGTCCGGTGTGGAAATCACCGCGTCGAAATCCATGAAGCCACCCGCGATCTTGTCGCCAAGGTCATCGCCACCGACGACGTCAGCACCGGCTTCCTGTGCCTCGCGGACCTTGTCGCCCTTCGCAAAGACCGCGACGCGAACCGTCTTGCCGGTTCCGTGCGGAAGGGCAACGGTGCCGCGGACGTTCTGGTCGCCGACCTTGGGATCCACGCCAAGGCGGATGTCAAGGTTCACGCTCTCATCGAACTTCGCGTAGGCCACCTTGCGCAGGATCTTGACGGCTTCCTCAACGTTGTAGGCCTTGGTGCGATCCACCAACTTTGCGCGTTCCGTGTATTTCTTTCCGTGCTTCGCCATTTCCAGTTTTCTCCTGTGGTGCCAGCGGCGCGAGGGGCGCCTCCCACTTTTTTTGGGTTTGGGGTTTGAGGTTTAGGGTTTGTGAAAGCCTGTTCGGGAAACGAATGAGGAGAGGGCGGTTGTGGCGTTCAGGCCGGAGGTTTGTTCAAGACCCCGAACCTGGAAACCCAAGCCCGCCTTCAGTCGACGACTTCGATTCCCATGCTCCGGGCGGTGCCGGCGATCATGCTCATCGCCGTCTCCATTGATGCCGCGTTCAGGTCCTTCATCTTCAGCGTTGCGATTTCCTGAACTTGCTTCTTGGTGACCTTGCCGACCTTGTTCTTGTTCGGAACACCAGCGCCCTTCTGCACGCCGGCTGCCTTGACCAGAAGGATTGCCGCGGGTGGGCTCTTCAGCTCGAACGTGAAGGAGCGGTCCGTATAGACGGTGATGATGGCCGGGATGATGAGGCCCGACTGGTCCTTCGTGCGCGCGTTGAACTGCTTGCAGAAGTCCATGATGTTGATGCCGTGCTGGCCCAGCGCCGGGCCCACGGGAGGCGCGGGGTTTGCCGCACCTGCGGGGCACTGGAGCTTGACGACCGCCTGAACTTTCTTTGCCATTTTTCTTCTCCAAAAAAACTATTGGGGGTTGAGGGTTACGGGGTTTGGAAAAACAGGACCGGGGCGAAAGATACTAGGAAGCCTTCTCCACTTCCAGAACACCAAGGTCCACGGGCGTTGCGCGGCCGAAGATGGAGACCATCACCTTCAGTCGGGCGCGGTCCACATCGATGTCCTCCACGGTGCCGATGAAGTTGTTGAATGGCCCTTCGATCACCTTCACCTGATCGCCCTTGCGGAACTTGATCTCCGGCTTGGGCTTCTCCTGCTTGTCCTCGATGAGGCCGAAGATGTTGCTGATTTCCTCTTCGGAGATGGGCGAAGGCTTGCTTTCCTCGCTGCCAACGAACTGCGAGACACCGTTCACGTCGCGAATGATCTTGAACAGGTTCTCGTCTCCCTCCATCTGGATGAAGACGTAGCCGGGCATCAGGCTGCGGGTGCTTTCCTTCTTCTTGCCTTCCTTGACCTCGACATACTTTTCCTCGGGAATCACAATCTGCCCAAGCTTGTCGCGAAGCCCTTCGATCGAGGCGCGATGCTCGATGTCGCGCTTGACGCGCTTCTCGAAGGTTGAATGGGTGTAAATCGCGTACCAGTTCACGTGAAAACCTCAAGGTCGGGTTCGCCCAGCGGAGATCGAAGGAGACTCGCGACTCTCCCCGAGGGGTTGATTTGCTTCTAGGCTGTGGTCGAATTTTGAAAAATCTTTCGGATAAGGCCGGGAGGCCGTCCGCGGGCGAAGCGCTCAGTGGGCCAGCATTACAAGCTGAAAATCTTGCTGACTGCCCAGGTGAGAATGAAATCCCACACACCGATGCTAGCTGCGAAAAGGGCTGTCGAAACGATCACAACCATGGTCCACGTCTTGACCTGCTCCGTCGTGGGCCACACGACCTTCGACATCTCTGTCCGCACTTCGCCGTAAAAGATCTTCGTTTTTTCGAACATGCCTGTCTTTTCAGACGCCATCCTTACTTCTCTCTGTTCTCCCGCAGACGGTTCATTTTCCTGCCGTTGCGGTTGCCGAAGACTACGGTTACTGCTTTACTGAAACTGGCAGGGGCGGAGAGACTCGAACTCTCAACCTGCCGTTTTGGAGACGGCTGCTCTGCCAATTGAGCTACACCCCTGTGTCAAAAGCGGGTCCCTTGGGCCAGTCATCCAAGGGCCGGGAAGTAACGAGGATGCCTCGCTTCAAAGCAAGGGGTATTTTGCGGGAACCTTCTGCGACTTCCGTTGGCAAAGGGCCTTGGAGGTTTCAATGAAAGTCAGCAGGTGTTTATCAAAGAGCCGATGAATGACTCAAACCCTAGCCCCCGGATTCCGCGAGGCTTCAGCCTTCGCCGCATGGGTGTCGTCATTCTCACTCTCCTTTCCATTGCCGTGGGCTTGTATCTCGTCGCGGCGGGATATTTGCTCCTGATTCAGGACAGGATGCTCTATCATCCTGTGCCCTATGAAGACATGGAGGGGATGCTAAGGGATAAGTCGATCCGGCAGGTCAGGTATCGCACGGCACAAGGCGCCCAGACAGCCTTTTACTTTCCGCCGGTTGACGATCCGGAGCGTGCGCCCGATCGCCTTTGCCTGACATTTACCGGCAACGCCGGGCGCGTGCTGGACTGGATTGAGTTGGTGGATCAGTTTCCCGACCGTCGCGCGGGGTTCCTGATGATGGATTATCCGGGTTATGGTGCGTGCGAGGGGAAGCCATCGGTTCCCGCCATCATGGAGTCGAATGACGCGGCAATCGCCGAACTGGCGGACAGGCTGGGCACCACGCCTGGGCAGTTGGAGCAGCACTTGTCCGTCGTGGGGCATTCCATGGGCGCGGCGATGGCGCTGGAGTTTGCGAGGACCCATCGCGTGGAGCACGTGGTGTTGATCTCCCCGTTCACGAGCCTTCGCGCGATGGCGCGCATCCGCGTGGGGCCTGCGTTTGTCTGGTTGCTGCGGCATGACCTGGACAATGCGGCGCGGCTGTCGGAGTTGAGCAGGCTGTCGCCGCGGCCGCGGGTCCTGATCGTTCATGGGCAAAATGATGAAACAGTTCCCGTGCGGATGGCGCGCGATCTGGCAATGATCGACACGGAAATGATCGAGTACGTTGAGATCGTGGACGACCACAACGCCATCGTCTTCAATGCGCGCGAACGCATCTGGGAGATGATGATGAAGCAATCGCCGGCCAACTGACGAAGTTGCGGGGCCGTGAAAGGTCCGCTCAATCTTCCGGCGCCTTATCTCTTCGCCAACTCCCCGCGTGCGGGTGGCGTCGGGCTTTCCATGACGGGAAGGGCATCTTCGCTGGAGGAACTCTTCCCTGTTCCATCTTCCGTGTCCAGCAGGCGACCGAAGGCGAGACGCCCGGCGTTTGTCTGCATGAGGCTGATGACAGTCACGGGAATGGTCTTTCCAATCAGCACGCGGGCGTTGTCGACCACGACCATCGTTCCGTCTTCCAGGTAGCCGACCCCCTGTTCCTCGTCCTTCCCCTGGCGGGTGATCTGAAGGTACAACTGGTCGCCAACGGTAAGGTTGGGGCGCAGCGCGGCTGCCAGCAGGTTCACGTTGATCGCGGGAACCTTGTGAAGGCCGCAAACCTTGGTGAGATTAAAATCGTTGGTGACGATCGTGGCACCAAGTTCCTTCGCCATCACGATGAGCTTGTGATCGACGTCCTTTTCACCAGGATAATCCTTCTCGACAAGTTCGAAGTCCAAGACCTTGCGGAAGGATTCAAGGTTGTCGAGCCCCTTGCGTCCCGTGTGGCGCTTCACGATGTCGCGTGAATCTGCCAGCGTCTGGAGTTCATCAACGACGAAGCTGGGGAGGATGGCGGTTTTCGACAGGAAGCCCTTCTCATAAATCTCGCGGATGCGACCATCAATAATGACGGAGGTATCGAGGATGATGGAATCCTCGCCACGCGGCGACGTGATGAAGAAGCGGAGGCGGGAGACGGAAATTCGGTCCGCATTTCGAAGCGCCATCACCACGCCGAAGTACATGAACAGGAGGTTGCACGCTGCAGTGACGGCGGTTTCGGCCTGTTCCCCACCCATCATCCTTGCGGGAAAGGTATCACGAAACAGCGAGGAAAAGATGAGGCCCGCAAAGCCGCCAAGGGCACCCAGCACGATCTTCTTTGCGGAAAGGATCCGCGTGGCGTACTCCACGACGACAATGAAAAGCGCCAACATGAGGGCCACGGCGGAAAACTCCAGCCCGTGTCCCGAACTTGACTTTCCGATCCAATAACCGCACAGCGTGAGCGTTAAAACAAATAGAACCCTGATAATCCAGATTGGCTGCACCAGTACCTCCTCACTTCAATTTTCCACCCGTCCGCGAACATACGTTTCGAAATTGAGGCATGACGTCACAGGGAACCCCGTTTCGCAACCCCAATCAATCTCAAGAGAAGCCCGTTGGTCCTGAATTTCAGCGGAAGGGCATTTCACTCACGGTGCGTGGCTTGGGTGTCCGGGAGAGCGTCATCGCCCGGTAGAATGGTTTTTTGCAACTTTCGTCATCGGGTGCGTAAAAGGGACCTGTCACCGAGGGGATTTCCGGGGGCAGGATCACCTTGAAACTCGTTGAGCGCGCCGGCTTTCGATCCGGCTCTGTCATCGTGAACGTGATCTCACCGGCCCCGCGCGCGTTGATGTGAAACTTTCCCTGATAGTTCCGCGGCCACGCGGCCTCCGTGTCCTCGTAGTGGTAGCCACGTCCATGACCGAGGGGGATCGCGACAGAATGCACAACCTGCAATCCATCAGCGGGATTATCCCCCGAGGCGACGTCCTCGACCAGTAGAAAGTATGCCTGGGTGGTTGCGGGGTTTGTTGCGCACCCGCCCAGCATCAGCGCGATCACCACGAGGGTGAGAACGGCCCGCACGTTACAGCGGCGCGGTGCGGCGGGCACGCGTGTAGTCCAGCGTTCCGGTTGCGTTGCGGACCACTCCCGTGATGTCCGTCTTGATCAGGATCGGCATCACCAGGGTGAAGAGCGGGGCGATGACGGCGTCATCCGCCACGAGCAACTTTTCCGCAGCGGCCAAATGGTCCTCGCGCTTCATGGGGTCGATTTCCTTCTTCGCCTGATTCAGCAGATCAAGGAACCTTGGATTCTTGTACTGCTCGTAGTTCAAGGTGCTTCCGTCGTTCCACAAGTCCGTGAAGGTTGAGATGTCGATGTAGTCACCGAACCAGCGCCGCCGCATGAGGGTGAAGTCGTGCGTCTTCCCGCGTGTGAGGTAGCTTCCCCAATCGGAGTTCTCCAGCTTCACGTCGATGCCGAGCGATGCGCGCCACATGGCCTGCAACTGTTCGGCGATCATCTTGTGCTCATCGTTGGTGTCATACACATAGCTCACGAGCGGAAAAGGTTTCCCGCCGGGGCCGTAGCCCGCTTCCTTCAGCAGTTTCTTCGCGCCTTCTGGATCGAAGTTGGGCACAAGGTTTCCCGTGCGGTTGCGATAAGGCCCGCCGTGTGCGCTGATGAACATTTCGGGGACGATGCCTGTGCTCGGCACTTCGCCACGCCTTAGCAATTTGTCCGTGATTGCACGACGATTGATTGCCATGCTGAAGGCTTTGCGCACGCGGACGTCATCGAATGGTGGCGTCGCATTGTTGAACCCAACCCAGTATGTCCCGAAACCCGGCTCGCTGTTCCATTCGGGCTTGTCCCTCCAATAGGCGACCTGGGGCACCGCCACGGCATTCGTGATGTCGAGCGCGTTGGTGCGGAACGCGGCCTCCTCCGTGTTCGGATTCTCGATCATGTAGAGCTCGACGCGATCGAAGAACACATTGTCCTTGTCGTAGAACGTGTCGGCCTTGGTCAGCACAACCTTGTCCTTGGACTTGTATTCCGCCAGCTTGAATGCACCGGTGCCGATGTACTTCCTGGGATTGCGCGACCACTGGGGGTCCCCTTCGTCGATCACTGACTTCTTCACAGGCATGAAGCAGGAAAGATCGAGCACCCCCAGGAAATAGGGCGTCGGATTCTCCAGCGTGAATTGCAGGGTATGGTCATCAATCGCCTTCACTGCCTCCAACACCTGCTGCTTGTCGAGGCCGCCCGCCTCCATGAACTTCCTTGCTCCCTTGAAGAAGCCCATCGTCTGGCCCGCGTAGGATGCCGCCGTGGAAGGCGTGAAGATGCGGCTGAAGCTGTAGACATAGTCGCCTGCCAGCACCGGCGAGCCATCATGCCACTTAGCATCCGTGCGCAGTTGGAATGTCCACACCGTGAAGTCGGCGTTGTGCTCCCACGACTTTGCGATGCCGGGGATGGCATCCGCTTTTTCATCAAGGCGGATCAGGCCCTCGTTCAGGCCCTTCATGACGCGGCTTCCCGCAAGGCTTTCGTTCAGCACCGGGTCCATCGACTCCGGTTCCACGGCGATGTTGATGCGCAGCGTCCTGTCCTGCGCGGTCGCCGCAGTTGCCATCATCAGTAGCAGAAGTGTTGAGAAAAACTTGCGCATGGAATACCCCGCAGGGATGTGTGAGCTTCGGGGGGAGCAATTCATGTGTCGGCGGTTGGGTCAACACGACACCGCCATCCGCGCCGGGTTTGTGGATGGTTTCGCGCGTGGTTATTCCACGCGGCGCGCACGCGTGAAATCCAGCCCTCCGACGGAGTTCCGTACGATTCCCTTCACGTTCGTTCGAACCAGGATCGGATCGGAGTAGGTAAGCAGGGGAAGCGTCGCCATGTCCTCCTTCACAAGCAGCCGCTCCGCCTCAATCATCAATTGCTCGCGCGCTTCCGCATTCTTCTCCTCGCGCGCCTTCGTGATCAGGTCATCATACTTTGGGTTGCTGTATTTGGAATCGTTCAGCGCGCTTCCCGTGACGAACATTTCGAGGAATGTCATCGCGTCGGTGTAGTCGCCGTACCAACCGTTTCGCACGATTTGAAAATCGCCGCTGCGTCCCTTCGTCAGCCGAACGTTCCACTCCACGGGTTGCAACTTCACGTCGATTCCCAGCGCGGATTTCCACATCGCCTGCAACTGTTCCGCGATCATGCGATGTTCCTCCTTGGTGTCGTAGGTGTACTCCACCTGTGGGAACCCCTTTCCGCCTTCGAAGCCCGCCTCCTTCATCAGCTTTTTCGCCTCGACGATATTCTGCGGACCGATCAGGTCGCCGGTTTTCTCGCGCCAGGGGGCTCCGCTGACCGTCGTCCCGTTCTCCGGCACGAAGCCCTTGCTCGGCAATTCGCCGCGTCGCAGCAGCCTGTTCGCGATCACGTCCCGATTGACCGAAAAATTGAAGGCCCGTCGCACGCGTGCGTCGTTGAAGGGTGGCCTTGAATCGTTGAAGCTGAGGTAGTACGTTCCGTAGATGGTGATCTTGTTGTATTCAGGCTTGTCGCGCCATGTGTTCACATCGCCAAGGGCAACACTTTGAGTGACGTCCAACTCACCCGTCTTGAAGGCGGTCATTTCTGTGTTCTGGCTGTCGATGAAGTAGGCGCAGACCTCCTCCCAAAAGATGCTGTCCTTGTCCCAATAGGTTTCCGCCTTTTTCATGGCCATGCGTTCCTTTGAGCGATACTCGGCCATGCGGAAGGGACCGTTGCCCACATAGGTTTCCGGCTTCGTGAACCAATTGTCCCCTCCAGCCCTGACCGCCTTCTCATTGACCGGGAACCAACAGGTCATGTCCACCACCTGCGGGAAGAAGGGGGTTGGAAATTCCAGTGTATAGACAACGGTGCTGTTGTCGGGAGTCTGGATCCCTTCCAGCGTGGCGGGAGAGTCAAGCCCCCCTGCGTCGTAGTACGCTTTCCCACCCTTCAGGAACGCACGAACATTGTCGGCGTAGGGAGCAGATAGCCGCTTCGTCAGGGTCCGCTGTGCTCCGTACAGAAAATCCTTCGACGTCACCGGGTCGCCATTATGCCACCTTGCATTCTTGCGCAGGTGAAACGTCCACTGTGTGAAATCCTCATTATGCTCCCACGATTCCGCCATCGCGGGCTGGGCAACGCACTTCTCGTCCAGGCGAACCAGTGGTTCAAACAAGGCGTGCAGCACGCGTGAACCCGCAACACTGTAGTTCAGCGACGGATCCATCGTTTCCGGTTCCGCCTGGAGGCTGAACTTGAACACGCGGGAGGGTTCTGCGGAAGCATTGAATGCCATCAGTGCAAGGAACACGATCAAAAATCGAAGGCGAATCATGAGGCCGGCGACTCCTGCGAGTGGTTTGCAACAACCGTCGCGAATCGCAGGGAAAAGCGGCAACTCCAATCGCCGTGGAAGTTTGATGGACTCCGCGTTCCAGCGTGGAAACGATATCCGGCATGGGTCCCAGTTCCTCCCCGCAGGAGCCACGATATTCCCCGACGCTCGCCGCAAGCGTGCTGGCGTTCATCGTGTTCGCGACGTTCGCCCTGTCCCTGAGGAATGACTTCCTGTATTGGGATGACAACATCTACACCTTCCAGGAGTCACTTGTCACGGATGGATCGCTGGGAACCTTCCTGAGGATCTTTCAAAGCAGCCATCACGGGAATTACTACCCCCTGACACTCGTGTCATTCTGGATCGAATACCGCATCGCGGGAATGACGTATGCAGTCTATCACCTGACGAACGTCATCCTGCACGTCATCAATGCGGTGATCTGCTTTCGTCTCCTCAACAGGCTGTGCGGAAACATGAGCGTCGCGTGGCTGGCCGCCTTGTTGTTTGCGGTGCATCCCCTGCGTGTGGAAGGCGTGGCATGGATTTCCTCGCGCAAGGACTTGCTGGCGGCGATGTTCTACCTTTTCGCCATGCTGGGTCACGTTTCCATGGGGAGACAGGGGAGGATTTCCAGTGGAATGATCATCTTCATCCTGCATGCGGCGGCGCTCATGTCCAAGGGCACGGCGGTGACGCTGCCCGTGGCGCTGCTGCTGATCGACTACCAGCAGCGACGGTGCTTCAGCCCTGCCGTCATCCTGGAGAAGGTCCCCCTGTTCATCCTCTCCGTCATTTTTGGCCTGCTGGCGATTCGCTTCCAGGGGGAAGTCGGTGCCACGGCCTCCGGCCTGCCGCAGGCAACCTTGGTCGAGCGCCTCTCCGTTGCGTCCTTCGCCGTGCTCTTCTACTTCGGCAAGGTGCTTGTGCCGATCGACCTTTCGGCGTTTTATCTCTACCCGCTCACGCCGGACTTTGCGTTTCCCGGCTGGTTGAGGATCATGCCATTGATCGCGGTGCCTCTGGCATTGGGTGCGCTGTTCTTCCTGCGGAGGAATCGCTCCGCCTTTTTTGGCCTCGCGTTCTTCTTCGTCGCCATTGGGCCTGTGCTGCAATTCCTGTCCGTCGGGGCCGCAATCGCAGCGGATCGGTACACCTATTTGCCCGGTGTGGGCCTGGCCTTCACCGTTGCGCTGCTGGTCACGCAATCATTCCGCAACGGGAAGGCCGCACTGCTGGTCATGGCGCTCGCGCTCATCATCCCCACGATCCATCGCATCACGGTCTGGCGCGACACGGAATCGCTGATGACCAACCAAATCCGCAACTTTCCCCTTTCTGTTTTTGCGTGGAATGATCGCGGCGTGGCTCGAATGGCCCGGGGGCGGGAGGAAGACGCGTTTGCCGACTACAGCGTCGCGGTTTACCTTCGCCCGAACGATCCTGACGCGAAGGCGAACATCATCCGGGTGCGAAAACTGCTCGATCAGCGGGAGGCGCCACCGCTTCCGCCTTGATCCGAGGTGGTTGCTTCGCCCTATTTTCTCCGCCCGCAACACCACTGACACCAGAAGAAATCATGAGCGAACATATCTACGATCCCGCAGTTGTTGAACAACGTTGGCAGAAGTACTGGGACGATCACGGCACGAACCAAATCGATCTTCGCGCCGCGAAGAATCCCTACTATGTCCTGATGATGTTCCCGTACCCAAGCGCCGAAGGCCTCCACGTAGGCAACGTGTATGCCTTCACAGGTGCGGACGTCACGGGGCGCCATCGCCGCCTGCGCGGGTACGATGTGTTCGAGCCGATCGGCTTCGATGCATTCGGCATCCATTCGGAGAACTTCGCGATGAAGATCAACCGCCATCCGGCGGAATTGATCCCCGCCAACATCGCCAACTTCACGCGCCAGCTTCGCATGATGGGGCTGATGTACGACTGGCGCCGCAGCGTGGACACCACCTCGCCCGACTACTACAAGTGGACCCAGTGGATCTTCCTGCAATTGTACAAGGCGGGCCTCGCCTATCGTGACGAGAAGGAGGTGAATTTTTGCCCCGACTGCGGAACCGTGATCGCAGACGAGCAGGTCATCGATGGCAAATGCGAACGTCACCCCGACACGGAGGTGCAGCGGCGCAAGCTTCCCTCGTGGTTCTTTCGCATTACCAATTTCGCGGACCGGCTGGACAAGAACCTTGATTGGATCGACTGGTCGGAGAAGACAAAGCTGGCGCAGAAGAACTGGATCGGTCGCAGCGAAGGGGCCGAGGTTGACTTCCAGGTTCAGGGCCGAAATGAAAGGATCCGTGTCTATACGACGCGGCCAGACACGCTGTTCGGCGCCACGTTCATGGTGCTGGCAGTTGACCATCCGTTGGTGGACGCCATTGCCGGCACCCGGGAAAGGGATGCGATTGCGAAGTATCGGGAGGCATGCGCTTCCGCCCCGCAGGATGCCAGCGCGCCCGTTTCCGCCCTGTCAAAGACCGGCGTTTTCATTGGCGCCAACGCCATCAATCCGGTGAACGGTGCGGCGATACCAATCTACATTTCCGACTATGTCCTTTCCGGCTACGGCACCGGCGCGATCATGGCCGTGCCTGCACACGACGAGCGCGATTTTGAGTTCGCGGAGAAGTTTGGCCTGCCGATCAGGTGCGTGATCTCGCCCGATGCGGCGGCCCTCGCGGACTTCCGTCTTCCCGACCCCATTTCCCGCGATTCGCATGATTCCGAGGCGCTTCGCGAGGAAATCCTCCGGGGGCAGACCTGCTGGTCGGGCGCCGGTGTCGCCGTCAACAGCTCCAACAGCGAGGTGTCGCTGGATGGCCTTGCCGTCGGTGCCGCCAAGGCGCGCATCACGCAATGGCTGGAGTCGAAGAACCTCGGCAAGGCCAAGACCACATTCCGCCTGCGAGATTGGGGCATCAGCCGCCAGCGTTACTGGGGGCCGCCCATTCCCGTGCTTTACGATGAGGATGGAAACATCCATCCGGTGCCGGAGGATCAACTGCCCGTGACATTGCCCCCCATTCGCGATTTCCGCCCGAAGGGCGATGGGCGCGGACCGCTTGCCAATGTTCCGGAGTGGATGAACGTCGAAATCAACGGCAGGAAGTATCGCCGCGAGACCGACGTGATGGACAACTTCCTGGATTCCGCGTGGTACTATTTGCGCTACGTTTCAACGGACGATGACAAGCGCCCCTACGATCCGGAGTTGATCAGGAAGTGGCTGCCATTGGACGTGTACATCGGTGGGAACGAGCACGCGGTGCTGCACCTGCTCTACACGCGGTTCATCTGCATGGCGCTGGATCATGCGGGTGCGCTGAAGATGGGGAACCGCCCGGGCATGACCGACGGCGCGGAGCCCTTCCGGAAATTACGGTCGCATGGCCTCCTGATCAAGGAAGGCAGCAAGATGTCGAAGAGCAAGGGCAACGTCGTGAACCCCGACGAGTACGTGGAGAAATGGGGCGCGGACACGCTGCGGTTGTACCTGATGTTCCTTGGGCCATACCAGCAGGGTGGCGATTTCCGCGATACGGACATCGTGGGCATGCGCCGCTTCCTCAATCGCCTTTACACATGGTATCACGAAAGCACGCAGCCGGTCGTCGCGAATGACACGCTGCCGAAGCCGCTGCTCGTGAAGACGCACCAGACGATCAAGAAGGTGCGCGAGGACATCGACGCGCTGAGCTACAACACTGCGATCTCCGCGATCATGGAGCTGCTCAACGCAGCAAAGGACGCGCTGCAAACGAGCGACTTCATCCGCGAATCGCTCATCGTCATGCTGGCGCCGCTGGCCCCGCACTTCGCGGAGGAAATCTGGCAGGGCGCGCTCCGCAAGCCGGAAAGCATCTGGAAGTCGGCGCGCTATCCCGACCATATCGAGGAACTGACAAGGTTGGACGAGATCGAAATCGTACTGCAAGTGGGCGGCAGGATTCGTGACAAGATCGTCGTGCCCCGCGACGCCTCGAAGGAGGCACTGGAAGCCAAGGCGCTTGCCAGCGACAAGGTGCGGGCCGCGATGGCGGGTGCTGCCGTGAAGAAAGTGATTGTCGTGCCGGGACGGCTCGTGAATGTGATCATTTGACCATGACCACCGCCCAACTTGTTCCCCCGTCACAACGCCCTGATGCCACCGGCCACTTCGGCCCGTTCGGCGGGCGCTATGTCCCTGAAACCCTGATGCAAACCTTGATCGACCTGGATCGGGAGTACCAGAAGGTCTGGAACGACAGGGCCTTTCAGGCGGAACTGCATGAGTTGCTGACGGAGTATGCGGGGCGTCCCACTCCGCTCACGCGCGCGCGCCGCACGGAAGAATACCTGGGCGGGCACCTGCGTGTTTACCTGAAGCGCGAGGACCTGCTGCACACGGGCGCGCACAAGTTGAACAACACGCTTGGTCAGGTGCTCCTCGCACGGCGGCTCGGCAAGAAGCGCATCATCGCGGAAACCGGCGCGGGCCAGCACGGCGTCGCGACCGCCACCGCGTGTGCATTGTTTGGGCTGGAATGTTGCGTGTACATGGGGCTTGAGGACACGGAGCGCCAGGCGTTGAACGTGTTCCGCATGAAGCTGATGGGTGCGAAGGTTGTCCCGGTTACCAGCGGTACCGCGACGTTGAAGGACGCCACGAATGAAGCGATGCGTGAATGGCTTTCGACGTGTGATGAAACCCACTACATCATCGGGTCGTGCGTCGGGCCGCATCCCTTCCCCCGCATGGTCCGTGATTTCCAATCGGTGATCGGCAAGGAGGCGCGCGAGCAGATCATGGAGAAGGAAGGCCGCCTTCCCGACCATATCATCGCGTGCGTTGGCGGCGGCAGCAACAGCCTCGGGATTTTTCATCCGTTCTATGATGACACTTCTGTGAAATTGTGGGGCGTGGAGGCGGAGGGCGAAGGCATCCTCACGGGCAGGCACGCCGCGACGATCACCGGCGCACAGATCGGCGTGTTCCAAGGAAGTAAAAGCTACGTGCTGCAAACGGAAGACGGCCAGATCATTCCCGCACATTCCATCAGCGCGGGGCTCGATTATCCCGGCGTCGGGCCTGAACACAGCTTCTACGCGCAGACAGGCCGCGCGAAATACGTCTCCATCCGCGATGACGAGGCGCTCGCCGCGCTGCGCAGGACCAGCGAACTGGAAGGCATCATCCCCGCGCTCGAATCGTCGCACGCCCTCGCGCAGCTTCACAAGATGGCGGGCGCACTGCCGAAAGACACGCTGGTGCTCATGTCATTGTCGGGCCGCGGCGACAAGGACGTGCATTCGCTGATGAAGCACATCAACTTGTAATGGGGCACGCGGGTGCTTCTGAAGCTCTCACTCCTCCTCCTTCTCCTCCTCGCCTCCGCCTACATGCTGGGGCGGGAGGTCATCGCGCTCGGCAAGGCGCGCAAGGATGGAGAGGAATCCGCGCCCTACATCGAACGCTTCCGCCGTCGCGCCAAGGGGCTTGCCCTGCTGGTCGTGCTGTATCTGCTCGCCGCGTTCTTCGAGGACATCCACGCCGGCCTTCACTTCCAGGCGCGTGAGGTCATCCTCTACATCGGCTTCACGCTGGTCGTGCTGGTGTGGCTGCTGATTCTTGCGGGGCGGGACGTGCGCGCCACGGCCCTCAGCGCCCTTGAGCAGCGCCGCAAGCTTGCCTCAGATTCGATGGCCGGCATTGATGCGGAAATTCGCCGTTTTCGCGGGGAGCGAATGGCAAGGCCTCCCAAGGACGCCGCGGAGTAAAGGCGCAAGCCCTGCGCGAACGTACGGCGTTCCCATTCCCCCTTCCCGTTCCTACTTGTAGGGCGACACCCTCTTCCATGCCTCCAGGAAATCAGCGCCCCTGGAAATGACAGTGCGTGGCTCAATGATCTCCACGCCGGGAATGCGGCGGTAGGGATCCATCAAGTCCGCCAGCACAATATCCATCCTTACGGTGGTTGGCTTCGCGGGGACAAACGCCGGAACCTTCTTCAGGTTCAGCAGCGCCCGCTTCGCTCCTTCCTCCACCATGCGTCGTGCGCGAACAGGCGCAATGTTTCGCGCGGAGTGGCGCGACAGGCCCTTCTTCACGGCCACCGTTGTCAGGTCGCTGCCCAACAGGGCCTTTGCCTCGTCGCAGGCCTTGTCGTCTCCGGTGACGTAGACCATCGGCACACCGAAGCTGCCCGCAAGCGCCGCAACGATTCCAATCTCCCCAACCACGCGATCGTTGATCGTGATGTTGTACCAATGTTGGGATGAAATTGTGTGCGACAGGACGCCGTTGGGCGTGCCGCCCATCGAATGGATGCCCACGAAGAAGCATGCATCGCAACCCTGCTCGAACATCTCCAGGTAGTTTCCCCAGCCATGATGCGTGACGAACTCGCAGTCCTCATCCAGGAGATCGGGAATCAGTGAATTGAACGCCGGGCCGCCCATCGTTGCCGCCGCGCCCGCCCCGTGGCCATCGACCACGACAATTTCCTTCGCACCAGCGTTCTTCGCGCCGCGCACGGCCGCATTGATCTCCTCCGTGTAGAGCCGCCGTCCCTCCTGGTACATTGCCTCGCCTCGCGACACCTGATCCCAATGGACGATGCCGCTCACCCCCTCCATGTCTGCCATGATCAATACACGCATGCCAAGCTCCGGTCTGTGTGATTCCACATCTCGCATTTCCGATGCGTCGTTTGCTGCGGAGGGGCGATAAAAATGAAGAGCGCCGGAATCACTTCCGGCGCTCGAAAGGGTCCTGCGAAATGGCGAATCAGCCGTCGATCATCGTCCAATCGGAAACGCTGGTGCCAATGCCAATGGTGTAGGTTGCGGGTGTGATATTCGGGCCGCCCACGCCATCGAAGTTCGTGCCGTTGCCTGAACCGCCGCCCGCACCATCACGGCCGTAGTTGCCGGGGGTACCGTCGCTTGGGAGGACCATGTTGGAAAGGTACACGGCAGTGCTGCCGCCGTTGTTCGTGTTGCCGGCCACGACGAAAATCTTGATCGGAGTGCCGGATGCGGGGGATCCGATTGTCGTCAGCGGAACCTGAAATTCAACGCCTGTGTCGCTGCCGCCTGCAACATAGGGGAGGATGTCGGCATTGCTGTTGTTGATGGCTGCGTCATAGCCGCCTGTGTGCGCACCCGTGCCGCCCCGGTAGGTGGCGGTGTTCGCAAGGCGATCCCAGCTTCCCAAGTGGCCACCATCACCGAGCGATGCCACAACAAGCGCCTGGTCGAACGTGAAGCCCGTCGGCATGTTTCCGCCGCCGGCAGATGCAAATTGGTCGAATTCCCCGTAGCCACCGGACGTGTCCGTTGCGGCTTCTGCGGATCCACCGGCCTGCGCATCGATAAAGACATAGAATCCGCTGCCACCGTTGTCGTTGTTGCCCGCGACGCCGATGTACAGGTTCGTGGCATCGTTGGTGACGAACAGCTCAGCCGCCTGCAGGGTCGGGCCGAAACCGGTCGCGGTCGCGGTTTGCAGTGCAAGCGCGGGACCATATTCGAGAGCGGTGATAGACTGACCATCGACGGTTGGTGTGAGTGCAACCGCTGCGCCGCTGGCAAGTGCGAGCATCGCCGTGAGCATCAAATGTTTCTTCATTGAAAGCTTCTCCATCTCTGAAAGTTGTCGGTGGCTTTGACTTCCACCGTTGAATTCTAGTGCGAAGCCTTTCAACAAAACGTGTTCAGCACAACAGAAATTTAAAGCAGTTCGATAAGCGGCGTTCGCAAAAAAAGCCCGTCACGGTCCAAGTCGAATCTGTTCAATCGCTTGAATTTTTACCACACGTTTTTACGGAACGATCCTAATGGTGATTGGCTCGCTCCAAACAGCGATGCGGGTTTGTAGCGGGGCATAAAACGCCCTTTGGGTCGTTTCTGGATAGAGAAAGTAGCCGAACCGGATGCCGCATTCCCCCGGATCGTGAAACTTCGCAAACTCCTTCAGGGGGATCTCGACGCTCAGGTCGCCTCCCACAAACTGCAACTGGGCCGCCAGGTCGCGATAGAACTGGTCATACACGACACGATAGTTTTCGCAGTCCTCCTTCGATGCGATGCCCTCGCAATCAAAGTTTTCAGGCCGGGCCGTGTTGGCAAAGCTGTTCCTCACCGCGAGCGGGTTCAGTTCGCTTCCGCAGAACACGACGCCGGAAACATCCACCTTCCGGGACTGAAAAGGAATGCTTGGTGTGAACGTGCGCGCGGCGCTCGTCGCATCCAACAGCAGCGTGGGGCCGGACGTCACCGCGTCATTGTCCTTGGGGAGTTCCGCCGTGATGCGATCAAGCAGTGGAGGATTCTTCGAGTACTGCTGCCAGACCATGCACTTTCCTGCGTAAGACAGTTTCCCCTTCAGGACGGTGTCCTGCTTCGCCAGCGAAACGGTGACGGATTTTTCCTCCAGTGAAAAATGAAAGTCCTTCGCGTCGGCCTTCTGCTCGCAGTAGGGAAGCAGGACCGACCTTGGCCCGACAACCTTGCGCTGCATTTCCTTCGCCGGCGGTGCGGCGATCGCTCCGCAGGCAAGAAGTTGCAGCACAACTGTGATGATCCAGATGCCGCCACGGTGATTCATTTCGCGCTCCGCGCACACTTTATTTTCCGCACCATCTTGACTTTCCGCGCAATGGACCCACACTCGTCCCACGAGGTTGGCACGGGAGGCCTCGACGATCATGGCAAATCTTTACTGCTCCAACAACAAAATAACTTCCTTGTTTGAATCACCGGCGGACCAGGCGGGGAGTATTGATAAACCCATCGCCATTGGCGAACCGCTCACGATCCGCTACCTTCATTTTCACCTGCGTCATCGTGACGGCGGCAAACAGCAACTGATGATTTCCACCTTTGCGAAGGCTGAGGAGCGCAAGAGTGCCGCAGCCGAGGCGATCAACTTCTACAATCCCGAAGCGCACTTTTCACGCGATGGGGAGTTTCGCCTGGCCGATTTTGGCGGGCAACACTACGGCCACCCGCTCTGCTACTACACGAAATCATACCTTGGCGAGTCGATCCGCCTGACGACAAAGGTGATGGAGTTGGACAAGCTGGACCGGCGGCTGACCGCCGCGATGCGCAGGGCCATCACGACGGTTGCAGGGCTGCCCATTTCCACCAGCTACCTGGCATACCTGGCACTCGTGCAGGCGGGTTTTTCGATCGCGGAAAAACTTATCGAGGTCATCAATCGCGACGACACCATCATCAACAGCCACAGCCTCGACCTGCATTTCAATCGCGCCAACAACCGTCGCCTACAGCCGGGCCGCATCGTGTGCATTCCCGACACGGAGGACGTTGAATTTCTTTCCGGTGATCGCTGGATGCTCAGCGCGGACAATCGCCTCGTTGATGCGCAGACCGGCGGCGAATACGCCGATCGCTCCTACTTCGTGCTACAGGTGAAGTCAGAGGACAATCCGCTGTATGAAAAGTTTGACTACTTTCAGAACGTTGCGGAGTTGCTGGAGAAAACCAACCGGGGCGAAAATCCTGCGGAGTTCATCGAGTACGGAATCGACCTGATGAAGGGCTATTCCGACTTCCGGTTGATCGAGCAAATGGAATCGCTGGCCCTCATTTCGCGCGAGCCGGATTCGCGACAGCGTGTCACCGCCACGTTCAAGCTGCTCTCACCTCTCATGCAGAAAATCTACGAGCCTCGTGCGAAGGAGCTTGTTGGCGGCAGGTGAGAGGAGGCAGGCCGTTCCTTGTAACATTTGGAAAATCAGTTTTTTGCGTTTCCCGCCCAAGGATCTGCCTCCAGCCTCCATTGTTGTCCTTGACCGGAGGTGCCCCCATCCTCTTTCTTCTGCGCCCCTGCAATGCAGGGATATTCCGATCTTCCGGACTGGCCAGAGACAGTGGGATTGCGGCGCTGGCCGCAAGAATCGGCTTCCCAGAAAGCCTTCCTACCGAGGTCGCAGAGTGAATGCCGAAGTTTTCCGCCGGGCGCGTCATGCGCTGGCGAGGACCCTTCGTTTTCCCTGGGACTGTGTTTATGCCAGAATCCCGGGTCGAAAACGAAAGGTGGTGAAACTCCAAAATGGCAAAACTAGGTCGTGAAGCGCGCAAGCGTCGCGGTCGTGCCCCGAAAATCGCGGCGGTCGACGAAGTGGCAACAGCGCTGCAGAACAAGTCCGGGTTCGTCCTTGCGAACAACAAGGGCCTGACCTTGGCACAGGCAACGTCCCTTCGCAAGAAGCTGCGTGAGCAGAAGGTGACCGTGAAGGTCATCAAGAACACGCTCCTTCGCAAGGCGATGGAGAAGGCCGGCCAGAATCACGAATCGATCAATCACCTGCTGAATTACGAAACGGTCATCGCAATTGGCGAGGATCCCGTAACGCCGGCAAAGCTGTTGATCGAGTTCGCGAAGGACAACGAGAAGCTGGAGATCAAGGGTGGCTTGCTTGATGGCAAGGCACTCGACAAGGCGCAGGTTGATGCCTTGTCCAAGCTACCGGGCCGCGAGGAACTGCTCGCGCGCATGCTGGGCAGCATGATGTCGCCGATCCAGAACACGGTGTATGCGCTCAACCAGACAGTCGCGAAGGTCGTCTACGCAGTGGACGCCCATCGCCGAAAGCTGGAAGGCGCCGCGTAATCAACCGGACGAAGTACCGGGAACAATCTCCCTGCTCCGGAATTTGTCCGGGCTGAAAATACATCCAAGGAAAAACTCAAATGGCTTTGAGCAACGCAGAAATCATTGAAGCAATCAAGCAGAAGCCCCTCATGGAAGTGGCTGACCTTGTGAAGGCGATGGAGGCCGAGTTCGGCGTCTCCGCAGCGCCCGCGGCTGTTGCCGTGGCGGCTGGCGGTGGGGCATCTGCTGCTCCCGCAGAAGAAAAGACCGAGTTCGACGTCATCCTGAAGGACGCCGGCAGTGAGAAGATCAAGGTGATCAAGGAAGTCCGCGCGATCACCGGCCTTGGCCTCAAGGAAGCCAAGGACCTCGTGGAAGGCGCCCCGAAGGAAGTCAGCAAGGGCGTTTCCAAGGACGATGCCGCGAAGTTCAAGAAGCAGCTTGAAGAAGCCGGCGCCGTCGTCGAAGTCAAGTAACAGTGGTTACGGGTTATGGGGCATGGGTTCAAACCCCTTGCCAAAGACCCCAACCCTTCAAGTCAACAAGGCAATCGGGCGGCCTCGCAAGGGGCCGCCTGATTGTTTTTCGGATTCCTCGTTCCGCCCCGTGAGAAAGCTGTTGATCCGAACACATTGAAAAGGAATTTGTTTTCGCGCGCAACTTTTGAATCGGATGAGGAGCAGGTCATGGCAAGTGCGAGAAAGTATGATGCTGTAGTGACTGGCGAGGGTACGGGTCCCACACATTCTCACCTCAGTATGGTGAGCTTGCTGCTCGCGGTGATGATTGGAACGCCGGTCGTGTCCTTCGCGCAGGCGCCAACGCCGATCGTCGTCCAGAGCGTGCCGGGAAGCCCCACAACTTTCACCATCCCGCTGACGCTTCAGACCCAATCTCAAGGTGCGGCGCAGCAAACGCGCTATAATGCCCGCTCCCGCGACAATGTGACGGCATTGGATCGGATTCCGGACAGCATCAAGGCGGTGATGAAGAACAAGGATGCCTCCGTCTTCCCGCTGGGAACCCTGTCCTCGGGTGAAAGTTACCATGTCGCCCTCAGTTCCGCCAAGGATCTGTCAATTCTGGGCCGTGAGCAGTCCCGGATGTGGTATGCGCAGATCATCAAGTCCGAAGGGGATAAGGCGGAGGTCATGAAGGAAGGTTATTACGCCGGGGCGGATGTCCAGATTCCCATTCAGGTTCCCATCAAGCGCCCCTCTGCGGAGCCGATGGTTGTGGATAGCTCCATCGGATTCAACATCTCCGGATACTCGAATGATGCGCCGACGATTCAGGCGCTGCGCGGAACCCTTCCCACGCTGGGCGGCTCGCTCAACACCGAGGAGGGAAAACTGAATGTCACTCTGAATCTTGATGACAACGGGGAGTTCTCCCCCAACACGAATGTGACGGTGAATTTCACGCCTCTCAAGATCGGGCTGCCGGAGCGCAACGCCAGCGGCACGGCGACCGATACGCTCACGCTGGGCCCGGCGCGCATGGCGATCACGGAGCTGGCGGGCGACCGATCCAGTGTGAAGCTCGCCCTGCTCGATGGGACTCTCAAATCCATCGTGGATCAGCAATTGTCGGTGGGTACCACCATGCCCAATTTTTCCCAGGTGAACCTTCTGACGCGACGATTCATGTCACGCGCTGATGTGTTGAAGGAAGCGCGCGACGCCAACACCGTCGCCGTGTTCGTCTTTGGTGACGTCAGGCAAACCCCTCCCGGATGGGGAGGGATGCAGACCACCGGCCTTCTTCCCGTGGGCATCGATCAGATCGCGAGGATAATTTCCGCCGAAGTCGTCCCACCACCCCAAATTTACTGGGTCGTGCGTGAAGTCGAAATGGGTGATTACTTCGGGAAGTATGCGGCAGAGGATTTGCCATATACCCTGGTTGCCGACTTCACCGATCCCGTGAAGACCTCCTTCCGCGGTGTTCAGCAGAATTACGGGTACTATGGTGGATATTCCGGCGAGGATGCTTCCTCCACGACGCTCCGCCAGCTTTTCAACCTGCCCGCGCGCACCTGTTCCCTTGTCGCCTTCGACGATGCGGGTCAGGTCATCTATTCGCTCGCAAACGCAAATGCTGAACAAATGACCGGAGGAATCGGCGAACTCAACAAGCTGCTATTGGAGCGAAAGTAGGGGCGCCGAAAAGCGAACAAAAAACGAAGATTCATGTGAAAAATGCCCTCATGACAAATGCATTTGTTTTATAGGAGTCTTTGCTCTTTCGTTCTTTTTCCGGCCTTGACAGCGGCTCTGCCCGATAGTCAACTCCTTGTCCGTTCGTTCAGCATGCAGAAATGGCGGCTGGCGGGCGTTAAAGGCAAGCCGTTGACGCAGCTTTATTCGGGTTTAACTCAGTTAAAACAATCATTCAACCGCCTCCCGTGGTCTCTTCGGGCTGGGCGGTTTGTCTGCATTGGTGGCCTCCGCGCGGGGACAGTGGTGACTGCTGACTTTGTGAATTTCGAACGCCTTTCTATTTTCTCTCAACGCTAAGGAGCATACCGGCATGGCGATCACGTCCAGCGCGGGTCGAATTTCGTTCGCGCGCATTCCTGAAACGATGGAGATGCCGTACCTGCTGGAAACACAAAAGCAGAGTTACGCGGAATTTCTCCAGTTTGAATCCCAGCCAGAGCAGCGTGGGGATCAGGGGCTTCAGGAAGTCTTCAATTCTGTTTTCCCGGTTCGCACGCCGGCTGATCCGTCAAGCCTCGAGTTCATCGAGTACACCTTCGGCACGCCGAAGTACACGGTGAAGGAGTGCATCGACCGCGGCATGACCTTCGCCGCGCCGCTCAAGCTGAAGCTCCAGCTCGTCATTCGCCACGAGAACGAAGACACGGGCCACACGGATATTCACGACATCAAGGAGCAGGAAGTCTACATGGGCGAAGTTCCGCTCATGACGGACCAGGGGACGTTCATCATCAACGGTGCGGAGCGCGTGATTGTCTCGCAGCTGCACCGCTCGCCTGGTGTTTCGTTCTCGCGTTCCACGCATCCCAACGGCAAGTACACGTACTCCGCGCGCGTCATCCCCTATCGCGGTGCCTGGGTTGAGTTTGAAATCGACATCTATGGCGTCATGTACGTCATGATTGATCGCAAGCGCAAGATCCCGGCGACGACGTTCCTGCGCTGCTTCGGATACAATGACGATTCGCAGATGGCGAAGGAGTTCTTCGAGGTCGAGAAGATCAAGCTGGATGACTTCAAGGGGGGCGCCACCCTCGTCAAGAGCCTCGACCAGTACCTGGGCGTGGAGTTCATCGAAACAATCCGCGACGAGAAGAACAAGAAGATCGTCGAATCGGGTGCGAAGGTCACGAAGAAGGCGATCGAGGCGCTCAAGAATGCGGGTGTGGATCGCGTGCACCTCACCGTCGCGCAGGGCTACGAGCACCTGATCGGTCGCATCCTTGCCGCGGACATCATCGATTCCGACACGGGTGAGATCATCGCGGAGACGTGGGAGATCGTCACCACGACGCTCCTGCGCCGCTGTGCCCGTGCCAGCGTGAAGCAGCTTTCGGTGCTGAAGCTGGACAATGCGGATGCGCCCGGCTCCATCATGAACACGCTGAACAAGGACAAGGTCCGCACCTATGAGGATGCGGTCGTGGAATTCTTCCGCAAGATGCGCCCCGGCAACCCCGTCAACGTGCAGTCGGGCCGCCGCCTTGTGGATGAGATGTTCCTCAATGACAAGCGTTACGACCTTGGCGCCGTTGGCCGCTACAAGATCAACAAGCGCTTCTACAACGTCGGCAAGGAAACGGGCGACCTTTCCAATCGCCTGCTGATGATTCCCGACGTGATCCACGTGATGAAGCACCTCGTGAAGCTTGCGAACGAGGAAGTGGACGTGGACGACATCGACCACCTTGGCAATCGCCGCGTTCGTTGCGTTGGCGAATTGCTGCAGAACCAGATTCGCCTTGGCCTTGCGGAAATCGAGAAGACCGCGCGCGAGCGCATGTCGATCGTCGATCTTGAGAACATGCTTCCGCAGAACCTGATCAACGCGAAGCCGCTCGTCACTGCGGTGCGCGATTTCTTCGGCCGCTCGCAGTTGAGCCAGTTCATGGACCAGACGAATCCGCTCGCGGAACTGACGCACAAGCGCCGCCTGTCCGCGCTTGGGCCGGGTGGCCTTTCGCGCGACCGCGCGGGCTTCGAAGTTCGCGACGTGCACCACACGCACTACGGGCGAATTTGCCCCATCGAAACGCCTGAAGGCCCGAACATCGGCCTCATCAGCTCGCTTTGCACCTACGCGCGCATCAATCCCTTCGGCTTCATCGAGACGCCGTATCGCCGCGTGCAGAAGGGAACAGTCCACAACGACGAGGTTGATTACCTTACCGCCGACGTTGAGGACGATTTCACCATCGCGCAGGCCAACGCGAAGCTGGATGAGAAGAACAAGTTCGAGGCCGACGTGATCCTGTCGCGCAAGACGGGCGATTTCCCCCGCGCGAAGCCGAACGAAGTGCAGTACATGGACATTTCGCCGAAGCAGCTTGTCTCCGTTTCGGCGTCGCTGATCCCGTTCCTTGAGCACGACGACGCGAACCGCGCGCTGATGGGTTCGAACATGCAGCGCCAGGCGGTGCCGCTCCTGTTCACGGAGGCGCCCGTTGTTGGCACCGGTGTTGAGGAGAAGGTTGCCCGCGACTCCGGCGTTTGCCTCATCGCGAAGCGTCCCGGCGTTGCCGAGATCGTCAACGCGAACGAGATCGTCATTCGCACTGAGAACGGCGAGACCGACACCTACGAGATGTACAAGTACAAGCGCTCGAACCAGAACACCTGCATGAACCAGCGCCCGATCATCACCGAGGGGCAGCGCGTTCACGAGGGCACGGTGCTGGCCGACGGGCCGGGCACCGGCAACGGTGAGCTTGCGCTGGGCCGCAACGTCCTCGTCGCGTTCATGAGCGCCGGTGGCCACAACTTCGAGGACGCGATCCTGCTCTCCGAGCGCCTCGTCCAGGAAGACGTCTTCACGTCGATCCACATCGAGGAATTTGAAATCGACGCCCGCGACACGAAGCTGGGTAAGGAAGAAATCACGCGCGACATTCCGAACGTTTCGGAGGAGGCGCTCAGCAAGCTCGACGACACCGGTTGTGTGTTCGTTGGTGCGGAGGTCCAGCCCGGCGACATCCTTGTTGGCAAGGTGACGCCGAAGGGCGAGACCGAGCTTTCGTCCGAGGAAAAGCTGTTGCGCGCGATTTTCGGTGAGAAGGCGGGAGACGTTCGCGACGCCTCGCTGAAGGTGCCCCCGGGTGCCGGTGGCATCGTCATCGACATCAAGACGTTCAGCCGCAAGGAACGCGGCAACAAGAGCGACCGCGAGGACAAGTCCCGCATCCAGCAGGCGGACGTGATTCGCCTGCGCGATCGTGACGCCCTTTGGGCGGAGTTCGATGAGCGCCTTGCCAAGATCCTCGTGGATCTCGACAAGGACATCGTGAACTTTGAGACGGGCCGCGTGGAAATGAAGCCCGGCCAGAAGCCGAAGCCCGAAGCCATTGCGTATGTCCGCCACTCGCTGACCACGGGGATGCTTCCCGTGGAGGGGAGGATCGGCCAGAAGATCAAGCTGCTGTACCAGGAAGTGCGCGCGCGCGAGATGGAGATCGAGGATCGCGCGAAGAACACGATCGACCGCATCAAGACCGGCGATGAACTGCCCCCGGGCGTCATCAAGCTGGTGAAGGTGTATGTCGCGTCGAAGCGCAAGATCTCCGTGGGAGACAAGATGGCCGGCCGCCACGGCAACAAGGGCGTGGTCGCCAAGGTCATGGCTGTCGAGGACATGCCTTTCCTGGAAGACGGCACCCCGGTTGACATCGTGCTCAATCCGCTCGGCGTTCCTTCGCGCATGAACGTTGGCCAGATCCTGGAAACGCACTTGGGCTGGGCCGCGCAGGTGTTGGGCCGCAAGGTCGCGCAGACCCTTCGCCGCGATGGCATCACCGCCGCGCGCAAGGAAATTGAAACGATCTTCACGCCGTCCAAGAGCGTTGTCGACAAGACGGAAAACCTCGGTGTTTTCTGGGCCGAGCGTAACCGCCTTCGGGACATGAGTGACAAGAAGCTGACGGACCACATCCAGAAGTTCGAACGGGGCCTCCTGCTCGCCACGTCTGTCTTCGACGGCGCGAAGGAAGAGGAAATCTGGGACCTTCTGGACAAGGCGGGCCTGCCGAACGACGGACAAACGGTGTTGTATGACGGGCAAACAGGCGAGCGTTTCGATCGCAAGGTGACCGTTGGCGCGATCTACATGCTGAAGCTGGCGCACCTTGTTGATGACAAGATGCACGCGCGCTCCATCGGGCCGTACTCGCTCGTCACGCAGCAGCCGCTCGGCGGCAAGGCGCAGTTCGGCGGCCAGCGCTTCGGTGAAATGGAAGTGTGGGCGCTGGAAGCCTACGGCGCGGCCTACACGTTGCAGGAGTTGCTCACGGTGAAGTCGGACGACGTCACCGGCCGCACGAAGATCTACGAGTCCATCGTGAAGGGGCAGAACTCGCTCGCTCCCGGCATTCCCGAATCCTTCAACGTGCTGGTGAAGGAATTGCAGTCGCTCTGCCTCAACCTCGAACTCCTCATCGAGTCCGACGACACGCAGGAGGACTTCGACATCATGAGCCTTGAAAGCGTCGTGGAGGACGATTCGTTCCTTGATGACGAGGACTTCGGGCTTGGCGGCGATGACGACGACGGCGAGACGCGCACCCGCGGCGGCGAT
The DNA here is from genome assembly GCA_020848155.1 of Candidatus Sumerlaeota bacterium. Lineage (GTDB taxonomy): Bacteria > Sumerlaeota > Sumerlaeia > SLMS01 > SLMS01 > JADZDZ01. The sequence goes on from JADLAR010000030.1 coordinate 49,366, forward strand.
CGTGATGACGAGGACGCGGAAAGCTGACATCCGGGAGACCGGGACTGGACGAAAAAAGTTCGCGGAAATCGCGAACGCACCCTGACTGAACATCCTTCAGAGGTTACGAAGAAATGCAGACGACAAACGGGAATACGCCGGAGGACAATGGTGCGGAGGCAACGGCAGCCGCGCAGCAGTACCGCACGATCCAGGTGGGCATGGAAGGAGCCATGGACGACGTTGATCTTAACAACCTCAACGCCGTTGCGCGCATCTCCATCGCCAGTCCTGACCAGATTCTGAACTGGTGCCGGCGCCGTCGCCAGGCGGATCGCTTCAACTTCATCCGCAGCGCGCCCACGGAAGGGGCCGCGATGGAAGGTGGCGAGGACGACCTGTCCTTTGGCGAGGTCAAGAAGCCGGAAACGATCAACTACCGCACGTTCAAGCCGGAGAAGGACGGCCTCTTCTGTGAGCGCATCTTCGGACCCACCAAGGACTGGGAATGCGCCTGCGGAAAGTACAAGCGCATCAAGTACAAGGGCATCATCTGCGACCGTTGCGGCGTCGAAGTGACGGAATCAAAGGTGCGCCGTGTTCGCATGGGCTACATCAAGCTCGCCGCGCCGACCTGCCACATCTGGTTCTACAAGGGCACAAGTTCCAAGATCAGCAACCTGCTCGATGTGAGCGTGCGCGACCTTGGCAAGGTGATCTACTTCCAGGAATACATCATCGTGGAGGCGGATCCCGAAACCGGCCTGAAGCCGAAGGAGATCATCGCGGAGGACGTCGCCCGCAATTACCTCAAGCAGTATGGCAGCAAGGTGAAGATCATGATCGGTGCCGAGGCAGTGAAGGAACTGCTTCAGCAAATCGACGTGGAAGACCTTGCGAACCAGCTTCAGCTTGAGATGCGCGAAGTCACCAGCGCGCAGAAGCGCAACAAGATCATCAAGCGGCTGAAGGTTGTGGAGGCGTTCCGCGGATCGCCGAACAAGCCGGAGTTCATGGTGCTTGACGTGCTCCCCGTGATCCCGCCGGACCTGCGGCCCCTCGTTCACCTGGACGGCGGACGTTTTGCGACCTCGGACTTGAACGACCTGTACCGTCGCGTCATCAATCGCAACAACCGCCTGAAGAAGTTGATCGAACTCCGCGCGCCGGACGTGATCCTGCGCAACGAGAAGCGCATGCTCCAGGAATCCGTGGATGCGCTGTTCGACAACAGCCGCCGCAGCCGCCCCACCAAGGGACACAACAACCGGCCGCTGAAGTCGCTGTCGGACATGCTCAAGGGCAAGCAGGGCCGCTTCCGCCAGAACCTGCTCGGAAAGCGCGTCGACTATTCCGGCCGTTCCGTCATTGTCGTTGGTCCCGACCTTGGGTTCAACGAATGCGGCCTGCCGAAAAAAATGGCACTCGAACTTTTCGATCCGTTCATCATCCGTGAACTGGAGCGCCGGGGCCACTGCACGACGATCAAGTCCGCCAAGAAGTTGATCGAGCGGGAAGACCCCGTCGTCTATGACATCCTTGAAGACGTCATCAAGGATCATCCGGTCCTTCTCAATCGTGCACCCACGCTGCACCGCCTCGGCATCCAGGCGTTCATGCCGCGCCTCGTGGAAGGCAAGGCCATCCGCCTGCATCCGCTTTCCTGCGCCGCCTTCAACGCCGACTTCGACGGCGACCAGATGGCCGTGCACATCCCGCTCAGCATCGAGGCCCGCCTTGAGGCGAAGATGCTGATGCTTGCGGAAAACAACATCCTGAAGCCCTCCGACGGACGCCCCATCGCGACCCCCTCGCAGGACATCATTCTCGGATGCTTCTACCTGACGAAGCTAAAGCACCGCGACGTCAAGGGTGAGTACGTGGAAATCCGCCGCAGCCCGGATGGAAAGGTTGTCGAGCTGAACCGGCCGAAGTTGCAGGAACAGCGCAACAAGATCGGCAGGGAGGAGTTCGACAAGACGTTCAAGCTGATCGGCCGCAAGGGCGTCTATTCCTCGCCCGATGAAGCAATGACCGCCCACCAGCACGGCGTGCTGGACCTACAGGCGGAAATCCTTGTCCGCATCGTGAATTATCGCGGGACGGGCCAGGTGCGCCATGTCTATACGTCGGTTGGCCGCCTCATCTTCTCGAACATCCTGCCGAAGGCGGAGGTCGATTACATCGACCTTGGCAACGAGATCATGACAAAGAAGGCGCTCGGCGCCGTGGTGTCGATCGTCTATGAGGCGACCGGCAACCGCACCACCGCCGGCGTGCTCGACAGCATCAAGAACCTCGGCTTCCAGTATGCGAAGCGTGGTGGCATTTCGATCTGCATCAAGGACATGGTCATTCCCCAGAAGAAGGAATCCATCCTCGACAAGGGTCGTGAACGCCTTGCCCAGACCCTGAAGGACTTCGCCGCCGGCAACCTGACGGACGAGGAACGCTACCAGCAGGTGATCTCCATCTGGACGCAGGCGACCGACGATGTCACCCAGGAGTTGATGGATACGCTGCAGAAGGACCAGGATGGTTTCAACCCCGTCCACATCATGCAATTCTCCGGTGCCCGCGGTAACAAGGACCAGATCCGCCAGTTGGCGGGCATGCGCGGCCTGATGCAGCGCCCGACGAAGAAGATCACGGGAACGATCGGTGAAATCATCGAGTCACCGATTCTTTCAAACTTCCGCGAAGGTCTCACGGTGCTGGAGTACTTCATCTCCACGCACGGTGCGCGCAAGGGTCTTGCCGACACTGCGCTGAAGACGTCCGATGCCGGTTACCTGACGCGGCGTCTTTGCGACGTGGCCCAGGACCTCATCATCACGGAGGACGATTGCGGTGTGCAGAACGGCTTGTTCGTTCGCGCGATCACGGACGTTGACTCCCGTGGCGAGAAAATCCTCGAGCCGCTGCGCGATCGCATCACGGGCCGTACGCCCGTGGATGATGTCCTTCATCCGGGAACGAAGAAACTGATTCTTGGCCGCGGCCAGGAAATCGACGAGGACAAGGCCCGTGAAATTGAAGATGCGGGCATTGAGGAATTGCAGATCCGTTCCGTGCTTACCTGCACCATGCGCCGCGGGATCTGCCGCCGCTGCTATGGCCGCAACCTATCCACGGGCCGCCTGGTGGAGCTTGGCGAAGCAGTTGGCATCATCGCCGCGCAGTCCATCGGCGAACCCGGCACGCAGCTCACGCTCCGCACCTTCCATACGGGTGGTGTGTCGATGGGCGTCGTCGAAGGCTGGTATCAGTCGGATGTGGACGGCTCCCTGCGCTTCAAGGGTGTGAAGTTCCTGCAAACGGACACTGGCGAGCAGATCGTGGTGAACCGCTCCGGTTCGATCAAGGTCCTCGACAAGAACGGAAACGAAGTCCAGACGCTTCCCAACATTCCCTACGGCGCGCGCCTTTACAAGAAGGATGGCGATACGGTGAAGAAGGGCGAGCACATCGTCCGCTGGGATCCAAACGCCACGCCGATCATTTCCGAAGTCAGCGGAAAGGTTGCCTTCGAGGACATCGTGGAAGGCGTCACGCTTCGCGTTGAATTCGACCCGGAAAACGAGGCGTCCATCGCGACGATCATGGAGCACAAGGAAGAGCGCCATCCGAAGCTCGTCATCCTTGACGACAAGGATGAGGTCATCGCGACCTACGCCCTTTCCGCAGGCACCGTCATCGCAAAGGAAACCGTGGAAGGCGCCCGCGTCACGAAGGGCACCGTCCTTGCCCGTGTTCCGCGTCCCCGCACGAAGAGCCGCGACATCACCGGCGGTCTGCCGCGCGTTGATGAACTGTTCGAGGCCCGCAAGCCGAAGGAGATCGCGTTCATCGCGGATATCTCCGGCCGCTTCGAAATTCGCGGCATCAGCAAGGGCCAGCGCAAGTGTGCCATCGTTGCGGAAAACAACGAGGAGCACACGTATTCCATCCCGCTGAACCGCAACTTCCTCGTGCGCGATGGCGAGGCAGTGCTCGTCGGCGATGCGCTCACGGATGGCTCGCTCTCCCCGCACGACATCCTTCGTGTGAAGGGCGAGAAGGCACTCATGCAGTTCCTGATGACGGAAATCCAGGAAGTGTATCGCCTTCAGGGTGTGACCATCAGCGACAAGCACATTGAGTGCATCGTGCGCCAGATGCTGAAGAAGATCATCATCGAGGAGCCGGGCAACACGCGCTTCCTCTACGGACAGCAGGTTGACAAGTGGGTGTTCCAGGAAGAGAACGATCGCGTCGTGAAGAACGGTGGCGAGCCGGCAGTTGGCAAGCCGAAGCTTCTCGGTCTCACGAAGGCGTCGCTGGAAACGGAAAGCTTCATTTCCGCCGCCAGCTTCCAGGAGACGACACGCGTGCTCACCGATGCAGCCATCCGTGGCCGCAAGGATTACCTGCGCGGCTTGAAGGAGAACGTCATCATGGGCCTCCTCATTCCGGCAGGCACAGGTCTCCCGCGCTACCGCAGCCTTCTCGTCACCCGCAAGGGTGAGAAGAAGGAAATTCCGGAGGACGCCGCAACAGCCGACGTCTAACCCCACTGTAACGAAACCAACAAATCAAAACCCGGCGGATGCAAGTCCGCCGGGTTTTTTCCTGCTTGGTATTCAGGGATTCATTTGAGCCTGTCATACTGCTTCCCTTGAAGCTTGGGTCACTGGGATTTCAAGGCGTTGCTTCCGCAGTGAGGACGAGTTTGCTGGAGGTACCGCGAATGAAAACCGTTCCGCCGGAGAGATCGGTGTTTGGCGCAAAATATGTCCCAGCCCCATCACTGTAGAAGTAGTATTTAATAATTCCTTTTTCCCCTTCGATGCTAACAATGTTTAAGCTGACCTCTGCAATCTGGTCACCCGGCTTCAAAGAGCGCGAAAAAGAGGGGACTTTGGAGTCGGGGAAATAGGAAGAAGCCTTGGCGTTTCGTAAAAAGGTTATCTTTAGAGGATCAAAGTCGATCTTTTCCCAGGAAAAGCGTGGTATCTTTTCTCCCCTGGTCGCTATTTCAGTTTCCATCTCGGCGGATATTCCTATTCCAAAACCAGCAAATTCCTTCTGAAGGGAGATACCCTTGGGATCGTGGTGCTTCTTGATCAAGGCCAGGGAGGCCAATGTCACGGCCTCCTCGAAGTCAGGCAGTATCGGAAAATCCTCGGCAGAGGGATAGTAGGACTTTTCCAGGGAAGAGAAATATTGTGCGTCAAATTCCGGTGTGTTTTGGATCGCTATTCCCGTTTGGCTTTTCACCCGCGCAGGCCAGTCTTCCGGACGTGCATAGATCGATGCCGCTTTTGGACGTACATGGATCGATGACGCCTTCGGCGGTGAGGCTATGTTTACACGCTCTTGAATGGAACGCCTGTTTGAAACGTCCATCGGTTTCAGATCAAGATTTGACAACGAGCGGGCAAAGAACACGATCGAAACGAGCAAGAACGCGACACTGAGTACTTTGCCGAAGCCTTTCATTTGCCGCACCCGATCTCATCGCGACACCCTGTCTCTGTTTGAACCGAGCCTTCTTCGTCTGGGGGCATAAGAGTATTCCCATAATTTGGAAATTGGCGTTTTTGATTTCACAGACGTTGCAATGGATGAATGTGGTGGTGGTTCCGTAGCACACGAATTGACGACAACAATCACAATACTTGCCACTGGCAGGGGTACAATGTGAAACGCAAGGAGTGGGGAGGGGGAGGAAGAAAAAAGTTACTTCCTTTGTAGATAGATGTCGCCGCCGCTCGCCAGGCCAAAGCGGGATGAATAGACCTTCATCTCGTTTTTCTCAAAGACAGCGTCGGGGCCTGCGGAAATCACCATGAACTTCCCGTTGCCTGCGTTGTTGATGCGTGGCGCTTCGCCGGTGAAGGGATCGATGAGGTACTTTTGGATGGGGGCGGCGAGGAAGCCAATTTCCTCATTTGTCGCCTTGCCAGTGGCGTTTTGGTTGTTTGCGATGGAGACGCAGAGGCCGGACAGCAGCACCGCCTGCTTTGCATCCGCCACGGCCTTGCGTGTCAGCAGGTCGCCAACAGGCACGGCGCGGTTCTTCCCGATCACTGTTTCCGCCTGCTCGCGCGCCTTCTCCAATCCCTCGAAACTTGCGCGTTGTTTTTGAAAGTCCATTTCCGCCAGTGGCTTCACGGCGGCCGCCATCGCGTCGGAGGCTTCCTTCAGCTTGTCCGGCGTGGCCGTGTTCTGCGCCTTGAGCATCGCCGGCCAGGTGTTGATGTCTGCCAGGATGATGTTGATCACGGAGCTCGGCGGATCGGGTTGGCGCGTCACCAGTGCAATCATCCGCGTTTGCTGTTCGACTGTCAGCGAGTAGGTTTCGAGGAGAGCGCTCATCTGGTCCAGCGCCAGCACGCGTAGTGATATGCCCAGCATGAAGCCGGGAATGCTGTCGTTCGTCGTCTCGAAGCTGTGGCCCGCGATCCACACCGCGGTCACGTCATCAATGGCGCCGTCCAGGTTTCCGCCCTTGGCGTTTGCCTGCGAACGGAGGATCAGGAAGCGGGCAATCTGCTGGAGGGCTTGGAAATCGGGCGCGGGGTCACTGGGCTGGGCGTAGGCGAAATGCTTGTACGTCTTCAGCGTCGTGGCTTCGTAGAACAATTTGGCGGGGGGGTCATAGTCCGCCGCATAGTTCTTTAGGAAGGACAGGTCCTGCGAGAAGGGGTTCGCCAGCGCGATCACGGCGATGCGGTTTGAGCTGTCGTCGAACGGTGCGGGTTTCATCGCCGCCGCCTTGCCGTACAGCGTCATGCGGCTGGGTTCGGCGGATTCCTTTTCAAAGGCCTCCATGCGCTGCGAGTAGGGGTCGGCGGGAAGCGGGGCACTGGCACTGGCAAGGTACAGCAGTGCAGCGAGTGAAGGACAAAAGATGCGTTTCATGGAAAAGCCGACTCCCGTTGGTGAGGAAAGGTTGGAAAGAAAAAAGGCCCTGCGTCTTCCGCAGGGCCTTTTGATTGTCAGAAACGAGCCGCGATTACCAGCGGTAATGAGCGAAGGCCTTGTTGGCTTCCGCCATCTTGTGCGTGTCTTCCTTCTTCTTGATCGCGCCCCCCGTGTTGTTGGCGGCGTCGACGATTTCCGCGGCCAGCTTCTTCGCCATGCCGCGTTCGTTGCGGTCGCGGGCGTGGCCAATGATCCAGCGCAGCGACAACGCCTGACGGCGTTCCGGCTTCACTTCGATCGGAACCTGGTAGTTGGCACCGCCAACGCGGCGGCTCTTGACTTCCAGCGAGGGCTTCACGTTCTCGATGGCCTTGGTGAAGACTTCCAATGGGTCCTGGCCTTCGCTCTTCTCCGCAACGATATCCATCGCCTTGTAGACGAGTGATTCGCTGATGGAGCGCTTGCCGTCCCACATCATGTTGTTGATGAACTTCGCGACAAGGATGCTGTTGAAGCGCTGATCGGGAAATACGCCCCGACCCGGGGGAATCCGGCGGCGGGCCATCTTGCGTTCGCTGCGTGAGCGTCCGTCCTTCTTCTTACGTTTTGCCATTTGAATCGAAAGCCTTTCTGCTATTGGTCGGGATCAGGGGTGCGTTCTTACGCCTTCGGACGCTTTGTTCCGTACTTGGAGCGTCGCTGCTTGCGGTTGGCGACACCCTGCGTGTCACCCTTACGGGCGCCGCGGACGATGTGGTATCGAACGCCGGGAAGGTCCTTCACACGGCCGCCGCGGATGAGCACGATGGAGTGTTCCTGAAGGTTGTGGCCTTCGCCGGGGATGTAGGCAGTGACTTCGTAGCCGTTTGTAAGTCGAACACGGGCAATCTTCCGCAAGGCCGAGTTGGGCTTCTTTGGCGTCATGGTCGTCACGCGGGTGCAAACACCCTTCTTCTGCGGGCAGCCCTGAAGGGCGGGGACTTTGTTCTTATGGCCAGCCTTCTTGCGGCCCTTACGAACTAATTGGTTAATCGTGGGCATTCGGTTTCCGTCACCAGTCAAAAATGAACCACCCGAACGCAGCGGTCCGGAAGGGCTGGAGAGGACACGCTAGGGGAGGGGGTCCGGTCAAGGGGGAAAACAGGCATTCTGTCGGGATAAATTCAGCGCAGGAGCATCCCCACCACGGAACCGGCGGCCCCCACGATCACGCCGAGCACCGCACCAAACCAGACGATCCCCTTCAATTCCCGTCCGCTGACCTCGTAAATGATCTGCTCCAGGCGGGTCGTTTCAAACTCCATGATTTTGTTTTTCACGATCTCCGCCAGGTCCAGGTGATCCGATAGCACTGTCGGGAGAATCCGAAGCGTTCGTCGCTCGATGGCCTGTGCCACGAGTTGCGAAATGTGGTGCCATTCGCTGTCGGGAATCAATCGTGCGAGCCTCGATGCGGGGAGCTTGTGGAGGCAGTAGTGAATCGCCGCCGTCGCTTGCAGTTTCAGTTTCGATTGTCCCTTGCCCTGCACGCACCAATCGCCCAGTGCCCGCAGGATGCGCTGCGTCAGGGTTGCGGGATCAGCGTGAATCGTGGCGAGGAGGTCCGCCAGCGACTTGCCGCGCAGTTCCTGAATTTTTTCGTGCAGCTTCCCGCGGCCTGGGGCGCCGCCCAGGTAGTTGCGAAGCCCGGAACGCACTTCCCCTGAGAGCATGGCCGCCATCGCGTGTCCCTTCTCGCCGCGCAGCGCATCCGGGATGGAGTCAACCAGAGTGGTCGCATAGTTCCCGATGCCGTCCGCCAGGTGAGTCGTCAGGTTCTCGCCGAGGATGATCGATTGCAGTTCCCCGGTGAACTGCGGCCAGTTCTCCGCGAGAATCTCCCGGACCTTTTTTTCCGTCACGAGCATTGCGGCAAATGAGAAGCGCGAGACGATCATCGCGTGCACGCGTCGGGCCATCACGTCCTGTGCCGCCGTGCCGAAGGCATCGCCACCAACGTGCCTTGCGAGCAGATCCTGCAATGCAATCGCTGCCGGGATGCGCCTCTGCCGCACGACATCCAGTGCATATTCCGCCAGCTTCCGATGCGCTGTGGAGCCGGGAAAGTCCTGCACCAGGGATTCGAGGGACGAGCGCAGCATGTCTCCGGATTTTTCATCCGCAAGGATTGCATCCAGCTTTGGAAGCAACGCCGCGCAGAAGTCATCCGCCTGTTCTTCCGTCAGATACTCACCGATGGGGCGGTCAAGGAATGGCTGGACGAAATTCGCGAGGAGTGGCTGCCACTTCGCTGGCTCCTCCATCATCCGCGCGACAACTTCAACGACGTAGGAGGTGATGATGGTGGTCGCGCGTTCCTCAAACTTCACAAGCGATTCGGCATGGGCGGGGCCAAGGCTTTCCGCCAGCGATTCGTTCGTGGAAAGGAGCGCATTCCGCTCCGCATTGAGCAGCCCCTCGATGGTGCTTGAAAGGTTGGTGCGTTCCAGATGTGCAAGGATCGTTTCGGGCGCCAGGAGGTCGCGCGAGATGGCCCGGCCAATCGCATCCGCCAACCGCGCATGATTCTTCACCACCAGACCCGGCGTCAGCGGCACGGCCACGCCGAAAATCCTCCATTGCCTGCGCGGGTGGAACAGCATCCACACGGCAAGCCAGTTTGTAACCCAGCCGACGATGGCGCCGGTGATTGCGCCCTTCAGTGCTTCAATGAGGATGAGTGATGGTGTCACGAACAGGATTCACCGCAGGTGATTGTCGGGAGGAGCAGTCGAAAACGCAGAAGCAAAGGCAGGGCGGCTGGCAAGTGATACTTCCATCCCGTTGTGCGCATTGCGAACGCTGTGCCGGGTTATGAAACCGGAAGTTCGATGATAAACGTGGTTCCGACGCCCTGCTCCGTGGTGTAGCGGATCATTCCGCCGTGCTCTCCGATGATTTTTCGCGTCACGGCAAGACCAATGCCCGTACCACCGCGCCCCTTTGTCGTGAAGAACAGGTTGAACAGCCTTTTCTGCACATCGGGGGGAATGCCGGTGCCGTTGTCCTTGACGGAAATGACCAGCTTTCCCTGATCGTTCAACCATTCCGTCCTGATCTCGATGAGGCCGGAATGATCCTTCGGGATGGCATCCATTGCATTCGTCACAAGGTTCAACAACGCGTCGTGAATCGCTTCCGAATCGAACATCATCTTCGGAGCGTTCTCATCGAGGTCCAGCCTTAGGGCCATCTTGCGCTTGAAGGCTGTTTCCTCAATTTCCTCCGCAAGGCCGACGATCAGTTCTGTGATGTCGCCTTCCTCCAGGTTGCTGCGCCGCTCGCGGCTGAAGGTGAGCATGTTCTCCACCAGGGTGCGAATTTTCTCGTTGCTGCGGCGCAGCATGTCCCAACCCTTGCGTGCCTGGTCCAGGTCTCCGCGCTTAAGGCCCGTATCCACGAAGAAGGCCCCGCCACTCATTGATTGCAGGATGTTCTTGATGTAGTGGGCCACCTCGCTCAGCGACAGCGCCACCGCACCAAGCCTTTCCGCGGAGACCTTGTCTGAATAGAGGACTGCCTTCTCCCACACGATGGCGATCTGCTTCGCAATGATTTCCGCGAAGACCACTTCTTCGGGCGTCCACTGGTGGACAATCACGCGCCGCACCGTCATGACGCCGACAACCTTGTCCTGCACGCGGATCGGCGTTGCCATGAAGGCGATCAGGCTCGTCTGCTCCTTCTCCGTATCATCCAGGCGGTGGTTGCGCGGGTCGTTGCGCGAGTCCGCCAGTGCCAGCGTCTGGTTGTTGATGGCGGCCCAGCCCGGCAGGCCTGCACCGAAGGGGAATCCACGAATCCCAAGCTCCTGCGAGGTGCTGAGGCCGAACGTGGCGCGCAGGACCAAAAAGCTCGGGTCTTCGTCATCGCGCATGTAGATGGAGCATGTCTGCGTTTCCATCACGCGTGCGCCGATGTTGCAAATGCGGTCGAAAATCACATCAATCTCCATCACGGAACCGACAGCGTTGCTGATTTCCAGCAACGCCTCCGCAATGCGACGATCATGGGCAAAGGCTGTCAGGGCAGAGGACATGGGATCAGGTTATGGGTCGTGGTTCGTGGGTGATAGGGATTTGTGGGTGGGTGCAGGAAAGGAATCGTGTCGGAAGCGGTGTGTGGCCTTGCGGGGTGGGCTTTTCACTGCAATCCGCGATGTGCCCTGGCTGTCGATCTATTCAAGTCCGCGTTCCGCCAGTTCCTCCTCGCTGAGCCCGAAATAATGACCGATCTCGTGCTTGAGGGTGATCCACAATTCCTCCTCGAGTGTCGCGCGGTCACCTGCAATCAGCCAGATGTTTTCGCTGAACAGCACGATGCGTGTCGGCGCCGTGTGGATTGTCGTGCTGCTCTCCTCGATCACGGGAATGCCGTCGAAAATTCCCAGCACCGTCGGATCGATTGGGGGATCGGATGAGAAAAGCAATTCGTCGGGCGGCCGTGTTTCCAGAATCACCGGCACGTTATCAAGTGCGTTGCGGATCGCCTCGGGGATTTCATCCACCAGCGCCTGGACGATTTCCGTGATCTCTGTTTCCGTGATTTCCACCGGAAGGAGGAAGCGGTTTTCCTGAAGTTCATGGGCCAGTTCGAAATGGTTGCGCGCCAGTTCCCGCTTCTCACTGCGCAGCGCGAGGAGGCCCAGATAGTACCATATCTCGGCGTCCTCCGGGTCTTCCAGGCTGCACATTTCCAGAATCGTTTGCGATGCGGTGAACCTGCAAAGGTGATACAGGGCCACGCCCATTGCCACGCGGGCATCGGATCGTTCAGGATCATGGTTCGCGACGCGCTGGTATTCGCCATAGGCCGCCTCATAGTCACCGGCCGTCCAGTGGATGTCCGCCATCAGCATCACGAAGTCGGAGAATGAATGGCGCTCCGTCTCCTCGCCATAGCTTTCCAAAAGTTCGATGGCTTCCTCGCACTTCTTCAGTGCTTCCTCCTTCAGTCCCTCGCTGCTGGCAGACTGGGCGCTATTGTAGAGCTGTTCAAGTTGTGGGTCGATGTTATCTGGCATGGCGCTATTGTTAGGGAACGATTTCCCCGGCGTGCAAGGGCTGATGCAGGGGGCGTGCCATTCATAAAGCGATGGCTTGGCGAAACGAGGGTGTTTCTGCAATTTCTGCTGCGCACGGAGACGCTGCGTGGTTTTGATAAAGCCACGAACCCCAAAGGACGCCCACATGAAAATTTTCGCCGGAATCTCGCTCGTTGTTGCACTGCTATTCTGTAGCTGGTCCGCGTTGGCCCAGCCCGCCAACCCGGCGGGGCATGCGCCTGATCATTCGGCGCACGGGCCGGCCGAGGCGAAGCCACCTGCGAAGGCAGCCGGTGGGTCGCTCCTCGAGATTCCTTTTGCCGATGCGAAGGGCACCAGCGAGACGCTTTCCCTGTACAAGGGCCAGGTGATGATGGTCGTGAACGTGGCATCCAAGTGCGGATACACGCCACAGTATACGGAGTTGGAAAGCCTGTACGAGAAGTACAAGGACAAGGGCTTCATTATCGTCGCGTTTCCCTCCAATGACTATGGCGGTCAGGAGCCCGGCACAAATGAAGAGATCCAAATGTTCTGCAAGGGGAAGTACAACGTCACCTTTCCGGTGAAGGGAAAGATGCCAACGCGCAACGATGACAAGAGCCCGCTCTACCGGGCGCTGACCGGTCCTGATTCGCCGTTCCCCGGGGCGATTGGTTGGAACTTCGAGAAGTTCATCATCGACCGGCAGGGCAACATTGTCGGCCGCTTCAAGTCGAAAGTGAAGCCATCCGACGCGCAGGTTGCTGAAGTCATCGAGAAGGCACTCGGCGCGCCAAAGTAAGGTGGAGCGCCCGGGCAGTGATGGCGCTTGATTCGTCATGCTTTCGATGAAATCTTCCGTCACCTGACAAGGGCAACGACGCGGAACAGCCATGGAATCCAAACTCGAACTGGCGATCCTGCCGCAGCCCACGGAATCAACGTGCGGGCCAACGTGCCTTCACGCCGTCTATAACTTCTACGGTGATTCGCTGGATCTGGATTCGCTCGTTGGCGAAGTGAGCCAGTTGGAGGAAGGCGGGACCATGGCCGTGATGCTTGGCGTCCATGCGCTGCAGCGCGGCTACAAGGCCACCATCTACACCTATAACCTGCACGTGTTTGACCCAAGCTGGTTTCGCTCACGCGATGAGGACATTCCCGCGAAGCTGCGTGAACAGTTGAAGGTGAAGAGGAGAAGGCGCCTCGATTTCGCGACGCATGGCTATCTGGAATTCTTCAACCTCGGTGGCGTGCTGAAGTTCGAGGATCTCACGCCAAAGCTCATTCGCAAATACCTGAATGAGCGCAAACCGATCATTACCGGACTCAGCGCAACGTATCTTTATCACGACATGCGCGAGCTTCCCAACTGCGAGTATGACGACCTGCGTGGTGAACCCGCCGGTCACTTCGTCCTTCTTTCCGGCTACCACAAGGAGAACCGCACCGTGTCGGTGGCCGATCCCTTGGCGCCGAATCCCGTGCGCGGAGTGGAACAGTACTACGAGGTCGGCATCGAGCGCGTCATCGGCGCGATCTTCCTCGGCATCCTGACGTATGACGCGAACCTTTTGATCATCGAACCACACGAAGAGGGGGAACACAGCTAGCGACATGGCGATCCTGATCGTCGTCGACAATCCGAAGGACTGGCCGCCCGAACTTCCAGACGTCAACGTCGTCGATGCGCGCACCTACCTGACCAATTCAGATTTCGCGCAAACGAAGCACATGCGCGTCTTCAACCTTTGCAGCACCTACGAATATCAGAGCCTGGGTTATTACGTTTCGCTGCTCGCTGCCGCGCGCGAGCATCGCCCGCTTCCCAGCGTGATGGCGATCCAGGAAATGAAGTCCACGACGATGCTGCGCTTCATCTCCGATGAATTGGACGAGTTGATCCAGAAGAGCCTGTCCCACATCCAAAGCGACAAGTACACGCTCAGCATCTACTTCGGCAAGAACGTCGCGAAGCGCTACGACCGCCTCTGCGGTGAGTTGTTCAAGCAGTTCGAGGCGCCGCTGCTGCGTGCGAAGTTCGTTCGCAATGAGCGCTGGATCCTCCAGAGCGTGCGCCCCGTTCCCACCGATGAAATTCCCGAGGATCACTGGCCTGCGGTGCTGCTGTTTGCGACGGATTACTTCGACAAGCGCCGCCATCGCACGCACAAGCGCGAGGTCACCCGCTACGACCTCGCAATCCTGCACAATCCTGATGAAACGCACCCTCCATCCAATGAACGCGCCATGAAGAAGTTCGTGAGGGCGGCGGAGGAGCTTGGCTTCGGGGTGGAACTCATCACGAAGGATGACTTTGGCCGGATCGCGGAGTTTGATGCGCTGTTCATCCGGGAGACGACGCTCGTCCATCATCACACCTATCGCTTTGCGCAGCGCGCCGCCGCAGAGGGGCTTGTCGTCATTGATGACCCCGAGTCGATCCTAAAGTGCAGCAACAAGGTTTTCCTGGCGGAACTGCTCGACTGCAATGACATCGACAAGCCGAAGACGATGATCCTTCACAAGAACAACATCGAGGATCTGGTCAACAGGATCGGCCTGCCCTGCGTCATCAAGGAACCGGACAGCTCCTTCTCGCGCGGTGTCGTCAAGGTTGAGACGGAAGACGACCTCCAGAAGGTGCGCGACTTGTTCGACAAGTCGGACCTCGTCATCGCGCAGGAGTTTGTTCCCACGGAGTACGATTGGCGCATTGGCATCATCGACCAGAAGCCGATCTATGTCTGCAAGTATCACATGGCGAAGAAGCAGTGGAAGATTCAGGTGACGGACGACGGGGGAAAAACCTCCTATGGAAGCGTGGACACGATTCCCGTGAAGAAGGCGCCGAAGAACGTCATCGATACCGCGCTGAAGATCGCCAACCTGATCGGCGACGGGCTTTACGGCGTGGACCTCAAGCAGCATGGCGACCGCGTAATGGTCATCGAGGTGAATGACAACCCGAACATCGACGGCGGATTTGAGGACTCCATCCTGAAGGATGAGTTGTATGGTATTGTCATGAAGGTGTTCCTGCAACGCGTGGAACAGCGTAAGGAGAAGCGCAAGTCATCATGAGCAACCGCCCGCGGCTGCGTCTCTTTGAAGGATTCGGAATTGAACTGGAGTACATGATCGTCGACCGGGAGACCCTTGATGTTCGGCCCATTGCGGCGGACCTCCTGCGTGCCGCAGGCGGCGAGGGATCGGAGGACATCGAGCACGGCGACATCGCATGGTCGAACGAACTGGCTGCGCACGTCATTGAACTGAAAACAAACGGGCCGGCTGCGGACCTGGACAACCTCGCGCAGGGCTTCCAGCGCGAGGTTGGCATCATCAATGACCTGCTTGTGCCGATGAATGCGCGCCTGATGCCCACGGCCGCGCATCCCTGGATGGATCCCCACAGGGAGACGATGCTTTTTCCGGGTGAGTACAACGTTGTCTATACAACATATGACCGCATCTTCAACTGCAAGGGACACGGCTGGTCGAACCTGCAAAGTGTCCACATCAACCTGCCGTTTCACAATGACGAGGAGTTTGGGCGACTTCATGCGGCGATCCGCCTCGTGCTGCCGATCCTTCCCGCGCTCGCGGCCAGCTCGCCCATCCTGGAACTGAAACGACAGGAGTCGCTGGATGCGCGGCTGGAGTTTTACAAGACGAATTCACAGAAGGTCCCGTCCATCACGGGGCACGTCATTCCGGAGCCTGTATTCACGGAAGAAGACTATGATCGGGAGATTTTCCAGCAAACCTTCCGCGACATCGCCCCGCATGATCCCGAGGGAATCCTGCGCGAGGAGTTTCTCAACAGCCGCGGCGCCATTGCGCGTTTTTCCCGGGGGGCGATTGAGATACGCGTGCTCGACATTCAGGAGTCGCCCGTCGCTGACATCGCCATTTGTCGCGCGATCGTTTCCGTTCTTCAGGCGCTGACCGACCAGTGTTTCGTCAGTTATGAAGCGCAGAAGAAGTTTTCCACGCTGGAGCTGAAGGACATCTTCGATGACACCGTGCGCAATGCGGGCCATGCCGTCCTCACGGCGCGCCATGCGGACTACATCCATGCGCTTTCGGGGGAACGCATGGAAAACACCTCCGTTCGCGAGCTGTGGGTGGGGATTCTCCGGAAGACGGCTCCCCGGCTGCTCCGTGAGAGCGCGGCCTTGCGCACCATCCTCGATGCGCGTGGCGGCTCGCTCTCCGAGCGCATCCTCCGCAGGCTTGGCAGCCACAGCCATTGGCCCAGGCACGAGGTGAGCACGGTTTATCGCAACCTATGCGATGCGTTGAGGGATGGTTCTGTTTATGACGAAGTCAAAGACTGACGCAGTAGGCCACTGAACTGCCCTTTACCCGCGTCGACGCCGTG
Organism: Candidatus Sumerlaeota bacterium; assembly: GCA_020848155.1. Taxonomy (GTDB): domain Bacteria; phylum Sumerlaeota; class Sumerlaeia; order SLMS01; family SLMS01; genus JADZDZ01. The sequence continues at coordinate 65,706 of JADLAR010000030.1, forward strand.
GCGAAACTCCCGGCGTGTCCGCAAAGGCAACAAAGGCTGCCCAGCCGGCAGCCATTGATGTGCAGCAAGACGAGAACGAGCCGCTTTCAGCGAAAGCCGCGGCGACGATGCGGCTTTCCATTTTCGAGGGGTCGTTCACGATTGTTTTCCTGAACTGGATATCCGGTTCCGTCATCACGGGCTACATGCAGTATCACAATGCGAGCACGCTGGAGCTTGCGCTGGTCTCGAGCATCCCGGCGCTTGCCCAGGCGTCCGCCCCTGTTGCCGCGTGGATTCAAAGTTTTTACCCGCATCCGAAGAAACTCACGATCCTTCTTGCAGCCATTGGTCGCGTGATGTGGTTGCTTCCGGCGCTGTGGCCGTTTTTTTCACTGCCAGCGGATGCGATTCCCACGTACACGATCATCCTGATGGTGGCGTCCTTTTTCTTCCTCCAGGCGTGCGGTGCAGTGTGGACCGCGTGGATGGGAGGCGTGGTGCCGCGTCGCATGCGTGGCAGTTACTTCGGGCGTCGCACCGCGATCCTTGGCATGGTGGGGTTGGTGGCAAACCTGCTCGCGGGTGTCTTCCTCGACCACGTTGGCGCGCCGCACAATTATCAGGTGATCTTCTTTGTCGGCGTCATCTGCGCGCTCGTTGCGACAAACATGTTTCGCTTTCACTGGCAACCTCCGGTTGTTGCCGCGCCGATTCGCCTGCACGAGGTCATTCGCAAGCCTTTCCGCGATCCGAACATGCGTCGACTCCTGGTCTTTGTTGCATACTGGCAGGCGTCGGTGCTGCTGGGCGCCACGTTCGTGTACCCGTATTTCCAGAAGGGTCACTTGCACATGACCTTCACGCAGATCGGCATCTATCAGGCCATTGCCGCCACCTGCTCGCTGATCCTTGGCCCTGTTTGGGGGCGTGTGGCCGATCGCTTTGGCAACAAGAGCGTCCTTAGCATCACGACCTTCATCGCAGGGTCTTTTCTTCCCCTGTCCTGGATCATCATCATCCCGGGAAGACCGGGTTTGCTTTATGTCAACGCGATCATCGATGCGATTGCCTGGAGTGCCATCAACCCGGCAATCTTCAATTTGTCGCTCGCGACCGCCCCCTCAAAGGATCGCATCGCCTACATCAGTGTCATCAGCATGTGCACCGGCCTGTCGGGATTTGCCGGTGGATTGCTCTCCGCACCCCTGCTGGAGGCATTCAAGGCCACCCACTGCATGATCGGCGGATTCGAGTGGACACAGTATCATACACTTTTCGCCGTCTCAGCCTGCCTGCGTTCGAGCGCATGGATTTTCCTGAAGCGTGTGCATGAAACGCGCGCATGGCGCACGCGCGACCTCATCATGGCGGCGCTCCCGCGCCTTCCGAACTTCTTCTGGTGGCGATAGGGGGCCTCCGTGGAGTGGAGGCGCGCCTGGCAAAGGCGAAACGGTCCGGTCCTACGGCTTGGAGGGCTTGGCGGTCGTTTCCCGGAGCGGGGCCACAATCAAGCCGAGCATCGTCGCCAGAAGCTGTGCCACGTGTCGCTCGTTGAAATTGTAGACGAATCCGAAGACCAGTATTCCCACCAACGCGGGAAACGCCACCGCCAATCCCGGCGGAATGCCACTGCCCCAATGGGCGCGCACGGCAATGAACCCGGTGCGAAGAAGCAATATGAGGAACAACGCATACGCCGCGAAGCCGAGCAGGCCCGTCTCGGCCAGTATTTGCAAGTAAGCCTGATGCAGATCCGGTTGCCGGAATCCCGCTGATCGCAATTCGTGCAGGGCGAGGCCGTTGTCCGTGAGGAAGATATTCCCTCCGTATCCAATGCCATGAATGGGATTCCCGCGAATGACTTCCAGCCCCTGTTCCCACAATGCGAAGCGCCCGGAGAGCAACAGGTCGGGCCGTGTTGCATCCGACACGAAGGAGGAAGCACGTGCGCGCACGGAAGGCACTAGAAGTCCGGCGACCATGATCGCCGCAATTCCCGCCACGGGGATCCACCACTTTCCCCTCAACATGACCAATGTTCCCACGCAGGCAAGACCGGCACCGATCCACGCGCCGCGTGATTTTGTCATCATCAGATACCAGCCACACACGGCCATGGCTGCGACAATCATGGCTGTCGTGGCGAGCCTGCGCCGCCGCGCCTCGTGCATCAGAAGCGCAATCATCGCGGGGAGCACCATGATAAACACGGACGCCGACTTCGTGTAGCTCTCCAGCATTCCTTTTGCGCGATAGTAGGGCGCACCGCTGGAGTCCTGCGCCTTGTAGACGAAATCGGTAAGTTGCTCCACGATGCCGGCGTTCACCAACTGCCTGCCGTGGTAAAGCACAACCAACCCAAGAATGGCGCTCACAAGCCCTGCCACTGCGAATCCGAGCAGCACCTGATACTGCCGCGCGCGTGTTGTCGCCCACGCCGCAATGCAAAGGAACAGGACACCGAACCAGAGGTGCTGATAATACAGGAAATTCTTGAAACTGTAGAGCTTTTCGATCGAGTAATAGCAGGAGACAATGATCGCCGCGTAAACCAGCAGGACCGACTTCACGAATGGTCGAAGGTGGGTTGCGCGAATCATTCCCCGGTAGATGCAGACGGAGATGGCTGCGATTGCAAAGCCCGTTGTGATGGCACGGCCAACGCGGGAATGGTTCTCAAACATG
>JADLAR010000031.1 GCA_020848155.1 Candidatus Sumerlaeota bacterium
ATGGCCCAGTAGAAATCATCGGTGCGAGCCGAGCGATTACAGAACTGAAAACGGAAATCGATCGCGTGGCGCGTTCCGACGCGAAGGTCTTGATTACCGGCGAAAGCGGCACCGGCAAGGAGTTGGTTGCCTCCGCAATTCACAACAACGGACCGCGTCGTGACAAACCGATGGTGAAGGTCAACACGGTCGCGATTCCCGAATCACTGCTGGAAAGCGAACTCTTTGGCTACGAGCGCGGCGCATTCACCGGCGCTGTGTCCCAGAAGATTGGCAAGGTGGACGCGGCCAATGGCGGCACGCTTTTCCTTGATGAGATCGGCGACATGTCGCTGCCGCTGCAATCAAAGCTGCTGCGGGTCCTGCAGGAGCGCGAAATCGAGCGCGTTGGTTCCACGAAAACCATCAAGGTGGACATCCGCGTCCTCGCCGCGACGAACCGTGACCTTGCGAAGATGGTTGAAAAGAATGAGTTCCGCGAGGACCTGTATTATCGCCTCAACGTGCTCCCCATTCACCTGCCGCCGCTGCGCAAGCGCCGCGATGACATTCCCATCCTGATCGACCACTTCATCGGGGAATACAACCCGAAGCTGAAGCGCAACGTGTCGTCCGTTGAGGACCTCGCGCTGCAAAAATTCCTGAACTACAGTTGGCCGGGAAACATTCGCGAACTGGAGAACACCATCCAGCGCGTGATGCTCATGGCGCAGGGAACCACCATCAAGGTCGGCGACCTTCCCGCCACGCTGAAGGGTGAGCAACAGCTCGCTTCCTCCCCGCGCGAACTCCCTCCCGGTGGCGAGGCACTGGAGGACCTTGACCTCAGGTCCGTGCTGAACACGGAGGACTTCAGCCAGCCCCTTGCCGACCGGCTGCAGCTCATCACCGACCACATCGAAAAATACCTGATCCGCGCCGCGTTGAAGAAGACGAAAGGGCACCGGCAGGACACGGCGGACCTTCTTAGCATGAGCCGCAAGAGCCTTCACAACAAGATGGTCAGGTACGGTTTGTTCTCCGAAGAGGAATAGTGGCGGCGGAGGGATGCGATGAGCGTATATACACCGGAACAACGCCAGCGCATCGTTGCCCACGTGGACATGGATTGCTTCTACGTTTCCGTGGAGCGCCTGTTGAATCCAAAACTGAACGGCATTCCCGTCGCGGTCGGCGGATCGCCCGATGGTCGCGGCGTCGTTGCCAGTTGCAGTTACGAGGCGCGGAAGTTTGGCGTGCGTTCCGCCATGCCAATGGCAAAGGCACTGCAGCTCTGTCCGAAACTCACGATTGTTTCAGGGTCCTTTTCCCGCTACTCGGAATTTTCCCGCAAGGTGCACGAAACACTGTGCTCATTCTCTCCGCTCGTCCAGATGGCAAGCCAGGACGAGGCGTACATCGACCTCACCGGGACGGAAAGGCTGTGGGGTGCGCCGCTCTCCGCCGCGCAGATGATGCGCGAAGCGGTGCTGAAGGCGACGCAGCTCCCCTGCTCGCTGGGCATTGCCACGAACAAGCTCGTGGCGAAGGTTGCCAGCAGCCTCTGCAAGCCGGCGGCGCTCTTGTATATACCGCCCGGCAGCGAGGCCTCGTTCTTTCGCAGGCTTCCCGTGGATCATCTTCCCGGCGTGGGCGTGAAGAGCGCCCGCACACTCCGCGAGATCGGCGTGGAAACGCTTGGCGATCTTGCGTCCTTCGATACGAAGCGCCTCGCCCATCATTTCGGTGACCAGGCGGAGAATCTTCAGGCACGCGCGCGCGGTGAAAACAATTCCCCCATTGTGAACGACGTGCCCGCGCGGCAGGTCAGCGCGGAAACAACCTTCGATCGTGATTCAGTTGATCGTGATTTTCTTTTCTCCGTCCTCAGCGGCCTTGCGGAGAAGGTTGCATCGCGTATGCGCCGCGACGATTGCCGCGCCTCAACCATTGTCGTCAAATATCGCTATAACAATTTTGAAACCCACACCGCATCAATGACGCTTTCCGAACCCACGGACGACGAAGGCACCCTTCTGGACACTGCGCGTGCCCTGTTCAGCAGTCGCTGGAACAATCGCCCCATCCGGCTGCTAGGCGTGGCGGGGACGAATCTTGTCTTTGAACGACGCCAGCTTGACATTCTGGCGATCCCCGCAGAGGAGCGAAAAGAGAAGCTTCACAAGGCCGTTGATGCGCTGCGGGGGAAACACGGCTACGGCATCGTGAAACGCGGCAGCAGCGCCATCGACTGACATGCACGGTCTGGTGGTGGCCTGAGAATGCCTTCAGAAAATTACAGACTTGATTGAGCTTGCGCGGTAGGGATTCAGTTCCCCGCGACGACCTTGTTGCGTGCGGAGACCTTCGCCTCGTACAGGTAGCGATCCGCGCGTTGAAAGAGCTTGTCGATCGTGTCGCCTTCCTGAAGGCTCGTCACGCCGATGCTCACCGTTAGCGGCAACGCCAGATCATTTAGCTTCAGCGGGTTTCCCTCGATCTTCACGCGGAGGCGGTCCGCCAGCATTGTCGCCTCGTGGAGGGTGCTATCCGCCACTCCAATGGCAAATTCCTCGCCGCCCCAGCGTGCGATGAAGTCGGTTTCCCGAATTTCGTCCTGCATCAGCCGCGCCAGATGCTTCAACGCCTCGTCCCCGACCAGATGTCCGTAGGTGTCGTTGATGTTCTTGAAATGGTCAACATCCGCCACAAGGAAGCAGAACTGCGTTTGGCGGCGTTGGGCGCGCGCCATGAAGTGCTTGAGGTGCGAGATCATCTGCTGGCGGTTGTCGAGGTTTGTCAGCGGATCACGCGTCGCGTTATTGTAGAGAAACTCATCGTGCATCAATTCCGCAAGGTCGCGGATGAAGTAGCCCAAGATCGTGTGGCCGATCATCAGGCGGTCCCGCTCCTTCAGCGGGGCGATGGCGTTGATTTCCCGTCCATTCAGTTCCGTGCCGTTCTTGCTTTCCAGGTCCTCAATGTAGCATACTGGAGGCTCCTCCGGCCGGTCGTAGTTTTCGTAGATGATGCGTGCATGGCGCCGCGAAGCCGCGGATTCATGAATGGGGAAATCCGCCAACTGTGTGCGGCCAATAATGGTATGCTTCTTGTCGATCTTGTGGCGGACGCCCTTTCGTGATCCCGTCATGCAGATCAGGATGGGGCGATATCCGTTGGGGATGTCCTTGTATCGCTTGAGGAGCCCCGAACTTGTGTCGGACGCATCAGACCCCGCGGCGCCGCGCGCCTCGGTGTCGAACTGCGTTGATGATTCGTCCATCTTCGTCTTGGTCTGATCTGCGTCGTTGGAAGGCATGACCTGAACAGTGCAAATGCTGGTTTCGAAACTCCAATTTGCGAGCCTTTCCCACGTCCGGCAACGGGAATATGCGCTGTTGCGTGAAAGATTGACGGGGTTGGGCTTGCAGTGGGCGGCACAAGGCGCGAACCTACGCCCGCAAAATAAAGGAGGATGCGCATGACCACGGCCGCTGCCACCACCACAAACATGGATGAAATGCTGACGGAAATGGGTAAGCGTGCCCGTGCCGCCAGCCGTGCGCTGGCCGTGCTGCCGCCTGCCGTGAAGAACGCCGCGCTGGGGGCCATGGCCTCCGCTTTCGAGGCGCACCGCGCAGACATCCGCGCAGAAAATGCGAAGG
>JADLAR010000032.1 GCA_020848155.1 Candidatus Sumerlaeota bacterium
ACAAGCACGTCGTCGAGAATGCGACAGAAGTACGCTTTGTTCTGACAAAGGTGACTGCGGATGGAGACCCCATACCTGGAGATCTGTTCAGGGTAGCCCTCAAGGGCTCAGAGGTTCCCGTAATGGGTCATCCTTCACAGGATGTCGACCTCTGCGCGATTTTCATCGCGCCAATTCTGGCGAAGGCACGGGATCAGGGCAATAAGGTCTTTTATCTGACTCTCGATGAGTCACTGTTACCAACAGACGCCGATCTTGCCGAGTTCTCCGCCATGGAAGATGTGCTGATGATCGGTTACCCCATCGGCTTATGGGACGACACAAACAACCAACCGATCATCCGAAAGGGTGTTACCGCTACTCACCCTGCGCTCGACTTCAAAGGGAAGAAGGAGTTTGTGGTGGATTGTGCCTGTTACCCTGGATCCAGCGGTTCACCAGTCCTGCTATACAGCACTGGCATGCGCCAGCAACGCGGTGGAGGAATGCAACTCGGCCAGGTGATGGTGATGTTGTTGGGTGTTCTTTGGGGCGCACCACAGCATACAGCGGCTGGTGAGATCAAGGTAATGGCAATACCAACCCATGTGATGCATCTGCCCGTCGTCGTGACGCGCATTCCGATGAACTTGGGTTATGTCATCAAGGCCGAGCGCATCAAGGAACTGGAGCCCGAGATCCGTAAGGCGTTAGGAGGCCAATCGTGAGCCTTCTGTCTCCAGTATAGTTCGAGGTATTACCGTAACTTGCAGACGGTACTTTCAAAGGAAGTCCAACGGAGTGTCAGCGTGTCCTTCGGACGTGTGCAGGTGGTTGGCCCGCGGATCACGTGTGGGAGAATCTGCGTGTTTGGCGGGCGAGGTACCAGGCGCCAAAGTAGAGGCGGAACCATTCGCGCAGGGCGAGGGCTTCGGGGTCGGCGGGGTTGCGTTCGCGCCAAATGTCTCGGCCGGCACGTTCCGCCTCCAGCCATTTGAAGCGGTGAACCTCCTCGATCATTTCAATGACGCCGTCCTCTGCGATGGGCAGTTGCACGCCGAGCGCCTGTTCCATGCGGTCGCGCAGGTCCACGGCGGAGCAGTTCCGGCCGCGAAGCATTGCGAATATCCTGCGCAGCAGCAGGCGCGGGTCGGAATTCCCCGGTCTGCGGGTGAGCATCCGCGCTGCTTCGTCCATCGCCAGAAGGGCTCCCAGGGCGAAGGCTTGGGAGGGGTCTGCGGATACGGGGTGTATGTTGTTGTGTTGGTCTGGTTTCTTCGTGAGGGGTTTTGCATCATGACAGCTCCAAAAGCGGGCTATCCGGCGGGGCTGTTGGCCCTTCCGGACGACAAGTGATATTGTGCAAAAATCTGGCCTTGCGACAATGCCGCGCTGCGCTCCACCGAATAAAAACCATAAAATTGCCAGCGTTCCAATTGTGCAAACAATTGCGCATCCGTGTGCAAAATTGGTTGCCGGTGTGCCCGGTTCTTCGTCCGTGCGGCGTTCCCCGTGGTAGGGGGGAACGCCGCGATTGCGGAGCCGAGAGCACTTTCCGAAATTTCGTAGCCACCCAGAGATTGCGAGGACGGGACGCCAATGCCACAGAAAATGCGTGCCCAAATCTCAGCATGGCCACGTCATTCTGAGAAATGCCATAATTGGCCGCTGTGGGGGTGGTTGCAAAAATTTTCCCGTGTGATTTGCGGAAGGGGACTTTCCCTTTGAGCTTGTTCCCCGCGCCGTGGGGGGATTTGCGGGTTACCGGCGATCCCGATACCCAGTCGTCGGCGTTGCAGCATCCACAGAAAGCGCGGCGGTACCCACAACGATTCGATGGAATACGTCAACCTTGGCCGCAGCGGCCTGAAAGTGTCGCGCATTTGCCTTGGCTGCATGAGCTACGGCGATCCTTCCCGCGGCCACCACAGCTGGGTTCTTCGCGAAGAAGATTCTCTTCCCTTCATCAAGCGCGCGCTTCATCTCGGCATCAACTTTTTCGATACTGCACACATGTACTCGCTCGGCGCGAGTGAGGAAGTGCTCGGCCGTGCGATTCGCAAGTTCACGAAGCGGAAGGAAGTCGTGATTGCGACGAAGGTGTTTTATCCCATGACGCAGGATGTGAACAGCGGCGGCCTTTCACGCAAGGCGATCATGCGCGAGATCGACGCGAGCCTGAAGCGATTGGGGACGGATTACATCGACCTGTATCAGATTCACCGCTGGGATTATTCCACGCCGATAGAGGAAACGCTGGAGGCGCTGCACGACGTTGTGAAGGCGGGCAAGGCGCGCTACATTGGCGCGTCGTCGATGCATGCGTGGCAGTTCTGCAAGGCGCTTCACATTGCGAGCCAGCATCGTTGGACGCGTTTCATATCCATGCAGAATCATTACAACCTGATCTATCGCGAGGAGGAACGGGAGATGATGGGCCTGTGCCGCGCGGAGGGCATTGGCGTGATTCCCTGGAGTCCGCTTGCGCGTGGTCGTCTGGCGCGTCCGTGGAAAAATGAGGACGGCACGGCGCGCGCGAAAACGGACCACTATCAGAAGGTGCTCTACAAGGCGACGGAAGCGGCCGACAAGGATGTCATCGATCAGGTTGAGCGCATTGCCGCAGATCGCGGCGTGCCACAGGCGCAGGTGGCGCTCGCATGGCTTTACAGCAAGGACAACATCAGCGCCCCGATTGTGGGCGCGACACGGATGCAGCATCTGGACGATGCCGTCGGCGCGCTGGAATTGAAGCTAACCGATGCGGAGGTCCGCGCGTTGGAGGCTCCGTACATACCCCATCAGGTCGCGGGTTTCGAATAAGGGAGTTCCCCCGGTCGCAGGAACCGGCGCGGAGGGGCGCATTCCTGCATTTTTACTTTTTATTCGCCTTCGCTTGACACTCCAAGGGGCCTTTTTCATAAAGGCGAAGGTTAAGCGTACCCAAGGAGTGTCACAATGATACGCCATCTTCAGATACGAAACCTTGCGCTCTTCGACCACCTGGAGGTTGAATTCGGCCGTGGGCTGACGGTGCTCACGGGCGAAACAGGCGCAGGAAAATCACTCCTGATCGACGCCCTTTCTCTCCTGACAGGCGGGCGCGCAACACCTTCCATCGTGCGCTC
>JADLAR010000033.1 GCA_020848155.1 Candidatus Sumerlaeota bacterium
AGGTCGCGGGTTCGAGTCCCACCACCAGCTCCATTTTACTTTTGTCCGATCCGAACTCATCGGTAACAACTTCCCGCGCACACCAACGGAAGATTGATCGGCATTTCTTTCCTGTTATTGCGGAATCCCCAGGCGGTCCAGCATCGCCTCGACCGCGTGCGCTGTTTCTCCGCACAATGTCACATGCCCCAACTTCCGTCCCGCGCGAGGCTTCTTCCCGTAGTCGTGCACGAACACGTTGGAAGTATTTCGGGCCTCTGACCAATCCTGAAAGTCACCAATGATGTTCACCATCGCACTGTGCCCCTTCGCCACCGTGCTTCCCAATTCCATCCCCGTCACCGCGCGCAGGTGATTCTCGAACTGGCTCGTCTCCGCGCCTTCGATGGTCCAGTGCCCTGAATTGTGCACGCGCGGTGCCATTTCGTTCGCGTACAACATCCCTCCGCGCACGAAAAACTCAATCGCCAGCACGCCAACGTAATTCAGCTTCTCCATCACGCAGCGCGCATGTTGCTCCGCTTCACTTTGCAATTGATCCGTAAGGCCCGGCGCCGGGGCGATGCTGAGCCGCAGAATCCCCTCCCGATGATGGTTTTCCACCAACGGATAGAACCGGCACTCACCTTCCAGCGAACGCACTGCGATGATGGAAAGCTCCCGATCGAACGGGACAAACCGCTCCAGGAACAGCGGCATCCCGTTCAACTCCTTGAATGCCGTGTTTGCTTCCGCGACAGTGCGGATCACGCGCTGCCCCTTTCCGTCATAGCCAAACCGCCGCGTCTTCAGCACCGCCGGCAGCCCGATCTTCCCCACCGCATCATCGTACTCATCGCGGAAGAAAAACGCGGAAAACTCCGGCACGGGAATGCCAACGCCACGAAAGAATGTCTTCTCGAACAGGCGGTCCTGCGCTTCCTTCAGTGCATCCGGTTGCGGGTGAAGCGGCACGCGCTGGGCCAGCCAGCGCACCGATTCCAGCGGCACGTTTTCAAACTCATACGTTATCGCCGCAAGCCCCCGCGAAAACTCCTCCAGCGCATCGATGTCCTCATACGCCGCACACACATGCTCCCCAAGCCCGCGCGCCGCAATCTCCGTCGCCGGATCAAGGAATCGAAAGCCCATCTCCAGCTTCCTGCCAGCCTGCGCCAGCATCATCCCCAACTGGCCGGCTCCCAGGATCCCTATCGTGGTTTTGGATGCGGAAGGGTTCTGCACGGAATTCAGCGCCGCGGGTCGCGGCCTTTCAGGATTTTCTTCGTCTGCTCGCCGCGGAATGCTTTCAGTGCCCTGCGAATCCGCTCATCGTGATTCGCAAGGATGGACGCCGCCAGCAGCGCCGCATTGACCGCGCCTGCGCGCCCAACCGCCAACGTGCCCACCGGAATGCCAGCCGGCATTTGTGCGATCGACAGGAGCGAATCCAGCCCCTTCAACGCCTTCGATTCCACCGGCACGCCCAGCACCGGCAGTGACGTCTTCGCAGCGCACATTCCCGGCAAATGCGCCGCGCCACCCGCGCCTGCGATGATGACCTGGATGCCACGCGCCTCCGCGTCTTCCGCGTACTTGAACAGCAAATCCGGCGTCCGATGCGCCGACACCACGCTCACCTCATGTGGGACGCCAAGCTGCGCCAGCATCTCTGCCGTGTGCTGCATCGTCTCCCAGTCAGACTTGGAACCCATGATGATTCCAACTGCGGGAGCAGCAGCCTGTGTTTTCCTTGTCGTTTTCACGACCGCTTTGGTAGACCGCGCGGGCAGCGCGGGGAAAGGGCGAAATCTCCCAAGTTTGAAATCCACCCATGGGGCCTTTGACCCGGTCCCGCTCCAAGCCGACGGCCACCCTCTGATAAACCTTTATCGCAAGCAGGGAGGATTTGGGCCGCCTGCCCGTCCGCGTAAAGGAGCGTCTCTTGACCGCGCCAAGGCCCTGCCCATCATGTCCCCGCATTTCATTCCACCCGCATTTGGACACGCATTTCGCACATGACGATCGCAAACGGCAGAGACCTCCGGCAGGCCTACCTCGACTACTTCCGCGGGTTGGAACACCGCATCGTGCCCAGCGCCCCGCTCGTGCCGCCCGACGATCCCACGCTTCTCTTCACCAGCGCCGGCATGGTGCAGTTCAAGGCGCTCTACTCCGGCACCGTGGATCCAATGCCCTACGTGCGCGCCGCCAGTTGCCAGAAGTGCCTTCGCGCGGGCGGCAAGGGAAGCGACCTTGAGAACGTTGGCAAGACTCTCCGCCATCACACGTTTTTCGAAATGCTCGGCAATTTTAGCTTCGGTGATTACTTCAAGCGCGAGGCGATTCGCTGGGCGTGGGAATTCTGCACCTCGCCAAAATACATGAACCTTCCGAAGGAGCGCATGTTCCCGACGATCTACGGCCCGACCGGGGAAGAGATCGACAGCGAAGCGCTTCAGTATTACGCGGAGGAAACCGACTGCCCCAATCCTTGTATTCCGCTCGACGCAGCGGAAAATTTCTGGGGGCCCGCCGGCGATACCGGCGCGTGCGGCCCTTGCAGCGAAATCAAATTCTTCCTCGGTAGCGATGCGGAACTTGCCCGGATTCGCGAAGACATCCGCACGCATGGCACCAGCGCGATCAAGAAACTTGGCCAGCGCGTCGTCGATGAGGGCGACCTGTTCCTCGAAATCTGGAACATGGTTTTCCCGCAATTCGACCAGCAGCGCGACGGATCCCGACCCCTTCTGAAAAACAAGGGCATAGACACCGGCGCGGGGCTTGAACGCATGACCGTGGCTCTGAATTTTGCGCGCACGGGCAAGGCGATATCGCCCTACGAAACCGACCTGATGTGGCCGATCACGCAGGCTGTCGCACAAAAATTGAGTGTCAACTATCCACGATCCGACCAGCAGGGTGGCGACGCCAGGGTGCGCCTCGCCGTGAACGCCATCGCCGATCACGTTCGTACGCTCGTGTTCTGCCTCGCGGAAGGACTCACACCCGGCAACATCGGCCGCCGTTACGTCGTGCGCCGCATCCAGCGTCGTGCGCTGCGGTTCGCATCCCTGCTCGGCATGGACAAACCCTTCATGGCGGACCTTTACGACGCCGTTGTGGAGGCGATGGGCGACCAGTATCCAGAGATCAAACAGAATCCCGATTTCATCCGCAAGGCACTGCGCATTGAGGAGGAAACCTTCCTCCGCACGCGTGACCGAGGAGAAAAAATCATTAGTGAACTCATCACCCAGGCGAAGGAACGCGGCGACCATCACATCGCGGGGCAGGAAGCATTCCGTCTCTGGGACACCTACGGCTATCCCGTCGATCTCACCATCGAAGTCGCACAGGATGCCGGTGTGTCGGTCGACCTCGACGGCTACAACACGGCCCTGAAGAACCAGAAGGACGAGGCCAAGAAGTCCTGGAAGGGTGCCAAGCTCGATTTCAACGAGGAACTCGTCGATCTCGTCTTCGAAACGCACGGCGCCACGGAGTTTGTCGGCTACGGCGATGTGTCGAAGCCGACGGAGACGCAAATCGCCGCGCTGCTCAGCAACGGTGCCGTGCGCGACAATGTGCAGGCCGGTGAGGACGCGCTGGTTGTTCTCCTCTCAACACCCTTCTATGCGGAAAGCGGCGGGCAGATCAGCGACACCGGCGTCATCGAGAACGGCGAGGGTCGCTTTGTCGTCAAGGACGTCATCAAGTCCCCGCAAGGCCTGTATATACACAAGGGGACCGTCGTGAGCGGCGTGTTGAAATCGGGTGGGGAGGCCCGCGCTTCCGTGGACGCCGCACGCCGTACCGCCATCCGCCGCAACCACAGCTCCGTCCACCTGCTGCAGAACGCACTCAAGCGTGCCATCGGCCAGCATGTCACGCAGGCGGGAAGCTACGTCGGCCCCGACTATTCCCGATTTGACTTCACCCACACGGAAGCACTCACGCGCGATGACCTTGCCACCATCCAGCGCGAGGTGAACCGCATGATCCTTGAGAATGAGAAGGTGAACACGGATGTGCTCACGCTTGAGGAGGCAAAGCAGAAGGGCGCCATCGCACCCTTTGGCGAGAAGTACGGCGCCGTCGTTCGCGTCGTGCAAATGGGACCGAGCGTTGAATTTTGCGGCGGCACCCACGTCGCAAGAACCGGCGACATCGCCCGCTACCGCATCGTGAGCGAATCCAGCATTGCCAGCGGTGTTCGCCGCATCGAGGCCGTCACTGGCGCCGCCGCGCTGGAAGCGGAAATCAACGACCAGTATGGCCTGGTCGATCCCCTGCAAAAACTCCTTGCTGCCAAGGGTCCTGAGACGCTCAACCGCGTCCAGTCGCTCCAGTCACGAATCAGGGAGTTGGACAAGGAGGTCGCCCGCATGAGGCAGGAAGCAGCGCTGCAAAACCTCGACGCCTACACCGCGAAGGGCACCGACATCCCCGGCGCGAAGCTCTGCATCGCACGGGCTGATGGCCTTGACGGAAATGAACTTCGCGTGCTCGCAACTGCCCTTCGCGACAAGATCGGCGCAACCAGCGTCGTCGTCGGCGCAAGCGCCGCCGATGACAAGATCAGCCTCGTGGTTGCCGTCGGAAAGGACGCCCAGTCGAAGTATCCGGCAGGCACTGTCATCAACAAGCTCGCGCAGCCGCTCGGTGGAAAAGGTGGCGGGAAACCCGACTACGCCCAGGCAGGCGCGAAGGACGTTGCGAAACTTGACGACGTTATCGCGAAGGCAGCCGACCTGATTTCCTCCTGATGTCGTGAACGTCACTCGCGAAATGAAGAATCCCCGGCGATTTCCGCCGGGGATTCTTCATTCATGCCTGATGTTCCGTGAAGCTACTGGTTCATCGCTTCCAGGAAATCCTTGTTACTCTCGGTCTTCTTCATGCGATCGAGAAGGAAGTCCATCGCCTCAACCACGCTCAGTTCATTCAGTATCTTGCGCAGCAGCCACACACGCTGAAGCTCCATTTCCGACAGCAGCAGTTCTTCCTTTCGCGTTCCACTGGTCATGATGTCAATCGCCGGGTAGATGCGGCGATCGGACAACTTGCGGTCCAGTTTGATTTCGCTGTTACCCGTGCCCTTGAACTCCTCGAAGATGACTTCGTCCATCTTGGAGCCGGTCTCCACAAGAGCCGTTGCGATGATCGTCAACGATCCACCCTCCTCGATGTTGCGCGCCGCACCGAAAAAGCGCTTCGGCTTGTGCAGTGCGTTCGCATCAAGGCCGCCTGTCAGCACCTTGCCCGAAGGCGGTGTCACCGTGTTGTAGGCGCGTGCCAGGCGCGTGATCGAATCCAACAGGATCACCACCTCGCGGCCGTGCTCCACGAGGCGCTTCGCCTTTTCAATCACCATCTCCGCAACCTGCACGTGGCGATCTGCCGGCTCATCGAACGTCGAGCTGATCACCTCGCCCTTCACCGTGCGCTCCATGTCCGTCACTTCTTCCGGACGTTCATCGATCAGCAGGACGATCAGGTAAATCTCCGGATGGTTCGCCGTGATCGCGTTCGCGATGTCCTGCATCATGATCGTCTTGCCGGTGCGCGGTGGCGCCACGATCAGTGCACGCTGGCCCATGCCAAGCGGCGTCAGCAAATCCATCACGCGTGTCGTCAGCTTCTTGCGCGCCGTCTCCATCTTGATGCGTCGCGTCGGATACAGCGGCGTCAGGTTGTCGAAAAGGATCTTCTCCTTCGCCGTCTGCGGATCGACCTCGTTGATCTTCTCAACCTTCAGCAGCGCGAAATACTTCTCCCCATCCTTTGGCGGACGCACCGTGCCCACGACCGTGTCACCCTTACGCAGGCCAAAGCGCCGAATCTGCGACGGCGAAACGTAGATGTCATCCGGTCCCCACAGGTAGTTGTAATTCGCCGATCGCAGGAACCCGAACCCACCCTCCGGCAGGATCTCCAGCACCCCATTCGCCCGTAGGCCGCCCTCCATGTTTGCATTCACGCGCAGGATCTGGAAGATCAGGTCCTGCTTGCGCATGCCTGCGGCGTTGTCCACGCCCATGTCCTGCGCCATCTTCGCCAGTTCTGACATCGACATGCGCTTGAGCTGGGCCAGATCCGCCAGCGGGATCATCTTCACGGGGCGCACGGGGACCGGCGTTCCACTGCCATTGGAATCGTTGTCATCCGCCGATGTCCCCTGCGGATTCACAACATTTCCCTCCTCCACCACATCAGACGCATTGCCGTGCGGAATTCCCGAGGATGGCGTGTCGAAGAATGCATCCTCCTCTTCCTCGTTCAAGTCCCTGTTCATGATATTTCCACCATCAAAACCGGGCGGCAATTGCTGGCTTGCGTGCCCACCGCCACGACGACGGCGACGACGGCCGCCACTGTTCTGGTATGAATTGCCGGGATTGTAGTTCACGCTGTTTCCGGGATTCTGGTTTTGCTGGTTCTGGAATCCGCCGGAATTTTGCGAGTTTTTACGACGACGCATCGAGGAGGCGCTCCTATCGGGTTCGGAAGATGGGTTGGGTTGCAAAAGGGAAAAGACTGAATCTCAAGTTTGTTCAGGAAATTTTCTGGAGAGGGGTTTTCGTGAGGGGTGATGGAATCCCGGAGGGAAAAATTTGGTCCAGAAGCACATCAACCTGGCGCACCGTCTCACGGCGCGAACCGGAATTGTCGATAATGAAATCCGCCAATGACGCCTTCTTTTCCTGCGACCATTGCGCCTTCATGCGGGAAACCAAGTCAGGCTCCGAGATGCCGCGGAAGGTTTTCATTCGCTTCGCGCGATTCTCTTCATCAACAGTCACAACCGCTGTCGCCGTGCATTCCTTTTCCATTCCAGACTCAAAGAGGAGCGGGACATCCAAAACAACCAACGGACTTGATGCAGCTTCTGCGATCAGTTCCAACGTGCGTTGGCGAACCACCGGATGAATGATGTTTTCCAGGGCGATGCGCCGCGACGGGTCGGTAAAAACGATCCTTGCAAGCCGTGCGCGGTCGATTGCGCCATCCGCCGACAGGATTCCCGGGCCAAACTTTCCTGCTATCTCTTTGAATGCTGGTGTGCCGGGGAGTACCGCGTCCCGGGCCAGTGTATCCGCATCAATGACAACCGCGTTACACAAGGAGAACAGCGAAGCCACGAACGTTTTCCCGCTCCCCATTGTGCCCGTCAAGCCTAGAATATAGCTCATTTCGGCCCTTCTGTCACCGGCGTGGCCCGTGCTCCCAGCCGAAAATCAACCACAACCTCGTCCCCTGCCGCCAAAGTGACCGTGGATTCCTGCTTCGGGTACCGGCCCGTACGGTCCTCCGCAATCACGCGCATTTCCCCTGCTGGCAGCGTGTCATAGAAATATTTCCCGTCACGATCCGTATAAATGGCCTGCTCCCCCGCCACGATCAGGATATCAGGAAGCACAGCCCCGTTTCCATCCGTCACGCTTCCGCGAAGCCGGGCCCCCAGTGCCATGGCAATGCCACCCACATCGGTCTCCTCATCCTCCTCCACCGTGATCAGCGACTGCGTTCTTGTTCGACCCGGTTTCGTCAACGTCAGGTATGCTGAACCAGATGGAATGTTCTTGAAGACGAATTCCCCCCGCCCATTCGTTGTCGTTTTCAGCGGCAACGCATTCAGGGGATGTTGCGTGCCCGCATCCGGCGGCGCCGCAGCCCACACCGCCACCCCCTGGAGCGGCAACTTGTTCTCCGCTGCGATCGCCACGCCATGAAGCTGCGCACCCGAATCCAGCGTGATCGTCCCCAGGTCCGTTTCCCCACCCAGCGAGATCGACACGTCCTCCACGCGTTTTGCCCCGAAGCCTTCCGCCTGGATCACGACGCTGGCGAGCCCTGAAATCAAATGATCCATCCGCGTCGATCCATCCGACGTCGTCACCGTCTTCTCGTAGGCCAGCCCAAACTCTTCGCGGGTTCCACCGAAACCCGTCGCCCCACTGTATCGAACATTGATCCCCGCGCGATAGTTCCGCACCGCCTCACCCGCCGCATTCTGCACCACAAACTTCAGTGACTGGCCCATGTCATAGACAAGGTAAAGGCCCCCACCCTCGCCCGGCTTGGCGAACGGATACACCTGATCCAGCGTGATGTAGATGCCATCACGCAGCGCCGAGCCGTTCGTGTAGATGACATATTCCCCTTCCTCCACCTTGTCGATCTTGAAACCGCCCCTGCTGTCGGTGCGCGCGAAGTACTGCACCCCACTGGCCGCATTCTTCATGTAGATATTGTGGCTGACCATCGGTGTGCCCACTTGATCGACAACCACTCCGAACACACGCTGCTGTTCGTTGTCATCATTTCCTTCCAGGACGACATCCCCCACGTCCAGCACCGGCGCCCCCAGCAGGAACGTCTTTACATCGGAAACATAGCCTTCCGCGCCAAACCCGAGCGTCACCGCACCTGGTTCCAACGGCCCGATCTGAAACGCACCACCGGACTCCGACGACGCCAATGGAAACGGCTCATTCACCCGTTGATAGACAACCCCCGTGCGCATGAATCCTTCCTTCACCGTCACCGCCGCACCCTCAATCGGTGCAGTCTCCTTGTCCACGATGCGCCCGCGCACAACGCAACCTGCGCCCAGCGTCACCCTCAACACGCTTTCAAACGCCCCCGATGTTGAAAGGTCCTGGCTCCATCCGGGGATGAACCCGTTCTTGTAGGCCCCGATGCGGAACGAACCAACCGATGTCGGCGCAGTGATTTCAATCTCCCGCATTCCATCCGACATCGTTTGCCAGCTTCCGTACTGTTCCAGCGGATCGTTGAACGTGGCATTGCCGAAAAGACTCACCAGCGCGCCCGGCACAGGCTCGCCACTCGGATTCAGAACCTGCACACGCAGCGCTCCCGTTCCATTCAACTCAATCGTCACTGACTCCGGCGTGGGTTCTCCATCCGTCATCACGACGCTCGCCTGTCCCGGCAGGAAAAATCCCGCACGGGCCGTGATGACGAACTCACCACTTCTCGATGCCAGCACCTCAAAGGTGCCATTTGCCGCCGTCGTCGTCGCGCTGATCGTCCTGCCTTCGCGCTGCAATTCAATTGTCGCGTCGGGAACGGGCCGGCCGTCCTTCTTCTTGATGACCACTCCCTGAATGGGGAACTTCTTGATGTCATCCTCATCCGCAAAATCGAAGTTCATCGTCGCCGCGGCCATCTCCGCCGTGAGCGTGATTGTTTTTTCCAACACCCCCTTCGACGACTCGGCCGAAATCACATAGTCCCCCGGTGGCAGCGCGGGAATGGTGTAGAATCCCTTCGCATCAACCGACGCCTGTCCGCGTTTTTCCTCACCCACCCTGCCGACAACAATCGCATCCTTCGCAGGCGTCTCTCCATCGAACACAGTGCCGCTTAGGACAGTCATTCCCGTCGGCCGCTCCTTCTGCGCGATCTGTCCCGTGCCTGAAGTCGTCGCATCGACGCCATTCACCAACGCCTTCGATGATTCCTCATCATCCCCGTGCGTCACTCCTGTTTCCGCTGCAGCGACACCCACTCCATCCGAATCATCGCCGCCCACGATGATCGAACCCTGTTGAGCACCCTTCTCCCTGCTTGTGGCATGGGGACCGCCACGAACCCTCACCTTATGGTGCGCGCTCACCTCCGTGCCGTTGTTGCCATCACGACGCGCCGATCCATCGTCACGCCCCAGTACAACCTTCAGCGCGACGACCAGAACAACAACAGCCGCCAACGCCGCCAGCAGCAGCACCAGATTCCTTGATCGCGTTCGTGAGGTCATCAGGTCAGGCTACCATCGTCGATGTTCAGGAATCCTTGTCACATCCAAGTCGGCCCGGCATCCATGCCAGAAGACCCACAGCCTGCATTCCCTGTGCAATTGCTAAATCTCCGACCAATTGTCCCCCACCTCAATGTCCACACGGATCGGAACCTTCAACGTCATCGCGTTTGTCATGTCTTCCTTCACCAGATCGTGGAGTTTCTCCACCTCCTCCTCCGGGCAGTCAAAAATCAACTCGTCATGCACCTGAAGAATCATCCGCGCGCTCATCTTCTCCTTCGCGATGTCACGCGCGATCTTGATCATCGCCACCTTGATCATGTCCGCAGATGTTCCCTGAATCGGCGCATTGACGGCAACGCGTTCGCCAAACCCCCTCGTGTTGGCATTGGAGGAACGAATATCCGGGATATAGCGCCTCCGTCCCAGAAGCGTCGTCACGTATCCCTTCTCGCGCGCCTCCTGCTTGGTTTTCTCGATGTAGTCCTTCACGCCAGAATACACCTGAAAATACTCATCCATGAACTGGCGCGCCTTTGCACGGGAAATGCCAAGGTCCTTCGACAATCGAAAGTCCGACATCCCGTAGATGATGCCAAAGTTGATCGCCTTCGCCTGGTTGCGCTGCTCCGACGTCAACTCCGCCACCGGGATTCCCATCACCTTGCTCGCCGTCAGGGCATGAATGTCTCCGCCCGTACGAAACGCATCCACCAACGCCGCATCGCCACTCAGGCTTGCGAGGATCCGCAGTTCGATCTGCGAGTAATCCGCCGCCATCAGTTTCCACTTCGGATCACGCGGTAGAAACCCCCTTCGAATCGCGCGCCCTGCTTCCGTCCGCACGGGAATATTCTGAAGGTTGGGGCTGTTGCTGGAAAGCCGTCCCGTCGCCGCCACGGTCTGGTTGTAGCTCGTGTGGATGCGGCCCGTGTTCGACTGCACCAACTCCGGCAACGTATCGATGTACGTGCTCTTCAACTTTTCCACCTGTCGATAATCGACCATCTTTGAAGGCAGTGGATGCAGGTCGCTCAGCGACTCCAGCACACTCACGTCGGTGCTGTATGCACCTGTTTTTCCGCGCTTTCCACCCGGCAGTTTAAGCTCGTCGAACAGGATCTCACCGACCTGCTTTGGTGAATTGAGGTTAAACGTTCGGCCCGCGATCCCGTAGATTTCCTTCCTGAGATCGTCCAACTCCTCCGCGGAGTTCCGGGACAAATGCTGGAAGTGCTCCTTGTCGATCCGAACCCCCTCGGTCTCCATGTCCGCAAGCACCGTGATCAGCGGCAGTTCAATGTTGCGATAAAGGTCCAGCAGCCCCGCTTCCTCCAGCTTTGGCAGGAAGTAGTCGTGAAGCTGCAACGTCATGTCCGCATCCTGGCAGGCGTAGCGCGCGGAATCCTCCACCCCCACGCTGGCCATCGTCACCATATCGTCGCCGCCGCCAATCAACTCCGAAATCTCCGTCATCTGGACTCCAAGATGAGCCAGCGCCATTTCCTTCAACCGAAGCGAGCCGCTCCTGTCCGGGTTCACGAGATACCCCGCAAGCATCGTGTCGCTCGCCACGTCTCCCGGATTCAGCTTCGCGTTCTTTAACACCTTGTAGTCATAATTCCAATGGTGGGCAATCCACTGGATCGCCGGATCGCGCAGCGCCGGGCCAAGAACCCCGCGCAGATCATCCAGCGTCACCTGCACCGCCCCGCGGTGCCCCAACGGTATATACACCGCTTGATTCTTCCTCCACGACAGCGAAACGCCAACCAGTTCTGCCGCCATCGGATCGATGTCCGTTGTTTCCGTATCAATCGCGGAACGGCCCGCCTTGCGAATCTCCGCAACCACCCCTTCCAGCTCTGCCCGCGTCGTGATCGTGCGATAGTCGGTGGTACGCTCCTCCACCCGTTCCCCGCCGATTTCCTTCACGAACGAATGAAATTCCATGTCCTGGAAAAAGTCGCGCAACGCCTTGTCCGGCAGGTACGCCCACTCGTAATTCCTCCAGTCAAAATCACCACTGCATTCCAGGTTCAACCGCGCCAGCCGCAGCGACAGTCGCGCCACCTCCGCACTCGCATCCAGCTTGTCCGCAACACTCGCCGCACCACGGATCAGCCCCTTCGTCGCGCGAATCTCCTGCGTCGCCGCTAGAACGCCCTCCAGGTCACCATACATTTGCAGCAGCGGAACCGCGCTACCCTCGCCAACTCCCTTCACACCCGGAATGTTGTCTGCCGTGTCGCCAATGATTGCCAGATAGTCTGGAATCTGCGACGGCCTGATTCCCATTTTCTGGACCACGGCGACCTCATCCAGGATTTCAACCTTGTTCAGGTGGTCGCGCCAAATGCGGATGCCCGGTTGCACCATCTGCATCAGGTCCTTGTCCACGGAGCAAATCAGCGCCTCCCCCCCCGCCTTCACGGCTTTCAGCGCCATCGAACCGATCACGTCATCCGCCTCGAAACCGGGCATCTCCACCACCGGAACGCGCATCAAGTCCAGCATCTGCCGGATGCGCACCTCCTGCCGCTTCAAATCCTCCGGGGTCGGTTTCCGGTTGGCCTTGTACTCCTCATACATCCCGCCGCGAAACGACGGCCCCGGCGGGTCGAAGACCACGACAACGTGCTCAAACTTAAGCTGCTTGTACAGCTTCATGAAAAGATTCAGGAACGTGAAAATCGCCCCTGTCGGCTCCCCCTTGGAATTGGTCAGCGTCTCCTTGATCGCGTGATAGGCGCGATGGATGGAAGCGTGCCCGTCAATCAGGACGATGGTTTTCGGTTCATTGCTCATCGGAATTTCACATGCCCCCCGGACTTCCCCGCAACCCCGGTCAAAAGAAAACTGCCCCGGGCGATGTCATCGTCCGGGGCAGCATAAGCCAAGCCAGAAGTTGCGGAAATCAATCCTTCACGACCGAACCCGTCAGGAAGATCAACAGGGTGATCTTGTCAGAGGTGCTCTGCGTGCGATCGAAGAAGTACTTTCCAACGAATGGGATGTCACGCAGGACCGGGATGCCGGAACTGCCCTCGTAGGAGCGGTCGCTTCTCCAGCCGCCCAACACCACCGTGCCACCGTCCTTGATGCGCGCCTGTGTTGTCAGTTCCTTGCGGATGACACCAAGCGAACGCTGCGTGAGAGTCGCATCGGGCGTGATCGAAGTTGCCGTCGTGCCAGTCGCCGCCGCCAACGTCGTCGCCTGCCCAAGGTTCTGGTCGAAGTCATTCATTTCCACATCAATGTCGAGCGTGATGTTGCCAGCACGCGTGACGTTGGGGGTCACTGACATGTCCACGGGGACGAGGCTGGCAACCGCCGTAAAGTTGTTCTGGTCGTTGCCACCGCCACCCGTGCTGCCCTGAACCGGCTGCCGCAGACCGAATTGACGTTCGATTCGGAAGTCGGCCGATTCAGTGTTCAACACCGTCACAGTCGGTCCATTCACCACGTTGATGACACCCGTTGCTTCCAGCGCCCGCAGCGTGAAGGAGATCGGCGAGTTGCCGTTGCTGACGATGTAGTTGAACACCGTCGCCCCCTTCAGCAGGTTCGCACTGTCCGCACCCTCAATTGCCGGATCAAACACGGTGTCGAACTCATCGCGATCCTGTGCAAAGCGCGAACGCAGCACGGAATCACTCAGCGTGATGCCCTCGGACAGGTCCGCGATGGAGAAGTCAGGCTTAAGTTCCTTCGCCTTGTTCGTGATCACTTCCACAAACTTGACTTCAATGCTCACCTGAAGCGTTGGAATATCCAGCGTCTTCAGCCAAAATTCAACACGGCGCAATTCCTCCGCATTGTCATATTCCACATAGATCGCGTTCAGGTTTTCAATCTCAACCAACGACAATCCTGTCTGCGCAGTATCATCAGCCGTTTCACGCGCAGGCGGCGTGTTGTTCGCGGTACCTTGGGCTGCACCGCCGCCACCCTCACCTGCCACGCCGCCGCCGCCCTGGCCGTTCGGATTGTAGGTCACTGTCAACCGCGCACGTCCTTCACCGGGCGTGTTGGACGGCTTGATGTCCTCGGCCACAATCTCGAAATCCTCAACGAACTCGGAACGGAATTCCTCGATCGTCACATCCTGACTCGTGGTGCCCGTACGAACAACCAGTTCAACGCTGTCGTCGTTATCGTCATTCACCTGATTTTCATTCACGCGTGTCACGCGGAAGAAGGCGCCGTTGAAGTTCAATTCGTCTTCCACGCGCAGGTTCTTCGTGATCGTTGTTCCCGTCGCCGTTTCCGTGTTGCCGGCTTCCGAGTTGATGCCCAGGAACGATTCGATCTGGCTCACCAGATCGCCCGCGTTTGCCCAGTCAAGGAAGTAGATCTTGTTGCGCTTGCGTGACTGGATCTGCGGAAGGCTTTCAATGAAATCCTGCACCGCCTGCAGGCGATCGGGATAATCGGTGATAGTGAGTTGCAACGTCGCCGGATCATACCAGCGGCGGCGGCCTTCCGATTCCGCCTTCTGGCGCCCTTCGTGAGCGTAGAGGTATGTATCCACCACCTGCACGACCTGATCCGTGAACGTGCGAACAAGGTCCGGATTGTCCTCACCAAAGCTCACCACGGGCGTCAGGTTGAACGTCGACATGCTGATCTGGTTGCTGTAGAACTTCTTCAGGAAATTTTCGTCCTGCAGCAGTTTGCGAACCTTCGCCACGTTCTCCGGCGTGTCCTTGATGATTAGCGTATCCCCCTCAAGGATCAGCTTTCGCTCGGGATTGAAGGCTGACTTGTCATCGGCAGACAAGATCGCCCCAATCATTGCCTTGATTTCGGCCGCCTTCGATTCATCCACCTGATAGCTATCGAAGATCAGCTGCGTGCCGGTCGTCCCCTTCAGGTTGTCCAGGAAACGACGGAACTTCTGCAGGTTCGACTCCGAATCCGTCATCACGACGATATTCTTCCGGTCGTCGGTGTAAATTTCCTGTCCCGCCAGCGTCGGCTTGCCCGCTGGGCCATACAGCAACCGGGCAACCACGTTGTCCTTGATCAGCAGATCGATTGTATTCAGTTGGTCTGGAAGAACAGTGAAGACTTCCGTGCGCAGGTCCGGGGTGATGACCACCGTGCTGGAACCAGGCTTGCGATCCCAGC
This sequence comes from Candidatus Sumerlaeota bacterium, assembly GCA_020848155.1. Classification (GTDB taxonomy): domain Bacteria; phylum Sumerlaeota; class Sumerlaeia; order SLMS01; family SLMS01; genus JADZDZ01. The sequence continues at coordinate 14,909 of JADLAR010000033.1, forward strand.
GCAGACCAATGGGCAGCAGCACCGTGTCGAGCACCTGGGTAAGCGGCTCGTCCTCGAACGCGGCCTCCACCTTCGCACTCACCTCACCCGCAATCACGAAGTCAATGCCGGACAGCAGCCGCAGGCTTTGCAGGAAGTCCGAAAGGTTCGTCGGCTCCAGCGTGCGCAGCGGAATCAGCGTGTTCATCTTCTCAACCGCGTCCGCCTCGCGCTGCGCGAAATCAGCCTTCTGTGCCTGATTCGCCAGCATGGCGTTGAATTCAGCCTCGGTGTTTTGAAGGTAGGTGTCCGCCTTCGTGAAGGTCGGATCCAACTCCTTCGCGTCCAGCCAACGCTGGCGGGCTTCCGCCAACTTCTTCTGGCCATAGAGCTTCACGCCCTCATCGTAAGCCTTTTCCGCAGCCTCCCGATTCTTCGACTCCGCAACAGCGGCAGGCGACGTCTTTGCCGCTGCCTTTGTCGGGCTTACCGGCGTCTTTCCGGCCTCCGTCGGCGCGGCGGGGCTTTGGCGCCCAACAACCGCAACAGGTGTCTTTGTGGGGGCGGGCGTCGGTGTCGGAGCAACCGGCGTTTCCGCCACCGGCTCCACGAAGGGCAGGTCATTGGTACTGACTGACGGAACAGGCGTGCGGAACGGCGCCGTATCTTCCGCCGCTGGTGTCGCCGTGGCCTTCACTTCAGCCGCCTTGCGTGCTTCCGCTTCACGTTCCGCAGCAGCCACCCGCAGGCGCTCTTCCTCATCAAGCTTCTTCTTCGCATCCGCCAATTCCTTCTCTTCGGCGGCCTTCTTGTCCGTCAGGTCCTTCTTCGTATCCGAGAGCTTCTTCTCCTCGGCGTCCTTCTTGGCTTCGACTTCCTTCTTCGCATCCGCCAGTTTCTTCTCCTCGGCGGCGCGCTTCTCATCAGCGGCCTTCTTCGCCTCGGCTATTTTCTTTTCCTCGGCGTCCTTCTTGGCTTCGACTTCCTTCTTCGCATCCGCCAGCTTCTTCTCCTCTGCGGCGCGCTTCTCATCAGCGGCTTTCTTCGCCTCGGCTACTTTCTTCTCCTCGGCGTCCTTCTTGGCTTCGACTTCCTTCTTCGCATCCGCCAGTTTCTTCTCCTCGGCGGCGCGCTTCTCATCAGCGGCCTTCTTCGCCTCGGCTACTTTCTTCTCCGCGTCGGCCTTCTTGGCGTCGGCTTCTCGTGCCTTCTCTGCGGCTGCTTCCTTCTTGATGGCCTCAGCGCGACGCGCCTCCTCGGCCTTCTTGGCATCAGCCAAACGCTTCGTCTCGCTGTCAGACGTGGACTTCACGGCGGTGCCAGCCGCCTTCTTCGCGTCGTCCGCCTTCTTTGCCACGGCCGCGCCGGACGCCTCCGCAGCTTCCTTGCGGGCTTCCGTCAGCTTCGACTTCAGCTTTGCGTCTGTTGGATTCTTCGCAACCAGGCCTTCGTAGGCCGCCACCGCCTCATTATACTTCTTCGCCTTCATGTATTGGTCGGCGGCTGCGACCTGATCCTTAAGCTCGCGCTCGGCGCGCTCGGACAGGAAATCCTTCTCCTTCTCGCCAACCTTGGCGAGCATGGCATTCGCCTTCTTGTTCTGCCGATCCAACTGGAAAATCTTGCTCAGGCTCTGACGCGCCGAATCAAACTGGTTGGCCTTGGTCTGCGTCTCCGCAGTCTTGAGCAACCGGCTAATCTCGTCCTTGTTCTTCTTCGCGTTGAACGCGGACTCCGCCTTGGAAATCCGGCCGGCCAGCGCGTCCAAATCCTCCTTGAACAGCCCGCCCGCTGCTTCCCGTGCGGAGGCCTCATTGCGGCGAGCCTGCTCAAAGTTGTTTTCTTTCACCGCAACGTCAGCGCTCTTGATGCGCGTCTTCACCACCGTCCCCAGCTTCTCGCTGCGACTGGCGATTTGTTCTTCCTTGATATCGTTCTGAAGCTTCTTCGCTTCGCTGTTCGTCGGATCCAGCGCCAGCACCTTCGACACCTGTGTCAGTGCCTCATCGTACTTGTCCGACTTCTGGAAAGTCTTTGCGCTCTTCAGCAGGTCATCGACCTGCGACTTCCGATTCCCCGCCGCAGCCTGCGTTTGCTTGGCTGCGATGTCCTTGGCCAATTGGTCCAGTCCCGGCACCTTTGGATCAGCGGTGCGCGCCTTCTCCAAGAGTTCACGGGCTGCGGCGAACTGACCGCGATCGGCCTCCTTGCGCGCTTGCTTCAAAAGCTCCTCGGCCTTTGCGCGTGCGCCTTCAGTCTGAACTGTCTTAGCGACCGGCTGCGCTGCCAGGACAAGGGTGGGCGGCGTGACAACGGCGAGTCCAACAACGACAGTCGTTCTCAGCAAATACTGGCTGAGGAGTGCCGTCACGGCGCGCTTAGGGCTATGCCAAATCATAGGCTGTTCTCTCTCCTTGGTGAAAACCGTACCAAGACAAGTGAATCCAATTGTGCGGGATTGTGAAATCAACGTCCTGCGCCACTGGTGTCAAGGCAACAAATGGGAATGGGGGACTGGCAAGAAAGCTCAATTTTCCTCGTAACTCGGGCATCAGCATGGCCTGTCGGCAATCACCCTCATGGGGTTCCTGCCGCCGGTGGCGCACTCACCGCTGCACCGCTCCTCTCAGCATCAATCTTCTTCTTCAACTGCAGCGCATTGACGTTGTTCGGGTCTTTCGTCAAAACACCTTTCAAAATCGTCAAGGCTTCATCATACCGCCGCGCGTCTGCCGCCCTCTGCGCCGCGTTTACCTGCTCGTTCGCCTCCTTCGCCGCCACACTCTGCTCCTCCACCGACTTCAAGTCGAACATGTTGTTGATCAGCAGACGCCGCGCCCCTTCATCCTCGGCAATCTTGGCTTTTGACGTGAAAAGTATCTCATCCAGACGCTTCACGTTCTTGATGCTCGATTCCACCGGAGGATTGGAATTCGGCAACTTGGGCGTATCCGGTATCGGTAGCTTCAAATCCCACAGCGGCACGGGTGGGGAGGGCGTTTCCGGCAACTGATAGTCCTGCTCGCTAATGTACATCCAACCCATGATTACCATCAGCAAACCGATCAATCCCAGCGCCACAAGATCCATGCGCTTCGCAACCTTGTGCAGCACCGCAACCATCTTGTCCTTGTTGAATTGTGGCTTTGCAGCTTTCATCCGCGCGGCCCTCCCCTTGCTCCACGGCGGCTGCCAGGTGCGGCACCGGGTTGTGTCGCCGGACGGCGAACTTGTGGAGCTGCGGGTCCGATGCCCTCACCCCATATGCCGCCTCCGCCGGCAGGATTTGCCCCGAATGTCGGTGCCGGTGTTGGCGTTGGCAGGATACCAAGATGGTTGATCTTGCTCTTCAAGCGGAAGGTTATCTGGAACTGATAGGTGGTCTTCTGGCCTGCTGCCGTGCGCGGCTTCTCGGTCACATAATCGATGAACTCGTTCGGCTGCCGCCCCAATGCAACATCCAAATCATCTGGGTACGCCTTCTTCAGACCATCCAACAGATCGGTCGCGGAGACCTGAATTTCGCTCGAACCCACGACGCGAACCTGGCCGCTGTGATCCATCTGGATGTCCTCGATCAGCAACTCCGGCGGCTTCACCTCCGCAATCTTCTGCAACACGTCCAACCAGTACGTCCTCTGGCCAAAGCTCTTGGCCAGCTTCTCGTAGTCCGTTGCCACCTCGGACTGCAACGCCTGCGCTTCGGTGAACTGCGTCACCCGGCCCGATTGCTGTTCCATCACACGTTTGATTTCGTCTTCTTTCCCCAGATACTTCGCCGTGTAATCCTTGCCGGCCATTGTGGCGATGACGATCGTGACCAACAGGAGCAACACCATCACGGCCGTCACGCGATAGGGGAAATCGCGAATGATCTTCCGCTCTTCCGGCAGGAAATCGACGCGGATGCTCGACAATTCCAACCCCTGAAGGCCCAGCCCCAGCGCAATCATGTACGGCGTCACCGGCCCCGCAGACTGCTGCCACTTGATCGGCGCCGTTTCGGGGATGTCCTTCACCACCGACACGGGAATCGTCAGTTTCTCCTCAAAATACGAGTCGAATCCGGGAAGCTGCACCTGCCCGCCCGTCAGCACCAGCGTGTCGATGGCCATGCCATCGGGTTGCGTGATGAAGAAATCCAGCGAGCGCCGAATGTCACCGATGATCCTGTCCGCAACCTCCGTCACCGCGGAGGACGCCTCCTGGTTGACCTGGCTTTCCCCTTCAAAATCGAAGTTGAAGGACAGCAACTGTGTGGACGACGTTTTGATGCGATCCGCATCATGGAAACTCTCGATCGACGTGGCCCGCATCACCGCCTTCGTCATGTCGTCACCGCCCGTTGGCACGGTGCGAACAAACATCAGGTTTCCAGCGGGTTTTCCAACGCGGCCGATTGCCAGATCGTAGGCCGCCGCGCCAATGTTCACGAATCCTTTGACTTCCTCATAGACGAACTCTTCGGGCGCTGACTCCTCTTCAGGCGCAACCTCCTCCGAAGCCGGCTCGTCCTTCTTTCCCTTCTTGGGTTTCTTTGGCTTGGCCGAAGCCTTCTTCTTGTGGGAGGCAGCCTCGAAGATCTGTTCGCTGCTCTTTCCATCCAAGCTCAGGAAATGATGCGCGTTGTACAACGCGAACGACGACACGCTGATCGCAATCGGCGTAAGCCCCGTGCGATTCACCATCGTCATGAAGTCACGGACTTCATCCGTGCGCACCGCCACCAAGAGCACTTCCACCTCTGCCGAGTCCGGAAGGCTCCTGTGCTGATATTGAAGAATCGTCTTGTCCAGCGGGAAGGGAATCTGCTGCCGCGCCTCATATTGGATGATGCGCGCCAACCGCTCGTCCGACGTCGCCGGAAGGCGGAATCGCCGGATGAACACCTTCTGGCCAGAAATGGAGAAAATCGCCTTGCGTGCGCTGAAACGCCCCTTTTTCAGCACATCGCGCGCCGCCGCCACGATCGCCTGACGCGTTTCATCCGGCGACATCGCCGGTGACACGTTCGTTGGGGCAGACGCGGCCCGCAGCACCGTTACGGAGTTCTTGTCGATCGACAACTCCACGATCTTCACGGAGTTCACGCCGAGGTCGACACCTAGACATTGTTTCAGTTGAGGCATGCCGCCCTTAGCCCTCGAAACCAATCCGTGCTTGACTCATCACAACTCCGCGTAACGGCCCGTGTGGAATAAGGCTCTTTGTGCTAACTTTCTCAAGCCATCAAAGCAATCTTCCCGCTGAAAGGGTCAACGCTAAATTGACCAAAAACAAAGTCACAGAACCTTTCGTCAGGACTTGCCCGCCAATCGTTCCGGCCTGGCTCGTTCCAACGCCTCCCGAACCGCATCCATCACCGCGCCCACAGACAACAACCGCATGGCCCCGTTCACCGGCAAACCCAGCGATTCCTCCACCAGCCAATCCCCCTGCCCGGCGCTGACAATCACCGCTTTTCCAGTCAAATTCTGAATGCCATTCCCCTCCGGCCCCCAGCGATGCCGCTCCGTTGCGCCAAAAAGCACCACGGACGCCGTTCCCACCCCTTGGGCAACGTGCGCCGGGCCTGAATCACACCCAACGAACAGGGCAGCGCCCGCCATCAACGCCGCAAGCTCATCCGAACTGAGCCCATTGTGAAGCGAGTGACAATTCGCCAGCCCCATCAACCCCTGCCGTTCCGCTTCGATCCGCCCCGCCCGCGACCCCACCAGGATCACGGGCAGGTTCTCCGCCAACAAGTTCCTCACAACTTCTGCAAGCCGCTCCGGCGGCCAAAACTTCCAACGATTTCCCGGCTCGAAATGCACGACCACATAGCCACCCTCAACCGCATTTGCCTTCGCCACGATGGAATCGGTGCGCTCCTTCGCCGCTTCCGAAAATCGTAGCGCTTTTCGCTCCACGCGTGCCGCGATGCCCAGCGGCGCAAGCAGGTCCAGCAACGCGACGGACTCCGCCTTCCGAAAATCCTTCCGCACCGGCACGGAAACCAAGTCCCCCCAGATTCGCTGCCTGAATCCATTGTCCTCCCTCCACGAAATCACCGGTGCGTGCCCCAGGAAAAAAAATGGTGCCGGTGAAAGCCCGTGGCAGTATCCGATCAGCACGACATCGGGATGAAACCCCTCCAGAAACCTGTATAGATGTATAGATGAATGTGGCGACCTTCCCCGCGCATTCCGCGGCGGCTGCACGATCCTGGCCCCGCGTGGTGCGTTCTCCCGGAGCAGCGGCGCGCACACGTCACCCGTCAGGATCGTGATCCTTGTTTCGGGCAATGCACGCGCCAGTTGCCCCAGCATCGGGACTGCCAGCACCGCATCGCCCAGGAAGTCGTGCAACACCACCAGCATGCGCCGTGGCGGCGCTTCAACCGTGGGCACCTGTGCCAATCTGCGGAACGCGGGAAACGCAATCCTTGTCACGTGCCGCGCCGATGCCTTCATCCCCGATGTCACCAACCGCACACATTCCAGGCCATAGGCTCTCGCGCGCTCCACCGGCGTGATGCCGTGGTTGAAGTCCTTCACCGCAGCATCCAGGAACGCTGCCTGCCGCGACGCCCAGCCAAGATGCTCCTCCCACACCTGCGCGTTTGGCCTCTGCGTCGAAAACATTTCAACCAGCGCAGCAAACGGCGCATTCACCACATCACGCGCGGCCGGTTGGACTTCCGTCTTGTTCCGCGTGCGATGCCAATGCGCGCGTCCGTCGTTCGCGATGCGCTCCCGCAAGACGTCCAGTTCAAACCTCTCCGCGCCAATGTGGTGCCAGACAATCGCCCTCGGCGCCACGCCACACCGCTCCCCCGCCAGCCTCACGGACCGCCACCACTGCGCATCCTCCCGCCCCGTCTCGTAACTCCACGAACCTTCTTCACTCCCATCCGCCAGAACCTCCACCGCCTGGAAAGGAATCCGCTTCAATAGCTCCTTCGTCGCCATCAGGCTCGACGTGTTTGGCAGGTACAACCGCCCCGCAAGCGCGGAAAAAAAACCCGGTGGGTTGCATCCCACCGCCCACGAAAGCTCCGGGGAAAATGCCGGCGGTGGATCGACATCATGCGCCGGAAAAACATTTCCACCCGCCGCACTCCAGCCATTCACCACGATCGCATCATGCAACCGCGACAACCATTCATTGTCCGGCTCACAATCATCATCCATGAACGCAATGCATTCGCCCGCCGCCTCGCGCACCCCGGCATTTCGCGCCTCGGCGAAGCTCCCATCGTGGCTCGGCACACGCCTGATGGGAAGCTGCGGAACCACCAGCGCCACGTCCGTCGGCACCGTCTCCACCAGGATCACCTCATCGGGCCGCAGCGCGCCCGCCGCCAGTGCCGCAAGCCCGCGCGCCAGCAGTTCATCGCGGCGCCGCGCAGTCAGGATCACGACGGAGATTTTTCCCATGAGGCGACTCTCGTTTTGCGCCGCTTCAGGGAAAGTGAAAAATGACACCGCTGATGAACCGCCCCAAAGGAGTCGCCCATGAAGCGTGTGCTGATCCCCCTCATCGATGGCTTTGAAGAAATCGAAGCCATCGCCTGCATCGATATTTTGCGTCGTGCGGGAATCGATGTCATAACCGCCGGCATTGGAAAGAAAACCGCCACAGGTTCCCACCAAATCACCGTCTCCACCGATACGACTCTGGACGAGGCTTCCAGCCAAACCCATAACCTCATCCTGCTGCCCGGTGGACCCGGTACAGGCGCCCTTGGCGAGGTCCCAACGCTGCAGGGCCTCCTCAAGCGCCAGGCTGCTGCGGACCGCCCCATTGCCGCCATCTGCGCCGCCCCCACGATTCTCGCAAAGCATGGCCTGCTCGAAGGCAAGCGCGCCACCTGCTTCCCCGCCGTCGAAGCCCAAATGGCAGGCGCGGAATTATCCCACTACCCCGTTGTCATCGACGGCCAGATCATCACCAGTCGCGGCGCCGGAACCGCCATCCCCTTCGCCCTCGCTGTTGTCGAACATCTTCTGGGTCGCGAAAAATCCCAGGCCCTCGCCAGGGAAATTGTTTATCAGTGACCTGCGACCGCCGCCCTTTCCAAACCTTGCTTTTTCCTTGTCATTCCTGCGGGGCTTGAACACTCTCCCCTCAAACATCCATTCCCAACCACAAGGAGTTCGCGACGATGAGTTCGCCAGCCACACGGCAGGAAATTCTTGAGCGAATCGCCATCCTCGACAAGCAAATCACATTGGAATCTGGCCGCACCCGCGTGCCACGGCTGAACATGAAACACCGCAGCTTTCCCCTCCCCAACTGGATCTGCGCCTTCGGCTTCGGCGGATTCTGGGTTTTTGGAGGTCAGTTCCTTCCCGACTTCCACGCCAAATACGCCGTATGGTTTGCCGTCGCTGCCGGCCTCTTCGCCCTATGGGCCATCTGGGGCACCATCATGTGGCTCTTCACCGGGAACGTGAAAAAGGACAAAGACTACGCCGCCGGCATGGAAAAGGTAAAAGTCCTGCAGGACGAAAAACACGCCCTCCAAAAGATGCTCAAACAGGCAAATGGCTAAAAAATGTTCCGCCCCGGGGGGCGACCGGGGCGGAACGACCAGTTTGAACCTTCAAGTGGACCCCACGAACACAGGAAAGTTCAGATTGGTAGACGTTACATTGTGGAACATTAAGTTCCAGCACACGGTCTAATAGCCTGAAGCATGCCAGAACAACCACTTACATCGCATTTTTTAAATGCGGTCAAATCAACAATCCAAAACCGTCTCGAAACGTCTTTTCCGTGTCCTTGTAAATTGACTTTACAACCAGACGTCCCTCCTGCGCAGAATATTACCTATTGAATCGCTTCAAAAGGAATGCTTCCCCCCGTGGAATCCAAGCTTCCTGATCTCTTCATTTTGGTCGTTTCAGGACACGATCCGGGGCGAAAAGCCCATCTGGATCGCCCGCTCCTCCTGGGGCGCGACCCAAGCAGCCGCCTCGTCATCGACGACGAGCGCGTCTCCCGCCATCATGCCATGATCGAGTTCCGCGACGGAGAAGTCAAACTGCGCGACCTTGGCAGCAAGAACGGCACCTTCGTCAATGGCATCGAAATCAAGACCGAATGCACCCTCCACCCCAGCGACCGCATTCGCATCGGCAAGACCCTCCTCGCACTGGCCAACGACCAACACCACGACATCCACGTCGACCGTGACCGATCCTATGCCGACACCCAGCACGACGGCATGGACACCAGACGCGAAGAATCCCATTCCCCCATCCCCGGAACAGAGGTCATCCGCGTCCACCGCAAGATCCTTCGCCAAGCCACCGAAATCGCAGAACGCCTTTCAGAAGCGTTGCGCGGCAAACACCCACTCCCCGACTTCATGTCCGTCCTCAGGCGCGAATTTCAATCCACCGCGGCCGGCTGCTTCCTTCCCGACGGCTCCGCCGACGCCGCCTACATCGACGGCATCCTTCCGCTGCAAGTCGATCAGATCGCCCCCCTCATCGCCGCGCGCGAAACCGCCTGGCATTGCGAACTCATCAACGCCCTTCCCGAAACCGCCCTCTCCGAAAACCTGCGCTCACCCCTCATGGTGATTCCGCTACGCGTTTCCAACGAAACCAAGTGGCTCATCTTCCTGCGCAGGGATGACATCACGCCCTTCGACGGAAACGACCTGAGCCTCGCCGAAATGCTCGTCGAATGCCTTCGCCTCGCCCCGCTCGCCAACCTCCAACGCGGTGCCATGAAACAACAACTCCCGCCGCACCTCGGCATCATCGGCAGCAGCGACGCCATGATCAACCTCCGCGCCCAACTGCAATCCTACGCCCCCACCAACGCCACCACCCTCATTCGTGGCGAATCCGGCACCGGCAAGGAACTCTGCGCCCGCGCCATCGCCCACCTCTCCCCCCGCCGCTTCGCCAACTACGTCGAACTCAACGCCGCCTGCATGACCCCCGACCTGCTTGAATCCGAACTCTTCGGCCACGAAAAGGGCTCCTTCACCGGCGCCACCCAGCAACGCATCGGCAAACTCGAAGCCGCCGACAAGGGCACCCTCTTCCTCGATGAAATCGGCGAACTCCCCCTCGAACTCCAAGCCAAACTCCTCCGCGTCCTCGAAGGCCAGCCCTTCTACCGCGTCGGCGGCAACACCCTCATCCACAGCGACGTCCGCTTCATCTGCGCCACCAACCGCCACCTGGAGCAAATGGTGCTCGACGGCCAATTCCGCCAGGACCTCTACCACCGCATCAACATCCTCACCATCAACATCCCACCCCTGCGCGAACACATCGACGACATTCCCGAACTCATGACCCACCTCCTCGCAAAAATCCAGGAAGGCGAGGACACGCCGCGTGAATTCCGCATCAGCCCCCGCGTCTACCGCCGCATGCTCGCACACAACTGGCCCGGCAACGTCCGCGAACTCCACAACATCCTCCAGCGGATGATCATCCACGCCACCGACAACACACTCGACGAGCACCTCATCCCCGACACCGTGGGCGCCAGCACCGACGAAAACGAGATCACCCACAAGGCCCCCCGCCTCCAAACGCTCACCGAAATGTTGGAACGCGAGGAAATCATGCGCACCATGTCCATCGCCAAGGGGCAGAAATCCACCGCCGCCAAACTCCTCGGCATCTCCCGCCCCACCCTCGACAAGAAACTCAAGACCTACGGCCTCGGCGCCCTCGTCAACAAATCGCAGGAACCACCCGCAGGGTCATAATCACGACGCGTCAAAAGAATATGGATTAAAAAAGCTTCGAGCCGCTCGGTGAACTGAGCGGCGCGAAAACTTAGCGGAAAAATTTCCTTGTTATGGAAAGTACCGCTGCTCTCTATTTGCCATAATCATCGTTGTTGTTTTGTTTCCGACTGTCAATGCTCAATTGGAGGCTGTAATGAATTTTTCACTCGGTTTGGATTTGGGACCAACATCCATAGGATGGGCGGTCGTCGAGAACCCCGAATCGGCCACCCCAAAGCTTGTACGGGCCGGCGTCCGCATCTTCCCTGAAGGGGTCGATCGCGACAAGAAGGGACTGGAAGTTTCAAAAATGACCGCGCGGCGAGAGGCGCGCCAAATGCGCCGCCAGCATGACCGACGGAACAGGCGCAAGAGCTGGCTGCCAGAACTTCTGGCACAATGCAGCCTCTATCCCAAGGACACACTCCCGCGCCTCAGGCTCCTTCGCATGTCACCCTGGCAGCTCCGTGCAAAGGGACTGGATCACCCCTTAACTGCCGAAGAGTTTGGCCGAGTGATGATCCACCTGAACATGCGGCGCGGATTCAATGCGCGCCGCAAGGAGGGGAACAAGAAGGAAGCCAGCAACACAGCGAAAAGTATTGGAGAGCTTCAGCGGAAAATCGAGGAAGCGCGGTGCAGGACCGTTGGCGAGGTCCTGGCCGGATTCGAAGGGAGACTGCCCCTGAGGAACCGGCGCCCAGACGAGGAATTCCGAATCATCAATCGCGAGATGCTTGAACGTGAATTCGATCTCCTCTGGAAGAAGCAGGAGGAATTTCATCGAAGCCTCCTCACGCCCGAAATCCGCGAAAGAATACATCATGTCATCTTCTTTCAGCGGAAACTGAAGGATTGCTCGGACAAGATCGGCGCCTGTGAACTTGAACCAACGGAGAAGCGCGCCGCGCGCGCAAGCTGGCACGCGCAACAAGCGCGCATGTTGCAGGACATCAACAACATCACCGTTTCACGCGCACGGAATTCGCAGGAGGCGCTTTCCCAACGGGCGAATGCACGCTGGAGAAAGAAACCGGAAGACCTGAGCCATGACGAGCGGCGCGAACTCCTCGACGCATTGGACGGCGTGAAGGAGTTGAAGACCGAGAAGATCCGGAAGATCCTGAAACTCGGGGAGATGGACTTCCTGAGCCTCGAAGGTGCAAAAGTGTCCAGGATATCTTGCAACCTCGCAGAATGCTGTCTTCGCGATGTCTTCGGAAAGAGGCTGCTGGAACGCCCTGAATTTTACCGCGAGACCGTGTGGAACAGCTTGATCGGGGACGACGAAGAGGACTTCGAAGAAAATGCACGCGGCTGGGGCCTCACGGAGGAGGAAATCGAGGACCTTTTCAAGCACGCGGGCAACGTGCCTGACGGCTACGCAATGCTGTCCACGGTGGCGCTGAAGAAAATCCTGCCGGCCTTGGAGGAAGGCGCCCATTTCAGTGAGGCAAAGATCGCTGCCAACTACGGTGAAGTCCTGGAGCACGAAGTGAAGGACCTCCTTCCCCCATCCCCGCGCGAGATTTCGAACCCCATTGTTCGCAAGGCACTGGTGGAGGTGAGAAAACTGGTCAACGCCATCATCAGGCGATATGGAAAACCCACCAGCATCGTCGTGGAAATGGCAAGGGAGACACGAGGGTCTGCGAAGGAAAGGAACGAACAACTGTCGAAGAACCGAGAACGGGATGAGGATCGGCAACGGATCATCAGGATCATACAATCCCACGGCATTACGAAACCCAGCTATGACGATGTCCTCAAGTACCGCCTCTGGGAGGAGTGTGATGGCCTTTGTCCCTATTCAGGGAAAAAGATCGAGGTCGCAACATTGCTCCATGGCAATGAGGTGCAAATTGAGCACATCATCCCCTACAGCCGCAGCCTTGATGACAGTCAAAACAACAAGACCATCTGCCACACATCGGAAAACGCCATCAAAGGCCAGAAGCTCCCCTGGGAGGCTTACGGCCATGATGACGGAAAATGGGAGACCTTCCAAGTCCGCATTCGCAGCATGAAAAAAATGTTCTGGCGGAAGAGGGAAAAATTCTTCCAGAAAAATGTCGTCCTTGATGAATTCATTTCGCGACAATTGAACGACACACGGTACATCAGCCGCGAGGTCCACAAATACCTGAAGCAACTTTATCCCGGCAGAAGCGACAACAGGGGGGAAAAGTTTGTCTTCGTGACGCGTGGCGATGTGACCTCACACCTGAGGCATTTGTGGGGACTCAATCGCATCCTCAATGCCAGCGGAACCGGCGAAAAGAACCGCGAGGACCATCGGCACCACGCGGTTGATGCGGTGGTGGTGGCTTTGACCAATGACGCGACATTACAAATGCTGTCGCGCAAGATCGACTTCAAGCAGAAGCATGAACGATTCCCACTCCCGTGGACGACTTTCCGTGAGGATGTGGAAAAGGAAGTGCATTCGATCCTTGTTTCCTTCCGCGCCCAAAGGCACGTGCGGGGCGCGCTCCACGAGGAAACAAATTACGGGAAAGGCAGGGCGGAAAATGAATTCGTGACCCGCAAGAAGCTTTCCGACCTAACGGCCCCCATGATCGAACAAATTCGCGACGAGACCATCAGGAAGCTTGTCCAAGCCCATGTTGCAGACGCCGGGGACCTGAATAAGGCACTCAAGCAACCCCTCTTTCTCCCCAACAAAAAGGGGGATCCCGTGCCCATTCGGTCCGTCCGCGTGACGGTGACGGGAAGCACGCTTCTCGGCATGAAGGACAAGGATGGGAACGTCTATCGATATGTTGCATCGGGCAGCAACCACCACGTCGCGATCTTTGAATTCAAGGACAGGAAAGGGAAACGAAAACGCGAAGGCGTTGTGGTCACGATGTTTGATGCCGCACAACGGGAAGCAGAAAATAAAAGACGACACAAAGAGGGACGGCCATTGCTCCCCATCGTTCGGCGCGAACATCCAGACCGCCCCGACGCCAAGTTCCTTTTTTCCTTGTGCATCAATGAAATGGTGCGGCTGAAGGACAAGGATGGCTTTTGGGAGCTTTGCAGGGTGCAGAAGTTCTCTGGTGGCAAATCGGGGGAAAGTTGGAAGCTTGATATCTTCTTTCGACCGCACACCGTTTCGACCATTGATGACGCGGAAACAAAAAGACGAATCAGAAGCTTGGATCCGGAAAAAACCACCATCGCGAAAGTGCACGTTGACATCCTCGGCGACGAGCATCCGGCCCATGATTAAACGCACCATCGAGGTTTCCACGGAAGGGATGTCGCTCTCGTTGAAACACGGCCAGATGGAGGTGAAGCGGGAGGGGATCGGGGTCTCCCAGGTCCCGGTGGAGGATATTGGGATCCTGATCGTTGATACGCCCCAAGCCTACTACACCCATGGTGTGGTCATCAAACTGATGGAATGCGGCGGGGTGATGGTGCTCTGTGATAAGGAGCATCATCCTGCGGCCATTGTGACCCCGCTGGAAGGGCACCACATTCAGGCCGAACGGCTTCGTGCGCAGGTGGAGGCATCCCTCCCAACGCAGAAGCGCCTCTGGCAGCAGATCGTGGCGGCGAAAATTCGCAACCAGGCCGCGATCCTGGAGGACTTTGAAGTGATGGGGCGCATGAACCGCCTGGCCGATGAGGTCAAGACGGGAGACCCCGAAAATCACGAGGCCCAGGCTGCACGCATCTACTGGCCGGAGTGGTTGGGTACCGGTGAAACATTCCGCCGGGACCGCAGGGGAGACCCCCCAAACAACCTCCTCAATTATGGATACATGTCACTGCGCGCGGCCACCGCGCGGGCCATCGCGGCAACAGGGCTTCACCCCTCGCTCGGCCTCAAGCATAGCAACAAGTACAACGCGTTTTGCCTGGCGGATGACCTGATGGAACCATTCCGCCCGCTGGTGGATCGCCTTGTGCGCCAGTTGTGGCGCGAGGGGAAGAGGGAGATCACCCGCGAAACCAAGAGCGCGATCCTCCCGGTGCTGACGCACACATCATCCCTTGATGGACAGGAAGGGCCGCTGCTGGTCGCCTTGGAAAGGTTCGCCTTCTCGCTCTACAAATGCCTGTCCGGGAAGGAAAAGAACCTCTCCATCCCCCAGATCCTTTAGGCTGCGGAAGGAACGGCATCCCGTGGAATGGAGCAAGTGGCGCATCGTGTGGATTACCGTCCTCTTTGACCTTCCCACGGACACAGCGCAGAAGCGGCGTGAATACACCGAGTTCCGCAAGGCATTGCTGGAGGACGGGTTCACCATGATGCAATATTCCGTGTATATACGGCACTGTCCCAGCGAGGAGAATGCAGCCGTTCACGACCTGCGGGTGAAGAACGCCCTCCCACCTGAAGGGGAGGTGCGCATCATCCACTTCACCGATTCCCAGTTCGGGCGGATGAAGGTCTTCCACGGAAAACTGCGCAAGGACACGGAGAAAGCAAAGGGCCAGCTTGAGTTATTTTAGGCTCAAGCTGGCGCCAAAGGGTGGAAACTGAGTGGTTTGCGACGCTTCTAGTTTGGCAAATAGAGAGCAGCGGTCAATCCACAACCAAGCTGGACGAATGGGCGAAGCTGCACCTAGTTTGGCAAATAGAGAGCAGCGGTCAATCCACAACCGATTCTTCCCCGTGGGCGACGATGATGCAGTTTGGCAAATAGAGAGCAGCGGTCAATCCACAACTGCGCCCAATGGTATTGCCCAGATCGCGTTAGTTTGGCAAATAGAGAGCAGCGGTCAATCCACAACTCATTGCAGGAGTTCGTTGGTGGCTTTTCAGTTTGGCAAATAGAGAGCAGCGGTCAATCCACAACGCAAATTTCCGGCGACTGCTTGTGCACATAAGTTTGGCAAATAGAGAGCAGCGG
>JADLAR010000034.1 GCA_020848155.1 Candidatus Sumerlaeota bacterium
ACAGCCTGCTCAAGGATGGATTTCTTCCCAACATCTCGCCACTCGCTGCGGATGCGCAGGGCAACGTCCTCAACGTCAACGCTGACGTGGCGGCCGCGCGCATCGCTTCCGCGCTGAAGGCATCCAAGCTCCTGCTCATGAGCGACATTCCCGGCGTCATGGAAGATACGAAGGACCGCACGACGCTCATCGGACAACTCGACACCGCGCAGGCTCAGGCTGCCATCAAGCAGGGCATCATCAGCGGCGGCATGATCCCAAAGGTTGAGGAGTCCCTCGCTGCCCTCAAGAACGGCGTCAAACAGGTCCACATCCTCAGCGCCACCGAGCCCCACACGCTGCTGCTTGAAGTCTTCACCGAATCCGGCTGCGGCACCATGATTGTAGAGTAGGAATTCGCGCGGCCCCACCACCGCGCATTTTCCCATTCCCCATTCCCCATTCCCTATTCCCCATTCCCTATTCCCCATTCCCTATTCCCCATTCCCTATTCCCCATTCCCCCAACAATGTTCCTCCGCCGATTCCAATACGACGCCTGGGCAAACCAGCGATTCCTCGCGTCGCTGCAGTCCGTCGCTCCGGCGCTTCCCGCTGCGGAGCTACTCTACGCGCACATCCATCAAGCGCAGCGCATTTGGCTCTGGCGCATTCTTGGAAACGAGAAGGTTCATCAGCTTGAGCGTTTTCCCAAGATGACTCTCGTGGAGGCGGTGGCACTGCGCGACGAAGTCACGGCGCCGCTTCACGACATCGCTCAGGATTATTCACGAAAACCTGATCCCACGCGCATCATCCACTTTCACGACTTGCAGGGAAACCCGCAGGCCGACCGCCTCGAAGACATCCTCGATCAGCTCTTCACCCACGGCGCCTACCATCGCGCACAGATCGCAGTGCTCCTGCGGCAGGCGGGACACACCCCGCCGAATACGGATTATATCGCCTTCTGCCGCCAGTTGAAGTGACGCGGGCGCATTCCGCAAATTCGTAGGACAAAAAGAAAGCCGCCGAATTCCTCCGGCGGCTGTTCGTTTGTCTTCTGATCACGCAATCATGCGCGTTCGACGTAGCTTCCGTCTGCGGTGTTGATGCGCACCTTGTCGCCCTTCTTCACAAACGCGGGCACCTGAATCACCACGCCGGTGTCGATGGTGGCGTCCTTGGTGATGTTGCCAGACGAGTTTCCACGCGATGGCGCTTCGATCGTGTCCACCACTTCGAAGACCATCTTCGGCGGAAGTTCAATGCCGACGGGATTTCCGTTCCAGAACGCCACGACAACGTCGCCCTCCGGGCGAAGCATCTTCGCGGAAAATCCGAGGTACTCCTCCGACAGCGTGAACTGCTCGAAGGTCTTTGAATCCATGAAATGATAGCCATCGCCGTCATTGTACAGGAACGAGCAGGTCTTCTGCTCGAAGTCAGCCTCTTCGGGATGGTCTGCGGCGCCGCGGAACGTTTTTTCAATCACGCGGCCATCGGCGAAGCTGCGCAACTTGCACACAACAAAGCTGCGCAGGTTGCCCGGCGTGCGATGGTTGAATTCCGTCACGACGTAGAGGTTGCCGTCGGTCACGATCTTCATTCCCGGACGAAGCTTCACGGGATCGATGGTAGGCATTGTGTCCAGAGTCCTTTTCTTCAGCGATTCAGCCCGCCTTGCGCGGGTCAAAAAATGCGCGGGCATTTGGCCCGCGCATCAAAAAAAGCCCGGAATGAAAAGCCAGGGGTGGGGGCCCCGTCAAGGGCGACCTCCACCCCGGCCCAGTCCTTATTTGCTGATTTTCTTCACTTCTTTATCGCTCGCGTTGCCCAGATCATCCACTGCGGACACCGCCACCTTCCCGATGTTTCCGGGGATGGTGACCGATCCTTGGTCGCCGGGAACGATCAGCGTCTTCCAGGCGCCCGCCTCATCCTGAGCCTGCACCGTGTAAAGGAAGGCGCGCTCTTTTCCCGTCGGCTTGATGCTGACCGTCACCGCGTTTGCGCCATTCTGGCTTGCTTTCGCAACATCAACGGACGGCTTGCCCGGCGCCTTGTCATCGAGCCAGGTCGATGCGGGAATCAGCGCGGGCTGCGCGTACAATTCCTTCACGATGTCCCCGGTGCCTGCCTTGTTGCCCGACAATGTGTTGAACGTGAAGTGCACATTGCCGGAGGCGGCGGGATACATCTTCCGGGTCACCGCGATTTGGTCGCGCAGTTCCTGCGGCGTCCACTTCGCACCGGGCTTCGTTTCCGCGCGATAGGTTCCCATCCCCGGCCAGATGTGGACCTTGTGCGTCTTGTTCTCCTGGCACCACCAGCCAAGAAGCGCCGTGTAGCTTTGGTCACCCTTGATCGGCCAGTAGAGCTGCGGCGTCCAGTAATCCACCCAGCCCTCGTTCAGCCACAACTTCGCATCCGCGTACAGTGCCTCATACTGATCAAGTCCCTTCACGCCGATGGGGTTGTTCGGGCGCCAGATGCCGAAAGGGCTCATGCCGAACAGCACATCGTTGCGCGTGGCGTGCACGCCATCGTGGATGCTCTTCACAAACTTGTTCACCGCATCGCGACGCCATTCGCTGCGCGTCATCTTCCCGCCTGTCTTCTGGTAGGCGGCCCACAGGTCGTCGTCGGGGAAATCCTTCCCGTCGTTGTATGAATCATAGGGGTAGAAGTAATCGTCGAAGTGCACACCATCCACGTCGTAACGCTTCACGACGTCCAGCACCACATCCAGCGACAACTTCTGCACACCCGGCTCCGCGGGGTCCATCCAGTAGTAACCCTTGTCGCCCAGCTTGCGCACCCAGTTCGGATGCTTCTTCACGACGCTGTCGTTGGACATCGTCTTCGCCGCGGGATGATTTGCGCGGTAGGGATTGAACCACGCGTGCAATTCGATGCCGCGCTTGTGGGCTTCCGTCACCCAGAATTCCAGCGGATCGTAGAACGGCTCCGGCGCCTTGCCTTGCTCACCCGTCAGGAATTCGGACCATGGTTCCAGCGACGACTTGTACATCGCATCCGCCATGGGACGAACCTGAAAAATCAGTGCATTCAGGTTCAGTTCCTTCGCCTTGTCCAGAATCGCCAAGGCTTCCTTCTGCTGCTGCTCCGTGCTGAGGCCCGGCTTCGACGGCCAGTCAATGTTGGCTACCGTGGACACCCACGCCGCGCGAAACTCGCGCTGGATTGCCGGTGGATCATTGGCGTCCTGTGCCGCGGCAATGCCCGGCGTCATTGCGGCAAGCAGCGCAAACGCTGCCAGCCACAGCATTCTCTTCAGCGAAGTCCTCATTGAAAAATCCTCGGGGGGATGGAAACGAAACTTGCCGCAACATGGAGCGTGCAAAATGGTGGCGCAAATGTATTCGCGCCCGTCGGCGACACCCTTTCCACCTGCCTCGGAAATCAAGCGAAGCACGGCGCCAAGACAGGATTTTGAGCCTTTTCTTCCACCCAAAATTTCCTTGCATCAGCGCCCTTCGTTTTGCATCTAACAAGCCAGCGCCTGCGACAGGAGAAAAAACTAAAAAAATGTCCGCGATATTATCAACCCTTCCCGAACTCGACAGCGATTACACCGTCACCGCGAAGCAAACCGCCGATTATCAACGCGATGGCCACATGTTGCTGCGCGGCCTCGCCTCCCGCGAAGAGGTGAACGCCTACCTTCCCCTGATTGCCGACAGCCTGGAAAAACATCGCAAGGAACGCCGCGCGCTTGCCGAACGTGGCACCTATCACAAAGCGTTCATTCAGGTCGCGAATCTGTGGGAGCTTGACGAAAATGTGAAGCGCTTCGTCATGGCGCGCCGCTTCGCGAAAGCCGCCGCAGAATTGATGGGCGTTTCCGGCGTCCGAATCTTTCACGATCAGGCGCTCTTCAAGGAACCGGGCGGCGGACACACCCCATGGCATCAGGATCAGTTCTACTGGCCGATCGATTCGGACAACACCATCACCATGTGGATGGCGCTGGATGATACTCCCGTCGAGAAAGGCCCCATGGTCTTCGCCTCCGGCGTCCACAAAAAGGGCCCGCTTGCCAATATCGGCATCAGCGATGTTTCCGCCGAGGTCTATACAAAGTTGGCGAAGGACAACAACTGGCCGCTTGCCACCTATGAACTCAACGCCGGCGATGCAACCTTTCACAGCGGCTGGACGCCCCACAAGGCACCGGGAAATTCCTCCAGCAAGATGCGCCCTGTGATGACCGTGATTTACATGGCGGACGGTGTGCGCGTCTCCGAACCCATGAACGATGCGCAACCTTTGGACATGGCCCGCTGGTTTCCCGGCCGCAAACCCGGCGATCTGGCGGACACGGAGTTGAACCCCTTGGTGTATTCACGCGGCTAAAACGCCGCTGGTGGCTTGTCGTCTCCCAAGCGCGGACATCGCGGGCTTGTTGCCTGCAATTTCTGACGCTCCAAACGGTCCATCTTTGCCTTTGACGGCGGGGTCATTCTCCCCGTTTTTAGGGGCGTTACGCTCAAAAATCTCACTCGGACGACACACGCTTGCCTGCAACATCAAAAAAACCGGCCCCGGCGAAAGCCCTCAAAATCGGCATGAAGTCAGGTTCCGCGCCCACCGGCGCCCCTGCCGCCAAGCTTTCCTCCAAGGTTGAATCCCACTACCTTGCGAAGTCTGGCCGCCCCCTCCGCTACGAACCGGCGGAAAAAATCAGCATCATCGAAGTCCCCAACTTTCCAAGCCTCGGCAAGCTGACCGCCCTCCGTTTTCTGGAATGGGCGCAGGACAACCCCAATGGCGTCATCAGCCTTCCCACGGGAAAGACTCCCGAATACTTCATCAAGTGGACGAAGCATTTCCTCGCAAATTGGGATAACGCAGAGGTTCAGAAGGAACTGGGCGAAGTCGGCATCGACACCTCCCGCAAGCCCGACATCAGCGGTCTCCACTTCGTGCAGATCGACGAGTTCTATCCCATCGATCCCGCCCAGCGGAACAGCTTCCACTACTACGTTTCCAAGTATTACATCCGCGGCTTCGGCCTCGATCCGGAAAAGGCCCTCCTGATCGATCCCACCGCCATCGGCATCCCCGAAGGCCATACGATCGACAGCGTCTTCCCCGATGGGAAGGTCGATCTTTCACTGCGCTCCAGAAATGCCACAAATCCGCAGGAAGAGTTGCAGGCGAAGGTGCTGCTCGCTGTCGATCAGTTCTGCAGCGAGTACGAGGACAAGATTCGGGAACTCGGTGGCATTGGATTCTTCCTTGGCGGCATCGGCCCCGACGGCCACATCGGCTTCAACGCGCGCGGCTCGCACCTGCACTCCCCCACGCGCCTGACGCTGACGAACTATGAAACGGAAGCGGCTGCCGCGACGGACCTCGGCGGCATCGAAGTGTCCCGCAACAAGCCCGTCATCACCATCGGTCTTGGCACTATTGCCTTCAAGAAGGACGCCGTGGTCATCGTCTTCGCCGCAGGCGACGGCAAGAGCAAGGTGGTCGCTGACGCCGTGCACAACGGAC
>JADLAR010000035.1 GCA_020848155.1 Candidatus Sumerlaeota bacterium
CAAGCTTCGCACATGACTTTGAAATCAGGCTGCTGGTGCGAATCGGCATGGAAGTCTACTGGCCCCTACTGCGGAAGTACAACCGCGCCGTGGCAAAACATCATGGTGAGCGCTACTTCATGATGCCCTTCTGGCTGCCGGAAGGAGCCTATAACGCGAAGGTGCTTCAGATACTCCACCAGGAGTTCACGAAGCGTTGCGAGGTGGAGGAAATCACGCCATGCCACCTGATCCTGCTGCTCGATTCGGAGCAAAGCAAGGAACGCGAGCAGGACGTGCTGATGAAGCGCTGGAACACGCTGCGTCCGGCGCCGACCACGCGGGACATCGTGACGATCATGTTCAAGGAACGGAACTTCACGGACTGGGTGATCGAGGGGCACCCGTCCACGAAGAAGCAACTGGACCGGACAATCGCCAAGGTGGATGCGGTGCTGCGCGACCAGCAGATCGATCACCTGTGGGCGCACTTTGAGCCCCTGGAGACGCTGCTTTCAACCTTCAAGACGTGCCACAACTTCGAGCAGAAGATCGTGAAGTTGACGGAACTGAAGTACCAACCGTGCGGACCGGACGTGTTCGTCCGACGCAAGCTTCTGAAGATTTATGGAATGGAGGAGAACGAACCGCGCCGCACGACACTGAAGGATGGAACGTCGTGGTCGGCCTTTGCGGACACGCCGGGATCGCTGGTGCGTTTCACTGGATATGAGGAGAGCGGGGGCTTCACTCCGAAGAGGACATTGGGGGGGGAACGCAACTTCCCGCAGCGGATGCCCGATGGCTCGAAGAAGATGCGGAGGGGAAATCCCATCTGGAAACCGGCGCTGAACACGGCGCTGATGAGGCTGCATCGCCTCGTCGTGGGCGAACCGAAGACGTTCATGGGTGGCATGCTGGGGACCATCCGCGACATCGTGCCGATTCGCCGCGTCCCTGTCGTGATGCGGAACATCGAGGACTTCCTTGTGTGCATGTCACGCATCGCGTGGAAGGAGCACTTCATCCACCATGTGTGCAGCGAAGCGGACATCCAGCTTCGCGAATACTGCCTCTCGTGCCTGCTGAAGGATGCTCCCGATGACGAGGAGGAGCCCGACCTGACGGACGATGACTGCGTGCAAATCGGCGCGGCCGCGCATGCGATCTATCTCGCCAACATGGGACTGAATTCCACGGGTTTCGCGTTCAACAACATGGACACGCGTGCGACGTATGAGAACGTTGCCCTGATGACGCTGGCTGTGGTGCATGCCATGCACGTCTATACATGGCGCGAGGAGAAGGACAAGGCGTCGGAACTTTACTCTGCCTTCAAGGAGGAGCTCCTGGATTTCGAGAACGCCTTCACGCGGCAGAAGTTGCAGGCAACCTTCGGCGTGGACGAAAAAACATGGAAGGACGCGATTTCAAGCGAGGTGCCGGAGGAGTCGACGCTGAACGTGGTGACGCGTGCGGCGCGGAGGCTTGGCGCGAAACACCTGCGCGACCTGGGGCTTCGCAGCGAGTTCGACCGCAAGGACGAGCACATCTCCACGGCGACCGGGCACATCTGGAACCATGAAGTGGAACATCTGAACTACAAGTGGGAGAACGAGGTGTTCTGCGGCCTGCGCGAAGAATAGCCCGCCGGGTTATTGGACAAGCGCCGGATCGGGACGGGTTGAACGCAGGGTTCCTGTGGTCTGTTGGTCCGGGGAAGCCGCCTTGCCGTAGGCTTCGCCGGTGCGCAGCGGTTCCGCGTAGACGACCTTGTTTTCCTTCTTCCACTGCTTCACCGTGTTGAGGACTTCCTCGAAGGCCTTGGTGTTGATGTAGGTCGCACGAGCTGCGGCAAGAAGCTGTTCCTTCGGAAGCTTTCCGACGGGTTTTTCCGCAATCACGAAATAGCTGACGACGCTGCCATCGCGAAGGGGTACGGGGCTGGTGAATTCATTGAGGACAAGCGTCTCGTATTTGACGCCAAGGACGGCCTGGGTGTCGAACTTGGAAAATTCGCCCATGGCATCGTAGCGCAGGCGCACGGCGGGATCGGACGGAGGCGTCATTCCACGAAGTGCAGTGACGGGATCCAGCGTCTCGTCCGCCTTCAGATCCTGAAGCGTTGCGTTCAGGCGGGTGCGGGCCTCCTGCACCACAGTGATCATGTAGGTCTGCATGCGCAGTTGCAATTCGTCCAGTTGAAGCTGGTTGTAGTTTTCACGCTGACGGGGGCTGAGCTTCATCGCCCAGACGGTTTTCAAGAGTCCGGGATCCAACTCCGATGGCTTGCTCGCGATGTATTCCTTCAATTCTTCGGGCGTGGGGTTCACTTCCGCGCGGCGGATTCGTCCGTACTGGTTCATGCGAAAAACCTTGTGGGCCAATTCGCTGCTTTTCACGAGGAAGGGGTCGTTGAGGAGGCCACGCTTGGCAAGGTCGCGGCGCGCGAGCTCTCCAGTGATTGTCTCGTAGGTTTGCCCGCCGATGCCGATGATGTTGGGCGCATCCGGATTGCCGACGATGTCCGCATAGAGCTTGTTGAACTCGCCGACGGTAAGGCTGAAGTCGTTGACGCTGAGGAGTTCCGTGTCCTCGGACATGAACTCGTAAAGACGGGCGCGGTCCACGGGGTAGGCGTCCATGTACGCTTTCAGCATCTGGTAATCGTACTGCTGCCCAAGTTGGAGCTTTGCCAGCGCTGTCTTGATTTCACCGGAGACCGCATTGATGTCCACAGGCTCCGCGATGGTCTTGTTCATGACTTCCAAAAGGATGAAGCCTGCGGGCGTCTGGATCGGGCGGCTGATTTGTGAAACGCCGAGGGAGAATGCTTCGTCGAGAATCTGCGGATCAACTCCCGCCATGTCGCGATTTAAGGAAACAGTCTGGCCGGGCGGGTCAACAAGCAGGCTGGGATCCTCAAGGAGCAGCGGTGCCAGGCCTCCCTCCAGCGTTGCGCGCGTGCGAAGGGTTTGTGCCCTTGCAAGTGCCGCGTTGCGTGCCTCGATGGAGAGGGGCGATGGCATCGGGACAAGGAGGCGGCGTACCTGGGCTGTTTCGGGCTTTGAGTAGAGGCCGCTATTCTCCTTGAAATGGTATGCAATGTCCTCGGGGAAGATATGCATTTTCCCGCTGGCAACGGATGCGCCCCACAGGAAGCGATACGCGGGGAACATGGTGATTTCCTCGCCCTTGATTTCAAGGTTCACATCCTCGGCATTCGCGGGCTGCTGGTATCGCGGTGCGACAAGCTCCGTGTAGAGCATGAGATCAAGGACAAGCTGCATGACAATTTTCTGTGGTTCGCTGAGCCGCTTCCAGCCCATGGCGTCACGCACATCGCCGGCACCAGTGAGAACCATGTAGCGAAAGAGGTCGCCTTCCGTGATGGTGATTCCCGGAGCGGTGACGAGGACCTCTTCGCTTCCGCGATAATCGGCGTATTTGAGGAGCGGAGCGGTTGGCGCGGCAGGCACAAGGCCGACGCAAGCCACGAAAATCGCTGCCCAGAGTGCCACATGTGTTTTCAAGGATTTCGCCAACCTAATCACGCACAATTCCCTTCAAGAGGCGTCGGAGTTTTTCCGCCGGTGACGCGTTCACTTCATCGGCGGCAGGCACGATGCTGGGCGCAACAGGAGCGTTGAGCAGTTCTGGCCGCAATACGATGGCCTGGAACAGGGCGCGAAGGTTCGTCACGGGCTGGTCGTCCGCCACCTGAAGGCGCTTTGGGTCGCTGCACCACTCCAGAAGAAGGGGAAGGGTGTTCACAGCCGCAAAGTCATGCAGTGCTTTCGCGCGCATGGTGGCGGCACGCTGCTGCCAGAAAGTTGCATTCCCAACCGAGTCGACCAGGGCGGCGGTAAGTTGGCCGGAGGCCCCCTGCGGGATGACGGTGCCGGCTTCGTGATCGGCGATCCATTGGGCAATTTCAGTTCCCCGTGTGGTCACGACGGGAACCCCCGCGCCCAGCAGGTTGGTAACGCGATTCCGCGCGCCAAAAATGGTCTCGATGTTGTCGCCGTCGAGGTTGATGCCGACGTTGGCGCTTTCATGGAGCGCGCGCACCTGATCAAAATCAATCCAGCCCAGTGGAAGGAAACGGCCGGGGGGGAGTTCCTTCGCAAGTGCCAGGAAGGTCTTGTAGGTTTGTTCATCGTGGCCGTGGACGGCGCCACCTGTGCACACAAAGGCGAGGCGCGATTCGGCGTCCATGGCGGCCTTCACTCCGCTGACCAACATTGAAAGGTCAGTCCAGGAGTTGAATCCGCCGGTCCACAATGCTATCAACGAATCGGGCGGCAACTTTTCGCGCAGAAATTCCGGCACGCCGGGTTTGCGGGTGAGCGATGCGTAATCCGGATAGACGGCATTCGGCACTGTTGCGACAATGCGTGATGGTTCCACGATTCCGCGCCCCAGCACGGCGAGTTCACCAAGCAGCGCATGCGCCTGGCGACTTGTCACCGTGGAGAATCTGTCCGCCCGCAGCGCAGCCTGCGCCTCCATGCACCAAAAGTGGGGATAGTCGCGCTGGTGTCCAACAACCTTGCCGAGGATCAGGCCCTCCGCCATGGTCCAGCCATTCAGATCCGCCCACAGGGGAATTTGGTTTTGCAGGGACGCCTTCGCTAGCAGGAACGCGGGATAGGCGTTCACGCCGATCATCGCATCCGGAGCAAATTCGCGAATGGCGGATTCCAGCTCGGGAAGGACGCGGGCGCTGTCGTTTGTGTTGAATTTCCTGTAGTCAAGATCCTCGTACCGCGCTGCCTCGCTCGCCGCACCCGCGCCGTCATTCGTGGTTCCGGGGATCGGAATCGTCATCAAGCGCACGGCATGGCCTGCATCGAGAAGCGGCTTGCAGAAGTGCCATGTGCGCAGGCACTGGCCGCTCATGATGCGCGCGCCGGACTCCAACAGCGGGCCGGTGCCAACGATGAGGATCCTGCTCATCGGCGACCGCTCCAGCGCTGGCGCAGCACATCAGCAACATGCACGGGCGCCCAGGCGTAGGCGAGGGCACAGGGCCACAACTGGTCCCATGGGCGGTGCTGCACGATCCAGCGCACCTCCGCCCCCAGGGCCGCCATCCAGCCGCGCACGCGGCGGTTCTTGAGCAGGAATCGGATGCGATTGCGGTGGTAGGTTTTCAGGAACTTTGCGCTGAAGCGAACGGTGGTTTGGCTTTCGTGATGAATGACCACGCTGCGTGGCACCACCGCACAGCCGAAACCAGCCCGTGTGGCGCGCTCGCAGAAATCAACTTCCTCGAAGTAGATGGGCCAGTAGCCTGCGTCCAGCATGCCCACGCGATCAATGACGGAGCGCCGAATCGCCATCGCAGCGCCGGTGACATAGGGGGCATCGATGTGGGCTGGAAGGGAATCCTCGCCACTCCATTGCGCGTTCCACTCGGCGTGGTCGGTGAGTCCGTTGGCGTGGATCACGCCACCCTGATGCTGGATCTTTTCACCGCCGGGATAAAGGAGGGAACATCCCGCGATGCCAAGCCTGCGGTTTGCTGCGAAGGCATCCCTGATCGGCGCCAGCCAGTTCGCGCGGGGTTCCGTGTCGTCATTGAGCAGCACAACGACATCGCCCACTGCATTCACAATCCCGAGGTTGTTCCCGCCTGCAAAACCGAGGTTGCGCGGGGCGCGCACAAGCGTCACCCACGGGTAGTTGGCGACGACAAAATCAGAAAGCCCATCGCTGCTGCCATTGTCGACGACAATGACTTCATGGGGGCGGGGGTCGCTGGCCGCCAATGCATCAAGGGGCATGGCGATGCGCTGGCGTCCATTAAGGGAAACGATCACCACCGAAAAGGTCATGGGGATATTGAGCAGTGCCTCCCCATTTTGACGCAAGGGGCGATCATTGGCAGGGGGTGCTTGACCGTGCGGGGCGGCAGCCCTTTGATGCCCCCATGCGATTGCATTTGCCGGTCCGTGATTGGCGTTGGTGGGCGATTTTCGCCGCCGGCCTGTTGCTGCGCGCAATGCAGCCGGGACTCGTGCAGTATGGAATCGACGAAGGCACCGCGACAGCGATGGCGCTTCAGATTTCCCACGGCGTGCACTTCTCCCCCACGGGACTCATGACCAGCTTCGGATTCCACAATCCGCCGCTGTTCCTTTACCTGCTGGCACCGCTGACCTGGTTGACCATCGACCCACGGAGCCTGGGCTTGTGCTTCGCAGTGGCCGGCTCCACGGCCATCTTCTTCGGCTTTGACAGTGCCCGGCGCCTTTCCGGTCATCGGGCGGGTTTGCTTGCCGCCGCCATCATTGCATTCTGCCCCAATGCAGTGGAGCACAGCAGGCGCATTTGGGGGCACGACCTGATCGTGCTGTTCGCCAGCGTCACGCTCTGGTGCGCGATCGTGGCTCATGAGAAACGTGCGTGGAGGTTTCTTGCAGGATC
This sequence comes from Candidatus Sumerlaeota bacterium, assembly GCA_020848155.1. GTDB lineage: Bacteria > Sumerlaeota > Sumerlaeia > SLMS01 > SLMS01 > JADZDZ01. Next base: position 6,412 of record JADLAR010000035.1, read on the forward strand.
ATTTTGTGCGGCCATTGCCGCGCAGTGCGTGCACCTGAGTGGAATTGTCCTGTGGGTGATTCCCCTCTCCGTAATGTGCGGCTTCGATGGAAAGCAAAGGGGGCGCGCCATCATTGCCGCAGTTGTCCTTCTGGTGATGTGCTATGGGCCGTGGCTGATTGCCGACGCCCAAAATCAATTCCGCGAGATGCGGTTGGTCTGCTCGCTCATCTTCTGCGGCGCAACGCAGTCACTTGGAATGCCGGTGTCGCCACATACCGCGTGGGCGTTGGTGCTTTCCGATTTCTGGACGAATGACTTGCTGGGTGCACCACGACCGTTCATGGTGTCGCGCACTGCGATGGTTGCAAGCCTGGCGCAGACGACTTGTGCCCTTGCCTTGCTTGGAATCGCCATCGCGGGTGCTACGCTGGCCCTCGTTCGTGGGAGTGGATCGCGAGTGATGCCCACCGCGCTGCTGCTGGGCATCGTGTGTCCGTTGATCCTGTTCGGGATCGTTTTTCGCGCGGCAGTCCCTCCGTATCTGCTTCCTGTGCTGGTGCCGGCTGCGGTGGCTGCGGCGTGCACCCTGACCGCCGCACCTGCGACACAACGCGTGCAGGCGGGGTCCTTCACGTTCATCCTGCTTTACGTCGCGTCATCCACGGCGTTGATTGCAGCAACGCGGGCCGGAATCATGAAGGGCCTGGGAACGAGCATCCCTGCCACGGAAAAGATCCAAGCCATCGACATGATCGCGGAGCGTTCCCCCAGCGGCACGGCAATCGTGCTTCAGGACGGACGCCAGAGAAAAACCGGGATCGACGTCGCGTATGTGGTGCTGGCGCATGAACGGGCGCTGGGACTGACTGTGGCCCTGATTGATGAAACCCCGCTGCCGATCCATGTGATCGTCGATCATCGAACCCGATTGCGCCCGCCGGTGGCGAACTTCCTCGACAAGCAGGAAAGCATCGAGCTTCCGCACCTTTCCATCAAGACAATCGCAGGCAGGGACCGCGCAACCTGGACCGCGCTGGTCGATCGGTTCCCCGCGCAAATGCCCGCACGGTGAAGTTTCCCACTTGATTTCAGGGCGCTGCGCCCAACCATCGCGTCCATGACGAAACGAATCTTGATCACGAACGATGACGGGATCGACGCGCCGGGGCTTCAGGCACTGCACGCGGCGATCAAGGACGATTGGGATGTGCTGGTGGTCGCCCCCCTGAGCGAGCGAAGCGGCGCGGGATGCTCACTGTCGCTGTCGAATGAAATGAAGGTGGAAGAACGCCGCATCGGCGGAAGGCTTTTTGGTCGGGCGGTGGACGGGACGCCCGCCGATTGCGTGAAATTCGCACTGACGGCGATGAACGGCTATCGGCCGGATTTCATCCTTTCGGGAATCAACCGCGGGATGAATGCGGGAAATTCCGTATTCTACTCGGGAACCGTGGCGGGTGCGATAGAGGGAACGCTGTTTGGAATCCCCGCGATGGCCTGTTCGCTGGCATGCTGGCACTATCCCGAGGCGTTCTACGATGACGCGGCCCAGGTGGTCGCGCGCATCCTGCCCTGGCTTGTCGCGCAAGCGCCGGAGCCGCGCACGCTGTGGAACATGAATATTCCAAATCGCCGCATCAATGAGATCAGGCACATCCGCCTTACCACGCATGGCACGTCCTTCTTCGTGGATGATTTTGAGTTGAAGCGCGAGGATGACGAGGCGCGCTACTACCGCAATGTTGGTTCGCGCCTTGTGGCATGCGACAAGCATCCTGATTCGGATGATCGCAGCATCCAACTGGGGGAAGTTTCGTTGTCCTTGTTGAAGACGAACCTGACGGTTGATCTTCCCGAAGCGGCGGCAAACAGCCTGGAGGCGACTTGGAATGCCCTGCTGAAGGGCGGGCGCAAAGGCAATGGCGCCACAGCCTGATTGGCGCACGGTCGCCGCGCAATCAGGCGCGGTGTTGGTGGCGGTTTCCGGCGGCGCCGATTCCGTGTACCTTTGCCACCATTTGAAAGCCCACATCCCGCAGCGAACAGTGAAGTTCGTGATCGCGCATGTTAATCACCGCACCCGCGGTGTGGCTTCCGATGAGGATGAGGATTTCGTACGCGCTCTGGCACAGCGCATTGGCTGGGAGTTCCACGCGCAACGCATCGACCCCTCGATGCTAACAGCGAATGCCAGCGAGGCGGGCTTGCGCGATGCACGCCTCCAGCTCCTCAAGTCGCTCGCGCGTGCGCTCGGCATTTCCGTGATTGCATTCGGCCATCACGCGAACGATCTGGCGGAAGGGTTCCTGCTGGCGGCACTTCGCGGAAGTGGTCCGCGTGGGCTGGCCGCGATGACCACGGTGAGGAGGATCGGGGATGATTTCACCTTCATCCGCCCGCTGCTGGCGATGACGCGCGCCGAAATCGAAGGCGCACTGCGGACGATGTGTGAGGCGTGGCGTGATGACGCAACCAACGCGGAAACTCATGCGAAGCGGAATTTCCTTCGTCAGCGCGTGATTCCACTACTGTTGGAGTGCGACCCAAGTGCCGTGGAAGGAATCGCGGAGAGTGCGATGATCGCGGGGGAGGTCGAGGCGGTCTACTCCCATGCCGTGCAGGAAGCGTGCGGCCGTGCCCTGTTGACCCAATTGGATCACGAGATCCTCTTTTCCGCGCGTGTGTTGCGCGAATGTGACACTGCACTTCTTCCGGGTGTCCTGCGCGCCATGAGCACAGTGATGACAAAGCCCATCAAGACCACCACTCCCATCCTTCCGAGGCGCGAAGTTCTCCGTGCAGCTTGCGATAGAATCACGACGACTGATGGAGATGAGGCCACCTTCCCCCTGCTTCAGGACACTTCGCTGTGGTTGTCGAACGAACACGGACTTCTTTTCCGGAATTTGGACAACAATTCGTTGCGCGAGTCGTTGCTGCGGGTGAGCGGAAGCCTGCCCCTGCTGCTACTTGCGACCGGGATTATCACGGTCGACGATGCGGATTCGCCGGTTTCCGCGAAACGGCTTTCAGTAACGGAGGCCTGCATGGCGAATGACGCGCAGCGCAGTGCATGGATCGACGAGGCGGGTATTTCAGGCAGGCTTGTGGTGCGGCGCTTCACCGCTCTTGAACGCATCTCCACCGGCAATGGAACCTCGAAGTCGGTCCGGACATGCCTACAGGAGCATCGTGTTCCCCGCCCGCTGCGTCCTGACGTGGCAGGGGTGTGTGACGATGCCGGCATCCTCTGGATTCCGCACATGGCGCGCGCGAAACGCGCACTCGTGAATGATGACACGGTTGATGTGATCCGCCTGTCCCTCAAGTAGGCGCGGAACTTTTTCGCAGGCGCGGCTGTCATTCATGCCAGCACTCTTTCCGGAGTTTTCACCCATGCGCTTTCGCATCCTTTCCCTTCTTGTCCTGCTCCTCTTCTCCGCCGCCGCCGCAAACGCGCGGATCATCATCGTCCCGCCGCCAGAGCGCCCGCTGCCGGCTGTCAGCATCACCTCGCACAGTGTGAAATCAGAGATCGATGGTGTCGTCGCACGCACCGTCATTCGCGAGACAATCAGGAACGACTCGTCACAACAGTTGGAAGGCTCGTTCCTGATTCCCGTGCCGAAGGATGCGCAGGTCACGGACTTTTCGATGACGATCAATGGGCAAAAATCCTCCGCGGAATTGTTGGACAGCAGGAAGGCGCGCGACATGTATGATCAGATCGTGCGCCGCCGCCGCGATCCGGGGTTGTTGGAGTACCTGGACGAGAACACGTATCGCGTGAGCATTTTTCCCGTGCCGCCGGGCGACAAGGCGGAGGTGGAGATTCACCTTCTGCAGAATGTGTCCAAGGAATCAGGCCTGTACCGATGGCGATTCAGGAATACGGGCGACACCGCGGAGGAGGCACGCACTCCGGAGTCAACGTTTGAGGTTTCACTCAAGTCGGATCAGGAACTTGGCCTGATCACATCGACGACGCATGAGGCGCGGATTGATCGCGGCGCTGACGGAAAAAGCGCGACGATTTCGCTGCCGAAGGGCCTGAAGGGTGTCACGGATTTCGAACTGCTGTATGCGATCGACGAAACGGCGACGCCGCTGCATCTGGCGGGGAGCAAGGCTCCCGGCGACGACCGGGGTTACTATTTGCTAATGGTTTCACCGCCCAGGAGCGGTGTGCTGGCCCAGACCCTTCCGAAGCGCGTGCTGTTCGTTCTGGATGTAAGTGGATCGATGGAGGAAGACGGAAAGTTTGACAAGGCGATTTCCGCACTGCGGCAATGCCTGTCAAACCTGGGTGATGCGGATCAATTCAACGTCATCACATTCGCGTCGGAACTGGAAAGCTTTCGTCCGGCACCAATTGCCGCATCGCGGGAAGCAATCAATGAGGCGAAAGACTGGCTTCAGAAACGGTCGCCGCGCGGCGGAACGAACATCCACGATGCGTTGCAGGAAGCGATGAAGCAGCTTGCTTCTGCGGAGAAGAAGGCGGGGACAGTGAATCAAATCGTCTTCATGACGGATGGCATTCCCACCGTGGGAAGAACGGACAAGGCACAGATAGTCGACCTTGTCTCCAAGGAGGCACCGACGGTGTTCACACTGGGCTTCGGCTATGACGTCAATGCACCGTTGCTGGACGCCGTGGCAGAGAAGACGCATGCCTTCCCAACGTATATACGCCCCAAGGAGGACCTGGAGCGTACCGTCACGGGACTCTTCGAGGCCATCTCGTCACCGGTGCTGACAGACCTTCAAGTCACCTGCGAGGGCGTGGAGCTGAAGGAACAGTATCCCAGGAACATGCCGGATTTGTTTGCGGGGCGGGAACTGGTTCTGGCGGGTCGCTACGTGGGAAGCGGCCCCGCGACGATCACGCTGAAGGGGCGGGCGCGAAGCGAGGACTACGAGTCGAAGCTGAAGGTGGATTTCCCGGAAGCAACGGACGAGAGAAGTGAGTCCATCCGTGCAATATGGGCGGGGCGAAAGGTTGCGTACCTTCTTGATGAAATTCGGCAGCATGGAGAGAACAAGGAACTGAAAGACGAGGTCATTGCACTCGCGCGGGAGTTTCGGCTCGTCACGCCCTACACAAGCATGTTCGCTGCGCCGGATGAAGAATACGCAATGACTACGGGCGGAGCGAGTCCTGTCACGGTGGGGGCCGCACCGGGCGCGAGGGAGAAGCTGCGCGATCTGTCCAATGAAGCGGCGATGAAGTCCAGCACGGGCGAGGGATCGTTTGGATTCTCGGACGCCTTGCGGGAGCAAAAATCCTCGAGCATCGCACTGAGTTCCCAGCCTCGGCGAGCGGAACCAACCAGGGACACGGCGGCTGGCGGGGAGATCATGCAGGTGGATGGGATCAGCTTCCGTCGCGTGGACAAGTCGTCGGCGTGGATCGATTCATCGCTGAAGGGGGATGAGCCGGTGGTGCGCATCAAGTACCTTTCTGATGCGTATCACGAGCTGCTGCGGAAATTCCCAAAGCTTCGAAGCCGGATCCTGGTGGGCGAAAACGTGGAGGTCCTGATCGACGGCAAGCGCGCCGTGATCGGACCGGATGGTGAAGCGACGAAGTGCCCGATCTAGAGCATTTTTCTAAATAATGTAGCCGCACAATCGAAACCATCCTTTGATGTCGTTTGTGGTGACGGCGTCGAGAGCTTGGGCGACGGCTTGCGTCAGTGTTTCAAGGGTTCGCGCTTTTGCTCC
>JADLAR010000036.1 GCA_020848155.1 Candidatus Sumerlaeota bacterium
CTATTATACAAATTTCCGGATATTTTGACAGAAAACCATGCGTCCAAAATATAGCAGCAATTCAGCCACATGCACTTCTTGGAGTCGTCAATGTGCAAGGGACTCAACGCAGTCTCTTGCGGCGGGTAATCACACTGAAACTACTGGTATTATGGCATTGCCCTGATGCATGTGCAGGGGCGGGAGACAATGCTCCTCCCCTTTACCGCTAGATTGTTGCGGTATTGTACTTGACCGGAGACCATTTCTTGTCTGATGTTCCCACTTTGTTAGGTTTGTGGTTTTTGCAGTATGATCCCATCTGGCACCAGCCGGAAAGGCAGTCTTCAAAGATGAAAAAGGGATTTTTGGCATTAGCTGCCATCACTCTGATTTGCGGAAATGCGAGCGCACTGAACATCATCGTCGCCCCCTCAACGGGTGTTGGCGGCTCCTCTCCGACAAACACCATCGCCGACGCGATCACGCAGATCAACGCGGGCGTGGACACCAACAACACGATTACCCTTCGCAGCACCGAAGGCGCGTTGGTTCAGGCTGACAACCTTGTCCTGACACTCAACGCGAACAAGAATGTCGATTTTGTCGCGGAATCCGGCCGGCCAGTGATCATTGTGAGCTGGGCCGCAGGACAATTCTGCTGGTCGTTATCGACAGGCGCGGGTTGCGCCGTCACCTTCACAGGCATTGGCTTCGCCCCCGAGATCGATTTGGGCTACGCGAACAATACTGCCGACGGAATCGCCCTGACGGGAACCGGCGCTTCCTTCAGTTTCGATGACTGCATCTTTGCGGCGAATGACGGATCCAACGGACTGTCAACGCTTGACGGATCTGCGCCGTTCCTTGCGCCTACGAGTGCAAGCCCGTCCGTTGGTGGGCGGAATGTTGGCGACGATTGGATTCAGCTAAGCTCCAACACGGCGGCGTTGACGTTCAGCAACTGCGTTATCACGGGGTGCAACGATGATGCGATCGTTGTCCTTGGCGGGGGTGGGTCACCGCAGACGGTCACGATCGACAATGGGACGGTGGTCGCGAATGTTGGCGGCGCGGGGTATCAGGCCGCCGGTTCAAACATCGCCACAGTCATCGACGGTACGGCAGGACGAGTCTTGTTCGCAAAGTGCGGTCTTCGAGGACCATTCGCGGCGGCAACAGACACTGGGCCGAAGTTCTTCGGAAGTGTCGGCGTTACGCTCAACATGACAAAGACAGACGTCGTGGAAGTGACGAACGGTGGTGTCTATTTCTTCGGAAACAACCCCTCGGCAACGATCACTGACTGCCGCATTGCGCTCAACAACAGCGGCAACGTCAGCCCCGGCGGAAACATTGCCTTTGGCTCCATCGCAGCGGGGCCTGTCGTGACAAACGTGACACTTGATTACGTGACAGTTCACGATTCGGCGGCGACAGCCAACACCGACGGTGTGATCGGCGCGGAAGGCGCAACGCTCAGCGCACAGAATTATGCAATCACGAACTCGATCTTCTCCGGCACGGGCGATACCTACGCCAACATGAAGAATGACACGTCAGGAGCCGGTGCCAGCACATTGAACGTGTCAACCTCCGCCATCGTCACGGCAGGAGCGCATGCCATCACGACGCTCGGCGACCTGACGGCCGCCTCTGGGTCCTCGGTCACAGCGGATCCGGTCTATGCGTCGCTGACCTACACGATCGGCCGCAGCCAGACGAATGCCGACTTCCTTCGCCCAACGGATGCGGCCTACCTGACCGCATCCTCCTCATCGGGCCTGATTGGTGGCATTCGCCCCCCATCGTCCGTGGCAAGCTGGGATCTTTTCTGATCCCCGTACTTCTGTCGTTCCATCCGGACGGCGGCGCTTCGGCGCCGCCGTCCTTCTTTTTGGGCCGCCTTCTGTCATTTTCCCGAAAAATCCATCGCGTCAGGGAACGTGATCACGTCTTCTTCGCACATGTCCGCGACGAAGAAAAAGTCTCCTGATTCCGCACTGGCGCAGCTTCATTCGCTGCTCCATCACCTGGGCTGGAACGTGGCAGCCTTCACCGAAATGGAAGCGTTGGGAAATGTGGGGAAGTGGCAGACCGCTCCCCTGCCCGATGGCAACGCAATGTTGATCGTCCTTGTGAAGGATGAACTGCGGGGAACGGAAGAGGCCTTCAAGGCCTATGAGGATTTGACGCAGCAGCAGCGCCAGATCGCAGCGCGGATCCATGAGGCGGAACTCCGGCTGCGGCATGTGCTCCTGATCGATGACCGGATGCACACGCAGTTGATCGACTTCGCGCAGGAGGAAGTGCTCCTGGAAGCACGCGGCGCGGAGGCAACCCGCGATCGGCTGGCACCGCTGCTGAATCTCAATGCACTGGCGCGCGGGTCGCTCGCCACGCATTCCATGAAGTCACCGGGGCAGCGCGCGCGGGAACTGGCGGATTGGACGCGCGTATGGAGTCCCCGCATTGGCGCAGCGGCGCAGATGTCGCGCGAAACAATGCGGACACTGCACCACTGGTTGTTTCTGGCACGCCTTGCGGAGCAGTTGGGATACGGACCCAAGCGAAGGAAGCGCTTCTCGGAATATGCGTTGGACGCCAAGCCGGCGCAGGCCGGGCGCTACCTGTCGCAGGTGTTCAAGCCGCTGGCGGAACAATGGAATTTGCTCCAGGGCGTTTCCACCGCCAAGATTCGCGACATCATCCAGGGCGCATTCGATTCGGGACAACTGGCGCCCTGCCTGGAAAGTTTCAGCCGCCTGAGCGCGAGCAAGTTTTCCGCGTCGGTTTTCGCAGAAGCATTCGCAGACGATGAACTGCGACTGCTGGGGTGGAGAAACTCCCTTCTGGAAGCACCGTGCGAGACACGGGGGAATGCAATGGAGTGGTTGTCCCAGCCGCTGGTCATTGACCTGGACGCGACGGGATTCCCGCTGCTGCTGAAGAAGTTCGATGCGGTGACGGATGACTTGAGGCGCTTCGCTCGCGAGCAGGCGGTACAGGCTGCGCGCGGCGAACGGGCGGGATTGCAATTGGATGCCTTTGCGGCGCCACTCTCGTCCTTCACAGAGGAGGAAACGCCACGGCTGGTGCTTCAGGTCGTCCTGCAGGTGGTGACGGCAAAGCGGGAACGCGCGGAGCTGGCGCGGTTGGTACTGCTGGCGCACGCTGCGGAATGGCACGCGCGCCTGCGTGAACCGGAACCGATCTTTCCCGTGCCGCAGATCACGGTCGCGGAGGCTCCGACGGAGCGGCGCATCAGGCCGAACCCACAGGATGCATGGATGAATTAGGGCGCTGGTTGCGGGTGGCTACTTGCCGAAGCCCGGTTCGCGGGAGAAAATGACGGGGCTGTTGCTGAAGGTCTTCTTGATGATGGGGCGACGGGAATCGTCCAAGGGAACCATGAACGATTTCACCTGCTCCAGTGCGGTGGCGTAGTTGTCGTCGTCAAGGCGCTTGAGGTAAATGTTGGTGGCGTTGATGCGGCCCATCTTCATGGTCTCGACCCCCTGCATCAGGTAGGGAAGCTGCTGCGTGAAGGTGAGGATCGCTTCATCGGCGGCGTACTTGAGGCAGTAATCCGCGCGAAGCACCTTCGTGTTCAGGCCGTTCTGCGCGAAGCCACCGGAACCACGGCGTATGACGTATTCGCCAATCTTGACCTGGCCCTCGCCAATGCCCTCCAGGATCTCGCCTTCAATTTGAATGCGCGCTTCGCCGGCGCCCCATCCGAAAACGTAACGCATCCAGCCCACTCCCTTGGAGTAGCTGGTCACGTTGCTGGTGATCGTGATAACGCGATAGCCGGTGAGCTTCCCGTCCGTGGGAGAGAAGGCATAGCGCACGCGGACGGGATGCGGATACGAGCGAAGGAGGTAACGATAGAGACGCTCGCGAATGGTGAAGAGGACTTCCTTTTCGCGGTCGGGTGAAACCGTCGCTCCGGACACGTCCTTTACTTCTGTTTCCTTTGCGGCTTTCTTTGGAGAGACTTCGTATGGCGCCGCGAGCCACTTGGTTTCCGGCAGGATGAACGCCAGTGCCCGTGTCGTCTCATCATCGGCCACGGGGAGCGGAACGAACGTTTCCTTCCCTGTCTTCTTGTCGATTTTTTGCAGCTTGCGCTCATGCGTGGGGGCGGGGGCGTAGCGGCTGTTCTCATCAAAACGCAGCTTGAAGAATCCCACTTCTATCGCGTTGAACTCGCCATAACCGCCCTTCAGGTAACCTGTGTCGCGAACACGCGAGTAGCAACCTGTGAAGGTGAAGCATGCGAGTGTGAGGATGAGAAGGAAGCGAACAGCGGAGATTTGCATGGGAGGGCTGTGCTCCGCCTGTGATGAGGTTCGCGGGATTGGAGTCTTGGATTTGATGGTCGCAACCACCTGACCCCAAGCTCCAGGACACCACGGATCAGTTTGGAAATTGAATCCTAGTGTCCCTGACTCCGCCCCGACCCTTGAATGCGAATTGCGAGTTTTGAAATTGTCAGCCGGAGGAGACCTGATCGTAATCAGGTCTCTCCGGCTGCCGCTCCGGTAAACGGTTTGCTGCCAAACTCAGGCTCCCTGCTCGAAGCCTGTTAGTACGCGTGCATCAGTTCGCGCTGGCGAGCGACTTGCGCCCCACAGTGGAGATCTTCTCGGGAAGAATCACGATGACCGCACGGCGGTTGTCGCGACGGCCTTCCGCTGTTGCATTGGTGGTGGATGGGCGGAATTCGCCGTAGCTGGAAGCGCTGACCATCGCGGGATCAATGCCGTGAACTTCAACCAACTCATGCAGCATCGTCAGGGCGCGCGCGGCACCCAGTTCCCAGTTTGAGCGCCAACCGGACATCTTGATCGGCTGGTTGTCCGTGTGGCCTTCCACGAGAAGTTCGCGGTTGGGGAATTTCTCCTTCAGGATCCCGGCCACTTTCGCGATCAGGTCATGACCTTCATTGGAAAGTTCCGCCTTGCCCGGTGTGTAGAGGAGCGAATCGACGATCGTCATTTGAAGTCCACGGCTGGTTTCCTCCAGCTTGACGTTCATGTCGGCCAATTGCTTCTTGAGGGCGTCGGTCGCCTCGTCCTTTGCGTTCAGTGAGGTCTGGAGGACGTCGACTTTGTTGCGAAGGTCGCCGACCTGTGTTTCCTTGTCGTTGATTTGCTGGCGCAGCGCATCAGCCTCATCCTGGGCCTGCTGGAGGGCGTTCTTCAGGTCGCTGATCTGTGTCTTGAGGGCAGCGATTTCACCGCCAAGGTTCGCCTTGTCGGCTGCATCAGCCTGGGCCGCAGCCAGCTTGCTCTGGGCGTCTGCCAGTTGACTGCGAAGGTTGTCCAACTCCGCCAACTGGTCCGCTGAGGGCGCAGCCTTGCCATTGAGCGCGGCGAGTTCGTTTTCCTTCTCGGTGAGTTGCGCGCGAAGGTTCTCCAACTCACGCTCCGTGTCTGCCTGGGTGACCTGGTCATAGGCGTCGCCGACGAGGCCGCCGATGGCCGCGCCGGACGTGCCGCCGATGACGGCACCCGTGGTTGGGCCAACGGGAACCCAATTATTGCCGACGACTGCACCGGCGATACCGCCCGCGAGGCCCGCTCCCGCAGCACCCTTTTGAGCGGAGCTGCAGCCGGAGACCGCCAGCGCGGTAACTGCTAACAACGTGGATAGTGTGACAACTTTGAGGGCCTTCATAGTTCTGCTCTCCTGATGGCTGACCGCCCCACTGCATCCCCTGTGGTGGCTTGTCCCTGTGGTGAAGAATCCTGCGAGGAATGATCCTCCCATCGGCACCACTGCAAGAAAAAAAGAAACGCGTTTTTAAGAAAATATTTGATGTGGCTGGAGTTGGAACATTTGACGAACTTGATTGGTCTGACCGGAGGTTGTCGGCTGGCAAAAGTGCACGGGAACGCGATTACCGCTGGAAACGCGAAAGGGAAGAATCCGGACAAATGCAGTTCCTGCTCGTGAAGGCTTCCGAACCATGGCCTCCAAGCGGCGGAGGTCCGCTTATTTCCTTGTGCTGGCAAGAGGGGTGAAGTGGGATGAGACTATCAGGAATAGAGTATTTTTGAAGCGCGGCAAACCCACGGTGGAGATCGCATCGCAGATGATTGCACGGAAGAGGACCTTGATGATGACCAGTCGAACTGTTGCGGGCGCACTGCTGCTGGCAGCCGCCATGACCACGGGAGGGAAGGCCCTCGCGGTGGATCCGCGGGCGGAAGGGCTTGGCCAGCCATGGGCGGCAGACGTGGTCTCGCTGAAGCTGCTGAATGAGGTTGAACAGAGAACCACGGGCAAGTCGCTGAGTTCCGGCGTGATCAAGGACAGCCCCGTTCGGACCACGACGGGGGGCAACATCCTGTGCGAGGCAACCATTGACAAGTGGGGGCCGGGAACAGCCGCGCAGTTTGCGATCAAGGGCGTGAACGTGATCGACGTGTCCGAGAAGTATCGGCGCGTGACGCTGGAGTTGGTTGACCCGAACGCAGTCTATGAGTTGGCCAAGCTGCCAAACGTCGTGCAAATCGAGCCATGCTACGGGCGCGAACGACGCGCGGGAATCGTGACAGCGCAATCCTACGTGGCGATGAACGTCGACAAGGCCATCAGTCGTTACGGCGTGACGGGCGCGGGGCAGAAGGTTGGCGTGATTTCCGACAGCTTCGCGGCAACAAACGGCGTGCGTCAGGCAAGCACGACACCCGGTGAGGGCGAACCAGGCATCCTGCAGCATGCGCGCAACCAGGACAGCGGCGATCTCCCCCCCCAAGTCCAAATCCTGCGCGACATTCCTGCGCTGAGCATCTTCGGTCAAGCGAGTGATGAAGGCGCGGGCATGGCGGAATTGGTGCACGATCTGGCACCCGGCGCGGACATCGCATTCCACACGGCGTACATCAGCGAAACGAACTTTGCGGAGGGAATCACTGCTCTTCGAAATGCGGGAAGCACGGTCGTCGTTGATGACGTCATCTATTTTGCAGAGCCGATGTATCAGGACGGTCCCGTGGCGCAGGCTGCGCGTGAATGCGTGGCCGCCGGCGTGCCGTATTTCAGCGCGGCTGGAAACGGCAAGAACCTCGGGTTGAAGTTCAACTTCCGCGATTACAATCCATCCGTGGACACGGAAGGTTCAACGGCGTTGACCACGGACGACTATCACCGCTGGGACAATGGAACCCCCTTCCTTGCGGTCACGTTCCTGCCGTTCAACACGACAACGCTGATCCTGCAATGGAATCAACCCTACGCCAGTGTCAGCCCGGGCAATGGATCGCAGGTTGACCTGGATATCGTTGCCTATCTGGGGCCAAGCGTGGACAGCGGCGGCGCGGGCGTCATCAACGACATTCAAGGCACGACAGGGTCGCCGCGCGGCAATCCGCTGGAGATTTTGCAATACACGAACTTCACAAACACCGCGCAGACCTTCTACATCGCAATCAATCATGTGCGGGGAATGCAGGACGGTATCCCGCAGAGCCCCAGCACCCCCTTGGAATGCAGGTTGGTTGCCTTCGGCGCGCTTCCGATCATCGAGGGCATCACCTCCAACACGGCGCAGTATGGCGGCCCAACGATCTTCGGCCACGCCACCGCGGAAGGCGTGATGGCTGTTGGCGCGGTACCGTGGTATGACACGCCGAATTTCAACACGGACCTGCATGCAGGCCCCGGCATTGACCCGCAGGACTTCACATCCCGCGGCGGCAACCTGACGATTCAATTCAGCGATTCGGGCGCATATGCGCCGCGCGCGCGGTACGTTCCCGACATCGCAGCGACGCAGGGTGACAACACGACGTTCTTCGGCGGACCCCTTGACCTGCTTGGCTATCAGGGCGAGCCGGACAATTTCCCCAATTTCTTTGGCACGTCGGCGGCCGCCCCGAACGCGGCAGCGATTGCTGCGTTGATGTTGGACATGAAACCGGAACTGACCCCGGCGGAAGTCAGTTCGATCATGAGGTCCACGGCAATCGATGTGATCGGTCGCCGCGGCGCGCCCGGTGTTGATGACGTCACCGGTGCCGGCCTGGTTGATGCACAGCGGATTTTGGAAGACATCGCGGGCAATGCGGGCATCACACCCATTCCGACCCCCGTCGGCACACCCGCACAGCGTTTCCGCCAGCAGTTCGTGGCGGTTCCCTCCAGCGACCCGGAGATCGCGGCCACGCAGTCCACATTTGATGGGTGGGTTTTCGAATCAGGTGGCGCCTCCTTCATCGCACCAACGCCGGGTGATGCCCTTGGCTCGCCCGTCCTCACGACGACAGACAATACGAACACCTTCGGGTTCTTCTCCTCCCCGTCGTTTGTCGCAGGCGCATATGAACGCGTTGGCGATATTCCAATGAATGGAAACAATGGCGCCACGAACCTCTACCGGGCGGATTTCGTTGTTCGCAGCTCTGTGGAGGATCGGGGCACTGCACCCACCATTCGCTTCCGCGCCACGACGGAAAGCAACGAACAGTCGGACATGCTGGTGATCTCGTCCACCGGCGAGGGAGTCCTTTCCCCGATCGATCCCTTGCTGTATCGGCTCTATTTCACCCTGCCACCCACCCAGAAACGCTTCCGCCTCTTCTATGAGGTGATCAACGTGGGCGGCACCGATGCGGCGAACGTGAACCTGATCTTGGATCGCGTGGACGTGACGGCGATCTCGGTGAATGGCCTGATCGACCAGCAGACCGTCCGCAATTATGACTTCCGCGGTCCTGACAGCCATGGCTGGACGTTCCGTGATGCCCAGCCGATCTTCCCAGCCCCCCAGCAAGCATTCGTCGCTGACGGCCTTCGTCTTGGCCCCGCCACCACGGCAAGCACCGTTAGTTTCGGGTACTTTGGCTCGCCGGAGGACGATGGCAACGCGCCCGTGTTCAACCCCTCACGTGTTTACAGGGCCCGGTTCAAAGTACGATCCAACCTGAATGTAAAGAGCCAAGTACCAACATTCCGGCTTCGCGTGAACAGCTTCAACAACGACATGAGCGCGATGGTTTCGGTCGACTCACCCACCGATGGGGCAAACGTCCCTGCTGGCGGACAGTTGCTAACATACGACTTATACTACGAAACCCTCTCCGGAATCGACTTCAGCAGGATGAACTTCTCGTTCGACTACATCATGGCGCCCGGTCTGGGAAACAACGCGGCCGGGACTGTGACGCTGGAATTGCTGGAGGTCAGCTCGTTCCAAATCCCCCTGCTTTGATGATGGATCAGGAGAAGGCCTGAATCCCGGCCTTCTCCTCCTTAGAACCCGGTTTTCTTTGCAGTAGAGTTACGGTTAAAGCATTGCGAAACAACTGGTAAGACAAAGTTTTCCTTGAGGCTTTACGCTTTGGTCGTAAAAGCTCCGGCGAATCTGAAAGCATTGTCTTTACCGAAAGCCTCAGCTAAAGGTCACGAACCAATGAAGAAGAGGACTGTCTCTCTTTCCGCCCTTTTGATTTCGGCAGCGCTTGCCGCGCCGGGAGTTTTGGCGGCGAGTTCCACAGCACCAAGCAATCCGAAACTGGCTGGACTCGGCGGCTATCCGGGGGCTGAGAAGCTGACCGGCGGATTGCTGCAGGCAGCAACGAAAGCCACGAAAAACAAGACGACCCTGAGGGAGGAACTTTCCCGGGGTATCAAGTACAATGAGTTGAACGGCGAAATCGTGGTGGAGCTTCAGGTGCGCGAAGCCACTGATGACCTTGTTGCGCAGGTGAAAAAGACCGGCGCGACAGTTGTTTCCGTGGCCGGGGAATACAATCGCATCACGGTTACCGTGTCATCGTCGCAAACGGCGCTGGCGCTCGCGCAGATTGATGGCGTCACGCTCGTGATGCCGGTGATTCCGCCTCGCACAAATGCCGGCTCCGTGGAAAGTGGGGCCAGGCCTGCGATGCGCGTTGATGCCGCCGCCAGCAAGTACTCCACGCCCCAGGCATTCGGCAAGGTGCTGGATGGCGAGGGCCAGCGGGTTGGTGTCATTTCCGACAGCTTCAATGGCCTGCTTCTTCAATCCGGCGTCTTGTCCGGCGATCTGCCTGCCGACACCGTTATCCTGAAGAATATCATTGGGACGGATGAAGGCGCGGCGATGGCGGAACTTGTTCACGATGTTGCCCCCGCAGCAGGGATTCGTTTCTACTCGGGCGCGGTCAGCGAATCGGATTTCGCGCTCGGCATCGACACGCTTGTGACTGCGGGCTGCACGGTCATTACCGACGACCTGCGTTATTTCTCCGAGCCATACTACTGCATCGGCCCGATTGCTCGCGCGGCGCAAAGGGCCGTTGAGAGCGGCGTGCCGTTTTACTCTGCGGCGGGGAACCTTCGCAATGATGCGCTGCGACAGATCTACAAGGACGTCAGCGGGGAAAATGACGGCCCTTATCCTCGCAAGGGAAAGGACCTGCACAAATGGTCCAATGGTACCGGCTTCCTTCCCATCGTGATGCCTCCCTTCAGTGATGGGCAAGTCTTCCTTTATTGGAACCAGCCTCAGGATTTCGGGCTGGTGGATGGCGGGGCGCAGGTGGACCTCGACATGTATGTGACGAAGACTCCTGATGCCCAAGGGATCTTCGAGGCGACGACGAATGTGACATACGGCACGGCCAGCGTGAACATCCAGGGCACGACGGGTGCCGGCTTCGGCAATCCCTTTGAGGCTTGTGAACTGGTGAACTACAGTGCGACCCCGCAGACCCTCTATGTCGCCGTTGATCATATCCAGGGAAGCAAAGGAAACATTCCACAGGCGCCGGTTCCGCTGGAATTCACGGTTGTGTTTGTCCCAAAGAATTCCTCACCGGATGGCGTTGAAATCGCGATCCAGGGAATTGACCACCACGACAATTCAACGGGGGCTTCAACAATCTGGGGGCACTCCATTGCGCCGGGCGTGAATTCGGTGGCGGCGATCAGTTACGCGGAGCCGCTGAGCGAACAAACACCCGACAATTTCATTGGCCCATCGCCCCGGTTGGATCCTGAACCGTTCACGTCCAAGGGCGGGCAGATGACAATTCCCTTCAACCATATGGGATTCTATCTTCCGACGGTGACCTATGAGCCGGACATCACCAGCGTGGATGGTACCAACACCACGTTCTTTGGTGGTGGCGATTTTGACGTGGATGGGAATCCGAATTTCTTCGGCACATCCGCAGCCGCACCGAATGCCGCGGGAGTGGCCGCGCTCCTGCTGGAATTGAACCCAGCGCTGACGCCAAGCCAGATTGATGCGGCTTTCGCGGAGACTGCGATCGACATCACGGGCGAACGCGCACATCAGGGTATTGATGATGCAACCGGCCCCGGCTTGATAGATGCACTGGGAGCGGTGACATACGTTTTCCACCAATACGGCATCCTCACCACAACGCCGGCGGAACAGCAGGAATCCTTCGTGTTCCAATCCGATAGCGAGGGTTGGATTCCCGAGTCGGCGCCCGGTTTCACGCCCATTGGCTTCAGCTTGAACAGCGACTGGGTGGACCTGACAACCACGAACAATCACAACACACTCGGCTGGCTGAAGTCCCCCGATTTCGCCGGCTCACAGTTCGTGCAGCCCGTTGATCCCGACAATCCCGGCCCCGCCCCGATTGCCATCACCGGCACGACCGGCGTTGATTCACTCTATCGCGCGACATTCCGTCTCTCCGCATCCACGCCGGACGCTTCCCAAACTCCGGTGTTCCGCATGCGCCAGTCGACACGCTCCTTCGATCAGTCGACGGCGCTGGCCGTGACCTCCGTTGGGGACGCATCGCTGGCACCATTCAATGGCCCTGAAAAAATCTACAAGCACTACTTTGCGCTTCCTTCCGGCCAGTCGCGCTTCAATCTGTACTTCGACCTCCTCGGATTCGACAGTAGTGACGCGGGCGGTGTGACGTTCGCGCTCAATGAGGTCGACATCGAGGGCCTGTCCACGAGCAACCTGACAAACTACAAGCACGAGTTGCTGAAGAATTTCTCAGGCAACGCCAATGGCTGGTCGAAGCGCAACGTAAGTTCCTTCGGAAATGTTGGTGGATCGGTGACCTCCACGGGCCTGTCACTGGGTCCGGCCGATCCGAACCAGACAAGCTTCGCTTTCTGGAGCGGACCGGATGACGGCGGTGATTTCACCTTGGAGGCGAACCGCCTGTACCGCGTAACGTTCCGGCTGCGCTCCTCGGCGGCTGTCAGCGCAAAGACCACAGTGCCAACCTTCCGTCTGCGCGCCAACGATTCGTCAAACCAAATGGCAGCGATCGTCGACGTGAACTCCACGGTCGCCAACGCCATCATCCCGACGGGGTTGAGCACGGCGAACTACTACCTGTACTTCGCCACACCGGCAGAGTTGATCAAGCACAAGGTTCGTCTCTCCTTCGATTACATCTTCGTTCCCGGTGTTGGCGATGATCCGAATGTGAAGGTCACGTTGGAAGAACTCAAGGTGGAGTCCTATTCCCCTCCACTTGGTCCGCAATAACAAGCCACGGGCCTTGCGCCCCGCTTGAAAACGTAAAAGAAAGAATGCCGCGAGCCTCTGCTCGCGGCATTCCTTTTTCTGGATTCCCGGCGTGTCCTCTCTCCCTCCCATTGGCTCCCACATGAGCATCGCCGGCGGCGTGGAAAAATCGCCGTCACGCGGCGCATCGATCCATTCGACTGCGATGCAGATTTTTGTGAAGAACAACAACCGATGGGAGGGGCCGCCGATCTCAGGCCCGCAGGCTGCGGCCTTTGCCGCGGAGTTGAAGAAGACACACATCCCGATCGATCATGTCTTTGCACACACTTGCTACCTGATCAATCTCGCCTCCACGAAGCCGGACATCGTCGAGAAGAGCGTGAATGCGCTTGTCGATGAGCTTGAGCGCTGCGAATTGCTTGGCATTCCAGGCCTCGTGCTGCATCCCGGTTCGCATCTGGGCGCAGGGATCGATGCCGGAATCAGCCAAATCGCGGATCTGTGCCAGCAAGTCATCGAGCGCACGCCAAACGTCCGCACGCGAATCCTGATGGAGACCGTTGCGGGACAGGGTACGAACATCGGTGCAAGTTTTGGGGAGATCGGGCTGCTACTGAAAAAAATCAAGAACCCGAAACGCATGGGCGTCTGCCTGGACACCTGCCACATCTTCGCGGCGGGCTATGACATTCGCAGCGAGGATGTCTATGCAAGGACGATGGATGAATTTGAGAGGGAGGTCGGCTTCAAGTCCCTGAAGGCGATTCACCTGAATGATTCCAAGCACCCGCTGGGCTCGCGAAAGGATCGCCATGAACACATCGGCAAGGGGCACATCGGAGAGGAAGCCTTTCGCCTCCTGCTTGCCGATTCGCGCATGGCGCGGATCCCAATGTCGCTCGAGACAGACAAGGATGAGGACCTGAAGGAGGATCGTGAGAACATGGCAACCCTTTACCGATTGGCAAAGGCCAGCTATCCTCCATGATCATTCGCACCCTCGGTGGGTTTCACTACCTCCTGCCACAGCCTGAGCATGCGCGCCAGTGCGCAATGATCGTCTCCTGCCTGAAACGTGAGTTCCTTGGCGATGGAGAACGCCAGGCGGAGATCGTGACCGCAACACGACATCATGACGATGGATGGCGCGAATGGGAGGAGGCACCGGATTGCGAGCAGAATGGCCTCCCGATAAACTTCCTCAGCATGAAATCGCTCACTCACCAATCAATTTGGTATCGAACGATCTTTGACAATCTTCGACTTCGTGGGTCGGCCGTGGCGACCTTGGTTGCGCGCCACGGCGCAGAGTTGATGGACCACGATGAAGACCTGAAGGCAAACTTCGATGGGCTGTTGACGGTGCTGCGAAAGAACGCCTGGCCTGAAGCCTCGGATGAGGATGCGCGATTTCGCATGGAGCGTGGTTTTTCAGCCTTGTCCTTCGCGGATGGGTTGTCGCTCGTGGCAGGCACCGGAATCGACCGCGATTGGAAGTTTCGATTGTTGCGGAATGACGCCGGGGCGCTGGATGTGACTGCAAGACTGCGAAAAGATTGGACGGTTGTCGTCGATCCTTGGCCCTTCTGCCTTCCATCCCTCCCGAATGTTTTCATCGACGTTGCCTTGGTACCCGTGGGACAGGAGAAATTTACGACCGATTTCTTCCTGAAACGTGCTGACCATCGTGCGCGGGTGAGCGTACACTATGTACCTGCTTGAGCGGGGGTTGGGTGAAAAAAGAAGAGTTGGTTGATCACAAGCTTGGCTTCGCCGCAGTTCATTAGCCCAAGGAGAGTCTTTAGTGAAAAGAATCGCCCCACTTGCCCTGGTATTCCTTTTTGCACTGGCCTGCAAGAATGAGGAGAATAGCTACGACCAGAGGGTCCCACAGAACGTTACGAAGCAAATCAAGGAGAAGAAGGCTGCGGAAGTACCTGCTGCGGCCAAGCCGGCCGGATCAACCTTGGCCGCCTCGAGTGAAGCGGCAAATGCTGCCAGCCCGCAAAAAGTGGAGCTTGGCGACGGGCTGTCCTACACGATCATCACGCAAGGCACCGGAGACGGACTTAAGGCGGGGGATTCACCCAAGCTGAAGACGGTGCTGACGACCCCTGAAGGCAAAGCCATCTGGCAGGGCGACTTTGCCTTCACCATCGGGTCCGGCATGGCGGTGAAAGGATTCGACAAGGGTGTCGTCGGAATGAAAACGGGTGAGAAGCGTACAATCTTTGTTCCGGCAGCGATGGGCTATGGCGCTGCGGGAAAGCCACCAAGCGTCGGCCCCAATCAGGACCTCGTGTTCACTGTCGAACGCCAGTAACGACGTTAGGGCGCCTCACGCGAGGGCGTTAAAATCAGGATTCCCCTGAGTGACAGCGGTCCCATGGCGCATCATCCTTTGCGCCATGCAACACTTGGATTTCATTGGAATTGACCTTACGGGCAGCTTTGGCGCTGTCTTAAGGTCGATTTGCAGTTTGTTGACCCAGTTGTGGCACTTCCCAGCGAAGCACTCAAACTCCTTGGGTTGCGCAGTTGGCAACCCTGTATTGGCACTTTCCCGCAGTCAAACCATCGGGCGTGAGGCAGACCCCCCAAATGCCAGCCGAAACGCCGCGGAATCCCCCGACGCAGCACCAGTAGGTAACTCTCATGGCAAGCAATCTCAAACACGGGCGACGGCACATGATCGTCCGCCTTCTCCGTTTCCACAAGGAAGAGCAAGGAGCGGTGATGGTGGAATTTGCCATCATCGCCCCACTGTTCATCTTCCTCATCACTGGCACCATCCAATTGATGGGAATGTCTCACGCCGATTCCCTGCTGCAGTACGCCAACTTCATGGCGCTGCGTGCGGGAACGGTGCACTATGAGAACATCGCGCGAGGTTGGGATCCCAACCGCAGCGGTGGCAGTGAAACTTCGCGGCTCAACGACAAGCTGACCGAGGTCATGGAGGATGCTGCGTGGCACGGCCTTGGGCCGTTCGCGTCGGGCATCGCCGGCTACGAGGATCTTTCCTCGGTTCCCACAGTTGCTGGCATCCGCACTCCCCTGTCGCGCGCCATTTCCCACGCACCGGCAGCCGCGTTCAATATCGACGTGACTGCGGGGCGCATCGATCTGGGAGCGCAGCAGCGTTACCTGCCCATCTGGCTGACATCGCAGACGAGGATCGATCTGGGACTGCCCATGCCATGGGTGGGGACGGCAATCGCCGGCGTCCAGCGCACGGATCAATCCGACGCGCCAACACCGCAGGAGATGGCGCAGCGCGGCATGGATCCCTTTAGCAACGTGAATAATCCTTTCACTGTCACTGATGACGCGAAGCGCGTGCTCTACAACATGGACTTCATTCCCCTGACGAGTGACGCAAACTTGGATCGCCGGACGGACAACTACCAAAAGCGCACGGTGATGTGGCCGCTGAACGTGGGTGGCATCACGGTGTTCCACGGCGGACCGGGAACGGCAACGCACGGCACCACGATTGATGATGGTGCGGCGCGCACGCAGCCGGCCGCCCTTCCGATTCAATCGCGATTCCGCCAATGAATTACGCAACGACAAACAAGCTGCTGAAGAAGGGCGTGCCGCGCACGGTGATCGGCCAGGTTGTCTGGGCGGTGCTGATCCTGTGCCTGCTGGCACCGGCCAGCTACCTGTTCGGCTTTTTCAAGTCCCGCGAGCGGGCGGCCAACATGCCCTATGAAGAAATCATGTCGCAAACCGCCCAGCGACCGCCGGAAAACATCGCGGCGCCGGAGTCGATCTCCGCGATGTTGCAGCCATTCGGCACGACCAACGTTGAATCAAGCCTGATGGGAAGCCGGCGCATCTGGCGTGCCGAGTATGAGGTGAACCGCCACAAGTCGGACGCGCAATTGTTCTCGCAGATTTCCCGCGTGTGGAAGCGCAACGGCCTTCGCGTGGAAACAACCGACAAGACAATCTCCGGCTTTGATCGCCGCTCCGAGATGCTGTTCCTTGGCAGCCGCAATGGCGACGAGCAGTTCGTGATCTTCGCCTACGAAAAATCCAGCGCCGATGTCGCGTCCATGGACACGGATGCGATGTTCCGTGCCAACGAGTTGCCACTGCCTCCGAGGGGGGCAGAGGTGATCGAGTCCTCCGGCCCGGGTGCCGGCAATATTTCCGCCTTCAAGGTTCGTCGCGGCGGATACAAGGCAGCAATGTACTACGTTGAGGATATGAGGCAGATGGGGTGGGAAGACATCACCACCCTGGACGAATCGCAACAAATGGTGCCGGCGACCGAAACGCTGGCAATGATGAAGAAAGGCGATCGCCACGCAACGGTAACGACGATGGCGACGTCACGCGGTGAGCAGATTATTTCCCTGGTGATCTTCTAATGAGAACTCCACGACCCCTTCGAGTAGTACGCCGCCTCGGCAAGGATGAGGACGGTGCCGTGATGATCCTCACGGTGATCCTGATGATGCTGATGGTGAAGGTTGCCATGAGCACCTTCAACGTTGGCGTGATGACAGCGGAGCGCATACGCCTCCAGATGGTGGCGGACATGGCATCGTACAGCTCCGCAGTGTGGCAGGCGCGATTCCTGAACTTCTGTGCCTACACGCGCCGCGCGATGATCGCGAACTACGCCAACGTGTGTTTGATCACGGCTGCGGACGGCCATTCGCAGATGATCCACGCCTATCACGAAAAGGAAACCCGCTACATCATACCCGGCTGCCCAACGCACTGGGTGAACGGGAACAAGACGGATCCGGACAACAATCTGGGGTTCCCCACCCCGCGCTCCACGGTGGAAATCATCGATCCCATCTGGCAGAATGTCATCCGGCCGGTGTACTTCAACAAGAACCCCGGGCCGGGACTGGAGCCGCGTGAATGTGCCGAGCACTTGAGCAAGATGTACGCGAATGCCCAGGACGTCATGTTTAGCTTCGTCAAGGACTACCACAAGACCATCGTGCCCGACATCGTGAAGGCGTGCAATGATCAGCCGAACCAGGGCCTGAGCAACATCGATGAGGACATGACGGCGTACAAGAACGCCATCACGACGCTGAACCTGGCGGGCAAGGGCGTCCTGAACACAAACATGATCGAGCAGAAGAATCTGAAATTCTATGAGGAGGATATCAAGAATCGCTGGGACGATTTCACCGACCCGCCAAACGGTGACTTCTGGGTGATCCCCCCAACGCTTCCCTATTTCTCCTGCCGGCCTTACTGGGCAATCGATCCATTTTATTGGATGACCACATACCCCAGCTTCTGCCCCGACCTTACGCGTTTTGCCTGCAACCCCATGTACGATGACGATTGGGAAGTTCAGGCGATCTTCATGAACGCCGCGCGCTTCGACTTCAACACGGACTCCGGGCGCTGCTACACCAATGATTCAGGGCCCCGCTTCCCCAGCAATTATTTCGCTGGTTGGGAACTCATCTGGGATCCAATCTTCACGCAGGCATGTTTTTATGTGCCGGTCATGATGCCGATCATGAGCAATGACAAGTGGGAACCTGATCCCGACTACGAGCTGCTCTACAAGTCGGATGACCTGAAGATGTACGACATGAAAGCGACGAGCGCGGAGGAAATGGAACCCTCCGTTTATGTCGCCCTTGTCATCAAGAAGGAAGAGTTGGTGGGCACGCGGCAGGGCGACGGATTGCTGTTCGACAACCTTGGCATCCCATTGGGTGACCAGGTGCAGGACATGATCGCCGTCAGCCGCGCAAAGGCGTACTTCCAACCGCGTTTCGACCAGTCGGTGTACAAGCCAAACTTGTATTACCCCTACTGGGAAGCCAAGCTGGCGCCGGTGTTCGGTGGTGGCTTCAACAGCACGACAACCCCGCTGAAGACGAATGGCGCCGCGGTGATCACAGCCATGATGCAGGCGCGACAGGGCGACGGTGCCAGTGCGCCCGGTCTCTACCAAAGAATCAAGTACTGAGGCGACGATCATGAAAACGAATGTGACAATGACGTCAGAAAAAAAGAACCATCATCCTTACAACCTAGTAAAGGATGAGTCAGGCGCCGTGATGGTGGAGTTCCTGATCTGCGCCCCTTTCCTGATTACCATCA
The DNA here is from genome assembly GCA_020848155.1 of Candidatus Sumerlaeota bacterium. Lineage (GTDB taxonomy): Bacteria > Sumerlaeota > Sumerlaeia > SLMS01 > SLMS01 > JADZDZ01. Next base: position 18,548 of record JADLAR010000036.1, read on the forward strand.
TGCTTGCGGTGTTTTACTTCGCAGACGTGAGCCGCTTCCTGACGTCCACGCACCAGTGGATGGCGGTGCAGACCTGGCGCACGGTGGGCGCAGGCAAGACCGGAGAGTCAAACTCCTTCCAGTTTCCCGCAAGTGAGTTTGTTCCGGTGAATATCGGGCAGCAGTTGCAGGTGCAACCACCCATCATCGGGTTGAATAGTGGTGGAAACAAGGGCCGCATTGCAGCGATGCTCATATATTCGGGAGCGCCGAACCTGATTGGTCAGCCGTTCAAGGTTCTGGAGGCACCCGAAGACACCTACTATCGCGACAAGTTGTTCGACCCCGCGTCGCTGGATGGCGCAGGAGGAGGCTTGATTTATCGCAACGAGTCATACACGACACCGCTGCTGGGAATCATCAACAACTTCGTTGGAAATCCCAGCGGCGAAAACATCGCTCCCCCGCTGACGACCCTTGATGCGCATTATGCGTCGAAGGGTTCGATCATGAACGATCCCTATTCGGTCTTCTGGGGAAATGATGCCATCAATCGCATTCGGCGCGTGGATCGCTACACAACGGTTCGCAATCCGCTCTATAGCATTGCATACCTGGCGCATACGATCGTGAGCGGTGGCTTGAACATCGTTGGCGACCTTCCCCAGATCATGCAGGATGCGGGCGCATCGGGCTTTGGGGGCGGACCTGGCCTCAGCCTTCCAGGGAATTTCGAGCACGCACAACCGTTCCGCAAAGTGGACAAGCGAATCAACGAATCCGCCCATGATGTTTCAGGTCAGGTGAGTTTCGGTCGTGGCCTGGCTGACAAAAACAAGCTGACGGCTGTCAGCGGCGACGAACTGTGGAGGCTGGTCCAATGAAAAAGTTCCCCTTCAGGAAAACCAAGTCGTTCTTCCGCGCCTTCGCAAGGGATGAGGATGGCGTCATGATGACGGAATACGTCATTATCCTGTCAATCCTTGTGGTTGCGACAATCTGGCTGAACAAGTCGGCGGACACGCTCCTTTTTGGCGCCGATCCCAACCAGCGCACTGGCAATCCCCAGATGACCGATGACACGATCAACCCGGACTCGGGAATCGATGGATTGGCAAAGGACCGAATGCTGGAAATTCGCAGTGCGAAAAAGAAGGCATACCTGAGCCAGGTGTATATCCATCTTTCACGCCCCTGATACCCCCCTTCAAATGACGAGGAACCGGCGCCAGCGGTAGGCGCCGGTTTTTTTTGAGTTCAAGGCGTCGACAATTTCTCCAACTGGTTCCTTGACGGTAGAATCGGTTGAATTTCGAAGTTTTTGGAGATGACCAACCGACCTTTCCGTGCACGACCTTCGATTTATTTGAGAAATGCAATTCACAGGGCTTTGGAAAGATGGGAGAGATTGACTTCCCGCCATCCAACCATGCTGAATTGCCAGTGAATCGAGTTTGGGACCAAGGCGGGACACTTTGGCGACATTTGCCGAGAACGAAAAAATCCCGGAGTTGCCGTTCATCCCTCGCACCTTGTTGTGCCAGGGATCGTGGGGTGAAATTTGGCGTGCCTCCCATGAGACCTTCGGGTCGGTGCTCTTCATTGCCTACAGCAACGGCGAGGGAGAGGATTTGTTTTCCTCCGCCTACAAAGGACTGGTGGGTTGGAAGCAAAACGTGGAGGCAAGCTCCCACCGACTGCTCAAGATTCTGGACATAAGTGATGGGGCGATTCCCTACCTGATCGTGGAGGATACAGGGGAGAAGTCGTTGGCCGAGTCGCTGGAACACCATCACGGTCATCCGTCGCTGGAGGCGCTCGCGAAGGCCGTGAAGGAGATTTCACTGGCGGTCGCCGAGGCTGCGGAATGGGGACTCACGCCTATCGGCCTCACGCCGGAACTGGTGATGAAGTGCACTGACGGTTCTCCTGTTCAATGGAAGCTTCTACCGTTGGCGCCCGGCGCGCCCATTCATCAACGCGCAAGCTATTGCGCGAAGTACCTGCCGCCTTCGACGCTGGGCGGGGATCTCATCAATGAGCCGCAGAACTGCGATACCTATGCGCTGGGCCAAATCTGGATGGACCTGATTCGCATGTATCAGAAGGAGGCTGGCGAGATTGAGAAGCGTGTGCTGCTGGAGTGCGGATTGAAGGAAGCGGTGGCCGGTGCGTTGCAAAAAATCGAAGGAGAGTTCCGCCCCCCCTCCGAACTGGCGGAGATCGCGCAACACTGGCTGACGCGTTTTCACCGGAAGAAGGATGAAGTTCTGGCACGCGTTTCCTCGCCAAAGTATGAGGAGGAAAACGGTCCATCCAGCACTGACGAAAACATTCTGGCGCAGTTCAGCTCCGACGAAGAGCACACGATGATTCTGCCATCCAAGGTCACGTCAGATCCAAATCGTCCTTCAACATCTGCCATTCCCCTTGGAAAGATGAACTTCCAGCGCTTCCCGACAGAAACCGGCGGCGCTGATATTTCCGAGGAGCCCACATTGATTCCCGGCACACTGCCGGCAACAGACTATGCGGCAATGGCAGCCCGAACACCGCGCCCCGTGAAGGCCAAGCCACCAGCCAAGGCCGCTGAGGTGCCGCAACCCGCCGATGCCGAGCCGCCGCGTCCGCCAATGGTGCGAACGCCGGGAGGCTGGACTCCGCCGGAAGCATACGAGGTGATCGAAACTTTGGGATCGGGATCGATGGCGCGTGTTTACAAGGCGCGCCACAAGGTCCTGGATCGTATCGTTGTGCTGAAGGTTTCCACGCCAAAGCCGGGGGCGGGCATCGAGGATAATCCGCAACGCCTGCTGCTGGAGGCTCGCACAATCGCCAAATTGGAGCACGAGCACATCGTCCGCATCAATGATTGCTTCATCCACATGGGGCAGGTGCACCTGGTGATGGAGTATGTGGATGGAATGACACTGGGCGATCTGCTGAAGGTTAAGGATCCGAACAAGCTGGACGTGAAGTACCGCAAGATGCTGGCCGCATCGGGTCGATTGAAGCCTTCTGTTGCGATGGATATCGGCGTGCAGGCAGCAAGCGCGCTCGACTATTCCCACAAGCACGGAATCATTCATCGCGATGTGAAGCCGACGAATCTGCTGCTGACTTTGGACGGCAAGGCGAAGCTCTTCGACTTCAGCATCGCAAAGATCCAGACAGGCGAGGCGGAATCCATGACCGCCACGGGAATCATCCTCGGCTCCCCCGCCTACATGTCACCAGAGCAGGTGGAACGGCAACCGCTGGACGGCCGCGCGGATATCTACGCACTCGGTTGTGTGCTTTATAGTGCGCTCGCCGGACGGCCGCCGTTCACCGACAAGAGCGACGTGATGCTTTGCCTGAAGCAACTCAAGGAAACTGCGCCTCCGGTGAATACAATTCAGCCCGAAATCAGTGAAGACCTGGCCCGCATCGTCGATCGCTGCCTTTACAAGGACCGCGCGGAACGCTACGGCACTGCCCTTGACCTCAGCATGGCGCTGAAGCGGCTCAAGGATTTCGAAGCGTTCAACGCACCGGAGAAGAAATCGTCACCGCGCCCGGTGGCGAAGGAGGCCATCCCACAAAAAGGCGCTGCACAGGTTGCGCGCGAAGTGGAGCCCCCACACGACGTGGAAAGTGGCAATGGCGGATTCTGGGTCTGGGTTGTGATCGTGCTGATCATCACAATCGCCTTGGCATACTACTTCTTCATCTATTAGAGGCTTCGCCAACGCCGGAGGATAGGAGAGCTTGCAATGTGCACCCATGTTTTTCCTAGGAGATTACCGTTGACGCACCCTACGCTGATCGCCTTCTGCGCCACGCTGCCTGCGGCACTTTTTGCCCAGTTGAACGACGCAAATTCGCTGTACGGTGTCCACTGGTACGCCACGACGGACAATGCGCAGGTCGGGAGCGTGCAACCGGCGACAACGGATGCGGAGATGATGGCGCCGGGGCGTGAGCTGTGGGTCCTTGAGATCAATCACGTGGATGACAACTCGCCCACAGGCCAGTCCGATGTGTGGAGTCGTCCCGACTACTTCAATGCCTATGACTTGACGAACGGAACGAATGGATACTCGCGCGCCGTAACGGTTGGGCCGACAGGCACCTCCATCGGCAGTGGGAAGAATCATTCACTGGTTTATCGCCTACAGCCGAATTGGGGGCGCAACGTCCCCCATGCCAGTGATCCCTATACGGTCTCGGATTTCGCGAATGATTGCGCGGGCGCAGCCAACTGGAATCGGAAGTTCTGCCGGTTTTGGCAGATTGGCAATGAGGTGAATATCGTTGGAGAGAACACGCACTGGAACGGGTCCTCCTATGCCACGTCCTGGGATCCGACTCCGGAGCAGTACGCGGACACCTATCTGGCTTGTCGCGATGCGATTCACACGGTGACGCCGGAATTTGCGACCGGATTTCAAAATCAGGTGGTGTTGATGCAACCCGTGTCGCCGGGCAATGCGTCGCCGGGGGTACGTTCCTTTGATGGAAATGAGTTCCTCTATCGACAGATCCGGCGCATGATCGACACCGGCAATAGTGCAAAGTTGGACGGCTTCGCGCTGCATAGCTACGCAGAACCGGGCGGAAGCAACTTCGGCACGGATGGGTTCATGGATGGGCTGCGTGAGCAGCTCATGGTCATCGATGAACTGGGCTTTGCGAACAAGCCCGTGCTGATCACGGAGTTCAACAAGCACATGCCGGATGCGCCAAATGCCGCCATCGGCGCACGATTCGTGCAGGCCTCCTACGCGGCATTGAACAGTTGGAATGTTGGGTCCGGGGGTGCGTGGCCGGGACAACCCAATCATGACATCATGGGCGCCTGCTGGTTCATCTTCCTGAACGACACGGGCACGTGGAAGGACTATTCGTTGCAGTATCAAAAGGCCTTCATCGGCGGGACGGACCCGAACACGAATCCCTGGTACGGGTTTCAAGCCGCGGCAGCGCAGAACTACCCCGCAGGTTCCATCACCGGCGGCGGCGCAACACCTGACCAGAATGCGCTGTGGTGGCAGGACGACTTCAACTCCATCGATACAACGCCATCGCTGCCCGATTGGCTTCCGGAAACTTCAGCAGGTGCGAACATCACGGCAAACGCCGGCAAGGCACGCTTCGTCGGCAGCAGCGGAACTCCGAGCGCAACGCTGCGCACTGCGGGATATGTCTACGGAAATTTCCGCGCGGAGTTCACTGTGACGATCGTCAACAACGCACAGGTGAACAGCGGTGCAGGCGAAGCAAATTTCGATGTTCGCTTCCGCGAAGGTTCGATGGGTTATTCGCTGACCGTCTTTACAGATGCCTCCGACGCCAGCCGAAAGAATCGCATCCAGCTTCGGCGCGTGAACAATTGGGGGGAGAACATCGGCGGCGTGAACACCCTGCTGCCGAATCCCATCGTGAATGGTGACACCTTCCGCACAATCATCGTCGCGAATGGAACGAACCTGACCATGACTGTTTACAAGACGTCTGGCCTTGGCGCCTCGAATTCCACGCCGGTGCTGAACCAGAGCGTGGTTGATGGCGGGCAGAACGTGGGCTGGCTTCGCCTTGGAACATACAACCTGGCGGAAGCGCAGTTCGATCAGTTTGCCCTCGGTGGCAAGGATTGGACCGGGCTTCCAGCCAACGTGAACGACTGGTCGTTATTTTAACCCCCGCCCGTTGTGCAATCACATTGCTGTTGGCCGTCATGGTTGGGAGTGCAGCCACGATGCGTGGCCGTGATATTTCCGTTTCCCCCAATCTCCTCTGATTCCTCAATTTTGATCACCTTACGACGAAAGTGCTCCAATGCCTGAATTTATTTTCAACATGGTGGGTTTGAACAAGTACTACGGACCGAAACAGGTCCTGAAGGATATCTATCTCAGTTTTTATCCCGGAGCGAAGATCGGCATCGTTGGCGAAAACGGCTCTGGTAAATCGACCGTGCTGAAGATCATGGCGGGGCAGGATGATCAATTCCAGGGGAAGGCGGACCTTGTACGCGGCTATACGCGTGGCATGGTCCCGCAGGAGCCGAAGCTGGATGAGGACAAGACGGTCATCGAGAATCTTCGCAGTGCCTTTGCCGATACGATGAAGCTTCTGAATGAATATGACGAAATCACCGCAAAGATGGGCGAGGACCTTTCCGATGAACAGATGGAAAAGGCGACGAATCGCATGGCGGAATTGCAGGACAAGCTGGATGCCATTGATGCCTGGAACCTGGACCAGACGATTTCCAGGGCCGCGGAGGCGCTCTGCCTGCCTGACGACGATCGCATCGTAAAAACGCTGTCCGGTGGCGAGAAGCGCCGCGTCGCACTCTGCAAGGCCCTGATGGAGAAGCCCGATCTGCTGCTGCTGGACGAACCCACCAACCATCTTGATGCCGAAACGGTGGACTGGTTGGAGGAGCAGTTGCGTGACTATCCCGGCACTGTGATCGTCGTGACACACGACAGGTACTTTCTCGACAACATAACGCGCTGGATCCTTGAGCTCGACGCCGGGAAGGGATTCCCGTTCGAGGGGAATTACACATCGTGGATTGAGCAGAAACTGGCGCGGCTGGTGGCGGAGGAGAAGAAGGACACGCCGCGGAAGAAGGCGCTTGAGCGGGAATTGGCGTGGATCAAGATGAACTCCAAGCAGCGGCATGAATTGCAACGCTCGCGCCTTGCGGAATATGAGCGCCTTGTCGCCCAGGAAAACGCCGCGAACCAGCAGGACAACGCGCAGATTCAAATCGCGCAGGGACCGCAGCTTGGCGATCAGGTTGTCGAGTTTACAAACGTCACGAAGGCATACGACGGGAATGTTCTGATCAAGGACTTGACGTTCGCGCTGCCAAAGAGCGCTGTCGTCGGTATCATAGGCCCAAATGGCGCGGGCAAGACAACCTTGTTCCGAATGATCGTCGGGCAGGAGAAGCCCGATTCGGGCACGGTGAAGATTGGCTCAACCGTGAAGATCAGCTATGTCGACCAGGAACGCGCGACATTGGGGGGCGACAAGTCACTCGTGGAGGAAATCGGTGGCGGGAATGAGGAAGTCGCCTTCGGCAAGAAGATGGTGAACGTGCGGCAGTATCTGTCGCGCTTCGGTTTCAAGGGAAACGACCAGCAAAAGCCGACGAAGCAGTTCTCCGGCGGCGAGCGCAACCGCGCGAACCTTGCAAAGCTCCTGAAGGAAGGCGGCAACCTGCTGCTTCTGGACGAGCCAACCAACGACCTCGATGTGAACACGTTGCGGTTGCTGGAAGAGGCGATCAACAACTTCTCCGGCTGCGTGATGGTGATCAGCCACGATCGTTTCTTCCTGAACCGTGTATGCACACATTTGCTGGTTTTCGAAGGGGACGGCAAGGTGCGCTTCTTCGAAGGCAATTATGAGGAGTACGAAGCCTGGCGCCTGAAAGAAATGGGAACGCGGCTATTTGAAAATCGCCGCGCGAAATACAACAAGATCGTGAAGTAAGGTTGACGCTACCCCGCAAGGTTGCGCATGGCAGTGCCAAACATCATTCGGAGTGAGTCCATGAATTCAAGACCTGATGAATCACGTGCACCCTTGGTTAAATGGACGGCGCGCATCCTGGTTCCCGCAATGTTGATGTATTCCACTTCATGTTCGTTGGTTTCGGCACGCACGCAGCGATTGACGGTCTCCTCCACACCCGATGGCGCCGAAGTGTTTGTGAACGGCGAGTTGGTCGGAACGACACCCGTGCAAACGAAAATCAATCGCAGGGACGATTCGAACATCATGATCCGCAAGGAAGGCTACAAGACGATCACGAAAACGACGAGTCGCGAATTGAGTGGCGTGGGCATTGTTGATGTGATCTTCGGTTGTATCTGGCTGGTGCCATTTCTGGGACTGCTGGGCGATGGCGCCTACAAGCAGGATCCGAAAAACGTTTCGGTGATCCTGCCGCAAGCGTCCTGATTCCCACAAGGGACCCAGGAAGGGGACGCGATTTCAGTGGTTTACGGCATACTAAAAACATGCCAACCCACCTTGGTGCCATCCCCCGGCGAGCATAAACCGCATGGAGCCAGTTGTTTCCACTGAAGCAATGGGACGCTCCCGGCGTGGCTTCTGAACAGTTTCCCATTGCTCGAATTGCCACACGGGCGCACTTCGTGCTGAGTGGGAGTGTCCATCCATTCCGTCCCCACCCATCCCTTGATTACGACAGACGACCCCACCGCGCAGAATCGCGCCCATCGAAAGATTATTGTCTTTGGGTTGGCGATGGTCATGTTCCTTTCCGCAATCGAAGCCACGATTGTTGCCACGGCCATGCCGACCATCGTGGGGGACTTGGGCGGAATGAGCCTTTTCGGTCTGGTCGGTTCCAGCTACCTTCTTGCCTCCACCGTCATGATTCCGCTCTATGGCAGGCTGGCGGATTTGCGCGGGCGCAAGAAGATGATGATGGTGGGAATCACGCTCTTCCTGCTCGGTTCCACGGTCTGCGCCATCTCGCACAAATTCGGCATACTCGTCATTGGTCGTGTGATCCAGGGTTTGGGGGCGGGTGCCATCCAGCCTATCACGCTGACCCTGATCGGGGACTTGTTCACGTTGGAGGAACGTGGGCGAATACAAGGCTTGATGGGTGCCATTTGGGGAAGTGCGGGAATTTGTGGTCCGTTGGTGGGTGCGTTTCTTGTCGAGCATCCGGGATTCTTCGGGTGGCGTTCGATTTTTTGGTTCAATATTCCCTTTGGCGTGCTTGCCGCTTTCATCATCAGTCGTAATCTGCGCGAGCCTCTCCATCGGGGAGAGCCGCCGCACATTGATTGGATCGGAGCAGCGCTGCTGATTTCAGGATCTGGTGCCCTGCTGATTGCATCAGGTGGCGTGCACACTGCGGTGATGGGCGTTCTCGGACTTCTTCTCCTTGCGGGGCTGATTGTCGTGGAGGCCAGGGTGCGGGAGCCACTACTGCCGCTCCCCCTGCTGACAAGGCGCGATATTGCGATTGGATGCATGAGTGCATTGCTGATGGGCGGATGCTTCATGGGAATTGTGAATTACCTTCCATTGTATATACAAACAGGATTGGGGCATACACCGCAGGAAGCCGGTTCAAGCCTGACGCCGTTGCTGGTGGGTTGGCCGATAGCATCCACGACGACAAGTTTCCTGCTCGTGCGAACAGGCTTTCGTACTCCATTGCTGATCGGCTCTGTTGCGCTGGCCACAGCGACACTGGGGCTGCACCTGTGGACCCTGCATCCCATCATTTGGATCCTGTGGCCGGTGATGTTCCTGATGGGAGTAGGGCTGGGGTTGTCCACCACAAGTGTCATCGTTGCGATTCAAACGAGCGTGCGATACAACCAGCGCGGCCTCGCGACGGCGCTCAACATGTTCAGCCGCTCGATGGGTGGTGCTGTGGGTGTGGGAATCGCGGGTATGCTGCTCGGTATCGGGATTAACGCGCACGATAATGCGGGAATACCCTCAGCCGATCCCGAGACGCTGACTTCAATTCTATCAAATGTCTTTATCGCGCTCGCATTGGTTGCGGCGTGTCATGTTCCCTTGTGTTTCCTGTATCCACCACGCTCCACGCGCAGGGGCGATGCAGACACGGATGTCATCGCACCGGCATTGATGGAGTAATCGGGGGAGAACACGGTTGACATACGTACCTGCCTGAAAAGGATTTTGTTTGCGCTCGCCGCGCAGGATATTCCTTCGGGCCTTTCCCGGAATGGTGTTGTGAATGAAAGGTAATACGGTTACACGGGTGGCGAGCGTCTTCGCCAACCTTGCAAGAAACCCGAATTATATTCCCGATTATTTTAAATCCGGACCCCTTACCAAGCAAAAACCCCTCGATCTTGAACTGCCCTGGTTCTCATGGGCAGCGATCCGATTTCTCGATTCATTCGTCAAGAAATCCATGAACGTCTTCGAATATGGCTCCGGTGGCTCAACGATCTATTTCGCGAAGCGGGCAGGCACTGTGACCTCGACGGAAGAAAACCCCCAGTGGATCAACCGCGTGCAGGCGAAGCTGGATGAATTGGGACTGGACAACGCGAATGTCCAGCATCGCCTCTTTAATTTCAGCGAGGTCGTTGACTTTGGGAAATCCGAATACCTTCATTCGATTCCCAATTCATCCATGGACATCATCGTGGTGGATGGAACGCAGTGGGTGACGCCGGTGCGGCCCACGTGTTTCCAGCACGCGCAGAAGAATATCAAACCAGGCGGCATCATCATCCTTGATGATTCCTGGCTGCACCCGGATATCCGTGAGAACAACAAGGCCAAGTCGCACCGGGAATTCAAAAGCGTGGGGCCGTGCCGCTCCGGCGTGACCTCCACGGACATTTTCTTTTACTGATCGGTGGTCCTTATGGGGGTGCCTGCTCGGCGAGCGTGATATCAAGCACACGCTCGGAAGGCACAATGTTGAAGGCGCCAATGGAAATTTCCCCGGCGTGTGCGAAGTACCGGCCCGGTTCAAGCGGGTATTCCGCCTGGAGATTATTCGTCGGAATGGAAACTGATGAAAGGCCCTGCTCATCCATCACAAGGATTGTCGCGATGGAATTGGTGGTGATTTTTCCCGCCAAGTCCGGCGACAGAACAAAACGCACCTTCACGGGATCCGGCCAGACTACCGTCATCATTGAATCGCCCGGCTTCGCGATACGAACAGAACGGGTACGTCGCCCATCGCTAAATGTAATGAGGTAGGGGCGGCCTGCCTGCAACAAATCAAATGTGAAGCGACCGTTCGCGTCGGTTTTCGTGGAGGCCAACTCCGCAGGTTCGGGAATGTCGCCGTAGACTATTTTCGCCGTCAGCCCGCCGATGGGCTCTCCATCGGAGGTCTGGCGACGCACCTCACCGTAAATCACGGACAAAACCTTGTCGAAGGCGAGTTCCACGGTTTTCGTTTCACCCGCTTCAAGAGTGATGTTGGTCTTTGATTGGAATTCGCCCGTGTCTCGTGAAATGACCAACAAGTACTCGCCTGTTGGGATGGAGGCAAACGTGAGCCGCCCGGAAGCCCGCGCGCTGGGAGGAAAATCCGCGGGCGCCTCCGAAGGGAGGCTCGTGTTGACGAGCGAGACATCCAACGCCGCAAGAGCCGCATTGTCCAACGTGGGAAGACTTGCGATGATGGTTCCCTTCTCGCCGACACCCAGGGAAATCGTTGTGTTCTTCCCACTGCGGTCACCATCCCAATTGATCGCATGTGAAACACTCCACGTGCCATCGGCGTTGAGCGCGATGCGGTAGCGCCCTGAAGGTGCGCCAGTGAAGGCTGTCCTCGATTTTCCCGCGAGTGACTCGCGCTCTTCCTCATCATAGTACCACTGATCGGTGGCGATGTTGCTGGTGCGCTTCGTGCCCTGCATCAGAACGACGGACGCGCGTTCGAGGACGGATTGGGGAGCGTGCACGAGCACGTTCATGGCCCCACGCGGCGTCAGCGTTATCACATAGTGCTCATCCGGGAGCGGTATGTCCCTGATGGGCTCGTTGCTCCACTGATGATGCTCAACTCGCAGTTCACTGATGACATCACCCTTCAGGTCCTTGAAGCTGAATGTCCCGTCAGCCTTGGTCATGGTCTTCAACCGATCGGCACCAAAAATCTCCACGGGGATTTCCGGAAGCGGCTTCCCGTCCGGATCGATGACGACTCCCGCCAGGGTTTTTCCCCGCTCGACAACTTCGTTCACCTCTGTCGTTTCGCCACGCTTCAATTCCACCGTGCGCGAAAGAAGGACATGCTTGTCGGAACCCACGAAATCGATGACGAATGTCCCCGGCGGAAGCGCGCCTGCCTGAAACACGCCGCCAGTGTCCGGCGGGAGGGACATCCACGGCGCCGGTATGGGAGCATTGCTGAGCTTCAAGTCCACTGAATAAGCCGGACGCGGGTCGCCATCGACATATGCGAGTGTCCCGTGTATCCCCGCACCGTGATCAATGATCAGAGGAAGCGTGATTGTTGTGTCGTTCTCATTCACGAAAAAGGGAACGAGATCGCTCGCGAGGCCGCTGGCATTGCGCGCGGAAAGAAGGTACTGGCCGGTCCCTCCGCGAAGGCGATACTCAGTGCGCTGAGCCACGGAAAGCCGGGACGTATCGCGAAAGGCACCATCGGAATTCAGCGGGCCGCGAACCTCCGCCATGATTCGGCGGTCATCCTCCGCAATCGCATCGGGCCATTGTGGAAGAATTTCCAGCATTCGAATCCTGCGCATGGAAAGCGTGAGGTTTGTGACATCCATCATCGTAAAGCCATTGATGGACGTGTCGTTGGCGCCCTGATCCGGTGTTGCTGATTCATACCCCGCGAGAATCACAGTGGAATTTACGGGCCACGGGCCGGTGACTCGATCGAAGTGAAACAGGCCCGCTTGGTCAGTCTCCGCGGAGACACTCCCAACGCGCACCGTGGCACCGGCCAGCGGTCGGTGCGTTTCCACATCTTCAACGAAGCCGGAGACGGCGATTCCTTCATTGATGCTGAGAAGGATGTTCTCCATTTTGCCGTCCCGCTTCACGCGGACGGGCACCGGCCTTCCGTTCCCGCTGGGGAGCAACGCCATCAGTGTGTATTCACCTTCGGGAAGTGCATCAAAAATGAATCCGCCTTCCTTGTCACAGGAACGACGGATATCAAAGTTATCCGGACCACCCGTAAGCAGGACAACCGCCTCCTGATAGGGGCGCGCGGTGCGGTTGCCCAACGCCTTCCCCGACAGACTCGCCCCTCCGCGCCGAAAATTTTCCGTCCTTGAAGCGCCGGCTGAAATATTGATCACGCGGCGTTCATGTTTGGCGGAAGACACGCAGGCAACATAGTTTGTGCCGGGCACGAGCCCATCGACAGAGGCACGCCCCTTGTCATCACCACGGATGAAAAATGGGTAAATCCTCCCCATCGCCTCGCGGGAGACATCCAAGTCCGGCACGATGGGACCTATCAATGCATCAGGGATGGGCTTTCCGGTTTCGCCATCGACAAGCAGGGCTTCCATGGAGGCACCCTGCTCCATGCGGAAGTCGACGATCGCGTGAGCAGCCTCCGTCATGGCCGGGCTGATGGCAAATCGCGCGCGCCGCATCGCCTTCCCCACAACCTCGATCTCAAGCGTCAGGGTCTCTGTTGTCAGTTCGATCTTGAAATTGCCATCCACGTCCGCCCGCGTTTCAGCCAACGGCACTGACTGGCGGTTCTCAATGGACGTTTCGTAGTTGCTCCAAAGCAGAATCCTCGTTCCCTCTGCGGGAACGCCGCGTGGAGGCACGACATGACCGTTCAGCGTTCGAGGCTCGGCACGCGCAACCGCGGCCATCGCGACAACTGATGCGACCAGGAACACGATGCGCGAAAGGAAATGCTTCACAGGTGTCAGGCAGCAGACTGATTGGCCAAGCGACGACGCTTGAAGAGCGCCAGCATGACAACCGCATCGAAGATGACGAAAACAACGAGGCCGATGACCAAATACCTGAAGGGAATGCCGCCCGCTTTTTTCTTGAAATGATACGGCTGGCTACGCGCACCCGCAGCAATCTCCTGAAGCACCGGCTGCGCCTCGTTGACATCCTGAATCGTGACCTTCAGTGGAATGCCACCATCAATGAAGCACGCGAATGTTGTGGCACTGGTGGGAATCATGCCCGACTGCACAACGTACTTTGTGACCGGCACCTTCGTCTTGCCATCCGGTAGTTCCGTTGGCTCGTCGTGACCGGACATGCCATTGCCTTCATAGTCCGTGAAGCTGATTGGGTCGGTGACTTCCTGCTCGTCGAAATACACATGAATCTGGCGTCGCAATACGGGCAGCAGTTCCGGCGCGATCCGGGTGAACTCGTTCCCGACTTCCGCCTCCAACTCCCCGTGACGATCCTTCAGGTTTTCAAGGCGGTTCGTCGGGATCTGCACACTGAAGTCATTTGGGAATTGGAAGGTGTAGGTTCCATCCTCCTTGAAGCGCATGGAGACGGGAATGAACTCAGCCCCGTGTGAAAATACGAGCGCGGGCATCGATGACAAAAGGAGACAGGCAACAAGCCAAACCCCCAACGTGGCCTTCGAAATGATCCTCATCAGGGCGTTTGCTGACCGCGTTCGTTGATCTTTTTCTGCGCGGTGGCGCGAAGCGCAAAGTCGCTGGTCTTTGAATCAAGGTAGTCCCGATAAAGCTGTAGGGCCTGATCCTTTCTCCCGGACCTTTCGCACAACTGCGCTGCGAGGAAGATGCTATTCTGCGCCAACTGATTTTTCGGATGGGCCGACGGGATCGTTTTCAGGAGGGCGACGGACTCATCCAGCCTGCCAGCTTCCGCAAGGACCTGTGCGCGTGCCTGTTTCATGAAGACGACTGTTTCTGTTTCCTTCGCAAAAAGGGATTCGGCCTCTGCAAATACCTTTATTGCATCGTCGAAGCGCTTCTGGCTGACCAGAATCTGACCCAAGTCCTCGCATGATTGAATCCGTATGCCTTCATCCTTGCCGTTTGCGATCACCTCGCGGAACAGGGGTTCGGCTTCATCATAGAGGTTCTTCTGCGCGAAAAGATTCGCGACGGCGTTCACGCCTTCGTCGCGCCAATCCTCCGGCATCGTGTGCACGGCCCCCTTGAGGTAGGCAATGCCTTCCGCCTGGCGGTTGGTGGCTTCATCAATGGCCCAGATGCGCCCGATCAATTCATGAATGTGGTAGCGCCGGTTGCGATCCCCCTTCTCCAGAATTTCCGCATAGAATTTCCGTGCGTCATCCAAACGATCAATGCGCGTGTAGCAGGCTGCCCGATTCATCTGGATCTGCATGTTGTCAGGCTCAATCTTCAAGGCCTTGTTGTAGAGGACGAGCGCCTCGTTCGGAAAACCATTCATGCTCAACGCATACGCGCAATTCCCAATCACCTCCGCGCTCGTCGATGAATCAGCAATTATGGACGAGATGCGGGCGGGAATGCCGGAAACATTTGTCGCCTTGTACAAGTTGATGAGCGATATGTAAGCCTGCGGATCAAGCGGCTGCAACCGGACCAACTGCATCAGCGACTGCTCCGCCAACTTGTTCAGATTGTCAATCTCCTCCTTCGACGCGAGCACGCTCTCCTTGGGAGCCTTCGCAATGCTTTCCACCAAGGGGGCCACGACCTCTGACAGGGCCTCATACGCCATTGGATCACTCGGCGATGCCTGTGCAAATTGATACAGCGCCTCCACCTGATTGGGCGTGCGATGCGATTCCGCTGCCGCAGCAGCGACCAGAATCCACAACCGTGGCGTGATTCCCTTGCCAGCGGCCAATCGGACGCGGGCCTCCTTTTCCAAGGCGACGTGCTGGGCTGTTTCCCGAAGCCTCCCGAAGATGGCCTGATTGTAAAGTTTCAACTGATCCAGTGAAGCGCCATCCGCCGCGGTTGCGTATGTGTCCATGACAAGCGGAATGTCCGCCTTCAGCCCGGCTGCCATCAGCTTCAATATCCAGAAGTTGTCGCGTTCATCGAACGTCATCCCTGCGACATCCAGCTTTGCGAGATACTTCAAGGCCTGATCGGCATCCTTCGTTGCGATGGCCACACCGGCGGCCTCGCGAATGGCGCTGGACGACAACGTGCCGGTGCCCCTGGCAAGCACCAGATCGTACATCGCCTTCGCGTCATCATTTCGACCCAGTGAACGAAGAATTTGAATCTTTGCCTGTGCCAGGGCGGGCCAGAACGGATCCTTGCCCAAAGCCTTTTCAATTGGATCCAGATAGAGAAGGGCGTCGGCGGGCCGTTCCTCCCTCTGGATCATGCGGGCAAGAAACAGGGCGGTGCCTGGAAGTGACACGAGGTCCTTGGCGAGAAGGGAATCGCGAAGTTGGAAATACCCCGCGTTCTCCCGCATCAGTGAAATAATCAACGGATCCATCCGGCGAATCAGCTTTTCTTCATCCGTGCCGATGGAACGAATTCCAGCATCCATGACGCGCGCGAAAAAGTCGAGGTCATCGTGAGGGACAACGTGCTCATCGCCCGCCATGGCATCAAACAGCATGAGCTGCGACTCCCTGTTGGTACAGGAAAGAATCGCATTCCCGAGGATCATTTCAGCGCGGTGCTCATCGCCTTCCGAGCGTAAGATGCGGGCCAGAAGCAACGTTGCCGAAGCAGGGTCGCCACGCAGGACAGCCTCGTCCGATGCCAGAAGCTCCGCGGCACGGGCTTGCTCCCCCATTGAGGAATAGGCGGATGCACGGACAGTCGCGTTCCAGTTGTCCTCGTTCGATTTCAGCCGATCCAGGAACTTGTTCCAGTCTTCCTCGTCGCATGTGAGCGCAATGAAGCGCGCCAGCGCAGGCACGCCCTGCTCCGGCTGTTCCTTTGCAATGGCTTCATATTCCGCGCGGGCATCGCCAAGCTTCTTCTCATTGGTGAGCTTCATCGCCTTCGCCAGCCGATCCCGTACGGACGGCGTGGTTGTCTGGCTGTAAGAGGAAGAAACCGCCAGCAGGACTGTGAGGATCAGGACGCCGCCAGGAGCAGCGGGGAAACGTTTAGCAAGCATCGATCACCGCAACTCACCCACATAGATTTCGCCATCCGACTGATAGACAACCTGATGCCCATCGGGGCTGACGCTTGGCATCTCGTCGATGCTGTCGCTGCCCGGTGTCAAATTCGTGCGGGTGCTCCCATCGGCATCGACGAAATACAAGTCGCCGGATGTGAGCATGTGGCCGTCGTCCGTCGTCACGTCAAAAACAATGCCACTGGAGTCGGGCGCCCATACCACGTTGTTGCCGGATCCGAGGTAAACGGGTTCGCCGGACCCATCGGCGTTCGCCATGTACAGGCCCGTTGTAAGGCCCTGATAGACAACTGACTTCCCATCGGGAGAAACAACGGGATTGAAATACTTGTCATCAGACGTGGTAATCGGAACCGATCCGCCATCGGTGGTTTTCACATACACCGTGTCATTCTCAGCGTAGGCTTGCTGACTCCGCGTGTCTGGCCCCACAGAGTCCACAGTGCCATCCGGGTTCAGGGTTCTGATGTTTCCATCCTCATCCCGAACTTCAATTTTCCCATCGGTAGTCCACTTTGCACCAAAGGCACCACCATCGGCTATCTGCCGTGACAAGCCCGTGCGTGCATCAATCACATAGAGACCACGATATCCGGGCCGCGAAGCAATCATCTGCAATCCGTCGGGGGACCATTTCGCGGAAAGGAACTCACCGTTTTTCGATTTGTCAGTAACTTTCCGGATGCCGGTGATCCGCCGGTTTCCTTCCTTCATGTCCGTCTTCTTCAGAAGGGGGCTTCCCGCTCCCGCATTCAAGCCCACCTGACCGGGAAGGTAATGGATTTCCTCTGCCTCCAGGCGGACCGGCGCAGCCTCTGCGGGGGGCGGCGCTGTCACTTGCTTCGGAGTCTGCGGCTTGGCAGCAGGAACAGGTTCCGCCGCTTTCGTCATTGTATCCTTCGCCTTCTTGTCCAACAGGCTCAGGGCCAATGGCAGGCCTACAAGGACAACGAGGGACACCACGGCCGCAATGAGCACGCGACGGTTTCCGGATGTACTGTTTTTCTTCACTTTGGAGGGCGCCTTCTTATCGCATTATCAAGATCATGACATGAAAACGGGCTCCAGCGGAATCCGCTGGAGCCCGTTGAGTTTTCCGACAAGCAGGTTACTGCTTCGTGAAGCGAACGGCGTCGCCGATCACATAGTAGCCCGCCGTTGTCCAGCAGGACAGGCGCACTGTGTTGTTACCGGCGCCGAAGGCAAACGTGCCAAGGTTCTGCCAGGAGCCGCCATTGGCCTGCTGGTCCTTGTTCACTGTCACAGAACCGCCGCTGGCGTCCACGATGTAGGGGGCGGAGGTCGAGCGATTCGAACCATCGGACCACCATGCTTCAACCTTGTAGTTGCCGGAGCTGGGGAGGTTCGCCGTCCAAGTCGCCGCATCAGAAGTGGAAGCCGTTGGGCGAACGCGATAATTCGCTCCGTAGTGCTCCGTTGAACTGGTGCTCAGGGTCCAGTTCGCGCTGGCAGACCACCCGGACGTATCATTGTCAACGGTGACAACGACTGCGGTGCTGGGGGTGTACTTTGCCAGGCCGTAGTGGCGCTGAAGGGCCCACAATTCGGACTTCGCATGGTTGTTTTGGTGCGTGGAGTTTCCCACATAGACAGAGTCGATGGAGCTGTCGATGAAACCGGCCTCGTGAAGCTCGGCGGCCATGTTGGTATACTTAAGGACGTAGAAATTGGCCGTCTTGGTACCGCGCGGCGTCAGGGGCCACATGGCGAGGGCTTCTTCATAAACCTTGTTGCGCAGGTCAAAGCTGGTGGATCCACCGGAGGTATACGCAAAGGTTTCAATTCCATGCGCTGAGTTGTTGAAGGCGTTGTTGTGAATGGACATGAAACGGTTTGCACCGTTGTTGTTCGCATAATCGCAGCGGCCGGACAGCGAAACAAAGACGTCCGTTGTGCGTGTTATGAGCACGCTCCAAGAGCCACCGCCACCAGTGTCAGACGTGTCGGTGTTCAGCCATGTACGGAATTTAAGACTGGTATTGAGGACATTGACCTTTTCCTGCTGACCACTACCGACACCGCCGGGGTCCGACCCGCCATGGCCCGGATCGACGCAAATCTTCTGCTGCGCGGATGCGCCCGACCAACAGCAAAGGGCTATCGCCCCTGCCGCCAATACAGAAACCAATCTACTGATTTGCCGCATAATCAGTACTCCTGTGGAATTGTGAAACAAAAAATCTGGTTTGCAGCAAATGGTTTCCGTAACGCGTAGGCAGTGGGTCAACGCATTCGAGCCTGAATAATTGAAAAAATTTCCAATTCTCAGTCATCAGGACACCTAAAAGCGATTTTTTTCAGGGAAAACCCTGACGTGTCACGTCAGGTGCAGAACTCAAAGGAGAAATTTTGACCCGTTTTTTGCCAAATTCCGCCAGAAAAGCAAACGCATGGCGCTGAAGCCAAACCTTGCAGTGGCTTCGGCACTTGTGCTTCCACCCCTCATTGCACCAAAATCCGGCATGATTCGGTCACTTTTCGGCGAACCAAATCGCGGGAAACCCTTCGGGGCTTTATGTGCAGGTTGGTGCATCATTGCCGTGTTGCTCCTCGTGGATCGCCTGCCTGCAGCGGGCGAATCGACAATATCCGATGAAAAACAGACAAGCGGCACCCTCGAATGCTGCAAGAATGTCCCGTCGCGCGCGGTGATGTTTGCCAAAGCCGACCTGGACCAGAAACCCGCAGTGACCGGCCCACCGGGCATGGTCTGGGTTCCCGGCGGCGACTTTACGATGGGTGGCGTGGGCAGTGGTGTCCGTCCTGACGAATTGCCGCGACATCGCGTGCGCGTGGATGGGTTCTGGATGGATCAAACAGAGGTGACTGTTACGCAATTCCGGAGGTTCGTGGATGCAACCGGCTACACAACCACAGCGGAACGAAAACCGGATTGGGAGGAATTGAAGAAGCAACTCCCGCCGGGGACGAAGAAGCCTCCGGAAAGTGTTCTTGTTGCGGGATCGATGGTCTTCGTGCCAACAAGGGAACCTGTTTCATTGGATGATTGGCAGCAATGGTGGGCGTGGATCCCCGGCGCCAACTGGCGATTTCCCGAAGGCCCCGATGGCGCGCCCGCCCCCGACGATCATCCCGTCACCCAGGTGTCATGGGACGATGCGGCCGCCTACGCGAAGTGGGCCAACAAGCGCCTGCCCACGGAGGCCGAATGGGAACGCGCGTGCCGCGGCAACCTGGAGGGGAAAGTCTACGCGTGGGGGGATGACGAGCCGTCTGATGAAAATATCAGGGCAAACATTTGGTATGGGGATTTTCCCTACGCCGGGAAAGCGACCGATGGGTTCCTGCTCACGGCGCCAGTGAAGTCATTCCCCGCAAACGGATTCGATCTCTATGACATGAGCGGAAACGTGTGGGAATGGTGCAGCGACTGGTATGGCACGGATCAATATACCATCGACGAGAAGGCCGCAGCGGGTGGACTCACCGTGAATCCCCATGGTCCGGCAAGTTCCCATGACCCGTCGACGCCATTCCTGCCAAAGCGCGTGACGCGCGGTGGATCGTTTCTCTGCAACGAACAGTACTGCGCCAGCTACCGGCCCTCCGCCCGAATGAGCACATCACCGGACACGAGCCAGAATCATCTTGGGTTTCGCTGTGTCACGACACCAGCGCAGTGGGACGAAACCCGAAACGCAAAGTAATCAAAGAATTCGCGACAGGATTTCCGGCGGCAATTCCTTCCACTGCGTACCATAATCCTGTAGAATCCTGATGAACGCCTCGCGATCGACTTCGGAATCGAACTCAAATCCCATCAGCGCATGGCCGACGCGCTCACCCGTGTAGACGTAGTTGCAGTAGACCATGCTGCCAACATGCTGCACGGCGCGCAGGAAATCGCGGAGCGCGCCTGCGCGCTCCGGAAATTCAAACTTCATGAAGAATGGGCGACGGAAGGTGCCGGGGTCGTAATGGATGATGCGGAACTCGACGTCCTCCGCACCTGTCACGCGCCGGCAGGGGATGCCAAGGTCCTCGGCGCGTTTCTCAAGCAGCGCAAAGACCTGCGGTGAAGCCTCGAATCCTATCACGGGAAAGGAGCGGGACTCCTCGATTTTCCCATATTGGAATTCGATGATGTTCACACCCTCGCCGCGTGTTGCCTCGATCAGGCGAAGGAACGTCCCCTTTGCTTCGGCGATTTGGAATCGATAGTACTGTCGCGTGGCGGCGCCGATGCCTGCGTGCCGTGATATATAGGCAAGCTGGCCAAAATCCATGTTCGCGCCGCACACGATGGCGATCACTTTCTTTCCGCGCAACTGCTCACGATGCTTCAGCATTCCCGCGATTCCCATCGCTCCTGCGGGCTCCGGCAGGCACCGTGATTCCTCCCATAGCATTTGCACGGCGGCGCAGATTTCCTCGTTTGTCACCGTGATCAACTCATCGATCAATTCGGCGCAGAGTGGATAAGTCAGATCACCGGCACGCGACACCGCAGTGCCATCGGCAAAAACGTCCACGTATTCCAAGTCAACGGGTTTGCCGGCACGAATTGCCGCAGCCATGCTTGCCTGATGTTCACCCTCCACGCCAACAATGCGGATGTTCGGCCAGAAATTCTTCAACCAGCACGCCACGCCTGCCGCCATCCCCCCCCCGCCGATTTGGACATAGGCCACGTCCATCGGCCCCTTGCCAGACATGACGATCTCGTCGGCAAGCGTCCCTTGTCCGGCCATCGTCTCCAGATCGTCATAGGCATGAATGAAAACGCGGTTTTCAATCTTCTGAACACGACGCGCCTCGCGGGCCGCTGCCTCGAAAGTGTCGCCGTGGATGATGATTTCCACATGGCCCTCGCCGATGCGCCGCACCGCCAGGACCTTCATGCGGGGCGCCACCTCCGGCATGTAGATCTTTGCATTGATCCCCAGTTGCGCGGCGGCCCACGCGACGCCTTGGGCGTGATTTCCCGCAGAGGCACAAATCACTCCCCGGGCACGCTCTTCGGCGCTCAGCAGCGCCATGCGGTTGCATGCTCCGCGCCATTTGTAGGCGTGGATGAGAGAGGCATCCTCCCGCTTCAGAAACAGGTGGATGCCATTGTACTCAATTTCTTCCAGCGGAGTTTCCGAGCCGAATTCATAAACCCGCTGGCGTGCCAGAAGGATCGATCGAAAGAGGTTTTCGCGAAGGGTCATGCGTATATCGCCATCATGCATGCAACCCGGGGGGCTAGGTGAAGATTTACGGCAACCTCATTTTTCGCAGCGGGAATGAATTTGGCCTGCGGCTGTCCACCATTTCCCATTGTTTTCCCAAAGGACGCGGATTATTCGCATCCCCATCACGATAGGCAGGTTACGAACCTCTTTGCAGGAGACATGCAATGAAGAAGTATTTTTACACACTGGCGTTGGTTCTTGCAACGAGTGCATTTCCTGTGACAGCCCCGGCACAGCCCGAAATGCGGGCCGTCTATGCCGCAACCTTCGACATCAACACCCAGACGAAATGCGACGCCATTATCAATAACGTCCTCACAAATGGCAATATCAATGCGGTGTTCGTGGAGGTTCGCGGTCGTGCCGACGCGTATTATTATCCCAACAGGGAAGACTCGACATATGCCAACACCGAGCCCAGGGGGGAACTGTACGCGATTTCCCCCGCGGATTTGGATGTGCTGCAATATTTCATCGACCGCCTTCACACGGCGACACCACGGGTGCAGGTGCATGCCTGGCTGACCACCTTCAACACATGGAATCGCAGCACACCGCCGTCATCACCCGCCCATGTGTTCAATGCCCATCCCGAATGGCTGACGGAAAACGCCAGCGGCGTCACATACAACGATCCGGTGAATGACGACGCACCGCTCGATCCCGGCATCCCCGCCGTGCAGCAGTACATCTACAATGTGTTCATGGATGTTGTTCGAAATTATGACGTGGACGGCATTCATTTCGACTACGTGCGTCTCATCAATTCAAACGCGGGTTACGATTCCTTGTCGCTGGCGCAGTTCACGACTGAAACGGGATTCACATACTCCCCCGGCGGCGGCACGCCCGCGCTGGATGAAGTGTATGAAGCATGGCGCCGTGACCAAATTTCCCGCATCGTCCAAAGCGTCACCAAGCAAACCAACCTGGAAAAGCCAAACGTTCGGACGTCGGCATTTCTGGTGAATTTCGACGACAGCGTTGAAGCCCTGGCGCAGGGCTACAATTGGTGGGTTGCCCATGACGCCATCGATTTCCTCTCACCCGGCTGCTATTCCAGCACGGTTTCGGGCACAGTCAGCGACTACGACTTTTATGTCTCCAAGCTTTCCCAAAATGGGGACCAGAACAAGGTGCGGCTCTATCCCGCCATTGGGTCCTATCTGCTGACGACGACAGCGGACCACAATTCGGTGGTGACGACGTTGCGAAGCAATACGCGTCCCGCCGAGGGCTTTGTCTTTTTCGATTACGGCTCGCTCTATGTGGACGGAACGCCGAGCGATCAATATGCGGACGCACTCTTTACAGGTGGTGGCCCCATGGCTTCCTTCGTGGGCGTTCCCGATTATCCCTATATCACGGGAAATGATGGGACGGCGCCCAATGCCCCGACGAGCTTCAGCGTCAGCGTCGGCCTGGACGGGGTTCCAACAGCAACATTCAACAGGCCGGCGGCGGCTGGCGATGGGGACCTTCCCGTCCAGTATCGCCTCTATCGCGATACACAGACACCCGTGCGCCTCTACTACGACAACATGGTCATGGAATGGTGGGATCCGGCATCGCCCCGCACGTCCTTCAGCTTCGCCGATGCGGCGGCAACAGGAACGGTTTACTATGCGGCGGTCGCCTACGATGACTGGCACAATGAGGCAGCCACCACAACATCAGGCCCGCACGCCGCCACCAATGGCGAGATCATCGTGCGCAGCATCGAAACGCTCAATGTTGTCAATCCCACGGGATATTCCGAATCCGGAATGACAGGCTTCAGCGGCGTCAAGAGCACGGCGCCAAACGCAGGCTCCGTTGTGCAGACGCGCTACTCCAGCAACACTGTCATCAGCGCCACGTTCACGATGACACCAACGATTCCCGCTGCGGGGAATTACAATATCTATGTCACGACACCGAATGCCGCCAGCGTGAACGCCCCCAATTCGGCCTACACGATCGTAAATGCAGGTGCACCCATCAACGGCGCCTTCAACCTCACCTCCGCGAACACGGGCAATGCCTGGACATTGCTGGCGTCGAGCGTCCCGATGGCCGCAGGAACCGGCAACAGCGTCACCTTCAGCGAAGTGGCAGGCCAGCCGGATCGTTTCTATGCTGACGCGATGCGCTTCGTTCCCATTCGCACGGTGACGCCGAAGGAATCCAAGCCATCCGTGGTGCCGCCCGCCGACCCGGGATTGCCGCTGCAAATCACCATCGACAGCACGCCACAGGCGCTCGACTACGACGACGACGGTGCCAGTGGAGGGTGGGCGACATCAACCCTCACGGGCTACTACAACAGCAACGCGCGCTACTACAGCAACACCAACACCTTCCCGATGACGCGCTACGCCGTGTACCTGATCGACATCCCTGTCGCGGGCGAGTGGCAGATTGATGGATGGGTGCGCAACAACATCGCCTTCGCAACAGGTGCCCAGTACCGCATCGTGAACGCTTCCGGCACCGTGGTGAATACCGTCGCAAATCAGCAAACCGGCACGGACAGTCCGACAACGGGCGGGTGGTTCGTCAATGTCGACGGCCTGCCCAACGGCAGCGGCATCCAGCTTCCAAAGGGCCACGTGTATGTGACGCTCTACGGGAACACCGGCGGCGCCCAGACAGTGATCGCCGACGCCCTGCGCTTCACGCTGATCAGCGTCTCCGCCAACGTGCCGAACTGGGAGATTCTGGACTGACCTTCAGCAAAGCAAGATGAAGACAACAGCCAAGGGGGCTTCGTGCCCCCTTATTCCTCTGTGTCCTCTTCCAGTTTCAGCTTTTGCATGAAAGCCAGCAGCCCTGCCGTTGCCACGACTGCCACAACGGTTGAAACCACGCCGCCCGTGGTATTTCCATAGATCCAGAATCCCGTGGCGAAGAGTGCACCGTAGACAGCGAAGCAGCCGAGGACCATGCAGAGTATTGCCACGGGCAAATCCCATTCCTCCCGTGCCTTCGCCATCGAAATGCCGCTCGCTTCCGCTTCCTCAATGACCTTCTTCCATCCCGGGCCACCGGGATGGACGCGCCTGACAAAATCACGCAATGTGTCCGATTCCGTTGGGGGTGTCAGGAACGTAACCACGGCCCAGCAGATTGTGGTCACCACAACGCCGATCACAAGTTGCCAGTGGTCCTCCACCTTGGGCAGGCCAAGCCTCTCATGCACGAAGGCAAAGTAGACGGCCACGGCGAACGACACGACCATCGCGGCGATCTCGCTGTATGCGTTGATGCGCCACCAGAACCAGCGCAGGATGAACAGCAGTCCCGTCCCCGCTCCGATCTGCAGCAGGATGTTGAAGGCCTGGAGCGCGTTGGAAAGCAGCAGCGCGACGATGCATGAGAAAAACATCAGGAGCAGGGTGGAGATTCTTCCAACCCAGACCAGTTCCCGCTGACTCGCCTGCGGCTTCACGAACCGCAGCCAGAAATCGTTCACAACGTAGGACGAACCCCAATTCAGGTGGGTCGAGATCGTGGACATGTAAGCGGCAATCAGCGACGCCACAACAAGGCCGATGGCCCCCTTCGGAAGGAAGGTCAGCATCGCGGAATAGGCAAGGTCGTTCTTGATGAGCGACTCGTCAACCTGCGGGAAGGCGGCCCTGATGTCCGACAACTCGGGAAAGACAACGATGGAACACAATGCGACGATGATCCAGGGCCAGGGCCTCAGCGCATAATGGCATGCATTGAAGAACAGCGTGGCGGTGATGGCGTTCTTCTCATCCTTCGCCGAAAGCATACGCTGCGCGATGTAGCCTCCCCCGCCCGGCTCCGCACCCGGATACCAGACACTCCACCACTGGACCGCCAAGGGAATAATCAGAAGCGTCAGGAGCATTTTCGTGTCACTGAAATCGGGAAGAAACGAAAGTTTGCTCGATACCGAAGGATTCGCGAGCAGGTTCGCCAGTCCATTGACCTTCGGATGATCGAGTGCCACGAAGGCGGCAAACACCGACCCACCCATCGCGACCGCGAATTGAAAAAAATCCGTCCAGATCACGCCGCGGAATCCGCCGATCATGCTGTAGATCACCGTAATTGCCCCGGCAATGACCACGGTTTCAACCGGCCCCATTCCCAGCATGACGCCGCCGATCTTCTTGGCGGCAACGCTCACCGAGGCCATGATCATGATGTTGAAAAAGACGCCGAGGTAAATGGCCCGAAATCCCCGCAGGAACGCGGCTGAATGGCCGCTGTAGCGAAGCTCGTAGAACTCCACATCGGTAAAGACCTTCGAGCGGCGCCACAGTTTTGCGTACACGAAAACGGTGAGCATCCCCGTCAGCAGGAAAGCCCACCAGGACCAATTCCCCGCCACCCCATTTGTCCGGACGATGTCCGTAACCAGATTGGGCGTATCGGTGGAAAATGTCGTGGCCACCATGGAAACACCAAGCAGCCACCAAGGCATCGTTCGGCCGGAAAGGAAAAACTCCTCCGTGTTCTCACCCGACTTCCTTGCCACAAGGATGCCGATAAGCATCGAAATGACAAAGAACCCAAAAACAATGACCCAATCAATCGTGCCCAAGAGCAAGGTCGGTCACCTCTGCGGGAATGGCTGATGAACTCCCAGCCAGTTGATGGACGACGTGCAAATGGTTCAAACGAAATCGACGTGAAATGATCCCTTGGGAATTACCTGGGAAGTCCTGCTGGTGGTGCGGCCGCAGGGTTACCGATGTGTTCGGATCGGGCAAAATTGAAGTGGTGGCCCAGGGCGGAATCGAACCGCCGACACGTGGATTTTCAGTCCACTGCTCTACCAACTGAGCTACCGGGCCACGGTTTCCGTTCAAGAAACGGGGTGGAAGCGTCGTCAAACGCTGCCCCCTGTGTCAAGCGCACGTTTGGGAAATTCTGCATCGGCCATGGCTGTCGTCACGCCGTTAAGCGGAGTGAAATCAGTTGGTGACGGCGTGCTTCTTCAGTTCCGCAAGGCTGATGAACTCCAGGAGGGCGATATGTGTGCCTTCCAGGTAGACCGGCCCAATGACGCCTGCCTCGTAGGCCTCCATCCAGCGGGAGGCGCACACGCACCAGCGGTCGCCGGGCTTAAGCCCCGGAAACAGCCATTCGGGGTGCGGCGTGGAGAGGTCGTTGCCGGTCGCCTTGGAGAATTCCAGAAACTCGGCTGTCACCTGGGTGCAAACGATGTGGGCGCCGAAGTCCTCCGGTCCCGTGTTGCAGCACCCATCGCGGTAGAATCCCGTCAATGGCGTTCCGCTGCATGGTTCGAGTTTTCTGCCCAAGACATTGAGGGATTCGCGCATCGCTTCCGCACCTGACCTATTGAGTGGGGGCATCTGACAGCGGGGGCGCGGTGAACTCAAGCCCTGCCTCACATGCGGCTCGACCCGCTTGGGCGGCCGGCTATTCTGCCGCGATGGATGCACCTGCGCGCGCGCGCCATTCCTCGGGCACCTACGTCATGCTTTGTGCGTGCATGTTTGTGTCGGGGGTTGCGGGCCTTATCTATCAACTCGTTTGGTCGCGCTACCTTGGCCTGTTCGTGGGCAGCAGTGGTCGCGCGCAGATCATCGTTCTCGCCACTTTCATGGGTGGTCTTGGCGCGGGTTCCTTCCTGTTTGGGCGGCGGGCGGATGCCACGCGCGATTCCTTGCGCCTCTATGGCATGCTTGAGGTGGGAATCGCCGTGCTTGGGCTTGTCTATCCGCTGCTGTTTGAGCCGACGCGTGGGTTGTTCCTCACCATTGTCCGCCATCTGGGCCTGAGTCCCTTTGCGCTTGGCGTCGCGGCCTCGATCGTTTGTGCGCTGACGATCCTGCTTCCAACGATGCTGATGGGTGGCACGCTGCCGGTGTTGGGGCGCTATCTGATCAGCAGCCCGCAGCTTGTTGGCAGGCGCATCGCCGTCCTCTACTACATCAACAGCCTTGGCGCGGTGCTGGGGACGATCCTCACGGGGTTCTTCCTGCTTCGCATGGTGGGGCTTCACGGAACGATCGTCATTGCCGCGTTGCTGAACCTCATGGCCGCAGCCGGCGCATTCATCGTGCGCGGGCGCGAGGGTGAAATCGACGTGCAACCGCAGGGGGACATCGCGCCCGACCCGGAGCCGCGCGCGATGCAAGTTACCGACCGCGTTGTTACCGTCACCATGATCGCCATCACGCTTTCGGGAACGGCGGCGTTCTTCCTGGAAATCGCATGGGTGCGCATGATGACGCTCGTTCTCGGCAGTGCGAGCAACAGCTTCGCGCTGATGCTTGCGGCTTTCATTTCGGGAATCTCCATTGGAAGCTTCATCCTGTCATTCAAGAAAACCGACGAGGCGTATCCCACAATCCTTGGGTGGAGCCTTGTGGCCGTTGGGCTCACGACCCTGCTGACACTGTTTGGGTATGAGCGCCTTCCCGTCCTTCTCAATCAGTGGCTCACCTCCTTCGAGAGGACGGAAGCAAATTACAAGTGGTTCCAACTCGTGTCCTTCCTCCTTTGCTTTTCCGTCATGGTCATTCCGACGGTGTTCATGGGGCTTACGCTTCCCGCCGCCAGCCGCATTGCGTCGCAGGCGGTCAGTTCCGTGGGGCGAAAGGTCGGCGGGGTGTTCGCCGTGAACACGATTGGCTCACTGGCCGGCGCCGTGGTCGGCGGCTTCGTGCTGTTGCCCCTGATTGGTATTCGCCACCTGATCGAGTTTGCCGTCGCAATCGATGTCATTCTTGGCTTGTCGATCCTGTTCACAGACGCCAAGGCGAACGGTCGCTTCATCGCGACATGGAAGGCCGCGATGATTGCGACAATCCTCGTCGTGGTGATCTACTTCGTCGGCGTGCCGCAGTGGGATCTTCGCATGTTCACGGCCGGAACCTATAGGAGCCAAGCACGCCTCGAGGATGTCAACGAGTTGAGGACGCTCACTTCTGATCGGGACATCATCTTCTACCGGGATGGCAAGGATGCGACGATCACGGTGCTGGAGGACACCAATCAACTGGGCATCGAGCCGAAAAAGAAGGTCCTGATGATCAACGGGAAACCGGACGCATCAACCTCACTCGACATGTACACGCAGATGATGCTTCCGCACCTTGCGATGATGATGCATCCCGATCCACAGAACGTCCTTGTTGTGGGTTTCGGCAGCGGTGTCACGATCGGCACCGCATCGCTGTACAACCCAAAGCTGGCGGAGTGCGTGGAGTTGATCCCGGAAGTGATCGAGGCGGGCGAAAAGTTTTCCGCCTACAACCACGACGTCTTGAACAACCCCAACGTGAAGATCATCATCCAGGATGCGAAGACCCACATGCAGGTCTCCCCGCATCAGTACGATGTCATCATTAGCGAGCCAACCAACCCGTGGATCTCCGGCGTTGCCAGCCTGTTCTCCCGCGAGTTCATGCTGACAACGAGGTCGAAGCTGAAGCCGGGAGGGTTTTTCGTCCAATGGTTTCATAGCTACGAAATCAAGGATGAATCGTTGTTCTCGATCCTCAACACCTTCAACGAGGTCTTTCCCTACAGCATCCTGTACAACCAGATGGGAACCGACGTCGCCGTGGTGGGATCGACGGTGCCCTTCGAGCCGAATTTTCCTCGCATGGAAAAAGCGCTCGCGCAGCCACTCGTTGCGCAGGACCTGCGGCGTTTTGGAATTGACGGTCTGTTGCCCGTGCTCTCGATGCAACTGGCGGTGAAGAACAACTCACCTGCGCCCTATGCAACCATCGGGGGAACAAACTCCGATTTTTTTCCACGCCTTGAGTATGACGCCCAGGTGGGATTCTTTCTCAGTCGCGGATCCCGCATGATGGTGCTTCTGGATCGGCGCCTCACGGCAAGGCCGATTTCCGATTTGTGGATTACAAGGTACACACCCTCTGAAGCCCCAAAGGAGAAGGTCTTCGAGAGCTACTTCCGCACGCTTCAGAAAACCAGTCCCAGTCGCCGCCTGTCGCTGATCTGGTGCAATCTTTGGGAGACCTATTTTCCCGATTCCAAATCGCTTGCTGCTGCGCGCATGGAACTGGAGAAGGCAGAGCCGATCTCCCTGGAAGTTCCCGATCCCCTGCCAGAACGCCTGCGGATGGAGTATTATCTTTATTTTCGAAACTGTTCCTATGCGGGCATCGTCGACAGTACGCGGTTGGAGGCGGTTTGCAGGGAAGTCATTGAGGGGAACCATGAGGACAAGTCCGTCGCGCTGGGAATGCTCGGCGACGTGTTTCGCAATCGTGGCGATTTGTCAGGCGCACACGACTTTTACATGAAGGCGCTGGAAACCCTCAAGATCAATGCCTCTGCGGACCAACGTCCCCGTGATCGACTCCTGCTAAGAATCGCCGATGTCGAAAGCATGGCTGGAAACTTCAATGGTGCGCGCGGGATGCTGAAAACAATTCCGCGCCATGCCGACTACTCGGATGCCTTCACCTATGCGGCCGATATCATGGAGTGCAGGATCGCCCAGCGCGAGCAGCAGCGTTGAAGCCTTCCCTCTGCGTGTCGTGATGAAAATGAATGGCGCCCACCATGCAGACGGGCACCACGCAGTCCATCGGGGTCGTCCTAGTGGGACAACTCAAGCTGCTTGTTCGGTTTTGCCAACTCCGGGTCGCGCATGAACATCTGCGGCGTGAGATCATAGCCCTGCTTCACTGCATGCTCGAAGAACGTGGGGAGATTTCCCTGCGCACGCAGCGCGCCGTGGATCTTTCCCGTGTCTTCATCCACATGGTCGATTTCGTAGGCGAAGAGCGTATTGACCCGGTAATCCGCGCTTTCGTTCAGCGGCAGAACCTCCGCAACCTCCACGATCTTGCGCGATCCATCCTTCAGGCGTGCCTGGCAAACAATCAGGTGCAACGCTGATGCCACCTGTGTGCGAACGGCTGTCAAAGGAAGCCCCGTATCCGCATAGAGGCACAGCGTTTCCAAGCGACGCAGCGCATCCAGGGGGCGCGTTGCGTGAACCGTTCCCATCGCGCCAGAGTGGCCGGATGTCATCGCCTGAATCAGGTCGAGCGCCTCGCCTCCGCGAATTTCACCGATGATGATGCGATCCGGACGCATGCGGAGTGCAGAGTGGAAGAGTTCGCGGATCAACACGCCACCACGGCCCTTTTCATCCGGTGGCCGGGCTTCAAGTCGCACCACATGCTCCTGAAAAATCTGTAGTTCCTGCGTGTCTTCGATGATGAGCAATCGCTCATCGGGGGGAATGTATCGCCCCAGCACGTTCAGCAACGACGTCTTTCCGGAGCCCGTGCCACCGGCGACGATGATGTTCTGGTGCATTTCGATCATCGTCTTCAGGAAGTTCAGAACGAGTGGCGTGACCGATCCGAAACGCACCAGGTCATCACCCATCAGTGGCTTGTCCGGGAAACGACGGATGGAGAGCGACATTCCCGCAGGGCATGCGGGTGGGCCAATCACGTGCACGCGGGATCCATCAGGCAGTCGTGCGTCGACACGGGGTGTCTCCGTGGAGTAGCGTTTGCCAACGAACTGGCAAATGATGTTGGCGGCCGCCTCCAGCGCCTTCGAGTCCTTGAACTGCGCGTTGGTTTTTTGCAGCTTGCCACTACGCTCGATGTATATCTTGTCGGGACCGTTGATCATGATTTCCGTGATCGACTTGTCATCCAGCAATGGAAGGATCGGCGTCAGGAAAACGCGGGACGCACCCTGCATGAAGCTGTTGAAACTCGAATTGTCCTGAATCATCTTCGTGGTCCCCGATTGGTGGAATGTTGCGTCACGGCGTTGTGTTCGATTTCCCCAAAACCTTCACCAGAACGATCGTTACGGCAATGGCATAAATCAATATCAGGAAAAATGCGGCCCTCCACCATTGGGCACGGCGGGCCTCATCCTGCGCCAGGAACGGCTCGCTGGCTTGTGTGAGGAAGTGTTGCTCCTCCTGCGGGGGAAAGACGCCCTGAAGCGCTTCCATCGGCTCCATTTCCTCGTAATTCCAAGGGGGGCGGATCAGTTCCCAATCCTGCAATTGGAACATGTCCCTCTCGGGACGCAGCACGTGCAGCGGCTCCAGCGGCGTTTCGTGGGAAGACATCCTTGCGGCTTCCATCGCATGCTGGATTTCCGCCCGCGACAAGTGAGCCGTTCGGGATGGATTGTGCTTTAGCGCTTCGTCAATGGCACTTGCTTGAGCCAGTATCGCCTCCGATGCGAGGGCCGCCTCCGCCTGTTGCTGCTTCAGGCGGTCAAGCAACGCGGAGTCCGTCTCCTCCAGAGAATGCGACTGCGGCTCCACGGCGCCTGCCACGGGTGGAGTGCCTTCCGTTTCGCGTGCCTTCCGCAAGCGCGACAGCAGGTTCATGGAATCTTCGTACTTGCTGGAAATTGCAATCTCCGATTCATGGCCCTCAACGCCCTGCAACAAGGCATGCTCCAGCTCGCCCGCCGTCTGGAATCGCAGCGCAGGATCCTTCGCGAGGCACTTGCGAACCAACATCTCAAGCACGTCGGTGATGTCCGTGCGAAACTTCCAGATCGGATCGTACTCGCCGCTAAAATGCAGGGAACAGAGCATGACGGGATTGATGTGCCCAAAGGGGGGTCGACCGGCCATGGTTTCGTAGAGCATGCAGCCAATCGCGTAGACGTCTGATGAGGGCATCAGCGGCAGGCCCGCAAGCTGCTCGGGAGCAAGGTAGTGCAGGTCCCCCGTGACATGAAACTCCTGCGTCAAATCCGCCGGTGATCCATTGCGCGCGGTCGTGTTCGATTCGGGATCGACGACAAACAATCTGGTCCCCTGTGCAATCACGTTCGTAGGCTTCAGGCGCCCATGTGCCTCACCCTCCCGATGCAGGCGGGATATCACGCGACAAAGGCGCGAAAACATGATGCGTACTGCCAGTTCAGGAATCACGGTGGTTCCGTCACCGATCAGGGTCGCAAGCGAGGCTCCCTCCACCCATTCGCGCACGATCCAGGAGCGGCCCGGCGCGTCCTTCAACTCCGTGACGCGCCCCCACTGTGCCCAGTCGGCGCGCCGCAGCCATGCATTATAGCCGGGATGGATCGGCGATTCCACGTTGCGCACCAACATCGTCGTTCCCGTTGCCGTTTCCACTGCCTGCCAACTGATCGCGCGGCCATCAGGCAGTGTGTTCTGCACCGCCTGAATCTTCAAGCGGTCGAACGGGAGGAAAAGTTCAACAGTGGGATTCTGCGCCATGCGTTCGCGGATCGGGCGTTAGTTTTTCTTCTCGGGTGGTGTCGCGGGCGGTGAATCCTTCTTCGATTCCACATCACCCAGGGTGTTCTTTGGCAGGTAAGGCTCTATCTTGCTCATCGATGAATCATATTCATCGCGCAGGTTCGTGAACTGTGATCGTTGCAGGCGCAGGATTTCGACGATTCCCGTGCCCATGGCATCGAGTGCCTTCTTCAGGTCGTCGACGCTATCCTTCGTCGAATTGCGAAGTGCGAGGACATCGGTGTTGGTCGTGTCGATGCGCCGCGCCAGATCTGATCGGACTTCGCTGAAGCGCTTGTCGTAGTCCTCGGTCTTCTTGTCGTAGGCGCCATCAAGTGCCGCGATGTCAGAACGCAGTGCCTCCGCCTTCGTCTCCAAATCGCGAAGCCTCTGGCCGTATTCGCGTTGAAGCTTCGCCACGTCCTCCTGAATCTTCTTGTTGGATTCAGTGAACTTCGACAACTGGGGAATGTGCTCGTCCATTTGCTTCTTCGCGGCGAGGACTTCGGCCACATTCTTCTTCAATGAATCGAGATCGGTCGTGATGCGCTGCGTCAGTTGCGTCGTCTCCGCATCAACACGGTCAGAGCGGCCCTTGATTGCGCCAAAGGTCTTTTCCATTTCCTCAACGCGACCAGTGAGGTTGTTGGTGGACCCAACCGAGGCGTTCTCCAGTGAATTCAGCCGGTCCTGCAGCGACTTGATCTGCCCCTGCGCCACGAACAATTCCGCCTCAAGCTGCTTCACGCGGCCGGAGCGTGCGCACCCAGCGAGGGGAATAACCAGCGAGGCGGCAAAAAGTAGGGCGAGGGGGCGCTTCATAAGCTCTCCATCAGCGGGATGTTCGCAGCCCCGAAATAACCTTGTAATTCAAGGGCTGGGGCTTTGCATTCTGCGGACTGTCTTCGCGCGTATATGCACACAGCACCAACAGGCGATCAATGCGGATTTCGTTGTTCGCTTGAAAGGAAAGGGCGCCCAGACCCGCATTATTGCGGAATAAATCCACCAGCGGGAGCCGCTTCCTATCACGGAAGTCGGCGATCCTGAATT
Organism: Candidatus Sumerlaeota bacterium; assembly: GCA_020848155.1. Taxonomy (GTDB): domain Bacteria; phylum Sumerlaeota; class Sumerlaeia; order SLMS01; family SLMS01; genus JADZDZ01. Next base: position 52,628 of record JADLAR010000036.1, read on the forward strand.
TTTGCACCGGAGTGAGCAAGCCACGAAGAGGCCTGCTTGCCTCCTGGTTTTTTTCACCATCCAGCAGCGTCAGTCGTTGATCTCCGCGCGCCACGAAGGCTGTGATTTCCACGTCCTTCCCTGATGAATCGACTTCCAACATCAGGTCAATCGCGCCCGTAATTGCATCCACCCGAACCTCCCGCACCTGCACGAGGCTTGGGTCGAGGATGCGCCCCGTGTCTCCCGCCGACTGCGCCCGCTGTAGAAACTTCAGGAAGTTCCCGGTCGATTCCTCCTGCGATAAGTACATAAGCTTGTCGTTCAATGTGCCAATCTTCTGATCGGCGTCACTGAAGGCATCCTCAAGCGATTTCTTCAGGATGGGGTCGAGGCCAAGCGACTTTGGGAGTTCGGTCCTTTCCTCCGGCAAAGCTGGCAACGCGAATGCGGACTCCGTCCGCATATCGCCCTCCTGTGCAATTTCCGCGGCCGTTTCCGCCGCGGTCGATGCGAGAAAATGAAAGTCGCCGAGGCGAACAACGCGGACATACATTGCAGCAGGAAGCTGAAACACATCACTGGGAACGAGCGCCAGTTGGCCGGTCTCACGGGGCTGAAGCAGGATCGCCTCTGCGCCAAAGGCACTCCCGAATCCGTAGCCACCAATATCCAGTGTACCGCGAACGGGCCTCCAAGTGTCCCGCACATCAATTCCCTCATAGGTCATGGAAGCACTGCCGAAGTAGTAGTTCACCTCCACGGGAAACGTGTTCGCGTTGGCTGTCTCCAACGTGATGGGCTGTTCCGCACTGGCCACCCAACTCAACTTCCCGGGCACAACGCCGGACGAAACAAGCGAGCCGTCCTTCCTCGCATCAGCCTCCCACTTCGCCAACTTCATGCTCGCGTTTGCAACGCGCGCCTCCGTTGCGGCCGCCGCCCGTTGCTCCTCCGTCAGCGGCACGGGGGTCGGCGTGGCAACTGCGGGTAGGTTGGATGTGACTGTTCCCACATTGTTCCCGGACTTGTTGCCAAGAACGGCGAAGGCAATGGCAGCGATAATCGCCGCAGCGGAGACGAGCACGAATCCCGTCGCGCCCGACTTCTTTCGAGGCGGTTCAGGTGGAGGCTCCAGCGGCCTTTCCACGACGATGCGTGAAACACGATTTGAGCTTGTGCGAGGGTAAATCCTGGAGGCCAGTGCATCGACGCGGTCGCCGAAGTCCGTCATCAATGCTTCTTCCAGGCTGAGTGCCGATTGGAAGCGCGCCTCCTTCTGCTTCTCCATGCATTGCAGTATGATCTCCGACAAGCGCTGCGACACATCCTGGCGCATCAACGCCGGACTACGCGGAGCCTTTTCCATGTGTGCAATGCATGTCATGATCTCGCTCGGCTCATCGAAGGGAACATGTCCCGTAACGCAGTGGTACAGCACGCACCCCAACGAATACAGGTCGGAGCGCGCGTCGCTCACTTCTCCCTTCACCTGCTCCGGGCACATGTAGGGGGGTGAGCCAATCACGACCCCTTCAGCGGTGAGGCCCTTGAATTGCTCGTCGCGTGCAATGCTGAAGTCGAACAGCTTCACGTCACCCGTTCGCGTGACGAAGATGTTCGAGGGTTTGATGTCACGATGATAGATGCGATGGCCGTGGGCATATTCCAACGCGCGCGCGATCAGCGTCGCGATCAACACCGTCCACTCCTCACGAAGGTGCCCAGCCGACTCCATCATCTCGCGGTGCAACGGAGGCAGTTTCCCAAGGATGCGTTCATCAAGAATATGCGACAGCGGATGACCGTCCAGAAACTCCATCACGATGTAGATTTGATCCTCGAAGACGAAACAATCGAACACGCGAACGATGTTTGGGTGATCGAACTTCGCAATGGTGCGCGCCTCGCGAAGAAGCCGCTCCAGGTTTTGCGACAGGGTTTTTCCCGATGCGGTAGGCCGCGCCGTTTTCAGCGCCACCATGCGATCAAGATGGATCTGGCGGGCCTTGAAGACCTCGCCCTGCCCTCCGTCGCCAAGCTGTTCGAGGATTTCGTATCCGGGTGGAGTTTTCAAGGGAGCCGCCGCTGCCTCATCCCGTTCGCGCGCGCGGGAAAATCAGCCGCCACCGCGCTTCTGGATTCGTGCAACCGCCTCCTGCAATCGCCGCTTCTCATCGAGCATGACATCATTGCGCTTCTGCCGCTCTTCCAGTTGAGGGATCGCATCAGAAGACGCGTACTTTTCGATCCAAGCCAGGCACTCTTCCTGAAATGCGTCCGCCATCGCCTTGTTGTCAAACCGCGTGCCAAAGATATTCATGACGACTTTCGTAAACTCCGGCTTTGCACGATCACGCATGGCCAGCATCGCCGCGTACTGCCGGTCGCGATCATCACTTTCCAGCGCCTTGTCAACCAGTGGCTGGCCGTAGGCGGGATCAATGAAATCAACCAGCCCGCGGCGGCGCGTGACGGTCATGCTGAGGTTGAAGCTCTGGTTCAGCATGAGGTTCAGCAGCGCATACTGCGTTTTCTCATCCTTGTCGCCGGCAACCTTTGCCTTCAAGCTGGCAAAGTCGTCGTCGTAGATCACCCAGTTTTCCTCCTTCACATGCTTCATGTAGCCGCGCTGATCCAGCCAATCAAGCGCTGATGTGAGGAAGAACCGCGTCACAAGCTCCGGGTTCTGGATGTCCTGCTTCTTGTTCAGCACGGTCAAAATTTCTTCTATGCGCTCTGTATCCCTCTTCTTGATGGCCAGACTCGCTTCGTCAACCAACTCCCCGCCGGCCAATTCCGCAGCGGGCTTGATTGTTGAAACCATCGGAGTGATCACGGGGGTTGGGGTTTTTGCCTGCACGACCTCGCGCTCGATCAAATCCAAGGCGGATGGAGCGCGCTTCGTCGGGGAGGGGCGCGGCGTTGGCATGGGTGTCGGCGTGGCAGCCTTTGCAACTTCCACCGCTGCCGTCGGCTCCGGCGTTGCCACTGCAACGGTGGGTTCCGGCGTCGGTTCTGGAGTTGCCGTTGGCTCCACCTTGCCAAGGCCATAGTTTGTGTCCTCTGGCTGGGCGGGCTGCGTGGTGTCCTGTTTGGTTGGGGTGGTGCCAAGCCCGGTGTCGACACCATCGGCTTTCTGTGTCGCATTCACCAGCTCTGGGATCTCCTCCTCGCGACCATACTTCTTGTTGAATTCATAGACCAGTGCGCCTGCGGTGCCGCCGACAACCAACAGTGAGAACAGCATGAAGGGAATGCGCTGGTAGAACCATAAGTAATTCAACGTCGCCTTCGTATCGGCGCCCTTCAGTGAGAAGAACGTGAGCACTGCCGCGATCAGGCGGAAGATGATGCTGATGCTGATGGGGAATGGCGTGAAGAAGGCGCTGCAACTGAACACCGCAACGAACAATCCCAGCATCATCTGGTGCGTCAGGATTTTGGAAAGGCCCGGCAGCACCAGTTCCATCATGACAAAATCCGTCGGCTTCAGTCGGTCGCGCTTGAGGCGGTCACCGATGGTGCCGATTTCATTCATCAGTGTCGTGAGGAAGAACTCCTTCCTTACCTTCTTCGTCAGGAGGTTTTCCAGCTTCTTGCGGACGTCCTCCGCATCAACCGGCCTGTCGAGCGGCGACTTTGAGATCATTTGGTGAATCAATGTCACCAGTGGTTCCGGAAGGCCTTCCACGCGCGTGCCAAGAAACTCCGCCGCGTCGTTGATCTGGCGCTGGATCACTTCCAGTGAATGGGAATTCCCGTCACGATCAAATGGCGAATGACCCGCCAGCATCGCGTAGAGCGTCACACCCAACGAATAGATGTCGGCGCGATGATCCACCGGCTTTCCGAGTGCCTGCTCCGGTGACATGTAGGCGGGCGTGCCGATGATGCGATCCATCGTCAGGTTCTGGCCCCCTTCGGCCTTTGCAATGCCGAAGTCCATGACCTTGATGCGCCCGTCTTCCAGCAACATGATGTTGCCAGGCTTCACGTCCCGGTGAACGACGCCCTGCTGGTGTGCGTGGTGCAGCGCATCAGCCGCCTTCGCGCCCCACTCCGCCACCTTCTTCCAATCCTTCGTGGGCCCATCCAGCCGGATATCCTCCAGTGAACGACCCTTCATGTACTCCATGACGATCACCGACGAGCCATCGGGCAGCTCATCGACTTCGTAGATGCCCACCACACCCGGATGATTCAACTTCCGCATGATTTGAATTTCACGGCGGAAGCGATCCCTGGAGGTGGGATTCGCGAGGTATGTTTGTGGAACCACCTTCAGGGCAACAAGGCGGTTCAAGTCACGCTGCGTGGCAAGGTACACCACGCCCATGCCACCCCTACCGAGTTCCTTCAGGAGCTCATAACGCTTCGATATAAGCGAGTAAAAATCCGACATCCAGTTGTCTTGTCGCCAAGGTGCCTAGCGAAGCTGGTTTCTGACTGCCAGAATCGCCTTCTCCGTATCTTTGTCCTCCGGCAGGGTCATCGATTGCAAGCGATCAATAAACGTCAACGAATCCTTTTTCAGGCCAAGGTCCGTTGATTCCTGCCAATTGCGCACAATCACCTTCAGCACTTCGGAACGTGCGCGATCATAACGGTCATAGGCATCCTTGAATCGCTTCACGATTTCCTCGTCCTTCAGTTCATCGTTCAGCACGAGATCCTTGTATCGGTTGTCCCGGACGTTAAGGCTGAAGAGTTGCAGGTATTCATACCACCGCTGGCGCTCGGCAAGGAGGCGTTCAAGTTCGCCGCGGATTCCCGTGGCAAAGGGCCCGGCAGGTTGCTTGTTGAAAGCCTCAAGAAGGTCCTTCTTCTTGGCCTCGCGCAGTTGCGCGATTTCCGAGGCCGCAGTCTTCGATAGCTCGAAACGCGCATCGCCCTCCGCTGCCAGGATGCCTTCCAACTTCTCGATCACCGAATCGTAGAACTTGATCTTGTTCTGGTCCGGATTCGCCTTATAGTCCGCCAGCAATCCAAGGTATTCGTTGTAGAGCGTGGAGACTTTCTCCAGCGTCGTCAGGCGACGGTTGACATCATCGCGACCAGCGTAGTCCACCGCGACCGCATTGCGAAGCTTGCGCGCTTCTTCAATATTCTGGCCATCGAAGTTGAAGTAAACCTTCAGCAATTGCGCGTGCGCGCGGGCCGACTCAACCTTCGTCACATACTTCGCGATGTCGGCCTTCAGTTGGGGATCCTGACTGGTCTTCGCCTCCGTGCGATCCAGCACCATTGTCAAGTCGTCCCCAATTTGGCTGTAGGAGGCGTTCAAATCCTTCACGGCCGCATTGTAGGCGGTCAGGAGTTCCTGCTTCGCCTTGATTCGCGCTTCCGCTGCGGGAAGGACCGTCGCTGCGTTTTCAAACGCGTCTTCCCCCGCCTTCTCGCCCGTCTGCTTCAGCACCGCGATCTTCCGCAGCGCCTCGTCCCAATTCTCGGAGATTTCGGCCTTCTCATAATCGCTCTTCGCCGCGGCAACAGCCTCGCGGTAGCGACGCAGGACTTCGCGCTGCACATCCGTTGCGCGGTTGCCAATCTGTGACGTGTTGAAATCCAGTGTCTTCGTCGCGATGTAGGCACCGATGTAGTCCTTCTGGTCCAAACGGTCCTTCGCACTACGAAGCTTTGCGAGGTCCTCCTGCATGGCGCGAATGTCGCCCGCGTCCGCCGGAGGATTCTTCAGGATGCGAATCAGCATGTCGTTCGCATCATCATAGCGTTTTTGCGTGACCAAATCGAGTGCCGTACTGACATCAGCAGTGGATCCGGCCCCACCAGCCGTTTGTGAGCCTCCACCACCCGCCGCCACCTGGCCTGTCTGCCCGACACTCTTCGGGAGGAGGTATCCCATCTTATAGGCAAAGTAGGCGCCCACGCCAAGCACGACGACCACCAGCATGATGATGATGAAGCGGGCCGCAGTGGTGGCACCCGATTCCTGTGCATTGGAAATATCCGGCCAATCGACGAAGTGGAAGGTGAAGCTCGAATCGCCGATGTCGATTTGGTCCCCCTCCTTGATGAATGCCTTGCCGATGCGGCGGCCGTTCAGTTGCGTCCCGGTTTCCTGGGACATGTTCTTGAGCTGGATTTTCTTTCCCTTCAGGAAGCGAATCTCGGCATGCACGGGTGACGCCGTGCTGTCGATCACACGGATATCGCACTCTCCCGCATCCGTTCCGATCAAGACTGCTTCCTTCTCGATGGAGAATTTGAGCGGATTCGTAACGGAGCGAAGCTCAAGATACGCGAACGCGCGCTTGCTCGAGCGCATTTCCTCCACTCCACCACCGCCACCGCCGCCAAAACCACCGGCCGCTGCGGGGCGGGGATCCGACTTGGAACTCGCCTCCTTGAACATCGCGGCAATGTCAGGATTGTTCAGGTCAACCGCCAGTGTCTCGTTGCCGCTCTGCGCCGCCTTCTTCAGGTGAAACTTCACCGCCACATACCCAAAATGGAGCGTTGTTCCGTCCTTGATGGCGACCGCATTGTTTGGCTCAATCGGTTTCTCGTTCACGAACGTCTTGTTCTTCGCGCCGAGGTCCTCCACGTACCAAGTGTCACCCTCGCGCTTGAGCGTCGCATGATTGCGCGAAATGCTCTGGTCATCGATCTGGATGTCATTTTCGGGAACGCGGCCAACCGAGTTTGAATCCTTCGTGAGTTCAAACTTCTTACCGCTGGCCAGCAGGATGTATGCGTCGCTCATGATGTGCTTTCTCAGTTTCCACTGACGATGTTTTTTGCTGCTTCACTGCGTACAAGGTGGCTGTACACGAACCACTCATCAAGGAACGGGAACAACTCCGGTTCCATTCCCAATGTTGTGATCTGGTAAAGGTCCGCGTTCTGTTTTTGTACGCCCTTCCAGTCCCTCATGTCGCGGAGTCGCTCGATTTCCTTCCAACTCTGCATGAAGAAGCCGGTCTCGCTCTGCGTATAGTCATAGATTTTCTCCGCCTTGGAGAAGATGCGCAGGTAGTCATCGTCGTAGGCCCACTTGTCCGCCACCTGCAGCAGGCACAGGGCGCGATGGTACCGATTGAACGCGCGGAAATAGTTCCACTTCTCCTTGTAGTAGTCCATTTCGCCCATCTTCTTGGAAAGGAGGTCCGGGATGATCCGATCCGCCTCCTTCTCAAGTTCCAGCGCGGTCGCCGTCAGGGACTCCGGGGTCTCACCCTTGCGGGTGGGATCCGTCATCGCCTGCTTCTCGATCAACATGCGGATCGCCTCGTCAACGCGCTCGCTCTGGAATGCGTAGTCGCGCCCCGTGAAGATGGCCAGCGACTCCCCGCGTTTCTCCTGCCGCATCATGTAGTGCATATAGGGTATGTTGCCGATGGAGAGCGTGAAATCCGCCCATTGCTGGTTGATGTCGGATTTTGTCCATTTCGCGCGGTCAACCGTCATGCCAAGCACCTTGGGCACCAGCGGCTTCGAGTTGTAGCGCATGTCCGGCGACTTCAGTTCCAAGCCCACCACCTGGATGGGTGCGTTCGTGGGAAGGCTGTCCCACACCTCCACATAGAAATTGAATCGCAGTGAGGTTCTTTCCGGATCGAGCTTCCTATCAAAGCCGACGCTCTTGCCGCCGAGGCCTTCCGGTGTCTTATTGTACAAATCCGTGTTCTCGTAGGAAATCATGCCGACGTAATAGTTGCCGAGCACCATCGGCTGCTCGCCCTTGATGAGGCGGCCATTTCCGAGGCGGGGATTGTAGTTCGACCAGTTTCGATTCGACCAGATCAGGCTGGAAAAAGGATCGGGGGGCAACACCGACGCCTTGCCCAATTCCTCGCGACTCTGGTAGCCACCACGCTGGCCGGCCTTCGGTGCTTGGAACGAATAGAACGACGGGCGCGGAATGGATGACTCGTTCGTCTTCGGGCCCACCCAGCCCTGGGGAGTGGCACGCTCAGACAGGTCGCCCTCCGTGGGAAGGTAGACCAGAGGCAGGCCACGAAAGCCAAGGGTCTTGATCTGACGCAAGGTCTTGATCGTGACGGGAACCTGCTGCTTCACCTTCTCCTTCTGATACTGCACGCCGTAGTAAACGAAGATCATCAGCAGCGCGAGGCTGGCCGCCACGAGCAGCAGTGCGCCCTTGCGCCGTCCCGTGCGAACAGACGGTTGCATGTCCAGCGGCGACGTCGTGCGAATCGTCACCTCAAGCACGGAGTCGCCGATGCCAATGCGGTCCCCCTGCGCCAACGTCGCCTTGGTGACCGTGTTCCCATTGTGCTGCAGCTTGTTGATGCTGCCAAGGTCCACCGCCTGGGCACTGTCATTGCCCAGTTCGATGCGCATGTGCTTGCCAGAGATCGTGGGGTCATTGAGCCGGATATTGCATTCATTGTCGCGGCCAATGATCGTCGCGGCTCCCGAAATGCGGAAGATGCGACCCTTGTCGGGACCACCGATCACTTCGATTTCAAGTTGCATGTTGGACATGAGAAGCTTCGCCGCGCCTGTTATTTGACTTTGTGGAATGCCTGGATCATCATGGGGCCGATCAGCACCAGAAAGATCGAGGGGAAGATAAATAGGATCATCGGGATCAGCATCTGGGTTGGCGCCTTGTTGGCCTTTTCCTCCGCAACTTGAATACGGCGGAAGCGCATGATTTCGCCCTGCATGCGCATCACCTTGCCAAGCGGCGTGCCCAGCTCTTCCTGCTGGATCAGCGCTGTCACGAATGAGCGCATCTCAATCAGGTCCGAGCGATCCGCCAGCTCCAGCAGGGCCTTCTTGCGCGAACGCCCAAGCTGAAGCTGCTTGAAGAATCGTTTCATCTCCTGTTGCAGCGGGCCCTTCGTCATCAATTCCGAAGCACGGTCGATTGCCATGGTAAACTCCATGCCTGCCTCAACCAACAGTGTCATCAAGTCCAGGAAATAGGGCATCGCGCAGAAGATCGCCCAGCGGCGATCCTTCGTGATCTGGTTCAGGTAATAGAACGGCGCGAAGAAAAGGATGAAGCCAAGGAACAGGCTGAACATGATGACATAGTTGCGGTCCACATTGGGAAGCAGGACAATCAGCGTCAGCGGCAAGGCAATCCCGATGATCAAAAGGACGATGTGGGAACCCACATATTCCTTCGGGGAAAACTTGTCATCCAAGCCGGAACGATTCAGGTTCCTTTCCGCCCACTTCAGGTAATTTCCCAAGGGAAGTGATTGCACAAGATCCGTCAGCTTTCCCATCTTGCGCGCCAAGGGGAGCATCAGCGCAAACACGCCGACAAATCCAAGATCGGACTGCTGGAATTCCTCCCCAATGTCACGGAACAACCAGGCGATGAAGAACGCGAACGCAGCAAAGGCAACAGCGGCGATCGCGGCCAGGATTTCGGGGCGTTGCAGGAGATCAGACATGGAAAACCTTTCGAGCCACTCTGGCGAAATCGCGCGTCACAACTTGATGTCGACGATCTTGTTGATGACGAAATACCCAATCGCATCCAGCACGATCACAATGATCAGGATCACAAAGCCAGCCACGGTCGTGAAGAGCTGCGCCGGCAGGTTGGGATCGATGAAAAACAGAATGATCATCAGGGCAAACGGCGCGCTGGTGAGGATCAGCGACTGGGTCTTTCCCTCCGCCGTCAGCGTTTCGATGCGTCGTTCCACGCGGAAGCGTTCCTGGACCATTTGCACGGTTTTCTCGCAGACCTCCACGATGCCCTCTCCCATCGAGAAGATGGTGTTGATGGAGGCAACGAACAGGTGAAGGTCCTGCACGGGGATGCGCTTCGTCAGGTTTTCGAGCGCGCGCTCCAGCGACAGGCCAAGCGAAACCTCCTGCACCACAAGGCGGAACTCGCCCGCCAGCGGATCCTGGGACTCGTTCACCATCAACTTGATGGCGTCGATGAACGACAGGTTCGCCTTCACGGAATTTGACAGGATTTGCAGGCCGTCGATCATTTGCAGGCGGAACTTGTAGATGCGGCTGGCGTATGCCTTCCTGATCACGATGTCCGGTATGAAGAAGCATGGCAGTGCCAGGAAGATCACGGGAATCAGTTGCGCACGCGCATCGGGAAGCCCGAGTCCCAGCACAAAGCCGATCGCCGCACCCAGGCCCGCGCACGCCAGCTTCAACGTCATGATGAACGTGGCCGGCATGTAGATGAACATCTCGCCCATGGTTGCCTCGCTCGCACCCGCGAAGCGCTTCGAGTAAGCCTCGCTGCCAGCCGCGAGCGACGTCGTCAGCGAGAATCCGCAAAGCCCCACGCTCAGGGAGGCAGTCACCAGATAGATGACCAGCCATGCATTTGAAATTGGCAGTTCGATCATTTCAGGTTCCCGAATCCGTTGACGGTTGGAAGATTTCGAACGGCACGTCGCCGCCGCGCTCCTTGTGAATGCGAAGGAAGTTCGGAATCGTGCCGACAGGAATGAAGTCACCCGTCATGCCGCCCTTCGCATCCAGCTTGTATTCGAACTTGTAGATGGATTGGGTCACATACTCATTCCCATCCAGCCCCAGCACCTCGATGATCTCACCAATGCGGCGACGGCCATCGGGGAAGCGTTCCACGAACACGACCATGTTCACGGCGCGCGCGATCTGCTCGCGAATCGCCAGCAGCGGAAGGTCGAGGCCCGCCATGAGGCACATCGTCTCCAGGCGGGTCAGCATGTCGCGTCCGCTGTTTGCGTGGCCCGTGGACAGGGAGCCGTCGTGGCCCGTGTTCATGGCCTGAAGCATGTCGATCGCCTCACCGGATCGGATTTCACCGACGACGATGCGATCAGGGCGCATGCGCAATGCGTTCTTCACCAAGTCGCGAATCGCGACGGACGTTGCCCCTTCCGTATTGGAGGGCCGTGTTTCCAGCGAGATCACGTGTTCCTGCTGGAGTTGAAGTTCCGCGGAATCCTCAATCGTCAGAATGCGTTCATCGTTGGGAATGTATGAGGAGATCACGTTCAGGAGCGTCGTCTTTCCAGACGCCGTGCCACCCGCGATGAAGATGTTCTGGCGCATCTTCACGGCAAGTTCCAGGAACTTGGCCATGCCGGGGCTGAATGAACCCTTTGCCATCAGGTCCTTCGGCGTCAGGGGCTTCGCGGGGAACTTGCGGATTGTCAGCACGGGACCAATCAGCGACACGGGCGGGATGATTGCGTTCACGCGAGAGCCATCCGCAAGTCGCGCGTCCACCATGGGCCGGGCCTGGTTGATCGGCCTCCCCAGCGGCGCGACGATGCGGTTGATGATCGTCAGCAGGCGTTCCTCATCAATGAACTGCTTGTCCGTGCGGACTGTTTTTCCACGGCGCGCGACGAAAATTTTCGCGGGGCCGTTGACCATGATTTCCTCGATTTCATGGTCGTCGAGGAAGTCCTGGATCGGACCAAGGCCCAGCGCCTCGTCCAGGACGTCCTTCAGCAACTGCTTCGGCGACACGTCATGTTGCAGGGAACCGCTTTTCTGCAAGTCATAGATGATCTGGTTCGTGATCGTGCGCGCGCGGTTCCACAGTTCCTCATCGGCCATTTTTTCCGCGCTCACGGTCTTGAGGCGGATTTTTTCCACCAGTTGCTCGTGAATGGCGGCGCGCAGCTTCGTGTAGGAATCAGACGCCTCGCTGCGCTTCTTCTTTCCAGTGACGAAGGGGTTCCTGACCCCCTGCACGGCACCCGCTTTCAACGTCTCCCGGTTCAGTTCGACAGTCTTCCCGCTTTCGGCCTCACGCCGCGACGAGGGGCGTGGGGGTGGTGGCGGGGCGCCATCGCCCGATCCCGGCGGACGCGGCACGGCGCCCTGCTGATGCTTCATTGCTTCCAGCTGTTCGGGCGAATATTGAACCGTTGCATTCCCGGGGACTGCCCCGGGGCCACCGCGCTGTCGCATCGCTTCCAGTTCTTCGGATGAATACTGGACCGTCGCGTTGGACGGTGGCATCGCACCCGCCGCGCCGGAGCTCTGCATACGGCGCAGGACTTCCGGGCTGTATTCCATCGTTGCGCCCGGCTCCAGAGGACTCGATCCGCCGGGGATCTGCATTGTTTCCACTCCGATGGGAGAGGAACCGTAGTCCTCCATCGGCGGCGCCTCGTACTCCAGCAGCACGTCCCCGATGATGATCTTGTCACCGTCAAAAAGTTCGCGGGTGTCCACGATCTTTTCTGCGTTTACGTAGATGCCGGTCTTGCTGCCCGCGTCGCGGATGGAATAGCCACCAGGCCTGCGAATCAGGTGGGCGTGCTGCTTTGATACGGTGCCACGCGCGATCACCACATCGCAGTTCTCATCGCGCCCGATGGTGATGATGTCCGCGGTACAATCGTACTGAGCATCAAAAGAATTGTCGAATGATTTTGCTCTTAAAACCGGAAAGGCCACGTCGCGATCCTATTCACGCAATTGCGCCGCTTTCTCACCTGGCGCGAATCATCCTTGAAAGAAGGGCGGCCTTTTATCAACCCGTTCCCGCAGGGGCGCGGGCATTTTTTGCAATCACCAGCCGCCAAATTTCACGTCATCCGTATAGGTGAAGTGGCACGGGCGATTTTTATCGCCCGTGCCACCATGGTTTTGGTCACTGCGCAGCGCGTTAGTTTGCGCCGGTTCCGAACTTGTCCTCGGGTGCCGGGGTCAACTGCGGCGGAGCGGGGATGTCCTTCTCCCAGCCAAGGTAGTAGCCCACCGAACCCTTGCGGTACTGCGAATCGCGCTCATAGAACTGACGCGCACGATCAGCATTGTCGCTGCCGCGCTTGCGGTTCGCGTCCGTCCAGATGTTCGGGGAGGTCGGCGTCACGAAGATGAACGAACGGATGTTCGTGCCCTGGCGTGCCTGGAACTTGAAGAACAGGTTGATGATCGGGATCTTTCCAAGCAGCGGGAACTCGTTCTTCGAGGTCGAGAACAGGTTCGCGTTGCTGCCGGCGATGATGATTGTCTGCCCGTCGTTCACTTCAACCACGCTCGAGGTGTTCACGTCCTTCAACGAGAGGATCTCATCAGCGCTGCTCGTCTGGTTGCCCGTTGTGGAGCGGGTCGACGTCGTGATGTTGATGCGAATCTTGCCGTTCTCCAGGATCCAAGGCGTGGCGTTGACCTGGATGCCCTGTTCGATGTTCGCCACCGAGGTCGTGTTCGCGCCCTCAAGGCTCACAAAGGTGCTCAGGCCGTCCTTGAAGCTCGCCGTCTCACCACTGACCACCGACAGGTGCGGGGCCTGATAGTTGACGACATAGTCCTGCGTCTTCGTGGCTTCGATCTGGGCCAGCACGTTTCCACCTGGATCCCACGTCACCAGAAGTTCATCTTCGCCGTAGCCCGCATTGTCGGTTCCGAAATCGAGGCCCGTACCCGCGCGGCCGCCGGCGGCGCCGGGATAGCCAACGAGGAAGTCACGCGCCGCGTCATCCCCGTGGCCGTTCAGGCGCTGGATAGCCTGGGCGGTGTAGAAGTTGCTGATGATGCCGGTCTTTGGATCAGCCTGTTCGATTTCGCGAAGGATCTGGAAATCGATCGAGTTCAACTGATTGTAGATGTTCGTGCCGCGGCGGTCCGCCTTCGACATGTCCACCGTCACAAGGACAACGTCCAGTTCGATGATCGGCTTCTGCAACTGGATGTGGTTGATGACATCGGGGAAATAGAGCTTCGCGATCTGCTCTGCCTCGTCCTTCTCGCGATCCGTTGTCGCAACACCCGTCAGCCAGACGTTGATGTCCTTCTTGTTCGACTCCTTCAACTCCGCCTTGATCTGGCCGAAATTGCGGGCGTCGTAATCCTGGCGCAGTTGCGACAGCAGCTTCTGCTGCTCGGTCTGCGTGATCTGCGGCTCAACCAGGTCAACCACGGCGAAATTCTTGATGATCGTCTGATACTTCTGGAAATCAGCCATCGAGACGATGGTTCCCTGCACGACCAGCAGATCGCCAACCTGCGATGCGGTCACGCCAACCACGTCGCTCAGAAGCTGGCGAAGCGTTTGCAGGTCCTTCGCCACATCCTGGCTGGACACAACGAAGCGCACAAGGCGGACAGAGCCATCGTTGGAGAACACGCGAAGGTCGGAAGTTCCGGGCGCACGTGATTGAACCATGATGCCATTGCCATCGGGGGACACCGTTGCCGTGATGACATTCTGGTTGCTCACGTTGATGCGGGTCACGCCCTGCATCGACAGGTACTCATCCTGGTTCACTTCCTTGCGGACAACGCGCTCTGGTTCCTGCAGCGTCGTCTGCGCCGGGGGCGCCGGTGTTGGCGCTGCGGTCGCCGCCGGCGGAGCCGGAGTCGGGCGCGGTGCGTCGCCATCGATCTTTGTGTTTGTAACGCCTCCTGGTGCAGGAGTGAGTTGCGGATTCGTGCTTACCTGCGCGAGCACTGTTCCACTGCCCATCACCGCCAGCGAGGCCACAAGTAATGCCTTGTATGCCTTTTTCATTCGAAACCCCTTTCGATCTTGGTTTGCCTTCTCGTGCTATTTACCGCCACCAGGAAACGAGGTGTTTCCCGGATTCGTTCCATTGCCTTATTGCCGCATGCGCTCGCTGCGCTCTGACTGCAACCTCGTCAGTTCCGTCATGTTCAACACATCCTGATACGTGACTTCCTTGCGCGGGTTCACCACGTCCTGGTCGGTCTGCTTGCGAAGAAGCAGCGTGAAGACGGCAGCGCTCGACATCGCGCCACCTTCCTTCAGGCCGACGCGCATCGCGAATGTCAGGATCTGTGCCTCGTAGGGTGTGACGGCGATCGTGATGTCGGTGCTCGCGCCTGTGTTGCGCGGCCGCGAAAGGTTGATGCCCGGCGTTTCAACGAATTCATTGCCGATGGCCAGCACCTTCACGTTCTCGAACATGTAAACGGTGGTCGGGCGGTAGGAAAACTCCTCGATCGTTTGTGGTCCCTGATTCGGAACGGTGATGGTGCGGACGGTCTTGTCTGGAACTTCGATCGTTGCCAGCACGTCAACGCGGTCGCCAACACGGAGGAATGACGGCAGCGATCCCGCCTCCTCGATGTCGATGCTGATGGCGCGTTCGCCGTCCTGCAGCTTGGTGTCGAACGTGAAATTCTCAGCGGTTGCCACCGTCTTTTCCAGGCTCTGCTCGAACAGCAGGTCGTTCTGCTGCATGTCCACCGCGACGGTGCTGCCAATATAGAGGCCGCGATCCGACGGGCTTGCGATGCCGCGCGCGCGCTGCGCCGTGGCGAGGTCGATCTTTGTCTCGCCGATGTCCTCCTGGCGAAGCGTCTCACCCTTCTTCTTCGCGTTCTTCACGATCAGCACAGTCGCGTAGGAATCCTTCCGCTGCTGGGACTTCAAATACTGCTGAATTCCGATAAACGCGAAAATGCCAAAAACAATCGCGATAATGATGGGGACTTTCGTCTGCATGACCGTTCCTTAGGCTAGTTGAATTTCCCCCGGGTTACCTCAAGAGGACCCAGAGGATTCCCAGACACATCGACGTACCGAAGGGGATGCGCTGGGTCATTAGCCCCAAGACGCCGTCCGTCGGCTTTTCCTCGTTCTCTTCCTGCTGCTTTCTTAACTGACGGTTTTTGTAACTCTTCCAGATGATGAACCCAAGCCCAATCGTACCACCGAACATCACCGCCCACATGAGAATTGAGAAAACATGGGCCGGATCCAGGGCGCCGATTGCCGCCGCCAGTTTCACATCGCCCCCGCCCACAGAGGGTCGGCCACGACTCCACCCGGTGATCAGGTATGGGATCATGAAACATCCACCGGCGATCAGTGCATACTTTAACGAAATCAGAAAGGGACCGAAGCCCTGCAACAGTCCCAGAAACAACCCCAGCGCCAAGGCCGGTAACGTAAGCCAGTTGTAGATTTTCCCGTCCTTGATTTCCGTGTAAATAATGACCGGGACGATCAGAAGAAGGACGATGGGGCCCAGTTCGATTGTTTCTTGGTCTACCAACGATGGCTTTCCATGAAGGGGTCACAGGGAAGGGTGAATCCCTAGTGGAGGGAATGGGTGAAGCTCAAATCCTCATCAGAGGGCCAATTTGGTGCCCAATGTTTCCATCCCCAGCTTTACACAGTCCAGCGAAAAAGTGCCTTGTAAAAAAAGAAAAAGGCCGCGCCGGGTAACCGGCGCGGCCTTTTGATCCTGTTCCGCTTAGTTCAGCGTAACTTCTGTTTCCGCTGCGCCGCCCTCGGTCTGAGCCATGTCAGGCTTGTCAGAGGTAAGCTTTTCTGTTTCAGCGATCTTCACCTTCTCGGTCGTTGTTGTGCTGCCGCTGACCTTGTCAACCGACGTCTTGACCTGGCTGCGAAGCTGACCACCGAGGAGCATGAAGGCAAGGATGCCGGCAACTGCGATGAGCACGAGGATGATCACGTACTCCGTGGAAATGGCACCTTTGCGGTTGTTGCGTGTGATGAGGTTCTTCATTGTGTTCTCCTGATATTCCAAGTGGAAGAGTTTGCGAGATCAAAACCGGCGTCCGGCTTAGGGTACGCCGGTCAGCCTCTGTGGGTTCTAACAGAACTGGATAACATCGACCTTGCCGATTTCTGGGCCTGACCGGGCCTGATTATCGGGGGTTACTTTGTTTTCCAGTTTCTGAACATGAAATTTGGGGCGTGGCCGCCCAAGTGTCAACGGCAAATCCCGCTCATCTTCAATTTTTGCGGCCCTTGACCCCCACTGCCTTCCCTTGGACCGTTTTCCCTATCACGGTTACACACTTTTTCCCCACCTTCGAGGCTTTTCCCATGATCATAGGCGTTCCCAAAGAGATAAAAGACCAGGAATATCGCGTTGCCATGACCCCCGCCGGGGTCAAGGAACTGACCCGGCGCGGACATCGCGTCATTGTACAGACGCGTGCTGGTGTCGGCATTGGCGTTGAGGATTCTGCTTTTACCGCAGTTGGGGCGGAAATTGCCAACAGCGCCGAGGAGGTTTTTGAACGAGCAACCCTCATTGTAAAGGTGAAGGAGCCGATCAAATCCGAGTACAAGCTGATCCGGCCGGACCATATTCTTTTTGAATACTTCCATTTCGCGTCCAGCAAGGACCTGACGGATGCCATGATCGCCAGCAAGGCAACCTGCATTGCCTATGAGACGGTAACCGGCCCCGGTGGCCATCCGCTGCTGACCCCCATGAGCGAGATCGCGGGGCGCCTCTCCGTGCAACAGGGGGCCAAGTACCTTGAAAAACCGTCCGGCGGTCGCGGCACGTTGCTCGGTGGTGTTCCAGGCGTGAAGCCCGCCCGTGTGATGGTGCTTGGCGGCGGCGTGGTGGGAACCAACGCGGCCAAGATTGCTGCCGGCATGGGTGCCCGTGTCACGATTCTCGACATCAACCTCGAACGCCTTCGCTATCTGGATGATGTGATGCCAAAGAACATCTCCACTCTCTATTCCAACGAGCACAACATTGGGAGTCAGCTTGACCGTGTGGACGTCATCATTGGCGGCATCTACCGCAGCGGCGCGCGCGCATCACACCTGATTCGTCGCGAGCACCTGAAGATGATGCCAAAGGGCGCGGTCGTCGTGGACGTCGCCATCGACCAGGGTGGTTGCTTTGAATCGTCCCGTCCCACCACGCACAGCGATCCGATTTATGAAGAGGATGGCGTCATCCATTACTGCGTCACCAACATGCCCGGTGCGGTCGCCCGTACATCGACCTTTGCGCTGACCAACGCCACGCTTCCCTACATCGTCTGGATCGCGGAGCAGGGTTGGCCCGACTGCGTCACCGAGAACGAACACCTTCGCCACGGACTCAACATTGCGAAGGGCAAAGTCACCCACCCCGGCGTGGCGGAGTCCTACAACCTGAAGTTGGAAGCTGTCGACGCGGTGATTTAGGACACCCCGCAGCCTGCAAATCCGGAAGTTGAAATATCATGGGGACTATGGATCGCATAAGTCCCCATTTTTTCAACCCTGTGTGGAACCTCTGACCTGACTTCGTCTGTGCCTTCCTGCTGAGCGACAATCGTTTTTTTTTCATCTCAGGGCGCGTTTGGCCGTCGTGCGGCGCGCTCGGGAGCACCCGATTCGCGGCTTAGTGGCGATTTTGTGCCGCTTGTCGCGCGCTGTTCCTGCATCAGGCATGCTTCTCCATCAAGAGAATTGCCTTCAGCAGGTTGTGCGTGAGCACCGCCAGCGTCGCCTGCTCGTGCACGCGGACGATCCCTGTATAGACGGCGCGTCCCAGCCGGCGCCACCGCTTGAGGGCGCAGAAGATTCCCTCCGAGGGGCTTCGCAGCCGGGACAAGGATCGGTTCCTTTCCAACTCGGCATC
>JADLAR010000037.1 GCA_020848155.1 Candidatus Sumerlaeota bacterium
ACGCGGTTGAGGAAGAGGCCGGTATCCGGGAAGAGCACAAAACCACGATTCGCTGCCTCTTCTTCAACCCTGCCTCGCACATAGATCGCACCGCCAAGGCCGGAGGCGAAATCGCCCTGCCCGCGAGTGAGCGTGTTCGAGGACAGGCCGTCTGTCAGCTTCAGGTCGTTGATTGTCACCGTTTCCACATCGGTGTAGAAAATGCGGCTTTGGTTGTTGCCACTGATCGTCAGATTGCGCGCGCCAAGGCCCTGAATGGTGACATTGTCGGTGTCCACATTCAGGTCGCCGCTTGTCAGTGTGATTGTGTCGCCGACAAGCGACTCGTCGAAATCAATGAGGCCATTCGGGCAAACCAGCGCGAGCGCCTCGCGCAGCGATCCGGGGCCGCTGTCGTCGGTGTTGGTCACCGTGATGTGGTCGCTGCAGAAGAAACTCTGGATATAGAGGACATAGGGGTCTTCGTCGGGATCGTTGCTGTTAATAGTGATCGTTCCGAACACCGGACCCGGTGCTGTCGGTGTGGCCGTCGCGACGAAGTCCACCGTGCCGTTGGGGGCCAGTTGCGTGCCATCAATGTTGCTTGCGATCGAGTATCCGCCCGTGATCGCAACCTGCGCGACGGTCAGCGTGGTGTCGCCATCATTGGCAATCGTGAACAGGCGGCTGGTTGATTGGCCAACCGAGCCATCGCCCGATTGAACGGTGGCGCCGTTGATGATCTCTCCATCAGGAGGGGAAGAGACGAAGATTTCAATCGTGGGAATGATTTCGCGCGAGCCGCTGTCAGGGGCGGAGCCAAGAAACCGTGCCTGACCAATCTGGTCAAAAGGAGGATAGACGTTTGGGTCCCCCGCATCCATCGCGGGGCTTCCAGCGTTGAGGCCGCAGGTGGGGATTCCACCACCGTTGTCCGCCAATGGCTCCAACAAGGCATCCAGCGGTGCGTTACCAAAGCCATATTGGTCGGTTGGCTGCGTAAAGCCGGGGGCCGTGCCACTGATATCGCCGATGACATTGTATCCAAGGCTGCTGAAAAAGCGATTACCCGTGAAATCCATCACGTCGGGAATGTTTTGGGGCGTCCCGCCGCGAAGCACGATATCCGCCGCGCGCTTGGTGGATCCCGCAACCGGGGACGCATCTCTATTCTGTGCGATGATGTTGCTGCTAATGGTCGCCAGGCCGCTGTCCGTCTCAACTGCGAGGGCTCCGTTACCGACCCCGCCCTCGTTCGCGTCGCTAACATTCTGCGTCAGCGTTGAATAGTACATCCGGAAATCGCCACCCCACACCGCAATAGCGCCACCATCCCCTCCTGCACTGTTGTTATAGAATGTCGAGTTGAAGATGGTCAGCGACGGTGTCGAAACACCGTCATAGGACTGAACAATTCCGCCGCCAGCGCTCTCAGAGTAATTGTCCGCGAAAGTGCAACTGTCCACGATCAAGATGGCAGCGTTGTATATGGCCCCTCCGTCGCCGAATGCTTCGTTTTGGGAAAAGGTGCATGATGTCAGGCGCGCCTCACTCACAACTTTTGGCGGAGCTCTTTGCGGATCTGGCTCCACCCCCTCAGGCAGGCCCGCGTACGTAATGGCGCCACCCACATTAGGGTCGACAACTCCCCTGAAGAAGCCTCCCTCCGCCAGACCTGATTTGAAGGTAAGCCCGCTGATGTTGGAGCCGGGCGCGGTCACTTCCAGAATGCGGGATTCTGCATTGCCATCAATCGTGAGGAGGTTTGCTCCCGGCCCAATGATGGACACGCCGGGCGTGTACAACACCAATGGCGATTGGACGACAATCGTCGCGCCATTGAGGCTTTCATCAAATGTGATCGTGCCGCTGGGACAGATGTCCTGAAGTGCCTGCCGCAGGGTGCCAGTGCCGGAGTCATCGGCGCTGCTGACCGTGATTGCGGGAGAGCAGGTTTGGGCGAAGGCTGCCGAGCCGACGGCCATGAATGCCCCCAGCGCGAGTGCCAGCAGGGTGCGTAACATTGATACTGAGCGATACATGGAGCTAATCCTCAAGAGGGTGTGCGGTCAGAGGTGTTCACCGGTAAAATGCGCGCGCCACTTCCACGAAAAAGCATTGCGGGACATGTGCTTGCCAGTTTGTTTCTGTTTGGATTTTATTCCAAAAGCGGTCAACCTGAAAAACCCCAACATGAGTATTTCCATGTATTCTGGAGTGATTTTGACAGAAATTCACGGGAAGCGGGAGGAAGACCTTCCGTCCACTTCCCGCTTCCTGTTTTCCATTTTCGCCCCGTTATTTGAAATTGAGGCCAAGGTCACAAAGCTGGCCGTGGCAGTCCTCGCCCTCATCCTCATTCTCATACCTTCCATGACCTCTGCAGAGACAGTCATTCCCGGCCCCCAGCCCCGCAAGTTCACTTCCGTCATCGATCACACGGAGCAGCCCTACAACCTGTTCGTCCCCTCCGCTGCGGCGGATGGGAAGCCGGTTCCCCTCGTCATTGCCCTCCACGGCCACGGGGCCACCTGGGAGAGTTGGTTCAAGGGGACGAAGGTCTGCGAATGGGCAGAGAAGGAAGGCTATGCGGTGCTCTGCCCCCATGGGCGCGGCAACTACTTCTACCTCGGCATCGGGGAGACAGACGTTTGGGAGGCGCTCGCCGATGTTCGGAAGAATCTTTCCATCGACGATGATCGCATCTACCTGATCGGCCATTCCATGGGCGGCTGGGGAACGTGGAACATCGCCGCGTCGCGGCCCGACGTGTTCGCGGCGATCGTTCCCATGTCCAGTTGGGCGCCGCTGGAACTGCTGGAAAATGTGCAGTACCTGAATCCGCTGATCATCCATGGGGACAATGATCCCGCCGTGGACGTGCAGCGTTCCCGCGATGCCGATGCGACCTTGGCGAAGCTTGGCATCGCACACCGCTACATCGAGCTTCCCGGCGTTGGCCATGAATCCTCCATGATCAGCGACATGCTGCCGACGATTGGGGATCACATCCGCGGCAGGCGCCGCACGAAGGCTCCCTCGCGCATTGCGATCAACAGCTACACCCGTCGTCGTGATTCAGCCTACTGGCTGACAATCCGCGGCGCCGTGACGGACGGACGAAAGGCGCACGTGGGCGCCTCGCTTGAGACGAATGCGCTCACTTTCGATTATGCCGATGACCTGCGGTTTGATTCCATCCTCGTCGATCTGGGCAATGAAGCCTTCGCACCGCTGGCGGGTTCCGACCTTGTGCTTCGGTTTCCCGGCGGCGCGACGCAAACCATCCCAGCCAAGGTCATGAAGTCCGCCGCTTCGTCGGCGCAGGTTCTTGCCATTCATTCCGCAGGCAACAAGGCGGAGATCGCGCCGCGCGAAGTGCTACGGCCACCAGCCAATACGCCGATTGCCAAGGGCACCAGCGCCGCTGCCGACGTCACCGGCGTGATCGCGCAATTCATCCTCGCTGATACGAAAGTCGATGGCGTGTTCATGAGCCCATCAATGTTCCTCCCTTCGCCGCCCACAGGGGACATCAGCTACGATGACATGTTCGACTACATCACGCGCATGGGCGGAGTGACGCGCGAGAACGAAGGGAGCGGGATTTTCTCCGTCACGGGGGCGGACCTTGTGCAAAAACTCGCTGATCAGAAGGACTGGAAGCCGAGTTGGTGGGAGAACGTGAAATGCTATCCCGAAGTTGAATTCGACGAAGCGAAGAGCTATCGCATCCTTGTCCCTCCGCCGCTCCTCTCCGCGTTCAAGAAGGGATTCCCCTCCGCCAAGCCGCTTGATGTCAAAGTCCGCGACCTCCGCCAAATCATCATGGAAGCGGTGATGACGAAGGGCGAACTGTAACATTCGCGTCGTGGAATCCGTCCTTCAAAAACCAACATGCGCGGCGCGCCTTCCCGCCGTTCTCACTTGCCCGCACGGTCCAACCGCGCACCAACATTGCTCGGTTCCATCAACATCTGCGGAGAAGAAACTTGAAATTGCGAACTTTGCTGCTTTTGCTGGTTGTCGTTGCGTGCGCACTGTCCCAAGGGGGATGCGCAACAGTGCGGGCTGAAAAAACAGCGCGGGCTGAGAAAACCGATTCCTACACAATCGCCCCGCGCGTGACGCTCGGCGTCGAACGTCTGCTGAACGAACCCGAATACTTCAAGTTGATCAAAGGGAAGCGCATCGGGTTGATCACCAACCCCTCCGGCGTGGATCACAACCTGGTTTCCACCATCGACCTGCTTCACAAGAATCCTGAAACCAAATTGGTGAAGCTCTTCGGGCCGGAGCACGGCGTTCGCGGTGACGAACACGCGGGCGATTCCGTTGCGGATTCGCACGACAAGGCAACCGGCACGCCGACCTTCAGCCTCTACGGCAAGACGCGTCGCCCCCCACCGGAGTTTTTGGAAGGGCTGGATGTGATGATCTATGACATTCAGGACGTCGGTTCCCGCAGCTACACCTACATCTATACAATGGCCTACGCG
The DNA here is from genome assembly GCA_020848155.1 of Candidatus Sumerlaeota bacterium. Taxonomy (GTDB): domain Bacteria; phylum Sumerlaeota; class Sumerlaeia; order SLMS01; family SLMS01; genus JADZDZ01. The sequence continues at coordinate 4,479 of JADLAR010000037.1, forward strand.
ATGGAAGCGTGTGCGGAAGCCAACATTCCCTTCATCGTCCTCGACCGCCCGAATCCCTGCGGCCCAACCGTGAGCGGCAACATCCTTGATGAATCACAGGGCACCAGCTTCGTCGGCCTTTACGCGATCCCCTACCAATACGGCATGACGCCCTGCGAAATCGCCCAGCTCTTCAACGACAAGTTCAACAAGAAGAAGTGCAAC
>JADLAR010000038.1 GCA_020848155.1 Candidatus Sumerlaeota bacterium
ATGCGCGTGGCGAACAAGTACTTCCTGGAACCGACCGTGGTCACTGTTGGTCCACGGCAGCCGGAAAAGCCACCCACTCCGGACCTGCCGATCATCACGCCCGCCGTTGGGAAGTGAACCCTGCGGTTTCGGGGATGGGGGCCTGTGCCCAGTAAAGAGAAACATTCCATCGTTCGCGACACGACTCCTGAAAATTGTGATGGGTGGGATAAAACACTCCCCCTGCGGCATGGGGTCTTGGGCCACTTTTCCCTGTTCCCCCTTCCGTGACGGACGTTTTCATCGCCCGGTTCCCCAATCCACCCTCCCTTTTCCATCATGCCCGTTCCCTTCATTGACCTAAAGAGATTTGAACCTGACTTCCTCGCCCGCTGGGCGGAGGAGTGCGCGCATCTGACGAGGACGACGCAGTTCGTCGGCGGCCCTGTTGTGGGCAAGCTGGAGGAAAAACTGCGCGAGCTTTCCGGGGCGACGGCGGTGGTCGGCTGTGCAAACGGGACAGATGCACTGCAACTTGCGCTGCGCGCCGTCGGTGTTGGCGAGGATGACCTGGTCCTCATTCCCGACGCCACGTTCTGGGCAACCTTTGAATCGGTGGTGAATGTTGGTGCACATCCCATCACGGTCGACATCGATCCTGCTGATTTACAGATGGATTTCGATCTGTTTGTAAGCGCCGCGGAAACGCACAAGCCGAAGGCGGCGATCCTCGTGCATCTCTACGGGTGGGGCAGCGCAAAGCTTGCCGCCTACCGCGAGTTCTGCAAGTCGCGCGGCATTCACTTGATCGAAGACGGCGCACAGGCCCACGGTGTCACCTTCAACGGGGAATCGATCTACAAGGGCGCGCTTCTGTCGACAGTGAGTTTTTATCCCGCGAAGGTTCTTGGATCCTGCGGCGATGCCGGCGCAGTCTATTCATCCTCGGTGGAACTGGCTGATGTCGTCAGGAAGCTTGGCAATCACGGGCGCACGTCGCACTACGGGCATGGCTTGATTGGCTGGAACTCGCGCCTCGCGGGATTTGACGCGGGATTCCTGAATCTTTCCATCGAGTACATGGACGCACGCCTTGCGTCCCGCCGCAAGGTGGCCGCGCGTTATCGTGATGAATTCAAGAAGCTTGGCGTGAAGTTCGTCGCACCACCGGCGGGCTATTTGGAGAACGGCTATCTCAGCGTTGCGCTCATTGATCCAGCCAAGCGCGCGGGCGTGGAGGCTGTGTTGAAGGAGAATGGGATCGGCTTCGGGAATGTCTATCCCGGCGCGATGTCGCAACAACCGGCGGCCGCGAGTTACCTGCACGCGAAGTTTGGCGGGGAGAATGCGGACCTGCTCTCCCGAAGCGTCCTTAACCTTCCACTGTTTGCCTACATGACGGATTCAGAAGTGGATGAGGTGATCCGCGTGTTCACGAAGGCGATCGGCAGGTGACGTGACAGGGGGCAGGGCGGGTGTGGGGATGCCTTGTGTCCCGTGTTCGTGCTACGCTTGGAAGTGGTGGTTGGCAAATTCCAGCAGGCCGACCAGCGTTAGCTCCTCAATGCACTGGGCATTCGTCCGAAGCAGTTGGCCGACTTCCTTCGCATGGCCACCCGTGGCAAAGAACCTGGTGCTCGGCCAGCGCTCCCTTGCCTTCCCAAGGAAATGTTCGACGGCGGCGGTCTGCTGTAGGAGCAGGCCATTGTTGAGGGCATTCATCGTGGAAAAGGCGAAGACATCCCGAATGGTTTCCACGGACGCCTGCCCGCTGCGCTCATCAAGGGCGAGCGTGCCTGCTGTAGCTTCCGCAAGGGCGCGTCGTGATTCGCCAAGTCCCATCATGATCAGCCCACCGGCAAAATGCCCTTCCGCATCGGTGGACTCAATGTGCGTGCTGGTTCCAAAGTCGACCACAACGGCGGGCGTGTTCGGAGCCAACCTCCTCAACGCGAACACGTTGGCAATGCGGTCGGCGCCGGGCCTGCCCCCGGTGTAGTTCATCCTGAAGGGGATCCTTGATTCCGAATCAAGCCACACGGGGCTGGTGGCTGTATTGATTTGGGAGACGACGTCCTCGGCGGCCTTTCGAAGTTTTGGAGACCTGCCGCACGCCACGGCGCAGCGGATGCCTTCGACGTCCCGTGAAGCTTTCTGTACGAGTTGCGCGGCAGTGTCCCACGTGGATGGGCGGGCGTACCAAACGCTCTCCATCTCCACGAGTTGATCGCCCCGGAAGAAGCCAACCTTCATCCGGGAATTGCCCGCATCGATGCAGATTGTGACCTGTTCAACCATCACTGGCCTGTTGCGTTGCTTCCCATGATGCGGAACCTTCGCGTCATGCACCGGGACCGAGCAACGTGGAACTGAATCTTGCGCCGATAAAATTTTCGCGCACGCGGGCGCTGCTGTGGGTGGCCGCCGTTGTGTGGTTTTCCGGGCTGTGTTGGTGGCATCGGAATGTCGCCATTGATGATGCATGGATTACATTCCGTTACGCCCGGAACCTGGCGTTGGGGGAGGGATTCGTCTTCAATGCAGGCGAGGCCCTGGAGGGGTATTCCAATTTCCTGTGGGTGCTGGTTTCAAGTGCCGCGATTTCCGCCAACGTGGAGCCTCTTGGCGCGGTGCGCGCGGTCGGTTGGCTGGGTGTCGTTCTCGGATTTGCGCTCCTGATTTACGGCGTGCCGGGCGCGCGCGCACTGGCGAACTCTGCTCCGCGGGTGACATTGGAAACTGCCACCGGGCCTGTGGGGGCGGGGGTTCCAGAATCGCCGCCCTTCTCCTCCGCAACCGCAGCCCTCATCATGGCGGCCGCCTATCCGCTCGCGGTGTGGACCATGATGGGGCTGGAGACGGCGTTCTATGCGATGCTCCTGCTGGCCCTGGTCATGATGCTGAATGAGCTATGGCGCGACCCCCTCCTTTGGAAGTCCATCGCCACGGGCCTGTTGCTTGTTGCGCTCGCACTCACGCGGCCTGAAGGCGCGATGTGGGCCTCTCTCCTTTTTTCTGTTTTCATGTCACGGGACAGGGCGCGATTGGGCACGAAGCTGGCGCTTCCCCTGGCGGTTTTTGCGAGCGTGTTTGTTGTCTATACGGCGTGGCGGTTTGAAACTTTTGGCACGATCATTCCCAACACGGTGACCGCGAAGGTCGGGGGCGGCGCGGAATCATCGCTGGGGCATGGGGCGATTTACTTCCTCCGCGCATTGGGTGGGGGATTCCTCGCGCTCTTCATCTGTGCGGTTGCGGTGGTCTGGCGGCACGTCAGGAGGAATCGGGACGCTGAACCGCCCCAGGGAAACCTAGTCGTCATCTGCGGCTTTGCGTTGGCGTTGCAGACCGCCTTCGCCATTGGAGTCGGTGGGGATTGGATGCCGTCCGCCCGCTTTCTCGTGCCGGCGCTGCCGCCTCTTGTCATCCTGGCGGCCCTTGTCATTCGCCCATGGCCGCTGTTCGTCAGGCTGGTGGTCCTGGCGTACTTCTTTTTCTCCGGATTCTTCCATGCGCGTGATGAACAGATGCTGCGGTGGTGCCGTTGGGCCGGGAGGGAACTGGGGAACCAGTTGATCACCGCTCCGTCGCGGGACGTGGGCATCTACCTGCGCGAGAATGCAAGGCCCTCGGATGTGCTGGCCGCGACGGAGGCGGGCGTTACCCCCTATTATTCGCGGTTGGCGTTCATCGACATGTTGGGGCTGGTGGATGCGCACATCGCATCGCTTCAGGGGGGGCTTCATGAAAAATTTGACGCCGCGTATGTGCTGTCGCGGGAGCCGGATTTGATTCTGCTCGCATTTGAGGAGTCGAAGAGCGGTCCCATTGCAAAGTGGCAGCCGGACCAGGAGATGCTGGCATACACGGAGTTCCAGAAGAACTACGCGGAGGTTCGCCGCTGGCCGCGGCCGATGAACGGGCCGAACGGCGGGATGCTGAAGGGGTGGATGGTGCTGTTTAAGAGAAAAGACAGTTAGGCGTCGGAGCGGACTCCACGATAAAAAAAACAACCCCGCCAGATCGCTCTGGCGGGGTTGGGATCGCTTGAAGCGAAGCCTGCGATCAGCTCTTGAGGGGCTGAACGTTGGAGGCCTGCATTCCCTTCGGGCCCTTGACGGCCTCGAACTGAACGCGCTGGCCTTCCTTCAGCGTGCGGAAGCCCTGCACGTTGATGGCGCTGTGGTGCACGAACAGGTCGGCACCCTTGTCGTCTGGCGCGATGAAGCCGAAGCCCTTCGCGTCGTTGAACCATTTAACGGTTCCTGTCTGCATGATTGATCCCCTTTCGGATCGTTGATGTCACGAAATTCGACTGCGTGGTGAGTCCTCAGCCAGCCAATCCGGGCCCAACAGTATACGAATAGACCCGGCCTGGGAGGCGCTTACTCACCCCGTGTTGCGGGGGGGTCAGCATCCAGAAACTCCAGTGGTTATCTACTGACGTTGTGGGAGATTGAGTGAACAGATGAACCTGCATGAAGAAGTCGTGCGGGGGGAGAAAGCGCATGCAACGCCCCCGCGTGTCAACAGGGAGTCAGCAGTCCGTTGCTGTCCAATTGTAAAATGCAATACGACCAATTGGTTAACCGGCCTGTTTTCAAGGCTGCGCTCGTTTATCTCAGGGTTCGGAGCCACGAATAATCAGGAGCTTGATCTTGTGCTCCAACGTTTTCCGGGGTGTTCCTCGTCGCGCGAAATCCTTCAACCGCATCAGGTTCCTTGAATCCGTCACATAGTAGAGCTCGCGATCAGGCGGGCCGTGCGCTTTCCGCAGGTTTGATTCCACCATGTTCAATGATTCCATCGGCGTTCCATCGCGAACGCTGCGGACAAGGATGATGCTTCGCATCGCCGCAGTGCGTTCGTTTATTTCTCCGAGCGACTGGGATTCGCGTTCGTCACGGATGCTGATGAACTGATCTGACTCGCGTGAAAAATAATACCATCCTTCCGCGCCAAAACTGTCACTGTCGAAAAGCACGGCCCGCGGTGCCGTTGCGCTTGCTGCGTCCGCTGCCATTTCCCTCCAGGGGACAATGTAATCCCACGCGTTGTTTTCATCCCATCGAATCAGGTGCCAGAGTGAAACCGCGCAGGCAATTCCGTAGAGCACGAGTGCGAGGGTTTTGCCGCGGTTGCGGATCTGATGAACGAGCCACGCGGCAGGCAGGACAAAATGCGGGAGGACGAAGCTGACACGTTCCGGCATGGAAAGGTCGGGGTGTCCGGGAAGCATGACCATCATGACAATCAACGCGCCACAAAGGGCAAAGAATCCACCTGACGCGTAGATTGTCACCGGCAGCAGTTCGGATTTGTCCACGCCGTGCCTCCTTGCGCTGATTGAAAATGTGACGATGGCGGCAAGGACCGAGAGAACCCCGATGGCGACCACGACAAAGCGGCCAAGCTCCAGCGTGGTGCCAAACAGGAATGCGTAGGCTGTATAGACAGTTCGAATGACCGCCTTCATGACATACTGCGAGGCTGTCAATTCGGGAGGCGCCACCTGCTGGCCCAATTGGCCAAGCAGGACAAGCACCCAGGGGACGAACGTTGCCCCGGCGGCAGCCAGCGCCGCCATGGGGGGAAGGATCCTTCGACGTCGTGACAATACAATCAGGAGTCCTGCAAAGTAGAAGAGCAAAATGCCACCGAGGTAGTGTGTCCAGAGCAGCAGTGCGCACACGGCGCCCCAGCGCGCCAGTTGTGGAACGGGCAATGCTTCGCCAGCCTCCAACCTTGCGAGGATTTTCTGAAAAAGGGCGCTGGCAACGAACGAAAGGAGCATGAATGCGATGTAGTACTTCGCGATGCCGCAGAGAAAAAGGTAGAGTGGGTTGAAGCAGAACACGGAAACAATGAACAGCGATGAACGCGGGGACAGGAACGCGCTGCATCCGCGATGAAGCGCGATCGTCATCAGCGGCGCCCAGATCATGTTCGATGCGCGCAGCGCCGTTTCGCTGATGCCGAAGATCCCCGCCCAGGCCTTTAGGAAAATGAGGTAAAGGGGTGGGTGGTTGTCCGTGCCAAGCCATGCAAACAAACCACTCCATGATTGCGAGACAGCCCACGCGTAGCGTGATTCATCGGGGCTTAGTTCGTGGCGTCCGGACCAGAAGATGAGAAGGAGTTGCACCGCAACGATCGCGGCGAGGCAGGACTTCCCGACTCTGCTTGCAGGTGGTCTCATTGTTGCACGCTAAAGTCGCACGACTCACAGCGTCAAAAGCGATCGTCTGTTTTTGCGCTTGCGGTGCAGGCGCATCGCCCCCAAATGCCAGCGATGCTATTCGACTCCCACAGCCATCTGCACGACAAGAAGTTCAACCATGACCGTGCAGCCGCGATGGAACGGGCGAAGGCTGCCGGCGTTTGCGCAATCCTTGCGCTGGGCGACACCCTGGGGCGAAGCCGGGACGCCATCACCCTTGCAGAGCACAGCGACATGGTGTTCGCCGCCGCAGGCGTGCATCCCTGCGAGGCGCATGAATGGAACGATGAAAGCGGTGCGGCTCTCCGCCTGCTGCTGGATCATCCCCGCGTGATCGTGCTGGGGGAGATCGGCCTCGATTTCTATTGGGACAAGAAGGAGGCCGCGCTCAAGCAGCAGCATCGCGCCTTCCGCGAGCAGCTTGAAATCGCCCGCGAAAGAAGGCTGGCCGTCAGCATCCACTGCCGCGAGTCGACATCGGCGGTGCTGGATGTGCTGGAGGAGATGCACGCCGGCGACATTGGTGGAGTCCTTCATTGTTTCAGCGGCAACGATGATGAGGCGCGCCGGACGCTCAGGCTTGGCTTCCACATTGGCGTCGGCGGCACGAGCACCTACCCGAAGTCACAGGCGCTGCGCGACACGATCAGGAAGGCGGGCCTCGACAACCTGCTCATCGAGACGGACGCTCCCTATTTGGCCCCGCAGGTTCATCGTGGGAAGCGCAACGAACCGGCTTTTGTTGCGGATACGGCGTCGGCCCTGGCGGCAACGCTTGGCGTCACCGTCGGGGAAGTCGCGGAGAAAACCTGGGGCAACACCTTGAAGGCATTCCGCCTTGCAGAGCGTGGTGTTTCGATTCCATGAGCACCATCGGGACTCATCAATTCGATTCTGCAATCCTGAAACGACGGAGGAAGGTTCGCGTTTTTCTTCCCTCTGAATACGCCGCGAACCCCGCGAAAAGGTTCAGGTTCCTCATCCAGCAGGATGCGCAGATGGCCTTCACGGTGCGCGATGCGGAGCTTCCCTACGGATCGTGGGGGATCGACGAATGGATTGGGAAGCTTGCGACGGAAGGCGTGATCGATCCGCCCATCGTTGTGGCCGTCGACAATTCGCCCTCGCGCATGCGTGAATATTTTCCGCTCAGCGATGAGTTCAAACTCTATGAGCGATTCGTGCTCGAGGAGCTTCTTCCCTGGATTCACGCGAACCATCGCGTGCTCGACGGGCCGGAAAACGCATCCCTCATGGGAAGCAGCATGGGTGGCCTTGTCAGTTTTGCACTGGCGCTCAATCATCAGGGCTTTTTCGGGTCTGCTGCCTGCCTGTCGCCGTGGTTTGAAGTCGAAAACAACCAGTATGTGCACGATGTCCTGAAGAAGGTGCAGAAGAAACCAGCGCTCCGCATTTACCTCGACAGCGGCATTCGCGACTGGCGCGACCTTGACGATGGGCATCGCGGGATGCTTCTGGCGCGGAAGGAATTGCTGCGCCTTGGCTTTCGCGAGGGCGATGATTTGCAGGTCATCGTTGATACGTGGTTTCCGACGATGGGCGACTTCACAAATTCATCCGTGAAAGACGACAAGCGCGAGGCCGCACTCACCAATCAGCACAATGAATTTCAGTGGCGGAGGCGAATGCGCGCGCCGCTGGAGTTTTTGTTCAGGAAGCAGTAGGTCGTTGGGGCCATGCGCGTCCTGCCCGGCCCCTCCACTTCATTTCGATGTTGAGCATCAACACGGTTGGTTAGTCACGATACTTTGCAGTGCGCAGGATGTCGCCGCGTGACGTGAGGCCGTTCGTCGGGTCATAATAATACCCCAGCGTTGCACCGGGGCGCCAACGAGGTCGTCGAACGTTGCCTGCCGGATTTCCAACGCCGTGTTCTTTCGATCAGGCCCATTTCCCCAGAGGAAGAAACCGTGCGATGCGAGGCTGGCGCGCTGCACGTCGTTGTAGACCGGCACGTTGAAGTCCTGGAGGAATTGCTCGCGCGCGGCATCCTTCGCCTGGACGTAGCCAAGCAGCTCACCAGCCCGGTTTCCGAAAACGTCAGGAACTTCGCCAGCGCTGAGGTAGGAAATCGGCGTGGAGATTTTTTTGAGGTCGAAGCTGGAGGGATATTGATTGTGATCCACCGCGTACATTTCCACGCCGATGATCGTCGTGCGAAGGTCGGACTTTGTGCGCGACACCTTGGATCGGATTTGCGCGTTCAGAAAGTTCGGCACCGCAATGGCCGCCAGGATGGCGATGATCGCGACGACGACGAGCAACTCGATCAGGGTGAATCCGTTTCGCATCGGTCAGTTCCTCAGGTGGTGTGAAGGTTAGGCCGGCGGATGAGGGAATTTCAAGGCCGACGGGTGGGCCTCGCGAGGGTGGAAATCTTTTCCATTGCCAGGCGCCGAGAATTTCGCTTTTATTTCGCCATGACTCGCAAGGCATCCAAACCTGCTGCAAATGGTTCGATCCAGCGGGGGAGGGGTACGGGGCTTAATCCGCAGAATCGCTTCGAGAAGATCGACTTCCAACCCGCCGCCGAGGCATTTGACCCCGATGCGCCATCGCCGCGGACGACTTTCTACAGGGACACCGCCCGCTCGCTCATTACCAGCAATGACAGCCCCGATCTCGGCTTCGAGTTCAGCCTGAATCCCTATCGGGGCTGCGAGCATGGGTGCATTTACTGCTATGCGCGCCCCTATCATGAGTTTCTTGGGCTTAGCGCAGGTCTGGATTTTGAGACGAAGATTTTTGTGAAGGAGGATGCGCCCGCAATTTTGCGGGAGGAATTGCTGAGGGAATCGTGGAATGCCGATGTGCTGGTCATGTGCGGCGTCACGGATTGTTATCAGCCGGTTGAGAAGAAGCTGGAACTGACACGCGGTTGCCTGAAGGTCCTGGCGGAGTTTCGCAACCCCGTCGCCATGATCACGAAGAACTCGCTCGTCACCCGCGATGCAGACCTTCTTTCGGACATGGCGCGCGATGGCTGCGCCCACGTCACGCTATCGGTCACGACTCTTGATGCGGAGCTTCAGCGGCGCATGGAGCCACGGGCATCAACACCGCGCGCGCGGTTGGCGGCGATGCGTTTGCTGGCTGACGCGGGAGTGCCAGTTGGGGTGAACGTTGCGCCGATCATTCCGGGTCTGACGGATCATGAGGTGCCTGCAATCCTTCAGGCGGCACGCGACCACGGCGCCGCAAGTGCGGGATACACGGTCGTGCGTCTTCCTCACGCGCTCACGACTCTCTTCGATGATTGGTTGCAGGGAAATTTCCCCGACCGGAAAGCGAAGGTCCTCAACCGACTGAGGCAGATGCATGACGGGAGGCTTTATCAGGCAACCTGGGGCGCACGCATGCATGGTGTGGGTCCCCTTGCGGAGCAGATTGCGGACTTGTTTGCGATTGCGCGCCGTCGCGCGGGGTTCCCCGGCGATCATCGCCCGCCGTTGAATCGGGGCGCCTTTCGCCGTCTGGGCCAGCTTCGGCTGTTTGATTAGGCCGCGCGGCCAAACTTCTGCGCCTCACCTGTTATCTTAATTGGCAGGATGATGAGCGCCCCGGTTGCGGGCGGAAGGGAACAGAACATGAAGCGACAATTGATGGCACTGATGTTGGGTGGCCTGCTCTGCGCGGGCACCGCCTTCGCGCAAACGAGCATCACGAAGAGCATGGCGCCGGAGCCGCAGCTTACCGTGGAGGACGACTCCCCGCAATTGGCGGCGGATTCAGCGCAAGGCACGAAGCCAATGCTCGGCGTGCTGCTTGAAAACAGTTATGTGGAGCTTCCCGGCAATCGTGTGAAGTCGGACTTGCGGTGGGGAGCGCAGATCAAGGGGGTCACGCCCAATTCCGCCGCGGAGGAGGCGGGCCTGAAGGAAGGCGACCTGGTGATCGGGCTGAATGGTAAGGAGATTCTTACCTCGGATGACCTGAGTTCGAGGATCGCAAAGATGGCCGTTGGTGACAAGGTGGAACTGAAGATCCTGCGCGATGAAAAGGAGCAGACAATTTCCGCGACGCTGAAGGCCCGTCCTGATGACCAGGACCGGGGTTCTTCGCGCGGTGGTTCGCATTTCAATCGTGGGCAGTTCATCGGGCCGCAGCAATTTGGCATGATGCCGAACGTGCAGGACATGGATTCGCTGTTCGAACAGTTGCGGGCACAGATGGACGCCATGCAGCAGATCATCCCCGATCCATCGCAGATTCAGCGGGGATCGACGATGCAATCCTACAGCATGGTCTCAAGTGATTCGCGCCTTGGCATCATGCTGCAGAACCTGACCCCGCAACTTGGCGGGTTCTTCGGTGCCCCGGAAGGCAAGGGCGCGTTGATTGCCAGTGTTGAGGATGATTCGCCGGCAAAGGAAGCGGGGTTGCAGGCCGGTGATGTGGTGGTTGCCATCGACGGCAATTCGATAGCGTCCCCGATCGACGCCCAGAACGCAGTGATCAACGCGCAGGGCAAGTCACTCGCCGTTGAGATCATCCGCGACAAGAAGCCGATGAAGCTGGATGCAAAGTTGAAGAAGAACCAGGACCCGCAGGATGATGCGCAGTCGCTGAAGATGTGACCGACTCACAAAAGTCAGAAGGGTGACCGGCCAAAGCCGCGTCCGTTCGCCCCTCTTTCCCCACAGGAGGGAATCCCGCCACTCACCCCACGGCGGGATTTTCTTCTTTCCGGGGCCGTGCCCTGGCCGGTGTCATTCCTTTTGGGGGCTGTCTCATGCTTTTCATTGAGTCGCAACGCCAGCCGGAAATGCTGCGCGCATGATCGAGGTCGGCACATCGCGCCCGCACCGTGAATTGGTCCTGTTTGCCTTGGGCCTGGCGTGCGTCCTGGCGTTTTTCATTTTTCGCTGCTGGATGTTTTGGGCGCTGACCGTTGATGACGCCTACATCACCATGCGCCAGGCAGGAAACCTCGTGCATGGATACGGCTTCGTCTACAACATCGGCGGGCCGGCCGTTGAAAGCTACACGAACCATTCCCTTTTTCTCGTGCAGGCGCTGCTGATAGCGTGCGGATTGAACGTGGTCTTCTTCACGAAGCTGATCGGCGTCTTCAGCGGCCTCGCCGTGATTGCGGGCGCGTTGGTCCTTGCGCGCATGCTGCTGCAGGAAGGCGGTCTCGGGAACTTTTCCCTCCAGTGGCTGCTGCCGGGAGCGTGGGTGCTTGCCGATTCGCCGATCCTGGCAACGGGTGCGGTGGCGGGGTTGGAGACGGCGTTGTTCACGGCCCTCACCACATGGTCGGTCGTTCTCATGTTCAGGATCATGCGCTCGGGCGCGGTTCCTTCACGTGTGCAGTTGATCCTGGCGGGGGGTGTCCTCGGTTTGTCCACATGGACGCGGCCCGAAGGGATCGCATGGGCGCTGGGATTGTGCGTTGTCGCGGTGTTCGTGCTGCGGTCCGAGCGCCCGAAGCTGCGGGGCATTGCATTGATTGCGCTGATCGTGGCGGTTTTTTGGATTTCACTCACGGCGTATCGCTACATGGTTTTCGGCTACCCGTTTCCAAATTCCTACTACGTGAAGATGGGCGGCGGAACACTGTCGCGGGCAGCCAGCGGCTTCCAGTACTTCCGTGATTGGGCGCTGCTCAATCGCGGTGGGGCGTTGCTCCTCATTGCACTTGTTGGCGTGATCTGCACGCCGCGCGGCGGCAGGATCCTTTGTGCCGTCGCGCTCGCCTCCGTCCTGGGGCATCTCGCGGTGACGATCTACGAAGGGGGTGATTGGATGCCGCACCTTCGCATGATCGCGCCATGCATGGGGGTGCTGGCGGCGCTTGTTTCCGCCTCGTTCGCCGCCCTCGCCCACAGGCTCGCACCCCTGCGCCAAGACATCATCGGCTGTGTGTCGCTTCTTTGTTTTTGTCCGCTGTGGACAATCTCGCTTCAGAAGGAACTTCGTCGCGCCATGGGGGAGGTGCAGGTACGCGTCTATGGCTGGGCTGACGCCCATGAGGCGCTGGCGATGTGGCTCGCGTCCTGGGAGGAAACACGCGAATCCACTGGCAAGCCTCCCCTTGTTGTCGCCATCGAGGACATCGGCCTTGTGGGATACCACAGCGACATTCGCATCATTGACCTTGCGGGTCTTGCCGACCCGGTGTGGGCGCATTATGCCTATGACACGGGATTGATCTATGATTATCCTGCGGGGCCACTGGTCATCGACAAGCGTCCGGATGTGATCGTGCTTGTCACACAAACGCCGCCCGATGCGCCTGAAACCCGCATGGACTGGCATACAAATCAGGCCGTTTTCAAGCATCCCGACTTTCCACGGTTGTATCGATACGGTTCCACTTGGACCCACAAGGATTTTCCCGGTGACGGCTATTTCCTGAATGTTTACCTTAGGAATGATGTCTTCAACGAGCCTCCCAAGCCACAGCCCCCGCTGCCGCGCGCCCGAAAAAGGGGCTGAAGTGGGGCGAATGGGTTTGACATGGGGGCGGCCTCTGCCCTTCCCTACTCGGCCCCCAACGGGGCATTTCCCCGACGGGTTTTATCCAAGGAATTTGAGTCATGGCAAAATGTGATATTTCCGGTAAGAAGCGTGCCGTTGGCAACAGCGTCAGCCACGCCAACAACCGCACGAAGCGCACCTTCAAGGCGAACATCCAGCGTGTGAAGATCCTTGACAAGGATGGAGTTACGCGCTCCGCGTATGTTTCCACGAAGGCGCTTCGCTCTGGCGCCATCCGCAAGGCGATTCCGCGCAAGGTCCAGATCGCGGCGGCCGCCGAGAAGGCCGGGCGCAAGGGCGCGAAGTAAGCTTTGGCAGGATTTCGGAGGACGGACCGCAGCGCCCGTCCTCCGCTCGTTTTTAACAGGCGGCGGAAATCTCCGGGCCCTGTGTGACGGATGGCGACGAACCTGGTCAGGTCGGGAACGAAGCAGCCATAAGTCTGCAGGTCCGGGTGCGCGGGGTACCCGGAGGTTTGCGCCGCCTGTCTTTCCCCACGAATGCCGCTCGCAAGGGCGGCTTCTTTTCTTATGCGAAGAAGTCCTCCGCCCCGTCGTCGGTTATCACCGCGCGCCGCTTCCCATTCTTCAATTCAATATCGACCGGCAGATTCTTTTTGAGCTGCTCGACGCTCATCAGTGCCTTGTCGTCCTTGGCGCGGCGAATGATCGCGTAGCCTTTCTTCAGGATGAGTTGCGGGTTGTGCCCCTCCAGCGCACCGGTCGCGCGCTGCACGCGCAGGCGCGTCCGTTCCAGTTGGTTGGTAACCAGTTCGGGCATGCGGCTCATCGCGACGTCGGTGCGCTGCTGGTATTCGCGAAGGAGCAGTTCCGGCTGCCGCAGCGCGTGGCTGGTGACAAGTCCGTTGACGATCGAACGCATTTCACGCAGCCGGGAATCCACCGCGCGGCGCTGGCGATGAAGGTTCTGGCGAATGCCCTCGGCAAGTGACACATAACCGGCGCTGACAATCTCCGCGGCGGCGCTGGGCGTTGGCGCGCGCAGATCCGCCACGAAGTCGCTGATGCTGAAATCCGTCTCATGACCCACGGCGGAAATGACGGGAATGGCGGACGAGAAAATCGCGCGGGCCAACGCTTCGTCATTGAACTCCCACAGGTCCTCGGCGCTGCCACCGCCGCGCGCGACGATGATGATGTCCACGTGGGTCGTGCGGGAAAAGTGGCCCACCGCCGCTGCGATTTCCGATGCGGCGCCGGTGCCCTGCACGCGCGCGGGAAAGATGACGACGGGAAGAAATGGCGCGCGCCGCGTGAGGATGTTGATGATGTCGCGAATCACGGCCCCAGTGGGTGAGGTGACAACGCCAATGCTCCGGGGATAGACAGGGAGTTTCCGTTTCCGGTCTGTCGCGAAAAGTCCTTCCTTCTCCAGCCGCGCCTTCAACTGCTGGAACTTCAGCCACAATTCCCCCTCGCCGGACTTGCGAATGGATTCGGCATTGAGTTGGTAGGCTCCGCGTTTTTCAAAGACGGAAAGTTTGCCGCGAAGGATGACCTTCATCCCTTCGTCGGGTCGGAATGCCAGGCGCTGCAGGGCGCTGCGCCACGCGACGCATTGCAAGAGTGCGCCTTCATCCTTGATGGAAAAGTAGGCGTGGCCGGAGGGCGCAAGGGACCAGGAACTGATCTCGCCCTCGACGACGACGCTGGAAAAATTTCCTTCAAGCTGCCCCTTCACCTGCGCGGTGAGCTGGCTGACGGAAAGAACCTTCTGCTTCGATTCACTGGTCATCTAGATTTCCGGGATGTAGTCGCCCGCGTAGGCGCGCACGTTCCTGCCCGCAAGGATGTGGCATTGGCGCGCGCGTTTCAACAGGCTCTTGCTGAAGGTGCTGAGTGGCAGATAGATGAATGACTTCCTGTGGATGCGCGCGTACTGGCGCAGTTCGGCATCGGGGGGATGTGCCGCGACGTAGGCGATGAGGCGCTCCGCCGAAAGGTGCACTGCCGCAGCCGCCAGCACACGGGAGCAATCCCCCCAGGCACGAAGTGAGCGCTCGGCCCATGCGTCGGGGATGTGTGCCGCGGGAAAGACAGACAGGATTCCGTGGTATTCCGTGCGTGAAATTCCCGGTCCCACCATTTCCTTTCCCAGCGGGTCAGCGTAGAACGCGATGTCTGATTCGTTCTGGTTTTCCGCATAAAGGGATGTCCTCCACTGGGAAGGATGGGACAGCGGAAAGTCGCGCCAGATGAGGACGACGGCTCCAACCTTGCCGGGAGGGATGCGTTCCCGGCGGACAAAGATTTTTTTCTCATTCCATCTGCGCATGGTTTCGCGAATGTCCAGGCCGTCGAGGATGCTGCCGCTGAATTCCTCCACGGTGCTGTGGTGTTCGCTCACTTGCTGCTGTGCCCGTGTGCGGATCGTGCGAAAGAACCGTTCAATGAAAAGGTCCTCGGGAGGCCAGGAACAAATCCCCGCGCCGTTCCACAAGTCCTCCGCGAAATCCGCCCGCCATCGCGCCAGATCCTCCTTCGAGGAACGACGGCGCTTGAAATGATATTCAACTTCCTGGAGTTCGGGGAACGGATAGGAATGGCGCAGTCGCTCCATGCCATTTCCAAAGTCCGTGTGCAGCGCCAGGCTTTGATGCCGCGCTGCATCGTCATGGGTGTCGGGGAGGTCTTCCCCGCTGTTGCCGGGGTAGGAGGAAATGATCTCCAGGCAGATGGCGCCGAAATCATCATCAACGCATCCCTTCGCAGCCGTCACCAATTCCATCGTGCGTGGCTGAAGCATGCCGTGCAGGAGCGACAGATTGCGCCCAAATTGGAAGAGCGCCCGGCGTTCCGCAGCGTTGATGCGCTCGTCGAGCTCCCTCGTGTATTGGAGGCAGGCTTTGGAAATGATCAATTGAAGGGCGCGATCCCGCGAAATTGGTTTCGGATCCCTTCTGGTGATCCGATGGAGCCATGCGATCTGCGGCATTTCGCGCAACACATGGGTAAGTTGATTCTCCCGCAGCGGATTGATGTGATAGGGGAGGGGCATTTCATTCCACAATGCGGCGTCACTTCGGGCGCTGTCATCGCGAAGCAATGCACGCAGATTCCCGACGTGCATCATGCCGCCAATGTAAAGGACGCGGTTGTAGCGGTCGGCCAACAGTCGAAGACGGGCGGCGATGGTGCGTTCACGGGAAGTGACGGGAAGCTGCGGCAATTGTTTCAGGCATTCGAGTGCGTAGCGACGCAGGCCGATGGATTCTATCGCCACATCGTCTGGAAGATTGAAGTAGGGGACGTCCGCGCCGGCATCCGCCACATCGATCAACTCCACCATTCGGCCGGTTTCGCCACACTGACGGTAAGCCTCTATGAGCGCGTCGCAGGGGTCGGCGGCGATAAGCTGTGCCGGCCCCTTCGGCGATTTGTAGCAGAGGGTGTCAATCCTCGGCAGGGCGGAGACCAGTTCTGAAATCCCCTGCCCAAGCGCACGCGGCAATTCCAGGGCCACACAATCCGGCTGCACCTGGTCGATGGCGCGGCGAACCTGAAGGGCATAGGTCAGCACGGAGTGGGCGACGGGCATCATGGCGATGCCGCGCCGAAGAGGAATGGTTGCTGCTCTCGCGTTGCCTGATTCAGTCATGATCTTTCATCGCCCAAGGAGCAAAAGTGGTCAATGGCGGTCCACTTTATCAATCAGGCGCTTCCTCTCGTTAGAGTCCCCTTTACACGGTCAATGTGACTGCAAACCATCCCCCCATCGCCATGGTGGGACAGACGTTTTGACCGTTCGCGCCCTGAAAGCACTTCTCTTACTGATAGTCCTTGTTGTTTCAACAGTGGGCCAATCGGTGGTTTTCACGAGCAGTTGTGTTGGGAAGCATGCAGGCTCCTCCGCCGCTTCCACCAATGACGGTGACGACCAATCGGGCGTTTGCACTGGTGAGGCCGCCCAAGGCTGTTCGATGGGCTGTCCAAAGGGCGAATGCTGCTGCGGCCATCAGATGCCTCCTCCATTGTCTGGCAGGCTCGTGTTCAGGAATCCCTTCTGCGGATCGATGGAAGGTTATATTGGCGACATCCCCTTCCCGCAAATTTTTACTTGGAAGTTCATTGCTGGCGGTCAACAGGTTGTCTATGCGGGCATCGAATCAACCTCCGCAATGCGCGGTGTCGTGAGGGATGTTGCTGCGGACTTCCGTTCCGCACCAACGACGCCTCCGCCCCGAATCGCCTAACCACTCCGGCTTCGATTCAAGTCACCTCTCGCCCTTCTTTCGCAAGCGATTGCGAAGGAAGGTGTGCCATGCGCCTTGCCGCGTGCAACGCGTCATCGCGCGACTCCTCGCCCTGAACACCTTCGGGTCTTCAGCATCGAAAGGAATTGGTAATTTATGTCATTTCGTCTCAAGGCAATCAGTGCAACCTTTGTGCTGGCAGGCACTGCCGCAGTTTCCACCGCGCACGTTACCTGGACGCGTTTGAACCTGCCGGACCCCACGAACTTCGCGGTCTATCATTTGGATGACACAGGTCCGTTCCCGGATGGGGCCACGGTCGCCTCCAGTCAGCAGAATGCCATTTTCGACCTCATCGTGGATCCCACTTTCGTGGGTGGCGGCACGGTCACCTCGTCCTCCGAAACATTCACGGTTCCGGCCATTTCGAATGATTCGGGTACGAACGCCGGTTCCCTGATCTTCTCAGGAACTGTGAACACCACGATTCCCTCCACCGCAGCAGGCGTCCTGACGCCAAACTTCAACGACAACACCGTTGAGTTCTGGTTCAAGTGGCCTGTCCCGTTCACGACTCCCCAGGAGGTTCGCGTTGGCGGTTCTGCCGGCGCGAAAATCATCATCAAGCGCGATCCCGTGACACCGGCCAACGATCGCTTCGGCCTGTTGTTCTCGCACGGCGACACCGTTCCCGCGCCGGGTTGGGTGAATGGCACGACGACGTGGAATGACTTCCCGACAGAAGCACCCCTTGGCGACTGGATTCATGTTGCCGTCGCGACGGATTCCACGGGTGTGGAAACCAGCTCACCTGCGGCCGTGGCGTTGGGGCATGAACTGTATCAGTCAGGCAGCCGCGCGTGGATCTATGTGTCAGGCCACAAGTTCGGAACAACCCCCGATTTCATCGACTTGGGGAACAACCTGGACGTGGACCCGGTGAATTACCCAACGGGTCGTGGCATTCGCACTCATGATGCGGCGCGCTTCCGGATTGATAATGTTACCGGGACCATCCAGATCGACGAACTGACGATCTGGGCGACGGACTTGAGCAATCAGGGAACTGCCATCGGCACCGCTGTGACACCTTCAACGCCCACTCCGCCTTATGCCGCCGGCCCCTTCTTTGGCTTCGGCAATGGCAAGGGAAACGGCGTCGCAAGTGTCGGCGATTGGTCGATGTATTGATCAGGCTGAATCATGCGTGCGGGCGTGGTTTCCACTCCCGCACGCACCTCTCTCCAGATTGGATGATGCATCATGAAGAAAGCATTCACACTCATCGAACTGCTGATCGTGGTCGCGATCATTGCGATCCTTGCGGCCATTGCCGTGCCGAATTTCCTGGAGGCGCAAACGCGGTCGAAGGCCTCACGGGCGGCGGCGGACATGCGTTCCGTGGCAACGGCGATCGAGGCCTATGCCGTCGACCACAACAAGTATCCGTTCTACCTCAACCCCGATGACCAGGGGCAGTTGATCGGTGAATCAATCACGTTCATACCAGTGCGCATCACCACCCCGGTTGCATTCATGACCAGCCTTCCCGGCGACCCTTTTCCCGGGAACAAGGCGGGGTTGCCGATCAAGCCGCACACGTATTTCTACAAGCACAACTACTTGCAGATCTACCTTGGGAACCAGAATGACCCCGGCCACATTCAGGCTCATTACCAGACGCTGACGGGATCTGCGCGTGCTGTTCAGTGGGAACTGTGGACGTGGGGACCGGATCTTGACGATGACCATGGCACGATCCTGTACGATCCGACGAATGGCACTGTCAGCAGCGGCGACATGATGCGCTTCGGACCCTGAAGCGCGTTTGGAAACCCACACGCAAGCGGCGCGGACGATGACTCCGCGCCGCATTTGTTTCTGGGATGATGGAGGAGGTTCAGAACGTTTCGTTCCGACCGATGTCC
>JADLAR010000039.1 GCA_020848155.1 Candidatus Sumerlaeota bacterium
CCGAAGAACACTCGAACGGCGCCGTTCGCGGCGTGCTTCGTTATCTCTCCGATCGTGAGCGGGAAATCATCGAACTGCGCTTTGGCCTGAACGATGGCCACACGCTGAGCCTGCGCAAGACGAGCCGGAAGGTTGGGCTCAGCCAGGAAGGCGTCCGCCGCATCGAGCGTCGCGCGCTGGACAAGTTGCATCGCCCGTCGATCATCAGCCAGCTTGACAGCCTGATGACCGCGTAAGTTTTCCCTCATCAACCCACGGGTACCATCCCCGCGGCCGAGAGCCTGTCCGTTCAGGTTCAAGGTCGCGGGGTTTTTTCATGCTGTCGGTTTTGTTCCGGCGTGCGTGAGGCTCACTTCGACTTCAAGTCATCCAGCCACACAATTTCCGGCTTTTTGCCGCTCTTGACGATGTCCTCCACGCGCTTCTTCAGGGAGCCGTCCTCGATGTACTTGTAGAGGTTCTTGCCGGGGCAGCCTGTCTGCGCGAGGTCCTTGTGTCCGAAAATTTCAATCGGCTCGATCTTGTTCTCCATCGCTCCCCAGGCCATCAGGTTTGCGATCGTGGCGAGTTGTTTCTCATTTGGTTCCGCCTCCTCGTAATTTCCGAAACAGTTGATCAGGAAATGGCCGCGCGTGTCGTAGGCGGTGTTCGTGTCGCCGGCGTACTTGTAGTCGCGCGCCTGATAGACTGAGCCGTCCAGATCGATGAAGAAGTGATAGGGCACGTCGAACCAGTTGCGATCCTTCTCCCCCCAAAGCTGTTGGTTCTTCAACTTCGTCGCCAGCACATCGCCTTCCTTGTGCGGCGTGGCGCTGTGGTGAAGCGTCAGCTTGTTGATGGTGTGCTTCACGCGCAGGCGATCGGCGGGGCCGTCGGCCTTGGTCGCATTGGCAACGCGCTCCGGCAGTGATTCAACGGTGGCGGCCTCAACCACCGTGGAGGGATAGCCAAGTTCCCCCTTCTTCTGGTAGATGGCGGGGATGGCGATGTGATAGCCGTTCCAGTTGAAGGCCTCGCCCTCATTCACGTCGCGCTCTTCGGTGGCTTCGCCCTTCGACAACTTCAACCGCGCCTTGTCGATGACGGGCGCTTTTTCGTCAGCGCCGGGCGCGCCCGGTTCCGCCTTCAGCAGCGTCACTGTCAGGTCGTCGAGCGTGAGTTTCGTATAGTTTGTGGTGTTCAGGTTTTGACGGACGCCGTGGCAATCGACTCCCTTGGGAGGGACGTCGCTCCAGGCGGAATGCTTGTAGATTCTGATCTGCGCCGGGGTGGGGGCCGCAGCAGCGGAAGGCTCCTGCGCGTGCATTGACGATGCGCACGCGGATAGAATCAACAAGCAGGCGGCGGAGGTAAGTTTGCCCGTGAGAGTGGCCAAGGGAGGATGCTCCTCATGATTTTTTTTAGCGACGAAGCACGATTGTCAGCACCGGGTGAAGAGCCAAGCCAAGACTTGGAATCCGCCGTCGAAGGAACAGGAAAACGGGGAGGGATTATGATCTCAGTTTTGCGAGAATGTCTTCCGCGACCCTCATGGGCTTCCCCTCGCCATTCATGAACACGTGGGATGTTGTTCCCGTGGCAAGGGTGAGGCCGCGCGCTTCGCATCGCACTTCATAGCCAAACTTCAGCCGTATGCGCGACAGTTCGCCGATGCGAACGCTGATGCCGAGGACGTCGTCAAAGTATGCGGGTTTTGCGTAGCTGATGGAAATTTCGGTGACAGGAAGGAGGATGCCACGATCCTCCCATTCCTTGTAGCTTTCACCGAGCGAGCGAAGCAGTTCGATGCGCGCCGATTCCAGATAGACCACAAAGCGCGAGTGGTGCGCGAACCCCATTTTGTCGGTGTCCGCGTAGCCCACCCGCACTGTGTATACAAACGGAGGTCTTGTTTCGCTCACTGCTTTGCGAAATCCCGTTCCATTCCGCTGATGACGGTGGCAGAAACGATTTCGCCGAATTGCAACGTGTCCTTGAAGCGGTTGAGATCAAGATGCATGAGTGTCCATTTCTCATGGGTCTTGTGGGCTACGACGTGGCCCATCTCGTCCTTGCCCCAGTAGACGGCGCTCCAGCGTTGGTGCGCGCCGCCGAACTGAATCGTGAACTCGCGTCCGCGGGTCAGCGCAGGCTTCTCTTCGACCGGTGCCTGAAGGTCGGAGGAGGACGGCTTCTTGATCGTCCATGAACTGACGGTGGCCTCGTGCGTGCCGGGGATGGGAACCTCACTCGCGGCAACGGGGGCGCCGCCGCCGTTAATTTCAGGGACGTGTACGCGATCCTTGAACTTCAGCAGGTGGAAGACAATCATGTCGCGTTCCCAGCGACCACTGCTGGTGATCTGATCGAGTACGCCCTGCGTGAGGCGTCCGACGGTTTCGATGTCGTAGGTGTTGAGCGGCATTCCCTGGGGAGCAACGCGGCCCGAAGGCTTCAGCATGTAAACGACGTCGTAGTCCTTCGCTTCGTTGCGTTCCCGGAAAATGCCCATGGCACCATCCTCCAGAACGATGATCGTTCCGGGAATCAGGTGCCCATCGGCGTCGCGCATATCGACTTCGCGGACCCACTCGTGACCGGTGCCGGCAGCGACGCGGCGCAACGTGGGGGAAATATCAGACGATGGCGGCGCAATGTGCGCAGAGGGCGCCGCGAGACCTGCGGACGGAGGAATTCCAATACGGTCATGGCTGACGCTTGGATTCGCGGGGGTTCGCGGATCAGGCATGACGGCCAGACGAGCAGAGGCGGGGGTGCGGGGATCGCGCATCGCAGCGCCACCG
>JADLAR010000040.1 GCA_020848155.1 Candidatus Sumerlaeota bacterium
AGCACGCGCTGGACAAGGTTGAAAACCTCCTGCATCGACGTGCTCTGTCCGACGATGTCATCGAAGAAGATGCGCGATGTTTCCGTCTTGCGCATCTGCTCGATCATGAGCAGCAGCCGCGCCTTTTCCACCGCGCGGCGGAAGACAATGCGGACTTCCGTCAGATCGAACGGTTTCGTGAAATAATCGTAGGCGCCCGCCTGCACCGCGTCTGCGGCAAGCCGCTGGGTGCCGTGTGCTGTGATCATCACCACGATGATGTCCGGCCGGGCTTCGCGCATTTGCTTCAGCGCCTCCATCCCGTCCAGCTTCGGCATTCGAACGTCCATGATGACCAGGTCGTAGCGCTGCCGCTTGACCTTCTCCACCGCCTCAAGGCCGTTGGCGGCTTCCTCCACAAGGTAACCGGCGGCCTCCCGCCGCAGCAACTCGCGCAGGGTGAAACGGATGTTTTCTTCGTCGTCTACAATCAGTACCGATGGCATTCCTCATTCATCCGCGAAGGGACCGCGAACCCTCAAGCCCCAATTGTTTTGACACCGCACACGAATCCCCCAAGTTAACCGGTCATGACCCTCGCCACGCCACCCTCCCAAGCGCCACCGGTGCTTCGCGTCACCGACCTGAAGAAGCATTTTCCCATCAAGAAGGGCCTTTTTTCCCGCATTCACGGCCATGTGAAGGCGGTGGATGGCGTAAGCTTTGAGCTCGGCCGCGGGGAAACCCTGGGTCTGGTGGGGGAGTCCGGCTGCGGGAAAACCACGACGGGACGGTTGATTCTCAAATTGGTGGAACCAAGCTCCGGGGATGTTCGCCTCGGGGATTCCCCCAATCTGGCGCAGATTCCAAACCGCCAGTGGCTCCCATACCGGCGGCGGATCCAGATGATCTTTCAGGACCCCTTCAGTTCGCTGAACCCGCGCATGCCCGTTGGTTCCATCATCGGCGAGGCGCTGGCGATTCACAAGCTGGCGGCGCGGGGGGAACAGCGCATCAAGCGCGTTCACGAATTGCTTGAGCAGGTCGGCCTTAACGCGGAGGCTGCCAAGCGTTTCCCGCATGAATTTTCCGGCGGTCAGCGACAGCGCATCGGCATCGCGCGGGCCCTGGCGGTTCAACCTGAGATCATCATCGCCGACGAACCGGTTTCGGCGCTGGACGTTTCGATTCAGGCGCAGGTGATCAACCTGCTGGAGGATTTGCAGAAGCAGATGGGGCTGTCCTATCTGTTCATCAGCCACGATTTGGGCGTGATCGGGCACCTGTGCCATCGCGTGGCAGTCATGTACTTGGGAAAGATAGTGGAGATCGGCCCCGGCACGGCGCTGCTGCAACAACCAAGGCACCCCTACACGAAAGCCCTGCTGAGCGCGGTGCCGACGATTGAGAAGGAGAAGCGGCGCAAGCGAATCATCCTGCAGGGGGACGTGCCATCGCCGGTCAATCCACCCACGGGCTGTCATTTCCATCCGCGCTGTCCCCATCGCTTCGCTCCCTGCGACAAGAGCTATCCGAACCTCGCCCCCTTGGGAGATGGAAGCGTGCGCGTGGCCTGCCATCTGTACGACCCGCAGTACAAGGATCAGCTACCCGAATCGTTCCGCAGTTCGCAGTCGTCGCCGGCGGTTCTCACCGCGTGATTCTGCCGTCATCGAAAACTTTCATATCAATGCACGACGACTCATGGCCTCACTGACCCGCTGCCTCTGCAAGCTGACTGACTGCGCCTACTACACGGCGGTGCCCGACTACCCCGACCAGTGTGACTGCCAGCACGCGGACAAGGGGCACTACATGCACAACCCCTGTCCCTTGTATCGGAAAAACTGGGCGAAGTTTGATGAGGACAAAAAGAAGGTGATCAACAGCATCAGGAAAAAGCGCGCCATCTGATCTTTGCGCAGTTCCTGAATGGCGAAAATTTCGGAATACACGCTGAAGTGATGACTACTCGGACAGCAGCGACCACTCTGTCACGTTGGTGATCGGGTTGAGCAGGAAAGCGCGCTGGTCGCCGTTGAACGTTCCGGTTCCAACAATCTGGCCCAGTTCGTTGATCGAACGCGCCTCCGTCAGCTTCCACTTTTGCTGGTCGGCGGGCGAAAGCAGTGAATTCAAATCACGCATTCCATCCTGCAACGTGTAGAGGAAGGGAATCGTCGTGGTCGATCCATCGCGCGAGTCCCTCTCGCAGACCCCCACGACGGCATCGGTCTTGTTGGCAATGTGGAAGGCGTAGCTTCCCGTCGTCTGCGGAAGAGTGCCGAGCGAATAGCGATTCGCTCCATCCAGCACGAAGGCCTCCCGGTCGGTTATCGTAAACCCGTCACTGGCGCAGTTGAAGGCGGTGCCTGCGATTTTCCCCTCATCGTTGATGGAGCCGGCGACCGCATACGATTTCCCCGGAAGTGAACCCAACTCCTGAATGCCGCCTTCATCGGAACGGATCGCGCGTGTCTGCTGGATGAAGCCGGGATAGACAAAATCTATCGTGATCGTCGCGCCCACGGCGACGCCGCTGCTGTTGACGTCCTGAAGCGAGGCCTGCGTGGAAATGGAGCCTTCGCGCTCGGTTCGGTCGTGCTGCATTTCCGGTGGATTGAAAATCCTGCCGCGCAATGCAAGCGTCTGCGACCTGCCATCACGCCCCTCACGCGGAAGCCGGGCACTTCCCACATACACTCCCGCATCATTGATCGCATTTACGACGGCGGAGACTCCCCGTGCCTTGGACACCAAGTTTGTATAGACACCGCGATCGTAGAGAAAAACTTCCGACGACGGATTCTGCGAAACCCCCACCACAAGGCCCCCCGCATTGATGTCGGAGGGAACGAACCCGTCCCCTTCGGGAAGCGGTTCCATCGCCTGAAATGCATCCACGCGGGAATTGTACATGAAGCCCTGCGCGGACTTGATGTCCGAGTCCCAGTACGCACCGACCACAACGCCTTCGCTGTTGATCGCCGTTGCCATGCTGCTGCCGGCACCCGTCATCGCACCGATGTCAATGATGACATAGTCCTGCGCTGCCAGAGGGCTGGCAAGGAGGCTGCAGAACACGATGGCGCTTCGCGCGGGCGCGGTCAGGCGCCAAGCGCGGACTGGACGATGAAGCATTCACCCTTGATAAGGCGCGTCACGAGCGGTTTCAACCGCAATAGTTGCAGGATTGTGCGATTCTTTTGTCCAAATTCACACCCAATGATGCCGCTTTTCATTGTCAATGACGTCTATCTGACATACAACAAACTTATCCGTTTGTTGTGCCATCATCCGTATGAGAGAAAATTTATGACGAAACACTGTCGTCGCAGTGGATTCACATTGATCGAACTATTGATCGTCGTCGCGATCATAGCGATCCTCGCAGCCATCGCAGTCCCCAATTTCCTGGAGGCGCAGACTCGC
>JADLAR010000041.1 GCA_020848155.1 Candidatus Sumerlaeota bacterium
GCGGCCACCTGACGCCGCGCGGCTTCCTTCTCGACGGGCGTCCGTTCTTTGTAGGGTTTGATCGTGTTCATCGCGCGAAACACCTCGCGCCGGAGAACAACGTCAACAACTTATGTGAAGATCACTAATGCATGAGCGCTGTGCCTACTTGGAAGGTGAGGAGTGCGCCAAGGTAGGCGAGCGTCGTCATGTACGCAAAAGCAAATGCCGGCCAGCGCCAGGAATTGGTCTCGCGCCGCATTACGGCGAGTGTGGCGGCGCATTGGGCGCAGAGTGCAAAGAAGACCATGATGGAAAGCGCGACGGGAATGGTGAAGACGGGCTGGCCGTTTTCCCGTGTGGCGGCACGAAGCTTGTCGCGCAGGTCCGTGCTCTGCTCATCAGTGTCGGCGCCCAGGTCGTAGATGATGCCGAGTGTGGAGACGATGACCTCGCGCGCGGGGAAGCTTGCGAGGGCGGCAATGGCGATCTTCCAGTCCCAACCCAGTGGCTCCACGAAGGGCTCGATGGCTATGCCGGCACGCCCAAGAAATGATTGGCGAAGGTAGGCGCCGGACACCGCCTTGTCGACTTCATCCTGGATCGTGGCCTTCTCATCGTCATTGACGGCGGAACTGAGCTCCGTCTGGAACCGGGCTTCTGTTTCGCTGCGGATTGATTCGGGATGCGGGTAGTACGTTGCCGCCCAGATCAACACGGAGACCGCGAAGATGATGGTTCCGGCCCGTTTCAGGAAGGCTCCCGCGCGGTCCACCAAACGCCAGAACACTGTCTTGAGGCTGGGACGCCGATAGGGAGGCAGTTCGAGGAGCAATGCCGGTGTCGCGCCGCGAAAGAATGTCTTCTTGAGAATCAGGGCGACGGGAATCGCGACCACGAAACCGACGCAATACATCGCGAACAGCGTGAGCCCCTGCACGTTGACGACGCCGAACAGGCGGCGCGATGGAATAAAGGCACCAATCAGGAGTGTATAGACGGGCAGGCGCGCGGAACAACTCATGAGCGGTGCGATGAGGATGGTCGTGAACCTGTCGCGGCGATCCTCGATGGTGCGCGTTGCCATGATGCCCGGAATCGCGCAGGCGAAACTGCTGAGCATTGGGATGAAGCTGCGCCCCGACAACCCGCAACCATTCAGCAGGCGGTCCATCAGGAACGCCGCGCGCGCCATGTAGCCACAGTCCTCAAGCAACGAAATGAAGAGGAATAAAAACAGGATCTGCGGCAGGAAGACGATCACGCCGCCGACGCCGGAGATGACGCCGTTCACCAGGAAGCTCTGGAGGGGGCCGGCAGGCATGGACGCCTCGATGAGACCTCCCAGCCATCCAAACGTGCCGTCGATCATGTCCATGAAGGGGGCCGACCAGGAGTAGATCGCCTGAAACACCAGGAGCATGAGGAGCGCAAAGATCGCCGTTCCCCAGACTTTATGGATCAGGATGCGGTCGATGCGATCAGAGTGGGTTTCCCTTCGGCTTTGCGGCCTCTGGGCCGCGCCGTCGAGAAGGTTGCGGATGAAGTCATAGCGCACATGCGCCTCAAGGGCGGGGAGCTTGACTCCGGCATCGTGCAACGTGACGCGGGCAGTAGTGAGCGCGTGGCGCGCCGATTCCCCGCAGCGCTTGGCAAGGAGTTCCTCTGCCATGCCGCGCGATTCAAGGAGCGCACGACGAATCAAAAGAGGTGGCGTGTCCTCCGCCCTTGCTCCCGCGTCAAGAATCGCCTTCCTCGCCGATTCCGCGGCGGATTCAAATGCCGCGGGGAAGGGAACAACGACCGGAGGGGGAGGAGGCGCACCGTTGGGATCAGTAAGAAATTGGCGGATCGTATCGAAACCTTCGCCACGGGATGCCACCGCTGGAAACACCGGGACGCCAAGCCTTTGTGAAAGCAACTTCTGGTCAATCACGATGGAGTTCGCGTGTGCCGCATCCATCATGTTGAGAACAATTGCACAGGGCACACCCGACTCGATGACCTGCGTTGCAAGGAACAGGTTTCGTTCGAGATTGGAGGCATCGACGACGATCAGCGCGAGGTCGGGCCTGGGTTCATCCTCTCGAAAACCAAGCAGCACCTCAACGGCGACCATTTCATCCGCAGACCTTGCCGCAAGGCTGTAGGCACCGGGAAGGTCGATGATTTCAACTGGATGCTGCGAGGTGGAACCCCTGAGCGGGCCGCTCTTCCGTTCAACGGTGACGCCGGCATAATTTCCGGTGTGCGCCCGAAATCCCGTGAGCGCATTGAACACGGTGGTTTTTCCGGTATTGGGATTGCCACAAAGCACGACGCGCCGCGTCGCGTGTTGAACGATCAATGCCGACATCTACTTGGAGACGTGCACCAGTCCCGCTTCCGAACGGCGCAGCGAAAGATGATAGCCGCGGATTCGAATCTCGATGGGGTCGCCCAAGGGGGCGATGCGAACAACTTCGACATTCTCTCCGCTGGTCAGGCCCATCTCAGCCAAGCGCTGCTCAATCCCATTCCCCGAGGTGACAGCGACAATCCGGGCTGATTCCCCCGGCTCAAGGTCGCAAAGTGAAGGTTGCGACGCGTCCCTTGCCGTCCGATTGGACTTCAGTGGGAAAAGTTTCACGTAAGGGGGCAGACGCGAATGGTATGCAGGAGCTCTCCCCGAAGAGCGATGCGGGAGGAGCCAACCGCAAGGCGGCAGGGAACTCCGGGATCCAGAACCTCAAGGATTCCACCGACATGAATGCCCATTTCGCCAAGGCGACGGACAAACTCGGGCGACCCTTCCACATGGTCCACGACTCCGACCTGTCCGCGTTTCATCGTGGAGAGGCAGGAAGGTTTTTTCTCAGAAGGAATCATAGCATTTGCACCGTTGCTTTGAGACACCATGAACAACTTTGGTGTGTCAAACACAAATAAACCAACCCAAAGAAAGGCCAAATATTTTCAAAGTCAAAAAATATTATGCTTCGCGCGTGCGGTGACAGGGACAAAAAAACCGGGCGGCACTGACCATGCCACCCGGTTCCTGTATTCAGGCAAGTTTCGCCCAGCAGTTACTGGAACGTCTGCCCGGTGTTCTTCAGCCCACGCGTGTGGGTGATTTCACCAGACCACGTGAAGGACGTGTAGGCATTGCCAGTGCCTTGAAGCTGGAGTGAGCCGTTGCTGACGGTACCACCCTCGCCCGCGCCGATATTTGTGGAGGCCATGCCACTGGCTGCGCCATCGGAAGCGGTGAAGGAACCTTCGTAGCTAAGGAATCGCACGACCGTGCCCGACGAATTCACAAGCGCGATGCCGTCTGGTGCACCATTCTGCAAGCCGGAAACCGCAAACCACAGCGTCCCGTATCCATTCTGCTGGTTCGGGATCGTGCCGCTCAGGTTGATGGTGCTATAGAGTGCGCCACCCGATCCATTGTACGCCAGGATCTTCCATCCGCTCAGGCTCATGCCCGCGGTGCCGGCAATCTCAACACCTTCATTCGTATCAGTGCCATTATTGTCGTAGTGGATTTCGTTGATCCACGCCGTAGCGGCCCCCGGCGTTGGTGACGGTGTCAGTGACGGGCTGGGCGATGGGGTGGGCGTCGCCGAAGGTGATGGCGATGCGCTGGGGGACGGTGACGCACTGGGAGATGGTGAGGCCGTGGGGGACGGTGATGGCGTGGGCGATGCACTGCCGCCGTTCGGCACCAGGAAGTCGCGAATCACCGCCATATGCTGCATGTTCGTGGCGCCGCTGTCGGTGGAGAGCACGGGCGACACCGCAGAAAGCGGCGTATAGACGCGGCTGTCAAACACGAGCCCGTTTGTGAACGTGGAGGAGCCAATGACAACGCTGGTCTTGTATTGGTTCAGGTCGGAATCGGCAACAACCCAGTCATACGGCTTTGCGCGCGACGAGTTCGTGTTGCTGTTCCCATTGCCGTCCGCCGGGTAGGGGCTGCCTGTCACGACCACGCTGTTCAGTGTGGTGAGGCACGCCTCGGTTCGGCTGCTCGTGTTGAAGTCGCCGCCAATGACGAGGTAGTCACCGGCGGGAATATTCGCCTGAATCAGGCTGCGAAGCTGCGTCGCTTCGGTGTTGCGTACCGAACTACTCGTGGTCAGCAGGTGAACGCTGATGGCCCACAGGTCCTTGCTTCCGGGGATGTCAATGCGTGCCCACGCGAAATCGCGGTTTGAAACACTTGTATCGTCCCATTCACCCGACGCAACAATCGGATAACGGCTGATGATTCCGTTGGGGATTTGTGCGCCGCCTTCGCGATAATACTGGAACGTTGTGCCGAATGCGGTGTCGACGAATGCGCGGATGTCTGCCGTGGAGTTGGTTCCGTAGTTGAATTCCTGGATCATGACAATGTCAGGATCGGTTCCCTGAAAGATACGCGTGCCGTGGCCGGGATCGTACGACTGGTTGTTTCCGCTGGAAATATTGGCGGCCATCAATCGGATGCGCGTGGTCTGCGCGGTGGCGTTGCCGACCAGCGTTCCTGCCAATGCAAAAGTGAGCGCGGCAACGAATGAATGTTTCGTCGTCATGGAGCGAGAAACTCCGCATGTGTAGGGTGAAGGGCCGTGACCCTTCTTCCGGGGGAAGACAGCAATACACACGAAATGTTCCGTCATGTCAACTCCGATGAATGCTCCAAGGAATTGTGGATGGAAAAATGCAATGATCGGGCTTTGCCAGGCGCCTCTATGCGGTGGTTCCGCCCATGGCCGGGTCGGTATAGCTCCATCTGCCGGTTTCAACCCTGCCGGCAAAGCGACGGGAATATTGGGCCGAATTTTCGACCTTCAGGCCAAAGTCGTACCATTGGTGGCTCTTTTGCGTGTCGATCACGATCCGGGCGGAATCGCCGCCTTGGATTGATTTCGTCTGGGTTCCCGTCTTGTAGCCGAGGTCACTGACTTGGAGTTCAACCGGCTGGTTTCCCCGGTTGATCACGCGCACCTCCACATCACCCTGGGGCTGTATGTAGGAGACGCCGATTTCAAGGGCGGGGTCCTTTGGATTCCCGCTGAACTCCCGATAGTATCCGTTGGGGCCATGGACTTCCAGTTGGTACTGTCCATTCAGGAAGTCGCTGATTTTCCAGGAATCCTTGAGGGTGTCGCCCGCCGCGACGGCATAGTTCCGAACGGTCATCCCACCTTTGCCGTCGCGAGCGTAGACAGTAAAGGGGCTCGCAAGGGACTTCGCGCCGAAAAGTTCGCGGCCTGCGCTCATCTCGATAGTGAATGTCCCGCTGTCACCACTCAATTTCCCAAGGACATGAAGCTCATAGAAACTGGGGGAGGAGCGTCGGATGCCCCGTTCCTGACGTGGCTGCCATTCCGATTTTCCCGGGTCCTTCTTCATCTGCTCGATGTCGGCCGGTGTCAGCGCCTTGAAGCCGGACGGCAGGGGCTTGAACTGGGAGTCATAGATCACCTTCGCAAATGGTTCCAAGTCGACGTAATCGGGATTCGCGGATTTAGCATCGGCGGCGGGCTGAAACAGTGACGTCATGTCCCCACAAACGGCACGGCGCCAACTGGTGATGTTCGTATCCTTGATGTCCTTGCCGGTCTTGTGTGAAAGGAATTTCTCCAGGAACATGAGGATCGATGTGTTGTCGAGGACCTCGGAACAAACGCAGCCGCCCCGCGACCAAGGGGAGGCCACGACCATCGGCACGCGATATCCCAGGCCGATGGGGCCTTCGCGGGGGTCCTTTGGTTTGAGCATCTTGTCCTGTTCCAGTTCGGCGTAATCGAGCGTTGCGTCGATCGACTTGGAGGTGAACCCGGTCTCCGGCCTCTTTGGATGCGGTGCGACGAAGGGAGGGACGTGGTCGTAATATCCGTCGTTCTCGTCGTAAGTAAGGATGAGGATCGTCTTTTTCCAGACTTCGGGATTGTCTGTCAGGATTCGCAATGCCTCCGAAACGTACCATGCGCCATACCATGCCGACGCGGGGTGGTCGGAAAGTTTTTGCGACGGGATCAACCAACTCACCGTGGGCAGTGTGCCATTGTTCACGTCTTCACGGAATTGGTGCATGATGTCTCCCTTGGGGATCTTCATGCGCCGTTCCTTGTCCCCATCCTTGAAGCTGATCTCCGTCAGTTCGCGGTAATTCGGATCTCCGGAATTTGTTGTGAATGCCTTCTTGTGCAGGTCCTTGTCGCGCTGGGACAATTTTTCGTAGGTCGTGGAGTTGTACTTTGCGCGATCGGCCTTTGCCCGCCTGAGTGCGGATTCAAGGCCCGCGAGTTTTTTTTTGTGCGCTGCCAGAGCAGGTGCCTTCATTCCCTCAACGTTCACGGCTTTCAGCTTTTCGATCTGCGCAGGCAGGTTCTTTTCCTGCCTTTTCATGAAATCCATGTGCGTCCTGGCGAACCCCACATTGTACTGGGGAAAGGACTCCATGGTGTTGCATCCAAAGTTTGCGAGCCATTCGCGCTCTTCGCCAGACAGCCCTGAGCTTTTGGAAAGTTCATTCTGGTAGATGCGCCACGAAATGCCGTTGTCTTCCAATCGTTCGGGGAAGGTGATCCATTTCGTGGAATTGTGGCCTGCCAGGTCGCCATTGCGGAGGATTGGTGGCGAATCAACAGCCTGCTGATCCCTCACGGTTCCGGTCATGAAATAGAGCCGATTGGGCACTGTTCCCGTAATGGAGGAGCAGAAGTGCTGATCGCAAATGGTGAATGCATCAGCCAGGGAATAGTAAAACGGAATGTCCCTGCGATCGTAATATCCCATCGTCAACGGCATGTCGGCGTACGCCTTCTGGCGGGAGCGTTTGCTATCCAGCCACTTGTCGTATTTGCCGTCATTGCGCGCACCCGTTTGATTGTACCATGTGTGCGGAAGGGAACTCATCCAAGTTGCCTTGGTGTCCTTCATGTTCAGCCTGAAGGGTGCGTAGGTCGCTCCCTTTGCGTTGCTCTGAGCCCAAACGGGATGCCCATTCGCCAGCGTGATGGCCCGCGGATCATTGTAGCCACGCACCCCCTGAAGTGTTCCGAACGCGTGATCGAAGGAACGGTTTTCCTGCATCAGGATGACGACGTGTTCGGCGTCGAGGAATGTGGTGCCGGGTGCGGCCTCAATCGCGTAGGCACGTTCCACCAACCCTTGCAGCATGCCCCACTCCAACATCGTGCCGCCGGAAAGGATGGCAACGTTCCTCAGGAATTCGCGACGTGATTGCATGGCTTTGGCCCATCATTTCCAAGAGTGAGTATTCAGTGGCATTGATTCAGGGTAACACTGCGGGCGAAAGCGGAATGACAGGATGTGGCGACTTGCGATTCCTTCATGCCCGTTGACACATCAGGTTGGTTGCGCGTTGGCTCAGTGGTTGAATCGTCCAACATCCCTCATCTTGCGAGCATCTGGTGAAATCTACACGGATTAATCCTCTGTGGCTGAGCCTTCTTCTGGCGACATCCGCCTTTTGTGTCCCAGGCCGCCTTTCGGCAGCTTCCGCAACGCACATCGTGAACACCATCGTGGACGAGAACGGCACCGGCGACGACTTGTCACTTCGCGAGGCAATCGCCCTCGCGGCGGATTCTGACAATATCATCTTCGCGCCCAATGTGGTGGGGCATGAAATCAGCCTCACCAATGGTCAATTGGAAATCCAGAAGCCGCTGACGATCCAAGGCGCTGTGCGGGTGAATGCAAACAACCTGTCACGAGTGTTTGCTGTCAGTCACACTTCGGGTGTCGTGAAGATCACCGGACTGACCGTGAAGGGTGGAAATACTGTGGAGGATGGAGGAGGCATCCTAAGCAATGGTGGCGGTGAGCTTCAACTGGTCGAATGCGCGCTTATTGGCAACGCCGCAGCAAACGGAGGGGGCATCAGCAACCAGTCTGGATCGAAAGCAACAATAGAACGCTCCCTGATCAAGGACAACAGCGCCATCGGCATGAATGCATTTGGAGGAGGAGTCGACAACTTCAATGGCGCCACAGTGTTGGTGAGCAACTCCACGATCGCCAACAATTCCATTTCAGGCAATGGCGCGGGGATTGCCAATTCGGGGGGCGGTGCCCAGACAAAGGTCGTGAACTGTACCATCGTGAGTAATGACGATGTTGGTGGTGGCTTCGGCGGCGGGATTTTCAACGCAACGGCAGCTGGATTCGCGATCGGCAACTCCATCGTCCTGTCGAACACACTCAGCGATGCGTCTCCAGCCGATGCTGTGGGCAGTGAGTCGTTTGCTTCGCGGGGAGGGAATTACATAGCCACAAGCCCTTCGGACATTGGATTCACCCACGACGTTAACGGGGATCAGGTGGGATCCGTGGCAGTACCGCTGCCAAGCGTCATTGGAAGTTTTGGCGACTATGGTGGTCCCACGGGATCATATCCGCTGATCTACCCGAGCGACGCCGTGGATCGTGGAAACCAAGCGCTGCTCGTTGCGGAGAATTTTCCCAGCGGTCAGAATTTCGACCAGCGCGGGCAGACTTTCATGCGCCAAGGAATCGTGGACATCGGCGCGAGAGAAGTTGATCCAGAGGCGTACATTGTTGATACGCTTGTGGACGAGAATGACGGCGTGGCCGTTGGTGGAGTGTCCTTGCGTGAGGCGACCGCGGCAGCCCCGGCAGGCTCCACCATTCAGTTTGCTTCAGCCCTGCTCCCCAGCGGCAGCACCCCTTCAGTGTTCCAATTGATGAACAACGCAAGCATCACGATCAGCAAGCCCATGACAATAGTGGGTCTGGGAGCGCGTGTCATGAGCGTTCGGGCGGGGCTTAACAGCAGAATTTTTGAGCTAACCCATGCGGTTGGCACCACGAAGATTTCGGGAATGACAATTACGGGGGGCAACACCGGG
The DNA here is from genome assembly GCA_020848155.1 of Candidatus Sumerlaeota bacterium. Classification (GTDB taxonomy): domain Bacteria; phylum Sumerlaeota; class Sumerlaeia; order SLMS01; family SLMS01; genus JADZDZ01. The sequence continues at coordinate 8,850 of JADLAR010000041.1, forward strand.
ACGTCTGGCGGTGCAATGAGGGTTGTGGGCGGCGGAGACCTTCATCTTGTGGACTGCTCGGTGTCAGAGAGCGACGCACACTCAAGCACCGGCTCCGGCATCTACATGACGGATTCTTCTGCAACGATCGAACGCTGCGCAATTATCAACAACGGCGGGAGTGGAACCCCGGCTGGTGGTGGAATTTACAGTCGTGATTCAAAGCTCCTCGTCACAAACTCAACCATCAGCGGGAACGAGGCGGATTCCGCAGGTGGTGGCATTTACACTGTGGGTGGGGAAACGACAGTGGTGAATTGCACCATCGTCAATAATTTGCTGGAGGAGGGAACGGACGGAGCAGGAATCGGAACGGCTGATGCCTTGTCCATTGGCAATACCATCATCGAACGAAATGACGGGGTCGGCAGCTTTTTCGAACTACATTCGGGAGGAACAATCACCACGCTCGGAGGGAATTACCTGTCTCGCCATTGGGGAGGACTTCCCGATCAACAGAGTAGCGATCAGTTGGGCACCTTTGAGTCTCCGCTTCCGTCGGTTACGAATCCCACTCTTTTCGACAACGGTGGTCCGACAATGACTCACGCTCTGATATTCCCGTCGCGTGCGGTGGGTGTTGGAAATAACAGCTTGCTTGTGGAAGACTATTTCCCCAGCGGGAACTATGATCAAGTGGGTGAACCGCGCATCGGACAGATTGACATCGGCGCGGTTGAGGCACGGCCCAGTGCGGTGACCATAACCACCGAGGTGGATGAATTTGATGGCGTTGCTTTCGGCAATGGAATTTCCCTGCGAGAGGCATTGGATTGCGTTGAGACTGGCCGACGCGTCTTTGCTCCATCAGGCTCCATCACGCCATTCTTCCAACTTACACGTGGGGAATTATTGATTGAACGGAGCGTGACCATTCTTCGCGACGATGAGGGGCCGATCACAATCAATGGGGATCGAACGTCGCGAATCATGAGGATCATTACCAATCCTTTCCTGATGGAGCCAAGCGCGGTGCAGTTGCGCAACTGCACCGTGAGCGGCGGGGGCGATTCAGAATCGGGCGGTGGAATCTATGTCGAGGAAGGTGTCCTTACCTTGGATCGTTGTACGATCTCGGACAACGAGGCTGAATATGGGGCCGGGCTGGCAATCGAAGGCTCTTTTTCCGGTGCAATCATCAATGCCTCAACAATCTCTGGCAATCGTGCCAACCAGGATGATGACCAGTACTCTGGTGGAATCGATGTCTATGGCAACGCGTTCCTTGAAATCAACAACTCCACGATCAGTGGCAATTCCGCCCAGACAAACGGGGGAATTGTGATCGAGAGGTCGTCCGCAAATATCACGAATTGCACAATCGTCGGGAACAGAGGCCGCTCTCCAACAGACAGCGTCGGCGGTGTTGCGCTGATTAATAGCGACGATGTCATGATTGCAGATACCATCATCCAGATGAATCACGCGGCCTTTGATCCGTCCTTTGACGACATTTTCATCGATGAGGAAAGCTCCGCCTTTAGCAACGGAGGGAACTATATGGGCGTTGTTCCCATTGGCTATCCCTTCGCTTCCCAGGTGAGGGGTGATCAAGCAGGCACGGTGGAGAACCCGTTGGCTGCTGCCGTGGAGGAGGAACTTTCCAATCATGGTGGACCGACAAAGGTTCATTTCCCGCTCAATCCCGGCCCTGCCATCGATACTGGGAAGGAGACGCTGACGGTGGAGTCACAGGGCGATCAGCGCGGATCGGCCCGCAGATTCGGCTCACAGCACGACATCGGTGCGGTTGAATGGTCCCCCTTCGTGATGGATGGATTTCCAGATGACTTGCTCTGCCCTCCCACCAATGGATTCCAGATTGCAGAAAATGATGGTTGGGTCTACGCTTCCGTGGACAAACCTGTTGCTCATACATGCTACCTGCTGTTTGGCGAAAATCCGCACAACATCGTGACGGTGGACAACAGCTCGCTGAGTGCGGCGAATTGGGATTTCTATTTCAAGATGTCCGGTGGGGCATTCCAAGGCCTCTATGACGAACTCAATGCGGTAGTGATTAATCCCGATCCTGACCGATTCGCGTTTGTGAATGGTTCTTTCCAGGGCGGGGATCGCTTTGAAGTGGTTGTGCGCAAGCAGTTCATCGGCAATCATCGCACCTTCGTTGCCATCGTGGAGATGGATGGCAACAACTTCGTCGCGCAGTATCCCGTGGGTGACGGCTCGCCCGTCGCTCGCGGGGAGTACCTTCCCGTCATTACGGGGACCAACACATGTTTCGACCTTCAACTGCTTCGGGAAATGGTCGTCGACCACTTGCTTGGTTTCCCGTTTCAGCCTCCACGTGGCCCGGTCGAAAACCCGTTTGATTATCTCGGCGTGAACGACGATGCCATCATCGACGCAACGGACGCGAGCTATCTGGAAAGATAGTACGGCTCCGTGCGTTGCTGCGTCGCCTCTCGATGAATCGTGAGGAGGCCATCTTGGTGCTTGGAAGCGGTCATCCAGCTTTCCGGCTGGTTGTCAGTGATGCGTGGGTCGCCTGTGAAGATTGTCGAGTGTTGCGTAAACCAAGTCGTCATGGGAGCGATCCATCAGACGAACAACCTCCTCGTCGCTGGTGGGGGAGAAGTCGCCATACCATACTCCCACGGCCAGGAAGTGTTCGGGGTTGATGGCACAAACGACCTCGTCCGCATCGGCGGCCATCGATCGGCAGGTGGCCGCGGCGCCGACCGGGACGGCGACGATGATGCGGTGCGGGTGTTGCAGGCGAAGTGCCTTGATCGCGACGGCCATGGTGGCGCCGGTGGCGAGTCCGTCATCGACAAGGATGATCGTCCTTCCGTCGATGGGCGGTGGTGTCCGGCCATGACGGAAGACTTCGTCCTGTCGGCTCAACTCGTCGGTTTCGCGGGCCACAGCATCCTCAACGTCTGTGTCAGGAATTGAAAGCTGATCGATCAATTCATGATTGAGGAGCCTGATGTTGCCGAGCGTGATCGCGCCCATTGCGAGTTCGCGTTGGCATGGGACGCCGATCTTGCGAACGAGGAAAACATCGAGTGGTAGGTGAAGGCGTTCTGCGACTTCGAACGCCACTGGAACGCCGCCGCGCGGAAGGCCCAATACGATGGCATTGAGATCATTCTCATAGTGGAGAAGATGCTCAGCGAGGGCTCTGCCAGCTTCGGACCGGTCGGCGAATCGCATGGATGTGGTTCCTCGTAGTTCGCTCCAGCGACAGCCGTGCCGATGGTGATATTTTCTCGCATCGCAAGGTGGTGGCATTGCCGTGGATGGCGTTTCGCTGTCGCGCGGCGAATCATCGCAACAGAATGGGCTTGAAAACGTTTGCGCTGTCAGGCCCGGCCCTCGACAGCCCCGCGAAGGAGGGTTGGGTAAATCATGGCAGGAAGCACGATGCCATTTCATGTGGCACTGCAAAATCCACGATGATGGATTATTGCAATGTTCGGGAAGGGGAAGCGCCTGTGCTAAACGAGATGGAAAAGAATCAGGAGTCCGGGAAGGACGAGCGTTGAATCCACGAGAAGAGTCGCATTCGGATGCTCGCGAAGGAAAGAAGGGAAGCAAGCGATGGACAAGAGAAGCAGGGAGCCGATCGCAAGCCCGTAGCGTGCATCGATGGCGGCGAGTACGGCTGCAAAGAGTGCCAGGGCCGCAGCGACCTGACAGGTCTTGCGGGGACCGAAAAGCACGGCCAGGGTCACGATGAAGTTGGAACGATCCTCGTCGATGTCCTTCAGGTCACAAAGTATGCAGGCAGATGCAATGAGGAGCGTAAGAGGAACGGCGACAACGCGCGACCACCAGTGCGCAGGCAAATCGGCTGAATGCTGGAGGGGAAGCGAAAGGCACGACCACGACCAAAGCAAGGTAACGAGGACGGTTTTCGCCAAGGGGAGTTTCTTGAGCTTTGTGTACAGCAGACAAATGGCCGAAAAGAAAAGCACTGTGAAGGCGACCGCGCGCGGAAGGAAGGCGACGGTGCCCAGAAGCGTCAAGGAAGACAGGACAAAGACGGATAGCTGTGCTTTCTTCAGCCAGTGGGGGAGGAACTCATCCCCCGCATCGATGATGCGATCGAAACTGTAGGCCGCGGCGATTCCGCAGAGCAGGATGAGAAGCCCGGGCACGGAGAATGGCACGCCGGTGGCCCGATTCGCCACAAGGGCCAGGGAGGCGCCTGCGAGCACGGGAACCGCCTGCTGCAACGCAAGAAGTGCGGAGGAGGAGAAAGATTGGCTCTGTTGGCTGTGGCAGTGGTTCATGACCGCAAGCGAGACACAGGAATTGTGGCCGCCTCACCTCTGGTTTTTCAAGGGTACTCTCGCCAGCGGCGGTTGTGATTGATAAAAAATCCTTTGGCATCGCGGCGAATTCGGTCGCCAATGGAGGCCATGGGAAAGCGAAACCTGCCATCGCCGATGGAGGCGACGACGCTGCTGCCGCACTTGCTGGAGGTCCTGAAGGATACCAAGCGGACGCGCGTGAAGGAAATGCTGCGGAGCGGCCTCGTTCACGTGGATGATGTGTCCGTGACGCGGCACGATCATCTGCTCAGTCCCGGGCAGCGAATCGAGATCCGCGATGAGCGGGTTCCGCCAGCGCGCGCCATGCCGTTTCCTGTCCTGTTTGAGGACGCCTCGATCCTGGTGATCGACAAACCATGTGGGTTGCTGACAATTGCCACGGCGGCGGAAAAATCGAAGACCGTCTTTTCCATCGTGAATCAGGCGCTGGCGTCGTCGCGGGAGCGCGCCTATGTGGTCCACCGCCTGGACCGCTATACGTCAGGTGTGTTGCTTCTCGCGAAAGGCGAGGATGCGAAACATGCGATTATGAGGAACTGGGA
>JADLAR010000042.1 GCA_020848155.1 Candidatus Sumerlaeota bacterium
GAAAACATCAAGGGGACGATCACGTCAGGAAAGTTGGCGGACATGGTCATCGTGGATCGCGACATCCTTGCTATTTCACCTGACGACATCCCACAAGCGCGGGTGGTGTGCACCATCGTTGATGGGAAAATTGTGTATCAGGATCTTTAGGCTCCCTTCGCGTCCATCACTTGCCACATTCATCGCCGCGAGTGAGTGGACCATGTGAGTTGAGCAAGTTTGATCGACCCAACTCCTAGGAAATCCGACTGGCATTCCGGACTGGCGGGGAAGGAATTGGTACCGGCGCAAAAGTGGACCTTGACGTCCGGATATCGGATCGCCAAACATTTGTCTCAAGGAGGTCCGGCGATGAAGATCAGGATCCAGGACAATTCAATCAGATTCCGGGTCACACTCAAGGAGGTTGAGCTGTTCGCGGAAACAGGTGTGCTGGAACGCAGTACGCAATGCATTGGGCATGACGGCTTGGGGCCTCTCTTCAAGTACAGCGTTGTGTATGGCAGCAATCTTCCCGAAAGCAGCTTGGAGCTTTCTGCCGCCTCCATCACGCTGAAGCTGTGCAGCGCGGATCGTGAAATGCTGCTGCAGCCGGATGAAGAGGGCGTCTACATCCGCAGAGAATGGGTTTCTCCGGAAGGAAAGGCCCACCGATTCATGGCTCTTGTGGAAAAGGACAGGCCCGGTTCCACTTGCGTGAAAAAGGAACAATGGATATACGACGTGTCCCCTGCTGGCGCCATCGATTCGCGCCCCATTCCGCAGAGGAAATCGTAGTGGGCCATTCAGTGAGGCGCCTCGCCTGCATCGGAACGGAGTCATGCATAAACTAGTGGAAACAATTCGGGCGCTGCGGCATGAGCTCGACGGCAGATCGCTCTTTTTTGCAACAATCGCCACCCTGTTGCTTGCTGCCGCAATCGTCGTTGGCAGTCGCAACCTCTTCGACTTTGATTCCGCGCTCATCGGTTATTGTTTCGCCAGCCTGTTTGCGGCTTTCGGACTGGTTTATCGATACAGCGTCTGGCTCTCAAAGCCTCCCACCCGCAAGTATTGGCATCGCGGATGGCAGCTTTGCTTTTCCCCCCGGCTGTGGAAGAATCTTCGTTCCCCGAGGATTCTTGCCGAGGCCGTCACCCGAAAGATTGTCGTCCAGGACTTCATCTGGTATCGCAGTCCGCAACGCTGGCTCGGTCACTTCCTGATTGCCGTTGGTTGCGTGCTCGCCGCAGCGATCACCTTTCCCCTCGTCTTTGGCTGGGTCCATTTTGAACAGGGGCAAATCGAGCCCACGATAACCTACATCGTTTATGTGCTCGGCTTCCCCGTGCGGGAACTGGACGTGAAAGGAGCAGAAGCCTGGGTTGCCCTCCACGGCCTGATCATCGCATCATTCCTCGTCATCCCCGGCGTGATGCTTGCAATGTATAGACGCATGGTCGACCAGGGTGCCGCCGCCGTCCAACGATTCGGGCGCGATCTTCTTCCGCTGATCCTGCTCTTTGCCGTCGCCTTCACCGGACTTCTGCTTTGGGTCAGCTACGAGTTCCTCCATGGCTACTTCTACAGTGCACTTGCACAACTGCACGCGTGGACGGTGATCGGAACCCTGATCTATCTTCCCTTCGGCAAGCTCTTCCACATCTTCCAACGCCCTGCCAGCCTCGGCATTTCCTATTACAAGGCGGCAAACGCGGACAAGGAACCCGCCCAATGTCCGGTCACCAAGCAGGGATTTGCCCCGAAGATGCAGACCGATGACCTGAAGGAGGTCCTGGCGGAATTGGAGTTTGATTACTCCGGAAAAACGGATGCCGACCCGGCGTGGAATGAAGTCTCACCACGTGGACGAAGGATCCTGATTGGCCGTGCGTACAGCAAGATGCGCCACGGCAAGTTCGACTAAGGATCGGCCATGGCGCGTCTTTCTCTACCGCAGCAGGACTACATCAACGAATACGGGCCGCACGTCTCGGATCTTCCCGTCACCGGGTGGCTCTCAAAGCCCGAACCCGACGCGATGGTAAAGACGCATTGCTGCTTCTGTGGAATGCAATGTGGCATCAAGCTCGCGGTCAAGGATGGGAAAGTGATCGGCTTCGAACCCTGGGAGGAATTTCCCTTCAACGAGGGGCGTCTTTGTCCCAAGGGCGTGAAGCGGTACATGCAGACGCACCATCCTGATCGCCTCACGGATCCCCTGATTCGCACGGAGCACGGATTTCGGAAGGCCACTTGGGACGAGGCGTTCGATCTCCTGATCTCGAAAATCAAGTCGATTCAGGAACGCCACGGCAAGAACGCATTCTCGATGATGAGTGGTGTTTCGCTCTCCAACGAGAAAAGCTATCTGGTTGGAAAATTCGCCCGGCTGGCTCTCCAAACAGCCAACCTCGATTACAATGGGCGTTTCTGCATGGTCTCCGCCGGTGGCGGAAACAAGAAGGCGTTCGGAGTGGATCGCGCCGCGAACTCATGGGCCGACATCCCCAAGGCGGAGGTGATCTTCCTCTCCGGCACCAACGTCAGTGAATGCTTTCCCACACTAACGCATTACATTTGGAAGGCGCGCGACAACGGCGCCAAGATGATCGTCGTCGATCCGCGGGTGACACCAATTGCCCGCACTGCGGACTATCACCTGCAAATACGCCCGGGAACGGACAGCGCGCTCGGCCAGGCCCTCCTGCATGAATTGATCGCCAACGATTGGGTTGATCACGATTTTGTGGCGAACTATTGCACAGGCTGGGATCAGCTTCGCGAGTCCGTGAAGGAATGCACCCCCGAATGGGCGGGACATATCTGTGGCGTGACTCCGCAACTGATTCGCGAGGTGGCACGCGTCTGGGGAACCGCGAAGACAAGCTTCCTGATGCATGCGCGCGGCATCGAGCAGCAAATCAAAGGCGTCGAGAACGTCCTTAGCCTGATCAACATCGTCCTCGTCACGGGTCGCATCGGGCGCGAGGGCTGCGGCTATGGCACGATCACAGGCCAGGGAAATGGCCAGGGCGGGCGCGAGCACGGCCACAAGTGCGATCAACTACCGGGAAATCGTGACATCGAAAATCCCGCCCATCGTGAACACATCTGCAAGGTTTGGGGAATCACCGACGAGGAGCTTCCGCACAAGGGGAAGACCGCGGTGGAATTGTTCGAGGCCATCCAAGCCAAAGAAATCCACGGGATGATCAACATCTGCTGCAATCCGTTGGTCAGCCATCCCGACACCAACTTCCTTCGGGAAGCCGTGCAGGGAATGGAGTTCTTCTGCGTCATTGATTTCTTCATGAGCGAAACGGCCCGCTACGCCGACCTTGTTCTTCCTGGCTCGCTGCACGAGGAGGAGGAAGGAACCTCCACCACAGCCGAGGGGCGCGTGGTCCGCATTCGCGCCGCCGTCGATCCCCCCGGCAACGCGCGGACCGACACGTCGATTCTGCTGGAGATTGCCCGAAGACTTGGGAAGGAGAAGCTCTTCTCCTACAAGGACAACGAGGACATCTTCAACGAGTTGCGCCGGGCAAGCAGCGGTGGCACAGCCGACTACGGCGGCATCACCTGGAAGCGCATCGAGGACGAAATGGGGGTTTTCTGGCCATGTCCCACGGAGGGCCATCCCGGAACCCCCCGTCTCTTCGAGGATCGTCGCAGCTTCCATCCCGACGGCAAGTTTCATTTTCATGCGACACCGTATCGACAGAGTTTCGAGGTGCCGAACGAGGAATATCCGCTCTACTACACCAGCGGAAGGAGCGTCTTCCACTACCTGAGTGGCACGCAGACGCGCCGCATCAAGTTCCTGGTGGAAAAGGCCCCCGGCCCGGTTTGCGAAATGCATCCCATGCTCGCCACCAAGCTTGGGTTTCAAAATCGCCAGATCGTAACGGTGGAATCGCGCCGTGGAACGATCACCGTTCCGTTGCAGATTACCGAGGGCATTCGTCCCGACACGGTGTTTGTACCATACCATTGGGCGGAGAACCTTGCCGCCAATCAATTGACTGTTCGCGCCCTCGACCCGATCAGCAAGATGCCCGAGTTCAAGGTCGCTGCTTGTCGCGTCCGTTCCGCCACCAAGGAAGAAGCGGATCGCCTGCGCGCCGATTGGAAGAACCTGTCACAGGAGGCGCTCGCATAATGATCGCCCCCTTCAAGGAATTCTTCATCGACTTTCAACGATGCATCGGTTGCCAGGCCTGCGTCGCAGGCTGTGCCGAATGCCACACGCACCGCGGCAGCCCGATGATCCATGTCGACAAGGTGGACCCCGCGGTCAGCCCCCAGACTGTGCCGATGCTCTGCATGCACTGCAAGGTGCCGACATGCGCGATGGTCTGCCCCGCGGACGCCATCAAGCAGGATGAAAACGGGATCGTCCACAGCAGCCTCAAACCACGCTGCATCTCGTGCTCCAACTGCGAACTGGCCTGTCCCTTTGGAGTCCCCATTGTGGACCAAAAGAAGCAGCAGATGCAGAAATGCGACATGTGCTTCGACCGTACCAGCGCGGGAAAGAAACCCATGTGCGCCACAGTCTGCCCGACAGGCGCACTGTTCTACGGCACGATGGAGGAAATGAAGAGGCTGCGGCCGCACAGCAAGCCCATCAACAAGTGGCGCTTCGGAAAGCAACTCGTCGAAACGCGTGTCTGGGTGATGGTCCCGCTTGATGTGGAGGAGATGGTGGTTGATTGGCCTGAATTGCTGAAGGGCGTGGAAGGGCCGGTCGATTTTGCCATGAAACTGAAGGAGCGCTTCCAACTGGAGGGCTTCGTCGACCCCGAAAGCAATGAACCGCTGCCATTCAACATGGTGAATGACACGAAGGATACGGAGGCACAGTTCCTGTGAGCGACACAAAACAATCCATCCCGAAATGGCGCGAGGATTTTCCGATCGAGCAGGAGTTCGACGATTTCATCACACGCCGCGATTTTGTTCGATTTCTGGGACTTGTCAGCGCGGGCCTCATGGTTGGCAACGCATCCGTCGTGGTCAGTTCCCTCACCCACGAGGAAGGGCCTTTTCCCGAAATGGAGGTTGCCGGCGCTGCCGACATGAAGCCGGGCGGTTGGATGGTCTACAAGTATCCAAATGAAAAGACCGCCGCGATCCTGATTCGCCGGGAAAACGGTGAGTATATCTCCTTCCTTCAGAAATGCCCTCATCTCGCCTGCCCCGTTTCCTACCATCGTTCGAATGACGAAGAGGGCGAACACATTGGGTGTTATTGTCACAATGGAAGGTTCGAAGTTGAAACCGGCCGGGGCACCCAGGGACCTCCCCGGGAACTGAGACCGCTCCGGCAGGTGGTCCTGCGCGTGGATGAGAATTCCGTAACTGCCATCGGGTTGAACGAGATCCACCTAGCCTGACGCTCCCCCGGAGTACGAGGTCGCATGCTGCGCCGCTGCACACATCTCAGGATGCTGCACCCCGCCTACTTCGCCTTGGTCATGGCGACGGGGATTTTTTCCATCACTTCATTCCTGCACGGCTACCCTTCCCTTGCAAAGGTGCTGCTGGGGTTGAACCTTGTCCAGTATGTCGTGCTCGTGGCACTGTACACTGCGCGGTTCGTGTTCCATCGCCGGGAGTTCCTCGATGACTTGGGGAACCACCAGCGAGGATCGGGGTTCTTTACTGTGGTCGCAGGCTCCGGTGTTTTGGGGGCCCAGTGCTTCGTTGTTGGCGGACTCCACACACTGGGCGTCACGCTCTCGGTGACGACGATGGTGCTTTGGTTCTGCATCAACTACACGGTGTTCTCACTGATGATCGTGAAGGCAGATCCGCCCCCGATTGAAAAGGGAATCAACGGCGGATGGTTGGTGTCCATCGTGGCCACCCAATCAGCCGCCCTTGTCTGCTTCTTCATGGGCACACGCGGCGGTGGCCCCCACTACCTGCTTGCGGGACTCGCCGCCTGGTGCCTCGGTGTCATGCTCTACCTGTGGATCATTTCGTTCATCATCTACCGCTATCTGTTCTACGTCATGGACCCCAATGATCTCTCGCCCCCCTACTGGATCAACATGGGCGCAGTGGCGATCTCTACGCTGGTCGGCTCCAACCTTGTCGCCGCAAGTTCAATGCATCCGTTCCTGGGGGAGGTCCGCCCATTCCTGAAGGGCATGACGTTCGTCATGTGGTCCACGGCGACATGGTGGATTCCAATGCTCGTAATCCTTGGTTTCTGGCGCCATGTGGTGCGGCGCTTTCCCATGCGTTACGACCCGCTGTACTGGGGCATGGTGTTCCCCTTGTGCATGTATTCCGCCGCCACGTTCCGCATGGCGCAGGAATTGCAGCTTCCGGAAGTCCTCCCCGTCGCCAAAGGGTTCCTTTACATCGGAGGATTCGTCTGGTCCATTATCTTCGTCGGCATGCTCAAGAGAATCGCAGGCAACATCGCGGAGGTGGCTGGCGGGGGCGGCCAGGCACCCCTGGGGAATTCCGCCACGTGAAAACAAGCAACCATCCCTTCGGGGCCTCCATCCCCACCATGATTGAAAAGGAGTAGCGCAATGCCCATCGGCAAACCCAACTTCGACTTGCGACCCGGCGTGGTTGCATCCACCACGGCGCGGTTGTGGATCTGCGCAGTGATCTGCATTGTTCAGTACTGGTTGTTGACCGCCTCCATGGAAGCTTTTCATGGCGGGAATCAGCACATCGCACTGCCGATGTTTATCGCTTCCGCGGTTTGCTTTGCTCTCGTTGCGGGCCTGATTCTTACCGGCGAGGCGGGAGCCAAAAAGCTGAAGGATGAGTTGAAGAAGCCCTGAAGCATACGGATTTCCGACCATTCGCTTTGAGGTCAACGCTGGACGCAGGACTGTGAACCACTCAGAGTTGATTCGTGTCATCACTTTCCCACAACGTTCGTCCGCGCCCAGCGAATGAGTCCGACAGCAAGGCAATGGAATCACTGACTGTGATCATCCTGACTGGAGGTCGGAGTTCCCGCATGGGAACCCCGAAGGAACTCGTCAGGCTCCACGATGGCAGGATGATGGTGCAGCATGTGGTCGCCGCGCTGAGGCCGATCTCATCAACGATCCTTCTCTCAGTTGGAACGGAACCTTCGCGCGAGCAATCAAGCCTGGGCCTTCCCGTCCTGTTGGACAAGGCGCCATTCGAAGGTCCACTCTTCGCCATCGGCCACGTGTTGAGGGAGTTGCCGGATCGCGAGCTTCTGTTCGTGTGTTGTGATCAGCCGCTGCTTCAGGCGGACCTCCTAAAACGGCTTCTCACGGAAGAGACAGATCGACGCCCCGCTTTTTTCATCTCAGCCCGCGAACGAGACATCTTCCCCTTTCCCGCCTACATACCCTCGACCGCACAAATTTCCCTTCTCGCCGACATTGATTCAGGCGCGCGGTCGCTGCGCCAATGGGCCATGACCCATACTTTCCATCTAGTTCATCTTGATGAAGGTGACGCATCCTCCCTCCGGTCGTTCAATGACATGGGCGCGCTGATTCGATCCGGACTCATGGCGGCACCACCCCCCTCAGGATCAGTTTGATGATCGGTGCGCCTCGGAGCCAACTTGGCCATCCGGGTGGGAGTCATGAATTTGAGACAGACTCACCAATGCCTGAAGCCATCACGCAAGCAGGGCAGATGGCGCGAAGGAGCAAACGAAGATGAAGATCAGAATCAAGCGTGTCTATGAGCAGCCGGACAAGACGGACGGGAAAAGGATTCTTGTCGACCGACTTTGGCCAAGGGGACTGACGAAGGCCGGGGCGCACGTCGATCTTTGGTTGAAGGAGATCGCCCCAAGCACGGATCTCCGAAAGTGGTTCAGCCATGATCCCGCCAAGTGGGCGGAATTCAGGAAACGATATCGGGCTGAACTCAGGAAGAACACTGAGCAGACGAACTTACTGAAAAGCGAACTTGAGAAGGGATCAGCGACACTCGTCTACGGCGCGAGGGATGAAGTACATAACGCCGCAGTGGTCCTGAGCGAATTTCTCGAAGGCTGATAGCATTGTCCCGGGCGCCGGCGGATTCGTGCCGCCCAGCGCCCGGGAGCACCACGCTCCCATACATCATTCATATCGGTTTCACCCAATTGGGTGAAGTTGAGACCAGCGCGCATGCTCCGCGCTGGTGCTTTCCATTACCTTACTGCCAATCAGGACGGCTTTGCGTGCGCAGGATGTCACCGTTGGAAACCGTGCCATTCGTTGGATCATAAACCCCAAGGAGCATCACCGGCCCAGCCAATGATCCGACATCGGTGCGATCGCGATCGGGCCCTGCTGCGTGCATCATCCATTCTCCCCACTGGTTCATCCGTGATTGAATCAACGGCGGCACCATTCCCATGTTCGCCCGCAGCCATCCCGACGCCTGCCTAAGATTCGAGTAGAAGTAGAACGCTTCCTCCTCCTTCTCCCACGAGGAGATAAACACGTCGTGCGGTTGGGCGGTGAGGTACGCGATGGGAGTCGTGAGGCATGGTCCCGCAAAGACGTGGCGATTCGCCACATCGCTGGGATTCTGTGCAGGATATATGGTTGGCCCCAAATGGAGGATCGCACCGTCCAGGGGGTAATAGTTGTTGTCGATCCTGTAGGCCTCGACCGCGACGGTCATGCTGCGCAGATCAGCTTTTGTTCGGCTGACTTTCGCCCGAACCTGTGCCTCCAGGAAATTGGGCACGGCGATGGCCGCCAGGATGCCGATGATCGCGACGACAATCAGTAACTCGATGAGGGTAAATCCCTTCCGTTTCATTCATTTGCTCCAGAGAATTGGGAGAGGTTGAGGACGATGAAGTCCCCGGTTGCATGGACTGGGTGATTTCATTGGGACGCAGGATGAACGGGATCGCAGCGAGCCGAACCCGCATCTGGCGGCGTGTTCATCACCCTTTGGTACACGTCGCCACGATGGCCGTAAGATGCGGAGCAAAGCGGCGGAACGTGCGACGCATCGTGAGAACGCGTTCCCTGGCCTCGGACATGCGCACCATGTTCATGGCAAAGCGCACCGCGCCGCAGATTCCCTCGTCAGCGATCAGTCGCGTCGGCTCAAGAAGCCGAAACGGCACAAGCTTGACATGAATGTCCTTGAACCCGCACTCTGCAAGAAGCCCCTCCCACTCACCCACGGTCTGCGCTGTCACGCCGTGGTGAATCACCTTGCTCATGCCGGCACGAATTTCCTGACGAATTTCAGCGGAGATGTCCTCCGGCACCAAGGCGATTTCATGGATGCCGTAGCGACCAGCCGGGCGCAGAAGACGGGCCGCTTCCGCGATGATCTTGCGCTTGGTTTCCACGGGCTGCATCGTAAGCATTGCTTCACCAAGCACAACATCGGCACGCCCCGCTTCCAAGCCGCTCTCCTGGGCGCAGGCGTTCACGAACCTGATGGATTCCGAGCCAAGATTTACCCGCAGCTTCCTTGCAACCTCCTCATCCCGCTCCACACCAGTGTAGGAAGCGGGATGACTATCAATGATCCTCCGGGCGGTGATTCCAAGCCCCGGTGCAAACTCAACGACGCGGTCGTTGTTACTGATCGAAAGGCGCTCAAGAAGAAGTGAGGTCGCCTCAAGTCCTCCGGGACGCAAAACGCGCTTCCCAAGACGAGCCAAAACCCAATGCCCCGGTGCGTGACGGGAATCGAGCGACGACTGTACAGTGGCGGTGTGCATAAAAATCTGCTCCATGAAACAGGATAAGAGGAGCTTCATATCTATAACTATTGTTTGGCAAGCCAAATTTTTATTAGGCACCAGAAACCAATACTGGACAAATGGGTCTTGACCTCCAGATATGTGATTAGTACCTACACAACCAGCGAGGCGTGACAGGCTCCGCCAAATTTCTGGATATATGGATCCGAAAGGAAGTTGTCTGTGAATATCAAGCTTTTATGGTCAGCCCTCGCCGCTGTGCTGATCCTTTCTCTCGCAGTTCTTGGATACTATGGGTGGGACATTTACCGTAAGGCGCCACCGATCCCGGAACGCATTGTGGCAGAAGGTGGGGAAGTTCTTTTTACAAAGGAGCAGATTCAAAACGGTCAGAATGTTTGGCAGTCCATTGGCGGCCAACAGGTGGGAAGCATTTGGGGGCACGGCGCCTATGTTGCGCCCGACTGGTCGGCAGACTGGTTGCACCGCGAAGCAGTCATCCTCGCCGATGGGTTTGCCCAGCGCGACTATGGCAAGACCTATGACGCGCTTGATGCTCCCACCCAGGCAGTGGTTCGTGAGCACCTGAAGAAGGAACTGCGCACCAACACCTACAACCCCGACACCGGCGACATCGTCGTTTCCGCCTCCCGGGCGGCTGCCATCCAGCAGGTTGCGACGCACTACAATGGCCTGTTCGCCGCAGACCAGTCCTTCGCGGAATTGCGGAAGGCCTACGCGATCAAGTCCAACTCCATTCCCGATGCCACGCGTCGTGAGTCCATGATGGGCTTTTTCTTCTGGTCTGCATGGTCCTGCGCTGCCGAGCGCCCCGGTTCCCCGGTGAGCTACACAAACAACTGGCCCGCCGAACCGCTGATCGACAATCGCCCGACCGGGCCTGTCATCATCTGGTCAATCCTCAGCTTCGTCGCCCTCCTTGCGGGAGTAGGCGCCCTCGCCTGGTACATGGCCATCATCAAGGAGCGCGAGAACGAGCAGCACGCTGACGCGGTGGTTGACAGTGACAAGATCCTTTCCTGGAAGGTCACGCCGTCGATGCGCGCGACACTCAAGTATTTCTGGGTCGTCTGCGGAATGATTCTGGTCCAACTCGGAATGGGAATGGCTGCCGCCCACTATGGCGTGGAGGGCGATGGCTTTTACGGATTCCCTCTTCAGGACTGGCTTCCCTACGCCGTCGTGCGCACATGGCACACCCAGCTCGGAGTGCTGTGGATCGCAACAGCTTGGCTTGCGACCGGTCTTTTCCTGGCCCCGGCAGTGAGCGGCCATGAACCCAAGGGGCAGCGCTTCCTCGTCAATGTGCTGTTTGTGTGCCTGTTGATCATCGTCGCGGGATCGATGGTGGGACAATGGCTCGCCGTCCAGCAGCGACTGGGATTTGTCACGAACTTCTGGTTCGGGCATCAGGGATACGAGTACGTTGATCTTGGTAGGTTCTGGCAGCTCTTCCTTTTTGCCGGCCTGTTCATCTGGCTCGCGCTCATGGGCCGCGCGCTCTGGCCCGCGCTTCGTCAACCCAGCCAACATCGAAGCCTGGTCGTCCTCTTCTTTCTTTCCAGCGTTGCGATCGCGCTCTTCTACGGCGCGGGCCTGATGTGGGGGCGTCAGACACACCTTGCCATGGCAGAATACTGGCGCTGGTGGGTTGTCCACCTCTGGGTGGAAGGATTCTTTGAAGTCTTCGCCACTGTCGTCATTGCCTTCCTCTTCACACGCATGGGGCTTCTCAAGATTCAATACGCCACGGCCGCCGTTCTCTTTTCAACGGTGATCTTCCTTGGTGGCGGAATGATTGGCACGTTCCATCACCTGTACTTCTCCGGAACGCCGACGGCCGTCCTGGCGCTCGGCGCCACCTTCAGCGCGCTGGAGATCGTGCCCCTCGCCCTGATCGGCTTCGAAGCCCATGAGAACTACAAGCTCACGCACGCCGCCCCCTGGGTGCGACGATACCGCTGGCCAATCTACTTCTTTGTCGCAGTTGCCTTCTGGAACCTGGTTGGCGCCGGACTCTTCGGCTTCCTGATCAACCCACCCATCGCGCTCTACTACATGCAGGGCCTCAACACCACGCCCGTTCACGGACACACCGCCCTCTTTGGCGTCTACGGCATGCTCGGCATCGGCCTGATGCTCTTCTGCCTTCGGGCCATGGATCAGCGTCGCGAATGGCGCAGCGGCTGGCTTAGCTTCGGATTCTGGGGGCTTAATACCGGCCTCGCACTCATGGTGCTCATCAGCCTCCTGCCAATCGGCCTGCTTCAGACTGTTGCCAGCATCGAGTCCGGCCTCTGGATGGCTCGCTCTGCTGAATTCATGCAGCAGCCCTACATGCAGGTCCTTCGCTGGCTCCGCGTTCCCGGAGACATCGTCTTCGCACTCGGCATGACGTCGGTCATTGTTTTTGTCTTCGGCCTCAAGGGCGGATGGTCCCTCGCGGAGAAGAGTCCTGTCCACAAGTCCAAGCAGTCAGGAACGTCCAGCAACCCAGAATCCATTGAACAGCCCGAACTCGTGCACGTTCGTGCACAAAGCTAGTTCCAGTCCGGCCAGCCTGCGTGACCGAAACCACAAACCCTCAACCACACCACAAGGAGTCTTTCAATGTCTGCAATCCTGGAAAAAACCGTAGGCCAGCTTGTCGCCGAATCCCCCGCCCGCGCGCGCGTCTTTGAAAAGCACCGCATCGATTACTGCTGTGCCGGAAAAATTCCGCTCGCGGATGCCTGCAAGCGTCGCAACGTCGACTTTGACACCGTGGTTCGCGAACTTGAGGCGTGCGATGCAACCGAGCCAGTGTCCAACGAGCCTGATTGGACGAAGGCGCCTCTTTCACAATTGGCCGACCACATCGTGGAGACACATCACCAGTACCTCAAGGACGAGCTTCCCCGGCTTGATGCCATGACTGCCCGTGTCGCCAAGGTCCACGGGGATCACGCCCCCGAAGTTGTGCAAATTCGTTCGGTCTTCGTTGAGTTTCGTCGCGAGTTTGAAGAGCACGCCGAGAAGGAGGAACAGATTCTCTTTCCATGGATCAAGCGTGTGGAATCCAGTGGGCGGGCGAACGCCCCATTCCCCGGCGCCACCATGGCGAACCCGATTCGGTGCATGGAACACGAGCATGAGAGCGCCGGGCAGGCCCTGGAGCAGTTCCGCAAGCTCAGCAATGACTACCAACCGCCGATGGATGCCTGCAATACCTGGCGCGTGCTCTATGCATCACTCGAAACGCTTGAGCAGGACATGCACGTCCACATCCACAAGGAGAACAGCATCCTCTTCCCCCGCAGCCTGGCTCTCGAACAGCAGAGCGGTTCATAACGGAGACGGATCGTGTCGCTTGCCCCATGCACCATGCAACGTGACGACGTGCGCCACGCTGAAGCCTTCCTTGCAAAGGAGAAGGTTTCTTCGGGAATCGAACAGCCGTACTTCGCTTCCGCCATCGGCGTCGTCCTTACGATTGGTGCATTGTGGGGAGTCATCATCCTTTTGCGCATCGCCCTGAATGGGTCGTTCACTTCCGTGGATGTTCAGGAAGTGAACGCCCACGGGCATGCGCAGATTTTCGGATGGGTTGGATTGTTTGTGATGGGATTTGCCTATCGCATGCTGCCAGCCCTCGTGGGTCACCCACTGCCGTGGAAAAGAGCCGCGCAGTTGGGTTGGCTTGTGATGCTCATCGGCCTTGCTCTCCGCACAAGCCTTCAACCATTCGGCAGCACACATCCAACACTCTTCACGCTGGCGCAAGTTGGCAGCGCACTTGAAATCGCCGCCATCACCGTATTCTCGATCCAGATTTCCTGGCTCCTGCACAAGCCCACGCCAGACATCACACGCGGCGCGGCTTGGATGCTTCGTGCAGCCATTGTATTCTTTGCCTTCCAGGCCATTTTTTCCGCCGTTTACTTTCGGCTGACCGCAATCGCAACCAGCCGCGAACTACTGCTGTGGCTCATCTCTCATTTTCAGCCTCCCCTTCGCGACCTGCAAATTCATGGCTTCGCCATGATGATGATCTTCGGAATCAGTTCGATTCTGCTACCCCGATGGTTCGGCACCCGTGAACTGCCCTCACGCGGCAGCAGGATCGTCGCGTTTGTCCTTGTGGCGTCCGTCATTGCTGAAGTCGTCGGCTTCCTGCTCATGCGCCTCGTCGGATACCGCTGGGCCGCCATCTGGGGAGTCGCCTCCCTGGCCCTGCTGGGTTCGAGCATCTGGATTGTTGTGAAGTCCCGCGTGCTTTCCCTCCATCCCATCTCCAGTCGAAGCAGCAAGTTCATCCGTGCGGCGCACCTCTGGCTGCTCCTTTCGCTCGGCATGCTCGTGCTGCTCCCGCTCTGGCAGTTTCTCGTCCTTCCACGACTTGCGCCAACCAGCCACGCTGTTGAGATCGGCTTTTCCCACGCCTACTATGGCTCCATTCGTCACGCCATCACCGTCGGTTTTGTCAGCCTCATGATCCTTGGCATGAGCAGCCGCCTCATGGAACGCACACGCCCCAACGATTCCCTCCCGCCCGGCACCCTCACCCTGCCGTTGGTCCTTGTAAACTTGGGCTGTGCTCTTCGCGTCTTTTTTCAGGCAGCCACCGACATTCATCCGTTCGCGTTTCAGGTGGCGGGGATCAGTGGTATCCTGGAACTTACAGGGATCGCAGTATGGGCGGCTTGGATGCTGAAGTCCATGTGTGTGGAAGCAAAGCTGGACCCCCTTTCGCCACAAACATCACTTGACTAGATAGCCTTCCAAGGGGATAAAGATGTCCAATTATAGAGATTTCGGAAGGTTACGCGTGATATCAACGACCGGTGAATACGCGCTCAGGGCTGCTGTGTTTCTTGCCCAGCACCACCCAGAACCACAAACCACGGCACAAATCGCAGAAGGAACCAAGGTTCCCTCCGGCTACCTGTCCAAAATTCTTCAGGCCATGGTGCGTCGCGCGGTCATCCGCTCCCAACGCGGGCTTCACGGTGGATTCACCTTGGTTCGGGAACCTGAAAATACGAGCGTGCTCGATATCCTTGCCACGGTTGATGCGGAACCCCAACGCATTCAACAATGCCCCCTCGGTTTGAAGGCCCACGTTAAGCTCTGTCCCCTTCACCGTCTTGTTGATGAGGCCATCGAGCACGCACAGAAAGCCTTTGCTAAAACGAATCTTGAAGAACTCTCCCAATCAGCGGAAGACAGTATTCCATTATGCGGGCAGAGCGCCTCGCCATGTGCCCCTTCTTCATTGAAGTCTCGAAGCACATAGCATCACTCCACAACAAAGACATCTCATCTCCGACAGGCTTGATCTGCGTCCTGCGCAAAGTCCGCGCGCAAAACATCCCGAAGCGGCCTGATGAATGGCCATCACACGTGGAGCTTGGTGTTCACGGTGTCACGGCAGTGGATGTTGCCTTGGGCGCGATCTCCCCTGTTGTTGTTGCAAACGTGTGATCGTCGGCCACCTGCACTTGCTTCTTTTCATCAAGGTAGACCAAACGCGTCCTGATGCTTTGTGGGCTGACGTTCACCAAAACGCAACCGATGGTTTTTACTTCCGTCTGATTCGAATGCTCCTGACTTGAATATGTAAACACCAGCTTGTCGGCATTCAAAGTAAGAGGCCCGGCTTTCACGCCCCGCTCGCCATCAGACGATGGTGCCTCCATGTAGACAGTACCGAGGCCGGGGGCGACCACCTGATCGCCCCGCAAGGGATGCGTCCGCTCGTAGATGTGATTGTTGCCCGACATTGCCAGCGTCACGTGATGCTCGTCGCAAAACGCCTTCCAATGGTCGTACCAGCTCGACCGACCATTGCGCCCATCGAACCATTGGTAGTGCTCGGCAATGAAGATGCGCTTGAATTTTCCCTTCTGCTTTTCAATGACACCCGCCGCCCAGGCCTTCGCCTCCGCTTCCGTTTCCGGACTGGTCTTCATCACCTCATTGTTGAACGTCATGAACAGCACATCGCCATAGATGAACCAGTAGCATACACCTTCCTGCCCTGCGTAACCGTTCGTTGGATTGTTGTGCGCCACCGCGAAGAACTCGCTGCTGCCGCCGTCACGCCGTTTCATCCAATCGTGATTGCCGATCACATCGGCGAACATGTAGTTCGCCGCGAATGGTTGATCGAGCAAATATTTCCAGAATGAGTAGCTCCCGCCCCACGCCACGACATCGCCGGTAGTGAACATGAAATCGACGCCCGGCTCAATCTTCAGCGCCTCCTCAATCACGCTGTTCAGGTTCTTCACGCGGGAAGGAATCGGCGTATATGCGTGTACATCGCTGAACCAAAGGAAACTGAACTCGCCCGCCCCCGCGGTCTTGAAATAGCGAACCGGCTTCGTCACCGCGCCTTCCCCGCCTTCGATCTTGTACATGTAATCCGTATCCGGCTTCAGTCCCGTCAGCGTCACCCCGTAATCAAGGAACTTTGCCTCCTCCTTCCAGTCCTTCCCCTCCGGAGTTTTCGAATCAATGCCATCGAACACATCAGACCGCTTGGATTTTCCCGCAACTGTCGTCGCGCCCGCCCAAACCCCATCCCCCCTCTCCGTATAGACAACCGAACAACCCACCTCATCCAGATTCGCATGCCAGCCGATGTTCATCTGCGTCGAACAATCCTCTGCCGGATTGGCGGTGATCGACCGGACCTCCGCATTCGCAGGCACCCAGACAAGGCTCAGCAGCATGGGAAACAACAGCGATGAGCGAAGGATTCTGGTGGGACGCCCCGCACGCTCCGCCCTCCCCCGCCCGCAACAACAACCCACGGAAGTCACCGCCGGAATCTTCATGGTTTCCATTCTCCTCATGATGATATAGCCAGCCCACCCGCACCAAGTCCGCCACAGGGATCATGCTTTCGTGTCATGGAGTCAATGGCGCCGGGACCTCCGCCCCCCAACGACCAATGCAATGATCTCCTGCCCCCGCGGGTGCATC
>JADLAR010000043.1 GCA_020848155.1 Candidatus Sumerlaeota bacterium
ACCTGCCGCTTTTCGCCCCGCTCGGAAATGAGTTCGGGATTTTCAGGGACCCTTCAGTCCCGGTACTGCCACCTCGCGGTAAGGCGGGCGGCGAAGCACCACCTGCGCAAGGGACGAAGAGGAAGCCTCAGCACACCCCCCGCTGTCAATAGCCAAAAATAACTTTTTACGATTTTTTTGGGCGGCGCGGCCCAGGCCAAGTTGCCTGCGGGGAATGGCCTGCGCGGGGCCGGAGGTCAGCCATCGAGGCCGCGACGAAGCTTCCTGAGCTGCGCAGCGAAGGAGTTTTCGTCTGTGGCGGCGGCGGGCGCGTCTGCTTCCGCAGCGCCAAACACCTGTGGTTCCACCTTCACGTTGCGGATGGGGCAGATGTCGTTGTCGTCGAGTTCGCAGCCGGGGTTTGGGGGTAGTTCGAGCAGGAGCAGTTCACGCAGTTGCTCTGCGGGATAGATGCTTTCGCCGTCGTACCAGTGGGTGTCGTCGTCGATGAGTTCGGGGTATTTGGCGGTATCCAGCAGGCGTTCGTCCTGCATGAAGGTGATCGAGACTTCGGCGTGCAGGGCCACGCGGAGCGGTTCCAGGCAGCGGCTGCATGGGGACTTGGCGATGGTGGCGATGGTGCCGCGCATGAGGACTGTCTGGCCAATCATGCTGAGTGTGAGATGAAGCTGGAAGGGTTCGTCGAAGACGAAGTCGGGGTCTTTCAGAAGGTCGAAGGTGTGGGCCGCTTCAACGATGTCGTAGGTGATGGGGCCGGATTTGAGGCGTTCTGTTTCGAATTTCAGGCGGCTGGTCTTGGTGTTCTGGTTCATCGTTGGCAGGTCCTCCCCAAGTCTGATGAGGCAGGCGGGCGAAGGTTGGGACGGCTTCGCCGTGAATAAAAAAACCTTCTGGAGCGGGGGGCATTTCGTCAAGGATGAATGCCCGGCGGGGGGAAGCGGTGGAAAAGTGGGGGGACGTTGCTGTCGGAGTGGATGGCCCGCCAGGCTCCGTGGTTTGCTCACCGGGTGGTGGCGATGTCGTTGCCCGCGACGACTTCCCGTCCTTCATCGAGGAGCCTTGCTGCGCCGTCCTTCCATTCGAGGATGGTTTTTTCGACGTTGTTGGCGATGTCGCTCCTGCCGCTTTCACGCAGTGATGTTGCGATTTCCCTGCTGTTGGAGAGGATGCCGGAGAGCGCTTCGCCCGCCTTCTCCGCCCCCTTGTAACTGTACTGTTCGATCTGTGTGCGGGTTTCCTCGATCTGTGCGCGAAGCTTTTCCGCCTTTGGCCCGGTGGCAACGGCGTGGGCATTTTCGAGCTGTCGCCTTGCGGCGGCGACAAGGGTGTCGAGGCCGGCCCGGGCATCCTTGATGCTTCCGCGGGTGCCCCTCGTTGGGTGCGTGGTGCCCTGCGGGGGGCGGACGGCGACGGCCTTGTGTTTGTCCCGGGGAGCCGGTTCGTGGCGAGCGCGATTCATGCGTATAGACATATAGACGCCGCCAAGCAGTAGGATGCCGGCGATGGCGCTGATGAGGATGTTCCGCCATGGGATTGGGCGCATGGATGGTGTCTCGCGGTTGGGATTCATGGGGTTCAATGGCGAATGATTCCGAGAATGATGGCGATGATGATGATGAAGGTGGCCAGCTTGCGCACCGACTGGCCAATGTTGTCGACCTGACCGCCCTTGGAAAGGGCCGCGCTGATGATGTTGTGAACGATCAGGATAATGAAGGGTGCGCCCGCATTTCCGGCAAGGCCGCACAGGAAGGCAATCATGCCCGCAACCAGGGAGAGGCTGACCTGCATTCCGCCGGGGGTGGAGACCTCCTTCGCGTTGGTTTTTCCTCCAATGGTGGTGCTGTAGGCGGGCTTCGCCCTCGCGGCGAGTTCCTTCCTCTGTTTCTTGGACAGTGTACCCTGGGGTGGCAGCGATGCCGTGGCGGCCTGCAACTTGTCGGTCAAGATCGCCAGTTCGTGGCCGTAGGCGCTGTTCTGCGGATGAAGCCGTGACAGGTGCTTGAGCGCACTGATGAGGCGCGGATGATCGTTGGTGCGGCGCGCAATGGCTTCGGCCTGGCGCAGTGCTTCCGCTGCGGCGGGCGCGAGTCCCATTGCTGCCAGGGCAGTGCCCACTTTCAGCATCGCGTCGTTGTTGCTGTGTGACAGGACGATGGCGCTGCGTGCCAGCGTTGCCGCCTTGTCGGCGTGATTCTGCTCATGGGCGAGGCGGACAGCGTTGAGCATTTCCTCGGATGCGCGGACAAGGTTGCCCTGCTTTTCCAGGATGCGCGCGCGCCACTCCACCAGCCAGTGATCGTTGGCGTGCCGCTCGATGGCGAGGTTCACCTGCTTCAGCGCCATGTCGAAATCGCCGGCGTCGAAGTGCTTGCGAAGTTGTGTCTCCCACTGGTCCCAACTGGGCTTGGTGGGGGTGGAGATTTGCAACTGGCCGCCGGTGTTGGTGATGGATGGCGAGTCTTCGAGCGTGGGCTTCGGAGGTGGCGGAGGTGGCGTGGTGTTCGCGCGCGTCGTCGTGTTGGCTGGGGAAAAGACAAAGCGCTCGCCGGCGGCGCTGGCGGAGGCGACAGCGCCGGAGAGCACGGAGGCCACGGCGGCGATGGCGGGCTTGATTTCCGCGGGCTTCGGTGACGTCTGGGCCTTTGCGGCCACGACTTGGGGCATTGGCCCCTCCAGCCAATCGAGGGGATTTTTCGGAGGCACGGGGAGCGCGTTGCATGCAAGGGCGTTTTCAGCGATGAGCAGGCCCTGCTGAAGCTTCGCGGCGATCCCCTTCAGTTCCGGTTCCTCGATGGCGGTGGAGGAAAATTCACGGGCCTTGTCGAAGGACGCACGTGCACCCTTCGCATCGCGTTGCGCCAGTTGTGTCAGCCCCTTGAAGAACCAAAGGAGTGGGTTGTTGGGACGATAGTCGAGCGCGGTACTGACTTCAAACATCGCCAGATTGTAAAAATTCCGGCAATAGAGGTCCGACCAGTTGGCGACCAGTTTCAGGATTTCGGGCTGGGGCTGCGCAGGATTCATGCGAAAAACTTTACATGGTGTTGTGCAACTTCATTCACATGAAGGGCTGGAACGCCATTGCAAAGGAAGGATTTTTGCCGGAATATCCAGTGAATGCGCGATGGCGACCCCGCAGCACGGCTTTTGCGAGGAGATGGGGTTCAATCCACTTCAGGGGATGATGGGTCATCCCGCAGGGGCCATGGATTTACGAAAGTTTGTAGACAAGATTCGGGATTTGGGGCGGAAGGACGACGAAGCCGGGGCATCCGACGGCGGCGACCTTCGTGGCCTTGATGGGCAGATTGTGCTGCCCGGCGATGCCCCCCCGATGGAGTCGCATTCCTCCGCGTCGAATTCCACAAATGCCCAGCGGCCCCGCAATTCCGTCTACAGCACGCACATGGGCGATTCCTTCTACGCACAGCGCCAGGAACACGTGAACCGTGTTCGTGAAATGTTTGGCGAGTTTGGCTCGCAGGTTTCCTCCTACATCCTGACGCAGTCGCTGACCGAGGGTGGCGTGGGGCGAATCATCATCAAGCTGGGCTTGGTGACGCGCGGGCGTGATGGAGCGGATCTGGCGCAGATCGAAAATTGGATCCTGAAGAATAGCGTGGAGGCATTCCACAAGGCCGTTGGGCTTCGCGCACCCGGCGCGGGTGCTTCGCCGCCACGGGACAATCGTCCCGGCGTGGCGGAGATCAGCGTTTCGGGGGACAAGAGCGTCGGCGTGACCGTTCGCACGCTTGACGACAACGAAGACAACAACGAGATCCGGAACGCGCTGAGGCTGGCAACGCCACGCACCTTCCCGGCGCGCGACACGAAGCCAAGGCCGGCCACCCACACCCAAAAGGTCAGCGTGCAGCCGGTGAACCTGAACGGCGCTGCGGCGGAGGAGGAGTCGTCCAGCGGGGCGCCTGACGCCGCTGCGGAGGCAGAGCCCGACATTGACGTGCCGCAGGTTCAACGCGAAAAGGGGTTTCCGTTCGCGCCAAAAGTTTGATTGGCGCATGGATGTCCCCACGAAAATCAGGGACCTAAAAGAACCGGCGGGCGACCTCGATGTAGAGCAGCGCCATGGAAATTCCGGCGCTCATGCCAAGGACGAACATCGCGGCAAGGCGCATGTTTTCCCCCCGGCGCGATTCCTCCAACTGCTCCAGCCGGCGATGCAGATCGCCGATTTTTTCATCGCGCGCGGCACGGTGCGACGCATCCGCCGCATCCTCCTCCTCATGCTTCTCCCCAGGGTTCATGGCGTGGCGCCGCTCATGATTTTCGCACGGGCCTGAATGAGCTGCGCGGCGATGGAGACGGCGATTTCCTCGGGCGTGATGCTTTGAATGTCGATTCCTGCGGGGCAGATGACGCGACCGATCTGTGCGTCCGTGGCACCGGCATCCTTCAGGTTTTTCTTGAGAATTGCCCACTTTCCGCGGCTGCCAACCATGGCGATGTAGGGCACATCGGTGGCGAGAAGCTGGCGCAGGCAGACCTCGTCGCCGCTGTGGCCGCGCGTGACAACCACGCAAAAGGTGAATGGCGTGACAATGAAGTGCCGCGTCAGGTCACCATAGTCGCACATGATGGTATCGACGCCGGGAAAGCGGTCGTTGTTGGCGAATTGTTCGCGGTCATCGACAATGGTGATGCGAAATTCAAGGCCCTCGCAGACGCGCGCCAGCGCCTTGCTGATGTGTCCACCGCCGCAGATCAGAAGTTTGTAGTCGGGCATTACCGGCTCCACGTATAGCGTCACTTCGCCGCCGCACAACATGTCGATTTCGTCGGCGTTCTTTGCCTTGATGTCAACGCGCACAACCTGCGGCTTCATGGTGCGCAGCACGTCGCGGGCGGCGAGGATCACATCCGCCTCCACGCACCCGCCGCCGATGGTTCCAAAAATTTCGAGCTTGTCCGTGACGATCATCTTCGCGCCCGCCTTGCGCGGCGTGCTGCCGACGGTTTGGACGATGGACACGACGGCGACGCGTTTTCCTGCGCGCGCCCATTCGACCACTTTTTCGTACAACCGCATGTTCATGAGACCGTTGCAAACCCCAAGGGACCAATCTTCATGTTGCCCGGTTTTCCGTCGCAACGAAACATGAACGTCATCAGAAGCAGATTTTTCGAGTGGGGTTTGCAGGCCATGCGGCATTTGGTCGTTCCAGCAAGCATCCTGTTCCTTGGGTGTTCCGGCCTGCATGCGATGGCGGGGGAATCGGATTATCAGTGCGCCCATGCGGGCTTTCATGCGCCGGCCGCGTTCAACGAGGTGACGGGCGAGAACCCCGATCATTTTCCCGAGGAGCAGGAGATCGACATCGAGCACATCCGGCTGGAGATGAACTTTCCCGGGCTTGAAACGAAGAGCGCCACCGTGGTTGAGACCATCGTGTTCAACGCAGCGTGGGAGATGCGCAGTGACATCACGCTGGATGCGCGCGACCTGGACATCCAAGGCATTGAACGGCTGGACGACAGCGCGCTTTCGATCACGCAATCGTCGGAGGTGAAGGAGTTCGGAACGCGCGAGGGGCTTGATTACTTTGTGGATGGCGATCGCCTCCACATTCACTTTCCAACGGCGATTGGCAAGGGGGAGCGGGCGGCGATTCGCCTGCGCTATTCGCTGCACGATCCGAAGGACGGCATGTTCTGGATTGAGCCGCTGCCGAACGATCCCGACCAGCGCTGGGAGGTTTGGACGCAGGGAGAAGCGAGTTCCAACCGCTACTGGTTTGCGGGGCATGACTATCCAAACGACCGCATGACGAGCGAGATCGTTGCTCGGGTGCCGTTGCCGAACGTTGTCTCCGCTGCCGGGACGCTGGTTTCGCGCAATGAGAACGGCGATGGCACGGTGACGTACCATTGGCGCATCGACCAAACGCACGTCAATTACCTGACGTCGCTGGTGATCGGCCTGTTCGATGTGCAGCGTGGCGAGGTGGATGGTGTCCAATTGGAATACTATGTGCCGCCGCAGCGCGCGGGGGATTCGCAACGAAGCTTCGCGAAGACGGCGGAGATGATCAGGACCTTCGGCAAACTCTTTGATGAGCCATTTCCCTATCCGCGCTACGCCCAGATTGTGGTGCGCGACTTCACCTCCGGCGGCATGGAGAACGTGACGGCAACGACGTTGGCGGCAAGGATGCTGGTGGGCGAATCGATGGCCCGCCACTCCCCGGCCTGCGTGAGCCGTTCGGAATCCGTGATCGCGCATGAGATCGCGCATAGCTGGTTCGGCGACCTCATCACCTGTCGCAATTGGGCGCACCTTTGGTTGAACGAAGGATGGGCGTCCTACGCGCAGGCGTTGTGGGCGGAGGCGTCGTGCGGAAAGGACGAGTATGCCTACGGCATTTGGAATCGCCGCCGGGAGGTTGCCGCGAACGATCCGTTGGATTCGCAGCAGCCGCTTGTTTTTCATCGTCACGGCGACCCCGAGGTTATGTTCCGCTTCAATGACAGCGCGGTCTACGACAAGGGGGGCTTCATCCTGCACATGCTGCGGAGGAAGCTGGGCGATGAGGCGTTCTGGAAGGGAACGCGCGAGTACATCGACAAGTACAGGAACCAGGTGGTGGAGACGGCGCAGTTCCGAGGCGCAATGGAGGCGGCCAGCGGCCAGGACCTTGAGGCGTTCTTCCGCCAGTGGTGCGAGACGCCGGGAACGCCGCCCGTGCAGGTGGCGCTGACCTATGATTCAAGGGAGCGCGCGGCAATTATCACCGTGGAGCAGACGGCCAAGCTGACAGGGGAATCGCCGGCGTTCCGCGGAGAGATGAAATTTTTCCTGCAATCACGGGGGGGCGAAGTGGTGGAGCGCACCTTCGACGTGACGCTTCGCAAGCACACGTTCAGCATCCCGCTGGAGAAGGCGCCCGCCGCCTTCGCCGTCGATCCGGACGCGGCGTTCCTGATGGACCTGACGCTGAAGGCCCCCGTGAACGTGCTGCGCGACAGCATGCGGCAGGCGCCGACGGTGATCGGTCGTTGTGATGCGGTTCACGCCTATGCACGCGAGGCCGGGAGCAATGCCACTGGAAGCCTGCGCGACCTTGTCCGCGATGCGGACATGTTTTACGGCGTGCGGGTGGAAGCGGCGCTGGCGCTTGGGGAGGTCTCCGGGGACGGCGCCGCGAACGCACTGGCGACACTGGCGCAGGAAATGTCCGCAAGGGCGCCGGAGGAAACGGATTGGAGGGTGCGTGAGGCGATCGCAAAGGCGTTGGGACAACATCGGGGCGATGCGGCAAAGAATGCCCTGAAGAAACTGGTCGATGATCCATCGGATCCGGTGGTGGCGGCGGCGGCGACGTCACTGGTCACCTTTTTCGGAAGCGACATTGACGAGATGTTGATGCGCGCATTCGAGCGGCGGGGGGAAAACGAGCGCATTGCAACGGCGGCGCTGGGCGCGATGACCAAGCGCGCAAGCGCTCAGGCAATGGACGCCGCGATACGGTTGTCCGATGCAACGGCGTCCCATTTCAGCACGCGCGTGCGAGCCATCCAGTCAATGGGCGAGCTGCTGGAGGGGCGCGAAAGCAGCGGTGACGACGACAAGGCCTCCGGCAGGTTGCTGGAACTCGTCAACGATCCGCGTCGCCAGGTGGGCAGTGCTGCAATCGCGGCAATCGGCCGCGGAAAATTGAAACCCGCGATTCCGACGCTTCAGCAACTGGCCGGGAAGACCGACGACGCAGATGTGGCAACGGCGGCAAGGAATGCGATGACGGCAATCAACGACAAGAAGGGGACGCGCTCGGATGTGATGGCGCTTGAGGAAAAGGTCAACGCGCTGGAAACGCGGCTGGATGCGCTTGAGAAAACTCCGGGGGATTCGTCACAGCAGAAGAAGCGACGCCGTTTCCTGGGAATCTTCTGACAGGCAGGGACGGAGGACTCATCGATGCGCTACGGAGCGCCTCCCGGCGAAGTTCGCCCTCCGAAGTACGCTTCCTACTTCGACGCCATGTTCGGCATTCGCACGGGGTTTGGGGAGCGGGCCGAAACGATTCACATCGCCTATGAGACGGCGCGGCGGTCGAAAAAGGTCTGGGTGCTTCCGGGATTCTTTGGAGCCCTGATCCTCGTGGTGGCTCTTTCCATCGCGCAGGAAGGCATCAAGATGCCGTACCTGATCGGGCGGGTTATCCTGATCGATTACCTGATTTTCTTTTTTGGCTGGATTTGCGGGTGGAGCGCTGCATGGCGGTGGCGCAACGACCGGGAGTTCCTGGAGGAACTGGTCGTCACGAACCAGCGCCCCGCAGTCATCGGGAATCTTCTTTTCGCGGGCTATCTTGCGGCGTGGTTTCGCGTGCTGGTGCTGATCGCCCTGGTGGAAACAGCCTGGGGAATGGTGACAACGGCGCTGGACATAAACTTGATGGCCAAGGGCTTGATTGCCTGGGCTGAAATCTTCTGCATGGGTTTTGTTCCGATGCTGGTAACAATGGCGCTGCTGGTTTGGTTCCACCTGGAAACACTGCGCATCGCGTACTGGATGTTCAGCGTGCCGGCGTTGCCGCAGGTGAACCTGCGGCAACGAGCAGTGACGAATCTGGTTCTCACGGCGCTCTATGTGGTCCTGCTGACGGTGTTGGGTTCCGGCGTGACGGGTGTCTGTTCGGCAGTGGCCGGGGGGGTGCTTTCGCTTCTTGGCCACTTCTATCCGGTGAAGCACATTGATATTCCCACGCTCTCATTCTTTCTTGGAAGCATTCCCGGCCTGCTGATCGTCATCGGGTTGAAGCGATACATCGTGCAGCTTTACGAGGCGTCGTTTTGTCGCTCCTACCTGTTGTATTGCTGGTACGGCGCTGCGGAAACAATTCATCCGCTGCACTATCCCCCTGAAATCACGCGGCATCTCACTGAGTGGGTGACCTTCCTGGACCAGGAGGAGGCAGAGGCCGCGCTGGACAGAATGAAGGCGCGGAACGCGCACGGGAAACCGCCATCCGGGGATGCGGCGACGTGATGGATTGAAATGGTGGGCGGTACAAGGATCGAACTTGTGACCTCGGGTATGTGAGACCCGCGCTCTAACCAGCTGAGCTAACCGCCCGCCGTGGGGGAAGGGATGAGGCTAAAATCGGCGTTTCAACGCAAGCCGATTCTGGGTGGTTTTTAGTCGTTGGGGCCGAAGAGCT
This sequence comes from Candidatus Sumerlaeota bacterium, assembly GCA_020848155.1. Classification (GTDB taxonomy): domain Bacteria; phylum Sumerlaeota; class Sumerlaeia; order SLMS01; family SLMS01; genus JADZDZ01. Next base: position 9,183 of record JADLAR010000043.1, read on the forward strand.
TGGCGAAGTTGAAGCCGCTGAGGAGGCACAACCCCAGCACCACAAGGTCGTCGAAGGGACCGGGAAGGAAATCGGGCATGAGGAAGTACGCGACGCCGACGATGAACCAGAGGCCACGGCGCGCCACGGCGAAAGCCTTCTCCGCGGGGGCGGTGTCCTCGTCGGACTGGAGGCGCTTTCCCGGAGTAACCTCGCGCTCCATCGCGTCGTACCTGACGAGGTGGAAGTCCAGGAGTTCGCTGAAGTAGCGCGATTCATTCTGAAGCAGCACGCGCGTTTCGCCGGCGCTGAGCGAGCCTTCCCGCATCAGCAGCCGCAGGAAGTCGAGTTGCGCGGGGCGCAGGTGTGCGCGCACGTGGTCGGAAATCATGAGGGGACGTTCCCACTGCACCTTGAAGAAGAGCAGCATCATGGCAATGCCCGCTACCATTTCCAGCACAGGGTAAAAGAAAAGACAGATGAAGACCTGTATGCCGAGGATGAACATCAACCCACCGCGCCGCGTGCCACGACTGGTCGTGATGAGGATCGCAAGCGTGGCGACGAAGAACACAAAGGAGAGGAGTGTCTGGGTGAAGCTCGCGATGAGTGACACGCCGGGAATTTTCCTCATGGCCGCAAAGAACTGGATGAGTGGGTTTTCGATGAAGTCCGGCAGCACCGTCCTGCCGAGCGAGGGGCTGAGCGCCGCGGCGATTGGGAAGGTGAGCGCGATGACCAGCAGCACGTAAAGGACCTGCTGGCTGTGGCGGCGCCAGTCACCGAGTGCCTTCCACTGGAAGACCATGGTGGTGGTCATCAGCAACGACAGCAGGATCGCTGCAATGCCGAAGAAATTGCGGTTCCAGGGGAAGCCCACGGCCTGATGAAAAAAGTACGCCGCGACAAGCAGCAGGCCTGCGCGAAACACAAATTCGGGAGGAGACAACTCCCCGCTGGATGCGACAGACGCCCCGTGCCGTGCGGGCATGGTCTCCTTGCCAGCCGCCACTTCTAGCCGCCCCCTGCGGGAATGTCATGCACGGGATCGCCCTTCTTTCCCGTCCATGTGGTCGAATCGCTTTCCGTGAAGGGAAGCGACACGCCGTTGATCTTCCTGTTGGCATCGCGGATGCGCTCCACGATGCGCTCCACGTCGGGGGAGGCACGCGGGGTGATGGGCTTGAGTTGCAACCATGCGTTGTCGGCAACAATGAAGCGCAGCCCCGTTTGGTAGTAGGCGCGGGCTTCGCGCACCTTCAGGATGTCCGTGCGGAAGACACCTTCACCCTCGGTGACGATGCCATCGCCCACCTGCTCGAAGCGCCGCGCCGCGCGCAGGCGAACATCCAGTGCGTAGTTCGTCTTCGGTACCGGCCCAAGCAGGTTGAGGATGGTGTCGGTATTGCGGGAGAGCGTGTCGCCATCGCTGCTGCGGTTGAGGATCTGGTCGGCGCGGGCCACGCGGACCTCCTGCAACAGGTTGGGAAAGTCCCCCTCCGCCACCGCAAGCTGCGCCTCCAGGCCCATCAGTTGCCGCTCGACAGTGGTGTTCAACTCCCCTTGGCGGGTGCGCGCAACGACGTAGATCGCCTGCACGATGGGATTGCCCTTGATGGCGTTGTCGGCCCCGCTGATCTGCTTCTTCACCTGCACGAGGTTGTTTTCGTTGAGGAGCTTTTCCATCTCCGCAACGAAGGCGCGCGTGGGGCGGTCCATCGTTGGGGCCTCGCCCGCGGCGGGCTTGACGCCGGTGAGGGATTTGGCCTGCCGCACCGTTTCCGGCCATGACCCGCTGCGCTGCGTCCAGCCGCCGTAGGACTTCACGACAACATAGACCAGCACGACAGCGAGGGGGAGCGCCGCCTTTACCCAGCGCCATGCGTCATTGCTGCGCGGCGAGCTTGCGGGGGAATCCTCGTCCGTGCGGCGTGATGCGCGTACAAGCACGTCCTCCCATGCGTCCTCGCGCCGTGTCAGGACTTCGCGACTGCTTTTCTGTTGGTCTTCGTGGTCCTGATCGCTCATCTTTTGGTCACGCATGGAAAACTGCCGAGCGCGTTCACCTTCGCGTTCGTCATGAGCACGATCAACGCCATTCGCAGGGACAGCATGGAAGAAAAGCCCCAACATCCCGATGGCAGCGGCCGGTTCTGGAACGCCTACGAGTGGGTTGGGTGCGCATTGCTGGCGCTGATTGCGTTCGCCGTTCCGCTGGCGGTGGCACCACCAGGCATTTTCCCGAACTTCAATCCCGAACGGTCCTGGGTGCTGGAAGCAAAGAACATCGTGATGCTTTTGCTGTCGGGTGTGGTCATCATGATGGGGGGAATCGCGCTCCTCGGACCACTGCGGCGGCGTTATCGCAGCGAAACGCTGCTCCCAATCCTGTTCCTGCTGGCGTTCCTTGCATGGGGGGCGCTGGCGGTCTTTTCAACACCGGAGCCGGGCTACAGCCTGACCTTCTGGCTGCCGCACACCTTCGCGGTGGGCGCGGCGTTGACGGGGCCGATTTTCCTGCGCGATGAGAAGAAGCTGACGACGCTGCTCGTCGCGATCGCCATCGTTGGAATCATCACGGCGTTCCTGGGGGTTGTCGGTGGGCTGGGTTATCGTGGATTCAATCGCTTCTTTTACGGCAAGGATCCGCGCGATTGGATCGAGGACGCGACCACGGGCTTTCGCGGCATCCAAGGGGGGTCGGCCCGCTCCGGCAGTCTGGCCACGTTGAATAATCCCGAGTACGCTGGTGGCTTCGCGGCATCCATCGCGGCGATCTATGCGGTGTTGTTTTTCGACTGGGCCACGCTCTTCCGTCGGCGGGGCGTTGCGCGGCTGGTGTTCCTGGCGGTTGGCGGGATGCTGCTCCTGCACCTTGCGCTGACGGGCACGCGCCAGCCGTGGATTGCGTTGGCAATGGCGGGGACGCTGCGGCTTGCGCTGGAACTGCGCATCAGCCATCGCGCGCTGGCGGGGGTCTTTTGCACGGTCGTGCTAGCGGCGCTGCTACTGGGGTTGAACGTGGCGCTGGTGATTGCAGCCGTGGGCATTGCGGCGATGCTTCTTTTCGCGTGGAGGACGGGCGGGTTGAAGCGCCTGTTGTCCGCGACGGACCGATCCGTGTTGCTGCTTCTGGGTGCCGCGCCGGTGGCACTGGCAATTCTTGTGACGGCGTTCTCCACGCCGGGGCCTTGGAATCCGAGCGGCCTGCGCATCGCCCAGCGCTTTGTTTCCGCCACACGCGGAACGGAGGAGTCGCTCTCCGAACGCAGCCTCATGTTCACAGTCGCCTCACAGGAGATTCACAAGAATCCCATCGTGGGCGTTGGCCCCGGCTACTACCTGTCGCAATTCTATCCCACCATTGGCCAGTTGGTGGCGGAGGACGACACGGGGACGATGTATGTGATGCGTGCAAAGCTGGGCGACCGGGTCGCGGAGCAGGCACACAATGATTACCTGCAAATCGCAGCCGAACAGGGACTGCCGACGCTGATCTTCTTCCTTGGGGCGATCGTCGCCATCCTGCGCGGGCTTGCGCGCGTGATCAGGCACTCCCCCGGAACGCTGCGGCGGTGCCTTGCACTCGCATTCCTGTGCTGCATCGTCACCTACCTTGGCATCATGTTCACAAGCTTCCCGCTGCACATGCCCGAACGCACGGCCATGTTCTGGAGCTGCATCGCCGGGGCGCTGGGGTTGATGGCCGCCCCCCCGCGTGGCGCGGCCGCGCCGGTGGAGGCCGCCGCTTGAACGGCGAAGCGCGACGGCGTCTCCTCTCCGCCCTGCTGATCCTTCCATTTTGCCTGCTGTTGTTGGCGCTCTTCCTTGCTCCCCGCTTCGCCGGCGTGGCGACGGCGCTTCCCTGCACTGATTCGAACCCCCTGCGCGAATGGTGGTGGGCCGGATTGCAGGTGTGGAGGTTTCCCGTTGCCTATCGGATGGCCTGCGCGATGGCGCCGCTGCTGGTGCTGCTGCTGCCGGAAACGGTGTTTGCACAGGCAATGGACGGCGCGCGGTCCCTGCGGCAGCGCACTCCCGCATGGCTGGAGCACCCCTTTGCGCTGCTCACGATCGCCGCGTTGGTGCTGTGGCTCCTTCGAAGCGCGTCCCTGTCCTTTGGTGATTCGCAGTTCTATGTGACGGACCTGATACCAAGGCAGGCGGAATCGGTGCGCGGCATGTTCCTGGACTACAATTCGCCGGGCGCGTCGATCGTGTATTCCCTCGGCTATCGCCATGCGAAGATGCTCTTCTCGGCGTCGCCGCTGCTGTGGTATCAGGTGGCGGGGATCGCGTCGCTGCTTGTCTTCCTGTCCATTGTCTATACATATAGACACAGGGTTCGCATGGCCGGGCCCGTGGCGATGCTGCTGCTCTTCGCGGGGAACTGGTCGCAGACAACCTTTGGCGCCGCGGAGAACTACGGCCAGGTGCTCCTGTGTGTCGTCGCCTATGGCATCCTCGGGGTGGAGGCTGTCGCGGGGCGCGCTGCGTTGTGGAAGCCATGCCTTGCCTTCGCGATGGGCGCCTTCTTCCATCTCATCATTGGCTGGCTTCTCCCCTCGCTGCTGCTGCTGGTGGTGTGGCGCTGGCGGGCAGAGGACTTGAACGGGCGGCTGCTCGCGATTGTGTCACTTGTGCTTCCGGCGGCGCTGACGGGGGCCTTGTGCTACCATCTCGGCTTCGACATCAGCTTCATGAGCGGCGGCAACGCGGCGGAGGGAAAGCTGATCCCGTTCCTTGGCCCGATGGATCCCTACTCCGGCGGGCCGAACTATCACTACAGCACCCTTGACCCACAACACCTGGCGCACATCGCACAGGTGAACCTGTTGATGGGCTGGCCGGGAATCGTGGCGCTGGTTGTGGCGCTTCCCTTCGTTTCCGGAGCGGCGTTCCTGCGCGATCGCGCCACGCAGTTCCTGGCGGCGGTGCTGGCCTGCGCGCTTCTTTTCAACCTGCTTTGGAATCCCGACTTGGAAATGTGGAAGGACCAGGACCTGTTCTCGCTGCCGGGCGTGGCGTGGTGCCTGCTGGGCGCGCACCTGTTCACGGGCAATGCGCTGGCGGGGGTCACGCGCGAGGCGCGGTTGCGGTTGCTGGCAACGGCAATCATCGCCGGACTGGCGTGGCGCGCACCCGTGGCGCTGTACCACAGCGTCCTTAGCGAGAACTACGCGAATCCCGGGATGCTCGTCGCGCCCTGCCCCTTCGCGAACTGATTCCCGTCACTTCCCATTCGCGTGGTAACGGGTCTCCAACTTCCATCCCTTCAGGATGCCTTGTGGAACGCCGCGATATTCCTCCCCGGTGCGAATCACCCATTCGCGCGAATTCAGCTCCATCGCATAGAAGGCTTCCTGCGCGAAGGAACGTATCAGCGACGGCATCGACCAGATGAACCAAACCGTGAGCAGCACGACCACCGGCAGAAGGAAGCACATGAGGCCCGGAAGCATGGCGCACAGGTAAACCACCACTGCCACGAGTGCGGCAAAGATCACGGGGATCAGCCCCCAGGGAACCATCCAGTCACGCATCATGCGCGATGCCAGCTTCACTGGGTCCTCGATGAAGAGGCATGAGCGGATCGCGTGGACCGATGCGTATTCGATGCAGGACTTGAGAATGAAGTAGCGATACACAAGCAAGCCACCAATGAGCACATAGTCAAACCTGGGGATGAGGCTGCTGGTACCCATTGCATGGAAGAATGCGAAGGCAAGGCACACAACGCTGATGCCGGTGAAGAGGAGATTCGCCCCCATTTGCAGCATGACGGGGCGCAACGCGAAGCCGCAGACAACTTCCCGCGGGGTCATCCGCGTGATCATCGCCTCCTCAATCGGGATTCGCGAGCGGAAGCGCTTGTAGTGAAGAAAGACCATCAGTTGCGCCCAGATGCCAAAGACAAGCGGGGCGAGCAACAATTCGAGTGGCAGGAGAATCCGCCACGCGGTCGTCGATCTCGCGTACCCATGCAGGATGGTGGCCGTCACCTCCGCGGCGAGGAGCAACAACCACGCGATCAAGCCTATCGCGTCGTCGATGTAGGTGGAACGACGGCGGCCCAGCAGGTAAAAAAGAACCGCATTAAGCGGCCCGTTTTCCGGCCAGATGAATTTGTCCATGCGCAACCACCCCACCCGGTGCAGCCAGAAGAGGGGGCTGTCCTTGTGGGGACAAACCAGTTGCGCGATGGGCGCAACGCGCCGCGACAAGTGGGCGAAGTGATCCGGCGTCGTGCCGGGATACTGAGAGGGGGGGGTGTGGTCGTTCAGTGGCCCTTCAACCTCCCTCCTAGTAGAGTTTCCACAACTCCGGCGCGGCGATCGTGGGGCTTGGCGAAATCGACGCCGTTGGTGACGCCGTGGGCGACATGGTTGGTGAAGGTGTCGGTGTTTCCGTGGGAGTCGGCGACGGGGAAACCGTCGGAGACAACGATGGCGAAGGTGAAGGGGAAATTGATGGCGATGGCGTTGGCGACGGCGACATCGTCGGCGAAGGAGTCGGGCTGGGGGATGGCGTCGGGAGCGCCGCATCCTTTTCCTGGTCAAAGAACGTAAGGATGCGCGTCATGACATCGTCACGAGTCGCCTGGGGATAGATGGTCTCGAATCCAAAGCCGAAGTAGACCAGCTTGCCGGTGGCACTGCCGGTTCCGAAGGTCCCCTCGTACTGGACACCCGCGACGACGGAGGGGCTGTAGTCCAAGCAGGCAATGCTGCCATTCATCGGGGCAATGACGTCCGGATAATCCGCATAGTAAATGCCGTGCGTTCCGTCGTCGTAGGCGAAGGACATGCCGGCGAAAATTCCTCCGGTGCTGCCATCGACGGTGTAGTCCTGCGAATCGTCGGCGACATAATCCGCCTTCAGGTAGTTGTTGTAGAAGAGACGGTCGTTTGTGTTTCCCTGCGCATCCAGGTCCCAGCCGATTTCAGCGCCGGTGACCATCAGGCGCCCACCGGCGGACAGATAGGCCTGCGCCAGTGTTTGCTCCGTCGAAGAGAACGTCTCCTCGTCCGTGCTCTCCTCGCCAAGCACCCATAGCACGGACTTGTAGTTGGAAAGCAGGACCGTGCCGCCGCGAACCGACTCATCGGCGCACGAGTCAAAACCCGCGCCGTAGGCGCCCACCGACGCCGCGTGTGTTCCCGCAAAGGACTGGTAAGGCGGGCGGCCCGACTGCGTGGCCCACCGATCGTAGGCGTTGATGATGAGGACCTTCTGCGTTGCCGTGGTGGGAATGCGCACCGCAAGCGTGTCGGAGATGTTGCTGGTTCCATTGCTGCCGGTGCCAACGGACCTCATGTGGTAGTAATGGACAACGCCCGGCTGCAATCCCGTGATCGTGTAGGTGCGCAGGCCCGACGTCAGCGTGGAAGCGTCTGCAATGCGCGTGAAATTGGAACCATCGGTGCTTTGGTAGAGTTGGAAGCCCCCCTGGTTCGCATCGCATGTCCACGAGATCTGGGCGGATTGGGAGCCGGTGCCTCCGCCAATGAGCCTCGTGATCACCGGTTGCGGCGGGCGCAACTCCGTGGCGGCTGTCTTCAGGATGTAGTTGCCGGGATCAAATGCGACGGCTTGTGCGACCTTGGCTCCCGTATTGAGCGTGAAGTTCTGGTTCAACAATGTGTTGTTCACGACGAAAGTCTGCGTGGTTGAATCGCCGTAGGTGACAACGATGTCCACCGGCATCACGAACACCCCACCGGCCTGCGTTTGGACGATGTTCAAATCGATGGTGTTGTCACTGCCGTTGGTGCCGGTGCCCCAAGAGTAGGTGTAATTCGGGCGGCCTGCACGATAGCACCACTGCTGGAAGAACGGATTCAGGCTGGCGCCATAATTGGCCTCCACGATCGCCTGAAAATCCTCCGTCACGGCGACGTTATAGGCAAGGTCTGGATCATCCAGATAATCACGCAGGCTCTGGAAGAAGACGGCATCGCCAACAACATGGCGAAGCATGTGCAGCAGCCAGCCACCCTTGCGGTAGACATTGCTTCCGGCAAAGTCGTCGGAGCTGCTGCTGACAAGGATGCGCGTGTTGCTGACGGTCCACGCTGCCACGTAGGCATCATAGGCCGCCTTGCCATCACGAAACTCGTAGTAGAGCGCCTCCCCATACGTCGCGAAGCCCTCGTTGAGCCAAAGGTGATTGAACGTCTTGCAGGTGACCTTGTCACCGAACCAATGGTGCGCCAGTTCGTGCACGTTGCGGCGCCCCTCGCCGTCGTTTTCGGCGGTTTCACCCGCAGGCATTCCGGTGCAGGTTTGGTGCTCCATGCCCGAGGAGGGGAGGTTGTAGGAGACGGTTGAATACTTCTCGTTGAGGAACGGGTATTCGCCAAAGGTGTCGGTAAAGAATTCCATCACCTTCAGGGTTCCGGCGGCACGGCTGGTTTCACCATTCTCGGGATAGTAGTAGTGTTGAACCGGCATCGTCGTGACGCCATCCAACGCCGTGTAGGTCACGCTGGAAACCGCGTAGTTGGTGGCATAGCATGCCACCAGATAGCTCGCGACGGGATGGGTTTCGGAAAAATTCCATCGGGCTGTCGTGCCAAAATCCTCGACGGAATTCAGCAGGCCATTGGCTACAACACGCGTGGTCTGGCCGGAGCCGATCGTCTTCAGTGCCGTCAGGTGCAGGTCGATCGTGAACTTGTCATCGGGAAGGTCCTTGCAGGGCCACCACTTGCGCGCCTTGTACGGCTCGCTGAAGGTGAACACCACCGGCACCGCGCCCGAACCATGTGTCTCGCGACGATAGCCTGCGCCGAAGGCGCCGTCCGTGGCGGGAATGCCATTGTAATTCACCTGAAGCGTAAACGTCGAGTCCGTCGCCAGTGGTGTTGGGAACGTGACAATCAGCCAGTTGTTGGTCTTGTCCCAGATGTATGTGAGTCCCGGCGTCGCCGGAACAGTGTCCAGGAATGTGACATTCATCTGGTTGCTGTTGTCGTCGAAATCAAGAGCCGCCTGGCCGAGCGGCCCCGTGATGACCTTCGACGTGATCTTCACGCTTCCGTTTACCATGGCGGAGGGTGATGCGAGATCAAGGTACGAGGTAAGGTCGACGTGTTGCACGTCGAAGCTGTCCTGCGATGCCTGCTTCGGAGGCTGCGCCTTGGGGACGGCGCGCGCAAACGCCTGAAGGAAGTGCTCGTCCTCAAAATCGTCGAGTGAAAAGATCGCGAGTGTCAGGTCGTCCTGGCTGAAGGGCGAATTGGTGATGCGCAGTTGGTTTTCGCCAACACGGATCAACTTTTCCGGAAGCAGGTAGTAGAGCGAATCCTCGCCTTCAACGGGACTCCAGTCGACGGGCTGGCCGTTGAGGAACAGCTTTGGCGCGACGGCGATGGGCACGCCCGGCATTTCGATGGCATAGGCCATCCGCCCGCTTGCGGCGGCCTCCGGCGCGGAGAAGGAATGGTCAACCTCATAGCGGGCCCCGGTGACAAGCCGCGGAACAGCACCGGCCTGCGATTCCCCCAACTGAAGAAGCACATCGCGTTCTGACAAATCCACGCGCGCCTGAAGAGGTGTTGCGAATGCGATGAAACCAAGAATGACAGAAAAGGGGAATGACAGACTCCGCACCTGTACGAACCTCCGAGTGTTGCACCAAGCTGTGGAACGGTATTGTTGAACAACGCACGAATCAAAGCATTTCCTTCGCGCGCGCGCCCGGCCGCAGGTCATGCAACAAGTGCAAAGGATTGTTTCGTGGCGCGGGGGCCTACCCCATGACCTGCAACTGCTCCGGCGATTGCAGAAGGCGCAGGCTCATCACCTGGGGTTCCGCGTCGAAGAACGCCTTCACCACGTTGGGGTCAAAGCGCAGTCCCGATTCCTTGCGGATCATTCCCGCAATGGCATTGTGATCGTAGGGTTGCTTGCGATATACGCGCGCGGAGGCGAGGGCGTCGTAATAATCAGCGAGCGCAACGATGCGTGCGGCGAGGGGGATCTCCTCGCCGGAAAGTCCCTCCGGGTAGCCCTTTCCATCCCAGCGCTCGTGGTGATGCGCGCAAATGTCCATTCCCATGAGGACGACTTCCGGTGCGTTGCCATCGAAGCCGTTCACCACCTGCTCCAGGATTTCCTTCCCAATCAGTGTGTGGCGTTTCATGATGTCAAATTCGTCACTGGTCAACGAAGCCGGTTTCAAGAGAACGGCATCGGGGATGCCGGTCTTGCCAATGTCGTGCAGTGGCGCGGCGAGCATGATGCGGTTGATGAACGCATCGTCGATGATGTCCCCGTACTCCGGCAGCGAGCGAAGCTTCATGGCGATTTCGCGGCAGTAATGCGCAATGCGATAGAGGTGTTCGCCGGTGTCCTTGTCGCGGGCACGGGCCAGGTTGCAGAGCGAAGTGATCAGCGTCCTTTGCAGGTTGAAGGAGGTGCCGACTTCCGCGAGGAAGTCCTGTGTCTGCATTTGCAGTTCGTTTTCCAGGCGCCGCATCGTGTCGCGTCGCTCCAGCATGGCATCGCGTTCCTTTTGGACGCGCTCAAATTCCGCCACGAAGGCCTCGTAGCCGAGGGGCTTGATCATGTAGCCCGCCGCGCCGAGCCGCATCGCCTTCACGGGCGATTCCACGCTCTGGTCGCCCGAAATCATGATGAACTGCAATTCCGGCTGGGATGGCTTGAATTCATCCAGCAGCGCGAACCCCGAACCTTCGTCCAGGTTCACGTCCACCAGCGCCACGTCGGCGTGCCGACGACTCAGCTTCTCGCGCCCCACCTGTGTGTTGTAGCAGACGTCGACGTCGTGCCCCAACCGTCGCACATATGCGGCAATCAGGTCCGCAACTTCGCGGGTGTCATCAACAACGAGAACCTTCAGAACGGTGGGGAGCCTGCCCATTGCGAGGGGCTTTCTGAAAAATGTGAGGCGCTTCTGCCCCGGCTGCCATGACGTTGCAAAATCCGACCAAAAAGGTTTTCGCTATCGCACTGTCATACCCGCTGCAGGCTTCATTCAAAAACAGATTTGCGGGCAAATGTCGAGCACTTTTTGGTCACCTTCGGCACGGCCCGCCAATGTGACATCATCGGAAATGACGAGCGCCACAAAAAAAGATGGGGCGGGCAATGACCCACCCCATCAATGATCTGGATCGGTTCGCTATTACAACGCGTTGTATTTCGTGACCGTAATGCGATGGATGGTCACGTTTGCGAGCGTATCCATGCGCCCCAGCGATGGTTGCAGGAATTCCACGTTGAGGAATGCGGGCACGGAGGCGAACGCCGGGCCGAGTTGAGCCACGTTGACGGCGGAGTACGCGCGCGGCGACGTGCCGATCGCGGACCCTTCGTTGTAGATTCCGAAGTCCTGGATGAAGTGGTTCGTGATGTTGAAATCCAGGAACCCGAAGATGCTGTTGATGCGAAGTTGTGGAATGTTCATCGAATTTGGCGTCGTCGTGGAGGCCCACACGTCCACAATGTAGAGCTTGTTGTTCTCCGCGCGGAAATGACCGCCGGATGGATGGTCCAGGTCCGTCCACAATGGATTCGTGTAGAAGCTGAATGCGCGATAGTCAGGATAGAACGACCATGCCCCGCCGGGAACAAGCGGCCCATTCAGGTTGTACGTCAGCGCATCAGCGGTTCCCGTCAGTGAGAGCATCTGCTGCGACAGGCTGGCGTTGTCGACCATGCCAACGCCGGAGACCTGGCCGTCCGCCTCGCCGCTGGTCGTCGTGCCGAACGTGAATGAAGAAGGCCCCGGCTCCGGGAGCAGGATTTCCCCGGCATCCAACGGCGGCAGCGACGCACTGCCGCGATTGAGCACGACCTGTTTCCCGCTGAGGTTTTCGCGCGCCGTGCCAATGTCGAACGAATCGACGGACCACGAGGTCAGCTTCAGGTCGTTGCTGGTGTTTGCGTCGGTGGCATCGGAGAACTGGAGGTCAACGAATACCGGGAGAAGGGTGTCGTCGGCCTCAACGATCAAGTAGGAATCGAAGTCTGATCCCGGCGCGGGGACAGGATTGAAGAACTTGTCCTCCTGGCCCACGGGATCCTGGCGATCCGCGAACAGGCGCGCGCTGAATGGAGAGTAGAATTCGTTTGTGATGCCTGTCTTCAGCGTTCCCATGCCAAACTTGAAATCGTCCTTCGATGACGCGGCGGTGTTCGGCGATTCCAGGTGAATGCGGAATCGCAGCAATTGATTTGCCGCAATATTGGTGCTGATGGTCCTGGCGAAGCGCACGAACCCCTGCGCGTTTGTTCCGCCGTTCATCGTGATCGAGGACGTGCCCGCGGGCGTGAAGCGATTCACGCCGGGAATCACGTCAAAGGGGTCGGCCGTGCCGGCATTCGCTGTTGGGAAATCGAGCGCGGGCACCGTGGTGAACCCGGGGAAGCTGCCGACATTGCCGCCCGTTGCTGGAAGGCTGGGGTATGAGGTTCCACCGGCAGCCTGCGGGAGGACAGCGAAGATGCCGACCCCCTGCATTTCCCATCCGCTGAAATCATTCGTGGTGGAAGCAAGATGCGCGATCGATGCGGGGCCATTCGCATCAATCAGGTGGCCGTACACCTTCAACTGCCACGAGTTGAACGTGCCGGTGTCGATCGCGGCCATGTCGGAAACGTTCAGCCGCCAAGCGCCGTTGGGATTCTCGCCCCAATGCGCGATGCTGGAAAAAACCCAGTTGCTGAAGTTGTCGGCGCCATCTCCGTGCCTCGTGGCGAGTGTCGAATTGAAGCCGCTGGGAGACTGCAACACCAGTTGCAAATCGCCGCGATAGGAGTGCGTTGCGTTGAAAATGACTTCGACATGCTCCACGACAAAATTGGGTGGTGCATTGAAGTTGATCGTGCTGGAAACACCCGTGGAATCGTTGTCGGGGATGGCGACGTTTGGCGTGGCGCTATACTGGAGCACGTTCTCAGGCCCGTAATTCGTCCACGACGTTGCGGCTGCGACCGCAGCCGCCGCGTTGATGCGCCCAAAGCCATAGGAATGGTTGAAGAAGCGCCCGCCGCCGTTTATCGCCCAGCCCGGGTCCGCGGGGTTGTTGCGCGTGGCGGTGCTGATCAGGATTCCCTTCACGTCGCGCCAGGTAAGGTTCGGATTCGCCTCCAGCAGGAGCGCGACGCAACCAGCCACCAGCGGCGTGGCGGAGGACGTTCCACCGAAACCAATAGCGGCCGTGTTGTTGGTGTAGTCACCACCGGAAGCGGAACTGGCGCCGTTGTATCCGTTGGTGCCTGTCAGGTCCGTGGTGGTGATGCCCGCGGTTGGCCCCACACCGCAGCTTCCGTAGTTCGACGGCGCATTGATCACCATCGAGGCGCCCGGCTCGCTGTAGTAGGAAAAATTCCCGTTCGCGCCGCTGGCACCGACGGCGATCACATAGCGGCTGGAAGCATAGCCGTCGTGACCGATGTTGTCATTGTTGCAGCGGCCGTTGCCCGCCGCCCATGTGTAAATGATGCCCTTCCCGCCCCGGCCATTGGTGATGCCGTTTTCAAAGGCGGCCTTCGTGAGGGAGCCGAAGGTTTCCGTGAGGGCTCCCGAATCCGACGGGCCCCAGGAGTTGGAGTTGATCGAGACGCGATCCGCCGCAATGCCCGGCGTCGCCTGCCAGCCCATCGCCTGGGCCTCCTGGCTGTCGGTTGTCGCGCCGGCGGTAAGGCGCACGCCCACGATGCCCGCGTTGTAGGCCGCGCCGGTGACGCCAAGCGCGTTGTTTCCCTTCGCGGCGGCCACGCCCGCGCAGGAGTTTCCATGCCCGTCGCCATTGGCAACCACTGGCGAAGGATCGTTGTCGTTGCTGAAAAGGTCCTTGTCGATGTCCGTGCGGCAGTTCGCCGAAAGGTCCGGATGGTTGACCTGCACGCCATCATCAGTGATGGCGATGTTGACGCCCGCACCCGTCACGGAATCCCAGGCGCCTTCAATATTCACGTCGTTGCCCGCGACGCCGCCGCTGGTCTGCGCGGTGTTGCGCAGGTGCCACTGCGTCGGGAACAACGTGTCATTGGGAAGGAATCTTTTTGTCTGCTGCCTTGCAATCTGCGGCTCGGAAAACGCGATGCCCGGCTCGTTTTCCTTGATCGCGTTCGCAGCGTTGAGCGCTGACAGGAGTTGCTCCTCCGACGTGCCGAGGATGTAGGTGTCCGCGCTGTAGCCAACCTTCTCGACCACCGTCGCGCCGTACTTCTTTGCCAGCGCGTTGATGTCCTGGCCGCCCGTCAGCTTCACCGCGAATTCATTGGTGATGATGCGCTTGTCGGAAAGGTCGCGCGCGCTGTCCTCCTGCGCGTAGGCCACCGCGCGCACGGTGCGGCCACGGGCCTTGAGCGCGCGCAGCGCGGAGGCGTTTTCCTCCAACGAGGTGAGGTTCGGATTCGGATCAACGAGCAGGTAGTATTCGTTGCCGTCACCGCCCGCGTTGGTGGCGATGGACTTCAGCCCCGCATCCAGCGCATCCGCCTCCGCAGAGGTGTTGGTGATCACCGTGCCCTTTGCAAGGCCGCTGTCCTTCACATGCAGCTCATCCAGTGCCAGGAACAGGTCCACGCGGCTGTCGCCGTTGTAGTAATAGACGGGGACCGCCGGAACCGTGGGCATGCGGGCGGCGACCTTCGCGGTGCCGCCCTGCGCACCGGCTGTTGTGGGTGACACCAAGCCGAGACCGGCGCCCACCAACAGTCCTGCAACCATCATGAGCTGACGTGAAGAAATGCGCTTCATTCGAGTCCTTCCCCGGCCTTCCGGGTGTCCATGAAATGCCTAGAACAAGTCCGCCTTCACCGGCTGGACCTTCTGTGGGACAACGGCTGTGCGCGGTTTGATCCACTCGCCCGTCAACATTTCGCGATAGCTCTTTCCCGGACCAACCATCGGCCACACGCAGGCGTCGGGATCGATCATGACCTCGATCAGCGCGGGGCCTTGGAAGTTGACGAACTCGCGGAGCGCCTCCTTCACATCCTCGTTCTTGCTGATGCGCTTGGCCCACTTGTAGCCATCGGCCTCCGCGGCCTTGATAAAGTCCTTCTGGTGAAGGGACTTGTCCGTGCCGGCGAAACGCTTGCCGAACATGAGTTTCTGCCACTGGCGCACCATGCCGTCGCCAAGGTTGTTCAGCAGGAGGACCTTCACGGGAATTTCATAGGTGGTGGCGGTTTCCAGTTCGCCCAAGTTCATTCGCAGCGACCCGTCGCCATCCACATCGACAACCACGCGACCCGGGCAGGCAAGTTGCGCCCCGATGGCCGCGGGAAGCCCGAAACCCATCGTGCCCATGGAGCCGGAGGTGAGCAGGCTGCGCGGGTTCTTGTACTTGTAGTACTGCGCGGCCCACATCTGGTGCTGGCCAACGCCGGTCGCGATGATCGCCTCGCCATTGGTTGCTTCGCTCAGGACCTCCATCACATAGTACGGCTGGATGTACTCGCTGGCCTTGTCGTAATCGAGCGGATGAGCCTCGCGCAGTTCGGTGATTTCCTTCTTCCACCGGCTGAAGTCCCTCTTGAAGTTCTTGCCGTATTCCAGCAGGCTGGAGAGGCTCGACTTTGCGTCGCCCACATGGGACCAATCCACGTGCTTCACCTTGCCGATTTCCGCTGCATCAATGTCGATGTGCGCCATGTGGCGCGCATTCGGCGCGAACTCCTTCACCTTGCCCGCCACGCGATCGTCGAAACGCGAGCCTATCGCGATCAGCATGTCGCAATCCTCCACCGCGTAGTTCGCATACGCGGTACCGTGCATGCCGAGCATGTGCAGCGAAAGCGGATGGTTCACGTCCACCGAGCCAATTCCCATCAACGTCGTCGTCACGGGAATCTGGAACCGCTCAACGAACTCGCGCAGTTCCGCCGCGGCTTCGCTGAGGATCACGCCGCCGCCAACATAAAGGAGTGGGCGCTCCGACTGGCCAAGCATCTGGAAGAATTGCGCGGCGCGCTTCTCCGACAGGCGCGAATTGTTCAGGTTTTCCAGGCGGCGCTCGTAGCCACGGAAAGGCAGCGTGCCGGAGCCCTTGTACTGGCCGGACCAGTTCTGGATGTCCTTCGGCAGGTCGATCACCACGGGGCCGGGACGGCCGCTGCGCGCGATTTCATAGGCGCTGCGAATCGTCTCCTCCAGCTTGTCCGGGTCGAGCACGAGGAAGCAGTGCTTGGCGCACGCGCTCATGATGTTGAAGACCGGAGCTTCCTGGAAGGCATCGGAACCCATCGCCGCGCGCGGCACCTGGCCGCAGATTAGCACAATGGGAATTGAATCGGCCATGCAGTCGCGAATCGGCGTCACGCAGTTCGTTGCGCCCGGACCGGAGGTGACGAGGCACGTGCCCACCCTGCCCGAAGCGCGCGAGTATCCGGCCGCCATGAAGCCGGCGCCCTGTTCGTTTGCGGGAACGACCAGGCGAATATCCTTTCCAACCTTGTTCTTGTTCTCGTTATAGCGGAAAATCGCATCATACGTTGGCAGGATCGCGCCACCGCTGTATCCAAAAACGACATCGACACCCTCATCCGCCAGAACCTGGATCACCATTTCGGCTCCGGACATGGTTTGACCCGCGAGGGGATGCTGCTTTGGAAGGTTCGCAATGCTCATTGGTTTAAGGTATCTTTCGTTCGTTAACGCCCCGTCCCGGAGGCGTTTTGGGAGGTAACGGGTATTGAATGCCACGGCAGGGGGGGCTGTCAACAGGGGGTCTTGGGGATTGGGTAAAGCACAGGAGGAGGATCTCCGGTGTTTTCGGGGCCATGGAGGCCTTCTTTGCTTGGGGAGGAAGCTGCGATAAAGAAATGGGCGCGGTCGGAAAACCGCGCCCACGCATTTCCTACTGGATCGGTTTCGGCTCCGGCGGACTGGGAGCGGCGCCCGCTGATTCGTTGGTTCCCTGAATCGCGTGGCCGTCGCCGCTGTGCTCGGCATCATGCATCGGCCCGTGGATGGGAGTGTGCTTGCGCCCGTGCTGGTGCCCGATTGGTGGAAGGCCGCGCTTCTGCCGCCAGCGTGAACGCGTCTCGCTCAGCCACTGCATGATGACGAAGAAGAGGGGCACGAAGAACATGTCCAGGAACGTGGCCGCGATCATGCCACCCATGACGCCGGTGCCAATGGAGTGGCGGCCCGCCGCGCCGGCGCCCTCTGCAATCACCAGTGGCGTCACGCCCAGCACAAAGGCCATCGACGTCATGATGAAGGGGCGAAGGCGAACGCGTGCCGCTTCCACGGCAGCCTCGGTCGTCTTCATTCCCGATTCCTTCAGCACGGATGAATATTCGACAATGAGGATGGCGTTCTTCGCTGCCAGGCCAATCAACGTGAGCAGGCCAACCTGGAAGTAGATGTCCATCGGGATGCCGCGCAGCGTGATCGCGATGATCGCGCCGAAGGCACCGCTGGGGATGCCAAGCATCACGGCAACGGGAAGGGTCCAGCGTTCGTACAACCCGCAGAGCACGAGGAACACGATCACCAGGCCGAAGCCAATGATGTACGGCGCCTGCTTCCCGGCGCGGATTTCCTGGTAGGAGGCCCCGCTCCATTCAAAGGCGTACCCCTGGCCGAGCGTCTTGGCGGATACCTCCTCCATCGTCTTGATCGCCTGGCCGGAACTGTAGCCGCTGCCTGTCTCACCTGTGATCTGCACCGATGGGTATCCGTT
Source organism: Candidatus Sumerlaeota bacterium (assembly GCA_020848155.1). Classification (GTDB taxonomy): domain Bacteria; phylum Sumerlaeota; class Sumerlaeia; order SLMS01; family SLMS01; genus JADZDZ01. The sequence continues at coordinate 26,834 of JADLAR010000043.1, forward strand.
GAAGCGACTGATGATGTTCGGGCCGGCCTGCATCCGCGTGGTGACAAGTTCGGAAACGGGTACCATGTCACCGCGAATGTTGCGAACGTACAGCTTTCCGATCACGTCCGCCGACTTGCGATAGGGGGCGTCTGCCTGAATCTGCACGCGGTAGATGCGCCCGAACTTCACGAAGTCGTTGATGTAAAGGGAGCCCAGCAGCGCCTGAAGTGTTGTATAGACAACATTGACGGGAACGCCGCGCAGCTTCGTGCGCTCGATGTCCAGGTCCACGTAAAGCTGCGGAAGGGCGACGTTGAAAACGCCATTGGGGCGCGAGATTGCAGGATACTTCGGCGTCTTGCCGTCCGCCTCGGTCTCGTTGATCGCGGCGATCAGCTTGTTCGTTTGCGCCGCAAGCCCTGCGGGCGTGTCGCCGCCGCGGTTCTCAAGTTGGTACTCAAAGCCGGAGCGGAAGCCAAGTCCCTGCACCGGCGGCGGATTGATGAAGAGCGTGAAGGCCTCCTTCATCCCGCCGAAGTGCGCGAAGGCGCGATGCACGATCGCATCGACGTGGTTCTCGGGCTTCGGGCGCTGGTCCCAGGGCTTCAGCGGCACGAACATCACCGCGCCGTTGGTGCTGGGAGAGAAACCCGCGAGAAGGTCCATGCCCACGAGGGCGACCACATTGCGCACCTCCGGCTGCTGCTTCAGGAAGTCCTCGACCTTCTTCACGACGACAAGGGTGCGATCCATCGATGCACCGGGCGGAAGTGACACGGCCACGATCAGGTATCCCTGATCCTCCTGCGGGATGAAGCCGCTGGGGCGCGCCTGGAAGAGGTGCCATGTGTAGTACAACATCGCGCCGAATATCAGCATCGTCACGATGCCGAAGCGGATCATCTGCCGGATGACCTTCGAGTAGCCGCGCGTGAACCATTCGAAGGCGGCGTCGAACCAGCGGAAGATGAAGACCTTCTTCTGCTGTGGCTTCAGCAGCAACGTGCAAAGCGCGGGGCTGAGCGTGAGCGCCACGACGCCGGAAATGAAGACGCTGATCGCGATGGTCACGGCGAACTGGCGATACAACTCCCCCGTCAACCCGCCCAGGAAACCGACCGGCAGGAACACGGAGCACAGCACGAGCACGATCGCAATGATGGGCCCGCCCACCTGCTCCATGGCACGTATGGTCGCATCACGCACGGGAAGGTGTTCCTCGGGCATGATGCGCTCCACGTTTTCCACGACCAGGATCGCATCGTCCACGACGATGCCGATCGCGAGCACCAATCCAAACAACGTGAGTGAGTTGATCGAGAAACCGAGCAGCAGCATGCCGCTGAAGGTACCGATGATGGCGACCGGCACCGCAAGCAGCGGAATCAGCGTCGCGCGCCATGTGCCAAGGAACAACAGCACCACCAGCGAAACCAACCCGATGGCCTCGCCGAAGGTCTTCGCCACCTCCTCGATCGCAATGCGGATGAACGGTGTCGTGTCGTAGGGAATCTCATACTTCATTCCCTCGGGAAAGCTGCTCTTCAATTGGTCGAGCGCCTTGATCACATCGCCCGACGTCTGCAACGCGTTGCCACCCGGCTTCAGGTAGGTGAGGATGAACGTGGTGGGCACGCCATCCTGGCGGCCGATCATGTCGAAGCTCTGCGAGCTCAGCTCAACGCGTGCAACGTCCTCCAGGTAAAGGAAGGTTCCGTCGGGATTTGCGCGCAGGACGATCTTCTTGAAGTCCTCCGGGCTTTGCAGGCGACCCTTCGTGACAACGGGGATCGTGAGCTCCACCGGCTGATCGGTTGGCGCGGCGCCGATGCGCCCCGCCGCATACAGGCCGTTCTGCTCGCGGATCGCCTCCGACACATCGCTGATCGTAAGGCCCTTCGATGACAGCAGGTCTGGGTTGATCCAGATGCGCATCGAATAATCCGCGCCGCCGAACACCGACGCATCGCCGACGCCGGGAACACGACGGATCGTGTCCAGCATGTTGATCGTCGCATAGTTGCTTAGGAACAGGTTGTCGTGGTGCGGATTGGTGGACTTCACCGCGGCGACGAGCAGCATGCTGGACGACGACTTCGTGACAGTGATTCCCTGGCGGATCGCCTCCTGCGGCAGGCGCGCCTCCGCCCGCTTCATGCGATTCTGGACTTCTACCGCGTTCAGGTCGATGTTGCTGCCGATTTCAAACGTCGCCGTGACGCGAAGACTGCCGTCGTTGGAACTGTATGACTGGAAGTAGAGCAGGCCGTTCGCGCCGGAAAGTTCCTGCTCGATGGGTGCGGCAAGCGATTCGGCCACCGTCTCCGCGTTCGCACCGGGGTAAACCGCGGAAATCTGCACCGTTGGCGGGGTGATCTCCGGAAATCGCGCGATGGGCAGCGACGTGATCGATGCCACGCCGACGATGAAGATGAGAATGGAAATGACCGACGCAAAGATCGGTCGATCAATGAAAAATTTTGAGAGCATCGATGTGCCTTAGTCCTTCGTGGCGGGGGCGGCGTTGGCCTGCTGGCCTTTGTCAGCGGGCGCGTCCTTCGGCTTTTCCTCCAGCAGCACCGGCTTCACGACGGTTCCCGGGAATTTCATGTAGCCGTCCACCATGACCCTCTCTCCCGCCTCAAGCCCGGAAAGGATCACGAATTTCTGGCCGCCACCGAGGCTGGAGCCCAGCTTCACGGGACGTGGTTGCAGCTTGTTCCCTTCGCCGATGATCATGACGGATGCGCCCTGGGGCGATTCGCTGACGGCGCGCTGCGGGACGGTGATTGTATTCGGGCGTTCCCAGCCGGTGATGAGCACCTTCACGAACTGGCCCGGCTTCAGTTTGTTCTCCGCATTGGGAAATTCCGCGCGCACCTTGATCATTCCCGTGGTGGGATCAATGATGGGGTCCTCGAAATTCTGTGTTCCGCGCTGCGGATAGACCGTGCCGTCCTGAAGGACGATTTCAACGCTCGTCGCGCCGTCCTTTTCCGTGATGATCGTGCCAGCGGCGACATCCTTCTTCCACTGCATGTATTGGCGGCTGCTGACGCCGAAGTTCAGATAGATGGGATCGACGCGCCAGACCTGCGTGAGCAGCCCCTTGTCGCCGGAATCGACCAGCGCACCCACGTCACGAGCGGTCGTGCCCACGATGCCGTCGCTTGGCGCCTTGACGTCCGTGTAGCTGAGTTCCAACTCCGCCTTTGACAAATCGGCCTGCAAACGGCGGACGTTCGCGCGGGCCTGGTCAAGTTGCGCGGCAGCCTTGTCGATGTCACCCTGCGATGCAGCGCCAATGTCCTTCACGGCGTCCAGGCGGCGCACGTCGCTCTCGGCCCACCGCACCTGCGATTCCGCTTCCTGGACGCGGGCCTTCGCGACCTCGACATCTGCAAGGAAGGAATCGGGATCGATGCGGTAGAGCACCTGCCCCTCCTTCACCACATCGCCTTCCTTGAAGGTGCGTTCCTTCACGAAGCCTTCGATGCGCGCACGAACCTCCGCCACGCGCGAGGCCTCCAGCACGCCAAGGAAGTCATAGCTGACGGGCACCGTGCGCGATTCCACGACGAGGTAAGACACCTCGGGTGGAGGGGCTTCGCTGGGCGGCCCGCCCGCAGCGGGACCCGCGGCGGTGGCAACGGATGATAGCAGGGTTATTGCGAACGCGAAGGAGAATGCACGAAACATTTGGATGATACCTGTATTATATCGGAATCTGTTCATTTTGCCATGCAGCCGGACGGAGTTTTGGCGGCCACCAGACGACCGTGGCGAACAAAAGGGGAAAAGTGACCCCGTGAAGCTCGGCGGCAGGGGGGAGCGAGATTAGTGCCGATTGCGGTCTAACGAGTTGCGCGAGCCTTTTCGTTGGAAATTGTGGCGGTCGAACCGCCGTCAGCATTCTTCATCGCCGCGCGTTGGTCATTTGGCAACATGCGCGTTCCCGGGGCGGTGTCCATCTCGAAAACGGTGCCATCCAGCAGCGAGCTTTGCGAGCCTCGCCGCCGAAGGATCGTCATGGGCCACTTCTCCGCACCCGTCAGCGGTTGCAGGGCACCGGGTTCATTTAACGAATCCAGGAATGGGGTGGGGCCAAACGGTTCGTAGGACTGCTGGATTGCATTGCGGAATTCCAGCGGGATCCAATCGTACTGCAAATCGGGCGTGTCCGTGATGATCCATGTATAGACGTGGTCGCTGGCGGTGGCTGCCATTTCCGGGGGCACTGGGTCACCGGCCCACTGTGCGCAGCGCACCATGTCCGCGTTCATCGCCATGGGATGGCCCGCCGTAAGGCCGTACCACTGGTGGTGCACAATGAGCACGGGTTCCTTCTGCTCCCTTTTCCTGACAAGAAACCCCATCAGTGATTCGTAGGCCCTTTGGGAGGAATCGGGGGGCCATTGCGTGGAAGGGAAGTAGGCCATTCCCGGTGCAAGGAACCGAAGGGCCTGATACGTGAATCGCAGGGAGAACGGCGGTGGCTCGGAGATTTCGAGTGAAGGCGCGGCGGGGTTTCCGCGTGCCTTCTCCCGCGCGGAGAGCTTGTAGGAATACTCGATGATGCCATTCCTCAGCGCTTGGTCATGGATTCCCCGCACCAGCATGCCATTCGCCTCATCATTGGAAACCCTGGCGATTCCCCAGGGCTGAAAGAGTTGAAGGAAGATCAGCAGCCCGGCAGCGCCGCCAAAGATTCCGGGAAACCGCGCGCCGACGGTGGTGCGCAGTTCCGCAAGCGCCAGCCCCATCAGGATGCAAACGCCCATGAACAGCGGCATGAAGTTGTTCATATAACCGCCGTACTTCGCATAGCCCTCCAATCCGCCAAACGCCAGTGCCAGGGCGGGTGGAACATGGATCCAGCCATTGGGCGCACGCCGCCGGAACAACCCGGCGACCAGCCAGCCAAGGATCATCAGCAGAAAAATCCAGACGTGGCGGCCGCATTCCCTCCACACCGCCGGCGCGCTCTTCGGGTCCTTCCATTTCCCGAAGTAGGTGACCGCGATTTGCGAAATGCCCCTGGGGGCCGGAACGTCCGCCATGAAGTTGTCGCGGTACTCGCCGTTGGGAAAATACACGTTGGAACTGGAGCTGTGCTTCAGCGCATTTGTGTAGGTGTACTTGATGAACGCATCGTTCCCCTCGCGCTGGAAGACAAACAGGAAATTCACCACCGCCAGCGCACAAACAAACCCGCCGATCAACAGGCCACGCGGATTCTTGAACAGCAACGCCAGCGCGCAGTACAACCCGACGGCCGCGACCGTTTGCTTCGTCAGCGAGCCCAGCAGCAGCACGAGCAATCCCAGCACGCCCTGCCAGGCGCAGACACGCTCCTTCAGTGTCAGGTACATCCCCCACGCGCAAAGCCCGAACGCCAGCGCGTCCACGCGCGCCATGTCATACCAGTAGCCGCTCGGCTTGAAGTACGCATAGTAGAGGCACGCAGCAAAGAGGGCGGGGATCGATCTCCGCGCACGATCCCACACAATCATGAAAAGTCCCATGCCGGTGGCGATGGAGGCGAGGAATGAGATCATTCGTCCAAGACCCAGCGTGTGGACGCCCGTCACCTTCATCACCGTCCCCCACGCGATGTGGTAGAGAGGCGCGTACATGTAGGGAACCCAGTTCTGGTCCGTGGAGGGGTAAAGCGGCAGTCCCTTTTCAAACCGCCACGCCTGCTCCCCCGACTGCCCCTCGTTCCATTCCAGTTCGAACGGCACGCCCAGTCGCGGCATCACCGTCATGAGGAAAAGCAGCACGAACGGCACCGTGAGCACCACGGGCAGCCAATCGAGGATGCTCCTGCGCGGTGGCGGGGCGGGCGGCGCCTCCGTTGGTGCAAACAGTTCAGGATAGTCGGCAGACATGCGGGAAGTCAGGATGGGAAGTGGCGCGGAGACAACACGGACCTGCTGCCGTGATCCCGAAGATCAAGTTGGGCCGCCTGGAACGGAAAGCATCGGTGATTCCCGGATCGACGAGGCATGCTCACCCGCTTCTCCCCAGAAATTCCTCCGCGCGCCCCACGTCCTCGGCAACATCCACGCCAACGCTGTCCGCCGTGCTGGTGACGCACACGATCGTCATTCCGTTCTCCAGCATCCTCAACTGCTCCAGTTTTTCCGTGAGTTCCAATGGGGACGGCGGGAGGGCGCAGAATCCTTCCAGCGCCGCACGCCGGTAAATGTAGAGTCCAAGGTGCTTGTGGCCAAGCAGGGTGCCGGGCGTGTTCAACTCACCTTCGCTGCGGCGCGCCAGCGAGGGAATCGGCGAGCGGCTGAAGTACAGGGCGCGATCCCCGTCCCCGCGGACGACCTTCACGACATTCGGCGATTCGAAATCCTCGCGGCGATGCAACGGCACGCAGGCAGTGGCAACGTCCGCATTCGTCGCCAGCAGCGCCGCGTGTGCACGCGCGACCGTTTCCCCCGGCATGCCCGGCTCGTCGCCCTGAAGGTTGATGATGATGTCACCGTGGCGGCCCTTCATCGCCGCATGGATGCGATCCGTTCCCGAGGGAAGCTCCGGATCGGTCAGCACGGCCTCCGCACCGACGTCGCGCGCCGCCCGGGCAATTTTTTCGTGATCCGTCGCGACGAGGATCTCATTGGCGACGCTGAATTGCCGCGCCGCCTCGATCACCCACTGGATCATGGGGCGCCCGCGCAGCAGCATCATCGGCTTGCCGGGAAGGCGCTGGCTGCCGAAGCGCGCGGGAATCACGCAGACCGTCTTCATTCACGAGGCTCCTTCAATGCGCGCGCGCAGTTCCGCGAAGGACTGGCTTGTTTGGTCGCGCTCGCTCAGGATGGGATCCTCCACGCGCCAATCAACCCCCACGTCGGGATCGTTCCAGCGAAACCCCGCCTCGGTTGCCGCATTGTAGTAGGCACTGCACTGGTACTGCACCTCCGCGTCGTCGCTCAACACGGCAAAGCCATGGGCGAAACCGACGGGGATGAAGATCATCTTCTTGTTCTCCGCGCCCAGTTCAATCCCGAACCATTGGCCGAAGGAGGGCGATCCCCTGCGAATGTCAACGGCGACGTCCCAGATCACGCCGGCCGTGCAGCGAATCAGCTTCGCCTGGCCCGGCGAGGTCTGGAAATGAAGGCCGCGCACAGTGCCCCGGCGCGAACACGAGTGATTGTCCTGCACGAAATCGCAGTGGATTCCATTCGCCGTGAACTCATCGCGCCGGAAGGATTCAAGGAAGAACCCGCGCGGATCGGCGAAAACGCGCGGCTCGATGATGACCAGTCCATCCAGGGGGCCGGGGGAGAATTTCATCTTGATGTGTGGTTCATCCTGTGGGGACGTCTATACATTGTGGAGGTTGCTTTTTTCCATCGTGCCGTGGTGTTCCAGGTCCACGCGGCAGTGCTTTCCCTGGCAACCAAGCGGAATGTGGTTCGCCAGGAAATCGCGGCGCGTCTTCACGATGCGCTCCCCGTTCCAGATGTCGTCGAAGTCCCTGTTGTTGAGGTTGCCGTAGCTGCTCCCCGCCCAGCAGCAGGGACGGCAGTCGCCGTCCGTGTCGATCAGCAGGTAATACCAGGGGTAGTGGCACTTCTCAATCAGCGTCTTTCCCTTCGTCGAATACTGGCCGGGAAGGCGGTCGCCGTCGCTCACCGCCTCGCCCGCGGCGCCCTCCGTGTGCGCGGTGATTTTCTTCCACTCGCTTGGTGTCAGCGATGCCGTCAGCAGGTTTCGAAGGGCAATGGTCAGCCGCACTTCGACGCCGCTCCCCTCCGCACGGCGCAGGGTTTCAAGCAGCATTTCCTTCGCGAGCGGGATGTGGTGGCCCAGGAACTCCCCTTCCAAATCCTGGTTCTCCGTTTCCATCAGTTGGATGCTGTAGGCGCGAAAGCCGTGGCGCCTTGCAAACTCCAGAAGGTCGGGCATCTGGCGCACGTTGCGCTCCATGAACGTGGAGGCGAGCGTCATTTCCGGCGTCCTGGAGTGGAGCTTTTCCTTCCAGCGGTTGATGGCGCCGAGCGCGGCCTCCACCTTCGCCAGGTCGCCACGCACACGCATCCCCGCATAGATTTCGGGATCGCTTGAATCGACGCTCACGAACATGTGGGCCATGCCCCCCTCCACCAACATGCGCGCGCGTTCCTCGGTGATGATGTTGGCATTCGTGGTCATCGACAGGTTGTTGCTGCCGATTTCGCGGTGCCTTTCCAGCAGGCGCCCGAACTTGCTGTAGAGCATCGGTTCGCCAAGCGGGGTGAGCGTCATCATTTCCGGATACGGCATCAGGTCAATGACGTGCTGGAAAACCTTGTCGCTGATTTCAAGCTCGCGTGGCGGAAGGGATTTGAAAATCTTTTGTGTGCTGTCCAGCGTGAGCCGGCAAAAATTGCATCGCAGATTGCACGTCCAGTTCGTGCCCACCTGCACCTGTCGCGGGCGCGAGCGCAACTCCGCGCGCTTGTGCCAGAACTCGCGCCAGTTAAGCTCCGCGTTTGCGCGCTTGATCCCCTCGCCCGTCGCCTCGTGGACGCGCGCCTCCAGCCGGTTGCGCTTGTAGGACCTGACGATTTCGCGAAGTGCCGATGCCATGGGGTGGAGAGCATACGCGGGAAACCGACTCACGCAACCGGATTGGTGGAATGACGGTGCACAATTCCTGTTCATGGCGCGTGGAATCCGGGACGGCTGCGCGGCCGCTCCGCCACACGGTTCAGGCGCGCCGGTAAAGCAACTCCCGCTGCATCACGCGCCGTGTTTTTATGGGCACGGGCCAAGTCCCGCCATTCCCACTGTTGACCCGGCCGCGCCCTGCGCGTCTTGCTTCCCTCTCATTTGACTTTTCGAGGTTTTTTCGATGGCGAAGGCATTGGTGGTTGGCTCTGTGGCGCTCGATTCCGTGGAAACCCCGCATGGGAATGTTTCTGCGGCACTGGGTGGCTCAGCGTCCTATGCAAGCGTGGCTGCATCCTACTTTACAGACGTCAGCATGGTTGGCGTGGTGGGAAAGGATTTCGACCCCGGCCACATCGAGAAATTCCGCAGCCGCCGCATCAACATGGACGGCTTGCAAATCGTGGAGGGAAAAACCTTCCATTGGTCCGGCTACTACCAGCGGGAAATGAACCAGGCGCACACGAACACGACGGAACTGAACGTCTTCGCCGACTTCCGCCCGAAGCTCACCGATGCGCAGCGCGAAATGCCCTTCGTCTTTCTTGCGAACATCCACCCGGCGCTGCAACTCGACGTGCTCAACCAGGTGAGGAATCCCAAGCTCGTCGCCATCGACACGATGAATTTCTGGATCGAGGGGCAGAAGCAACTCCTGACGGAAGTGATCAAGCGTTGCGACATCCTGCTCGTCAACGAAGGCGAATCGCGCCAGTACTGCGAGAAGGTGAACCTGATCGAATGCGGGCGCGAGCTGTTGAACCTTGGCCCCAAGACGGTGGTCATGAAGAAGGGCGAGCACGGCGCGGTGCTCTTCCAGAAGGATCGCATGATTTTCTTCCCCGCGTTCCCCCTGGACAAGCTGAAGGACCCCACGGGCGCGGGCGACACCTTCGCCGGCGCACTCGTTGGATACCTGGCGCGCCTCAACGAGGTGAATGACGACAACCTGGTGCGCGCCGTCCACATCGGAACCTGCATGGCGTCCTTCGTGGTGGAGGATTTTTCGCTCGATCGCATCCTGAAGGTGGAGAAGGACGAGTTGTTGAGCCGCGTCCACACCGTTCGCCAGATGGTGCAGCTTCCCGACATCGAACACAAATCCGTGGAGGATCACGGCAAGCCATGAGCACCTTCCGCCTCGCACTGGTCGGTTTCGGCAACATCGGCAGCGGCCTCGTCAAGCACATCATCGAGAAGAAGGACCTGCTTGCGCAGCGCGCAGGCGTTCCCATCGAACTGACATGGATCGCCGACAAGGAATTTGAGAAGCCGCGCGGCGTCACGCCGCCAACGTCGGCGAAATTGACAACCAACTGGCGCGAGGCGGTCACCGCCGCCAACGTGGATGCGGTCGTGGAATTGGTCGGTGTCGGCGCCGATGGAAAACCCACGCTGGCGGCGGACATCGCGCGCGCGGCGCTCTCCGCGGGAAAACATTTCATCACCGCCAACAAGGGCCTGATCGCCGCGCATGGCGGAGAGCTTCATGAACTGGCCGCGAAGAACGGCGTGCTGCTCCTGTTCGAGGCCAGCGTTGGTGCCGGCATTCCCATCATCTCCTCGCTGCAAACGGGACTCGCTCCCGACCGCATCACGGCGATTCACGGGATCGTGAACGGAACCTGCAACTACATCCTCACGCAGCTTGACTCGGACAGCAGCCTCACCATGCAGAAGGCAATCGCCGATGCGCAGGCGCTCGGCTACGCGGAGCCTGATCCGCGCTTCGACGTGGAGGGCAACGATACGGCCTACAAGCTCGTCATCCTGGCGTCGCTCGCGTTCGGCCAGGAGTTGAGCGTTGATGACGTGTCGCTGGATGGCATCACGAAACTCGGGCCGGAGGAAGGCGCCTACGCGAAGGCAAACGGCCTTGCCGTGAAGTTGCTCGCCTCCGCGGCGCAGCTTGCCGATGGCAGCGCCTCGTTGGTGGTCGGTCCCGCGTTCATTCCCGCCACCCATGTGCTCGCCGGGGTGCGCGACGTCTTCAACGCGGTCCTGGTGGAGGCGGATCCCATTGGGCAAACCATGTATTTCGGGCGCGGTGCAGGGCAGGGCAGCACGGGCAGCGGCCTCCTTGCCGATGCCATTTTCGCCGCAAAGCTCCAGAAGGCCGGCTCCCCGGATCCCCAGCCGCTGCGCATTCCCCGTGGAATGCGCAAGCCCGCAGATCCGAACGCGGTTGAACACCGTTTCTATATCAGGGTGCGAACGGAGGGCGATTCGGCAAAGGCGGATCAGGCGGCGGCCCTGATCGGTGGCCGGAAAATCGGCCCCGGAGGCGCCACCCAAGCCTTCCTTGTTGAGCGGATTTCCCTGTCCGCCCTGGATAAACTGCTTGGCAAATTGAGCGCGGCGGGGTTTCCTGATGGTGCCATTTGCAAAGTCCGCTTCGCGCTCGGCACCACCTGAGCCCAACGACACAGCGAAACATGGAATAGCCTGTCTATGGAACCAAAGCGCCTTCTTGTTGTTTTGGCCGAACGGCTTTATGACGACATCCGTTTCGTGACCCAGCAGAATCCCACGCAGATCGTTGATGATGACGGCGCGCGCGCGTACAACCTGCTGCTGGCAAAATCACGGAAGTACTTTCCCGGGTTGGAATATCTGCCCGATTTTCCCGACTGGCAGCCGCGCACGATCAAGTACAAGGACGCCCTAGTGGCGGCGGGCCAGCTCTTCGCGCTGCTGACAGCGGCGCAGGACAGTGGCGAGGATTTCTTGCGTCCGCAGCGCCCCGCCGCCCCGCCAGCCGCAAGCAGCAGTTCCGCACCGCCGTCGGCGCCCTCCCCATCCCCATCATCAACGTCAAGTTTTCGCGGTGTTCCGCCGCCCCCCAGCGACAACTCCGGCCGCCAGGATGCCACGGAGTCGCGCCGCAGTTCATCACAAATGCCTGGCATCACGACATCGCTTCCGCCGCTTGCCGCCGCATCACCGGCATCACATGCATCCCCACAGGCGCCCGCTCCGCCCAAGCCCATCATTCCCCGCCGGCCCGCAGCACCCGGCCCCCCGCCACCGCCCATGTCCTCGCCGGGATCGCGCGGAGGCGTCGAAGACCTTCAGGATGCGGAGCTTTACGGATCCCGCCCCGTCCCCAAACGACGCGAGGACGGCACCATTCCGTTCACGATGGAGTAGGGGCGACGCCCTTGACAACCTTGGCAAAAGTGAATGAGCTGCGGTTCCCTGCGGCTCATTTTTCTTCAACCATCAACCCGTTCCACACATTTGGAATTGTCAGGCCGGGCCCTTCGAACAACGATGCAGGGTTATAGTGCACAGGAGACTGCATCCTTGACCCACCGATTGCCTCGTTCGTTTTCCGCCGCCGTGGCGGGTGTTGCGTGTATTGTCCTCGGCTGTTCCATGGCCTGGGCGACGCCACCAGTTGATTATTATCAGACCATCACCAGCCAGACGGGGGTGGCGTTGAAGACCGAGTTGAACGCCATTGTTTCCGGCCAGCGCGGCTACACGGTGAAGACGTACAGCTACGACGCCGCCCGCGACATGCTGCTCAGTTCCGTCGACAACGTTGGTGGCGGGCAGGTTCGCATGCTCTACACGAACGACACTCGTCCCACGTCCCAGTGGGCGATTTCCATCAATCGCGAGCACACCTGGCCGCAGAGCTTTGGCGCCGGCGCCAGCCCCAAGGTTTCGGACATGCACCACCTTTTCCTGTGCGATGACGGCATCAATTCGTCGCGCGGGAACGACCTCTATGGCAACGTGACCGGCGGAACCGCCTCGCCCAATTTTACCGGCCTGCCCCAGGACCAAAACTACTACAAAAACGGCGTGTGGCAGGTGTCACCGCGGCATCGCGGTGATGTGGCCCGCGGAATCCTTTACATGGACACGCGCTACTCCGATTTCTCCCTCATCTCCCGCGGTCAGGAACTCGGGTCGAAGCAGATGGGCTATCTGGACGACCTGCTCCTCTGGAACAATGAGGACCCCGTTGACAGTTTTGAGCAGCAGCGCAACGAACGCGTCTTCGCCTTCCAGAACAATCGCAATCCCTACATCGACAACAACGCGTGGGTGGCGCTGGTGTATGGCGGGTCCGGTGGCAGCGATCCGATCCTGACAAACCTGGTCCGCACGCCCACGAACCCCGACGCCGCGCAGGCAGTGAGTGTCAGCGTTTCCGCCACCGACAGCGACGGCATTGCCTCCGTCCAGTTGTCATGGCGCGTCGGAACGACGGGCGGATTCACCACCATCAACATGCCCCTGGCGAGCGGCACCACCTACACAACCGCGACAACAATTCCCGCGCACACCGAAGGAACCCTCATTCAATACTTTGCGACGGCCACGGATACGCTGTCCAACTCCTCGACCATTCCCATCTCGGGCGCGGCGGGGCCGGACTCCTTCACGGTGCGCGGCAACAACCCCGTGCTCACGAACCTCCTCTCGGATCCCTCCACGATCACGTCCATCACACCCGTGAATATCATCGCCGATGTGATTGATGACGATGGCAACACGGCACCAAACCTGACCGTCACCGCCTTCTGGCGCATCGCGGGCCAAGGGTCCTACACCGCCATTCCCATGAGCCTGTCCGCAGGAACCACATGGCAGACGACGACGATGATTCCCGCGCAGCCAACGGACACGATCGTCGAGTACTACGTGCAGGCGACCGATTCCAGCAGCGCATCGGCCACCATTCCCCCAACGGGAAACATCACCCCCGCCAGTTACCTGGTGGAGGAGCTTGCACCGTTCGTCCAGGTCCCCAACGCCCCCTTCGTGGCGGGCAAGCTGCTGATCACCGAGTTTGCCCACTCCGTCAATTCACTCGCGACAACAGAATTCGTTGAGATCGTCAACACGTCCGACCAGGGATTCATTCTCGACAATGTGATGATCGCCGACAACAACGTCGGCGCGACGAGTGAAAGCTACATCAAGTTCCCCACAGGCTCCACGATCGATCCCGGCGGCATCATCGTCGTCTTCAATCGCGCCGCGCCGGACCAGGCGTTCATCGACACGATTCCCGTGGTCTCCAATCGCAACAACGCCGCAGTCCAGGTGTTCGTCGTCGACGGCGGACGCACCTTCAACGGAACCGCGGTGCCCGCGATGGTTCACGGCGACGCGGCGGAACCCTCCTTCTCCAACGGCGACAACGTGGAATTGGTCTACATCGATCCCACCGATGGCGATTCGGAGGAAATCTACCACACGGACGACGTGATCGACGGCGTGGGTTGGGGAACCATCAGCACGGCCAACACCACGGTGGGCTGGGGCCCGAACGTCACGACGACCACCAACGCGGACAACGTGACGTTGACCGGCGGCGTGGATGGCGCGACACGCAACGACCCTGCCGACACGGACACGAAGGCGGACTGGACGCCCTATCCCTCGGGCGCAAATCCCTACACGCCCGGTTTCCTTCCACCATCATTTGAAATCCCGAAACCGGACATCCTCCTTTCCGGCGCAGGCTTCAGCGGCGGCGTGCTGACCATCGCGGAAGGCGGATCGGCAACGTTGAACGTTTCGCTCACCTCAAACCCCGGCCACACGGTGAACGTGTCCATCGCGCGCACGGGAGGCAGTGACCGCGCTGCGGATTTCCAGGTCGTGTCCGGTTCCGTTCTCACGTTCACGACGGCGAATTTCGCCACGCCACAGGCCATCACGATCCAGAAACTCACCGACGTGAATGCTGTCGTGGACACGGCGGATTTTTCGCTGACCGGGGCCGACGTGGAGGATGGAACCTTCACGGCGCAGGAAACGGAAAATTCGGCCGGCCTTTCGTCCATGTGGATCCTGCTGGGTGACGAGTAAATCCGCCATCACGCAGGCGCTTGCGGAGGAACTCCACAAGCACATCAGCACCTTCGACGAAAGTTGGACGGGCTACGCCGCCGCACGCGTGCGCGCGGAAACGCCCCACGACCAGCGCACCGCGGTCAATCGCCTGAAGGCGATGGCTCAATTCCTGGGCGCGGGCCGCTCCAGGAAGCTTCCCGGCGCGAAATCGCTTCGCCAGGTGCGTGCGTGGCAAAAGCACATCGGGCCGCTGCGCGATCTGGACGTCACGCGTCTGTGGCTGGCAAAATGCATCGCCTTGCTTCCGGCATCGAAGCACTCCGCAGCCGTCCTGCTTGATCGGGAGCTCAAGGCGGAACGCGCACGGCTGCTGCGCTCGCTGCGCCGTGATGCGCGGGGCGAGGCTGGGCGACGCGCGCGGGCGGAACTGCGACGCCTTGAAAGGAACTTCAACGCCCTGATCGCGAAATTCAATGGCCCAAAGGACACGGAGAGGGCATTGCGGGAAGTGCGCCAGCGCTGGGAGAAACGCCGCAAGGCGCTGATCGATGATCACACCGACGAAACTCTTCATGCCTTCCGCGTGCAGAACAAGTCGCTGCGCTACATTGTTGGGTTCCTTGCGGACAATGGCCACGATTCGTTGAAGGCGGAAGCCGGGCGCCTCGATGCGCTGCACGACATCCTCGGCGATTTGTCGGACCTCACGGTTTTTCGCAACACGCTCCGCCTGCGGCGCGCGCGTTGGAGCATCGAGCGCCCCCGCCTGAGCGCCTCGGCCGCGGCACTGGAGGCTGCCCGCGAACGCCTGGAGGCCGGGCTGTTCGTCAAATGGTTCGCTGTTTGGCCTGCCTTGCGGCACGCGCCCAGGAAAAGAAACCACCGCGGGTAGTTCCGCCGCAGCGACCTACCGGGTGGGTTTCGCTGCCGCCGCGGCCGGTGTTGCGACAGGCGGCGCCGGGATCCCCAATCGGGCCTCGGCCTCCTGCTTCCGCACCTTGTCGCGCCAGGACTTCGCCAGTTCGACCGGATCCATGGTTTCTGTGCCGCGTCGCGGCAGATCCGCTTCGGAAAGAGTCGAACTGAAGATGACCGTGTCCAATTCCGCCAGAGCCTCATCATAGAATCGATAACGCGTGCGACTGATGGCGTGATACACCATCGCCATCGCCTTGGCGTACTCATCACCGGCATCCTCAGCCTTGATCGCGGACGACAACTTGTCAACCCGCCCCCAATTTCCCTCCCACGCAAAGGTCAGCATGTAAACGACCTCGATGCGGGCACGGATGCGCTTGTTTTCCGGTGGAGCAGCATCCCAGGCGCGATGCAGGTACTCGCGCACCTCGGAGTAATCAACCTTGAAACCCTTGGGGGCATCGACAAGCATCAATGCTTGTCGCACAAGATTGGTGCTTCGCGCCACGGGTGACGACAAATCGAACTTTTCCAACATTTTGGAGGCTTCCCATGCACCGCGCCAATCGGTGGTTTCCATGCACTCAAACATCAAATTCTGGGCACGGACCTTGACCGCGCGCTGCTCATCACCCGTTACCCAAAGCCCCGGCAGCTCCTCCGGAGCGATGCGGGAGGCGATGTACTGGACGATATCAATGTCGGTCTTCTGATTCCACAAAAAGGTGGCAACCTCCATCATTCCCACGGCAAGTTGCGGGTTGGAATACTGGCGCTTTTCCCAGGCGTCCAAGGCTCCGCGAATCGCCTCCTGGCGATCTTCCGGGAATCCCCCAACGATGGAGCGGATGCGGTTGCGCATCTCTTCCTCCGTGCGCTTGGATTCAAAGGAGCCTGTGGTAAAGGGAGCCTGAAAATCACCCGTCATCGCCACGGCATGATCCGACGGCGCGGGGATCGCGACCACCTCGCCATCAGCGACGTTTTGCTGTCGGAGTTCCTCCATCAGGTAAAGGGCATCGCCGACCCTGTCTGTACGCCCCACAAACACTGCCGTTTCGCTCTTTGAGGCCTTCACTTCCACCGGCGACCAGCCGGAATTCAAAAGCCCACGCTCAATGGACGCGGCCAGCGGGCTTCCCGTTGGCAAGCTAACAGCCTTGACGGAGTACCATTGCCTCGGTTGCCGCGGCAGGTCGGAATCCAGCCAAACCGCAGGCACGGCGAGCAAGCCGGAGGGCAATGCCAGCAGCACCAAAAACCCGAATGTCCTTGCAAAACAGCGCATGGGAACCTTGTCATCGCGCCCGTCATGGGGGATTGCATTCAAATCCCGCCGTCTTCCAATGGGGGTCCAGACAAATCGCATGGCGCAGGGAACCAATGCCGAAAAACTGAAGAAACTTCAGAGGCGGATGCTGCTGATTTTCGTGGTGATCATCCCGGCTCTTTTGGCGATCGTGTACTTCGCTTTCCTGCGGACCGCGCCACAGATCATCCCCCCGAAGGATGCCCCTGCGGAAACCCAAGCTGTTGGGCCGACCCCGGCTCCCGCAAAAAGTCCCGTGCCTTCCCCTTGACATGGCGGCCCTCTGCGAGTTCCCTACGCAGCCGTTTTTGAAAGAGGTCAAAGGTCATGCCACAGAGAACTTTTCAGCCGAACGTATCCCGCCGTCGCAAGAAGCACGGTTTCCGGGAGCGTATGGCCACCCGCAATGGTCGCAAGGTGCTCGCAAGCCGCCGCGCCAAGGGCCGTTACAAACTGACGGTTTCCGACGAACGCCGCAAGAAGTGACCCGCCGATGATGTCGGCGGACGCAGCGCCGCCGGCCGATCATCGTTTTCCACGTTCGCGGCGCGTACTTGCCAGCGCTGGTTTCGATCAAGCATTCCAGAAGGGGCGAAAATCCGTTCGCCCCTTTTTTGTCGTTTATGTCTTCGAGCGTGAAGGCGACGCAAAGGCACCCTCACGCCTGGGGTGCGTCGTCTCCCGCAAGGTTGGCGGTGCCGTCGTCAGGAATCGGATGAAGCGCCTGCTGCGCGAAACCTTCCGCACCACCACCACCCCGCCCGGAATCGACATCGTCGTGCTCGTGCGGCCCAATGCGGCCTCGAAGGAGAACAAGGAGTTCGTCGCGCAGTTCGCCGGGTTTCTGCGGTCGCTTGGGGAATAGGCTGCCCGGCGTCGCGGTGGCGAAATCATCGCGGCCTTCGCCGCTGGTTGCGCATGTCCTCCAACTGGCGGCGACGCTTCTCCATTTGCTCCTGACGTGATTCATCAATCCGGCGATTTTGTTCCTCGCGCTCGCGCAGCGCTTCGTCGAGCCTGCGGCGATTCTCCGCGTTCATCTCATCAATCTCCCTGATCTGGCGCTCCTGCTCGGTCAGGATACCGTGTGACTGCTTGTATTGCTGAAGGGCCTCCTCCAGCTTTTTTGTCGCAATTTCCTGCTCGTTGAACTTCGTCTGTGTGAAGCGTGCCCGCGGCAGCATCTGAAAGGTGGCGAGCGCCTCATCGTACTTGTCCTGCTTGAGGAGCGCGTGGCACAGCCCAATCGCCGCCCAACGTCGCACGTCGTTCAACTCATTGTTCTCCGCGCGGTTCACCGTGTACTCCTTGTAGGCGGCCTGCAGGGCGAACATGGCTTTGTATTCCGCCTCCGCTTCCGCAAACTTCCCGGTGTCGAACAAGGCATCGCCCGCGGAGACGTGCGGCATTGCGAGGCGCACGATTCCTTCCGGCACCTGCGGCGGAGGGCCGTTCACCTCCTCCGTCAGCGATGGGATCATCGCGCTGTAAACGGGCTTCGTCCAATCAGCGGGGGCGACGCGCTTTTCGTAGGAGAGATTCGCACGCGCGAGGTTCAGCCGTTCATCCGGTGCGGCGCCCGCCGCCTTCAGCGATTCGATCATCCGCTGGCGCACGGCCATCGACAGGCCGAAGTCCTCGATCGTGTGCGTGTCCTTTCCTTCCGGGCCGTAGCTTGTCCCCTGTTGCCTTGCGCGTGCCTCCTCCATCGCCAGCGCCGCGCGCAGCCAGTTGTTCGCGAGGTCCTTCTTCTCGTCCTCCAGGAACGACACGCCGTAGTAGGTGTAGATGCGCGCATCGGCAGGGTCGATGGTGAGCGCCCAATCGAGCAGCGCGCGCGCGTCCTTGAAGTGCGTGCCAACGATGTCCTGCCGCGCGCCGGGAAGCAAAAGCCCCGCGCTCGTTTCCTGCTTGTTCCAGGCGGCCACGCGCAGTTCGAACGATTTCCGGGCATCCCCCATGCGCGAATAGGTTGATGCAAGAAGGTCATAGGCCGTCACCATTTCAGGATCAGCCTTGATCGCATCCTCCAATGCGGCGCGCGCCCCCTCCAGGTTTCCGCCCCTCAGGAACACCTTTGCCTGGTAGTAGCTTCCCCGCGGCGTTCCCTTGAGCGCCGCCGCCGCCTTCGCAAGGGTCTCCGCCGAGAGCTTCGAAAACTGGTCCGCCATGGCCTCCTTTTCGCGCACCTGGCGCCAGCCTTCGTCGGTCAGGTATGTGGTGATCATCCAGTCGCCGCTGAAGGTGACGTTGCCATCCTTCGCGCGCAGGTTCGCTGCCTCGCCCGACTTCTGCCACGCCATCGCGTCGAGCATTTCCGCATAGACAACGGTGCTGCCTGCATCGTTCGCGCCCAGCTTGATCATGCGATCGTAGTATTGCGCGGCGTCCGCATTCTGGCCATAGTACAGGCGCAGGCGCACCTTGAGGCCCAACGCGCGCAGGAAACCCGCGTCCTTCGCAAGCACCTCATCGACGATCGTCTCCGAGCGCTGGATTTCCGCCGCCTTCGTGGCGTCCGTCTGGTACCGATAGCCACGCCAGCCGCTGCGTGGCTCCACCTGCTCGCCGCGCACATCGGAATTGTCATAGAGAAACTGCGCCAGGTCAATTCGCCGGTCCGGGTTGGCGGGCTTGTCGGCCATCGCGGCCTCCAGCACGCGCACCCGCGTCTGGTACCATTGGTCGTAGCGCCGCCGCTCATTGTTCATCACGCGCCGCACTGCGAGCGACTTCGCCACGAGATCCTCCCACGGTGCGCCCGCCTCGATCGCGCTCCGCAGCCCCCCCACGGCATCCGCACGCGAGGGCATCGGCGCCGCCTTCGCGTCCGCGATGGCTTTTGCCGCCTCGTCGGCGCGCCTTGACTTGTTGGCGCGGGCAAGTTGCAGGTCCTCTTCCGCCCCCTTCACGTCGCCGATGCGGGCGCGCGCGATGGCACGCCCCGCGTAGGCATCACCGTCCCTTGTCAGCCCCGTCAGCACGCGCGTGAAGGATGCGCGGGCGGTGGCTGCATCGCCATACCCGAGGCGCACCCATCCCTCCAGCCGCAACGCATCACTGTTCTCCGGGGACAGGGCCAGCAGGCGCTGCACGGTTCGCAATGCCGCCTCGTACTGACCGCCTTCCATCTGCTTCCTTGCGATGTCAAAGAGGGCAGGAGTCACATTCGCGCGGCTGAACGCCAGGTCCGCGAACCACGCGCCCGCGCGCGGAAATTTTTCGCGCGATCGCTTGTCTGATCCATCATCCACGCCGGGCTTGTGATAGGAAATCACCAGGTCGTTGAAGATGAAGATGGAATATTCGCGCGGGCAGTTGTCGTCGTAGAGGACTCCGGTCTCCACCATCGCATACCAATTGCTGAGGCGCTCCGCAACGGCCTGCCACATGCGCGTTTCCTTGTCGTTGGGGCGCAGGCGCAACGAGCGGTCGAAATCCTTCTGTGCCGCGGGGAAATCCTCCGCCAGGGTCTTTGCAACACCGCGGGCGGTGAAATATGCGGCGTTTTCCGAATCAGCCTGGAGCGCCTGGTCGAACGAGGCCACGGCCTGCTTCCATTCCGCGGCCTGCATGTGGTTCAGGCCATCAACGTAGGCGGCCAGTGCGGGGGAAACCTGGGCGGGTGAGCGCGCGGCAAGGGTGAGCGCGAAGAGAACGGTAAACGCAAGGCAGGCGCGGGCGAACATGAGGTGCTCCGGCAATCATCGTGAAAACGAACCAGCCTAGCGCAGTCGCGCGGTCCGCGCAATGAAGAATCGCACCCTGCCGATCACCATTCACGCTTTTCCGGGCCTGTGTATTCCTCCGTGGGCCTTATCAGCCTGTTCTCCGCACGTTGCTCGCGAATGTGCGCGATCCAGCCCGCCACCCGCGCGAACGCAAAAATCGGAGTGAAGAGCGGAATGGGAATGCCGGACATGTAGTAGGCCGGTGCGTGGTAAAAATCGGTGTTGGGAAACATCTTCTTCTCGCGCGCCATCACCTGGTCGATGCGCTCCGCGATGGCCATGTAGGGAAGGTCCCGGTGCTTCTCCGCCAGTTTCGCCGCCCAGTGCCTGATGAGGTCGCTGCGCGGATCGCGCACCTTGTAGGCGCGATGACCGAAGCCCATGATCTTCTCCTTCTTCGCCAGCATCTCCAGCACGCCACGCTCCGCATCATCGGGTGACTTGAACTTCAGGATCAGGTGCATCGCCTCCTCGTTGGCGCCGCCATGCAGCGGGCCTTTCAACGCCCCGACAGCCGCGACGATGGCGGACCACATGTCCGACAGCGTGGAGGTGACCACGCGCGCCGTGAACGTGGAGGCGTTGAATGCGTGCTCCGAGTAGAGGATCATCGACGTGTTCATCAACCGACGCTCGTCATCGCTGGGCATTTTGCCGTTCAGGGCATGGAGAAAATAACCACCCTGATCCGCGTGCGGATAATCGATCCGGGTCGCCTGCCCACGATGATGATTGTACCACCAGGCAATGATCGTTGGGCCGCTGGCGACAAGGCGGCTGACGACCTCGCCCTCATCCGCCGCGCCTTCGGGATGGATGTTGCCGAGGAATGACCATCCGGTGCGCAGCACATCCATGGGCGTTGCACTGGCGGGAATCGATTCCAGCACGCGCTTCAGCGAATCGGGAATCCCGCGGTGCGACACGATCATCCCGCGGCACTGGTCGGCCTGCTGCGGCGTTGGCTTCCCGCCCCAGATCAACATGAACGCGACTTCCTCCCAGGGGACGTTCTTCGCGCACAGGTCAACGATCGAATAGCCCCGGTACAGAAGGTCGTTTCCTTCGCGCCCGACTGTGCAGATGGCGGTCTGCCCTGCGATAACACCCTCCAGCCCCGGCGCGTAGTGCGACATGCTCAAGCCCCCTTGTTGTCCGGCGGCGGAGGTGCATCGAGCCGCCGTTCGTATTCGTGGTAGTTGATGATCTTGTAGTAGTCCTCGCGGGTCATCATGCGCGGCAGCAGGTCCTTCTGTGTCCCCTTGTCGCGCAGCGCCGCGTAGCCGTCGCGCGCAGCGGCCAGCACCATGCGGAAAATCGTGAGGGGATACAGGACGATGCGCACGCCCGCGCCGCCGAGCTCCCTCGCGGTCAGCAGTGGCGTCCTTCCAAACTCCGTGATGTTTGCAAGGATTGGCGCGTTGATGCGCCTCGCAAGCGCCTCGTAGTCACCGAGTGAGGTCAGCGCTTCGGGGAAGATCGCGTCGGCGCCGGCATCCAGGCACGCCTTCGCGCGATCGATGGTTTTCTCCAGGCCTTCCTGCGCGAAGGCGTCCGTGCGCGCGATCAGGAAGAATCCATCGCC
Organism: Candidatus Sumerlaeota bacterium; assembly: GCA_020848155.1. Classification (GTDB taxonomy): domain Bacteria; phylum Sumerlaeota; class Sumerlaeia; order SLMS01; family SLMS01; genus JADZDZ01. The sequence continues at coordinate 48,852 of JADLAR010000043.1, forward strand.
GCCGCGCGCGCGTGATGCAACCGCAATGCGCCGCGCCATTTCCGCGCAGGGCACGATGCGCTTGTTGGGTCGGTGGCCGCAGCGCTTTGCGCCCTCCTGGTCCTCGATGTGGCAACCGGCCGCCCCGTTCGCGATCAACTCGCGAATCGTGCGTTCAACATTCAGCTCACTGCCAAAGCCCGTGTCCGCATCAACGATCAGCGGCGCATCAACCACGCGCGTGATGCGGCGCACGTCTTCCACGACTTCGTCCAGCGTCGTCATGCCGAGGTCCGGCAGGCCGTAGGACGCCGTCGCGACGCCGGAACCTGAGAGATACAGGGCGCGGAACCCCGCCTCGTGCGCGATCATCGCCATGATGGGATTGATCGCGCCGGGAAGCAGCAGGGGCTGCTCCGCGTCGAGTGCCTCGCGAAACCTCGCGCCCGCGGACATCAATGCTCCACGCCGCCGGGGTCGGCTGGTATTGCGGGAAGGATCGCCGACAAGTCGCTCGATGCGTCCAGCTTCCAGCACGCATCGATGAATGCCTTCTGCGCCTTGTCATCCAGCAGGCCCTCCGCCAGCAGGCGGAACTTGTCCTCGATCTGCGCGTCCGTCATCGCGTTCTTCGGGTGGCCTAGCGGATAGTGGCTTTCATCCTCGACCTGCTCTCCATTGCTGAGCGTCACCGCCAGATGATTTGCAAACTTGTCACCGTAGGCGGCCGTGAACCCCGCATCCTCCACGACCTTGATGCGCTTCAGGAAGGCGAGCAGCTTCGGGTCGCGATAGGTGGCGCGATAGAAACTTCTCTCGTCAACATTGCCATCGCGCAGCGCCACGGCAACAAGGTAGGGCAGGCTGTGGTCTGCGGTTTCCTTGCTCGTGGGGTCCCATTTTTCCGGCTGGCTGCCGATGATTTCATAGGACGCCTTGTGCGTGCGGACAACGACCTGCTCCACGTTGTCGATCCTGATCCCCCGCCCGTGCAGGCGAATCGCGGCCTCCACGGCGGATTGCGCGTGGTACTCCACGGGGAACGGCTTGATGTAGGTTTTCAGGATCATGTCCGGCGATTCACCATTCGCGGGCAGCGACAGGTCGAACGCGCCCGTGATGACCTTCTCCATTCCCTTCACGCCCTCAAAGATGGGGTTGGGACCGGTCATGCCTTCCATGGCGGAGGTCAGCGCGAACAGCGAGTTGCGCGCGGCGTTGGAGAACGCGGACGCCTTCCAGTTCGCCATTTCGCCCTCGCGCGTTTGCCGCGTGGCGAAGTTGCACACGCCCGCAAGGCCCAGCGCATTCAGCAACACGTCCTGCGACAGGCCGATCATCGCACCGGCACCGGCGGCGACGCTGAACGCGCCGTACACCACGTGGTCGATCCCCTTTGCCCTCAGCGAGTTGGCGTCACAAAGGCGGCACTGGACCTCGTAGCTGAGCGCGATCCCGCGCAGCAGCGTTCCGCCATCGAGGCCATACACCTGCGCCACCGCGAGCAGCGGCGCGATGTTGTCGCTCGGGTGGGCGGGTTCCTTCGCAAGGTAGGTGTCATTGAAATCGAGCGTGCGCACCAGGCCGCCGTTGCAGAACGCCGCGTATTCCAGCAGCGAGCGCGACCTGCGCCCGAAGATTTGCGCGCCCCTGCCCGATGACGGCTGTGCGCGCTCGCCAATGGCGACCAGCGACGGCGCCACGGGCATGCGCCAGGCGCCGACGGCACACGCAAATGAATCCAGAAAACGGCGCTTCGCCTCGTGCTCCGCCTCCTTTGAAATCCGGCGGACGGAAAGACAGTATTCGGCGATGCGTTCAGCTTTGGGTTTCAAGGACATGCCCCTGTGCGGTCTCGGATGCCGGTTGCAGCATCAAAGTCCATGATATGATTTTCGCAACCCGCAGGCCGCAAGGGGGAAGGTGCCGCGATTTTTCCCTTCGTCATGGATCAGCGCGACAATGGCCTACGCCGACGGGTCCCAATCATACGTCTGGTAGTGATTGTCGAACGTGCCGTCCGCATAGAACCGCACGATGGCGAAGCCCGGGTCGCAGTCCACGAACCTGCCCTTCCACCAATTGCCGCAAACGGACCCGTTGCAGATGTAGGTGATGCCGTTGTATTCCACGCGATCCGTCAGGTGGTCGTGGCCGCTCAGGCAGAGCCTGATGTTGGAATGCTTCGCGAACAGGTCACGGATGCGTTGCACATCCTGGTGCGCCAGCGCCCCAATCAAATTGAAGTTATGGTCCTTCACGATGTTCTTCACGAAGAAGAACGGGGTCACGCTGATGATGGGGATGTGGCTCAGGATGCAGATCGGCGTTTCCTTCGGTGATGCATCCAACTCCCCCGACAACCAATCGAACTGCTCGTCGTCGAGGGCCGGCAGGTATCCCTCATCGCCGCGTTCCTGCATGCTGTTCAGCACAATGAACTTCCACCCCGCGCGATCAAACGTGCGATAGGGCTTCTCCAGCCCAAGCTGCTCCATCGCCATCTTCAGCCCGTAGAGTGGCTCACTGCCGGTGGTGCCCGCCTTCGACTTCTGCCATCCCCAGATGTCGTGATTGCCGATGCAATGCTCGATGGGAATGGTGTTTTCCTCCTTCAGGATCTGCTTCCACAGCGCCCATTGTTCTTCCGTGCGCTCCTTCGACGCCGCCAGCGAGTCCATGATGGCATCACCGCCGTTGAAGATCACGTCGGGCCGGTTCGGCAGCGCATGCACCGCGCGCAAAGCCTGGCGCATTCCCATCGCGGCCTTTCCTTCGGGCTTCACATGCACGTCCGTCAGGTGTGCAACAGTGAGCACGGACTTCTTCTCCTGCTCCGCGCCGGTGTTGCCGCCGGACGAGCTCACGGTCGCACACCCACCAATGGTCACGCCTGCTGCGCCAGCCACGGTCATTTGAAGTGCCTGCCGACGGGAAATCTTCTCCATGGGCCGTTGAGTCCTTTCAGGGTAGTGCCCGCCGCCCGAAGGAGAATTGCCTTGTCCATCCTTCGCTATACAACGGGTCGGCGGGATCAAAGCTGCTCACCTGGACTTCCGGTGGCGAGGCATGAATGAAGCGATTGTTCCCCATCGCTATCCCCGTGTGATAGACTTTTCCCGTTTCATCCAGAAAAAAAACCGTGTCTCCGGGCCGCAGGCCGTCGCGATACCACGGCGTTGCAACCAGTTCGCCCACGATGGCCTGCTGGAAGGCGTCGCGCGGCATCACAAGGCCCTCTGCCGCATAGCATGAACTCACCAAGCCCGAACAATCCACTCCCAGTGTTGTTCGCGCGCCAAAAACGTAAGGTGTCATCAGGAAACCAAGGGCGCGATTCGCGATGTTGGTTCCATGATCGACGACGGGAGGTTCGGGGCCGACCTCCAGCGTGATGATCGGGCGGTTGCCGCTCGCCCGCACCGGCTTCGGCAGCTCGTAGGAATTTGCCGTGTCCCCCACCGGAAGCACCGCGCCCACGGGAATGCTGAAGTCATCGAGGTAAACCTGCTTCTGGAACGTGTGCATGCGGCGCGACGTCCATGCACGGAACTCCGCGGCGTCCATGCGCCGCACGGTTTCGCTGCGCACCCAGCCAACGTAGGCGTCACGCCCTTGCAGCAGGAGGTAACTGCCGTCCTCGTTTTCATCCAGAAGGAACACCGACTCGCCCAGCAGCAGTTGCGTCTGCACGCTGCTGCGCTCCCGCGGCTCATCCCATGTGAGCGCCATTGGAATCTGCACGATTCCAAATTTCCTGTCGCCCAGTTTCGCGGATGGCAGGACCTCCACATCATTCTCGACGGACTTGTAGCCAAGCGCCTCGCAAAGCGCACCGAGCGACTCCTTAAGCTGCGGCATGTTCGTCTCCCCCGTCAGCTTCCATTTACCCTTCTTCCCCTCCATCGCGACATTCACATAGTACGAAGTCGCATCTGACAGGACGATCTTCTTCCACAGGCCGATCGCCTTGTTGGCGGCGGCGGGTGAATGCTCATCGGGATCACCGGCGACACGCTTCGCAAGCGATTCCATGGGCGAAACCGGCGGCGCGGGCTTCACTGCCTTCGCGTCGGGAAACAACTCCTTCCGTTTCGCCTCCAGCTCCTGACGATGCTCGTGCCACATGCGCACGACGCCGTTGTAGGCCCCGATGGCCTCCTCGCGGTGGTTGCCGGGCTGCACAACCCAGGCGTCGAAATCCTCATTCGTCAGGAACCCAAACTCGATGACGGCGCTGGGGATGTCGCTGGAGCTTACGAGGGGGTGGTCGCTCAGCCACGGTTCGAACGGCTCCTCATAATGAACTCGTTTTTCCACCTCCTCGCGAAGAATCGCGCCGAAGGCCTTTTCCAGCGGCTGGTCCCTGCCCGCCTTGTCGGTCGGCCACGTCAGGATCATGACGCCATCGGCGGTTTTGCGTTCAGCGGCATTGTGATGCAGGCTCAGGAAAAGGTGTGACCCTGTTGCCTCCGCCAGCTTCGTGCGCGCGGTCAGTTCCCCGGTGCGGTCGCTGTCGCCCGGCGCCACCTTCCGGTCATCCAGACGCGTCATGTACACCACCGCGCCCGCCGCCTTCAGATGATGATACAGTTGCGCCGTGACCAGCATGTTCAGGTCACCCTCCACGGCACGGCTTTTCACGCCGCGCGCGCTTCCCGTGTAGCCGGGCTGGTGGGCGAACCCGCCATGCCCCGCATCCAGGGTAATCACCAATCCCTCCAGGGGCCTGCCTTCCGGCTCGAAAGGCTTGGTGTAATTCCCGGGGACGGAAATCTGCGCGGCGCACAGCCCCGCAAATCCCATCAGAATTGAAAGTGCCAAAGAAAATCCCGCGCGACGTCGCATCAAAGTACCATCCAAGATTGATGAGTCCAGAGTTGGAGCGATCCTCGGACATGCGGCAAGGAAAAGGACGCCCTGGCGGTTCTCCTTGTTCTCCTAATGAATGACTTCATGTGGCAATTTCAGGATGGCGGCCCTGAAAATGTCGGTCTGGTGGCCACCATCGGATTCTGCTCCCAACGCCTGATAGATCAAATACGTTTCGCCGCCGTATTGCAGCGCGTCCTGCCCGCCCACGCCCAGCCTTTCGTAGCTGGCCTTCGCCAGCATGAGCGGCGCGTCCTCTGTCCGCGTGCTCATCACCACGCGGCGATCCTTCCACGCATCACCGTGCGGCACTTTGCTTCGCAGCATGACGATGCATTGATCCTTGTCGCTCGGCCGGGCCGAGTAGAACATCAGGTAATCCTTCTCCCGCTTGATGATTGAGGGAGACTCCGCCACGCCGGCATCGGGAGGCCCGGCGTCGCCCGCCCATGCCAGCTTCTCATCCCCCTGGCCATACGGTGTCCAAGGGTCGCGCATGCGCTGGCTGCAAATGGGTCCGGTGCGCCACCTCTTCCCCGGGATCCCATGAAGCACGACATTGTAGTAGAGGTAAAGTTGACCATCGCTGTTACGAAAGATTTCCGGGTCGATGATACCGTAGTCCCCGGCTCCCTGAAATTTTCCCGTATCGAGAACGACGATTTCCCTCTCTCCCGTGAAGGTGATCCTTGGTGCCTCCCCCTTCGCGGGGATTTTCGCCTTCGCGCCATACAGCCGAAACGTGGGCCATTCGACGCCGTGCCGGTCCACCCTGCCCATCGCGTAAGAGATCCAAAGCGTGTCCCCCTCCACGAGAAGATCGGGCGCCCAGCGCTGATAGACCCGTTCGCGCTCAGGCATGACGATTTCGACCTCCTCCCTGATCGCGAAGTCATCAAGCGTGGACAGGTGGAACATGCGAAATTTCCCCCGTCCATAGTCCCCCAGCATAATGAAAGGCTCCGGTTGATCGCAAACCCCCGGAATCGCCAGCACCGCAGCACAGGGATCCTTCAGGAACTCCAGCCTGTTGCGTTCAGGGTTTTCAGCATCGGCTATCAGACGAGGAAAACTCCCGCCTCCCTGCAACCGGGTGGTCACGAGTAGAAAAACAAGAACAAAAAGCGAAGCCCCGCGGCGAGTTGGAACCTTCAATTTTATCCTCTGCGAAGAAAAACTGTTTGGCTTGGGGCATTCGCTGATTGCAACGGTGGGGCCAACCGGGTTCCTTGCTCCAGCCTTCGGCCGGACGTCAGGCCATACTCCACCGAAATCACGCCCTCATTTCCCAGCACAACACAACAGTTTCCGTGAACTGGAAGAAGCTGCTGATCACCATCCTGGCGATCGTCATCCCCTTCCTCGTACTCCTTCCGCTTCTGGAGGACTACGCACGTCATGACATGACGGAGTCGGACATCCGTCAAATCTACAAGGAAGGCCTTCGCATCCGGGATGGCGACAATCCTTACAAGCGCATCATTGATAACCCCGGCAGCGACAACGACTACCCCACGTACCTTCCGGGTTTCTATTTGCTGGCCGCCGCCACGCGCGACATCGCGGGAAAGCCGTTCCAGGATTGGCTGACATTCTGGCGGGCCATCTTCTTTGCGTGCCATCTGGGCATTGGATACATCATCTTCTTCCGCCTGTGGCGAAGGAACTCGCTTCTGTTTGCTGTCGTCGGTAGCTCACTTTGGTTTTTTGGGCGTTGGTCGCTGATGGTGCTGCGCATTGCGCACCAGGAGCCACTGGCAATCCTGTTGCTGATGTTGTCCCTCGTCCTGATGCGCCGCCATTTCATGATAGCCTGCGTGCTGTTTGGAATGTCGCTGGCAGTGAAGCAGATCGCCGTCTTCATGTTCCCGGTCTACCTGATGTGGGCCTGGCGATTGGATGACGATCCCCGAACACGCATCAGGAACACGATCCTGGCGGCCGTCTGCTGCATGGCGGTGCCACTGGCCGTCTCGCTGTCCTTCATCCAGCGCGAGCCCATGGGCTTCATCAAGTCGCTGCTCTTCTCCGTGAATCGCAAGGGGGAGGCGAATGTCGGTAGCAGCGGGGACTTCGAGATTCCCTCGATCGACATGCTGCTCCGCTTTGACGACAACCTGGAAAACACCGTCTTCGCGCCGGTTCGTCGCGTGATTGGAAAGGTCTTCCTGTTCGGACTGATGCTGCTTTCCTACCGCCTGGCCTATCGCCGCCAGATTCGTCCCTTTGCGTTGAGCCTGTTGATCCTGCTCATTTTCTCCGACTTCCACTCGGTCTTCTTCCCACAGTATGTCGTGTGGCCGATTGCGATGCTGCCACTGGCGCTGGGCGAGGCGGGCACAACGGCAAGGCGCGAGTGGCGCAGGCGCAGGCGGCGAAAAAACCGGCCCCGCGAAGGCACCAACGAACACCAGGCCCTGCCAGCCTAGACCCCCAGGAGTTTGCTGCCCGGCGCCCACGTCCATGAGCACCGCGTCACCGCAGGAAATCTCTTCCGACCTCGTCACGATCACCTTCTCGCGCCGCCGGGCGGAGTTGGTCCTGCAACTCCTTGTTTTCATCGGTGGCGTTCTCCTGTGCGCGCACTACCTGCGGCACGAGTTCGACAACCCCTACTCCATCGCCGGGGATGTGGCGCAGCACTCCTACTGGATGGTGAAGTATCACGACGGGGCCTTGTTCAGGAATGAATTCTATTCAACCTACGCACGCAGCCTGTCCACGCCGGGGCTGGAGGCGATCTACTGGGTGGGAACGCTTGCAGCCTCCCCGCAACGAGTCGGCAAGACGCTGTCCGTCATCATCTTTGGCCTTACCGGATGGCTCTTCTACCTGATCGGGAAAGCGATCCATAACCACGCAACGGGGTTCCTGATGCTTTACCTGTGGCTGGGGTTTCCCAACCACACGGACGAAATTGACGGCGGGCTGCATCGCTCGTTCGCCTTCCCGCTCCTGGCCCTGTTTGTCTACCTGCTGGCGAAACGGCGCATGGGCTGGATTCCCTGGCTCATGGCCGTGGGCCTGCTCATCTATCCGCCGGCGGTCTTGATGATGGTCGCCGCGCTCCCAATCTTCGCGCTCTTCGACTGGAAACACACGCGCGGACTCTTCAGGGGATCGCGCGCCCTCAGCGGCTGGTGCGCCGTGATCGCTGCGGCGCTGGTCGTCTACACCATGCGGCAGCTCTTCAAGCCCGACTTCCTTGGGCCAATGATGACGGGGCAGGAAATGGCGGAAGATCCGCGCTTCACCATCGGCGGCCGCTCCCCCTACCTGCCTTTTGAAACGCTTTGGAACACACTCCGGGTCTATGCGTTCAACAGCAACGAGCCGATGATCGGATTCTGCGCGTGGATCCTGCTGCTTGTCCCCATCAGGCTGCTACAGGGGCGCAGGCTCCTGCGGGAAATTGCCCCCTTCCTGGCGCTGGGCCTTGCCAGCATCGCTCTCTTTGAACTCGCGAAGGCCATCCACTTCCGCCTCTACATTCCCCGTCGCTACCTGCAATTCAGCCCCGTCATTGTCGGTGCGGCAATGCTGGCCCTTGCGGCTGCGGCGGTGCTCCCCTTCCTGCGCTGGAAGTGGTTGCAGGCCGTCCTCGTCCTTGCCGTCATTGGCCTCATCATGAAGGATTCCCAAGGCGACTACCAACGGTTCTTCAAGGATGGGAAGTATGACCAGAAAGGCGCTTCCGGCCTGTTTCGCCATTTGAGGAAGGAAACGCCAAAGGATGCGCTGATCGCCGCCAGCCCCAAGTTTTCCGACGCGATTTCCGTCTTTGCCAGCCGCGCAACCCTGCTGAAATACGAACTCTCCCATCCCTGGTACAAGAACTACCGGGCGGAGATCGAACAGCGCGCCCGCGACTACTATGCGCTGGTTTATGCACACACTGCGGACGACATCAGGCCCATCCGTGACAAGTATGGCATCGATTATTTCATCCTTGATCCCGCGCAGTATGACAAAAAGAAAAGACACGAGGCACGCCTGTTCTACGAACCGCTCAATTCCGAGCTTCTTCGCCGCTATCCGCTGGACAGGCCCGAATCGGACTATTTCATGGAGCGCCTGGCGGCAAAGGCGGACGGCTTTCAATGGGACCGCTTCGAGGTCATCCCGCTGGACGAGAAGACCCTGTCGTCTGTCGATGCAGAATAAGGGACGGCCACCCGCCCAATAAAACCCTCCCCCCAAAAGCGGCCAAAACCGGGACCGAATGACCCCCGCAGGGCCACAAACGTCTTGCCGCAGTCCGCCACCCGAAAGAACCATCCCCGGTTCACGACTCCCGACGCCGCCACTCAATGACCAAGCTGACCATTGTCATACCCGTCTACAACGATCGCGATTCGATCGTGGAGACGTACAACAACCTGACCCGCGTGATGAGCGCAGCCGCCTTCGAGTGGGAGTTGCTCTTCATTGACGATGGCTCGAAGGACAACCCGAAGGAAGTCTTCGAGGCGAACGGCGTCCCCTACATCCAGCACGAAACGAACAAGGGCTACGGCGCAGCCATCAAGACGGGCGTGCAGGCCGCAAAGGGCGAGTTCGTCGCGATCATCGATTGCGACGGAACCTATCCCGCCGAGGCGATCCTGGACCTGATGCCCCACGCGGAGACCTACGACCAGGTCGTCGGCGCACGCGATGTCCGCATCAATCCGCCGCTCCACATTTTCACGAAGCTGCTCGTCTGCTATCTCCTGTCCGCCCTGTTCAACCAGGACGTGAAGGACATCAACTCCGGCCTTCGCATCTTCCGCCGCTCCACGTTCCTGACGCTGATGCCCGGCGTCGGCGATCGCTTCTCCCTCACATCATCCACAACGTACGGCTTCCTGCTGAACGACATCCCGATCAAGTACGTCCCGATCCAGTACTTCAAGCGTGTCGGGCAGTCGCACGTGCGGCGCTGGTCCTTCACAAAGCAGTTTTTTTCCAGCCTCACTCGCATGTGGAAGCACTCCCGCAAGCTGCGTGATGAGGGGATTGAGGTTGTGCCGCCGGAAAAAAAAAACCCGGCCAGCCGCCAATGTAACAAGGGCGCCGAGGTCCTTTTCCAGCTTTTCCTGATCATCGCCGGCACACTGCTGGGCACATGGTTCCTTTGGCCGCAGATTACAAACTTCTACTCCGTCCAGGATGACGTCGCCCAGCATTCCTACTGGATGGTTTCCTACCGCGATCCTGAACTCTTCAAGAATGACATCTACCTTGCCTACGCAAGGAGCCTGACAACGCCCGCCGTTGACTGGATTTACCGGGTTGCCGTGCAGTTCTTCGCACCCGTGAACATCGGCAAGTTCCTGTGCGTGTTCCTCTTCGGCATCACCGGATGGTTGCTTTACCTTGTTGGGAAGTCCGTGTGGAATCGCTACTGTGGCGTTGCGATGGCCTTCTTCTTCGTCGGGTTTCCCTTCAACATTGACCGCTTTGAAGCGGGGCTTCACCGCGCCTTCATGTTTCCGCTGCTGGCATTTTACATCTATGTGCTGGTGAGCAAGCGCTTCCACTGGATTGGCCTGGCACTGGCGCTGGGGCTGTTGTTCTACCCGCCTGCGTTTGTCATTTCCCTGGTCGTGACGATTGTCTTCCTGATCTTCAATTGGCGCGCGATCCTGCCAACGTTCCGCGGCCGGATGGCCATCGCGGGCTGGCTGCTGCTGGTGACCGCCATCAGCATCACCTACGTGCAGCGCAAGGCACATAAGCCCGACTTCCTGGGCCCGATGTCCACCGGCCAGGAAATGGCGGAGGACCCGCGGTACAACCTGGGCGGCCGGTCCGAGTATCTTCCCTTCAACACGCCCAACTACTTCATGCGCCGCTACATGTTCCAGCGCGACAATCACTTCGTGCAGGGCTGGATGATTGCCGCGCCGCTGTTCCTTTTGCTCCTGGTCGTGCGGGGGCGTTCTGCGGTGCGCGTGGCCTGGCCCATCATCGCCTTTTTCGGTGTCAGCTACGCGCTGTACGTGATCGCGGAGATCGTGCACTTCAAGCTCTACATTCCTGAACGCTACATTCGTTTTTCGTCCGTGCTGACCAGTTGCATCCTCACGGGGCTTGGCGTCAGTGCAGCCATCGCGCTCTTCCGCACGCCAGTGCAAAAAACCATCGCGCTCATCCTTCTTTGCTTCTGGGGCGCCGCCGATTCCAAGCAGCCCAGCGTCGACTTCATGAATCAGGTGCACTACAACGTGGCGGACTACGCGCCACTCCTGCACTACCTCGAGGAAAACACGCCCAAGGACACCATCATCGCGGCTGATCCATTCTTCTCAGACGCGATCAGCATCTATTCCCGCCGCGTCGTGCTCCTGAAGTACGAGCTTTGCCACCCATGGTATCGTGACTACCGTCACCAGATGGAAGAACGCGCGCACGACTACTACGCCGCCGTGTATGCCACAAACCTGGATGCCATCCGCGCCCTGCGCGACAAATACGGCGTGAAGTACATGCTCTTCGAGGCGAACCTGTATTCAAAGGGGAACGTCGGGATCGACCGCCTGTTCTACGAGCCCATTCGTTCCGAGATTCGCTACAAGTACCAGCGCGACCTCGACAAGGACTTCATCATGAAGCGCCTTGCCGAGAAGCTGACGATCTACGAGTTTGGCCGCTATCAACTCGTCCCCATCGACGAGGAGAGCCTGAAGAAATTCGGGCAGCAGGTGACGAGTTCCGTCTGAGAAACCGCTCGCTCACTCCCAATCCCCACTCAACACAAGCCCCGCCCAGTGCGCCGGATGGCGGTACTCCTGGCGATTCTTCAGCTTGATCTGCGCCTGGCGCACGGCCTCCGCACGATCCATCCCGCGCATGTTGCGGTAGACGTACTTGAACAGCACCGCCGTTGAAATGTCATCCACGCGCCACAGCGTCGTCATCAGTTGGCGCGTGCCGGCGTAGACGAACGCGCGATTCAGGCCCACGATGTCGTCGCCCTTGCTGACACGCCCCAGGCCCGACTGACAGGCGCTCAATGCGATCAGGTCCGCACGCAGTTGAAGGCCAAAAACCTCATCTGACGTCAGCCGCCCATCGTTTGCGTTGTCCGGCGCCAGCTCAATCGCGCTGAAGAGCGGTTGATCGGGGTTATATTCGCCATGACTTGCGATGTGAATGATGCCGTAGTTCGGCAGGTTGTCCACCAACCACGACTCCGTGGCATCTGATCCCGTGCGTACGGTCACGTTGGGAAGATCGTATTGCAGGCGCTCCGCTTCCTTTTGCGCGAAGGGCAGGTTGTACTGCGGCGAACCGAGGTTCGGATTCCCCACCGCCAGGGTCTTCGCCTCCGCGCTGCGATTCGCGCGGCGGCCAATGGTGTAACGCAACACGCTCGCGCTGGGCGAGTAGTAGATCGCAAAGCGATCGACCAGGTCCTGCCCGCCGCCCAGCGACAACGCCGCGAACGGCAGCGTGTGCAATTCCTGGTGTGGCACCACGCAGATGCGCTTCACTCCATTCAGGTATGGCAGCGTGGGAACAATCAGGTCGTTCGCCAGCGATTGCAGGTCCTCCTCAACCGGCTCGAAATTCTGCAACTTCAGGCGCGCCACCGCGACGCGCTCCGTGATGCTTTCGCGCGACGCGGGAAGGCGCACCGCATCGAGGGACTCCGGCCCAACCACCCAGCACACCGGCCCGCCCTCCAGCAGGTGGTACACGAGCATGCGCGTGTCCGGCTCGATGAGTTTCTGCAATTCACCCGCGGTCATCGCGTCCACGCGCACGAAGCTCGCAACCTCTGGCGACTGCGCGCGCAGGTACATGATGTGATTCGAATATTCCTGGCGCGCATCGTCCAGTTGCCGCGCCACGGAAGGATCAGACTTCACCTTCCGCTCCAGCGACTCCACGCGACTGCGCAACTCCGCCTCCCGGTCCAGCATGTTCTGGTCCGTCACGTTGCCAAGGTTGATGCGATGGTTGCCCAGCAGGTCGATGAAGTTGCGTCCGCGCGCGCGTTCCGATGATTCCAACGCACCCGCCGCGTTTCCCTGCTGCAATTGCAGTTCCACCACCTCGTCATAGAGGCCCTGCTTGTCGATGAGGAAACCGTCCTGCAACTCCTCGATGCGGATGGAGGCGCGCAGCGAATCGACGATGTCCGCCGCCTCAAGATAGAGCGCGAGCGCCTCCTTGTCGTTCCCCGCCGCAAGCGCCAGCCTGCCCTGGCCATGGAGTGCACGCCAACGCACTTCCGGGAGTGGAATCTCCCGCGCAAGATCGAGCGCCGCCTGGTAGCCTGATCCCGCAAGCTGCGCGTTCTGGATCGCGGCCTGCGCGTCCCCCAGCGCCAGTTGCGCCTTCGCCAGGTTCACCTGGTCACCGATTTCCCCGGCAAGGGCCACGGCGCGCATCAACGGATCGATCGCCGACGGCGACTGTCCCGCAAGGTGCAGCGTGATGCCCGTGTTGCGAAGGTCGTACGCCTCGCCCCAGCGGTTTCCCTGCCGTGTGTCGATCAGCAGCGCGCGCCGGAACCAATCAAGCGCCTCGTCATACTGCTTCTCGCTCCGCTTTAGCAGGCCGATGTTGTTCGCCGTGCTGGCGACCTTCGCATCATCGCCGGATTTTTCCGCAAGGTCCAACGCCTGGTTCAACTCGCTGTACGCGCGCTTGAGGTCATTCACCGACCACGCGGTCAATCCCGCGATGTTTCGCACGGAGACCTCCACCGGCATGTCGTTCGTGCGCGTCGCGATTTCCAGGACCTCCTGCTCCTCGCGGAAGGCCTCGAAGTAATCCGATCGCAGCCAGTGCGCGTTGGCACTCTCCAGCTTCGCCTGCGCGCGATAGGTTTCAGAATTTTCCGCCTCCGCAATCTTCGCGACGACGGCGATCTGCTTCATCGCCTCGTCAAAGTGCGCGAGGCTGATGTTGTTCCGCGCCAGGTTGATTTGCGCCTCCGCCACCAGCAGCGGCAGCCCCGCCCGTTCCGCGTCCCGAAGCACCGACAGCAACGTCGCTTCCCCGGCGCCATAATCGTTCAGGTAAAGGCGTTGAACCCGTGCGATTCGCAAGTCCTGTCGCGCCGCCGCCTGCACATCCGACGCCAGCAGCGTCCGCGCCACGCGGCTTTGCGCGATGGCATCCGCAAACCGTCCTGCAATTTCGAATGCAATCGCCTTCGCCTCCGCCGCGGAGGCATGCCCCTTCGCGTCGCCCGCCACCTTGAATCCATCGATCGCCTTGTCGTAGGCATCAAAGCACACGGGCCAGTCACGCGCATTCGCGGCCATGTCGCCCAACTGCTGTTCGCCCTGCGCGCGCAGCGCAGTGTCCGCGCCATCCTTCTCCAGTGCGTCGATGCGCCGCCTCGCCGCCTCCACCGCCTCCGTCCACCTGCCGAGGCGACCGCGCTGCTCCGCCAGCTTCCCGTAGTACAATTGCAGGTCGCTGCGCTCGCCCAGCGCCTCCTTCAGTTGGATGATGGTCTCCAGCGAGACGACTGTTTCCGTTTCATTGTTCGCCGCCAGCGCGCGATCCAACCTCGTCGTGAGCACCGCAAGTTCCTCCTGCGCGCGCTCCGGTGCCTGCTGCGGCTCGATCACCATGCCCAACCAGCGATCGCCATCGATGGTGGCCTCGCGCACGCCATGGGCGTCGAGAAGGAGCGCACCCGCCAGGTCGCGCTGCTCATCCCGCGTGCCGTTGCCATCACTTGCGATGGAAAGCGTGACGCTGTTCAAATCCGCACCACTCTCCAACAGGTCACCCAGCGTCGTCGTGGAACCTCCCACCGTCCACAACGCGGGCAGCGCATTGCGCGGCTGAACCGGATCGTTGATGGTGAGCGATGATGCCAGCCGCAGGTCCGTGATCCATCGCTCCTCTGGAATTCCGGGAACCGGGAACTGGAATGCGAAGTCCTTCGTTCGCAGCGTCAGGCTGCTCATGCGCGCAAGCAGACTGCGGCCGGACAGGACATGCACCACCTCCGGCAGTGCGGCATCCCCCGTGTCGCCAAGGACAAAGTTCAACGCATTGGGATCGACCTCACTTCCCTTCCCTGCAATCCGCGCGCCCTCTGCGGTGTACACCACCAGCAGTGGTTCGCCCTGGGACAACGTGCGCCGAAGGATGAAGCGCGGCGGTTTCGTGGTGAAGTAGGGTGGTTGCAGCAGCGCGTTCAGTTCCGAAAACGGCAACGGGCGCAGGCCGCGCTGTTCCGCCGATGGATAACCCGCCTTCCAGCCGGCCTCCAGCGATTCCGCGATCTGGCTGCGCATCTCCGCGTCCTGGGCGAGCGTGCGCTGGCGAACTGCGGTGCTGATAAGTGATGTCAGGCGCAACCTCTCCTGGATGTTTCGCAGGCGCACGACAAGTGCATCATGCGATGCGAGCCAGCGCGCCTCCTCCTGCGAGCGCGTTGGCGGCGTCGCCAGGCTCGCAATCCAGCGCAGGCGCACCGTTCGCCATTCGTCCACGATGCTCCACAACCCTTCCAAATCATTCGCTGCCAGCGCGTGCTTCAGCTCCATCGCCTCAAGCTGGCCAAAAATCAGTTCCGGGTACTTGTCGTTCGCGCGATCTGCATAGACAACCTGCGACAGCAGCGCCTCCTTTGCCAGTTGCGTCACCCGCAACTGCTCCGCCGCCGCTTCCGCACTGGCACAGGCTTGCGCCATCAGCCACCACGACAAGTGCCCGTATCCCGTCTCGCGGGCGCTGGTCACTGCCGCATCAAGGGCCTTCGCACCCGCTTCATCGCCACCCATCAGGTACGCCACGCGCACCTGCGTTCCCGAGGCAAGCGTCGCGAGGCGGAAGACTTCACTCGTCGTGTTCGCCTCCGCGGCAAGGTCGTGCACGCGCTCCGCGTGCTTCGCCGCCTCCTGCAACAGCGCACCCACCTCCACGGAATTCTTCAGGGCATCAATGGGGGAGCCTGTGGAGGCTGCCGCCGCCATGGACCTCGCATACGCCAGCTTCTCCTTCGCCATCGCACGCACCAGCGCCAGCCGCGCCCGCTCCACCGGGTCGGACACCGCCGGTGGGTTTCCCGCGCGCACCGCAGGATCGGGATAGTTCGAGAGCGCCTCCGCCGCGCGATCCAGCAACTCCCACGGGTCGCGCGCCGTGCGAACCTGCTGCGCGTCCAACATCCAGAAGGACCTCGCATTGCGAAGCGCCTCCATGTTCGGCTCGTTCGCCTGCAACTCCGCGACCTGCACGAGGAACAGGGTGGCGCTGTTGGTGTTCAGGAAATCCTCGCCGTCGATCCTGAAATGCGCGAGGGAAAGACCCTCCACCGCCGCCTTCAACGCCTCCGCGTTGTTGCCCGTGTTGCGCCACTCATCGGCGATGCGGCTGAGCGTGACGGAGCGCGCCGCAAGATAGTATGCACGGTTCGTGTCATTCAGAGAGGGATCGCGCGCAATCTGTTGCTCCAACTGCCTGATCGCATCCTCGCGCTTCCCCTGAAGCTCCAGGACACGTCCCAGCGTCGCGTACAATAGGCGCCCTTCGTCCTTCCTGTCGAATGCGAGGCGCGCGCCGCCCACGGGCGAGCTGTCGAACAGGATGTCCATGTTGATCAGCCCGCCGCCGCGCGTTTCATCGGGACGCGTCGCCGTCAATCCCGGCACTTCCAATTCGCCGATGGCCTGGCGCGCGACCGCCTCCGCCTCCGCCAGCGTTCGCTGCTGCTGTTCGCCCGCCTGCTGGGCGGCCATGCGCTCCATGATCACGGCGCGATTGCGCAGCGCGCGCACCCGGTCCATCGACGCCGGGGCGCTCAGGTCGTAGACCGCGCGGAACGCTTTTTCCGCTTCCTCGTTGTCGCCCGCCTCCATGAAGGCGAGCGCGCGCCGCCCGGAAAGTTCCTGGCGTATCGCCGCGATGCGGTCCGCCTTCAGCAGGGTCGTCTTCCCCAGCTTGTCAAGCACGTCAAGGGCGCGTTGGAACTCCCGCGCCCCATCGCGCGAATTCGATGAACGAAACGCCGCGACGCCCGCATTCCAATGAAATAGCAACTCCGTGCGCAGGTCGTCGAAGCCGAACGTTGATGCCTCGCGCTTCTGGTAAAGCGTGTGCGCCTTGTAGTACTGCGTCAGCGAGAGCGCGACGTTTGCGGAATTGAGGAGCGCATCGGCAACAAAGCCTGGGTCCTCGTCGGCACGCGCCAGCATTGTCGCCTGTTCGTAGGAAAGCGACGCCTGCTCCAGAAGCGCATTCCTACGCTCGCCGCGATCGCTGAACTTCCTGTACTGCTGCTCGTAGATGAACCCCCGCGTCAGGTGGAAGTACGGCTCCGCCGAATTCACCGCGATGGCGCGATCGATGGCCTTGCGCGCGCGCTCCGATGCGGGGTCGGGATAGCTCAGCGCAAGGCCCAGCTTGTACTGCGTCAGGCCGTCCTGCGGCTTCGCCTTCGCTTCCTTTTCGAACTGTTGAATCAGTTGGTTGACCTGGTCCCCCTCCCCGGAAATCGCACGCAACTTGCCACGCCAGGCCGCAGGCAGCGACGAATCGTAGGCGATCAACTCATCAAAGGTGGACGCGGCAAGGCGATGATCGCCCAGGACCAGTTCGTTGCGCCCCTTGTCCAGGTATGCGCGAATCAACCGCGTGCGGATGGTGAGGTACGCTTCGCGCGCGCCGGGAATTTCCGCCGTTGCCAGGCGCTTTTCTATCCCGCGCGCAACCGCCACCGCCGACGCGTACTGACCGCGGGCCGTCTGCATCGATGCCAGTTCCAACGCGGCGCGGGTCGCCGGTGCCAGCGCCCGCTCCCCCTGCTCAATGGCGGTGCGCCAGGCGCGCTCCGCCTCATCGAAGGCATCGATCTCCCGCAGAAGTTTTCCCTCCGCCAGTTTCAGGCGCGCGACGAGGTACGGATACTGTTCGTTCTGCGATGCCAGGTTGCGCAGCGCCAGGATTCGCTCATCCCGCTTCTCCGAGCGTGAGAACGCCAGGTCAATCACGCGGTCCGCAGCCTGTTCCAGGATTGTCTTGTCCTTCGGATTCAGCGCGAACATCCCCGTCAGCGCCTTCTCCGTTTCCTGTCCCAGCCCGAGCTTGGTGAAGACCTGCGCCCGCAGCAGGATCGTGCCGCAAATCACATCCTCCGGAACCCTTGCCTGGTCGACGGCAAGCACCTTTTCCGTCTCCGCCAGCGCCTCCTGCATCCTGCCACCGTTGGCGTGCAGCACGGCAATTTGATAGTGGGCCTCCGCCGCCTCGCCAACCTGTTCGCTCCTGTCAAAATACTCCAACGCACCGCGCAGTCCACCTTCGATGTCCTCCGCGGGAGACATGTCGTTCGGATTGTCGCGCTTCCGCTTTTCCTCCAGCACCGAGCGGGCGATGTAATATTGCAGGCGTGCGCGCGCGGCATCTGCTTCGCCCAGGCCCTGCGCCAGCAGCGCCTCGCCCTCCGCGGAAACCTGCATCGCGCGGCCCGCGCGGTTCATCGCGCGCATCATGGCAATCGCCGCGGAAACATGCTGCTCCGTCGTTGCATCAGGGGCGCTGCGGCCCGCGCGGAAGTACGCGATCGCCTCATCGTAGGCCGGGTTGTCCGCCTCCAGGGACGCAGCGCCCGCCTGCATCAGCGCATCGGCATTCATCCCCATCTGCAACGGCGTTTGCGCCAGCACCGCGATGTCATTGTTGTCATACCATCGCGCCGCGACGAGTATTTCGCCCGTGCGCGGATTCATCGCGATGTCCTGTGCGTCACGGATTGGGAATGATGCCTGCTCCCACGCCCCGTTGGCGCGCACCCACGCGGACGGACTGTCCCCCTGCGCCAGGTTGCCGTCGCCGTTCGTGTCGTCCGCATATAGCAGCGCCGCGCGGAAGCGCGCGTCGAAGGATCGGGCGGGAAAGGGGGTCGCGGGGGGCTGCGCGGACGATTCGTCAATCGGCTCCAACTTCCCGTCACCGCGCGTGTACTTCATCCACTGGGCATCACCCTTGATCGTCGCGCTTCGGAAAAGGACTGCACCTCCGTCCTCGGAGAAGCGTGGCTGCGTGTCCACGCGACCCCGCAGCGAAATGCTTTGCGGAGTGCCATCGGGAAAGCGCATCAGGTAGACATCACCCAACGCATCGTCCCGGAACGAAGTGAACACGATGTCGCGCCCGTCGGGGGAAAACGAAGCGTCGTCGCTCTTCGAGGGATGCGGGGCGACGCGCTTTTCCTCCGCAACCCCCCTCGTTGTCAGGTCCCGGTAAATAAGCGCGGGCGCGCCGTCACGGTCCGACGTATAGACAAGCCATCGCCCGTCCGGCGAGACTGCGGGATGCACGTCGCTGGCGGGGTTCGTCGTTAGCAGCCGATCAAAGGCCTGTGGCTGCGCGGATGCGGCCGCGGCGCAAAGCGATGCTGCCAGCACAGGAAAAAGAAGTGCCCGTTGTGTTCTCATTTCGTCTTCCAGGCGCCGGATTTGGTCTGGAACCTTGCGCCTGCGGGCGCGAGGTCCTGGTTCAGCGTGGCAAAGATCCACGCGACTTCCGGTTGGTCCGCCTCCGTGACATTCGGCGTGGTTTTCATGAGCCGATCCAGGATGACACCACGGTCACGATTCTCCTCCTCGATCAGCCTGGCCACCAATTCCGGCGTCAGTTGCCCCACGGCCTGCGCCGTCTCCTGCAACACGACCAGCTTCCCGTTGTTTCCCTCACCCACAACCCCGCCTGTCAGCAGAGCATCCAGGTCGTCGCGGTTGTAGCGCCGATTACCGAGCGCCTGAAGCACCGCCGCCTGACTCTCCGTTGTGCGCGGGGCGGGCTTCATCGTGCCATCGGGACTGACGCCACGGACCGATGCATATGCGGAGAGGTCGCGGCCGATCTCAGCGTAGTTACCCAGCACCTGGCGTTCCAGGGACGTCTTCTCCCCCACCACGAAAAGGTTGATGCCAAAAAGTTTTTGCGCGCATCCGGTGCTTCCAGCCGCGAGCAACGCCAGCGCCAACAAGATGCAAGACCGCCCTGTCATGGTGATTCTCCTTTTGTTCCTGCCAATGCCATCAAGTCATCAACATGCTGCGCCATGACCAGCAGCGCCGCCTGTCGCAACATTCCCAGTTGCTCATTCATCGCCGGATCAACACGTCCTTCCAGAAGGCTCGCAACATTCGTGCGTTCGAACACGGGGATTGTGTAGATCACACCAGCGGGCGTTGTCATTGTCATCGTGAGATTCATGAGTCCGCCACGAACCTCCAACGCCATGCTGATGGGGCGGCTGAAGCGCAGCGAAGCCAGCGTCGCCTGGATCCCGGGGCTTGAACCACTGGCATCCATCGCGCGCAGCGTTTCCCTCAGTATTTCCGAACCCATGTTCGTGAACTCCACGCGGAGCAGCAGGCGCTCCAGGAGGCCGTTGACCTGCTGCCCCTCCGCCAGCACCAACCGCAACGACCCGTAGCAGTTCGCCGTGCGGTCCGCCAGTGGTCGGCGCGCCAGCGTCGGCATGTAGGCGGCACCGTCCAGGCCCGTCGCGGTGAAATCCATCGCCAGGACGGGATCGCCCGCCTCCGTGCTCATCGTGATCGCGGCCGTCGCAGGTCCCCCGAAAAACTGCTCGCACAGGACACTCGCACCCATGCGCCTCGCGGCGGTGTCCGCAGTCACGATCGTGTTCGTCATCCTGCCCGTCAGCCGGGGATGGGTGATTGCAATGTCGTCGATGCTGAAACGCCCCTGCTGCGGCTCCAGTGGCAGTGGATCGGCCTTCCCGATCGCAAGCGCACGCGTCACTGGCAGTGAGCCGTTCACGTTCTTTACGTCCAGCAGCCCCGGCATTGAGAATGACAAAAGCTCCGTCAACTCCGTGAGGTTTACCTCGATTCCACGCTGCGGATCGTTCTGCAGGTGAAACGCAAAATCCACATCGCCGGAGGAAACCTTCATCGCATCCGCCGGCATCGGCAAGTCCACAAGGTCCTGCTTCGCCCCTGTATAGACATCGAAGGGAACACCCAGGAACCAGTTCGTGAGCGCTTCCGGCGTTTTCTCCACAGGCAGCGATGCAATCAGCTCGGGAATGTTCCCGATGCGACCCCGCAGGTAGAAATTTGTCGCCGTGTCCTTGTTCAGGACCTCGAAGTTGCGCAGGAAGAAGGTCCCGCTGCGATCGTAGAACAATGCGCTGTCCAGGGTGACATTGTGCACCAGTGGCGTCGGTTGCGACGCCGTCGTGACGCTGGCAACCTCCGCCTGCGAGCGCAGCCGGGTCTCGTTCCCGTCGGACTTGAAGTCGATTTTTCCCTGCAACCCCGTCGCAGCGTACTCGCCGTAGTGCACCGCGACGTCCTTCCACTCCGCGTTTGCCTCCGCCTTGTAGACAAAGCCGAGCAACGCGCCCTCCGCTGACGGCGCGCTCGTGTTCGCCATCGCGGAAAATTTTCCCGTCAGCGCTCCCGACAGGAGCGGCGGGGAATCTGTTGCCGTGCCTGCCATCTTCACCAGGAAGCGGGAAGCGTCCGTCGCCTCGACCTCTCCTACAAACGAGTGTTCCCCCTTATTCAAGTCGCTTTTCCCCTTCAATGACGCCGTCAGCGCCCCCGGCACATTGATTCGCAGGTTCGTGAGGTCGAGCGTGCGGGCCGCTGGAGAACAGTCCAACTCCACCGCCGCCTCGCACGGCGGCAGCACGATCTCCGCCTGCGGCGTGGAGAGTTGAAAGGCATTCATCGCCAGGGGCGCGATCACCACGCGCATGTTGTCCATGGATGGCGCCCTCAACGCGATGTTGAGCGACAGGCCCTCCGCCGCAGCGCTCACCTCGGTCAGCGCGTTGGTGAACAGCGCCTGAACCCCTTCGCTCTTCGTGGCGCTCGTGATCTCCAAGGGGGATCGGAAGACAACCCCTTCCCCGGAGGTTTCAAACGCGCCCTTCAGGGAAAAGTCCTGCGTGATGACGCCCGCCATTGCGAGTTGTCCCAACTCGCGCACCTCCAGGAGCGGCTGCACAAACGTCGCCAGCTTTTCCGCATCAAGCTCCACATGCTGCCGCGACTCCACCGCGTGCAGGTTCCCCCGCCTCGTATAGACGGCCGTCCCGCCCAGCGACAAGAAATCCTCCAGCGACGCGGAAAGCGCGGTCGCGTCCACTTTCAGGTTTCCGTTCGCATCCTGCGCGAGAGTGATGCTTGTCCCCGCGTTGAAGTTGCGCAGCGCCAGCGCGTCGTTCATCGCACCAAGCGCAAAATTTTCTCCCGAACCGACCGAAGCGGAAATTTCGTAGTGCGACGCGGATTGCGCGGCAAGCTCCACGCTTCCATCCACCGCCCCCCCCAACGTCATTGTCTCCGGCGGCGGCACCGTTCCTTCCGGCAACAGCGCCAGCACCGGCTCCAGCAGCAGCGTGCCGCTCATGCGGGCCGTGTGCCCGGCCACCGGATCGTATCGCCCACCGCCCTGCAAGCGCCCGAAGCCTGATTCCACATTCAAGCCGCCGCGCGTTGCAAACGGCGCCTCCAACCGCGTCGTCGCCCCCCAGTTCATCACCGGGTCATCAACGACCTCGCCCGTCGGCATCAGCGGCGACGCAAGCGCCAATCCCTCGATGGAAATCCTTCCATTCTGCCGCAGGTTCAAACCGTCGATCGATGCGTCAAGGCTGCCATTTGCAATTCCCGCCAGCGAAAACGGAAACGGAAGCTTCACCTGTTCGGAGACAAAGTCCGCGATCGTCTTGAAGTCCGCCCAATACGACAGGCGCACCTGCGCGTCCTCGCGCGAACGATAGGTGCCCGCCCCATCAAGCGAGAACAGTTCGCCTCCGCCACTGATCGCGACACGCGTGGCACCATCGGCGCCCGGATCCGCTGAAATCCTTGCTGTAAATGACGTGGGCCGAAGATCCATGCCGTTGCTGCACAGCATTCCAAACTGCGGAGTGTCCGGCAACCTTGCCCACTCCACATACTGCCCCCGCCAATCAAGGGACAAGGACCCACTCACCGGCCTTGTATCCGTATAGACACCGCTCCCGCGCAGTTCCACCTCCGCGTCGAGGACGGGAACAATGTCCGGCATGAATCGCAGCCCGGTTGCTAGTCGTGTCAAACCGCCAAACCTGATGTTGCCGGAGAGATCCGCATGATACTCCCCGGTCGCCTGTTTTTTCTCCTGCGCCTGCAACGACACGAATGGTGAATCGATGCGCGCCAGGATGCTTGTGCGGTCAAGCGTCTGCGCGTTCACCACGGCGCTGATTGCCAACTGTGACTCGGGAAACGCCCAGTCGCGGCCGTCCCGGCCAAAGTCTGCAAGCACAACCGGGGAAGTCTTCGCGTTGAATTCAACCGCGGCGTTCCCGCCCACGCGCGACATCTTGAACTTCGCGCTGGCAATGCCGGAAGCCCCCGGCAGTTCCATGCCCGGCGGCAGCAGGGTCATCGCCGGCGGCAACTGATCCGGGCGCAGCGTAAACTCTGCGGCGACGCCGCCCTCCCCATCCAACGCCGTTGCCACCTCCACCAGCGCCGGGTGTCGATCATCCTTCGCGGGGTGGATACGCAGCGTCGCTGTTGCGCGGTCAAGCTTCAGCGCCGTGCCGTCTGTCCAGTCCTTCACCTCTGCCAGCAACAGGATCGGTGCACTACGGCCATCCACGGCCATCGTTCCGCCGATGCTCGTGTTCAGCGGCGTCGCGCCGCCACGCCACCGGGCCGCCACCCCGCCATCAAACTTGATCGTGATCGGCCCGGTGGTCAGCGCCTCGTCGCGATACGTCACGTGAATCGCCTCCACCGCGGCGTCCAG
Organism: Candidatus Sumerlaeota bacterium; assembly: GCA_020848155.1. Lineage (GTDB taxonomy): Bacteria > Sumerlaeota > Sumerlaeia > SLMS01 > SLMS01 > JADZDZ01. Next base: position 72,450 of record JADLAR010000043.1, read on the forward strand.
TGACGGAATCGGCAGATCCCTCTTCGGCAGATACTTTCGAACATCGAGTTCGAACGGCTGCTTCGGTTCCGCGTCCGTCCCGCCCGCTGGAAGCGCATCCATGATGCTGATTGTGCCGTCCTTGCGGCGCGTGACGTCGACCGCAACCGCGCCGAGTCGCACCCTGCCGAGCCGATCATCCTCGAAGATGTTCCCGATCAATCCCGTTTCGACGGAAAAATCCTCCGCATAAAAGACAACCGGCGCATTCGCGTCCTTCGATTCGCGCAGCGCCACCTTCCCGATGCGAAGCGGCGACATCCAGCCCACCTTGATGCCGGACACCTCCAGCTTTCCGCGCAGGAGGTTGTTCGCCTGCGATTCCACGATCCGTTCCGTGGGGAGCCACGTGATCAGCGTCGGCGCAAGGAGCACCAAAACGATGATCGCGGCCACGCACCATGCGAGGCCGCGAACGATCCGCCTCGAACGCGTCGATTTTCCTTTGCCGCGCGGTTCCTGAACGGCTGGTGCCTGTTCCGCCATCGCGCGGATTTCTCCTTCAGGTGCTCGGTTGCGCCTTCGCCGCCACCATCTTCTGGAAGCGTTCCTTCCCCTGCGCGCCCTCCACCCCGCTCAACTCCGCCGCCAGCTTCGCGTTGATCCTCGCGATACGATCGTTGTAATCGGGATGAGTGGAGAACATCTTGTTCAGCGGGCCCTTGTCATCCTTGATGCGATTCAGCACGCGCACAAGTCCCGCAGGATCGTAGCCCGTGCGCGCGGCAAGATCCACTCCCACCAAATCCGCTTCGTATTCCATGTTTCGGTCCAGGCCGCGGTTGAAGATGAGGTCGCTGCCAACATCCGCAGCCTTTGAATACTGCGTCAGGTCGTCCTTGCCGGCGAGGCCCTGCGCCCCGCTCATCAGCCCGCTGATCACCTGCTCTCGCTTCATCATCGTCAGCATGTGTTCCTGCGTCACATGCGCGATTTCATGGGCCAGGATGCCAGCCAGTTCCGATTCGTCCACGATCCTGCCAAGCAACCCGGTCGTGATGAACACATACCCGCCCGGTGCGGCCCACGATGCGATTTCCGCATCGTCCACCACGGCGAAGCTGAACGGCTGTCCCGCGCGCGACGACTTGCGCACCAGCGACAGGCCGACCTTGTTCACATAGCCCTGCAAAGATTCGTTCGCATCGCGCCGGCCTTTTTCCGTGAAGCTCTTCACGGCCATGGTGCCACCTATCGCGTGCTCCGTCTCCGCGGTCATCGGGCCACCCAGCGTGCCGAAGACCACGTCCCGGCCGGCGTTGAAGAGCTGCGCGTTCCGCTTCCGCTCCGCTTCGCGCTTCTCCTGTTTCTCGCGCTCCTTGCGATCCTTCTTCGATTCCTTCTTCTCGTCCTTCTTTTTGCCGTCGTTGTCAGCCAGCATCGTGCGTGGCACGTCACGATATCCATCAGCCACGCATGTCCCCGAAAGGAGCGCACAAAGCGTCAGTGTCATCAGAACCCGCAACTTCATGGTGCGTAGACCTTCCCTTCCACCAGGAACGCGTCCAGGTCGGCATTCGAGATTTTCGATGCGCATTCCTCCATGGACTTCGCATCAGCAATTGCCTCTTCGGGCAGGTTGCCCTGCTTCGCGGCCTGTTCCGTCGTCGCACTCAGGCCACGCTGGATGTTGATGTTGTCACGATCGCTGGGTCCGGTGCTCGCAATGACGATCGGCGAACGCCCCCCCTGCGTGGCGGGAGGCGTGTCCTTCAGGTTCAGCTTCGACACATAGCCCGTCGCACCGGACGCCGTGCGAACCTTGTACTGCACGGCTCCTTTTTCCGCCACCGTCACCGCTGCCCCCGGTTGAAGTTTTTCCACCGTGGGCGAGCTGAGCGACGTCGACTGGCGCACCACAGTGTTCGCGGCGGACACATACATCGTCGCTCCGGTTGCGGCGGCGGACGCCGCCACCGTGGGCCGCGGCGTGATGCGCGCGATGCCTTGATTGGCGGGGGCCGTCACTGTCGAAGTTGGCGGTGCCACGGTCGGCTTGGGGGTTTGTGCCCAGGCTCCCGTTGCGGGCTGTGACACGGGCGGATCAACGCGACGGCCCGCAGGCTGCTGCGCTCCAGTCGATCCACTGCTGCATCCGAACAAACCAAGCGCGATCAGAAACGAGGTCAGTTTTTTCATCGAAAGTTCACTTTTTCTTCTCAATGGGGCCCTTCCAAGCATTCAATCCACCGTTCAGGTTGGACACGTTGCTGAAACCCTGCTGAAGCAAGAACGCGCCCACATCCATGCTGCGCATCCCGCTCGCACAATATACCACTACGGGTTTATTCGCGTCCAATTCATCTGTGCGCCCCTGAATTTCGTGCATGGAGATGTGAACGGCGCCCGGAATCATCCCCGATGCCTCGATTTCCTCATTTTCCCGCACGTCCAGAAACACGGGGCGTGACGGTCCAAGATACATTTCCAGAACCTCGGTCGCCGCCAGTTCCTGTGGAACCGCCCCCGCATCCTGCCACGCCGGCGAGGATTTGGCCGGTTGGCCCTGGGGCGGCGCGGGTGCCGCCTTCTCCTTCGCCGCGTCATCCTTGCCACCGAAAAGTCTGGACAAAAATCCCATGCGCTATCGCCCCGATTCCATGATGTCACACCTCATCAGTGATGCTGCCACCCCGCGCGCCGTGGGCCAACAAGGATTGGCAGGTTGCGACAACCTTTCCACAGCATTCGCGCAGCGCGTCCTCCGCAATCCGCGCCGTTACCGTGAGCCGCAAGCGACTCGTTCCGCGGGGCACCGTCGGCGGGCGGACCGGCAACACCAGGATGCCTTCATCGCGAAGCCGCGCGGAGGCATCCAGCGCGCGCTGCGCGTCGCCCAGCACGACAGGAATGACGCATGTCTCGCTTTGCAGGATGTTCATTCCACCAGCGAGCAAGGCTTCACGCGCCCTCGCTGCATTGTGCTGGAGCACTGTCACGCGTTCCGGCTCGCGCCTGATGATTTGCAGCGCCGCGATGGCCGCGCCCGCCGCCGCGGGTGCCAGCCCCGTTGTATAGACAAAGGGCCTGGCCGAATTCACGATCGCCTCCCGCACATCGTGCGAGCCAAGCACAACGCCCCCCTGCGCACCAATTGCCTTGCTCAGCGTTGCCGTAACGATCAGCCGATCCATGTGCGCGCCGGGATCGATGCCAAAATGCTCTGCGGTTCCCCGGCCCCGTGCACCCGCAACGCCTGTTGCGTGGGCGTCATCCATGACAACGACCGCGCTGAAATCCTCCGCCAGTTTCAGCAGGCCCGGCAGCGGCGCAAAGTCCCCATCCATGCTGTAGACACCATCGCAGAGGATCCATCTTGCTGCGTCCGCATCAGCCTTCCGGCATGATTCCTTCTTCAGGAGCTCTTCCAACTTCTTCAGGTCGTTGTGTGGAAACACGCGCAGCTTCGCGCCGGAAAGGCGAACACCATCCACCAGGCACGCGTGCGACAACCGATCGACGAAAACCACATCCCCCGGCTCCATCAGGACGGAGCAGGCGCCCAGATTCGCTGCGTAGCCCGAAGGAAAAACGGTCGCCGCCTCCATTCCCTTGAATGCGGCCAACTCCGCCTCCAATTCCTCCAGCAACTCGTAGTTTCCCGTGATCAGGCGCGAGGCGCGCGCTCCCGCACCATAACGCGCGACCGCGTCGCCCGCGGCCCGAATGACCTCCTGGTCGCGCGACAGCCCCAAATAGTCGTTGCTGCAAAAATCAATGAAGGTTCCGTCGGCACGCGCGATGCAGCCATCACTGCCGGGCCTCACGCCCACCATCCGGCGCAGGAGGTTCTTCGATTCCAGCGCCTCGCGCCGCCTGCGCAGTCGTTGGCGCCACCTCATTGCTTCCTCTTCTTCTTGCCTCGCGGCGATGTCTGCGTCGTCGCGGGTACTGGCGCCGGCAGCATTTGCTCCTGTTCCGGAAGGATCACCTCCTTCTGGCTCTCTTTCAGCACCTCGCGGATCGACATCAACCTCCCCACCGGCGTCAGCACGGCCCTGTATCGGGGATCCTTCAGCGTTCCGCGCAACTCATACGACACGATCTGGTTTCCCACCACGTCGATCGCATTCCCGATGATGCGGATCAGTGGAATGTTTTGAAGCTGTTTCGCCAGCACGCTTGCTGTCACATCGAAGAACAAGCGCCCACGAAAATCCAGATACCCGTCGGCAGTCAGGTTGATGTTCGGATTCCTGATCACAACGTTCGGCAGGAACACCTTCTGATCATACATGGAAACCGTGCCGATGATGGTGGACGTGTTCAGCCCCTGGGTGGAGGTCAACTCCAACATGCCGCGCGCATAGTCCAGGATCACGTTTCCTATCACGGAGGAGCGTTCGATCGTGTATTTCCCCTCACCCTTGTACGTGGGATAGTTCATCAACTGCCCCGAAAACCCGGTCTGCGCCGTGATCAGGCCATCCATCTTCTGGTCGCGTTCATAGAGCGCGTCCATGAACGGCTTCAGGTCCACGCGATTGAATTCGCCGTTGAATGTCACGCGCGGCGCCTCCCCATGGTCAAGCAGCTCGAACTTCAGGTCCCCCTTGGACGGACCGCCATACATGAACCCCTCAATCTCGGTGATGTTCAGCGGATCCGGAATTCGCGACCACGATTCAAAATGGAGGTTCGCCGAAACCTTGTCCCCGTCGTAGCGCAGAAAATGAACCCGGTTCGTCCTGATTCGCGCGTTGACAATCGCTGTTTGGTACGGTTCGGGAATCGATTTCCAGCGCGGCTCGAATGACGCGCTGTAGGCGGCCCACTCCCGCTCGCCCCAGCCGGTCATCCATTCGTTTGCATCCAATTGATCGATGTCTGCGCTGAAGTCCACAATCACTGGCCGTCCCAGCTTGACCGTGCCGCTGGTCAGCACGTCTTTTGCTGAACCGAAATCGGCACGCACCTCCCTCAAGATGATTCCCTCTGGCGTGAAGCGCGCGCTACCGCGGATGTTCGAAATCCGAACGGGAAAATCACGCGGAAAAATTTCCACCGGCTCCTCCTGCTTGTTCGCCAGTTCGAAATCAACCAGCAAGTCCGGTTCCCCCTTCACGTCCACGGAAAGCCCCGGCGTCTTCAGGAAGCCAACCCACGCCTCCACCAGGCTCTTGTCGGGATCCAGCGGCCTCCTTGGCGTGAAGCGCGCCCAGCCGTTCGCGGGCAACGTCCCCTTCATGTACATGTCTTTCAGGTCCCTTGGAAGCAGCGACGGCAGCATCTCCAACTTCGTCCGCGCATCCCCATCGACCCGCACCGCCGTGCGATCCGCCGACAACTTGAGGTCCAGTGTCGTGTCGCCCGTTTCCTCATCATGAATGCGCAGGTTTGATCGCCGCACCTCCATCACATCCCGATTGAGGTTCATGTCCGCCGAAAAGTCCGCCACCCGCACCGGCCTGCTGGGCGTGTCCACTGTCGCCGACACCTTGTCCAGCAGCAGCCGAAGCGTGTAGTCAGTCTTCGACAGCGCCGCCGTGTCAGCTTTGCCGCTCAGCGTAAGCTGGTACTGCCCCGCAAGATCGCGTGGAAGGCTCGGCAGCGCAAGGTGGCGGTTGAGCAGTGCCACCAGGTCGGGAATGTCCCCTGCGGACGACACGGTTCCCTCGATCACCGGCTTCGTGGTGGAGGGACGCATCGGCAGCGGGAGGTTGCTCACCTTCCCATCCGCCTTGACGCTGATGTGCTGGGCCGAGGCCGAAAAACGTTCCAGCGCCAGGTCGCTGTTGTCATACACGATGCGGCCCGGTTCCAAACGAATTGGTTCCGTGAAATCACGCAGGCCAATTTCCCCCTGCTTCCAAGTCAGCGAGCCTTCCAGGCCATCGATGCGTGGCTTCATCGCCGTCGACATCGTGGAGTTGTCGCATTCGATGCGTCCCTGCGCCCTAACCACCATCGAAGCGGGAAGGCGTGCGTAATTTATTTCCGGTGGCGTGAGGCCCTTGCGGCTGAGGAAGTCAAAGATCGTCTCCGTGTTTCCTTCCGCCGTCAGCGTGACTTCCCCCACCTTGTCAACGTCGCTGTTGCAGATCGGAATGGCCCCCTTCACCTGGATTTTCATGCCGCTGAAATCCACGTGAACATCACGAATCTCCAGGTCATCACGCGAGGCCATCATGTTCAACGTGCGGACAACAACTGGTGCGGGCATCGCGGGCGCATTGATGGTCCAGCCCTCTGCATGAACGGATGCGAAGGAATTCAACGTCTCCGGCCTCGCAAAATCCCCCTGTGTTGAACCCTCCAATTGCAGCGTCGGTGAAGTGTCGGTGGCATCGATCGTGATGTTCATGCGTTCGGTCAGTTCGTTTTGCAGCAATGCCAGCGCCGCGCGCGGCATACGATCCACTTGCATATGCGCCTCGCCCGGCAAATCCCCCTTCAGCGCCACCGCACCGTTCAGGTCGAACTTCGCACCCGCGCTGGAGAGCGAGAGCTGTGCAACCTTCAGCTCCTGTTCCCTTGGATTGAATTCCCCACGAATCCGCACCTCGACCGGCTCATCCTCCCACCGCTCGCCACCAAGACGATCCTGCGCGATTTCCAGATGGCCCGCCACCGCGTTTAGGCTCGCTTCAATTTTTCCGCCCTCCGCCACACGACCGTTCACATCGATGGCCAGATTCTTCACCCGGCCCGTGAACCCGCCCAGGGGGCGAACGTGGAACGGCACGCTGACACCGGAAAGCTTTCCCTGCAACCCCGCGCGATTCTCCGAGGGAAGGTAGATCGCGTTCAGCGAAAAGCGTTCGAGCGAATCAGCCATCGCGATGCCATCGATCTTCGCGCGGAACGGTGAATTGGCCGCCGGTCGTTGATCCAGCTCCACGCGGTCCAGCGTCATTGACACCGCTGGAAGATCCTTCCTGATGGGATCGATTGCGATGGGCAGGCTGCGCACCACAATCCGGGGTGTGTGGCCAATCCCCCGAGGCGACAACTCCTCGTCATCGGCCACGTCCTTCCCGGTCGCTTCCTTTTCCTTTTTTTCCATCGCATGCAGGCGGTCCAGCAGCCCGCGGAAGGCGCCCTCCAACTCGTAGCTGCCCTCCTTGTTCTTTTCGAGAAGGACGGGCGGCAGTCCATCAACCGTGACCTTGCTGGGCCACGATTCGTTCCCACCAAGCAGTGACGCGAAACTTCCCTCCAACTCCACGCGCTCCACGCGAAAGGGAGGAGCATCCGGCGAGCCTTCGATCAACAGGCCCCCGCCGGACCTTGCGCCACCCGGCTTCGCCCGCGCGCTGCCAATGACAACCCTTCCCTCCGCGATCGTCACCTCCATCTGGTCGATCTTCACCTTCAGGCCGGTGCGCTTTAGGATTTCCCGCTCCGCCCGCCGCGCCATCCACCCCGCGGATAGTGGCAGGAAAATGACCATCGCCATGAATATGAGAAAAATCAGCGGCAGGTAAACCCGCAGCCCGCGAAAGAATCGCCGGTGGATTCGTCGTGTCTTTCTCTTCGCCATGCGCCGGGCGCGGCCTTCCCTTGGTTCGCGAGGATACGAATCACCAACCCATCCCAGTACCGTCAAACAGCGGCAATCATTTAATGGAACTGGTGGAAAATTGCACCGGGATCGGACGCGGCGCATGACAACATCCAAACCCGGAATCGCTTGCGCTCCAATCCTGCCCTTGGACCACGCTCCTTGATCAGGCTGATTGCGCAGCCTTCCCAAACCAAAGACCATGACCGACACCCCTCCCCGCGTTCGCCTCATCAGCACCGGCTCTGAAATCACCCAGGGCATGTACGCCGACAGCAATGCCCAGCGCCTGTCCGTCATCCTGTTCGACAAAGGGTTCCGGGTGGTTGGTCACGCCGCCGCGCCCGATGACTTCGACACCATACTTGCCGCGATTGAGGATGCCGCGCCACGAGCTGACCTTGTCATCATGACAGGCGGCCTGGGCCCCACGGAGGACGACCTGAACCGGGATGTCATTTCCCGCTGGTGCAACCAGCCACTTGTGGAAAACCGGGAAGCCGAGGCCATGATCCGCGAGCGCTTCCGCAAGCGCGGACGCGAAATGCCGCCTGACAACGCCCGACAGGCCTTCATTCCCAGGGAGGCGACCATCCTCCTCAACCATTGGGGCACGGCGCCGGGATTCCTCGTGCCCGCTGCGGAGCACCGACCAGCACTGCTGGCGCTGCCCGGACCTTCGTCCGAGTGGATGCCCATGTTGGCGGAATCGCTCGGCGGGCCGCTTCACGCGGCGTTCCCGCATCGGCCCCGGCGCTCCATTTACTCCATGCACCTTGCGATGGTCCCGGAGTCCACCATCAACGGGAGGATTCGCGACCTGTTTGCCAATCAGCCCGGCTGCGAACTCACGATCCTGGCATCACGGGGCCACATTCGCCTGCGCATTGCGGCAACAGGCCCGCGGGATGATGAGAATCAGGCAAACACCCGGCGGCTTCGCGACCTTCTGGCCACGCGCCTGGGTGAGCCGTTCCTCTTCGCGGAAGGCCCCGGCGACCAGACGCTTGCCGCAGCCCTGGTGGCGCTCTTTCGCCAGCACCAAAAGACCCTCGCCACAGCAGAATCCTGCACCGGCGGCTGGATCGCGAAGGAACTCACGGACGTGGCCGGCTCTTCGCAAGTCATCAAGTCGGGATGGGTGACCTACTCCAACGACGCCAAGATTCGAGACTTGACAGTGTCGCCCGCCATCCTTGGGGCACATGGTGCCGTCAGCGAACCCGTGGTGCGCGCCATGGCCGAGGGCGCACGGGCGAAATCCGGCGCGGATTACGCCGTGGCCGTGTCCGGCATTGCCGGGCCGGACGGCGGTTCGTACGACAAGCCGGTCGGCACCGTCTGGTTTGCGGTCGCCTCTCCATCGGGCACCTTCGCGGCCCGCCGTCTGCTGGGCGGCGACCGGGAATCCGTTCGATCCTTTGCCACAATTCAGGCGCTGGAGTTCCTCCGCCGTGCATTGCTCAACATCGATCCACAGGCCACCATCACCTGAACTTCCGGCAGGTCAACATTTAGCGAAGTTTCGCTCCCGGTCGCCCGATCCACCTGAATCAACTTCGGCGCTCCCCTTCCCGCTTGTTGTTTCCCGTCCCTCGTTCCTATACTCACCGCTGTGAGGATGCTCCGGCTCCGCAAAATGATCTTCATCGCGGTCGTGCTTTGCGCGCCCGCGATGGTTCGTGCCCAGCATGAATCGCGCGGGACGATCAACACACCCACCAGCGTGTCCGACCTCCCCACGACCCAGACGACAACGGTTGCCACGCCGCCGCCGATGGTCCTTGCGGAGACGCGCAAGATCGCCTTCCTCCCCCCCATCAGCTTGGACGAAACCGTTGGCCTCATTGACAAGGTGATCAGTGAACTGCCGCGAACGAACGATGCGGAAGCCAGGGCCGCCGTTCCCGTGGAAACGCTTCGCCGGATGCTCCGATCTTGCGTGAACTACCTGCACTATCGCGATGACCTGCAAAACTCCCTGGCGGACTACGAGTGGATCGACCTTGGTTCCCAAAAGGTTGAAAACGCCCCCGGCAGGGCAGACCACGACACGATCGTGTACGATCCACCCATCCAGCGAATCAGTGCCCTGTCGGTGATTGTGGAGTCGGGCGACATCCGCGTTCATAGCCTGCGCGTCATCGATGAGAAGGAATCAACCCGCCAATTCTTCAACCTGGATGAAAAACCCGCGCTCCTGCGCCATCAGCTTCCGCGCCGACAGGTGTTCCAACTCTGGCGACGCTCCACGATCAGCCGCATTGAAATCTCCTGTTCGCGCGTGAATGAGAAGGACCCGGCAATTCCCAAGCTGACCATCTACGGCGGCGTCAGTGACCAGCGTGAGTACCTGAAGACCGCGCAGTTCCAGATCGAGCTGGCCTCCGATCGCATCGGCAACGGCGTCTTCGACCGCGCGCGCAGTTCCCTGGTCGATTCCAAGGAAACCATCGATGAATACACACGCAAGACGGTGGAGTAACGCGTCCGCGTGTTGATCCTTGGCATCGAATCATCCTGCGATGAAACCGCCGCCGCCGTAGTGGAGGATGGCCGCCGCGTCCTTTCGAACAACATCGCATCCCAGGTGCCCATCCACCAACGTTATGGTGGCGTGGTTCCCGAAATTGCCAGCCGCGCGCACCTTGAACAAATTGTCCAGATCGTGGAGGGTGCGCTGTCGGGCGCCCGCGTCGCGCTTTCGGACATCAACGCCATCGCCGTCACGCGTGGTCCCGGCCTGATCGGGTGCCTGCTGGTGGGCGTGGAGTTCGCAAAGGGCCTCGCTGCCGCGCGCGGCATTCCGCTCCTCAGCGTGCAGCACATCGCCGGGCACCTCTACTCCCCGTTCATCGGGCGCGAACACGATGCCTGGGGCGTGCCCGTCACCGACCGGGCACCCGCCTTCGAACCCTACATCGGCCTCGCCGTCAGCGGTGGCCACAGCAGCATGGCGCTTGTCCGCGGGCCGCTTGCATACGAACCGCTTGGCGAAACATTGGATGATGCGGTCGGCGAGGCGTATGACAAGATTGCCAAGCACATTGGCCTTGGCTATCCCGGCGGGCCCATCGTCGATCGCCTCGCGGCACAGGGCAATCCGCGCGCGTTCGCCTTCCCACGGCCCCTGCTCAACCGTGACGATCTTGATTTTTCCTTCTCGGGGTTGAAAAGCTCCTTTGCGCGCGAGGTTGAAAAGCTCGGCGGCCCCGATGCCATTCAGGGAAACGGGAAGGTCATCGCGGATTTGTGCGCGAGCTTTCAGGCCGCATGTATCGACGTGATGGTTGGGAAGTGCGCGCGCGCGTTGAAGCAACACCGCCTGTCGCGCCTGGCAGTCGTTGGTGGCGTCGCGTGCAACCGCGGCCTGCGCGCGGCGCTCGCCACGCGCATGAAGAACATCGCCGTCGCGCTTCCTGAACCGGAGTTTTGCACCGACAACGCGGCGATGATCGCGGGAGTGGGGCACCATGTCCACGCCTCTGGCGCACACAGCGATGCGACAATGAACGCCAAGGTCGGGCTTGAACTCACCGCCTCGGCAAAGGGCTGGCAACAAGCCGCCCCTACCCCGGGGGCAGGTGCTTCATGATGTCCCTGATGATCGCCTCGCTGACCAGCCACCCCGTTTCCATCAGCCGAAAAGACTCCTCGTCGCACGCGGCATAGTCACCAACATCGTCGCGATTTTCTTCGAACCAGGCCCTCGCCGCATTGTGCAGGATCGGTGACTCGCGCCTGGAAATTCCCTCGATCCTGCGAAGCCCGGTGAAAAGTTTTTCCCCATCCAGCTGTTCCGGGCCGAGAGGCTCCTCCTCCATCATCAGCAGCATCCCGTTGCCCACCGCCTCCTGCCACGACTCCAGGTCCTCCGGGTCGCTCCATCGGCGCGGGCCGAGGTTGCTGTGTGCCCCCGGGCCAAGCCCCAGCACATCGCCGCGATACCAATAGCGCTGGTTGTGCCGCGAACGGTTTCCCCGCCTTGCAAAATTGCTGATCTCGTAATGTTCGAAGCCGGCATGACGCAGAAACCCGCAACCGGCCAGGTACATCTCCGCCTGAAGGTCCTCTTCGACTTCCCGAAGCCCGCCTTCCTCAAGCTGTTCATGGAACGGCGTGTTCTCATGGTAGGTCAGGCCGTAAAAACTCAGGTGTTCGGGATTCAGCGCGGCTGCCCGCCGCAGCGACTCCATCCATTCCTCCATTGTCTGGTTCGGCAACGCGAACATCAGGTCGAGCGAGATGTTGTCGAAACCCGCGGCGCGCGCGTTTGCAACTGCGTCGTCGATCACTTCCGCGCGGTGCAAGCGCTCGAGCCTTTCCAGATGTCGGTCTGCGAAGGTCTGCACGCCAATGCTGAGGCGGTTGATTCCCGCCTCGCGCCACTTCACGCAGCGCTGTGGCGTCAGGTTTTCCGGGTTTGCCTCCAGCGTGATTTCCTGCGCCCCGTCCCCCTGAAAGGCGCGCTGAAGAAAGGAAACCAGTCCCCCGACAAGCTCCGGCTTCAGCGTCGATGGAGTTCCGCCGCCAAGGTAGATTGTCTCCAACCTTCGCTCCGCCAAATCAGGATGCGCGGTCAGGTGAAGGATCAGTTCCTGTTCGACAACGCTGGTGAACGCCAACCGTGTCGCCGCGGGAATCGCACGCAACTCAAGCTTGTAGAAATCGCAATAGGGGCAGGCGTGCTTGCAAAACGGAACGTGTATATACAGGCCGAGGTCCGTCATGGCCCGTAACGGGATTCGTACCGTGGAAGCGTGACCGGAAGCGGAATCATCCCGCTGGCGGAAGCCTCCGGCCTGCTTGTGCCCGAATCATCGGCCTGCGTGGCCGGCGCCGGCCCTGCTGGTGGCGCGGTCGCCTCGTCGATTTCCCTCTGGAGGTCCCCCATGACCTGCTCCAGGTAGTCGGGCTTCGACCCCTTCAATTCGACGAGTTTGTTGAACGCCTCCAGCGCCTCGCGCTTCATTGCCAGCGCCTCCGCCTTCGAATACCGCGGCAAGTCCGACAGTCGCTCCAGCCCCGACGCCAGGTCCGACCAGGGACGCTCGTCATCGGGGCGCCGCTTCACCGCCAGCCGCCCATACTCCCTCACCTTGTCCTCACGCTCCAGCTTTTCATACAGCCAGATCAGTCGATAGAGCGACGAGTTGTCATCGGCCTCCACCATTGATTGTGTTTTTTCGACGATGCTGGCGGCCTCGGCAAAGTTGCCCTCCTTCTCGTAGGCATCGGCAAGCAGGTAGTAGGTGGCGACACTGTCGGGCTTTTGCTTCTTCGTATACTCCAGCACCGCCTTGATGGTTTCCGCATCACGACCGTAGAGGGCGGACGCCAGCAGCTTCCGCGTCGCCTCATCATCGGGGAATCGCTTCAGCGTGTGCAGCACATGCCCGCGAATCCTTGCGCGATCCTCCGCCGAGATGGTCTTCATGGTGTGCGATTCCTTCTCCATCCAGGCCACGATGCACGGAAGAAGCGGATTGCGGTCGATCGCGCGGAAGAAGCGTTTCAGCTTCACGGCATCGGGAACTTCCTTCGGCACGTCGTTGCGGCGGAAGACATGGTTGAACACGAAGCCCGTCTTCCCCGACTGCCAGTCGTCCGTGTAGTTTGCCAGCGCGGGATGTTTCCACACCCGCCAGGAAATTTCCGGGTAGGCGCCTCCGGGGCTTTTCGGATCGGGGCGCTCGTGGTTGATGAAGAGCAGCAGGTACTCCGGGCGCCGTTCCTCCATGATGTAGCGCGTGTTTCGGCCCAGGAAGGCCTCGAACTCCGCCCGCTTTGCCTGAAGCTCCAGGTCCTTCTCCTTCGTTCCCGGGATCAGTGAGCCGTCCGCCTGCGTGTATTGCCTGCGAACCTTCTCCTCGAAGTCGGCAAACGGCGGAATCCTGCCGCGCATGCTGGGCGCGTGGGACAGGAACGGGTCGGTCAATCCATCCACGTCATACAGGTTCAGGTGTTCCGCCAACCACAGCGGCAGGCCGATGTCGCTCATGAAAACCCACGCGTCGTCCTGTGTTTCCACCAGCAGGCGGTTTGCCACGTCCTCAAGCGGCGGCGAGAAACCCATGCGATAGCCGCGAACGATTTCCTCCGGCTTGTACCAATCCGCCTTCCGCTTTGACCAATAGACACCGTCCGCCCCGAACACATACACGGACATTGTCTGTGCCTGTTCCTTCGCGGAAAAGAAGAGCAGCGTCGCCGTTGCCGCGAACAGCAACAATGAGGCGATCGACTGATAGATCCTTCTTCCCAGTTCCGCGCCGATAAATTGCATCGCGAAGCCAACACCCACCGCCAGCGACACGCCAATTGTTGGCTGGATGATCTGGAAGAATCGGAACGACGGCATCCAATCGCCGTTTACATGATAGATGTAGAAAATGTTCATCATCCAGGGAGCCGCGACAAGGAACGCGATCTTCCCGAACTGCACGTCGTCGAACTGTAGCAACCACCTGACCTGGAACCTGCGCGCGAAGACGGCGACCGCCCCGCTCACCATCGCGGCGGCGGAAAGCAGCGCGCCGCACAGCCACAGGTTGATCCACGCGAGCGAATTCCTTCCATCGCCGCCCAGCCACAATCCCAGTTTCGCCGCGTAGCCAAGCCCCGACAGGAAGGAATCCTGCGCGACGCTCGCAAACTCCTTGGGGATCTTCGTCGTGAACCCACCCTGGTCGAAGTAGAAGATCGCCAGTTGCACCGGGCCGCGCCCATAACCCTCGAAGGGCACAAGCCGCTGCTTCGCGTAATAGGTGTTCGGCAGCAGGTCTCCGAAATAATTCCAGCGCCAGACCCAATAGATTCCAAACGGCACCGCCGCCAGAACCGCCCACCGCAGCATGCGCTTGATGGGAATGCGGCACCAGATCACCAGCCACGCGCCGTACATTCCCAGCGGCGACAGGTAGTAAAGGCTGTCGATGCGCGTCATTGCGGCCAGCACGCACAGGATCGGACTCACCTGCCACGCACGATGGTCGCGCCGTTCCACCTCAAAGCGGTAGTACGCCCAAACAACCAACGCCACCTGCAACAGCGTCTCCATCCCCATCATCGCCCAATGGGAAAAGTGCGCGTTCGTCGCCAGAAAGATCGCCGGAATCAGGTTGATCAGGTCGTTGCGATTGCGAATCGCCCGCGCGAGCAGGAACGAGCCGAGGATCGCGAAAAGCCCGCAAACCAACCCGTAGACCTTTGCCACCGACATCAGGTCCAGCTTCAGCAGGTGCGGCGGAATCAGCGCCACCGCCCACAGGTAGTTTGTCATTCCCTCCACGCGCGGGCCTTCAGGCGAGAAGCGCCAGCCGTAGCCATGCGTGTACATGTCCACGAACCGGAACGTGATGTAGGAATCGTCAATCACCGCAAGCCAGTACACGGACGACTGTGCGACAAAATACACGGACAGCGCGGCAAGGATGATCGCCTGCGCAATGCCAAGCGCGCTCCACCGCCCGCCCTGCTTCGCCTCGCCAAACTTGTAGGGCTTCGGCAGGGGCGCCGTGTGGTAGGCCTTGAATGTTGCCGCCACTGGTGGCTGCGGCACGGCTGAATCGTCTGTGGTTGCGTATTCCATGAGTTCCGGGGTCGCGAAGGCGACGAATGATGCGGACCGACCGATGGGGATCAAATCGAAAAGCACCGCCAAAACGGTCAACTTCCGTTTGCCAAGGCCCGCGCCGCAGCCACTGAGTGGTCCCATGAGCGACGAAACTCTGTCCACCGTCGGCGAGCTGGGCCTGCTCGAACTCCTCAAGCCCTTGCTGCAACGGCACACGGCGGGCCTTCCGCTCGGCACCGGCGACGACGTCGCCGTCACCGCGCACGACGGCGCCCAGCGCCTTGCCTGGACCATCGATTCCATGGTCGAGGGCACCCACTTTCGCTGGTGGAATGACCCACTGGCCACCCCGGAGGCGCTTGGCTACAAGCTCGTCGCCACCAATGCCAGCGACCTCGCCAGCAAGGCCGCGCGCCCTCTTTTCGCGTTGGTGTCACTTGGGGTTCCCGCCGGCGAATCCGCGAGGCGCATCCACAGGTTTTACGACGGCATTGACCAGGCCTTCTCGAAGTTCGGAGGCAGGCTGATTGGCGGCGACACGGTCCGCGCGCCGCAATGGTCGCTGACGCTGGCACTGGTGGGCGAGGTGGCAGCGGACGCTCCAATTGCCGCCCGCGATCGCGCAAGGCCGGAGCAGACCGTTTACATCACCGGCCCCGTTGGCGACAGCGCCGCAGGCCTTGCCATCCTGGAAGGCCGGCTGTCCGTCCGCGAGCCGGAGCGAAGCGAGCTTGTCAATGCGCACCTGCGCCCTGCGGTGGACGTCGCGCGTGGCATCGAGCTTGTGCAGCGCCACCGGGACATTGCGATGATGGACGTTTCCGATGGCGTCGTGAATGATTGTGGCCAACTCGCGCGCGCCAGTGGTGTTTGTATAGACATCTATACAAACAAGCTCCCCCTTTCAGGGGCGCTGCTCTCGGCCTGCGCGGGTGATCGCGCGCGCGCGGAACACTTCGCGCTTCATGGCGGGGAGGACTACCGTCTCCTCTTTTCCACGGCGCTCGCTGCTGCTTCCGACCCGCCGGGCTTCCCCATCGGGAAGGTTGGCAGCGGAGGCGGCGTCGCCGTCGTCGACCCCCATGGTGTCAAAAGGCCCGCGAATGACGCGGGGTTTTCACACTTCTCGTGACACCGGGCCGCGCGCCTCACACCCGCCGTTCATCCGCCCGCCATTCCTTGATGCTCTTCTTGATGTCGCCGGGCTTCGTGTTTTTTTCCGCGGCGGCCTGGGCCATCGGCACCAACTCCCCATCGCTGGCAAAGCGCAGCGCCACGATCTGCTTCACCGACAACTGGTCGCAAAGCACCGCGAAGGGCTTTCCCGACAACCGCTCGTAGCGCTCACCGACCTCCAACGCAATGACGCGGTCCTGCACCTTCATCGCGTACAGGCGCGAAATCGTCATGGCCAGCGCCACTGCCAGCGCGATCAACAGAATCACCGTCGCCTCGATGACGCCACGGTAGCCGCGAAACCAAACCGTTGCGATCACAAGGTTGGCGATGGCCCCCAGGGCACCCAGCAGCGCGATCGGCGCCGCGATAAAGTGATGGAGCGGATAAAACCTCCGGTGATTTGCGTAATTCTGGGCTTCGGCCATGACTTGGAAACCTCCTGGGGGGATGTGCCGCACCGCAAAGAAGCGGGGGACATGTGCGTTTGGATTGCCGCCGGGCAACCGGCCAAAATGATGATGCTACAAAGAGAGCCTATTCCATGCGCGTTTCCACAAATCAATCACTTACACTGATCGGCGTCATCACTTTCCTTCTGGCGGTGTTCACCGGCTGCGGATCGCTGCCGAAATCCACGCCGGACATGCCGGTCATCCGCGTGCAGATCGTCGATGAAAACGGCAACCCCTTGAAGGGTGTCCGCGCCACCGCCACCCGCGTGGAAATTTCCGAGGATGGCCGCGTGTTGCAGGGTCTTGGTGAGCCGCGCCGCCTGAAGGCCAGCGACAAGCAGGGAATAATGATGGTCGTTGGCCGCGGCGACGTGCTTGGCGCCGGTCCGCTGGAATGGGAAATCAGCGAGAAGACCAAGCGCGGATTCGGCTACCGCATGACACTTTGGGGAAAGGACATCCTGTCCACGAACGTGTCCTCCCGCTTCAGCAGCTTCCCGCGCACGATCACTGTGCAAACCCCCGTCGACATGCAACTGAAGCTGGACGGCAAGACCGTCTCCGGCAAACCCACCATCGCCGCTGCGGATGAATCGGAGCTTGCGCTGACGAAGAAGGCCGAGAAGTCGCTCCGCCTGAAAAAGACAGGGAAGGATACATGGACCGTGCGCGTGAAGGATGGCCAGAAGTACGTGATAGGCTGGCTGGCGGGAAAGCGCATGTGGGGCTACCTGTCCCCCGAATTTGCGGCGGAACGCGGAAAAACCGTCGTGTTCTCGCCCGGCCTCCCCGCCACGCTGCAATACAGCGTCGTCGATGTCCCATCCGAGGTTTCCGTCGCGCCCTACAGCGTGGGGATCGCGAAGGCCGTTGAGGCGAACAACAAGGAAAAGACCAGCCCCCCGCCGAAGGGCACGCAACGCAGCGACACGCCCACGACCGTAACGATCAAGAACCTTGCAGGGGGCGCATACCAGCTTGCCGCGCTTCACCAGCCAGTGCGCGGAGTGGCCCCCGAATTCCCCTACCTGGACGATTCGCGCACGATCATGCTCAAGCCCGGCATCGAAAACATCATCACGGCGGAATATCCCAAGCGCGTTGTCGAAGGGGGGGAGGGCGACGTCACGATCAAGGGGGTCCTTCTTCGCAAGGGCGGCGACGTCGTGACATCAACCACGATCCAGCTTCGCGCCTTCAACGCCCTCGGCGAACCGGAAAAGTCGATCTACTACCCCGACGTGAAAACCGACCCGGAAGGGCGCTTTTCCTTCGCGGGCGTTTCGCCGAAGTTCAACTACATCGTTTCCGCGCCACAGGTGGGTGAAGGGTCCGTGCAGGCCAAGCTTTCCGCCGCAACGCTCAGGGACGACAAGAACCCGGAGGTGATGCTCGTGTCAGGCGTCCCGCGCATGGAGTTCCGCCCCCGTGCCCAAGCGCCCGAAGTCTCGCTCACCATGCAGGACGGCGGGACGATGCGCCTGTCCAAGTACCTCGGCAAGACCGTCCTGCTGATGGTCTGGGAGCGCTCCTCCCAATCATCCCTCGCTTCCCTGAAGAAAATGGACGAATTTGCCGCCATCCCCCGCGACCGCACCGACCTCGTCTTCCTGGCGCTGAACACCGATTCCAGCAGCGACGCCTGGCGGGACGCCCTGGAGAAATATCCCACGAAGGGGATCCAGCACGCATGGCTCGACCTGCGGACAAATGAAAATCGCATCAGTGAGGATCTGCCATATTTCGTCCTCATTGACCAGTTTGGCGTCGTTCGCGGGACCAGCCCCGACTTCGACATCAACACCGAACTGCTTCGCATGGGATACCGGCCAAAGCCACCCGCCACGCCCGCCTCCGCGCCGAAAAAGGCAAACTAGGCCGGAAGAAAATCCCCCATGATGCACGGACTACGATACGGCGCCCCGGCGCTGGTGGCCTTCGCCTCCCTGATCGGGAACGCGCGCGCCTTCGATCCCGCTGCGGGTGATTTTGCCAAGGCCAACGCTTCGGATATTCGCGTCCTACAGTACAACATTGAAGACCTCTTCGTCGACGATTCCACCGTGACGGCGAACCAGCTTCGGCGCGTCTTCCAGGCGGTCAACCCCGACATCGTGACGATGGAGGAACTGGTTCCCTCCGTCACGGCGGCGCAGATCAAGAGCACGCTGGAGGGCTATTTTCCCGGCACCACGTGGACTGTCCATCGCGGCCTCAGTGATGGATTCAACCGCAACGTCATTGCGACACGCCACACGCTGACACTCACCGCAACCGACACCATTCCCGCATCGGAAACACGCGGCGTCACGTGCGGGCTCGTGACCACGCCATCCTCCGGATCACTGTATGTGATGGCTGTTCACCTGAAATGCTGCACCGCATCCGGTGATGCCGCGCGACGCCAAACCGCAACCGACGCCATCATCAACTGGCTGCGCGACGCGCGCACCCCCGGCGGAAACATCACGCTTGCCGACGGCACGCCGATGCTGGTTGTCGGGGACTACAACGTTGGCCAGGACGACAACGCCGACGAGCCGCCCTACCACCCCTCGCGCACGGTGTTGGACGGTGACATTTTCAACGAGGCAACCTACGGCGCGGACTCCCCGCCGGACTGGGACGGCAGCGACTCCACAGAGGCGATTCCCTACGACCATGTGAACGGAAATCCACGCACATGGCCTTCTTCCTCATCGCCGTCGTCACGCCTCGACCGCTTCACCTACACCGATTCCGTGCTCCGCATCACCAACCAGTTCCTCATCAGCACAACCACTATGAGCTCCGGCGCACTTACCGCCGCGGGGCTTCTCTCAAGCGACACCTCCAGCGGCCCCGATCACCTTCCCGTCATCGTCGACTTCGCCCCCGGCGCGGAAACAACAGTGCCCGGCGTCCCGCTCATCAATGAATTCAGTTACAGTGATTCCGGCACCGACGACCGCTCCTTCGTGGAATTGATCAACACCGGAACCCGTCCCCTGAACCTGGAAGCGCCCCATCTCTATCGCTTCCTTCGGTCAGACATCAATGCGCCCACCACAATCCCCGGCTCGGAGAACGAAGCCACCAACCCCACGTCCCTCCGCGGCGTGATTCCGCCCGGCGGACTTTTCGTGATCTACAACGGCTCCAGCCAGTCCGCCGGCATCGCCAGCGACCTGGTGTCGCGTCTTCCCGCCACGCAGCGCCAGAACATCTCCACGCTTAGCATGTTCGACGGACCCTCCGCAGGAATCGCCGTTGTTCGCAACGACCGCAGCAACAACGGCGACAACGTCTATACGAACATTGACGCTTACCTGTACGAGGACGCCGCGCCCGCGCAGGACAACTTCCTTCGCACAAACAGTTTCGGCTCAACGATCATCACCTTCGGTACGGCCCAGTCCACCTCCGTATCCGTCAGCAGCGACACACAGGCGCTGTCGCGCAACCTTGGCGATTTCACGCCCAACAGCCTCGCAAACTGGACCATTCCGCAGGACGTGACACCGGGCCTTCCGAATGCCGGCGGCTCACCAACTCCGTCACCTTCACCATCACAGACGCCCAGCCCCACACCATCATCCACACCCTCACAAACAGCCACACCAACCCCATCACCCACTTCATCGCCCACGGCGTCACCGTCGCAGACGCCCAGCCCCACGCCCTCACAAACAGCCACCCCGACACCGTCACCAACCCCGACGGCCTCTGCCACGCCAAGCCCCGTGCCCACGGCAACGCCCGGCAGCGGCACCGGCTTCCTCCTGAAGTAGTCTCTCGTCCATCGTCGAAGACGGACTCCCCGCGAAAGGGACTGATTGCGCTTTCGCTTCTTCGACACGATGAGCGAATCCTTTCCACCAGAGGATTCAACTGCCGATGACCCGTTCGCTGCGACTTTCACTTGTCTTCATCTTCTCCACGGTCAGCGCCTTCGCGCAACACCGCGGCTACTACAGTTTCCCCGATGTGCGCGGCGACGTGGTGGTCTTCTCCTCCGAGGGTGACCTGTGGCGCGTTCCCGTCAGCGGAGGCACTGCGTCCCGCATGACGCGCGACGCGGGAATCGAAGCACAGCCACACATCTCTCCCGACGGAACACAACTCGCCTTCGCCGCGCAGTACGACGGCAGCTTCGACGTCTACGTCATGCCAATGGACGGTGGAGTGCCGAAACGGTTGACGTGGCATCCCTACAGCGACATCCCAACCGGCTGGACACCCGACGGAAAATCGATCCTCTACCACAGCGCCCGCCGCCATCCCGAGGCGAACCGCGAAACCTTCATCGTCCCCGCCACGGGCGGCGTTCCCATGCAACTTCCCATCGGTTCATCCTCCTACGCGCACATGGATAAGGACGGGAAGACCATCGTGTTCAATCGCGGCCTCCAGCAGGGCCGAACCTGGGCGCGCTACGGCGGCGGCACCGCGGATGATGTCTGGATCGGCGACATCGGGAAGAAGGAATTCAGGAAGCTGACCGAATACTTCGGCAATGACCTTTCCCCGAACTTCGCAGGGGATCGCATCGTCTTCACCAGCGAGCGCGACGGCCGGATGAACCTTTGGTCCATCACGCGCACCGGAAAGGACCTCCGGCAACTGACGCGGTTCACCGACTTTGACGTGCGCTTTCCTTCCAGCGACGGCGGGAATCAGGTCGTTTTCCAGCAGGGTGCGGACATCTACCTCTATCGCGTCGAGGAGGCGGCGCTCGTGAAGCTCGACATACTTCTGCCCACCGACCGCGACGAGTTGCGCACGCGCACGCCCGACGCGAAGAAGTTCGTGGAGGATTTCTCCATCAACAATGGCGGGCAACGCGTCCTGTTTTCCGTGCGCGGCGACATCCACAACATTCCTTCGAAAACCGGCCTCCCCATCCCCGTCGTCGAGACCCAGGGCATTCGCGAAACCAAGGCGACCTTTGCGGGAAAGGACGACGAGTTCGCCGTCTACTACTCCGACAAATCAGGGGACTATGAGATCTACAAGTGTGACGCACGCACCGGCGCGAATGAAGTGCAGTTGACCGGCGGCAAGGCGGGCGGGAAGCACTTCCTGCAACCGCACTTCCCCATCGTCGTGTCGCCGGACGGCGGGAAGATTGCCTGGGCCGATCCAACCGGGGCGCTCTATTCCACCAGCATCACCACGCCGACGCTGACACTGGTCGCACAGTCACGCCTGGGTGAAATCAGGGAATACGACTGGTCCCCGGACGGCAGGCACCTCGCCTACGCGGAGCGCATGGCGAACGACTATCGACATATAGCGATCTATACAGAAGCCACCGGGGGGACAACGGTTGTCACGGATGAAATGTTTGACAGCTTCAGCCCCGCCTGGGACCCGCAGGGAAAATTCCTCTTCTACCTGTCCGGTCGCACCTTCAACCGCCAGGATGGCGCCTTCGAATATGAAACCGTGATGGTCGATCCCGTGAAGATCTACGCCATCCCCCTGGATAAGGACACCGAAAGCCCCTTCCGCCAACCCGACTACTACGAAGGAGAGGATGAGAAGAAGGCCCGCGAGAAGGAGAAGGAGGAAAAGGAGAAGAAGGAGTCACCGAAGGGCAATGATTCGGCAACGAGCAGCACCGCCGCGCGCGAAGGCACGAAGAAATCCGATGGTGACTCAACCGCGACGGAGAGGAAGAAGACGCCGAAGAAGGACGAAAAAAAGGGCCCGGAGACCAAGATCGACTTCGACGGAATCGCAACGCGTGCCATCGAGTTTCCCGGTGACGCAGGCGAACTGAGCGGCCTGACCGCGGCGAAGGACAGGCTTTTCTTCTTCGCCGGCGAGGACGATTCCGCCGCGCTCTTCTCCTACTCCTACAAGAAGGATAAGCCGAAGACGGAAGTCTTCGCCGCGAAATGCGAAAGCTACTCCATCTCGCGCGATCGCGGGCACATTGCCTATCGCGTGGGCGACGCGTACCGCATCGCCGCCACCTCCGCGGCCCGCGCAGATGAGGACGATCCCTCGCCGAATCTTGGCCGCATACACCTCTTCGTCGATCCCCAGAAGGAATGGATGCAGATCCTGCGCGAGGCCTTTCGCTACAATCGCGACTACTTCTATGCCAGCGACATGGCCAAGGTGGACTGGCCTGCGGAATATGAAAAATACAAGGGCCTCCTCGGTCGCCTGTCCGCCCGCATGGAGCTTACCGACCTCATTGGAAGCATGATCTCCGAGCTTGGGCACGGCCACACCTACGTGCTTGGTGGTGGCGACGGCCCCGCGGCCCGTTCAGTCGACACGGGCCTTCTCGGTGTTGATTTCGACGTCAACACAAGCCCCTCGGTCGTCGTGATGAAGAAAATCTTCCGGGGCGAGCGCTGGTCTCCCGCGCTTTCCTCCCCCTTCGATTCAAAGGACGCCGCGAACATCAAGGATGGCTCCGTTCTGCTCGCCGTGAACGGCAGGACAGTGACCACGGACGTCGATCCGCTTTCCCATTTCTGGGGACTGGCTGGCGAGGAGGTGCTGCTGAAGATAGCGGACGATCCAACCACCACCACATCGCACAACATCCGCGTGCGGCTCCTGAAGGATGAATTGCCGCTCCGTGAATATGAATGGGTCAGGAAGAATCGCGAATACGTCGCGGCCAAGTCTGGTGGCAGGATTGGATACGTGTACCTGCCGGACATGGGAACGGCGGGCCTGAACGCCTTCTTCCGCGAGTTCATGCCGCAATCGTACCGCAACGCACTCGTCGTTGATGTGCGCTGGAACGGAGGCGGCAACGTAAGCCAGTTGATCATTCGCCGCCTGCGCCAGGAACTGTACGCGATGACGGGCAGGCGCAATTTCGACCTCGAGGATCGCTACCCCGCCCGCGCGTTTGTCGGCCCCATGGCGTGCCTCATCAACGAATATGCAGGCTCCGACGGCGACATCTTCTCCGACAGCTTCCGCCATTTCAAGCTCGGTCCGCTCATCGGCAAGCGCACCTGGGGCGGTGTCGTGGGAATCCGCAACCACACGAAGTTCGTCGATGGCAGCGGCATCAGCGTTCCCGAATTTGCCTTCATCGACCTGGAGAAGGGCTACGGCCTTGAAAACCACGGCGTCGATCCCGACGAGGGATTCGAAGTGGACCTGACACCGGAGGACGAAGTCGCCGGCCGCGACCCGCAGCTTGATCGCGCCATCGATTATCTGCTCAACGAAATGAAGAAGGACAAGTACGCCGTCCCCGCAAAGCCGAAGGAAACCCTGGACCGCAGCACCGAATCCTTCCGCAAGCGCAGCAGGGACTGGCTGGACAAACCATGATCACGCAGGCACCCGCACCCCGAATGCCCTTGGCTTTGCACACCGCAGCGGGAATGGTGGCGCCCTAGACCCGGCAACGATCTTGGAACGCACGCAGACCACATCCACTTCGATCAAGCGCCCCTGGGGTGGCCAGCTCGACACCGGCCACGGTGCGCCGCTGAAGCCACAGAAGGACGCCCTGGAAACACTCGGCTTCTTCCTGAGGAAATGGACGGAGCTTTGTCTCCTCGCGGCCCTCGTCGCCGTCCCCATGATGTATCATTTCAACTTCCCCGCCCACGTCCTTGATGGGATGCATGGATGGTTTCTGGAGCTTCAGAAGGCCTACCTGTCCGGCTTTATCACCTTCTACGACGACCAGGTGGATCCGTATATACGCAGCAGTTGGCCCGTCCTCGAATCAAAGTTCAGCGCCTGGTTCGTCCTCGGCATGGCAATGATCCTCGGCTATGCAGCCACGCGCCTGCTGGAGGGCGTGACGGGCCGCGAGTTCATCGTCGCGCCGCAACACGTGCCCCACCCCACCAAGGCACGCGTCCACCGCTGGGTCCCCATGGTCGCGATCGCGGTCTTCCTGCTGTATTCACTCGCATCGCTCCTATTCTGGCCACCCACCGCCCCCCTGGAGGCACAAATCCTCACCGGCAAGGGCCTTCAGGCGAACACCGCCGCCGGAATCATCGGGAAAATTTCCACGCTGGGCGGAGCAGGATTCTTTCACTCCATCGTCGCCTGGTCCCAGGTCGCCTTTGCCCTCTTCTTCTTCCTTATTGCCGAGGACATCATCCGCGAGCGCCCCTTCGTGAACAAGATCATGGCGATCATGGTCATCATCGGCCTGCTGAACGCCCTTACGGTTCTGCTCCAGAAGATCGAGTTCGAACCGCTCATGGCCATCTGGCCCCGATGGAGCGATTCCGACACGCGCAACAACCTCGGCGCCTTCATCGGCCACAACACCGGCGTGTCCAGCTTCCTCATGGCCCCGCTCATGATCTCGCTCATGTGGATGGTTTCCGTCCAACCCCGCCGCCGCCAACTCTTCCGCGGCGTCCTGCTGCTCGTCGTGCTCGTGATGGTGCTCGCGATGATCCTCACCCAGAGCAGGGCCGTCCTTCCCATCACCGCGTTTTGCTGCGCCATCATGATCTTCATGATGTACCGGCGTTCCGTGCTGCTGCGCAAATCCAGGCTCTTTGTCTGGCTGCCTGTCGCCATCGCCTTCGTTATCCTCACGCAGCTTATTCCCACGACGTACAACCCCCTTTACCGCCGCGACGTGACGCTTGCAACCCGGCTTGGCGAATTTCGCACAACGCGCCTACAAACGGAAACGCGCCTGCGCATCCTCGTCGTGTCCTTCGCGGAACTGATCCCCCGCTCGCCACTTGTCGGCACGGGATGGGGAACATTCCAGTATGTCTATCCCCCGGCCCAGGGACAGTACTTCCAGCACAACCCCCGCTCCGTTCTCGCGCCCACGGATCGTCGCAGCTTCCACGCGCACAATGAGTACCTGCAAACACTGATTGAAACCGGCATCCTTGGCGTTGCCATCGCGATCACGGGCCTCGTGGTCCTCATTGTCGGTGGTTGGCGGTCCTACCAGCGCACCCTGATGCCGCATCACATCGCCATGCAGGCCGCGATCTTCGCCGCCATGCTCGCCTACCTGCTCCACGCCTTTGTCGATTTTCCGCTCCGGATTCCCCCGCTGACGCTCACGCTCGTGGTCCTGATGGCCATCTGGAGCGCCGGTGACAGGCTCTGGAACTTCCCCGTCAAGCCGCTCGTGGACGAGGATTTCTCCGCAAAGCCCCCCGTTACCTCCCCCTCGCCCCGCCTCTATCGCTTCTCCACCACGGGCCACGGACGCGCACTGTTCCTCATCGTTGGCGCCGTCATCGTCATCGCCATGGGCGCCGCCTTCGTCGCCCTGCAAGCGTCGGGAATGAACCGCCTGCAAACCGCCGAAGTGCTGCTCATGCGCGCCACGAACGAACTCTCCTACTATCAATCCGACCCCGAACGAAACCATGTCGCGCTGGTCGGCGGATTCAACGACGCGTTCATGGCGCGGCGGGATTTGTGGATCAGCGGACCCGCCAACCGCATGAACGGCACCGTGTCCTACCTGCGCGCGGCAAGCGCCTACGAGGTCGCCGATGAGCAGGCAAAAGCCGGGGCCTTCGAACTGGCGGCGAAAACCCGGGCGCAGGCCAACGTCATCGCACGCGGTGGCATCAACGACCTGAACATGGCCCTGTCCGAGGAGTACTTCAACGGCCTCTACCTGCGCCGCTCCGAACTCTATCGCATCCTTGCGCAAAACGCCGACGACGACAAGCGCCGCGAATACCAAAACCGCTGGCTGGAGGACCTTGTCCGCGCCGTTAACATGAATCCCGGCGACGCGCTTTCCATGTTCAACCTCATCCAACTGCGCGAACAGAATCCCCGCGCAAACAACGCGGAGATTGTCCGTTACCTGGGGACCTTGCATCACTTTCACAAGCCCTTCTTCGATTCCACCGTCGTCAGCCGCGTCATGGATGCCCTGTCGCTGGATGAAAACCAGGACGCCCTGACGAAGATGCAGCAGATCACCGAAGCAGTGCCCGACGACCCCGATTACCAGGCGACCTACGCCTACGTCCTTGTCCGCAATGGCAACATCGACGCTGCGCGCCTGGTCACCCAGCAACAGGCCGGCACATCGGATTCCAACAAGTCGCGCCGCGACCTGCTTCAGATGGTTCGCGTCAACGTCGCAATGGCACAGAACGACTTCGGCGAGGCGCGCAAGCTGCTGCAGGCCGTCAGCAGCGGCGTCCCCTCCGCGGCGGTGAAGGCCTATCTCCTGTTCCTGCCGGCGGAAACCGATGAGCAGAACCGCGACAAGGTGCGCCTGCGCGAGGAACTGATCGCCCTCGGAAAACAGGACCCCATCAACTACCAAATCGTCGGCGCCACCGCATACTCCAATTTCCGGAACATGGAGGAGGCCGCGGACTGGCTGGAGCGCCGCCGCAATGCCCCCGCGCCCGCACCACCCATGGACCTTCAGGGCCGATGCCTCCTCGCCAAGACCTATGCCCGATTGCAGCGATGGGACGACCTCCGGAAAATGCTCTCCCAGAATGATTGCGAATCGCCCTCCGTCTATGCATCCCACCTCTGCCGTGCCATCACGGCCTTTCTCCAATCACAGTTGGACGCCGCGTCGTCAAAAGACCGGCAATGACGCATGACGCTTCCCAACGCCTGCTCTTTGTGGGACGCGATTTCTCCTCAATCCCCTCGCTTGAAGGGATGCGCTGCGAAAGCCGCCTGTGGTTTGAATTTCGCCATGGGCTTGCAGGCGCATGGACCGCACTGAAAGCGGGCGAGGAAATCGTCACCTTTGGCCACCCTGCCGCATCGCCCAATCGGTGGTTTCGGGTGCTGACCCCCCCGCAGGACAGGCACAACGCCGCATCGCTTGCCCTGGAGCGAATCATTTTCGCGCGCCGCATCACAACGCTCGTCATCTGTGATTGCAGCATCCAAGCCGTTGCGCTTAAAGGATCCGCAGTCCATCGCTCCCATCTTGCCGTCCACTCGCGAAACGATGGCGAATTAATGGACCTCTTTTTCCAGAGGATTTTCCCCCTTTGATCGACGTGGCGGAAAACAAGACCACACCACCCGCCCGCCGCTCTCCGTTCCCCGTGCGCGTGGAAGTCGCATTGCTCATCGCCTGCATCACTTGTTTCACGATGCTGGGCTTGGTCCAATTGATGAAGGTGAACGGCATGCTGATCCTTGCCGTCGCTGCCGGGCTGGTGGGTCTGGTGACGATCTGGCTCGGCGGCACCCGCGTCTGCCTCCCCCTCTATCTTGCAACTGCGTTTGGCGATGCATTGCCCCTCCCCGGCGCACCGGCCGGCATCTCCATAAACCAGTGCCTTGCGCTCGCCGTGCTGGCGGCTTTCGTCGTCGATGTCATCCGCTTCAAGGCGAAGCTCCCCTTCCGACTCGCGCACGTCCTGTTCCTCATCTTTGCCGTCTATGTCCTGACCGCCGCCGTCATCCTGAAACCGCCGCAAACCGAATACCCCATCCAGGCCGCCTACTACCTTTTCCTCACGCTCATCATCACGGCGCTGTTCTGGAGGTCCCGCTGGTTGAACGTCCTTCTGGGCGGCATCGTTGTCGTCGGAATGTTGCTGCTGGTGGTTCCCGGCTTCGTGGAGTTCGCCACGGGAAAGAATTACATGCTCAATGGAAAGGTGCTTGAGCTTCTGCGGCTCGACGGCCTTGCGAAGGACTCCGTGATCTTCGCCAGCGTCTGCGTCTGGATGCTGTTCTTCGCCATTTATCTCACCTTTTCCGCACGGCTTGGGCTTGCACGCCTCATGTTCGGCATCTGCATTCCACTGATCGTCGCCGTTGCGCTGCTCACCTTCAACCGCCAAACCCCCATCCTCATCGCCTTCTGCATCACCGTGATGCTGATCTTCATGCGTTCGAAATACAAGTACCTGATGGGCGGGTTGATCCTGGTCGCCGGCCTGGCAGTGGCCCCCCTGTTTGTTCCCGCCCTCATCGAGCGCTTCGCCGGCGCCAAGTCCATCCTGACCGACCACTCCCTGACGGAACATCACGACAAGGCGGAAATCGCAAAGGAAGCCTTCATCCACCATCCCGTTTTTGGCATCGGCCACGGCGCCTTCAAGGACGTCTGGCACGAGTACATTCCCTATGGGAAGATCTACGGCTTCTACGAAACCCCCCGCAACCGCCACGCCTATGTGGACATGGGCTATCTACAGATCCTGACCGAATACGGAATCGTTGGATCGGTGATCCTGCTCGCATTCTTCGTCGCCGTCGCCCTCCTGTTCCTGCGATGCTATCGCCTCAGCCTGCGCATCACCGATCCCGCCTACACAAACATCATGGCAATGTGCGCCGCCCTGTTTGCGCAGTTGTTCGTTTCGCTCTTCGTGCGTGACGCCTTCCTGACACCACAAACCTGCGTGGTCTTCGGCGTGTTCTTCGCGGCGTGCACCGCCGTCGAGCACGCCTTCGCGCAGCAGCAAGAAGGCGTGCCGGCCACGGCGCCATGCCCCGCATAGCGTTCTGCTTTCACCACAGCCAGCCGAGCGGAGCCACGCTGTGGTTGAAACGATTTCTCGATGAGGACATTGCCCCCATCGAGGCGGAGGCGATCTTTCCCGCTGATTCGTCCGTCGCGGAACACCTTCGAAGCATTGGGATTCCCGTCCACGTGCTTGGACTAAGGGAGCGCGCGATCACGGAAGCAGGCGCCGTCGACGCCGCCAAGCTCGTCCTCAATCGCATCGGCACCGTCTCCCGCTACCGGGAAATCTTCCGCAAGGGCCGCTTCGACGCAGCCTACGTCAACACCAGCGTGAACATCGCACCAATGATCGCGGCGCGCCGCACCGGCCTCCCGTTCCTTGTGCACGTCCATGAAATTCCAACCGCGGCACGCGCCTTCGCCGCCAAGCGAATGCTCATCAGGCGATGGGCCGATGCGTGCCTGTTTGCCTCACAGGAAGGCATCCGCGCCTTCGGGCCTGGCGCGCCTGTGGGGAAGCGCTGGGAATTTTCCCCGAACGGCGTGCCGATGGACCTGGCGACGCTCCGCGAACGACGAACCGAGCTTCGAAACGCAAAGGGATTCCGCGACGGCGAAACCGTGGTCCTCTTTGCCGGAAACCTGAGTGTCTCCAAGGGCGTTCACCTGCTGCTCCAGGCATGGAAGGACACCCGGAAGAAATTTCCCTCCGCGCGCCTGCTGCTTGCCGGGCCTCACGACCCGGCGAAGGGCCATCCGCTCATTGATGAACTGCTCGCCGGAACAATCGACTCGGCAGAGGCGCTCGGCTTTCGCGGCGACCTGCCCGAGCTGATGGCAGCCGCGGACTTGTTCGTCCTGCCAAGCCTCAGCGAGGCCATGCCGCTTTCCATCATCGAGGCCATGATGATTGGCACGCCCGTCATCGCCAGTGACGTGGGGGATGTGGGTTGGTTGCTCGGGGGGGAACGTGGTGTTGTTTACCGGAAGGAATCGGAACTCGCGGGGACTCTGGAGAATGCGCTGGCCGGCCGGAGTGACATGGCCCGCCACGCACAAAACGCCCGTGAATTTGCAATGAGCGAACTGACGAATGCGCGCCAGAACACACAGGTCATCGCCATGATCAGGGATGTGGTCGAAAAACGTCCGCCGGGAGGCAGGCACTCCCAGGGTTAGGCGGAGGCGTTGCGTGCCCGCCCGCCCGCCCACTCGCGGATGCGCTTGATCTCCTCGCGCATGGTGTTGGAGAGCGGGAACGTTTCCTGGATCGCCGTCACGACGTCACCCGTTTCCAATTCGCGGTCCTGGTGAAGCGCATGAAACAACCCCGCAATGACTGCCGCTTCAATCTCCGCACCCGAAAAGCCATCCGCCAATTCCGCCAGCAACTTCACGTCGAACTGCGCAGCGTTGCGGTCGATTTTCTTTAGGTGAATGTTGAAGATCTTCTCGCGCGCCTCCGCGTTCGGAAGGTCGATGAAGAAAATCTCGTCGAAGCGCCCCTTGCGCAGCACCTCAGGCGGCAGCACCGAGATGTTGTTCGCCGTCGCCACCACGAACACCGGCTTCGTGTTCTCCTGCATCCACGTCACCAGTGTCCCGAACACGCGCTGCGTGGTGCCCGAATCCGCGGAGCCGGAACCCTTCAGCCCCGCAAGCCCCTTGTCGATCTCGTCGATCCACAGCACGCACGGCGACACGCTCTGTGACAGGCGCAACGCCTGCCGGATCTGCGATTCCGATTCGCCCACGTAGCTGTTGAAGATCACGCCCATGTCCAGCCGCAGCAGCGGCATGCCGTACAGCGCCGCAACCGCCTTCGCGCTCAGCGACTTTCCGCAGCCCTGCACGCCCATCATCAGCAGGCCCTTCGGCGCGGGAAGCCCGAACGCGCGCGCCTTGTCCGTGAAGCCAAGCCGCCTTTCAACCAGCCAATGCTTCAGCCTCTCCAGTCCGCCGATGTCCTCCAGCTTCTCGTTCACCTCCACGTATTCCAGCAGGCCCTTCTTCCGGACGATCTGCCGCTTCTCCGAAAAAATGATCGGAATCTCGTCCGGCGTCAGCCGCCCCGTCTTCACCAGCGTCTTCGCGAAGACATTCTCCGCCTCCGCCAGCGTCAGCCCAAGCGCGGCCTCCAGCACCCGCCGCCGCTCATCCCCCTCCTTCGTGATGAAGAAGTCCGCCGCGTCCTTCACCTCGATCTCAATGCGCTCCAGCAGGTCCTCCAACTCCGTGATGCTGGGAAGCGGAAAATCAACGATCGTCAGGTCCTTCTCCAACTCCGCGGGAATGTCGAACGAAGGCGACAGGATGATGACGGAAACATACGTGAACCGCAGCGCCTGCGCCAGGTCACGCAACCCCCGCCTCACCGCCGATTCCTTGAAAAACTTGTCGAAATCCTTCAGGACAACGATGGCCGGCTCGGTGATGTCCAGGATTTCACGAAGGACAACAACGGGGTCCTTCGTTCCCTTCTTCCCCTCCGTCTTCGCGGACAGCGCATTGCGATAGCGCACCAGCCCACGCGTGATGGACCACTCGAAGAGCGCCTTGTTCAACCGCTCCGCGACGACGTTCAGGTTCATCATCACGCGCTCCTCCTCCCACGACAGCACCGCCAGCAGCGGATAGCGCGCGCGGATCAGCAGCTCGATCTCCAGCGCCGCGTCCGCCAATGGCACTGCCCGCGCGGCGGGAGGCTGCGGGGGAATCGACTCCGCACTCATGGCTGGCACCTTGTCTCAAGCTGCCCGCGAAGGATCGCGGCGTTTTCCTCCCCCACCATCTTCACCGTGATCCGATACAATTCCCACGCACGATCGCAGCGCCCCGCCTCGATCATGATCAGGCCGCCGTTGATCGCGAACATCGGATCGCGCGGCGCCAGCTTGATCGCCTTCTCCGCATAATCCGCAGCAGCGGCAAAGTCATACTGGTCACGCTTCATCAGCGCCAACTCCATCGTCGCGTTTGGTTCATCAGGATGCAGCGCCAGCACCTTCTCCAGGTCCCGTTGCGCCTCCGCCACCTTGTTCATGCGGCGATACGCAACGCCACGCACGAAGTAACCATTCCAAAATTCCGGATAGTCCTCAATCAGCGGATCCAGGATCCTGACCGCCTTCTCAAGGTCCGGCTTCATCTTCGTCCAATCGGTTTCCGGCTGGAACACCAGCTTGCGCGCCGACTGGAACTCCTTCTCCGCCTTCGCATTCTCCAGCTTGAAAATCGCCCACTCCGCCGACTGCACCACGTCGCTCACCTCATCCGACTGCCGGGCCATCTCCATCGCCGCTTCAAACTCACGCCTCGCCTCCTTCTTCCTTCCATCCTCCGCCAGCGCGTTTGCGTAGTAGTAGCGAATCCGAGCATTCCTTGGATGAACCGCCACCGCCTTCTCATACACCTCCACGGCCCGGCCCGCCCTCCTGCCCGCGATGTAGTACTCCCCGCACTGCATCACCGCGCCCTCTTCAAAGCGCGCCGCCTTCAACGCCGCGTCGAAATACTCCTGCATCAGCTTCTCGTCCCCGGTCTTCGTCGCCACCCGGAACAGGTTGTTGTAAAGCACGCCCCAGTCCGGGTCGGTGCTGATCGCTTCCTTCCAGCAATCGATCGACGCCTTGGAGTTTCCGCTCATCGCCAGCGTCACTCCCAATTCGTTCAGCGTGCGCGCACGCGGCGCGCCCTCAGTCAGCGCACGACGAAACGCCTGTTCCGCCTTCACATAATCCGGCTTCGGCGTCCCCCGCTTGTACAGGATTCCCTGCCACAACCACGGCGAATAGAGCTTCGGATTCAGCTCCGAGGATTTTTGGAACGCCAGCAGCGCCTTGTCGCGCTCGCCCAGCTTTTCCAGCGCCTCGCCATACGCAGCCCAGCTTTCCGCATCATTGGGGTTCTCATTCACGATCTTCAGGATTTCCACCCGACGCTCCTCAATGGGCATTGCTTCATCGCCAAGAATCCTCACAGCCCTGTCCGCAGGCGCCTGCGCCTCCAGCGTGGCGCTGGTCTCCGAAACCCCCGCCTCCACCGCGGGACCGTGATCCTGCCCCCTTGCAAGTGCGGCCAGGGACCAAAGCACAATGCTGTGAAACAGAAGGCGGCGCCTGTTCGCGATCATGCGCTGATTCAATCCTTTTTTTGTTCCGGCAGCGCAACGCCCGCCTGTGACAGAAGCGGTGTTGATGACTGCGGCGAGATCGGGTTGTTGCTGCTACTGGCCGGGAGGCCGTCGCGATCCTGCTTCTTCGCTGGCTTTGCCGGCTGCTGCGTCTTCTGCTTTGGATAGTCGATCCGCGTGTGGAAGCGTGACTTCAGCACCTCCACGAATGTTTCCCGGATCACGTTCAGGTCCCGCAGCGTCAGGTTGCACTCGTCGAACTGGCCGTCATTGAACTTGTCCAGGATCGTGTTCCGCACCACCTGCTTGATGTCATCCTCGCGCACGCTGCGCCCCGAAAACTTTGCCGTCGCTGTCGCCTCCACCGTGTCCGCGAGCATCACGATTGCCGCCTCGATCGTCTGCGGCTTCGGCCCCGGGTAGCGATAGTCCTCAAGCCGCACCGGCTCCTTCAGCGACTCGTTCTTCTCGTGCATCTCCACGGCCTTGTTGTAGAAGAACGCGATCAGGCTCGTGCCGTGGTGCTGGCGGATGAAGTCAATGATGCGCTCCGGGATCCTGTATTCCAGCGCCAGCTCGACCCCCTCCTTCACATGGTTCTTGATGATCAACGTCGACATCTGCGGCTTCAGCGCCGCGTGCCGCATCTTGTCCTCGTTCGTGATCTGGTTCTCCGTGAAGTACTCCGGCTTCGTCGATTTGCCAACGTCGTGGTAGTAGCATCCCGCGCGCACCAGAAGGTAACTGACGCCGATTTCCGCCGCCGCCGCCTCCGCCAGCTTCGCCACGTTCAGCGTGTGCTGCCATGTGCCCGGCGCGCGTTCCTCGATCAGCCGCAGCAGCGGGTGGTGCAGCCCGGTCAATTCCAGCAACTGCATGTCCGTCACGATGCCGAAACGCTCAAACACTGGAAGGATCGCAAGGATCAGGAAGCTGGCGATGCCGGAAACAAACCCAAGCCCCATCGGCGCCAGCGGGATGTTGTCGGGATTTTGGATGAACGCGGTGATGAGGATCACGGCCACGTTCGCGATGCCGATTGCAATGCTCGCCACGAACACTTCCCAGCGCTTGCGAATCGTGTAGAGCATCGCGACGCCCGTGTAGCCGCCGAACAACCCCACGATCACGAACTGATAATCCAGGTTGGTCTGGAGGCCGAACAACAAGCAACCCCAGGTCACCAGCAGCAATGCCATGCGAACGTCCAGCAGCAGCACGCCCAGCATCCCTATCGCACCCGCCGGAAACAAATACCCCACCACGTCCGACTTCCCCTCCGCCAGCAGCAGCATGAACGCCTGCACCGCCAGCGCGATCAGCACCGGAAGCGAAATCAACACCGTCGAGTATGTCGTGAAGGCAAGGTCGCGCGTCAGCTTCCGGATATAGAATGAAATGATGACGAAGACGATCAGCACGAACATCGCGTGCCCGCCCAGCCGCACGCGATGGCGAACCTCCATCGCCGCCCGGTGCTTGGCCAGCAGCGCCGCCTGCTCCTTGGAAATCCCCCTCGCCGCCGACGCCGCATCCACCAGCACCTGGCCTTTCACATACAGGGTGGAGATGTCCTTCTTCGGATAGTTTTGGTAGGAAAGCTCCGACAACTGCTCATCATACACCAGGTTGGGCTGGATCAGGATCGTCAGAAGGTCGCGCATCGTGCGCCACGCCGCCGCAGTGTCCACATCCGGTGGGAACGCCGTCAGGTGGCGATGCACGATGGGATACCATTCCGCATCCTCCACGGGATACGGCAGCGGGTTTTCCAGCATGTCCGGTCGGTTGCGAAGCTCCTCGCCCCGGCTTTCCACGCGCACCGCGCGGTCGCTCATGAAGCCCTTGAAGCTGATCACGCGCTCCACGATCACGTGGTCGTCGTAGGCCGCCTTCAACACCCCGCGGAAAACCTGACGGAAGCGATGGTCCTGAAGGAAGGCGACGAACGTCGGCGCATCCTGCTCCTTCACGAAGGCGAGCCGCGAATCAATCCGCCGCAACGCCACCAGCAATTCCGCCGCGGAAAGCTTGCGATCCAGCGACTCCGTTTGTGCCAGAATCTTGTCCAGCGACCCCTGCACGGCCCCCCGCACATCGGGCTTGAACTGATAGACCCGGTGGTAGAACTGCCGGCGCTCCTTCTCGTAGGCATCCAGGGCCGACTGCTGCTCGAAACGGAAGTCTGTCTGTGCCCTCACCGGCTCCGGCAGTGTTGCGCCCGGCTGCGGAGCCGGCGGCTTGAACAGGTAGAAGGGCGACGTCAGCATCACCGTGACGGCAAAGATCACCACCAGCACAATCCACCGGATCGGATTGCGCTTCCGCAGAACCACGTCCTTCCCCTTCCCACCGGTCGTTACGCGGGTAACTTCTCGTCGCAGTGGAGTCAGCTTCATGAGTCAGGAACCTAGTGCCGGGGCGGCACTCCAGCTATCGGAATATGCGCGGAAAGGCGAGAAATCAGGCCTCGGCGCACAACCACTGGGCGCCACTTTGGCGACCAGCGACAAAGTCCTTTCGCAATCGCGCTCCCAGTGCGGCCGCCTGCGTGCGAATCCTCAGCGAACCGCTGAAAGAATATATCCGTCGCGCGCATCCGGAGACGGACTTGCCGATGGCGAAATGCTGGGCGTTGGTGATTCCGTCGGCGAGACACTCGGTGACGGCGACGGACTCGGCGTTGGCGTCAGGTCCGTGGTGCTGAAGGGGAATATGGCCGAAGCGCCCCCCAGGTTCGCAAGGTTCACCGACAACGCCCTCCCATGATACAGCACCCCCGGTGACAATCCCGTCAACGTTACCGAATGCGCTGTCGCGCGCATGCGATCCGGTTGCACCGACCCCGGGGACGCATCCGGCAGCACCCCGTATGTCACCCTGCGATCAGCGGCGTCATCTGTTGTCCAGTTGATGCGCACCGATGTTGTCGAAAGTCGTGTCACCACCGGCGTTGAAAGCACCGGCGCTGTCGGATCCGTCCCGCGTGTGTAGGCCCAATCAAGGAACACGAACGCCCCCTCAAGCTGTTCGTCGATCGTCGGTTGTATGTACGACGTGGGAACAACGAATCCCCCTTCCGCGGACGAGACGGGACGCACCTCCGTGGTTATTGAGGGGATCCCGTACACCGCGTGAAACTGGTCGTCGGTAACCCCGGCACCCGTATAGCCCAGCGCCACGCCCCAGGAACCGGGATCGAAAATCTGGCCGTGCACATCGTGCATCGCATCCGCCATGGCATTCACCAGCGGTCCCATCAACTCCACGCCCGGCCCCACCGCTGTCGTGTACGCCCAACTATGCATCACATGGTTTCCGTAGGTATGAAAGTTCAGGAAGCCGACGATGCGATTTCCCCGCGAACGCACCCATGTATCCAGCGCCAGGCATTCCGGCTCGCTCAGCGGCGCGGTGCCCCGATAATCGAACGACGAGGTGGCGGTGCTCCCGAGATTCCATTGAAACGGAAAGTTCCGGTTCAAGTCCACGCCAAAGGTTCCATTGCCGTTGTTTCGGCGATTCTTCCGCCACAGGCGATCGCTCGTTTGCGTGTACACATAACCATCGGGATTGGAAACCAACAGCACATAAAGCTGATAGTTCGCGATGACATTGCCCGCGCGCGGGTCCGTGTCCTTGTTCGCGAGGATGTATTCAATGATCCCCTGCAGCGTCGTGCCTGCCAGCCACTCCCGTGCATGCTGTAGACCGATGAACAGGAATTCCGGCTCCGTCGGCTCATCCGTCGCCACGTTGTCACTGATCTTCATCAGCCACAGCTCGCGCCCCTGCACAGATTGCCCGATGCTGCTCAACGAAACAATCCCCGGATGGTTTGCCACCCACGTGTTCATCTGCGCCACGTATTCGTCGAACGTCGGGTAGCCATCCACCGTGCGTCCCGGCGCATGCAGCGCTGGAAGATCGATGATCACCGGCGTGAACCCATCGCGCTTCAACTGCTCCACATCCTCCGGCGACGCATAGATCAGCGCCTTGTTGTCGTGAACCTCCCAGATGTCATATCCGCGCCGGTCGAGCAACTTCCCCTGCTCCCCCGTCACGTCCACCTGCACGGTCGTCCAACCCGGTTCCGCTGCGCGCACCACGACGGCGAGTAACAAAAAAAACGAAATGGCGAAAAGATTTCTCAAGGGCGTTTCCCAGGAAGTATTGCGGCTTGTTTTCGGCAAGTCAACACGGGTGATAAAAACGATCATCCCGGCGACTCACATCGCCGGGATGATCCTGTTCGTCCTCTCAGCGACTGCGGCCTTCGGAGGACCGTCCCCCGCCGGAGGAGCCGCGCTCGCTGCTTCCCCCACTGCTTCGCGGGCTGTATCCGCCGCTGTCCCGCGATCCACCGCTGTTGCGCTCGTAGCTCCCGCCGCTGCTGTCCGGCACCTGTCGCTCAATCGTTGGCATCGACGGTTGGCGCACCCCTTCCGAGCGCCCGCTCGATCGTCCCGTTATCGGAGGCGACGGAACGCGCTGGCGGTCGGGCCACCCGCTGTCGCGCCCCGTTGATCCGCCTGACGGGTAGGATGGCTGAGTGGCGCGCGTGGTTTCACCCGTGCGTGGCTGCTCCCTCGTGGTGCCGCCGGGCATCGACGGATAATCGCGATTGCTGCCCCGCGTGGGAATCGTCCCCTGGCTTGTTGATGGACGCGTCGGCTCGCTGGACGGCTTTCGCGTTTCAACCCGCGTCTGCTCACGGCCCGTGGTTGGCCGCGTGGGCACGCCCGGACGACCTGAATCATTGTCCCGATTGTTTCCCGGGATCGTCGTTACGTTTCCGCGGCCATTGCCATTTTCATCCTGGCGACCACGATTGCTGACACGCTCAACGGTGCCGTGCGTCGTGCGGCCCTCCCACTCGGTGCGCTGCTCGCCGAAGCGCTGCACGCTCTCCCCGCGGCTGGCAACGCGCTCGCGCGCACTCTCAGACATGCGGCGGAACTCCGTGCCCGACGTGCGATCCTTCACCACATCCCCCAGCGGACGCGCCGCGCGTACGGTGTCGCGCTGCGCCGCCGGCACGCTTGCAAGCTGCCGTTCCATGTCGCGGTAGTTGCGCGCCGGACGTAGGTCACGATTGTCACGTCGCTGCTCGTAATGATGCCGCACGTCGCGCTCCCAGTGATGATCGTTGCGGTGGCGCCAGTATTCATGGTCCCAGATCGGATCACACCAACGCCGGTGTGGCCCGGGGTCGCACCACGAATAGATGCCGATGTTGATGTACACCGGATCGTAATAGTCACCGAAGTAATAATGGCAGTAGCGCGGCGCCACGAACAGGCTCGTTGTCAGGAATCCAATGTTCACCGTCACCGAGGGCGTGAAGACGAACGTCGTGCTCACCGCCACAGCCGGCGAAACATACACCGGACAAAAAAGCACGCCGCGCCGCTCCACCGGGAAATCCCAATATCCCCCGACAAACACATAACCGCGCGGCGTCCAGACCGTGTGGCTTGGCATCCACAGCCAGCCGGGACGCGCCTCCAACCAGTAACCGTTGCGAAGCACATACGATCCATTCACCCAGTAGTAACAAGGAGGCACCCAGGTGTAGTTCGGCGATGGTGCCACACCAACCGCTTCCACCACGATGGGCGCGGGCGGTGCCGGAAGGTATTCAATCTGGCGCGAACCATTCTGGGCCCAGAAGCCCGGAACCCACTCCCACACAGGCCCATTCGCGCGCCAGTAACCTGGCACCCAATACATGTTCGGTGGCGCCACGCGCCAACAGGCGCTCACCCAGATATAGTCAACACGGTCCGTGTCCCAGGCCCAATATCCCGGCACCCAGACATACTGGCTGCCGTCCGGTCGTTCGGCGGGCGGCATCTCCTTCAGCGCCGCAGGCGGCGCCTTCGTCGCGGCAAAACTCTTTGACTCCGGTTCCACGTCGACGGGCGTCGCGTAGGCCTCGTGCACGGGGCCGCGCGTCATCACCTCCGGCTCTTCCTGCGAAGGTGTCGGTGGCGGCACGGCATCGTTGCCAGGCTGGCTTGCCGCCTGCGCATCGGCGGGAACCGCCTGCGTGGTCTGCGCCAGCAATGGCAGTGGCGCGCAGATCGAGAGGCTGGAAAAAAGCACCAGCCCCTTCAGAAAATGAGAACAACGGGGGATTTGCATCGCTTGTCACTCAGTGGCTCCTCAGAACAATCAGGGAGCGCTGCTTTCAGGCTCCCCGACACCAAGCCCGGTGAGGAGAACCGCATATGACTACCGCCAAGGCGGTGCCATATTCACGCGCCCACCGGAATGCTGTTGCCAGACGACTTGGAAAATCACATGCGCGACAGAATGTCTGCTCCAACGGGGGGCTCACACATTCCATGCGACCCTATTGCGCAGCCCTACGCCAGCAGCGCCGACGCCGCCCCGTTCCATGACTCAATCACTGGAACCTCGACGTTTCCCTGGTGGCACGTCACCACGCTCAGCGCCGCCACCCCCAGCATCAGCCTCCCCGCGTAGGTCACCGGCAATCCGATCCAGCGCGCGCCGAGCGTCCGCAGGCAATGCCCGTGCGAAAAGACAAGCACGTTCCCCTCCGCACCCTTCAGGTCCGCAATCATCGAATCCACGCGCGCCGTCACCTGCTCCGGCGACTCGCCACCGGGCGCCCCATGTTCGAACACTTTCCATCCGGGACGAGTTGCGTGAATCTCCGCAGTGGTCTTGCTCTCATAGCTACCATAATGCCACTCGGCAACGCGCGGATCAACCTTCGCCACCGGGCCGAATCCCGCCAGCGCGCACGTTTGCCGCGCCCTCTGAAGCGGACTTGTATAGACAGCGGAAAACTTCACCGTTGCCAGTGGCCTCGCAAGGCCCCGCGCCTGCTCCTCCCCGCGGGCCGTCAGCGCGATGTCCGTCCTTCCCGTGTGCTGGCCCGACAGCGACCAGGCCGTTTCGCCGTGGCGAACAAGGTAGATGCGAAGTGATGTCATGCGCCCATCATGCGCAGGGCCTCGTGCCGCCCCAACGCCAATCTTCCACCGTCCCGGCCAAACAGGTCTCCCTGGAAAACCACTGATGGGAATCAGAAACACTCCCGGCGCACGCCCCCATGATACACAACCTTGTAAATTGTTGCTGACAAAATGGAAATCAACGGCCGCCCAAGCCCGCCTTGCGCTTGCCTTTCACAACCAAAACCCGCCTTATCATCAACTTCCCATGGCGCCACCCGACAAGAAACAACCGCCCCCCAAAACCCCTTCCCCGGCACCTGCTGGAGAAGAGAAGCTGGAGCTTACCGTCGAGCGCCTTGAAGCCATTGTTGAAGAACTCGAATCCGGCGAAGCCGACCTTGAGCGCAGCATCGCCCTCTTTCAGGAAGGCCGAAAGCTCGGCGCACAGGCGATGAAGAAGCTCGATGCCTTGGACCGTCGCGTCCAAATCGTCATCAGCGCCGACGATGATCAACTCCACACGGAGGACTTTGAGCGCGACGAATCCTGATTTTTTTGATTTCCCGCTTCATCCCCCAGGCCCGATACTTTGAATCATGTCCCACGCAGATAGCATCAGCTTTCCCATCGGCTCCTCCGACAACAACGCCCCCGCGACTGCGGCCTCCGGCATTCCCGCGTCCGGGGACGTCCTTGCCCGCGTGAAATCCCAGGAGGACGTCCGCAACCTGTCCCACGAGGACCTCAACGCCCTCGCGCAACAGGTGCGCCGCCGCATCATCGAAGTCATCGCCACCAAGGGCGGCCACTTCGGCTCACCCCTCGGCGCCGTGGAAATCACCGTTGCGCTGCTCCATGTGTTCGACCCCCTCAAGGACCGCATCGTCTGGGACGTGGGGCACCAGGCCTACGCGTGGAAAATCCTGACCGGCCGCAACGACCGCTTTGAAACGATCCGCCAGCACGGCGGCCTCTCCGGCTTCCTCAAGCGGAGCGAAAACCCGGCGGACGTTTTCGGCGCCGGCCACGCCAGCACCAGCATCGCCGCCGCATACGGCATGGCCCAGGCGCGCGACCGCCAGAAGAAGGACCACAAGGTCGTCGCCGTCATCGGCGACGGATCCATGACCGGCGGCATGGCCTACGAAGCTCTTAACAACGCCGGCCTCCAACGCACGAACATGATGGTCCTCTTCAACGACAACGAAATGTCCATCAGCCAGAACGTCTGGGCCGTGCACAAGGGCCTCTCCAGCCTCATCACCAACCCCGCCTACAACAACCTCAAGCAGGACATCAAGAAGATGGTCCGCGGCCTCATGGGCCAGCGCGCCGTCTCCACCGCCCACACCATGGAAGGCGCCGTGAAGGGCATGCTCATGGCCGGCCCCGCACTCTTCTTCGAGGAACTTGGCTTCCGCTACATCGGCCCCGTCGACGGCCATGACCTCGACCAATTGATCCCCATCATGCGCGGCGCCAGCGAACTTGAAGGACCCATCTGCCTCCACGTGATCACAAAGAAGGGCAAGGGCCTCACCTACGCCGAGGCCGATCCCATCAAGTACCATGCCGCAACCCAGAACATGAAGATCGAAACCGGCGACATGGTGAAGACCGACGCACCACCCGCATATACCAAGGTCTTCGGAACCACGCTCACGGAAATCGCCGCAAAGGATGAACGCGTCGTCGCCATCACCGCAGCCATGGACGGCGGAACCGGCACCGACATTTTTGCAACCGCTTTTCCAGAACGCTTCTACGACGTCGGCATCGCGGAGGAATGCGCAGTCACGATGGCCGCCGGCATGGCCGCCGAGGGCATGGTACCCGTCTGCGCCATCTACTCCACCTTCCTCCAGCGCGCCTTTGACCAAATCCTCCACGACGTTGCCCTGCAACATCTGCCCGTCCGCTTCGTCCTCGATCGCGGCGGCCTCGTCGGCGCCGATGGGCCCACGCACCACGGCTCCTTCGACCTCACCTACATGCGCCTCGTTCCCGGCATGGTCCTCATGGCCCCTCGCGACGAGCAGGAACTTCGTCGCATGCTTCGCACCCAGATTGCCTACAACGACGGCCCCAGCGCCATGCGCTACCCGCGCGGCAACGCAACAGGCGCCATCGACCTTGCCACAACCGAATACCCCCCGCTCGAAATCGGAAAAGGTGAAATCCTCCAGCACGGCGAAAAGATCGCCCTGCTCGGCATCGGCCTCATGACCCAGCACTTCCTCAAGGCCGCCCCGCTCATCGAAGCGAAGCTTGGCTTCAAGGTCACCGTCGCCGACGCCCGCTTCGTCAAGCCGCTCGACCGCGACATGATC
Source organism: Candidatus Sumerlaeota bacterium (assembly GCA_020848155.1). Classification (GTDB taxonomy): domain Bacteria; phylum Sumerlaeota; class Sumerlaeia; order SLMS01; family SLMS01; genus JADZDZ01. Next base: position 114,979 of record JADLAR010000043.1, read on the forward strand.
GTCGGCCTCGCCCAATCACACGCCCTGCTCTTCACCGCAGAGGACAACACCATCCGCGGCGGCTTCGGCAGCGCCGTCAACGAACTGCTCGCCGAGGAAAACACCGGCCGCAACTCCATCCCCTTCGGCCTCCCCGATGAGTTCGTCGACCACGGCACCCCCAGGGAACTCTACCGCGACCTGGGACTGCTCCCCGAACAACTGGCGGAACGCATCGTCACCGAATTTCAAAAGCGCACGAAATAGCGTGCCGCAGGGCGACCCCGCTACTTCCCAAGCCCCACCAGCAGGATGCCGATCCCCACGAATCCAATCCCCACCCAGGTGATTGGACCCGGTCGCTCGCCAAGGAACATGAAGGCAAAAGCCGCCACCAGCAACAAGCTCAGCTTGTCAACGGGCGCGACGCGTGAGGCCTCGCCCAGTTGCAACGCCCGAAAGTAGCACACCCACGACGCCCCGGTGGCCAGCGCCGACAGCGCCAGGAAAGCCAGCGTCCTCTTCGGAAGCTGAAACGGATCACTCCACTTCCCCGTGCCCGCCACAAACGCCACCAGCAACAGGACAATGATTGCGGTGCGAATCAGCGTCGCAAAATCCGAATCCACCCCCTTCAACCCCACCTTTGCAAAGATCGCCGTAAGCGCGGCGAAAACCGCCGACAAGAGCGCCCAGAAAAACCAGCTTGAAGGGATTTCCATCTGACAAACCTCGTTCGATCGTGAGCCATCCACTACTTCATTACCGCAAGGATCGCCTCCGGCAGGTTGAGCACCTTGATGTCCAACTGATCCTTGAGCTGATCCTTGTCACCCACTTCCGCCCACGTTGCGACGTAGAAATGGGGCGGCGTCTCCACCAGGTTCCTTTCCTTCAGCACCTTCAGGAACTCATCCCAATCATAAGGCCCCGCCGGCGCATCACTTTCGATCCCGTTCATTCCAACGGGTTTGTACAGGCTCATGCACCCATCGCTGTCCCGGTAGCTCCACGTCTTTGTGCGCGACATGTGAAGCCATGAACCCGTCTTGTCATACGAACTGCGCACAACCGTCGTCGTAAAGGTCGTCTCTCCCACCGCAGCGTTCACGCGCTCGATCACCTGCGGAACCTTCAGCGCAATGACCCCGTCAGTGCGGTTCCAGTCGGAAATCTCGAAGCCGATTTCTCCCGGATAGCGCCACGGCCCCTTGTGAAGGGAATAGAACCCAAAAGGAACACTTATGAAACCGTGGTTTAATTCTCCGTTGGTGGCCAACTCCGTCGGCTCCGGGAGCCGCTCATTGCTTGTGGTCGATCTGATCGCAAAATCACGCGAGGCCTTGCGAAACGTTTCCCCCTTCCTTTCGTAAAGGGCTATGCGCGAATTGCGGTGTGGCGTGGGGTCACTCTCGCGCGTACGCTCCGCCCGCCGCCCCACGACCAGAAGCCAGGAAAGCGCCGGCGTGTCCCTCCTTGTTTCCCGGAACCCAATTGCGGTGCGCGGCCTCGCCTCGTTCAGCGCCACGATTTGCGGCACAACGTAACTGCAAAGCGCCGCGCCCAGCACCAGGGCCACCAGCATCCATCGCCGCTTCGTCGCCTTTGTCATCAGTGGCTGCCCAGGAGCGCCGGAACAGGCGGACAATCCGTGCGGTTCTTTTGCGACGTCCAGATGTTCCCCAGCGAGACCAGTCCGTTCGTCGGATCGTAGGGAAGCTGCGCGCTGTTGGCGAACTTGTGGTCGAACACCAAGTCCGTTCCAACCGAGCCAATGCGCCACTCCCCATAGTACTCAAGGGCGCCGGGCCAGAACTTTGACTTCGGGTTCTTCTGTATATACACCGGAATCACCTGGTATGTGTAAAGCCGCTCGTCCAGCGGCGCATCCACCTTCTTCTCCATGAACGGATCAATCAGGTACGCATTCGTCACGTACGCTATCGGCGTGCTGAGGCAGTGCGTCATCACCCCCGAAACGGGCACGCCACCGATCGTGTCGAAGGCCGGATCGCCATAGAAGGAATTTGCCATGCGCGGCAGTTGGTTTTGATCTATGCGATAGACCTCGATCGCCTGCGCAAGGATGCGATGCTCCGCCTTCACCCGCACAACCCGCGCGCGAATCGCCGCGGCCATGTAATTGTCAAGCGCGATGCCCGAAAGAATCAGCAGGATGCCCATGGTCAAAAGCAGCTCGATGAGCGTGAACCCGCAACGTCGATGCAACCCCATCCGGGACCTCCTTCTTCTTTCGATGTCATCCCCGTAACGCCAAACACCCAATTGGGCAAACCCATTCCCCTCCACGCGCACCTCCTCCAACCCGAATTGGCAACGCGGCGGATTCAGTGGCACGGATTCACCTTTTGCGGAGGAAGAGAAGACCACTCGAAATCAACATCAAAACCGATCCCGCCAGGTAAAGAACATTGGGACCCATACTCTTCGTTTCCGGCAACGACACCTGTTGCTTGGGAACGATGCGACGTGGAGGCGCGGGAGGCGGCATCAGCTTCATCGCCTTCGCCTGGTAATTGACCGTCACATCCTTGAGGCCATCGGTGGCCTTTGCAACGTAGGAATCCAGGCTGAAATCCTTCGGGAGGTCCTCCCTCGAAAGAAGCTCCGTCACGGAACTCGTGGACACGATGGGCCGCGGCTGAACATCCGAATACTTCACCGGGAGAATCAGCTTCGTGGTGCTTTTTTGCGGAAGGTTCGGGAACATGGGGTCGTCATAATTCGACAGCCTGGTCTCACGGATTCGCGTCGTCTGGAGTGATTGGCCGGTAAGGTCCTGAAGGAACGACGTGACGCGCCCCTTCGCATCAAGCGTGAAGCTGGAATCAACGTGCATCCCCTTCTTCGTCTGTCGATACTTGAAGGCCGTTGGGCTGTCCTCCAGCACAACAAGCTCCTTGGAGGTTTTGGGCCGCGCCAGCGCATAAATTCCAAAGAGTGGATCGAAGAGCGTCGTCCTGATGGAAACAAGGTTCGCGTCAAAAGAGTCCACCCACGGCTCCACTTCATCGGGGTTGGCGCGTGGGGAAATCCAATAACGCCCCTTGTCTGTGACGTGATTTGCCTGAACGACAAAAATCCCGTTCTCCGATTGATCAGAGATGGCGGTAAAAACCACGTCATCCCCACGGATCAGAATAATGCCGTCGAAATCCCTCGACCGATCGGGAAGCGTCACTTGAACACGCGCTGAATAAAGCCCATCCCTGTCTGCCACTGCCACAGCAGACAGGGCGCCCGGCAGCAACAACAAGAGGAACAGGGCGAGACAAAATCCGCGCAGCTTGAAGGTTGTCATGGCAACTGCATCCCGGGAACCCATCCTCCTTAATGTGCCGTGGGCAAAAGAGCGAGCCGGACTGGGAAACGCATTTTTTCGCGTAGCAATTGACCAACCCGAAAATTGCAATCAACAAAGCGCGGACGGCTGGTGGCTTGTTCTTTTGTAACCGCAAGTTGAAGCTGTAATCGACAGGAATCAGCCGAGAGCGATTCGAGCCGATACTCCAGAAGCTCGACACCTTCTGCGGCGACCGCCTCGATCACCAATTGCTGCATTGAAATTTTATCTCTCATGGTCAGGGAGGCGTCCGCATACAGTGGACTCCCGACCTCAACCAATCCGAAGCCAAATTCAGCCGGCCGCGCGATTAGCGCCCCCCGGACTTCGGTGCGGATCGAACCGATCACGATGGGGGCGTAAGTTTGGTCCGAGTTCAGTTGGAACGCGGCGCGTAGAGGGCCACTTGGCGCCTCCCGCGAGATATGCGTCTCGACGGTCACTCTCTCAGAACTGTCGGAGGCTCTGCGGTTGATAACGTCTAGGGAAAGAAACGGGTTATCCGAGATGAATTCCATTCGCTTGAGCTGAAGGCCCTTCCCACGAAGGACGACGTCAAAGGACTCAGTACCACCGACTCCGTAAGCAACGGGCTGCATGGATAGAGGCATGGGCGGCAGCTGTACCGGTCGATACAACTCCGCAGTGATCGGCAGGATCAACTCCTGCGTGTTTTTCTGCGTTCGCGCCTTGATTGTAACACGAGCGTTCGTAGGACCTTCTTGGGCACCCAAGGTGTGTAGGGTGGCACGGATGATGCGCGACTTTCCCGGATCAATTGTAAACGCTAAATCCTCCACGCTGGTGCACGAGCAGGACGGTTGCACTGACTGGACCTCGACCGGCGATACGCCACGATTGGTCAATTCCCAGGCCAGAGGGGCCTCCTCCCCGATCGGAATGTCGTAAAGGTGCATCCTTTCTGGAGTCACCCGGAGATCTCCACTGGAGGAGGTGCGCAACACCACGCCCATGGCCGTCGCCACGATGAACAATCCGGCAACAAGGCCGCTCCGCCGATAGGGCAAGGCAACGTTCACGAACCTTTCCTTCGCCGCAACATCAGCAGGCCTCCCGCGACCATCATCACCAACCCTGCCACTGTGAACCAAGTGGTGCTGACCCGTCCGGCAAGTGGCAGAGAAATGTTGCTGCCGCGCTTGTCGCCGAACAGTCGCACGGTTGTCTTATTCTGCGGATCATACTTCTCGCCGCGCTTCACTTCGTGCAATTCGGCAGTCATCGCCTGGAAAAGGGCTTCAGCCTTGGTCCCCGGAGCAACTTCTTCGACCGATCGAGCCACCGACACCGTTTTCTCCGCAGGGCGATAAGAGATGGCAGAGTTATCGATACGGGTGAGCACACGAGGCATCCAGGGAAAACCCCTGAGTGTGTAGTCCTCACCGACGTCCATCCTGATGTCCTTCACGGAGTGATCTGAGAGTTCGAACTGCACCGCAGTCCCGACGTACTTTCCAGCATCGAATGTAAGGTAGCGATTGTGGTAGTAGGGCACGGAGGCAATATATTCGGATTCCTCGACCTGCACCTTGTTTCCGTTTCGATGAACCTCGGTCGTTCTGCCCTTGGAGAATCGAAAATCACGCACATTGTTTTTCGTGTCCTCGTAAAATACCCAGAGATAGAGCAGCCCGATCGCTGAGTCGGTTGGGGACATGATGAAGTCATTGTTGGCGCCTCGGTTGTATCGGAATTCCTGTCCCGATTTCGAAACCGCATACCGATACGGTTCGTTGTGCCGGAAAAGAAGGACCTCCTTTTCTTGGGCAGTGCTGATCGAGGCCACGATGGCGTCGTCGAGGTAGTAGGAATCAACCTCGGCAGTCAGGGCCGGTCGCTCCCTCCATCCTCCCTTTCCGTCCACCTCGAAAACGGTGGTTGTGGACTGAATCCGGAAGCCATGAGGAACGGGCAACTCCTTGGGATAGGAAGGCTCTTGGGCGACTGCTAGAAGCGGCAGCAGGCTAAGGAAATTGGCCCCCGCGAAGACGAGAGGGCCAGCAATTCGAAAGGCAGTCCGCATCAGGCGCAGGTGCATTCGCTTCCGCCCACCGTGGCGATGGCACAGATTCCGTAGCAGAACGCTGCGCTGCCGCAACCAATGCCGGGTAGATAATTGCTGCAAAAGCCAACTCCTCCTGCCAGCGCGGGGGAGGCACCCACCAGCAGGCCGCCGCAAAGCAGCGCTTGCCCGACCCACTTGGTGGCGTTTCGTCGGATTGATTCCATGATAGCACCCACTTTCTTTCAGTATGACACAACGAAAAGAGCGTGGCAATCACAAGAAGTTTGCGAAGCACGAGATCTTTCTCTTGTGTTGAGGTGAGGTTTTTGGTTGGGGGGGGGGGGGCAAGTTTTTTTAAGAAACCTTTCGCTTTTTTTAAAATCCTTTTCATCCGCCCCTTCGGCGTAACTTCCTACGCCTGCGCGCCCCCCAGCACCCTTTGGTACAGCGCCTCGTATTGCGGAATGATTTGGGCCGGATGAAAGCGCTCGTGCGCGTCCAGTCGTGCGAACTTGCCGATCGCGCTGCGCCGCTCATCATCGCGCAGGATCGCGATCGTCAACCGCGCCATCTCATCCACGTCACCCACATTCGCCATGAAGCCGTTCTCCCCCTGCTTGATCAGCTCGGGAATGCCACCCCCGTTGCTTGTGACGACGACATTCTCCGACGCCATCGCTTCCAGCGCCGCGAGGCCGAAGCTCTCATACTCGCTCGGAAACAGCATCACGTCGGAGCAGCTTAGGAAGTTTTCCGTGTGGTCCTGCTTCCCCAGAAAATAGACGTGCTGCATCAGGTGCAGTTCGCGCACCAATTGCATGGCGCCATCGCGCTCCGGCCCGTCGCCTATCAGGATCAGCTTGGTGGGTATTTCCTTCTGCACCCGCGCGAAGACCTGGATCACATCCTGGATGCGCTTCACCGGCCGGAAGTTTGAGATGTGCATCAGGATCTTTTCATTGTTCGGCGCGTAGTAGTGCTTCTTGCACCCCGGCAACCCCCGCTTGAAAATCGCCTCGTCCACGAAGTTCGGAATCACCTCGATGGTTCGCTTGATGCCGAACTCCGCCACCGTCTCCCGCCGCAGCCAGTCTGAAACCGTCGTCACCGCGTCGGAGTTTTCGATCGCGAATTGCGCGATGGGAAAGAACGATGGCGCGCGCCCCACCAGCGTGATGTCCGTCCCGTGGAGCGTCGTCACCACCTTGAAGCGCTTGCACTGCCGCGGGCTGACCTCCCGCGCCAGCCACGCGCTGATCGCGTGTGGAATCGCGTAATGCGCGTGAACGATGTCCAGGCCATAGTCCTGCGCCACCTGCACCGTCTTGCTCGCGATCGTGATGCCGTGCATTTCGCCGGGCAGCGCCGGATAGCTGATCGACTGCACCTCGTGGAAGAAGATGTTCGGGTTCGTTGTCGATTGCAGGCGAAAGGGAATCGCCGCGGAAATGAAATGCACCTCGTTCCCGCGTTCCGCAAGGAACCGACCCAGCTCCGTCGCGACAACACCCGAACCGCCGTAGGTGGGTGAACAAACAATGCCGATTTTCAATTTGTCACCACCACGTCAAATCACCCTCTGGTATTCCTTCAGGTCCAACTTCCACACCCGCACGCCGCAGAACCGCGCCCCTTCCGGGCAGATCGGTTTCTGGCCCGCCAGGGAGCGCACCCCGCACGGTGGCAGCAGGTTGCGGCCCAGCACCGGCGCCACCTCCCGCACCTGCGCCGCCTCCTCCACGCTCGCCTGCCAGATTTCCTCCTGCGCGTTGTAGCACAGCCGCATCTGGTGCTTGTGGCGCAGGTTCAGGTAGTCGCTGCTTTCCGTGAAGCGCACCGACGCCGCATTCGGCAGAAGATAAACCAGCGTCTCCGCCGAAGCACCCGCAGCCCGCAGCTTCGCGATCTTCTGCCAGATGCGCGCCATCGTCTCATCATAGAAGCGCCGCGCCGCATCATCGCTCCGCACCACCATCGGCGTGATGTAATCCGGCTCCCCATGCAGGTGCGCGGACAGGAACGGCCTGCTGCCCGGCGTCATGCGATGGCGCTGGTCCTGTGAATCCGCCGCGTGGCTCAACTTCTTCCGGAACGTGAAGGACGCATGATGCAACGCCCGTGTCAGCTTGCTCATCGTCGAAAGGTTCAGCGACTCACCAAGCAACCTGTTCTTCGCCGGCGAGCACGCCAGCCCGATCGCATCATCATCGGAAAGCTGCGCGCGCGTCAGGCCCAACATCTCGCGCACTGAATCCGCGACAAGCTCCTCCGCATTGCCGGCGTGCCCCGCAAGCCGGCTGACTCTTCCCCCCAGCCGCCCGTCAAACTCATCGCAGAACGCACGCGCCTGCGCAGCATCACCCGCCAGCAATCCGTGCTCCGGAAAGAACTCCGCCGGAAGCGGCTCCTGCAGCGTGATTTCGTAGTCCCGATCCTGCGCCAGAAGCTCCTGCACCATCCGCTCGACCACGAAGCGCTGCTCGCCCGGCACGTCCTGCTGCTGGCACGCGCGCCAGTATCGCAGCAGCGTGATCCCGCTCACCGTGTGGTACAGGTACGCGAACGTCGCCACGGGAAGGACGTAGCGCGCCGCCTCCTGTGACTTCTTTTTGATCGTGCGCTCGTGGCGGTCCTTCATGCGCTCCGAAAAATTGAAACGCTTGTAGAACTCGCTGCGCGTCGGCCCCTCCAGCAACCCACAAAGGTGCTCGTACGCATCGAACTGCATTTGCAGGCACTCGCGATAAACCGCAAGTTGCGCCCCCGGCAGGTCGGGAACAAAAGCCGTCTCCGGCTTCACATGCACATACCGCTGGCTCACCTGCTCGCTGTTGTAGAACGGGTGTGAGTGAAGGAACGACCAGAGGAACTGTCGCGACACGTTCTCCATCGCGAACTGAAAATGCGCGTGCTGGAATGTCGTGTGGTGCCCCGCCTCGTAGATCGACTGCGCGAGCGGCCCGAACTGCCCGCGCTCCCCAACATTCGCGTCATCAACGATACCCTTGCTGCTGTAGCACGTCTTTGCCGTCGCCACCACGTTGCGGTAGGGCGTCGCGAAAGCTTTCGTCAGGCGAATTTTCGGTTCGGCGGAAAGAAAACGCATGAAAGCGGGCCCGGCACGCGTGCAGCAGAAAGTACCCAAAGCCTGCCACAAAAACGCCCCGGGGCGATTGAAAAATGCGCCGCCATCCCCACTCTGTCATCACCCCGGCGCGGCACGCCGGTCGTCCCGACTAATCCTCGTTTGCCAGTTCGAAGATCAACTCGCCGTTCTGGTTGAAGAAACCTTCGGAATCCACGCAGTACACCCCGTCGGTGCGCTGCGCGAAAATCTGCGCGATCAGCGTTGTCAGCATCAGCGCGTTGTCATCCTCGGCGATTTCCTCCGGAGCCTCCACCGCGAACGCTATCGCGCACGCATCAAGCGTATTCTCCAGGTAGTCGCCCTCCGCGCACTGCTCGTACTCCTTCAACGTCTTCTTCAACTCATCGATTTCTTCGCGCAGCGGATGGGACCCGTCGAAGCGGTCGATGGAAATCGGTTCATCCAGCGACGACTCATAGACATAGAGCCGCTGCCAGTTCTCCTCATCCTCCTCATCCTCCTCCGTCTCCAGCGTCACCTCAAAATCACTCTCCTCCAACTGCTCGATGATCTCATCCATGGAGGGGAAAGTGTCCACCGTTCCGTATATGCGTATCGCCAGCGCCATTGCCTTTACTCAGCGGGAAAATATCGTGTCAGTTGTCGTTCGCTCATAGGAGAAGACCCGAACTCTTGCAAGTGCGTTCTATGGGCGACGGTTCACTTTGTCAGCCAACGAATTTCGGCATCAGGTCGGCACTGGAAAACAGGCCGCGGATGCCCCGGTCGTGCAATTCAAGCCCCGCCTTCATCCAGCCAAACGCCGGACCCAGCACGTTTGCGGACATGCTTGTTTCATCGCCAAGAATGAAACGATGGCTTGACGTTTTCCCTTCAAACGTCCTACCGGTCAGGGTCATCGTCGTGCTCACCGGCTTCTTCGCGCTGGCCACGTCCACCAACCCGCCCACCTTCACGCGCTCTGCCGCCACGGTGCCCGCCCGTTCCAGCAGGATGTCGTCCGCATGCTCCATGTTGTGAAGCTCCAGAAGTCCCTTGCACTCAGTAAGGACCGCTTCCACCTCGCTGTCACTCATCGCGCGAACTTTTTCGATGTTGAAGCCGGGCATGTGCGCGATGTCCTCGCGAATCGTCGCGCGATGCTTCTCCCAGCCGTTCATCCCCACGCCGAACCAAATCTTCACCTCGTCAATTTCCTGGAAGGACTGCGCCGCAAGGTTCGCCGCCGCCGTCAGGAGCCCCGGCGTTGCACCCGCCCCCGTCACGTACAACACGCCGCTGTTCGCGATTTCCTTCTCCGTCGCCAGGATCTGCCGCACGGCGCTTGTGCGCTTCAGCGCATCGACGATCACGCCGCGGAAACCCTCGCGACAAAAGCGCACGATCAACTCCGGGATGAAGTTGTTTGGAATATTCGGAACCGCCAGGAAGACCGCGTCGATCTTTCCCGCCTTGTTCAGCGCAATCACCTCTGCCGCGGAATCGCCCGAACGCCTCCCGATCTTCTCCACAGACTCACCCTCGGCCACCGCATCGAAATCGGCGGAACCGATGCCCGCCTCATTGAAGACAAACCCCTGCGAATCCCCGATCGCGACCAACCGGAACTCCGACTTTTGCTCCAGCAGCCTCACCGCATTCCGTCCCAGCCCACCGGCACCAAGGATGGCAATGCGCCGCGTTGTTTCATTCATGATCGTTGCTCCCTTGGCGCGGAACAACCGCCCGCGACCAGCGTGAAAGTTCCCCTCATCCCGCGAGCGTGCATCCCCCGTGTCAAAGAAAATGGAGACGAAAATGAAGCTACTTTTTCCCGGACGATAATCCTGTTGCGACGGCGAGTTTTTGCACTTGCGGATTTTCCGGCTCCAAGGCCAGCGCCCGCGCGGCCAATTCACGCGCCCGCTCCTTTTCCCCGCGCATCAACGCCGTCACCCCAGCCATGCGAAGCGCCTCCGCAGGCGCATCCGCAGACTCCACCAGCACCCTGAGGTTCTCCTCCGATTTCCCTTCCCAACCCCGCGCGGCACCTTCATCACCCGCGTCATGCGCACGCGCCGCGCGTGTCAGGTACAACCCACCCAATGCCAGCCGGGCCTTTGCGCTCTTCACTCCCGGCTGCTCCCAGTTCGCGATGTTCAGCGTCACGTCATCCTTCCAATCCAGCGAACGCCTCCAACCCAGCAGCCCCAGCGCCGCAAGAAACACGCACGATGCGATGACAAGGGCCTGGTGCGGAATGCGCGCCGATTGCATCATCAGCCCAAGAAGCTCCCCCGCGACCAGTGCCGCGCCCACCATCGGCAGGTAGCAAAACCTCTCCGCCACGGGATCGGGAACCGCAACAACCTGCGACACCGTCGCAAACCCGCATACGACCCATGCGCTTCCCAGCAGGATCGGCCTTCTCCATCGCGATCCGATGATTCCAGCCATTGCCAGCAACACACCCACCAGCAGCGCCGACGCCATGCGCCAGTCCGCGAAGGACGCCACCGGCATGAACTCGTGATCGATGCGCATCGGCCACGGTACCAGGAACCTCGTGAAGTAAACCTCCTTGAACGCGACCAGGAAATTTCCCATCCCAAGCAACCTGCCCCCGCCGCCCATAAACCCCAACGGCGCACCGTGATACCTGAACAGCATCCACACCGTAATGAACCCCGCGGCAATTGCGCCCAGCGCGCACCCCACCATCCCCGTAACCGCCCGGCTCCGCGTTACAAGCTGCGCGACCAGCACCGCCAGCGGCAGCGCCAGCACCGCATTCTCCTTTGCCGCAAATCCCAGCAGGAATGTCGCCGATGCCCCCGCCAGGAAACCCCACCGAAACCGCGGCCCCGCGCAGGCGCTCATCGTCAGGTGAATCGTCGCCAGCGAGAACAGCACCGCCAGCACATCAAAGCGAAACCCCGCACAAAGGACAACCTCGCTCACCAGCGGATGCACCAGGAAGAGCGCCGCCGCAAACAGCGCCGCCGCCCACCGCATTCCCAGTCGCCGCGCGAGCAGCAGAAGCAACCAGCCATTCACCGCGTGAAGCAGCAGGTTCAGCGCGTGCGACAACGCCGCGTTTGCCTGGAACAGGTCCCTGTCGACCAGCATGAAAACCGCCAGCGACAGCGGCCGCCATGACATCACGCCCGTTGCCTCGCCATAATTTGCCGGCTGCCACAGGACGGAAATGGGAACGCGCGCCGGCGTGCCCAGGCGGCGCATCACCTCCGCGCCATCATAGGCGTATTCGTTCCACAACGCACGGTGGAACACCAACAGCGTCATCAGCAGGCAAAACAGGAACGATCCCGCCGGCTTGTTCAGGAACTTTTTCAGCGGCGGCGATGACCCATCGCGCGCATCACTCATTTATCGCGGCGCATCCTGCGGGCGCTCGCTCCACGACTCCATGTCCAAGTCTGTATCCAAATCCTTTTCGAGCGCCTCCCTTGGATCGGGATCATAGTGATTTGACGGCGTCTCAATCGCGTCCTCGAACGTTTCCACCATGGAGGGAGGCACCGCCCCCTTCTCGACCTGCTTCCCCTGCGGCGTCACGCCCCGCGCCTGGGGCGGCGGTGGTGGCGGATGCTTCGCCATCGTCTCTCCCGTTGTCACCACGGACTCCGGGCGTCGACGGCTGCGATCCCCGCCCAATCGTATATACGCCTCATCAATGTCATGCTTGCACTCCAGCGCCGTCTGGTAGCGGTCCGCCGGGGCCTTCTCCAGGCATCGCATGATGATGCGATCCACCGCCTGCGGAATCGCCGGCGAAATTTCCCGCGGCGGCGTCGGCAGCACGTTCACCTGCTGGTAGGAAATGTCCCCCGAAATGAAAGGCGGCGAACCGATCAGCAACTCGTACAGGATGATTCCCGTCGCGTAGATGTCGGACCGCGCGTCGATCCTCCCGCCATGCACCTGCTCCGGACTCATGTACCGCGGCGTTCCGATCAACGCACCCGTTGGCGTGAACGTCGCCTCCTCGATGTGAACGATGCCAAAGTCCGTGATCTTCACCATGTCACCGGGACCGATCATGATGTTGTCCGGCTTGATGTCCCGATGGATGATCCCCTTCTTGTGCGTCGCGTCCAGTGCGTCGCACAACTGGCTTGTCCAATCCAGTGCCTGGATCGCGTCCTGAATCCCGATGTCCACCGAATCCGCGAACTTCTTTTCCATGATGTCGCGCAGCGACGGCCCGTCCACGAACTCCATCGCGATGTAGGACTGGCCAAAGTTGTTTGATATGTTGTAGTCGAGGATGTTCACGATGTTCTTGTGGTGCAGCGTCGCCGCGATGCGCGCCTCGCGGAAGAAGCGGTCGATCGCCTTTCCACTGCTGCTCAGGCCCTCGCGCAGGATCTTCATCGCCACGACCTGGTTCGACTTCAGGTCCATCACCTTGTGCACCACACCCATGCCACCGGACCCAATCTTCCCGATGTACCTGTAACGCCCGATGCTGTGGTCGCCGATCAGTTCCCGCATCTTCGGATCGATCACGAAGCCCGCGGAAAACTCCTTCACCTTCGCCTCATACTGCTCCAGCTTCGCCGAAACGTCGCGGAACTTCGGATCGTAATCCTGGATCATCTTCGCCGTCTGGTACGCTTCCTTGAACTGCGTCGCATTGGAGAACGCGATCGCAAGGTCGTACAGCCGTTCCAGGTCCTCCGGCTCCAGCACCGGCAACTCCCGGTACTTCTCCAGCGCCGCCACCAAATCCCCCGCGCGGAAGTTTGCCATCGCCAGGCGGCGATTCGCCTTCATCTTGTATTCCGGCGCCGCTGCGCACGCACGATAGTCCTGCATCGCGACCTCGATGTTGCCCAGCCGCAACTGCTCATCCCCTTCCGCCAGCCGCACCGCATGGTCATCGGGATTTTCCGTCAGGATCCGCTCACACGCCTGAAGCAGGCGCTGGCTCATCGCGCCGTGGTTCGGATCCTGTTGCAGCACGCGCTGCGCATACATCATGCAGCGCCGCCAATCACGCTTGTCCGCAAAGAAATTCGTCAGGAACACCAACTGCTTCGTCGGAATTTCCGGCAGCCGCGAAATCACCAGGTCAATCGGCTCCAGCAGCGCACGATAGTCCCTGTAACCCAGTTCCAACACCCGCAGGTAACGGTCGAACGCCTCCTCCCAGCGACGGTTCTTCCAATGCAGCTCCGCCATCTGCAATTCCGTGTCGATCTCGATCTGGTAATCATCCGTCGCCGGCGTGCGTCGCATCAACTGCAACGACTCCCGCGAATACTCATCGTTCTCATTGATGTATTGAAGGATGTAAACCGCCGTGTCCAATTCCCCGCGCTTCTCCAGCGCCACGGTCATTTCATTCAACAGCGACTTCACGTCATCATCCAGCGGCACCCGCGACAGGTACTCGAACGACAACCGGAAATCCTCCATGTGCAACAGCCGCCGCGCCAACTCCTTCGCCAGCCGCGCGTCCTTCGCCAGTTGCTCCGGCGAAAGCTGCCGCGCCCACGTCAACGCCTCCGACACATTCCCCTTCAGCAGCGCGATCTTTGTCAGCTGCCGCAGGCAGCGAATCTCCAATTCCCCATCATCCGGATCCCCATCCTCCAACCGCCGCTGCAGGAAATCCGCGAACTTGTCCAACACCACGCGCTCCGGGTTTGGCCGGTTTGCATACTCCAGGAAAATCTGGTTCGCCCTCTCGTTCGACCCGAAACGCTGGTACAGTTCCGCAAAGAAGACGCCCACATACCCCGACAAGTCGCGCATCCGCCGCACCTGCTCGAAGTGCCCGCACAACGGCTCCAACTCCGACAGGCCCAGCGCCATCGCGCACCGGTAATGATGGATCGACTCGCGCTCCGACCCGCCGAGCAATTGCAGGTCGCCCAACGCCCTGTGTATATACGGCGAGTCCGGAAACTCCTGCGTCATCCGCGCAAGCCGCTCGATGTTCCGCGCAAGGCTCTCCTTGTTGATGTCCTCAACCTGCTGAAGGTCCTTCAACAGATCCGTGCTCTGCGAAATCAGGAAGCCGATCGACAACGCCCGCTGGATCTTCACGTCGGAGGGAAAAAACTTCGACGCCTGCTGGTAAATCTCCACCGCCTTCGGATCAAAGCGTGCCGTCTGCGCGTAGGCCAGCGCCAGTTGATGCAGGATTTTTTCGTTGTCCGGGTACCGCTTCAGCGATGTTTCCAGCGCATCAATGGTACGACGAAGAATCTCTTTTTGCGAAGCTGCCATCGGAAACCGGGGGTCGGGGTTCTCGATCCAATCTGCGAATGCCGATCCTTCTGCGTCCCCATCACGCCATGCAAGGCAAGTATATGCCACCCATTTCTGTCAGGCTCGTTCTCCGCAATGACACCGAATCACCCCGGGATGACAGGTTATTCACAACCCTGTGTGGAAACTTTTCCTCCGTAAGGTGCAATGTTACATATAACTACTGTTTTATCAGTCTTCTAAGGCGGTAAGCACTTCTCTTCACACCTGTGTATAAATTCTGTGGGAACAAAATCTCCCATGCCCTTGGAAAAGCACTCCTAACTCAAGCATCACCAGCCAACGACTCATCAATGGTCCAATTCACAGCCAGACGCACAAATTCACAGCCCCTGCTTGGGTTCTTCATCCCAACTCCCAGCCATCCACACATCCATCCTATGCGAAACCACATTGCACACTGTTCCATCCATGACACTTGGATGACTTTCTCACAGTTTCACACCCCTGATGATTGAGGTTATTGGAATCTCTTTAAGAAATACTTCCTCATACTCCTCATCATTGTGGGTGGATGGTTGTGCACCACGATACTCCATGCCTTGACCCCCTGCGTCCAACGCCCCACCCCTAACTCTTCCATGCTCGACTCCGCAAACGAACTCACCCGCCTGTTTCACATCCTGTCGGACGCCACGCGCCTTCGCGTGCTCCGAATTCTTTGGCGGGAAGAACTGACCGTCAATGAACTCTCCGAAGTCACAAAGCTTGCGCAGCCCCGCATCTCCAACCACCTGAAAATTCTCCGCGAGGAAAACCTCATCGTCGAACGAAGGCTCGGCTCCCTGCGCCCCTATCGTGTTGACCACGCCGCTCTTCCACCCGCGGCCCGCGTGCTGTGGCCCTCCCTGGAGGCCGCCTGGCGCGACGACCCGCAATTTGCCGCCGACGACAAGCGCCTTGCAAAGGTCCTTGCCGCCCGCCTCAACGACACCGGCGCGGGATTCTTCGACCAACTCGCCCGCCGTTGGGATGCCATCCGCGAAGACTTCTTCGCAGATGCCCTCGGCCGCGAAGTCCTTCGCGCCCTCATCCCCAAAGACCTCGTCATCGCAGACGTCGGCACCGGCACCGGCTACATGCTCGAACTTTTCGCGGGCCGCTTCAGCAAGTTCATCGCCATCGACAACTCCAAGGCCATGCTCGCCATTGCACGCGCCAAGGTGAAGGCCACCGCGCTCGACAACGTGGAATTTCGCGTCGCCGATATTGAAGCCGCTTCCCCACTCAAGCAGCACGAAGCCAACCTCATCACCATCGTGCAGGTCCTCCACCACCTGCGCCAACCCGCCGAAGCCATTCAAAAACTGGCACCAGGCCTCCAGAAAAACGGCTGCCTCATCATCAGCGATTTCGTCGAGCACGACCAGCAATGGCTCACCACGGAGTTTCACCACCAGTGGCCCGGATTCAGTCGCAAGCAGATCGCCGCATGGGCTGCGGACGCCGGCCTCACCCTCGCTTCCTGGACCGTACTCCCCGGACGCACTTACACGGCGGAAGGTGGCAGGAAAGTCACCATCCCCGACGGCTTCACCTCCGTCCTCGCCCAACCCCGCACGGGATAGCCGCATCACCCGGTTTCTTCCCCCAATTGCGCCAACGTTTGCTCGCGTTTTTGCACAACCAGGGAAATCCTTGGTTATTGCACGCAACAATTGCGTTTGTGCCTTGACAACCACCGGAAGCGGCCTTTGCCTCTGGGGTCACAGGTGGAAACTATGATGGCAAGCCCATCGCACCGGGGACTTCTGGAGCGGGTTTAATCAACGCCCGACGGACGGTCCAAATTCAAAAAAGGAGACGAACGTGAATCAGAAGAAGTCAGGATTTACCCTGATCGAACTCCTGATCGTGGTGGCAATCATCGCGATCTTGGCGGCGATCGCCGTGCCCAACTTCCTCGAGGCACAAACCCGCGCGAAGGTGTCCCGGGTCAAATCGGATCTTCGCACACTCGCAACAGGCATTGAGTCTTATGCCGTGGATTGGAACAACCCCCCGCCGGAAGCACGAAATGGCGAATCGGGCATCTTTGCACCTCGCACCATTGAAGGCATCACAGGCCAATCAGGCATTCTCAGCGTAGCGCTTTCCACCCCCGTTGCCTATCTTGTAAGCTCCGACCTTAAGGACGTCTTCTACTCAGGAGCCGGCGCGTCTTCATCCGTTACCCCAGACGTCATCTTATTTAGCTACAAGCCGTATCCTTGGGAATGGTCGAAGAGAACGATCGGTGCAAGGCCCGATACTGCGCCTCTTCTCTTTGGCGAAGGGAATGCATTGAACGGTGCGCGCTTCAAGGAACTTTACGGAACCTGGCGCATCTTTTCTGTCGGACCCGATCGCGATTGGGACAACATTCCGACAAACGCGCGCGGTGCGTATGGACCTGGTAACGTCAGCGCCGGGCTTCCCTACGACCCGACCAACGGAACAGTGAGCGTCGGCAGCATCCTTCGCTCCCAAGCCCAATCCGAGCAGAAGACCTGGCAGCAGGTCTCAACTCTTGCCGGCCTTCAGTAACCACGTCACCATTCAACCAAAAACCCCCGGACTTCGGTCCGGGGGTTTTTTTGCGTTCTCCCCTTTGACCCCGACCGGGTCTGCCAGTACTCAACCCTCACCGCATTTAAGGATGTATCCCCTGTGAATCGCCTCATCCGTCTTTTCCTCGCTTCCACGGTCATCGCCGCCGCCACACTCACCCACGCCCAGCAGGAGAATCCCCCCATGCCCCAGTCTGCGGACGACGCCACCACTTCCGGCGAAATGAGGCGCGGCATGATGTACGGCGGCCTCTCCCGCGAGGAACGCGAGGCGCGCCAGTTCGCCCGCCTGATCGACCTCGTGGAGCCTTCCGGCAAGGGCGATCCCAAGCGCATCGCCGTCTACATTGCCCTCTTCAAGCGCGAGATGGTTGGCGACACCAACATCTTCGCCACCAACATTGATGGCACCTGGGACGAAGCCACGCAAACACTCACGCTCAACGGCTACGTCAACTACGAGGAAAACAAGGAGGCCCTTGCGAAACTCATCAAGCACCTCGGCTTCGAAAAGGTCGTCGACAACGTGGAGGTTCTTCCATCCGAGGCCCTCGGCGACTTGAAATTCGCATTCGTCAACGTTGCCCAGACACATTTCTACGACCGCCCCGCCGTTCCCCACGAGCGCCTCACGACCGGCACGCTTGGCGATCCAATTTTCCTCCTGAGGCTGGGCGAGGACGGCTACTTCCTCGCCGCGTCACGCGAAGGCTACGTCGGCTACGTGGCAGGCTCGGACATTCGCCGCGCCGACGCACAGCAGTTCCATGATTACCTATCCGGTCCACAGGCAATCCTGAAGAAGGACTTCATCAAGGACGACATCAGGATCTTCTCCGGCTCCCACCTCAAGTACGTGAAGGAGCGCGACACAGAGTCCATCCTTCAACTGCCCGACGGGGATCTCGTGGCCCTACCACGTAATGACTTGACCATGCTGACAGGCGAGCCAAACCCCCTCGCGCTGGCCGCCATCGAAAACAGCAAGCTCAAGCTCGGCGCCAAGTACGTCTGGGGCGGCTCCACGTCCCAGGGCGTTGATTGTTCCGGCCTCGTGCAGAGCGGGTACCGCCCCGAAGGCATCAACCTTGGCCGCGACGCCTACATGCAGGCCTACGCGGGTAACCTTGTCGCCACGCGCTGGTATCGCGAGGGACTCCGCCCCGGCGACCTCCTTTACTTCATCGGCCGCACCGGCAAGATCACGCACACCGCCATCTACACCGGGAACAATGAATTCATTCAGGCATCAGGCACCGTGAAAATGAGCAGCCTCGATCCAAAGGCCGAAAACTACGATGACAACCACGCCCGCGGATTCATCTTCGCAAAACGGGTCGCGGAATAGGGAGCACGCGCTCAGTTGCGAAGAAATCGCACTGCGTAAAATCCATCGCAGCCATTTGCTGACGGCGTGACCTTGAGCTCGCCGTTGGCAGTCAGCGCGACGGAGGGCGACGGCGGCAGCGGGGCATGGGAAAAGTTCCTGTTCGCAGCGAGGAAGGCCTCCGCCTGCAACTCGTTTTCCTCTGCAAGCAGCGAACAGGTCGCGTAGACCAGCATGCCACCGGGCTTCACGTATTGCGACCATCGCTCCAGAAGCTCGCGCTGCGCCTGCTTGTAGTATTCCAGCCGCGCGGGCGACAGGCGCCACTTGATGTCGGGCGCGCGCCGCAGCGTGCCGAGGCCGCTGCACGGGGCATCAACCAGCACGACGTCGGCCTGCGGCACGCTGGTGGCGGGCTCGCCGTCCCTGTTGAGCGGAATCGTTGCGTCGATGTTGGTGACGCCTGCGCGGCCACCGCGGCGTTGCAGGTTTTCAAGGCGGTTGGGTTCGATGTCGAACGCGTGGATGCGCCCCTTGTTTTCCATCAACGCCGCGAGTTGCAGCGTCTTCCCCCCCGCGCCGGCACAGGCGTCGATGACGGTCATGCCGGGCTGCACGCCCGCATGGACACCAACAAGCTGGCTCCCCTCGTCCTGCGTCTCGAACCACCCATCAGTCATGTTCGGAAGCGACATGCGGGCGATGCGCTGCTTGAGCACGATGGCGCCGGGGACAAGGGCGCTGCGCTCGAAGGATGTCTTCGATTCGGTGAGTGCCGCCTCGGCGGCGTCCACGCTCGTCTTCAGGGTGTTGATGCGCATGGCGACGGGGCCCTGCTGGTTGAGCGCGACGCCAAGCGCCCGAAGTTCCTGTGGCGCGCGTCCATGGGCGAGGCGCGCCCAGAGCCACGTGGGGAAGGAATAGGCACGATCCTCGTCGAGAATCTTTTTCGGCTCGTTGTAAAGGGCGGCGACCTCCACCGCGCGCTCCATCATGCGCGTCATGGATGCGCTTTGGACGATAACGTGCGTGGGAGGCATGGGCCAGAAGCGAACCAACTCTTCGGCGACGACGGTCGCCTGCTCGTAATGCAATTCAACGGCGGCAAGGCCCATGCGGATCGTGTCGACGGCGCGGTCCGCGCTGGTCTGGCGCGCCATGTCCTTTGCGACGCCCTCCGCGCGGAGCCACGGGCGCGCACCAACCTCATTCGTGACGGGAAAACCCGCCGTGAATCGCGTTTCGGTGGCAATGGTTCCGGCAAAGGCCGAAAGGATCGCCTCGTCAAAGCGCCGCAGGTGGCGCAGCACATGGAAGAAGCAGTCGGACAGGAAGGCCTTGTCCTTCGCGCCCAGGAACTTTCGCTCGCGTAGATACGCGGCGAGCTCGCGGTCCGCGGGACCGTTGGCGCGTCGAAACTCAAAGAGCAGTTCCGCGCCGAGTTGCAGGAGTGCTTTGGTGATCATGCGGGCTTCTCCGCCGCGACGGCGTCGCCGGCCTTCACGGAAAGTTTTCCAGCGGCCCATAGGCCATAGACCGTGATGGGAAGCCACTGGAGAAAATGAACGACGGCAGTGAATCCGAATCCAAGGGCAAGGCCCGTGGGGTTGTTCTCCACGACACCCATGAGGACGAGCGCCGTCTGGCCGCCGAATTCATAGAGGCCCCAGAAGCCCGGCGAGGAGGGAATCGAGATGATGACGCAGGTGACGACGAGGAAGGCGAGGGACTGGCCCAGGGTGATCTTCACGCCCGGAAATCCCCAGCCCATGAGTTGGAAGGAGAACGCGACGCTGAACCAGATGATGAGCGAGTGTACCGCGAGCAGCACGACCGCCCGTGGGCTTTTCACGCTTTGGATTCCCGATGTGAAGGATTCGATGAAGGCGGCGAGCTTTTCCTTCACGATGGCGGGAAGGATCGGCATGGCCTGCAACACCCAAAGGTAGAAACGCTTCACGGGCGGGATGAGGAAGCTGCCAAGGATGATGATCATTGCAAGCGCGAGTATGGAAATCGAATGGCTTGCCGCCTTCAGCTTCGCGGCGTTGATCACGATCTCGTTGCCGCCCAGCTTGTAGGAAAGCGACACGTGGGGATCGATGGTCATGTAGTAGGGCATTGCAATGAAGAGAACAAGGAGCGTGATGACGTCGATGACACGCTCCAGGAGCACGGTGGAAAGGCCCGTGCCGTAGGGGACGCCCTCCGCCTTGGCCAACGCCAACGGGCGCGCAAACTCACCGGCGCGGGCGGGGAAGATGTTGTTGAAGGCGAAGCCGATCATGAGCGGCGGATAGAGCCGCGCGGCGGTAACCTTCTTCACGGGGGCGAGCAACACCTGCCACCGGAAGCACCGCCAGAAGAAGCTGGCCATGGTGACACCCATGACGGGGAGCGCATACCACCAGTTGGTCTGCTTCAGCGCTCGACCCAGTTCCGCCAGGTCGATGTTGCGGAAGGACAGCCAGATGAAGAAGGCGCTGATGGCAACGCCAACAAGAATTTGCAGCCATTTTTTCGCAGTGGGATTCAGGATCAGGAACCAGCCGTTTCAAGCAGGTGGGGGTGGGCGACGCGAAGGTAGATGAGCAGCGCCACGGAGGTGAAGAGAAGCGCGTCCATGCGATCCAGGAACCCGCCGTGCCCGGTCCACCTGCTGCCGCTGTCCTTCACGCCGGTGTCGCGCTTCAGCATCGACTCGGCAAGGTCACCCAGTTGCGCGATGACGCACATGACAACGACGACCAGGACCAAGTCCGGCAGCGACGAGTTGGGATAATAATCCGAAAAGAAATGATGGGCGACGAAGGGAACCGTCAGCGCACCCAGCAGGCCGCCAATGGCGCCCTCCCAGGTCTTGTTGGGACTGATGATCGGGGAAAACTTGTGCCGCCCCATCGTTCTGCCCGCCAGCAACGCGACGGAATCAGTCATCCAGACGGTTGCGAACATGAGGACGATCCACGCCTCGCCGAAGCGACCCGCATGGAACATGCGCACCATCGCGGCCATGGGAAGGCCCACGTAGAGGATACTGAAGAGCGTAACGGAAACATCGGCGGCGGCGCCGTCGATGGCGCCCCTCATGCGCATGACAAGCGCGGCCAGCGCACACGCCCCCAGGATCAGGATCGCATTGTCCATGTTCGCAGCGTACGCATCCACCATCAACCCCACGACACCGACCTGGCCGAGCCAGAAATTCACAGCCAGTTTCTTCGGCCGCAGGATCTTGCGCATTTCCCACACGCACATGCAGGCAATGCCGGTCAGGCAGACGTAAAAGAGGAAGCCCAGTTGGTCGAAATAGAACATCGACCAGATCAGTGGCAGGCAGATGAAGGCAGTCAGAACTCTACGACCCATGAATCAGCGCACACCGCCGAAACGCCGGTCGCGACTCTGGTATTCCAGCAACGCGCGGAAGAAGTCCGGGCGCCGGAAATCAGGCCACAACTTTTGCACGATGACGAACTCCGTGTAGGCAGCCTGCCACAGGAGGAAATTTGACAGGCGCATTTCGCCGGAGGTTCGAATCAGCAAATCCGGGTCGCCCAGTTCGGGATGATCGAGAAGCTGGCCGAACGTTTCCGGCGTCAACTCCTCGCCGTTGATCTCACCCGCCTTCGCCATTTCAATGGCGCGCCTGACGGCGCGAACGATTTCGGCACGGGCGCCGTAGCTCAGCGCCAGATTGAGGACCAGGCCCGTGTTCCCCTCCGTGCGCTCCGCGGTTTGCCCAAGCTTGCGGCGTGTGGAATCAGGGAGGTCGTCCAACTCGCCGCTCGCCACAAGGCGCACATTGTTGTCCATCAACTCCGGGACTTCATCGACCAGGAAGCGCTCCAGCAACGCCATGAGGGCCTCGACCTCCGCCTTTGGCCGCGACCAGTTCTCCTTGCTGAAGGCATAAAGCGTCAGCGCGGAGAGCCGAAGGGCCGCAGCGGTGCGGGTTACCTCGCGCACGGAATCGATGCCCGCGCGATGGCCGAAGATGCGCTCCGCAAAACCGCGCGACTTGGCCCAGCGCCCATTGCCATCCATGATGATGGCAACGTGCCGCGGCAGCGCACGCATGTCCAGCGAACGGAAGAGTTGCTCCTCCTCCGCCGTGTACGGCTCGCGCAGGAGGGGCCGCAGCTTGTTTTCCCTTGAAACGCCCATGGCGAGGGCATTCAAGGCAGGCGGGGGCGGATGCACAAGGGAAACGGTGGGGGCCTCAGCCCGAACACTCCGCAAGAACGGGCCAACCCCCCTGTGGATTGCCCCTATGCTATTGCCACCGCCAGACGCATGGGTTCGATCATGCACGCGCGATCAATTGATCGCCATGCTCCAAGTGGGCCAATGATCGATGCGGATGTTGATTCTTTTCCTGACGGCGGTGGTGGCGTTGAGCGGATGCGTTAAGGGCCGAAGACCGGAGATCATCGCACACCGCGGGGCGTCCGCCGTGGCGCCGGAGAACACGATCGCGGCGTACCGCCTGGCGTGGGAGATGGGCGCGGACGGCGCCGAGACGGATGTCCACCTGACGAAGGACGGAAAGGTCGTCGCCCTTCATGACAAGACAACAAAGCGCACGGCGGGACTGGACCGCGCCATCAAGGACCTGACGTGGGACGAGGTCCGAGCGCTTGATGCGGGATCATGGAAGTCGCCAAAATACGCGGGCGAAAAAATTCCATCGCTGGCGGAAGTGCTCGAAACGCTTCCACCGGGAAAAAAACTCTATCTGGAAATCAAGAGCACGAAGGAGATTGTGCCGTTCCTTAAGACGATCGTGGAGGAGAGCGGAAAACGAAAGCAGGTTGTGCTGATTGCCTTCGACAAGAAGACGCTGCTGGCGGCGAAGGCAGCCCTGCCGGGAGTACACACGAAGTGGCTGATCGATTCCCCCAGGGATGCAAAGGGAAAGCGGGGGCTGGCCATTGACCCGGCCTTCGCGGCACAGGCAAAGGCCGCGGGATTCGATGGATTGAATGTGTCCCACTTGGGAGTAACGCCGGAGCTGGTGAAGGCCGCCAACGATGCCGGGCAGGAACTCCATGTGTGGACAGTCGACAATCCACAACGCGCGCGTCTGCTGGTGGAAATGGGAGTCGTTGGAATCACGACGAACGCGCCGGATGTGATGCTGAAGGAATTCGGAAGGTAACCGGGATCAAAGCCCGCGCGTGATGAGCTTGCGCTGCTGGTCGGTCGCGAAGTGGATTCGCACCTCCGCGCGAAGGACCTCACATTTTCCCGGAATGTTCTGGTAGGAAATGCGGCTCAAAGACCCCTTTCCGAAATATGATCCAGACTTGATGAAGAAATAGAGCTTCTTCTCCGGATCGCGAAAATAGTCGCCCGGCGGAATGACAAGCTCCGATTGGTAGCCGCTGGCGGGCGCCTCGGTCATCAGCGTGTTGAAACCGTTCGCCTCCACCGAAGGATCAAACCGCGCGGCAATGAACCCATCGCCGCGAGCCCCGTTTCCAATGCGAAGGGCCAGCGCCTTGTCGGTGGGAGACAATTCGAGCGGAATGAAGAACGTTCCGCCGGGCAGGCGCATCGTGGCGGCCGTGCCGGGTGCGGGCCGCAAGGCAAGACGCAGGAAAGCCAACGTGGTCGTGGATGAATCCGACGCACTGAAGGTGACTGGCGCTCCGCCGCACGGTACGGATCGGCAATGCTGACAAGGGAGGCCGCCTCGCAGGCACCCGACACAAGTTTCCCCTCCACGATGTTGAGGCTGGCGGAAGCCGTGGAGGAACACGCCGCGAGCGCAAAAGCGCACAGGACAACAAGGAAAAGGGGAACCGTGTCGCGCAACAGGGCGCTGCGGACCCCCGAAGAAACCCACCCCACCAAAAACGTTGGACCACGCCGGCGTTCGCAGGCAACCGCCTCAACGCCGATACTGTTCGTCACTGACATGCTCCAACCACTCAACAACCTTTCCATCACGCACTTCCTGAATCGCAATGTGGCACATGGCGCTGGTGGGCGACGCCCCATGCCAGTGCTTCACCCCCGGCGGAAACCAGACCACATCCCCGGGACGAACCTCCAGGACAGGTCCCCCCTCCTGCTGCACCCAACCAAGCCCAAAGGTAATGATGAGATGCTGGCCCACCGGATGAGTATGCCACGCCGTGCGCGCACCCGGCTCGAAGGTCACACAGACACCCGCAAGGCGGGAAGGATCCTTCGCCTCCATGAGCGGATCAATGCGCACCACCCCCGTGAACCAATCAGCAGGCCCTTTCTGCGAAGACTTGGAACCGGGCTTTCTGACCTCAATCTCCATGGAAACATCCTTTGCCTGCGAGGAAATGGAATCCAGCCTGACCGAAACCGAAACATGAGCAACAAAAACGCCCGGCGCGCCAGCCTTTACCACCCCCTACCCGGATAATTCCGACGCACACCCACCCACGGAGTGGACCAGATTCGCGGACAAGAAGGGGAGGCAGCCGAACTGTACTTCGGCGTCTTCGACCACCTGATCGTCGCCCAGAAACAAACATTCCGCTTTGCAGGGCGCTCACGTCGCCAAAGCCTGCGAAAACCGCGGCCAACGCGTCCAAAACTCAGTCTTCGAATGCCTGGTGGACCCCGCACAATTCACCGCATTTCGGGCAGAACTTGAATCCATCATCGACCGGGAGAAAGACAGCCTCCGATTCTACTTCCTCGGCGCGAACTGGAAACGACGAGTCGACCACGTCGGAGCAAAACCCACCTACGACCCCCAAGGCCCCCTCGTCCTTTGACAACTGAAGGCTCCGCGAACCCCAAGCTCCCATGACAACACCGGGAGGTTCGCGGAAACAGGAAACCCCGCCCCACCCAACGATCTTGCTTGAAAACACGAACGAACTGAGGCAGACAACCGGCACCACACGGACGGGTTCGCGGCCCGGTCATCGCAGAGTGCTCATTTTGGAACACTTGCCCGTGTGGCGGTTCGCCCTCGCGCGAGGGCGTGGATTGAAACTTTTTGTAACCCTCCGCACTACGAAACGCGCGAAGGTTCGCCCTCGCGCGAGGGC
>JADLAR010000044.1 GCA_020848155.1 Candidatus Sumerlaeota bacterium
CCTTACGATGGTCCGGGACAGCAAGTAGATCAGCGAACCCACAAAAGCGGCGATCAGGCCCAGGCACAGCGAATAGGGAAATGTGAACGAGCCCGGCCACAGCAGGATGAGGGACACCGTCGCCGTGCCAATGAGGACAACCGTGTGCCAACGAGGACAACGATCAAGAATGCCTGCCACTACCAAAACGAGGCCATAGTTCAATACGAAGAACACGCAAGCCAGATACGTCATCGCAACAACTTCTCCAGCCCAATCGAACAACCTCTCCCAAGGATACGGCAGTATGCCGCCATGATGGAGGCGGAATCGCGTGAAGAACAGGCCCATCGGCAATAGCGCAAGAAATCCGAGATGCGTCTTCAACCACGTGTTCATTGCGAACCTATTCTCGCCAACAGCTATTGCACCTTCGCCATTTTGCCGAAAGCGTCGTGGAGCACAACTTTCACAGTCTTGCTGTCTCCAGGATCACCGAACTCATGTGTGTAGTCGCGAACCCGCACGACCACCGTATCTGGAGGCTCGAAATGAAACTGAGGGTCAGTAATCGGCCCAACGAGGTCGTCCATGCGTCGCAGAGTCTGGTCAGCTACGCTGAACACGCATGTGTCGAAATGCCATGGCGAATGGCCGCCGGAGCTTGCCGTCGAAAGAACGAAGAACTTCGAATCGGGACTCCATAGCTGCTTGTCGACCAGACGCGGTCCTCCTTCATGCTTCGCAAACACGTCTCCCAACTCGTCGTCTGACTTCTGACGAAAGACGACCAAGCGAAATCGATCGAGGTCGCGTTTCCAGATGTAGTCGGGATCAGGAACCCTTCGCGTGGCAGCGAAGAACCGCTTGTCCGGCGATTGTGCCGTCGGGTCACTCGCTCCAGTAGCGTTGGCCTTCAGGACAATCCGCTGAAGGACCTGCTTGAGGGCCTTCGCGCGCCTCAGGTCAGTCGGTTTCCCATTCTCATCGAAGTACTCAACCTTGGCTTCAATCACGAGCGACAAGTCATAACCTGCCCGGCTTCCCTTGACTTTTGCGTCAAAGGAAAACGGCGACACCCGAATACCAGCCAAAACCGGGTTGTCGCCATACCCGATGCGCGCGGCATCGCCCACATGGCGCACTTCCAAGGATTCTGTGATGAAGCGTGCAATGAGCGGCTGTTGGTTCAGAAGCTCCTTCACGTCGCTGAAATCCAAGCTTCCACCCTGACTTTGCGAGAATACCTCGGAGGCCCCCAGTGCCGCCAACAGGCACACCGCGATGGCAATGCTTTTCATTGTCAGTAGGAACTCGGCACGATGGCCATGCACTTCGGGAGAGTCACGTATTTCATCTGCCGCACTTCACTTGGGCTCTTGCTGTTGCTTCGAACCATATCGAACTCCTGACAGATACACTGCAAAGGGAAGTGAACTCAGGAGAAGAAGGTCCGAAGCCGTCCACGAGAACCAATCTTCACCGAAGAGTTCGCCGTCGATCCCGTGGCGAAGATCGCCCGAGCGCATCATGCAGGCGAGGCCCTCCAAGGGGACTTCCATGAAGAACACCTGCCCCAAGGTGAGAATCCAGAGCACCACAAGGGCGCCGCCGCGGGACAGCTTCGGCCGAGGATTGAGGAAGAGTGCGCAGGCCACGACGAGGAATGCCGCCATTCGTACGATGAGTTTCAGGTCAAGCTGTTCAATGATCTTGAATGGGAACACGCGAAGAAGCCCCGCGAAATAGTCTCGGGCGGATACGATGTGGCCATACCGAATGAGATCTGTCGTCTCCATGATTGCGCGTCCCGTGGCACCGAACAGGTGGAGTGCGAACAAGAACCCCGTCCACGCAGCAAAACAAGCCACCAACACACGTCGGCTTTGCGGAACCACGTCTGTGTTCATGTCCAAATGCATCGCAGTCTGCCGCGACTCACGACCGTGGCTTCGCCTGTGCCGACCAGTACCGCCAACGCCATCCAGCAGCAACCCCCAACCCTGCACAGAGCAGCATCCAACCCAACACGCAGCCAGAAATGTTTGCCCGCGATAACAGCAACACCATGAAACACTCAGTGGCTGCCAAGGCAAGGATGATGGTCGCCGTGCCATACGTGATCCGCGTGACCAGATACCGCGGATTGAGCAGCCATGGTTCCCTCCCCATCGCCCAACGAACGAACCGTCGGATCGCCCAGACGCAGGTGTAGAGGAGCGCCGGGCCGACGATGATCCAGTAGAGAGCATTCAGGATGTCTCGGTCCTGATGCCGCCCACCCATGTCAATGGAGGCCGCTTGGTAGAGAATCCAAACGGCAATCCCCACGTACCAGCAAAGCCTGATCCAGAATGCGTTGCGGTTCACATCAAGCCCCACCTCGTCTATGCGCGCCTCGCTCTCTTGACGCAACGCCATCCTCCATAGCCCACAGCCCCGAGCATCGAGCAAGTAGCCAAGCTGAGCCACATGGCGTGCCGTTCGGAGAATGGAATGTATGGGTGATTTTGCTCATGGTCGGCTCGCCCTTTCCGGTAGTCGTAGCTGGCCCCCGAATCGAGCGCCTGATCGGCCGCCAGGAACTCGCGCACATATTCCACGGCCAGCCCGAACGGAGCCGCGAGCAGCACGGCCAAGACCACCCATTGCGTGCGTCTCATCATTGCGGGTCCCGGCGTCCTCGCTCGTCATCCGGTTTCGTCCACAACCAGTTCGTCCCCCGCCGCTGACCGTACCACGCCACGGTGTTGGTGGACCAATCGCCGTAGCGCAACATCTTTGCGGCAATGACGACTTCGGAACCGTCCCCCAGATCATACTCCCAGTAGAACTGGCCACCGTTGTATTCTCGATCGGGCTTCCCACCTTGGAGGAGAACTTGGTTCAGGCTCATCCCGGGCCGTAGGAACTTGAAATGTCCAGCGGTTCGCCCCAACTGCTTTGCCTTGGCGAGTCTCTCGGTCTCGGAACGCGCCTTCAGGTCCATCTCCTGTGTCACCATGTCCTTCAGGCGCTCCCGCACCGCCCTCTTCGATTCCATTCCCTGGCCACTCGCATCGCCGGCGCTCGGGGAACGAAGGACCCAGCCCAGCGCACCGAACACCAACAACACCGCCCCCATCAACATCAGGAACCCGGGGCGCACCTTAAAATCCTCCCAACTCTCCGTCCACGGCCACAGGTTGGCGGCCCCAAGGAAGAGCGCAAGAACCACCCCGACGAACGCATGGCGTTCCACAAACGCCGCGGTGCCGGACCAGCCCAAAAGAGCAATCAGAGCCAGGAACGGAATTCCTCCCATGGCGAGCAGAACCAATCCGACGCCGCGGGGTGTCACGTTCATCGCACCACCCTCAGTTTCTCGATTTCCGCCATGCTGCGGAACACGCCCCGCCCGATATCCATCGTCCGCGCGCGCGTCGATGGCTTGCCGATGTCGTCGATGCCAATCGTCGTCTCTGGCGACACCGTAACCACCAAGTGCAACTCGTCCGCCTCAATCGCGACCACATCCGACTTCAGGCAACCCATCTCCAGAAGCATCTGCCTCTCCCCGGGGTCGCGCTTCCGCCGCTTCACCCACTTCTCCTCGACGGCGCGCACTGCCGTGAAACACAAAACGGATTCGATCCACGGGAATCGGACGATGGGACACAGCCCGAGGAACCGCCCTCTCTCCGCCCGCTCGTAGCAGATGCGTTCCAGCGGCACCCTCAAATGCTGCCGTTCCGCGTCGTGTTTCACCGCGCATGGCACAAAAAGCGCGTCGTGGAGGTAGCCCGACAACAGCGGCAGGTCTCTGACGGTTCCTGTGATCATCTATCGGAAATCTTCCGCACGCGCTCGAGCAACTGCTCGGGCGTGCTCTCGAAGTTCTGGGCAATCTCGGGAGCCGTCACCGTGTCGTGAAGTGCTCCCCCCATGTCGTTCAGAATCTCACCGAACGATTCCGGCAGATGCCCCCACCCTTCAGGCCAA
>JADLAR010000045.1 GCA_020848155.1 Candidatus Sumerlaeota bacterium
AAGATTCGCTCCCATGATTCTGCGGCGCGGCATTCCGTGGCGCAATTTGCGGTGGTTCTGCCGGAAACTGCCATGGATGGCGCGAAGGTGATCGCGGATCGCCTCTGCAAGGCGGTGGATGCCCATCACTTCAGCAGCAAGATCGGCGACCGGCACATCACGATCAGCATCGGACTGGCCGAGGCGACGCTGGATGCCAGTGAGACCGTGGAGTCGTTGCTGGAGGACGCGGAAGCAGCGCTGACCGAGGCGCGCAAGGACGGCGGAAACAAACTCTTTCCCGCGCCCTGAGCGCTGGAAACCAATCCGGGATTATTTGCTGGCCTTCTGCGTGTGATCCTTGGAGGTGTTCCCCTTGGGGATCACAAGGTCCCGATTGAGGACATAGACGCTGGCAGAACGGCTCGTGTGGATGACGAAGGTCTTGCCGTCCTCCAAGAAAAGCAGGTTTTCGAAATCACCATCAAGTCGGATGTCGAGCAGCGTGACCAGCGCGTTGTCTTTTCGCTCCCAAACAGTGATCGCCTTTGAAGTACGGACCAGAAACACCGGCGCAAACGCAGGGAACTTGTAGACTTCCTTGATGCTGTCGCCGGGCCCACCGGGAAGCACCTGATTCACATATTTCGCGGAATAGGCGTAGTTGCCGGCGGTGGCGTCCTTCGTGGTTTTGCCATCGTGACCCGCATCCTTCTGCGCGAAGAGCGGCACAAGCAGCGCGGCCACGGCAAGAATGCTCGCACATGCAATGATGGAGCCTCGTTTGTTCGCTGCGGAAGATACGTTCATTGGCTTCGCCTTTTGACGGAAAGATGCGCGGCTCCAACGATGATTTTGCGGAACGTTGTGTCAACGGGAAGGCACCGCCCCCGCCGGTAACTTCACTCAAAATTCGCGTGAATTTGTGAAAGAACGCCCCATTGTTCTTGCATTCGCACGGCGATCGTCCAGAGTGTTTCGCCTTACAGCCTAACGGCTGAATATCAGGAGTGGCCGAAGAAAATGCCTGTCAGCGGACTCTATCTCACCCAGGTACAGCACCTTCAGGAGTCGGTCAACGCCAGGGGGAAATTGGCGGGGGAGCTGATGGACGACGCGGTGAAGGCCCTCCTGAATCAGGACGCGGCACTGGCGGCGGCGACGATTGAGCGCGACAATGAGCTGGATCGTCTGGACGATGAGCATGAGGAGCAGATCGTGCAGGTGATCGCACGCAACCAGCCGGTGGCGCGCGACTTGCGGCTGCTGGTGGCGTTGCTTCGCACGAACACCAACATCGAGCGCGTGGGCGACATCACGGTGAACATGGCGCAGGCGGCGCTGAGGCTTGCGGACAAGGAGCCGCTGCACTCGCGCGTGGACATTCCGCGCACCTACCAGTTGGTGCGCGCCATGTGGGACGATGCGTTGAAGGCTTTCCTGAACATGGATGATCTGGGGGCGGCGCAGCTTCGTTCGCGCGATGACCAGGTGGACGAGGTGAACCACCAGACGATCAACCGGCTGATCCAGATCAGCATGGAGGAACCGAAGTCGGTCTTCCAGACGACGAACCTGATTGGCATCAGCAAGTCACTGGAAAAGATCGCGGATCAGGCGGTGGACATCGCCGATGAGGTTGTCTACGCCAAGCGCGGCGAGTTCCGGCACGCAAGGACGCTGGGGACGACGGCGTAACGCGCCCTCCGCCCGCATTTACTTTCAGCCATTACCGTGGTGCGAAGCGGCGATTGTATAGCTGTCTATACAATCCTTCCCGCGTCAATGCACTCCTGCCACAGGGACACCATGTTGGCCGCGTGGGCCTGAATGGTGAAGTTCTCCTCCACGTGCCGGGCCGCCCGCGCTCCCGCCTCCCGCACGGCGTCGCGTGATGCGTCCAGAGCGACCATGCGCCGCGCGAGCTCATCCGCGTCCCCTTCGCTCACCAGCCAGCCGGTCTGGTTGTCCTCGATCAGTTCGGGAATGCCGCCGATGCGCGTGCCGATGGACGGGATGCCCGCAGCGCCGGCCTCGATGATGGTGCGGCCAAATCCCTCCTCGCCGCTGATGAGGAGGTTTGTGTCTATACATCTATACAGCGCGCCGGCGTCCTTCTGGAAGGGAATCCACGCCACGTGATCGCGGACGTCGGGCGCGCCGATGCGCTCGCGGAGGCGGTCGCCATATTCCTCGGAACTGGCGAAGGCGTCGCCGGCAATGAGGAGCCGGACATTCGCCCCGGCAACGATGGCCCGGCTGAGCGCCTCCACCGCCACGAGCTGGTTCTTGCGCTGGCTGATGAGGCCAAAGATGCCAAAAATGAGCGGCGGATCGGATGGCTTGGAGCGCCATTCGGGGCACAAATCCCCGGTCGCGGTGGAGGATTTCACGGCGGAAATGTCCACCCCATTATACACCACCTTCACCCGATCATATATTGCGGTGTTCGAAAATAGCGACTTCACCGCCTTCGACACGGCAACGATGCGTGTGCATTTGCCCATCGAATAAGTGTCGATTTGGCGGGGGGTGATGGTGAGGCGGACATGACCCGAAACGGGGATTTTAGTGGAAGTTTTTAAAGCCTGCGGAACGACGTGTAGTTCGTTCGCGTGAATCACCTGCGGTTGAAATTCCCGCGCGATTTTGCGAAGGGCGGGAAGCTGCCAAAACAGGGCCTTGAGGCGACCGGTCGCCTTCCGCCAGGCACCGTGGGGACCAACGCGCGTGGGAATTCCTAAGTCCTTTAATTCCAAGTAGATACCAGTGTCCGATGGGCAGACAAGTAGTGGATCAATATGACTCGGAAGTGAACGAACCAACTCCACCAAAGAGCGCCTCGCGCCGAGCGGGCGAACGGAGGGAGTCAACAGCAAGATTTTCACTTTTTTGCAGTCACCCTTTTCCAAAAAAATTACAGAATTGGTGGATGGATTGTAAGTTGTTTGTTTTCAGTGCTATGAGAGATTGCCGTGAAAAGTTAAATCGGGCGGTCACAGGCTGGTTTTGGTAGCAAAACAAAAAACGAAGGTACAACATAGAGTAGCTGTTTGAAGTCGCAACTTCAACTGGTTGTAGTGGTTCAAAAATCGACAAATAAAGCACGGGGCGAAACCGGTGTCTTATTGACGCTCTCAGCATTGCTAAACATGGTCTCTCCGCGGGTGGGGAATAGTGGAAAGAAATGTAAGACGGTGGCAGGAAAGACGGTTTTGGTGGAAATCAATAAAATGCTCTCAGGTTCCCACCCGGCTCGTCTGGACGAGAAGGATCGGGTCACGATTGCCTCCAAGCTGATGAAGGACCTTCGGGAGAACGAGGGTCTTGGCGAGGGGGATGATGTGAAGGTGGTGGTCACGATCGTGAAGAGAAGGCTTGGGGTTTTTCCGAAGCGGGTGTTCGACGAACTGATGGCGAAGTTGAGTGCCCTGCCGGAGAAGGATCCGGGTCACGACTTCAAGGCGGTCCTTATGAACTATATGGACGAGCAAAGTCTAGACAAACTGAATCGGTTTCGGGTGCCGTCCATGTATGCGCAGTTGTTGAACCTGGTTGATGATGTGGTGGTGATGGGAAGTGGTTCCTACCTGGAGGTTGTGAACAGGGGGGATTGGTTGCAGCAGGCGGCAGAACAAATGGCGACGATGCCAAAGGTTTCGTACTATTTGAACTGACGTGGTTTCGGTCGGCGAATGTCTTCGCGAGCGCCGCGCAAGCTGGCAGCACGAAAGATGCAGGATGTCCGACCGAAAGATTTGGTGGTTTAGCCGAGGCGAAAGCCGAGGTGAAGCAAGCGTCCAGAAGGCGGACGATTCCAGCAGGAGCCAGTGCCGGTGCGATACCATGAACCGGTGATGGTCCGAGAAATCCTGAAGGTTCTCGATCTTCGTGCTGGGTCGACCGTGGCAGATGGCACTTTGGGAACCGGTGGTCATGCGATGGAAATCGCAAGGATCATTGGACCCAAAGGCCGGTTGATCGGTCTCGATCGTGATCCACGAATGTTGGATCTCGGAAGAAATCGGCTAAGGGAAGCTTTTCCCACCGGCGGCCCGACGATGAGTTTTCATGCAAGGCCCTACGAGGCGTTGCGGGAAATTTTGGATGCGGAAGGTTTGGCTGGTGTTGATGCGGTGCTGCTGGATTTGGGCGTGAATTCGCTGCACCTTGATGATGCGGAACGCGGCTTCAGTTTCATGCAGGACGGGCCGCTTGATGGCAGGTTCAACGAGAACGAAGGAACGAAGAGCATGGCGGACATCGTGAACAATTCGAGCGAAAGGGAACTGAGCGCGCTGCTGCTGGCAAACGATGAGCGCCTTGGGCGGCCGATCGCGCGGGAGATTGTTCATCGCCGCCGCACGAAGCCGTTCACGCGCACGGCGGAGTTGGCGCAGTTGGTCTGGTCCGTCTATCCGCCGGCGGGGCGTCACGGGCGCATTCATCCGGCCACGCGCACGTTTCAGGCGCTGCGCATCGCGGCCAATGATGAGCTTGGTGCGGTGGATCGCGGCGTTCGCGTGTGCGCGGAGGCGCTGCTCCCTGGCGGGCGTTTTGCCTGCGTGTCTTTTCACAGTGGTGAGGATCGCATCGTGAAGTCGATCTTCCGCGAACTGACGCAGCCGCGTCCCGATCCGAACAATCTGTATTCGGCGACCACGAGCGAGGGCATTGAGTTTGAGGCGGTGACGCGTGGTGCGGTTGCCAGCAGCGATGAAGAAGCGGAAGCCAATCCGCGCGCGCGCAGTGCGAAGCTGCGTTGCATTGCGCGCAAGGGAGGCGTGGCGTGAAGAATGAATTCCTGATCGGTTCCGGGAGCGCCACGCGCAAGGTGAGGAAGCTTTCGCGCGCGAACGAGAAAGCGGCGCCTGCGCCGGTGGACATGCGATTCATCGGCGTGCTTGTGGTGCTTGGCATGATTTTCATCGGGCTGGGTTACCTTCGTGTTCATGCGGTGTTCTCGCTGCGGGATGATGAAATGGAAACGCGGCGCTTGCAGGAATTGGCGCAGCAGCGTCGCGATCGCTACAAGTCGATGACGTCGCGGCTTGCGCAGTTGCGGCGCACGGAGGTGCTGCGCACGGCGGCGGAGGGAACGCTTGGCATGGCGATTCCGGAGCCGCAGGCGATGGAAACGCTGACAATTGGTGCCGAAACGAATGATCGTTGGCTGGCGGCGGCGGGAATTTCCCCGGCGTCCGATCCGGCAAAGAAGGAGGTGAACTGACTTAGTGTGCCCACGCCTTTTGGCGTGGGAAGGCCAGGTGGTCTGGTGGTGCTCGCGTCGCTGCTCCGTTTCTGTGGTATCGCTCCGCTCCCGAGTCCCGCTCCCACTTCCTTCAGTATGCTCTGCGGCAAAGTGCCTGGAATACCTGTTCCGTTTCCGCGCACCTGTACCTTGTTCCCGTCCGAACTGCTCCTGTTCACCGGTCCAGCGCCCCGCTCCAGCTCCTGAGGAACCCACCAGATCGATCTCGGCCAGCGTGCTTTGCATCAGGACCCCGCTTCCGGTTCATTGATGCACATGGGCACAGCGCGTTGTTGAAAGACTTCGGCTCGCCGGCTGAAAATTCGACGCGCAACTGGACCACCTGGCCTTCCCTCGCCGAAATGCAGGATGCATTTCCAAGATTTTGCAGCCGCGAATCTTGAATGACACGGCCACGGCCGGGAGTTGTTCGTGCCATGAAGTTACGAAAACCACATCGTTTGCGCGTGGTGATCCTCGGCGCCCTTTTCTGTGGACTAACGTTGGCGGTTGGCGTGCGCCTGTATGCGCTGCAGCAGGCGGAGCACGATCATTACATGGATCGGGCGAATCGCCAGCACATCAAGCGCGTGGTGATCCAGCCGGAGCGGGGCGACATTCTGGATCGCAATGGCAATTACCTGGCGCAGAGCACGGGGCGCCTGACGTTGTACGTGGACCCGAAGTACTTCACGGCGGACAAGTTGAAGGCGGATCACGACGCGATGATCCAGACGCTTGTGCGGACGGGCTCCCTGGAGCCGGCGGCGGTGCGCAAGGCGCTGGCTGCGAAGTCGCCGACGGCGCTGGCAAAGCGTGTTCGCAGCGAGACCGCCAACCAGTTGATGGATGTTCTCGATTCTTTCGACGTGGATGCGCGTGGCTTCTGGCTGCACCGCGAATCAACGCGCCTCTATCCGCGGCATCTTGCTCCGCAGGTGATCGGTTACTGTTCCACCGATGGGGATGGTGACAATGATGGCATTGCGGGGATTGAGCTGAGCTACAACGACAAGTTGAAGGGTGAGAAGATCGTCGGCTCGTCCTCGCGCACGGCGATCAGCGAGACGCTGCGGCCGTGGGAGCAGGATGACCTGCTGGCGGCGCGCGGCAAGACGTTGGTGCTTACGCTGGATGCGAAGATTCAGGAGTCGGTGGAGGAATCGCTGGCAAGGCACGTGCAGAAGCACGAGGCGGCGTCCGGTGGCGTGATCGTGATGGACACGAACAGCGGCGCGATCCTGGCGATGGCGAGCTATCCCACGTTTGACAACAACAAG
>JADLAR010000046.1 GCA_020848155.1 Candidatus Sumerlaeota bacterium
CCGAACTCAACCCCGAGGAACTCCTCAACGCCCACGTCAAGGCGCAGCGCCTCGCCAACCACACGCCGAGGACGGCGGAGGAACTGCACGAGGCGGCGACGAGGGAATTGCGCCGCGCGGCGACGCGTCCGAGGCTGCTCGCCAACATCCTCACCTCCAAGAGGCACGGGCTGCTCAGCGATTCGGACCTGCGTAAGGCAGTCATGTGAAGATCACTAACTATTCGCCCAATGTTTCACCAGAAACGGGTGATCCTTTACCTCGTGATGCACCGCCCCAACCGCCTGTTCCAGGATTGTCTCAACAAAATCCAGCGCGCCGCCGAGCACCGGCGAAAGCAACTTGCCGGTTTCCTCCCGCAATTCCAGCAGCGTCATGTCGTCCAGGAATTTTTCATCATACTTTCGCAGGCAATTTCCCGGTAGCAGGTATTGATCATAGAATGGATGATGCTTGATCGCCTTCCCAAGGTCACCGCCCGTCAGCAGGCCCGTCACATGAATCGACTCGCCAAACACCTCGTTCACCACGGGAATAACGTCCACCGTCAGGCCCTCGCAGGTGCGGCACAGGTCCACCAGCTTCTTCAGCACAGGCGGACTGAGCGTTGACGTGATCGCCGCAACCCGCCACGGGCGCGCCAGCTTCTTCGGCATCAGCTTTTTCGCCGCATTGAAATCGCGGTAGAAATGGTACACCATCCCCACGCCGTTCTCCAACTGGGGGATCGAATCAAACTGGGTGTAGCGCGGCACCGCCATGCCTGCGATCAGGTACCACTCATCCGCCAGCATCGCCACCGGCTCGCCATACTTGGCTTCTATCTCGCGCAACCGCGGTTTTAGCCCCCGGATGAACTTCCTCGCATACTCCTTCGTCACGGGCACCATGGGCGGCAGTCCGTCGCGCCATTTCGTCATCCCCAGCGGCACAATCGCGATGCTCGGCACCGTTGGATAAAAACTCAGGAGGGTATCCAGCGTCCTCTGCAACTGCGCCCCGTCGTTCTTCTCCGGGCACAACACGATCTGCGTGTGCATTTCCAGGCGATGCTTCTTGAAGAACTTCAGCACCTCCAGGATCGGCCGCGCCTTCTTCAGGCCCAGAAGCCACCTGCGCAATTCCTCATCCACTGCGTGAACCGACAAATACATTGGCGACAACCGCTGCCGCGCGATCCGCTCCAGGTCCGAATCCTTGAGGGTCGTCCCCGTGACGTACGAGCCTTGCATGAAGCTGAGTCGGTAGTCCTCGTCCTTCACATAGAGCGACTTCCGCATGTTGTCCGGCAATTGATGCACGAAGCAGAACACGCAATTGCATCCGCAATGCTGCGTTGTGAACTGTTCCACTTCCACGCCCAGCACCGAGTCCGGCGAATCCTTCACGATCACCACCGTGCGCGCTTCACCTGCGGCGTTGTAAATCTCCAGTTCCAGTTCCTCCTCGCCGCCGGCATGAAAAAAGAAATCCACCGTGTCGCGAATTGGCTCCCCGTTCACATACGTCAGCTTCTCGCCGGGCAGCAGTCCCGCACGATCCCCCAGCGATCCCGGCCGCACCTGCGACACCTTCACGCCCGGTTCCATCTCTGTCACCGCGACCGACGCCGGTATCGTCAACTTTGGGTCCGCGCGCCGCAACCGCTCGCGCAATGTCGTGCTTCGTTTGGGCGCTTCCATTGTCATACGCCCATCATCCGCAAATCCCAGCCCCTTGTCCACGCGAAAAGCCGCTCATGCTTCCACAGGCAATTTTGCAAGGATTTGACACGGATCTGGGGCGATCAGGGCAAAGTCTCCGCAGGCCCGATTCGGGGAATTGCACGCCACCATCGACAAGAATCCCCTGTGCTCCCCCAAGGCCGCT
Source organism: Candidatus Sumerlaeota bacterium (assembly GCA_020848155.1). GTDB lineage: Bacteria > Sumerlaeota > Sumerlaeia > SLMS01 > SLMS01 > JADZDZ01. The sequence continues at coordinate 1,870 of JADLAR010000046.1, forward strand.
ATGGTTCACCTCTTACCCGATGTCGCCAACACCCTCCATCATCGGTTTCCTCGCCGGGCCAACCGCGTCCGGGAAAACCGCGCTCGCCGTCGCGATCGCCCGGCGCCATGGCCTCGCCATCATCTCCGCCGATTCAATGCAGGTTTATCGTGGCATGGAAGTTGGCACCGGAGCCGCCACTCCAGCCGAACAGCAGAATGTTCCCCATCACCTTCTCTCCATTGCCGACACGCGCGAGGAATTTCATGCCGCGCGTTTTGTGAAGGAAGCCACCGCAGCGGCCGCCATCGAATGGAACGTCAACCAGCGCCGCTCACTCGTCGTCGGTGGAACCGGCATGTGGATTCAGGCACTGCGCGAAGGCCTCTTCGAAGGGCCCGGCCGCGACAACAACCTGCGCGCCAGGCTTCGTGAGGAACTCCTCGCACACGGCCCCGCCGCGCTGCACGCGCGCCTCGGAAAAGTGGACGCCGCAAGCGCCACGCGCCTCGCGCCCGCCGACCACGTGCGCGTTGTTCGTGCACTCGAAGTCTTCGAACTCACCGGCAGGCCGCTCTCGGCGTGGCAGGAGGAAGACCGATACCGTCGCGCTTCACTCGGCCCGTTGCCACCGCTCGTCGTGCTTGATCCGCCAAGGGAATTGCTCAACGGACGCATCGCCGCGCGCATTGATCAAATGCTCGCCGCTGGCTGGCTGGAAGAAGCCCGCGCCCTTCACGCGCTGAACCTCCCCGATCATGCACCACCCAGGAAGGCCCTCGGTTACCGCGAACTTTTCCGCCACCTTGATGGAGAAATCCCGCTTCAGGATGCCCGCAACCTCATCATCATCGCCACATGCCAGTTCGCCCGCCGTCAGCGCGTCTGGTTCAAGGCCCAGCGCGATGTGCGGATGATCTGGCCCGCTTCAGTTGAAACCCTGTGTGGTTCGCTTTTCCAAGCGCCCAACTCCTGAAGTCCCGTTCAAGCCTTCAGCGCTCTCGGCTCCAGCTTCACTTCCACGGGGCAGGCACTTCCGGGGCACAGCAACAACTCGCAAATCGTGTCCGCGGCGCCCGCGCAGCGCACCTTCGCGTCGCCCATGCTCGCTTCGTTGTCACTTTCCGTTTGAATCGCGGAGACGCGTACCAGGGAATGCCAGCATGTGGCGGGGAACTCCGGCGGTTTTCCCGCCGCTTCCAACCACAGCGTCAGAAAGCGCACCGCGCCACGGCCAGTCACAAGCTGCAGCACCACATCCCAAGCCGCATGCGCCCTTTTTCCTGCCACATGATGCTCATGCGTGGAATCGCCCACAACGCTCAGCGCGTTCACCACGAAATGCAGATGCCCGCAATGATCACGCGCCTCACGCAGGATCCCAAGGTCCTTCGCCGGATCTCCCGGCAGGACCGCAACCACTGGATTGCCGCCCTTCGCCGTCAGGAGTTGGTCGATCAGTTGCAGCTTCCTCAGGTCATGCCCGGAAATGATCACTCGGCAACCCGAACGCGAAAGCTGCAACGCAACAGCGCGGCCCGCCGGAAACTCTGCACCCAAAACCAGCGCTGTTTTGCCTCGCAAGCCTGCCATAGGATTCTTTCAAAGGGAAAATTCGAACTGCTGCCCAGCTTATCCACCCATCCGCGAAAGGGGCGCAAGGCGTCTCAAGCAAACTTTCTGGCCCTTCCCTTGCTCTTCTATATATCGGTGCAAAGGCGCTACCGCCGAGCAGGGCGAGACCGCAAAGTCAACCCGGGGGCCTGATTGGTTCCCGGGTTTTTCTATTTCGCGGCCCAGATCCCCAGCTTTCGCGCCTTGGCATCAGCCTCCGCAAGGCGGAATTCACGGTCGTATTTCGCGCTTCTGCCTTCGCTGGTGTCGTAGGCGCTCATCCCCTCCCTCACCATCGCGATGTTGAAGTTTTCCCCGTTCACCAGCAGGTACCCCAACCGCCGCCCCGCCGAATCGAAGCCCTCCTGCACGTTTGGCTCCAGCCGAACCTGCGCATCTTGAAGGCGTTCCTGTAACTTCACAGTGCTGAGTTTGGCAGACCGACTGGTTCCATCCGAAATGTTCAGCAGACGCACCCGTTGTTTTCGCCCGCCCGATTCAAGCAGTACCTCGTTCAGCGAGAGCACCTGCACCACCCGACCCACCGTGAACGGCTCCGCATCAGCGCCCGAGACATCCTCCTTCAGCGTTTGGCCAATGACTGCGGCCTTCCCCACCGCAGCCCTCGCGTCCTCCGGCGCGCTGTAGTAGTACACCCCGGAGGCGGCGAGCACTCCACAGGTCCCCAGCAAGCCCACCAAAACGACCTTCTTCCACGCGTCGGAACCCTTCCGCGAATAACTTCTGCCTCGTGATTTCTGCCTACCGCGCGTCATCGCGTCACAATCCTGTTTCGCCGTCCCGCGATTGATGAAGACTCAGCCATCACACCGTCAATTTGATTTCCATGAGCATTCTCCCCCCCACCATCGGCGCAGGCCTCCTGATCGCCAACAGCGACAACGGCTGGCAACCGCGCACCCTCCTCCTTCCCAGCCCCGTCGTCACGCTGCGCTACAATGACGGCGCCACGCACCTCTTCACTCCGCGCTCCGCCGAACCGTTCCTCACCATCAGCAAGAACCCCGTCGATGTGCTGGATGACGTCCTCACCGCAATTCGCAGGCACCTGCCCGCGGCGGGACCAATGAGCGGGAAGCCCGCCTTCCCCGTCGCACTCATCGCCGCCAGCTATGAATTTGGACGTGTCTTCCATCCGCATGAGCGCGCCTTTCCGCACTTCGCCCAACAAACTGATGACGATTTTTTTGCCTCCATCCATTTGGACGCCTATCGCCCCCACGCCAGTGGAGCGCCCGAACGAATCGGCTATGCAGGCTCGATTCCCGCGGACTGGCTCCCCGGCGCACCAGCCTTGCAAAATGGCCCCGCCACCACGCATGAGCCGCCACCGATTTCGCCTTTTCCGCACAACTGCGATCAGAATCACCCCCTCGTGTCGCAGCTTTCCAAGACCGATTACACGGACGCAGTGCGCTCGATCCATGATTTGCTGAAAAGCGGAGACACCTATCAGGTGAACCTCACGGTGCCCCTGAGGGGTTCAACCAGCGCGTCGCCGGAGCAACTTTTTGACGCAGCCCTCTATCGCGGCGGAGCGTCCTACGCTGGGATGATGCTGCTCCCTGCGGGCACCCTCCTTTCCCTCTCGCCCGAGCTATACCTGCGTCGGCGCGGGGCAGTCATTGAAACCCGCCCCATCAAGGGCACGCGCCGCATCGGCCCCGACGGACTTGAAGCCGCACGCAGCGCCCTCCTCGCCAGCGCCAAGGACCGCGCGGAGCACGTCATGATTGTGGATCTTGAACGCAACGACCTTGGGCGCATCTGCACCAACGGGAGCGTCACCGTCGATCCCTTCCTGCGCATCGTCGAACATCCACTGCTGCTGCACATGGAGTCCACAGTCAGCGGAACGCTGCGCCCTGGCACCACCCTGCGCGAGATTTTCGAGGCAACCTTCCCCGGTGGCAGCATCACCGGCGCGCCAAAGAAGCGTGCGCTGGAAATCATTGGATCGCTGGAACAATCGCCGCGCGGAGTTTATTGCGGCGCCTTCGGATGGATTGATGCCTCAGGCGATTGCGAACTCAACCTTCCCATTCGCACCGCCATGGCTCGCCCCAATGGGACGATCGAATACCACAGCGGCGGCGGCATCGTTGCCGACTCCACCGCAGGAGATGAATGGAATGAACTCCTGCACAAAGCCGAGTTCATGTCCCAGATATTGAAGGACGTTGCGCGCCCCGGATAATCAATTCACTCGGGGACTGCTTTTCTTTTCGCGTCGCGACAGCCAGCTTATCGGCGGTTCCGGCCACCCCATGAATCGCTCACACAAATCGCCCCGGTCGGAACGAATCATCACGACACCCTTGCCATGCCGGAAAACCCGGTAACCGGCGAGCTCGTCCGGTTCCACCGTTCTCAACCATGCGGGTGTATGCCACAGCAAAACGTCCGGCTTAAGCAACAATGTATGACTGACACCAACCTTCCCAAAGCGCGGAACTGGTTTTCCATTCCGCGCAAGCCAGGCGTCCGTCAGGCCCATGGGGTCGTGAAATGGCACATCCATGAACTCAAATGCCGGGTAGCCAAGCGCCTCGGCACTGCAAAGGTCTGATGCCTTCAACCCGCCACGCAGTTTCTCCACCACCGACTGATAGAAGTCCTGCGTATCCCCCGAAATCCTGCTGTTGAATTTCCAGGGAGCGCGAAAACCAATCGTGCCAATCACAACCGCGGCCCACCCCCAAAGCAGGATCACCACACCCTTGGGAATCACTTCGCGGCGCACAGCAACGGCCGCCAGCGTCAACCACACGGGGACGTATTGAGTCAGCAATCTGGAATTTGGCATCCAGTCACCGCCGTTCTGCACAGCCACGGCAATCGAACCCGCGGCAACAATCATCGATAGGATTGCTTCTGTTGGCAGGGATGCGACTCCAACCTTCCTGATGTTTGCCACAAGGGCCAGCGAAGGCAGGACGAAGAATCCCGATCCCGCCAGGAACAAAAATACATATCCACTTCCCCGCATGATCTTGTCGCCGAAGTGTTTCAGGCCGCTCGATTTTGCGATAATGGAGTTCGGAACAAGCGCGCCGAAATAAAGACAACGAAACAAGGACACCATGCCAACGATGGCAAAAAATACCAGTGAGCGCGTCGCGGTTTTTTTCCCATTCCGCAAGACGTCAAGGAATGCCAGAGCGATTCCCACCATCGCGCCTTCGGGCCGCGTCATGAAGAGAAGACCGCATGCCAGATACGCCGCGCCCATTTTGCCTGAGGCCACGCGCAGTAGAATTTCCGCCAGCAACAGTCCGTACAACGCACCTTCCAGCCCATTCGATGATGCCAAATGCCAGTGCGCACCAAGTGCGGCCACGACCAACAATGCGAATGACTGCCTGACTCCGATCCCCATGAGAAAGAACAACCTGTTCAAGCGCCAGAACGTGGCGCCCTGCAGGAACAGGCTCATGACCAAGGAGGCGGTGGGAATGGATGCGCCGGTGATGCGCGCTGCTGCCAGCATCAGTGCCCACAGCAGATTCGTAATGCCTTCCACGCGCTCACCCGCGTTGAAAACAAAACCACGACCCATCGCCAGGTTTTCCGCATAGCGATAGGTGATAAATGAATCATCAATCTGGGTAACCGGCAGGCATGCGACAAGGGTTGCATAAATCAGGATGGCAACCGCTACGATCTGCCATCTTTCCGCCGCAGCAGATCGCAAGGACCCGAAGCTCCCTTATGAACCCGCCGCCGTCGTCATCGTAGCCAGAATTTCCTGCCAGTTCAACTCCTTCGCATCGCCCCAAAGTTTTTCAAGGCGGTAGAACGTGCGTGCCTCGCTGCTCATCACGTGAACAACGACGTCGCCAAAATCCAGCACCGACCAGTTCGCGTTTCGATGGCCGTCCTGCAGCGGAGTTTTCTCCCCCGCCTTTTTCAGCCCAAGCGCCACGTTCTCCGCGATGGCGTTCAACTGCACCCTGTTCGTTGCCGTGCAGATCACGAAAATATCCGCGAAGTTGCACAGTCCGCGCACATCCAGCAGCAGGAGGTCCACCGCCTTGCGGTCGTCGGCCATCCTCGCGGCAAGCGCCGCGCGCTGGAACGTATCCAATCCCGAAGGCGCCTTCATCCTGGGTGCGGCAGGGCGCTCGCCCTCCTCCACGGCCGTGATGATTCGCGGAGCCTTTTCCTTTCTTGGCTTTGCAACTTTCTCCGGCTTCTCGCGCAACACCGCGCGAATGGCCTTGCGGTCCGCCAGCTTGGCTGCCTTCTCCGCCGCCGTCAGGGGGCGCTTCGTAAACTTCTTCTTCTCCAGCTTCGCAGTCGCCGCCGGTCGAGCCTTTCCGGAGGCAGCAGAGGCGGATTTCTTCTTTGGTGCCTCCTCCGCCTTGCTCCGAATCTTCGCGGCTGATTCCTTGCGCACCTTCGTTGGTGATTCCGCGCGCGCCGCCGTGCGGCCGTTGCTCTTCCGGGGCTTCACGGAAAACTTGTTGGGATTGATGCCGGGGGTTCTTTGCTGTGCCATGATCTATTTCTTTCCTGTTTCGCGCTCCAGCCACCTTGCCATGGCGAGTGTACGCCCATGCAGCGGCTGGTTCTTGCGCTGGATTTTGTCGATTTTTCGGCGGGCCACTTCCAGCGCCGCCTGCCGTAGGTCCGTCAGCGTCAGGATTTCTCTTCGCGCCTGTTCAACGCCGTTGAATCCGCGCGTGGGTTCCAGATAGTCCGCCACATACAGCGCGAGGCCGATGGGGCCCAGCCCCTCGTTCCCCGTGGTGTGGTAGGCAACCGCCTCCAACACGCGCAGGTCATCGATCCCGTATTCGGATCGCCCCACGTGTGCCGCTGCGATGCCATGCCACATCGCCGGGTGCCGAAGGTCTTCCTCTGTTGGCTTGTAGTCGGTTCCCTGCTCCATGAGCTCCCGCAGGCGCTCCTGCGGTTCGGCCTTCGCGTAGTCATGCAGCAGTGCCGCCGTCAGCACGCCCTCGGCATCGAGGCCATGGCGGCAGGCAAGTGCCACCGCCAGCCCCTCCACACCCATGACGTGACAAAATCGCTGCTGCGGCAACCGTCGCGCCAATTGCGAGCGCAGGCGACCGTAAAGCGACGGGGCGGGGCGTTTAATGGCTGACAGCGTCCAAATTCATTCTTCCTCGGTCGCGACCATCGGCACTCACCCCGCCTTGATGCAAGCGGATTCCCTTCATCCGTCACGGCACCAGCAACTGCGTGACCTGCTGGGCTTCGGGATCGGTGGCGAGTTCGGTCGGCCCGGCGGGTGACCGGCGGTTGTACTCCTCCTGGGTGAAGGCGCGCCATGTCGGCGGCTCGATCCATTCGGCGCTGTTTGGCTCCACGATGCGACCCGTGGAAGGATTGATGGCGGCTATGAGGAATCCCTTCGGCAGGCGGAGCATGCCAGCAGCCTGCTGCTCCGGTGTCTTCAACTCCCACACGCGCTGCATGAACGTCGCCCAGATGGGGCCGGCGGCCTTGCTGCCGGTGCGATGCGGCGCGAGCAGGATGTTCTGGTCAAAGCCGATCCAGACGACGGCGACCTCATGGGCCGTGAAGCCGGCAAACCATGCATCGCGGTTGTCGTTCGTGGTGCCCGACTTCCCCGCGATGCACATGCGCAGTGGCAGCGGCGCCTCCTTCAGAAGCGACGCTCCCGTGCCGTGCGTGAGCACGTTCATCATGGACTGCTGTATATACGCGTCCGCCTGGGGGCCGATGAGCATGTTCGGTGTCCGCTCCGGAATCCCGATGGCTTCGCGATCATCCTGATTCCAGACGCGTTCGATCATCCGTGGCCCGCGGGCAACACCGCGATTCGCGATCGCCTGGTAGGCGGCGGCCAGTTCCAGTGGCGTCACGGACGTTGTGCCAAGCACGACGGGCCATTCAAGGGGCAGGTCCCACGGCTCGTCGCCGACGCGTTGGAATCGGCGCACATAGTCCGTGGCCTCACGCAGGCCAATCTGCTGCACCAGCTTGATCGTGGGAATATTGCGGCTCTTGATGAGCGCTGTTTCAAGCGCCGTGGAACCGAAGAATTTGTTCTCGTAGTTCCTTGGTGAATAGCCATCGGCGAAGGTGATCGCACCATCATAGAAGACCGAACTGGGCGTGAGGCCATGTTCGAATCCACAGGCGTAAAACAACGGCTTGAAGGTGGAACCTGCCTGACGGTGGGCCAGGATCGCACGGTTGAAGAATCCATTGTTGGCGGGATCATTGTACTCACGACCACCAACGATGGCGCGAACGTCACCTGTGGCGGCATCGAGGCACACGAGGGCGCCCTGAATGCGCTGGCGCGGAAGGAGAAGCGCCTTGTAGCGAAGGTGCTTCTGATCAATCCCGGTGATTTCCAAGTCAACCCCGTCGCCAACGGCAATCGTCTCCTCCTTTCGGAAATAGGATTCGGTCGCAGGAGGAATGTCCAGGTCGGCACGCCAGCCGCCGGGAAACTTCACGACGAGGGATTTTTCAAATACTGCGGCAACTTCCCCCATGCGAATCTGATTTTCCGCCGGGGGATGCATGAAGGATTGGTCAGCTTTCGCGTCAAGCCATCGTTCCTGGCGTCCTGCCAACCATTCCTTTTCCTCCGTCTCCAACGACTCGCGCATGACGCTCTCGGCAATGCGCTGGATTTCGGGATCAATGGTGGTCTTGATGCGCCATCCGGCGGTTTGGAGCTTGTCACCGCCGAGTTGGGGATGCTCCGCCACAACACGGCGCACGGCATCGACGAAGTAGGGGGCCTTCGATTTGACGATGGCGTTGCCGCTTGTGGTGACGGACTGGGTGACGGCGTTCTCATATTGATCGACGCCGAGATAACCCTGCTCCCACATTCTCGCAAGAACCTGATCGCGGCGGCGGCGGGCAAGTTCCGGGTTGTTGAGCGGCGAGTATTTTTCCGGAAGCTGCGGCAACCCCGCAAGCGTGGCGCATTCCTCCGGCGAAAGATCCTTTGTTGATTTCGCAAAGAATGTCTTCGCGGCTGCCTCAACACCGTAGGAGCCGCTCCCCAGGTAAATCTGGTTCAAATAGACTTCAAGAATCTGCTCCTTGGAGTAGCTGTGTTCCATCTGGAAGGCGACGAGCATTTCCACGAACTTGCGCGTCGGCGTCTTGTCGTTTCCAATGGCGGGAATCAGGTTTCGCGCGGTCTGTTGGGTGATGGTGGAGGCGCCCTGCGAACTTTTCCCGCGCAGCAGATTCACCCACGCCGCCCGCGCAACCCCCATGGGATCCACGCCCATGTGGCGATAGAAGCGCTCGTCCTCGATCGCGACGAAGGCATCCGGCAGGCAGGGGTTCATTTGACGGATCGGCACGACGATGCGGCGCTGCTCGAAGAGCGACGCGAAGGGAAAGCCATCCTTGTCCTGCAGCGTCGTGGTTTCCGGCGGATTGTAGTTGTTGAACTCGTCGATGGTGGGAGCGCGCTCCAGCCAGGCACGCAGCGCGCCGAGTGCCCCTCCGCCGGCGGCTATGGGTATCAGGATCAGGGCACAACCAAGGCACATCCATGCGCGCAGCGCGAATGACCGAATCACTCCCGGTTCCTCTGCAAGCGGGGCGGGGGCTGGTGAGTCTTTTCGTCGCTTGAATGCGCCCATGACAATCCGGCCGGTAAAATCCAATCGGCGTGGTTCGTACAGCGGGGCGTTTTACCATGGCAAGAAACATTCGGGACTTGAGCCGGTATCGGTCTTGCACGGAACAGTTTGCCAGACATGGAACACGAAACCAAGGCGAAGCGGGCGGGGCTGGCTGGGTACCTGCGCAACAACTGGTGGCCGGTCTGTGTCGTGGCGGCAACGCTGCCGTTCACGCTGGTGCGGGCCATGAATCCGTGGACACTCTGGATTGACGAGCTTTTTTCGCTGCTGATGGCCCACAAGGGAGTGGGGGAAATCATCGACCTGACGGCGTTCGATGCTCATCCGCCACTCTACTACTTCATCCTGAAATTCTGGATTTGGCTGGGCAGGCTGGGCGGAGGGGAAAGCCTGCTGTGGGTACGTTTACCGAATATCGCCGTCGGCGTGTTCCTGGTTTTCCTGGGCTGGCACGGCACCAGAAAGTTGCTGGGAAGAACCGGGGCCGCGACATTGACGCTGCTGCTGGCCATCAACCCAAACCTGATGTTCGCCCAGGTGGACCTGCGAAACTACATGATGGCGAGCACGGCGATCATGACATGCCTGATCGCAATGCTGAACGCCTTCCGCTGGGAGAGGGAAAAGGTCAGCGCAACCTGGCAGCTTGCATTGTGGGTTGTCTATACAGGCTGTGCGGCGCTGGCAATGTGGCTGCACCTGCTGAGCGCGATCGCGATGTTCTGCCTGGGGCTGTTGTGGATTGCCATGATGCTGGTGGCGGGATGGCGGAGCCGGTTCGCGCGCCAGGGATTCGTCGCACATGTTCTTGCGGTGGCCAGCTTCGTGCCATGGCTGTTTCATCTGCACATGCAGCTCGAATACCTTCAGGGCATTAACGTCTGGTGGATGTCGCCTCCAACGGGCCAAAACCTTTTCGCGGTGTTCACGCTTTGGTTCCCCTACGGGCGACGCGGATCAGTCAGCGACACATGGGCGTCACCGTGGCTGGTCATGATGAGCATGGCAACCATTGCTCCTGTTTTGCTCGCGGCGGCGCGTGTCCTTTTCTCAGAACTGTACTTCAGGCGGCGCGCGCTCCTGTGTGCGGTGGCAGGACTGGCGGTGTCGGTGATGTACGTCGTTGCGCTGTTCTGGCTGGCAGCTTGTGGGGTCGCACAGGTGTTCGACGGGGCGCGCTACACACTGATTGCGCTTCCCGTCTACCTGTTCGGGATCAGCGCGGCTGCCGCGATCGTGGCAGAGCAGCGGCAGAGCGCAAGCGTGGCAGCCATGGCGGCCTGCGCGGGTTGGCTGGTGATGGCGGCGGGCGGAACGAGTCGCCAGTGGGCGAAGGACGAAAAGACTGCCACTGCGGTCAGGGAGTTGATTGCCGGGAAAGACGCTCAGCACGCGGGTAAGCAGGCCTACATCGCACCCGTGGAGTTGATCCCCTACATGCGTCACTACTTCGATCCAATGAAGACAGTTCCGATCACGGAGTTGAAGAACCTGTCGGATGACGAGGAGGAGTTGCAACTCCTGTTGTCAACCCAATGGATCAATGTGCAATCACCATCGATTCTTCTGCTGACCAAGATGATCGAGACGGGCAGGATGGCGGATGAATATCATTCCGTCCCGGTGGGAGGATCGGCCACATTTGCCACACACTCTCTCTTCACATTTCGTGGCCACCTGAAGCATGAGGCGTTTCGTAATGCTGCGGCGGGGACAGTCTCCCGCACGGAAGAGTATTTCACCAACGCCGTGAGTTTGGCATTCCCCGAACAACAATACATGAGCGATGGCTACCAAGGGATCGAGGTGACGAACGAAGCAGCCCCCATGCGTTGGACGAGGGAGAGTATGGTGCGAATGAGATTCGACCGGGCGATTGCGCCGGGAAGGTACCTTCTCAAGCTGGGGCTTTACAGGCAACCCTATCCGACGGAAACCGTTACCATGCAGTTCCAGGTGGAGGGCGAGCCAACAAAGTACGAGGCGGTGGCGCGGGACGGCGCATCGACATTGGAGGTTCCCATCGACGTGGAGAAACCGCACGAGCAACTCATCATGGCCGTGACGCACCCAATCTGGCAACCTGCGAAAATGATCAAGGACGCGAAGGACAGGCGGAGCCTGGGATTCTACTTCCAGCATGCGATCATTGAGAGTCGCAAGGATTGAGACGGCCGCGTGCCGTCCAAACCCATGAAAAAGCCTCTCAAATGCCATTTGAAGCGGCTGCAAAAAACTTTGCCCGCCGAAGGCGTCTCATGCCTGATGCATATGCATGATGATGAGGATTGAGAATGGACCAGACCACACCAGACACCCCGAATGGCAACATCACCACCGCTGCGGCGGCAGATGTGAAACCTGCCCCCATAAATGAAGCGGCCGCGATAAAATGGTATGAAGGACGGCCCAAGGTGACAGCGGATGAATTTCGAGCGGTGCTAATGAACGGGGCCGTCATTGCCGGGAAGATTATCCTGATCGTCCTGATTTTCGTCGCGGTGGACCGTCTTGTCCGCGCCTTCATCATGCGGATGGAGAAGCGTTTCGTGACCGCTGCGAAAGCGGAAGCGAATTACCCGAAAGAAGCAGAGAAACGCATCACGACCGTCTTCAGTGTCGTGAAAAAGGCACTCGTCGCGCTGCTTTGGGTGCTGGGGGTTCTTGTCGCGCTGCGCACGTGCGGGATCGATGTCGCACCGATCCTGGCTGCGGCTGGCGTGCTCGGCCTGGCTATCGGCCTCGGCGCGCAAAGTATCGTCAAGGACATGTTCACCGGGGTGATCCTGCTGCTGGAAAATCACATCCGCGTGGGGGACTCCGTGGTGATCAACGGAAAGAATGGCGCCGTTGAGGCGATCAACCTGCGGACGCTTGTGCTCCGTGACGCGACCGGAACACTGCACGTCATTCCCAACGGAAGCGTCACGGAACTTTCAAACCAGACGATTGATTGGTCCGCGACAGTCATCAACCTGACGGTGACCTACGACACGGATGTGGATGAGTTGATGGAATTGATGCACAAGGTTGGCGCAGAGTTGAAGTCTGATCCGGCATTTGCAGGCCAAATCATTTCCGAGATGGAAGTGTTCGGGGTTACGGATTTCAACGATGGAAATGTGAATGTGCGTGCGCGCATCAGGACAACGCCCGGCGACCAATGGTCGGTGGAGCGGGAGTATCGTCGGCGTCTGAAGAAGGCGATGGAGCAGCAGCGCATACTTCCGCCTTCGAGAAATATTACATTCAGTTCGCGGACAGAGTCGGCGCTGCTATCCGCGATAGCCCCTGACACAGTGACCGCCCCCGACCCGCGGTGGGAAGCGCCGCAAACGCCGGATAAACGGCCCGGCGGTGGAACCCGACAATAACCTGCAACCCTTGAGCTACTTGATGTAGGCGGACGTGATGGGGTACTTGTAAATGAGTCCTTCAGACGCCTTCAGCGTTCCGATGACCATGTAGAAGAGGTAGGCGAGGCTTTCGAGCATCAGGACAGGAACAAGAAAAATTCCGATGCCCACGCACATCAAACCGAACGTGGCAATCGCGGTGACGGCCATGATAGCGAAGGCCCCGATGCTGAAGGCGAGCGATTCCATCGCCTGGCGCGCGATGTAGGGCGATTCCTCCTTCTTCAGCAGCCAGACAACGAATGGCCCCAGGGGCGCGATTCCAACGGATGACCCGGCGATCGGTGACAGGTGGGCAAGAATCCCCCACGTTTTCTCCGATTCGCTGGGCAGTGTCTCTGGTGTGACGGACTGGCCGCCGAAGTCGCTGGCCATTTACTTCACATAGTTTCCGACAAGTGGATACTTGAAAACCTTCCCCTCGTTTGCGCGGATCGCACCAAGAATCGCGTAACCAAGATGCGCAAAGCCAACAAGGCCCGTGAGAAGTTGGAGAATAATCGCAACGGGACCGAGGATTGCAGCCGAGACAAGTGTGATCACCCATAGCGCGACCTGTACGCCAAAAACCGCGACCCAGAAAAAGAGGGCATGCTTGGCGCTTTCGGCGACGAACCGCGATTGATCCTTCTTGATGAGCCAGATGACCAGTCCGCCGATGCCGCAACACAGCGCCGTCAGGAGATGGGCGAGGAGCGCAAAGAGCTTGTCGTCCTTCGTTACTTCATAGTCTGGCGTGTAGGATTGGCCGCCAAGATCGCTATTCATGATCGAATACCTCTGCGGGGTGTCAGTGAACCTTCTTCCACTTTGTGCTGGCCGTGATAGGCACCCTGCGCTGACTAAAGGAGCAAGTCATTTGCGAACAAAATCAGTGGCATCCAAATGCAAATGCGGTATGAGCGATTTATCGATGGAGGGGGAAACATGAATGTTGTCGCGAAGGGGGATGAAAAGGCGGTCAACGCCTTCGCGGAACCCCCCCAGATCAAATCCTTCATAGCGCGTGGGATAGGGGCGGAGGTACTCGCGGGCGGTCTTCCACAGCCGCCAGGCCCCGGAAACGTTGCCGCGCTCCCAATGGCAGATGGCGACCGCCGCCTGAATGAGGCCCTTGTAGTAGTTCTTGAGGGGGGCGACTTCGATGGCCCACAGATCCTCCAGCACCTCGTGGGCCTCAAAGTAGTCGCCGTGGTTAAACAGGTCAAAGAAGGCCCGATACTCCCGAGGCCAATCGTGCGGATGGTGCGGCTCCTCGAATTGATGCGTGGTGTCTTCCACTGTCATTTCAGGGAACGCCTGAGGAGGGCCATTTCGATGGCGGCACGGGCGGCCTCCGCACCCTTGTTGTCATCGCCGGGTTGTGATCGATCCAAGGCCTGCTGCACGGTGTTCGGCGTCAGCACGCCGAAGGCGACGGGGAGCGCGTATTCCAACGCCAGCGAACCAATGCCGCGGGCGACCTCGTTGGCGATGTATTCATTATGGGTGGTTTCACCCTTCATGATGCAGCCCAGCGTAATGACGCCGTCGATGCCACCGGCTTGCAGCAGCAGCTTGGCGGCGAGCGGAATTTCAAACCCACCGGGAACGCGAACGATCTTCTGTTTGTCCCTCTCTCCACCGTTGCGCTGGATTTCGGCAAGCGCGCCTTCCAGAAGGGCATTGGTGACTATGGCATTGTAGGTGGAGACGACGATGCCGAAGGTAAGGCCCTTGGCATTGAGGCGTCTGGGACGGCGGACTTTATCAAGCTTGCTCATGGACCCATTGTCAGTCCCGCACGCCTGTCTGCAACAGTGGAATTGAAGATGAAGGTGGTCAATGAGGCTTGCCTACTTTCAAGGGCGCACGATTATCTGTGCCGTTACCATGATTTATCGCATCCTGCGGAGGATGAATGATTTGAGCATCAAATTGGAGGCAGACAGGCGACTGTTTTTCCAGCGCGCTTCCGTGGGGCGCGCAATGTTTGCGGTGCTGCTTATGCTGGCTTTCGCCAGCTTTGGAGCTCAGCTCCACGCGCAGGACACGGCGGAACCGGCGGCTGCTTCCGCACCCACGAACGTCAAGGCGGTGGAGGCGAAGAAGGCCTTGGATGCAAAGGACCCCGTCGCGGCGCTGAAGGGAATCGTGGACATGCACCGGGCCACGCCGGATGCGTGGCGCAGCAACACGGGATTGGTCCATCAGGTTTACCGCGCGGCGATCGCGGACGCGGAATCCATCGTGGAGCAGAACAATCCCGACCGCGCACTGCGGCTGGCCGAATTAATGAACGACCCTGCGAACAGGGATTTGTTTTCAAAGGTCTACGCAACGGAACCGAATGCCATCCGGCAGATGGATGACCTGATCCGCAAGACGAATGGAAACGCGTACTGGCTGCTGGGAAGCCGTGAGCAAATTCGCGGCAATCGGGAAGAGGCCCACCAATTCCTGAACAAGGCGACGACCATACTGAAGCCCGGGGATCGCATGTATGCGCGACTCTGCGCTGCCCTGGGATCGATTCTGATGTCGAAGGCGGTCGAAGCTTCGAAATCAAATGACACAAAAGATGTCAACGTGATGTACGAACAGGCGGCAATCTGCTTCGTATACGCGCGGGACAATGCGGGAACGGAGAGGAACATTCATGGCGCTGCAACGACGGCGCTCGCGCAAATCGCAAACATGAACCTCCCGATCAATGTGCCCGGAATGCCGGCATCCGCAACGGCTCCCACACCAACACCACAGCCGGTGCTTCCCGCCGGACTCAGCACGGAGGGCGTGAAGAATCTCCTCTCGAACGTGACAAAGGACAAGGCGACGCAGCAGAAGGCTTTCACCTACCTCGCAATCATCTTTTGCGTTGTGATTGTCTATTGGGTGATTCCCGTGTGGTTGATGCGGAGAATCATGCTGAAGGGAAATGTGCGCGCGGCGGAACTGCTGCCGATGGTGAAGTTCCTGGGACCCTTCACGTTCCTTGGCCTGGCCAGCGGGCTCAAGTTTGAACGATCTCCCAAGCAGGTCGTGGACACGGCGAAACAGCCGTGCCCGGGCTGCGGCTTCAATCTGGGCGACATGTATGCCTACGAGGACCTCGTTTTTTCACGCTGCCCGAAATGCAAGGCAAAGATCACACCGCTCTTCACAGTGGAGGCATATATCCAGCAGTTGTCCAACTCGCTGGGAACCGACGTTGAGAAGGTGAATGTCGGAATGATCTCGATGGAAAAGCACGTGATGAAGGACGCGGTGGTACGCCTCGTGACTGCGATCATCACCCTGGGCGTGCGCCGCCGCGCGTCTGACATTCACGTGGAGCCGGATGAGGAGGCATTGCATATTCGCCAGCGCATAGACGGCGTCATCACGGAAATGTGCCGGTTGCCGCGGTCGTTGGCGGCAACGGTGGTCTCCGCGCTAAAGGTGCAGGGCGGAATGAACATCGCGGAGAAGCGCCTGCCACAGGACGGCAAGTTCCAGATCCGCGTGGACAAGACGGACATCGACGTACGTGCGGCGTCCTCCCCCACCGGCACCGGCGAGAAGGTTTCGCTTCGAATCCTCGATGTGCGCTCAATCCAGATGGAAACAAAGCACCTCGGCATGCCGCCACAAATGCGGACGACCTTCGAGAGCGTGATCCATCAGCCGCACGGGATGATGCTCATCACGGGGCCAACCGGATCGGGCAAGACGACGACGATCTATGTGGCCCTACAGTCACTTAAGTCCGCCGAGAAGAACATCATCTCCATCGAAGACCCGATCGAGTTCCGCATTCCCGGCGTGAACCAGATTCAGGTGAACACGGCGGCAGGATTGAGCTTTGCCAGTGGCCTGAGGTCGATCCTACGCCAGGATCCCGATGTGATCGTGATCGGCGAAATCCGCGACAAGGAGACGGCGGAGATCGCCGTCAATTCCTCGACAACCGGCCACATGGTCTTTTCAACGCTGCACACCGTGGACGCGGCTTCCAGCGTTGCGCGCCTGATCGACCTTGGCGTGTCGCCGCGGCAGTTCGCCGATGCGTTGTCACTGATCGTGGCGCAGCGCCTGATCCGCCTTGTGTGCCAGTATTGCAAGCAGCCGACATTCCCCGACGACAACTCGCTGAAGGAATTGGGGCTGAACCGCGTGCTGGTGGACGGCTTTGATTTCCAGCATGGGAAAGGCTGCGAAGTTTGCAACAACACGGGCTACTACCGCCGCACGGGCATCTTTGAATTTCTCTCGCCAAGCGAGCGCCTGCGAAGCGCGCTGGAAGCGGGCGGCCTGAGCACGAGCCAGATCCGCGACATCGCCGTGCAGGCAGGAATGCGTACGCTGCGGCAGGAGGCGATTGTGCTGATGCAGCAGGGCATGACGACGATGGAAGAAACTATTCGGGTGACGAAGTAGCCTGTCGGACCAACATTCAGCCCCCGCCCGCCTTCGCGGAGTCATGCGCGAAGCACCCGCCGCATCCTCATTGCCGATCCGGCGCCTCGGGCTGAGGAAGTGACGTAGGCTGCTTGTTGCCGATGATTTGTTGGTAGGCGCTTTCCGCATAATTGGCAATGGGATCCGTGGCGGAAATTTGCGAGGCGGCGGCGAGGTGTTTCTTCGCGTCCTCCGCGTTGCCGCCGTAGTACAATGCCGCGCCCATGATGTAATGCGTGTACGGCTCATTCGGGCGCACCTGAGCGTAGTCAACGAGGACGTCAGCAGCCTCACGAAATGCGGCCAGATGGTAGAGTGCATATCCGCGCGTGCGTTCAACGTCGAACTCCTCCGGCTTCCAACTGGCCTGCTGCGGAACGCGGAAGTTCATCGCGCGGCTGGCAAGGCACAGCGCGGCGAGATATTTTTTTTTGGCGAGAAGTTCCGCCGCCCCCTTCGCGTCGCGCACGCTCTGCGGATTGGGGTCAGGCTCATTGGCGTATGTGGGAATCGTGGGGCGATATGGTGACACCCGGTCCGCATCGTTCCATGCCTCAAAGAGCGGCTTGAAAGTTTCCTCATAGCTTTTTTCGCCAATGAAGCGGGGATCGTCGCCCAGGCTGAGCGCACCGTTGGTCGGGTCATAGGTGACCATGCGCGGATCGACCCCTGTCATTGCAAAGCCCGCAAGGCGGTTGGCCGGCGGGCGATCCATGAGGACGCCCGGCAGTGGCATCTCCGCCGTGCCATCCTGCCCGACGCTGACGAGGAGCACACCGGCATCGCGCACCGCGACCCAGCGCAAGGGGCTTGAGTCCTTCGCGAAGGGGTCGTTGGGCGCCCGGATGCCTTCCATCGACGGCAACTTCGCCGGATTTCCCGCACGATCAAGTGCCAGTTGCATCGTTTCGCGACCCGTCAGGTCCGGCATGACGGAGAACTTCTTGTAGTAGGCGCCGACGGCGGGCTGAAGCTCCTTCACGGAGTCATCAAGCTTTGCATAGAGGGGCGCGGTGACCTTCGCGCGCCGCGCGCTCATGTAGTCGTAGTGAACGGACTTCACCCAGGGAACCAGCACCGGCGTGAAAGCGAGTGGAATCGCCAGCAGGGCCGCAACACGCGCGGAGACGGGATGGTCCCGATCCGGCTGGACCAGCGTGATCGCGGAGAACAACAGCGTGAGGGCGATGGGAATGATGCAAAGCCACGGAACGCCGATCTGGTAAAAGATGACGGAAAAAATCGCTGCGGCGAATGCAAAGTATGGTAGGTTCTTCTTCATTCTAGCGACAACATTGGGAATGTGACCACCGAGACACGAGCAGGCGTTGACGACACCGACTTGTCAAGCGGCGGAAGGCGAAAACGATCCTGCGCGGAAGCGGGAAAGATGCCCATCGCATAGAACCATGTGGGCGTTCCGGCATCGGTGATTGATGGCATTGGATGCAGTTCACGATTGTTGACAACCAGTGGAGGGAGCGGCGCAACCGTCGTCGCTTCCACCTGCACACAGACATATTGGAACTCCTTCTTTCCTGCGAACAGGGAGTGCAGGTCGACAAGATAGGATCCGTCTGCATCGGAGCGAAGCGGCGTGACACTGGCGGGGCTTGCATCGAGGTATTGAATGTTGAGGGGGTTGTCCGCATGGATCTGGCCGACGCGCGCGCCCGTTGGAATATGAATGGCATGAAGGCCCCACTGCGCCTCACGGCGGCCCCGGGATTCACGATAAATGGCCCATTTCGCCTGATCCCACGGCAGGAGCTTGGCATCCTCGAACTTGTGAAGGCCCCCTTGCTCATATGTGGGAATGTTCATGTCATCGTATAGGACGACAAAGGGCTTCTCTTCATTCTTTCCGGCCAGCACGAGAAGCTTTTCGACCACTGACTTGCACATCTGCGAGGAGTGGGTCCATGCGCGATCATTGGAGGAAAAGCGATACGCACTGAGCAGCAGAATAATGGCAAAAGGCAGGATGAAGAAGTATCGCGGACGAAGCGATTCCTGCACACGATAGAGCAACGCAACCCCAAGCGCGACCGGGACAGCGGCGAAATAGACCAGCCGCCCTCCCTCGATTTCTGTTACTGGCAGATTCACGACGGTTGCGGCCGCCGCGACAATCATCACCAACAGGGCGATGGCGCTGGCGGCGAACGCACGCAGCCTCTCCCGCGGCCACCTTTGGGCGAGCAGAACGATGGCCGAAATTTCAACGAAGAGGAAGCAGGCCCCGACGTGCAGCGGCGCAAGCAATGCCGTGATCACGACACCACCGAACAGGAAGAACATCCATGCCGCAAGATGCACCACGCCAAGATGCTGTGACTGCTCCGCGTAACCGCCCGGCGCGCCCAGGATGAACCAGCGGTAGACGAACGCGAGCAACGCTGTCCCGAAGGATGCAGCAACGTTGATGGCCTGGCCGCGGAAGAAAAAAATTCGGCGGTTTGCGATGACGATCGCGGAAGCGATGAAGAGCGGCGCGACGAAGCCGGACTCCTTTGACAAGCACGCCAGAACCGTCGTGAGGATGATGGACACCGGACGCGCACGACGCGCCACAACCGCTATGACCATCGCCAGTAGAACAAAGAAGACCGCAAGCAGGTCCGTGCGCCCACTCACCCAACTGACGGCACCGGCGGACGGCGGGAACCATGCAAAGAAGAACCCCGCCAGAAGTGGAGCCAGGGAAGCGCTTCGCCAGGGAACCTTCTTTCGGAAGTCGCGAGTGATGAGAAGGTGCGCAAGCAGCGCGCAGAGAACCGCGTTGCCGGCATGAAAAAGCGCATTGGTGAGATGATATCCCCAGGGGCGGCGAATGGTGAAGGTGATGTCATTGAGCCACCAGGACAGGCGGGTAATCGGACGAAGCCACCCCCCATGGCCCCGCCTGCCAGTGAGCCAGTCGCCGCTGAAGGATGCCCAAACGCTGCATGACCCGGACGGTTTCCCCTCCAGCATGTTTGCGTGGCCTGCGAACCAATAGTCATCCGCAGTGAACTGCTTGAAGCCAAGGGTGAGAAGGAGGGGAAACAGCGCCGCAGCCGCAACGATCAGCAGCCACGCGGGAATCGCGATTCCAACCCGATCCTGTGTTTCCGTGCTCATGGGTGGCGATTGGCGCGTGACAGGGGCCAAAGCGCAAGGCGACTGAGGTTCCCGCCGGTCTTTATGGCAATTGACACCTCACCGGGGGCGTTCAATTTCGTATACAGATACGCCCGGCATGGGGAATGCCGGGATGCGAACACACGGACCTACCGCCACCATGCCGTTAAATTTCCGCGCCCTCCTGGAGGGAGCCGTCAAGAACAACGCTTCCGACGTCCACATGATGGAGGACGTCCAACCATTCTTCCGCATCCGCGGCGACCTGAAACGGGTGGAAACGCCGCCACTGACGGCGGAGGACATGCGGCAACTCATTCACGAGACGATGCCCGAGCATCTGAAGGGCGACCTGGAAGCGAATTACCACGTCGATTTCTCCTACGAGATTCCGAACGTGGCGCGATTCCGCGTGGTGGTCTACTTCCAAACGGGCCGGCTTTGCTCCGCATTCCGCAGCATCCCGATGAAGGTCCCGACCATCGACGAGTTGAAGCATGACAAGGTGTTGGCGAAAATCTCCGAAAATCACCGCGGAATGGTGCTGGTGACGGGGATCACCGGCTCGGGCAAATCCACGACCCTTGCGTCGATGATCCACCACATCAACTCACACGAGGCGCGCCGGATCATCACCATCGAGGATCCCATAGAATTCCGCTACACGAACATCAAGTCGCTGATCAGCCAGCGCGAGGTCGGCTCGGACGTGGGGAGCTTCGCGGATGCACTGCGATCGGCGCTGCGCGCGGACCCCGACGTGATCCTGGTAGGCGAAATGCGCGACGTGGAAACGATTCGCATCGCCATCAAGGCCACGGAGACGGGGCATCTTGTGTTCTCCACGCTGCATACGCGTGGAGCCGTTCACACGATCCAGCGTATCCTTGGCAACTTCGAGCAAAGCGAGCACGACATGCTGCGGGACCAGTTGTCGCTAAACCTTCTGGCGGCGATGACGCAGCGACTCGTGAAGTCCGCAGACGGAAAAGGGCGCCGTGCCGCGGTGGAAATCATGATCAACAACGGCGTGGTCGCGAAGCTGATCCGTGAGAATCGCATCAACGACATCCAAGGCTACATCACAAGCCGCGAGGAAGGGATGCGCACGATGGATCAGGCGCTGGCCGACCTCGTCCGCGCGAAGGATGTAACCGTTGAAGAGGCACAGATCCACTGCAACGATTTCTACGCGCTGAAGCGCGCGATCGTGGGTGGCTCCTCCTCCGGCGACAAAGGTGGGATCATCGGGTAGGATGACGGGGTTGGGGCGATTCCCGGCCTCCCCGTCCGTATTTTCAATCGCTGCGAGTTCAAATGACCAACCTTCCGCTCAACAAAAAAACAGCCTGGGTTACGGGTGCCTCGCGTGGGATTGGCCGCGCCATCGCCGTGGCATTGGCGCGGTCCGGTGCGGTGGTCTGCGCAGGCGCGCGCTCCCTGGATGGCTTGCACCAACTTGAAGAAGTAATGCGCGCGGAAAAAAAGGCACTCCACCCATTGGAGTTGAATGTTGCATCGCGCGAGAGCGTTGATGCCTTCGCGGCAAAGGCGCTGGAGGCAGCGGGTCCGCCGTCCATCGTGGTGAACAACGCGGGCCTGGGAATCTGGAAGGACATCGACCTGCTTGATCCGAAGGACTTCGAGGAGCAGATCGACGTGAACCTGAAAGGCCCGTGGTATGTCATCCGTGCCGCAGTTCCGCATCTGAAGCGATTGGGCAGTGGACATATCATCAACGTGAGTTCCATCGCGGGGCGCGTGGCGTTCAAGCGCGGGACCGGCTATTGCGCCAGCAAGGCAGGCCTCAACGCGATGAGCGATGTGCTCATGCAGGAACTGCGTGAGTTTGGAATCAAGGTCACGGTGATTGCGCCGGGAAGCGTTGAGACGGGCTTCCATGCGCAGGCGTTGCCATCGGCACATCACGGCGGCATGGACTGGATGCTGGAACCGGAGACCATCGCGGAGGCGGTGCTCCATGTGCTGGCGCTGCCAGAAAATGCGCTGACAAACTACTACGAGGTGCGGCCCCTGAAGCCGGCGAAGAAGTGATTCACTGAGGTTTGAGAGTGTATCAGGCCCCGCAGTCCTAATCGATTCTCTCCCCACGCCAGCCGCTCTCCATGCGCTGGAGAACTCCCGCATAGGCGCTGTGCATGGCTTCGTGCACGCCGGTGATCTGCGTGAGACCATCAAGGCCCTTCACCCGGCAGTTGAGGCCACTCATGGTTGAGGCGTACAGGGCACTGCGCAGCGAATCTTTCGTGCGAAGATACTCTGCAAGAAAGCCTGACGAAAAGCTGTCGCCGCAGCCGGTGGTGTCCACGACGGGGATGTCATCTGTCGCGGGGATTCGGGCATAATGCGTCGCGCCCTTGTCCTCCCAAGCCATGGCGCAACCAGCGCCCCCGAGCGTTATGATGACAATGGACGGGCCTTCCGCGGCGAGGAATTGCAGTGCGCAGGCACGGAAGTCCTCCTCGGTCTTGGGATGAACATTGAGAAGCCGTTCCACCTCCCATTCGTTCGCCTGAACAATGTCAACATTGCGAAGCCATTCGGCCCAATCCGCAAAGCGGTGCCCCGGAACAGGGACGCCGTCCCTGCGAATCTTCCCAAGGTTGTGGAGGTCGAAGTAGATCGGTCCGCGGACTATCCCGCGAAGCTTCCGCAGAATCGGGAGTGCCATCTCGCTTCCGGTGATGAAATTGACGAGCACCGCATCGCATTGTGCGGCTGGTGCGACGAATTCCCCGTCGTAGGGTGGTGTCGTCATCGTCATGCGTTCCCGACGGAAACTTTGCGTGACATAAACGAGGTCGTTCTGGTCGGTTCCCGCCGGATGCACATGAAGGTTTGTCGTGTCGATCTGCGGAAATCGGCTGAAAAAGCCGGCTTTCAACTGCTCAAGATGAGCCGCCGAAAGGTATGTGAACGGAAGGATTTTGTCGTCGGGGCCGGTTGTCACTGCAAGCGCCGCAACATTGTAAAGCGTACCGCCGAGCGACTCAAAGACGTCACCGCCAACGGTTGTGATGCGGTCGTGCATGAAGGCTCCCAGGGTGCCGATGATCATCGCGTGCGAAGTTCCTGGATTCCTGCACGGATGATGCTGAAATCATAGCGACAGGGATCCTCGGGAGAAAGGACCCGCATGCGGTGCGTGATTTCCCGCACAGCGCGTTGGTCCGCGGTGTTGCGGCGCGTGAGGCGAAGTTTTCGGCACAGTCGCAGCACATGCACGTCCACAGGCATCACGAGTCGTGATGACGAGACGAACGAGGACCACAAACCAAGGTCAATGCCGTCCGCCGGCCGCACCATCCATCGAAGGAACAGGTTCATGCGCTTGCATGCGGAGCCATGGGAAGGGGACGTGAGGAGGATGCTGGTTACCGGAGGAAGTGCCTGCGACTTCACATTGCTGCGACTTCGCGCCATGAGTGGCGCGACTGGTTGTGCCTGGATGGCGGCAACGAATTTTGTCAGTGTTGGCAGCACCGTATCCTCCGCGTCATTGTCAAGCGAGCGCCACAGGTTGCCGAGCGTCCCATGCTGGCGCAAGGTGCTCCCGATCATGGCGAGGAGAACTTCCACATCAGCCGCGCGAACCCAGCGATGATGAATCCCCTGTGCCCTGCCATGAAGCTCGTCCGGTGAGCGATCGCGCAACCATGCGGCCGGTGACGAGCCCATGATGACTCCCAAGCGGTCAAGGACAGCAAGGATTGACTTGATGTTTCCTGAGGCGAAAGCCGCTGCCAGAAGGGCGGCAACCTCCTGATCCTCCGGATTCTTGTAACGGTGCGCAAAATTCAGCGGATCACCGGGAAGAAATTCCGCGCGATGATACTTCGCGTAGAGATGCTCAAAAAGATCACGAAGATTCGCATCGCGCAAGGAAACGATTCTTTTTCGCTGTTGGGTGGTCGGCATCGAACCCCTGAAATGGAAATTCCCGCCTCTCGCGGGCGGGAATTGGGAAGCCTTGCAAATAAAAAGCGAAGTGCCTTGCGTCGCCTTCAGATGTCGGTGTCAGCGATTTCCTGCTCGTAATCGTCCGGACTTTCTTCCCCGCCAAGGAAAGAACCGAAGCTCGAAAGAAAGATCGCAGCCACAAGGTTGCCTGCGTTGGGGGGGACGGAGGCTGCGATGGCTGTGAAAACGATGCTTGTACCCAAGGCCAGAACGGTGGCGATGGGGCTGTGGAGGAAGGTGTCAATCATGCAGGGAGTAAAACGAATGGAAGGGAGGCGGTCAAAGGGGAAATTCAGGCGTCTCATTCCGCTTGCGATTGGTCCCACCGCGTCCCAGTTTGCCGGGGTCAGGCTTGCGGAGGCAACATGATGTCGTTTGGATCAAAAAGACTTTGGATTTCAGGCATTCTTGCAGCAGCCTTGTGCGGCGCGATTAGCCCCGCGCGGGCACAGGATCCCGCCGGAGCGCCTTTCGCATCAGCGGATGCGACCGCCGACCCTTTCTCTGAGGTTGGCGCTGCGGACAAACCCGCCGCGACGAGCTTTCAGCCGGACTTTGGCGCCAGCCCCAGCACCGACCCGGGCGCAGCACCAGCCGCTGCCGCCAGTCCATCTGGCGCCGCCGCGACTACGGATGCTGTGGCGCTGCTTGATGCAGCTGCGGATGCGGGCACAGCAACAGCGCCCCCGGTGGCTGCGACGCAGCCCGCAGATGCCTCATTTTCTCCCTTTGGCTCCCCGGAAGCAGGCGCTACGGCTGCGGCTCCTCCCACCGAAGGACAGGCGACGGCCGCAACGGGGAATACGGCGAACGGTGGGAAGGGAATTTCACAGCTTTTTGAATTTCGCTATGTGCCGTCTGCAACATTCAACGGACGCAAGATCGTAACGCGCAAGCAAATGACGCGCGATGAAGCCGCCGCGTTTGACACGGCGGTCGCTGCGGAATTTGCAAAATTGGCCGAGGAAGAAAAGCTGCCAAACAAGCGTTTCACCAAGGGTGCCAACGCCCAGGAATGGGGCCAGTGGATGCTCTACGCATTCCAATTGGACAACTGGTCGATCTATTGCCGTGATGTGGCACTGGGAGGAACGGGCTTCAAATTTGACCCGGAGAAGGACATTCACTGGCCGGGTGATCCCTCCAAGAGTGAACTGGACAGTCAGGCGGGAGCCGGTGAATTCAGCGAAGGTGGCGGAAAAGGTGGCGGACGCCCCGAACGCCCGCAGAACATCTACAATGAAAACCGTTCACTGGATGATCAGGTGATGGACTTCGTTCCCGTGCCCGATACGCGCGGCGGACAGAATCAAGCCTCTGCCGTGGTTGATCCAAAGCAAATGGATGACCAAGCGAAGGAAATTTACAACAAGTTCCTGACGGCACTGCGTGCGGAAGAACAACGCCAGACGGAATTCCTCAAGAAGCTTGCCGGTGACATCGACCAACGGGCGCGCGACCGCGACGCCTACGCCGAGTGGCGCAACAACCAGAAGCGGATCGTACTTGATTACGTCAATGATTGGAACCGCCGCTATGAAGGAAAGGTCGTCACAGTGGCGGGCGTGCGCTACGAACTGTACAAGCCGGGAACCGTGCCGGCAAGCACGACGCGCTTCGCCAACATCGTCGTGACGGATTATGAACTGACCCCGTATGACCTTCTGAATGAGGATGGAAGCCTGCGCGGCCCGGCAAAATAAAAAAAGAAGACGAAAATGATGCAGAAAAACCGGCGGGGGAAACTCCGCCGGTTTCTTTTTTCCCTTGTGATGCCCCCCATCACCGCGTTTCTGCTCGAAAGGAATTGAAGTGGTATCGAAGGCAGCAACGGACAGAGTACGGAGCATATGATGGCACCACGCGGTAATGACGAAGAAGATGATTCCTGGACTGACAATTCCGACGAAATCGATGACGAAGAGGATGACGGGGAGGATGAGGAGGAAGGGGCGGAAATCGAGGCACTGATCGCCCAGAGCGAGGAGATGGCGGAGCGTGGCGAGCAGCGCAAGGCCCTGCGCTTGTGGCGAAAGAACATCGATCGTTTCGCCGATGAACCAGTGGCGTTCTATCAAATGGCCCTGGCGATTTTTCGCCTGATCGAGGAAGCCTCCGCCACAGAGGAAATGTGGGAAGCGGATGCGGATCTGGTTGGAATGTACGAGGAGGCGATCGGCATCCTGGAAGAAGCGCTCACGATGGATGACGAGCACGTGGATTCATGGAACCTGCTGGGAGCACTGCTGGAACTGCGCGAAAACCACGAGGAGGCCATCGTGGCTTGGGAACGCTCCCTGGAGCTGAACCCCGATCAAAAGGTCGTGCGTGAAGACTTGAAACGCGTGAAGAAGATCGTCGAGGAAGAATAGGCACTGCCACGAACAAGGACGAAGACAAGCCCCGTTCCCGTGAGCCGGTGAAGCTTTCGCCGCCGCCGTCAAACGTGTGCCTGTGCTTCCACGTGCCGCTCAACAAGATCGTCAAGTTCATCAGGCTCGAAAAGCCGAAGGTGGCATCGCAGGTTTCGGAATGCTACGGCGCCGGCACGGGATGCGGCTGGTGCATTCCCTTCATCGAACAGATTTTCGAGCAGATGAAGCGCGATCCCAGCGCGAATCCGGAGATGACAATGACTGCGGAGGAATACCGTGCGCGACGCCGCGAGTATCACCGGAAGATCAACTGGCAGGCCATGAAGGATGAGCGGGACGAACCGGGCGGGGGAAAGAAATCGAAAGAATGACGCACAAACCGGTGCTGGCGCTGACGACGGGCGATCCCGCAGGGATCGGCCCGGAGATATCACTGCGGGTCGCCGCAGACAGGAGCCTTCGGGACTTGTGCCGGCTGATCCTGATCGGCGACGCCAGCGCACTGGAGTCAATCCGCCCAATCAGCAAGGTTGATGATGCGATCCTTGCCTTCCCACCGGACCAGATCGAATCGGTGCTCGGCAACCAGCCGCATGACGGCGTGGTGGAATTGCTGGATTGCGGAGTCCTTCCACAGGCCATTCCCCTTGCCATGCCAGGCGAGCAGGGAGGCGCGGCAAGCTTCGCGTATATACGCACGGCGATTGAGCTGGCTCGCGCAGGGATGCTCGATGGCGTGGTGACCGCGCCGGTGAACAAGTTGGCGTGGAGCCTGGCCGGGGTGACACACCCGGGGCACACGGAGGCTTTTGCGGAGTACACCAACTCCCAGCGCGTGGCCATGTTGATGTACAGCGACAAGTTGGCGGTGGGACTGGTGACCTGCCACCAATCCTTGGCAACAGTTCCCGACGCGCTGACAGTGGAGGGCATTGTTGCCACGGGGGAACTGCTTCACGAATCGATGGAAAAAATCCGCGGAAGAAAGCCGCGGCTTGGCGTCCTGGGGCTGAACCCGCATGCGGGGGAATCGGGCCTTTTTGGTCATGAGGAGCGCCGCGTGATTGGCCCCGCCGTGAACCAGCTTCGCGCACAGGGCATCGATGCGGACGGCCCGATTCCGCCCGATAGCGCATTTACCGCAAAATCACTTTCACGCTACGATGCCTTCGTCTGCATGTACCACGACCAGGGCTTGATCCCGTTCAAGATGGTGAGCTTCGACGATGGCGTGAACGTGACGATGGGGCTTCCCTTTGTTCGAACCAGCGTGGACCACGGGACGGCATATGACCTGGCGGGGCGCGGCGTGGCGGGCATCACGAGCCTCGTCGCAGCAGTGAAACTTGCTGCGCAGCTTGCCACCAAGCTCACGGGCTGATACTCATTCCTTCATTCCGCGCAGCCGACCTCCGGAGTCACCCTCCGTCTTTGAATGAAGCACAATCGTGAAGGTGCTTCCCTCACCTTCCACGCTGTGACAGGTCATCTCACCACCGTGCGCATTGACAATACGCCGGGCAATTGCAAGTCCAAGCCCCGCACCAACCGTCTCGCGCGTGCCACCCCGGAAGAACTTCTCGAAGATTCGTGTGATGTCGTGGCGGGATATTCCCGGCCCCGTGTCGCTGAACGCCATGATCACCGTCGTGGGGTCGGTGCGGTCCTGCTTGGCGCGGATGTGAAGCGAATCACCGGCACGGCAATATTTCGCGCAATTCGTCATGATGTTCTCGATCACCGCGCCCATGCGTGGACCATCAAGGCGAAGGGCTGGCAGGCTGGAGGGAATCTCTGTTGTCATCTTGATCTGCTTTTCCGTGAGCAGGCCGCGAAAGCCTTCAACATTCTCCCGAATCCAGGATGACGTTTCCACGGCCTGCATCTGCATTTCAATGGCGCCAGCCTGAATGCGCGCCATGTCCAGGAGGCTCTGGATGGTGTCGTGAAGGCGCTCCGATTCATCAATGGCGGTTGAGAGCAACTCCATGTCCGTGGGGGAAAGGTTGCCACCATTCGACCGAAGCATGTGGAGGCTCATCCGCACGGAGGTGAGCGGCGTCTTCAACTGATGGGAGACCGTGGCCACCAAGTCTGTCTTCATTTCATCCAACTGGCGAAGGTAGGAGACATCGTTGAGGAGAACCACGATCTCCTCCAAGTCATTGGCCTGCTCACCGAAAACCGGAAAGACACCCGGCTGGTAGAATTTTTCAACCCCATCGACAAAAATCTGAAGCGACTTGTCAAGTTCGTGGCGGACCTCGGGCTTTCGGGTTTCCACGACGTGCTCCACCATGCGGCGAATGGCCGGCCAGGGTATCCCCGCCGTTGCGGCACCTGGAGAACCATCGATCATCTTGCGGGCCATCTCGTTCAGGTAACTGATCCTTCCCTGACGATCGAGCAGAAGGATCGCGTCTGGGAGCGAATCCATTGCAATCTCGGAACGTCGTTCAAGGCGCTTCACCATCCGCGCATGGCCTTGGCGGGTTTCACGCACGCGATCCATCATGCGATCCAGCGCGCCGGCAACGGCGCCAAGTTCATCGGTGCGCGGGCGGGCACCAAGGGAGCGCTGCAACGGCGCATCCTCATAGGCATTGATGGCATCAACAAGATCCCGGGTGGGCTGGACGAACAACCTTCCCAAGGCCCAAAGGAATCCAGCTGCAAGAACGATCCCAAGCGCCGCGAGCAGCATGAGGATGATCTCGCCCTGCTCCAACCTTGACTGAAGCGAGTCAATCGCCCTGTCCGACTCCACCATGTTGAGTCGCATCACTTCGCGGAGCGCCAATCGCACGCGCGCCGCACCAGGCATGACAGTGGTCTCCCAGTGGGCATTCTTTTCGGGGCCTTCCGGCATGATAAAGGAGGCGCGTGCATCCTCCGCGTAGTTGCTCCACTGCTGTTGGAGCTCAACGACCTCCGGGCTTGTCTTCGCGATGCGCAGGCTGGCGACAAGGAGCGCAAGGTTTGCATGAACGACCTCGATGCTCTTCTCCAGATCCGCAGAGTTGAGGCGCTCCTGCTCTGTTGAAAAGAACGAGAGGCTGCCGACTCGGGGAATCTCCGTGAACAGGGAGGCGGCGGTCATGATCACGCGCGTGTTGTCCTGCGTTGCCTGGTTCAGGCTCCTGCTAAATTCAGAGAGGAGCGAAAGCGCAACACCGGCGAGAAGGAGGAGCAGGATCAACAACCCGCCGCATGCGATCATGATTCGTTCTCGAATCTTCATGGGCGGGGCATTTCGTCCGTGGGCGGGAACTTGTCAGATGATGCCGTAGCGTTTTCGGCGTCGGTACAGCGTGGTCTGGTCAATGCCAAGGGTGCGGGCCGCATCCTCCAGGTTGGGACAGGCGGCAAGAACGTTGCGAATATGTTGCTCCTCAACCGCGTCCAGCGTGGAAAGCCCTTCAGGAGCACAGGACTCACCGCTGGCTGTCGCCGTGGGAGGTGGGGTGACGGGCATCGGGGTCTTGGTGCCGTGAGCGGTGCTGTTGGTGTTCGTGCTCCTGGATATCTTGATCGGAAAAAGTTCGGGACCCATCGGCCCCGTGCCGCTGGAGAGGAGAAGGCACCGCTCAATAACGTTGCGAAGCTCGCGGATGTTTCCCGGCCACGAGTATTCGAGGAGAAGGTCCCTGGCAGAGTCGGAAAGTGGGCGGGCCTTCTTGTTGTAGGATGCGGAGAGTTCCTGAATCAGGGCATCCGCAATTGTGATGATGTCCGCCTGCCGCTCGCGCAGGGGAAGCATTTCCAACTCGATGACGTTGAGGCGGAACATGAGATCCTCGCGGAACCTTCCATCCTTCACATGCTGTTCCAGATCGACGTTGGTGGCGGTGATCAGGCGGACATCCGCCCTCTTGGTGATGGTGTCCCCAACGCTTTCGTATTCGCGATCCTGTGTGAAGCGAAGCATTTTCGCCTGAAGCGATGGGGACATTTCGCCGATCTCGTCAAGGAAGAGCGTGCCGCGCTGCGCGGAGGCGATGCGCCCCGCATAGTCCCGATGCGCTCCCGTGAAGGACCCCTTCACATGACCGAAAAGCTCGCTTTCGAGAAGCTCGTTGGAAAGCGATGGACACGAAACCACGACGAACGGATGTGCCGCGCGATGACTGATTTCGTGGATACGGCGCGCAAGCACCGTCTTGCCAGTTCCCGACTCCCCGCGGATCAGGATCGTGACATCAGTGGCGGCAACGCTCGATGCAAGCTCCAGCACGCTCTTCATGCGATCGCCCGAGGAATCGAGAAGCGACTTGGCGCTGACAAAAGACGACTTGGCAGCGTGGGAGCTCAACTCCTCCACGCGACTCTCAAGGCTCGCAACATGCCGTATCTTGTCAATCGTGTGCAACACCTGGTCCGGTGAGAAGGGCTTCGCAAGGTAATCGGAAGCGCCTTCCTGCATGGCCTTCACGGCGGATTCAACGGATGCGTGCGCGGTGATGATGACGATCTTCATCCACGGGAATCGCGCGCGGAACGGAACCACAAGGTCCAGACCAGACTCGTTGCCGAGTCGCACATCAAGCAACGCAAGGTCGAAGGTTCTGGAGCCTGCCGCCGCCATGGCGTCGGCGGAGCTGGACGCGGTTTGAACATTGTGTCCCTTTGCCTCGAGACAAATCTTCAACACCCGGCAAATCGAGGCCTCGTCATCGATCACCAGAATTTCAAGTGGTGAGTCTACAGCCCCAATCATTCGCCCATCGCGCTCCCGCGAAAAGATTCTTCTTCAAGACAACAGTCTTTTGTCATAATGTGGTCAAGCAGGACACGGACATTCAGCGTGTGGTCATCGCATCACCGTAAAGAAAATAGAAAACCGGCCCGGCAATCGGAAGAACCACGACGATGAAGGACCACAGCAACTTGATGCGGAGGGGAATTTCCGACCCGACAATCAACCCAATAACCACGACATCAATGACACCGAGAAAGATCAAAATGGCATGGAGCATCATCATGACGCGCGCAGCCTCACCTACAAATCATTCCATACGTGGCGCCGGTGTCCACGCCACCACCTCATCACCACCAACCAACATCTCCTCTTCATGACAACACATTCCCCTTGGAATGGCGTCTGAATCAAACCGCAGGCGCGCGGCGACCCATGACCAAGCTCACGATGAACAGCATCAGGAAGACGAAGAAGAGAACCTTTGCAAATCCCGCAGCAGCACCGACAATTCCAGCAAAGCCGAAGATGCCTGCGATGAGCGCAACAACAAGGAAGGTTATCGCCCAGCCCAACATGATGATTGCCACCCTTCGTCTGTTATCGTTGGGCGCCCTTCTGAAGGGCCAGCCCTTGCATTCTCTTCGATCCTATCAAGCGCCGTGCCCATGGGACCATAGGCTTCATCGGGTTCTTTGCTACTGAATTCAAAAGACTTGGACGACGATCCTGGGCTGCACGCAAACAGTCTCGTATCCGCAGTTGCTGCAAAATCACAGGCGGAGCACACACCGCGATAGCGGGCCGTGCATTTTGCATGAGGAGAGGGCGGCCTACATGCCGGGGATATTCTTGAGAACAGCCTTGGCAGCGATGCCAATCGCCACGCGAGCAGCGCCTTTCACAACGGGAAGGCGCAGGAGTTGGACGCCAAGGTAGCCGGCTGCCGCAACGATCAGCGCTGTCGCGACGGGGTGTTCCTTGACGGCAGCACGAACTCTCGCGGGATCGATGGAGGCGCTGGCGCCCTCCATCGCCTCCTTCCACTGCGCGCGAGCCTGATGCAAATTGCGCGTCAGCATTTCGTACTCCTGACGTGCCGGGGGAAAAATCATAGCTTCAGCCTCTTCTGTGTGGCCAAAAGTGCAAAGGCGGCGCCACCGTGGGTGAGAACCAAGATGAGTGGTCCCGCGGCTGGCTGATGCGTCAATGAGATCGCGGCCCTCCAAAGGAACATCGACAGAAAAATCCAGCAAAGGGCGAGCATGATCACGGCGCACGTCCACAGGAAAAAACGCGCAGCCGCAAGGCGCGCCCTTTCCCTCGCCACGAACGACGTGAGAGCGAAATGCGCACGCAGGTAGTTGGAGTAACTACAGAGCAGGGGCTTGAGGTGCAACGCGAAGGCCCGAATGTCCTCCCACAGCTTCTGCGCGGCGACGGACTCGGACGAGGCTTCCGATGCCCCCTCCGAGTCCGACTGAGTCGTGTTCGATGGCTCCGGCTTCGCGGCGCCGACTTCTCCAACTGGAGTGAAGAACTCAGGGCCTCTGTTGGATTCCATCAAGTGCTCCCTGTCGCGTGGGAAGGATTATTTGCGGGACACCAGGAAGCCCAGGACAAAGCCCGCAGCCGCGGCAGTCAGGAGAGAACGTCCCGGATTTGCCTTGATGTAGCTTCCCACTTTTTTCTCCACATCTGCAAGGGAGGTGTTGTTGGCCTCGTGCAGGATGTCCTTTGCGCGATCCTTGTAGTCACCGGCGTGTTCGCGCGCCGACTCCATCAGGTCATTCGCGCCCGAGGCCATGCGGCGCCCGAAGGATTCAGCGTTTTCGACTTTCTCATCGGCGTGTGATTTCATGTTGGATCCCCTGTGTACCGAGTGTTGAGCACCACGGGAAAACCCCCGTGTGTGTGTTAGAAGAGTGCCAGTGATGCTGGTCTGTCGATAAGTTTCTGGAGCCAAGCCCCATGGTCCAAAAGGCCAAAATCGCGCCACTGGAAATGGCGGTCCGGGCGCTGGCTTTGCGGGGACATGATGCCTCCCCGGAATGCAAGCTGCATGCGGGAGGGCAAAATGCAGTTCTTTCCGGACTGGTGAAATTCATTCGTCAGTTCGGCAACTCGTCCTCCGAGATATTTTGAACGTGATCCTGACCCTTGATGGTAAGTTCTGGCTTCTCGGATTCCGGCCAGATAAGGGAGGTGATGATGCAGAGCACGAGAACACCCGCGATAATACCCAGCGTGATGAACGGGCTGATATGGTTGTGCGTATGATGTTGGTAGATCATCTTCAGGCCAATTGCGACCAGGATGAACGACAACCCATAGTGCAGGTGGTGGAAGTACTTCATGATGCCATGCACGACGAAGTAGAGCGACCTCAGGCCGAGGATTGCAAAAATATTCGACGTAAAGAGAATAAACTGGTCATGGGTGATTGCAAGGATGGCGGGGATGGAATCGAGCGCAAAGACGAGATCAGTGCCCTCGATCACGACCAGCACCATGAAGAGGGGGGTCGCCCATCGCCGGCCATCACGCACCGTGAAGAAGTGGTTCCCGTCGTACTCCTTTGTGATCCGGAACATCTTGCTGACGAGTCGGAAGAAGATGTTCTTCTCCCCGTCAAACTCAGCACCCTTGCTGAACCACATCTTGAATCCGGTGATGATGAGCACACCGCCCAGCAGGTAGAGGAGCCAGTCGAACTTCTGTATGAGCACACTGGCGCCGACGATCATGATGCCACGCATGATGATGGCACCGATGATTCCGTAGACCAGGACGCGGCGTTGATATTCCTGCGGCACCCGGAAGAACGTGAAAATCATCAGGAAAACGAAGATATTGTCGATGCTGAGGGATTGTTCGATCAGGTATCCCGTCAGGAACTCCACGGCTTTTACTTTGCCATCGGTCAAATAGACGAAGACATTGAATCCCATGGCCGTACCAACCCAGACAAGAACCCATGTGAGGGCGGTGCGGAAGGTGGGGTCCTTGGGCTTCTTGGAGAAAAATCCCAGGTCGAGCGCCATCATGATCAGGATGACGCATCCGAAGACGATCCATCCAATGGTGTGATAGGGGTTGCTGGGATCTGGTGGTGGTACTGGAGTTTCGTTCATCATCCAACTTGGCAAAGGGAATTGCGAAAACTGTGTCTTCGCGTGCGATGACGGTTTGAGCCAAGCAGCAACTGGTCAAGGCTAACACGACATGGCTCATGACGATTCTATTGAGGAACAGGGATCGGGCAAGGATGCTTCGCGAAATGGAACGGGATTTGTCCCATAGCAGCTTTCCCCTCTGGCTGGAGCTTTCCGGCCTGCCTCGGAAATTGAACGCGGAGGGGAAGCACCCCTTCGCCTGGACGGTGTTCCACCGCATCGTGGAGGAGGATCTGCGGCAAAATGTCGCACGGCCTGGAATCGCGGAATTGTCCGTGAACCAACTGGCTGAAGCCTGCGGGCTGGACACAAAAAAAACACGGAAGGCGATTGGATTGCTGAGGAAAGCGGGGGTGATGCGTGTCTTTCTTCCGGAAAATGATGAGGAGCAGGGATGCTTCCAGGTCATCACACCCATTCCGACGCCACGTTCATCGGACGAAGTGCGCGCGCTCCACGGCAGCGAGTTCCTGGAAGCGCAATGGCCTCCGCGCTACGCAGTGGATGTTGCGCCGGAATCAGAAGGAGATCGCGAATCGCGCGCGCGAAAAATCGAACGCGTCAGCGATTTGTACCTGAACACGTTCTCGATGCGACTCAATTCCCTGATCGTGGATGAACTGCAACTGATCTCCGACCGCTATGATCTGGACCTGATCGAGAAGGTCTTCCAATTGGCGAAGCGGAAGGACGTGCGGTCGCTGGGTTGGGTCGCGTCGGAGATTCGCCGCGAAATGGCCGTGCGCAACAAGGCGGTGGAATTGCGGACGCAAGCTGCTGGGAACGGGGAGTAGGCCCTGCACGCCCGCCGTTGAAGCAGGCGCCCCCGCCATGTGCTTCAGCGAAGTGAAAGCCGCCGCACGAGGAAGGCGCCCTGGACGTTTTGCGTGAGCTCGCCGCCGTCGACCACCTGCTGGCCGCGAACGAAAACATCGGTCACGCGGCCATTCAACTTCAGCGCCGCATAGGGATTCGGGATGGAACTCAGGGCAAAGGAATCCGAATCGCCCCCATTGCACGCTTGCGAAGGATCAAAAACAACGATGTCCGCATCACTGCCAATTTGCAGCGAGCCCTTGCGCGGGTAGAGACCCGCAAGTTTCGCCGGCTCCGCACAGGCGGCGAAAGAAAGGCCCGAAAGCGACAGGCGCCATTTCAGCACGCCTTCGCTGTGCAACGCGGGGATGAAATGGGCGAGTGCCGGAGCACCAACCAGAAGAGAACGTTGCGATCTGGCCGCTGCAAGCTCCGATGACGCGCGCGGCTTGTGTCCGGAGGTGATCGCGCTCACGATCCCTTCCTCCACCGCGGCGTAAAGCGCCTGCTGGTCGGCTCTTGTCCCAAGGGGCGGCCAGACTTTCGGTGCGGCATCGCCGTCAGCTTCCGTATAGACAAGGTTCGTGAGCTGGCAGCTTGCTGCGATGCGGTTGCAGACCTCGCGGGCATGGGCGAGTGATTCCAGCGCACGCGCGGAGGAAACACCGTTCAAAAGAATGCGGCAGGCGCCAACATCGGCCAGGCTTTCCAGCGACGCGGCGAAGGCTGCTTCCCGATCGTCGGCATAAAGGTCACCGTTGCCATTCTTGCGCGCGTGCTTGTCACAGAAGGACGCGTCCCAGCATGATGCAATGGCGAGCGATTCTTCGGGAAGTTTCTGGACTGCGGCGAGAAGCAACGCGGATCCGGGCTGCACGGAGGCCGCGCCGTTGCGTGCAAGCCAGAATGAGGAAATCCCCGCGCCAACAGCCTCCCGCGCGAAGGCATCATGATTGTCACCCCACGAGGAGAGCAGCGCATGATAGCCAAAATCGACGAAAGCACGCTGCATGTCGGTTTCCGCCTGCGCTTTTGCCGATGCGGCGGGGCCGATTTTCTCATCCAGTTCAATGGCGCTGATCAGCGTCGTGACGCCACCCAGTGCCGCATGCCGCGTTGCCTGCGCGAAGCTGGCGCCCGTCTTCGGATCGAACACTCCTCCATCGCCGAGGTTCAGGCCCAGATCAACGGCGCCGGGCAGGAGAACCTTGCCATCACAAGGAACAACGCAGCCTGCCTGCATCGATGAAAGATCGCCGATGGCCTTCACGACGCCATCGCGCACGGCCAGATCGCCGGTCATTTCAAGGCCATCGGTTATGATGGTGGCGTTACGAAAGATGATGTCCAAGGTCTTTGCCGCCGCGGGGTTGGTTTCGTTGTCGAGCTTGCAGCGAAAGGTCTTGCGGATCAGGTCTCTGAGAAAATGCCGATCTTGCGGTATTTGTCGAACCGTTTTTCAATGATCTGCTCAGGCGAAAGCGTGGCCAGTTCCGCCAGGTGCCTGCGAATAGCTTCCCGCACGGAATCGATGGCTCCAGCCTGATCCAGATGCGCACCGCCATTGGGTTCCCGGATGATTTCATCGATGACGCCGAGTTTCTTGTTTTCCTCCGCCGTGATCCTGAGGGCTTCGGCGGACTTGGGGCTGTTCTTCTTCGCCTCCTCCGGATCGCCCCAGATGATCGCGGCACAGCCTTCCGGTGAAATCACGTTGTACCAGGCGTTCTCCATCATGAGAAGCCGGTCCCCCACAGCGATGCCAAGGGCACCGCCGCTGGCACCGGCGCCAATGACCGTGACGACAACGGGAACACGCAGCTTGTACATGTCACGCAGGTTGCGCGCGATGGCTTCCGATTGTCCGCGCTCCTCCGCACCGACGCCGGGATAGGCACCCTTCGTATCCACAAAAACGAGCACGGGAATGTCGAAGCGGCTGGCGGTGTTCATCAGGCGCAACGCCTTGCGATAGCCTTCCGGGTGCATCATTCCAAAGTTGCGGAGCTGGCGTTCGCGTGGCTCCTTCCCCATCTCCTGCCCGATCACCATCACGGGCTGCCCCTCAAATCGCGCAAGCCCGCAAATCACGGCGGGATCGTCGCCGAAGGAGCGGTCACCATGAAGTTCGGTGAACTCCGTGAAAAGTGCCTGCACATAATCGATCGTGCCCGGCCGATCCTTGTGACTGGCGAGTTGGTAACGGTCCCATGTGGAAAGCGGCTGGGGCTCTTCCGTTTCTTTTTTGCGGGTCTGTTTTGCCACGGTTGGTTGCAGCGGGAAACCTTTTCAGCGTTGTGAATGACGATGGTTGCGAAGGGACCAAGGGGAGCCAAGGGTTTTTGGCGTGAGGGAAGGGGAGTTCCGGATGAGCCTCTCCACCAACCCGATCGATTTTCGAGACCCTATTCGGGCTTCGCGAAGAGGAACAGCATCGGCACATCCAAACGCTCGCGCCAGTCCTTCTCGCTGTGATTGGCGCCGTTGAATTTTCTGACGACAAAGTTCTTGTTTTCCTCAAGGCCCTGAGCCTTCAGCCATGCGGTTACTTTTCGTTGATATGGCTCATATGCCGCGTCGATGCCCTCCGTGCCATGGTCGAAATAGGCTCGAACGCTGGCGGGAAATTTGGCGGCTGGGTCAGCGAGCATGGAATCGATGAGCGCGGGCCTTGTGGGTTTCGTGGCGACTTCACCGCTCCAAGGCCAGTGAGTGGAAAGGCACCCGACCTTCCCAAAGACATCGGAGTGCTTCTGCCCAAGGTAAAATGAAATCAGCCCGCCCATGGATGCCCCCATTGCGCCGGTGTTTTCCGGCCCCGTGAGCGTGCGGTATTTTTCGTTCACCATCGGCATGACTTCCTTGATGAGGAAATCGGCAAATTGTGGGCCTTTTGTCCAGGGGTCATATTCCTCGAAGCGCTTATCAGTGTAGGACGTTGAGACAACGATCAGGGGATCGATCCTCCCCTGTTCAACCAAGCGAACGATGCATTCATCCACTCCCCAATCAAGGCCGGTGAAGGACTGGCGGGGATCGAAAAGGTTCTGCCCGTCATGCATGTAGAGCACCTGGTAGCGACGACCGGGTGATTCATCGTATCCTGGTGGCAGCCAGATGGCGACAGTGTGCGGGCGTTCCAAGAATTTCGACTTCATGTCTGGATAATAATCAAGCCGGCCAAGAACACCGGAGCCTCTCCAGTCCTTCACGTAGTCGGTTGTCTTCATCCTGAAGCCCGGAATGTCCGTGACGCTTTGTTGGTCTGCCTCCACCACCAGAATGTTGTTCGGGCTGACGGCTCCGGATCGCGACATCGCCTCCCGCTCCCAGGAACCGAGCGTGAACTTGAACTCGATTTTTGTACCATCCGGAACTTTCAGCGTTTTCGTGCGCGTGGTGCCGGTGCCCTCCATTGACACTTTGCCCGGATCCCAGTTCCCCAATTCGGGAAGGTTGCCCGTGATGAAAACAGTGCCTGTGTTTTCGGGAACCGTGGCCACAATGGCAATGGCCCTCATGACGGGCGCCTGCGCAAAGGCCGCGCTTGTACAAAAGAGGGCGAACATCGCCAGAAGAAGGGATTGAAGTCGAAACATGCTAAAATACGACACGAATGAGGGTGCCGTAGCCAGTGGTTTCACACCTTAAACCTTTGACTGCCCCCCGGCGGCCCCTCTACGCTCCCCCGCCTCAAAAACTGACTGGAGCATCGTCGCGTTGACCGACCCCCGAATCCGCAATTTCTGCATTATCGCCCACATCGATCACGGGAAGTCGACGCTGGCGGATCGGCTGCTGGAAATCACCGGCACCATCACCAAGCGCGAACTGAAGGAGCAGATACTCGACTCCATGGATTTGGAGCGGGAACGCGGCATCACGATCAAGGCCCAGGCCGTTCGCATGTTCCACGAGAAGGACGGCCAGATCTATCAACTGAACCTGATCGATACGCCCGGCCATGTGGACTTCACCTACGAAGTCTCGCGGTCTCTGGCTGCTTGTGAAGGTGCGATCCTCGTTGTGGACTCAACTCAGGGCGTTGAAGCGCAGACGCTTGCGAACGTTTATTTGGCGCTGGAGAACGACCTGGAAATCGTTCCGGTGATCAACAAGATCGACCTGCCCGCCGCAGATATCGATGAAGCGCGCCGCCAGATCACGGAGGCCGTTGGCATCAACGGCGACACGGCGCTGCCGGTTTCCGCAAAATCCGGCATTGGATGCAAGGAACTGCTGAACGCACTGGTGGATCGCATTCCCCCCCCAAAAATCGACAACGATGCGCCGCTGCGCGCCCTGATCTTCGATTCAGCCTACGACAACTATCGCGGCGTGGTTTGCTACGTCCGCGTCAAGGATGGAAAACTAAAGGTTGGCGACAAGATTCGCTTCATGAAGGGCGAACTGGATTTTGAAGTCACAGAACTGGGTGTGCTGAGCCCGCGCCAATCGCCTGTTAGTGAACTGCAATGCGGTGAGGTGGGCTATGTGGTGGCAGGCATCCGCACCTTGGCGGAGGTGCGCGTTGGCGACACCATCACGCACGCAAAGAAACCCGCAGCGCAGGCACTTTCAGGCTACAAGGAAGTGAAGCCCGTGGTGTTCGCGGGGTTGTATCCCGTGAATGCGGACGACTATGATTCACTGAAGGATTCGATCGAAAAACTTCGCCTGAACGATGCGGCGTTCTTTGTGGAGCCTGAGACTTCCGAAGCACTCGGCTTCGGATTTCGCTGCGGATTCCTTGGGCTGCTGCACATGGAGATCATCCAGGAACGGCTTGAGCGCGAATACAACCAGGACCTGCTGTTCACAGCGCCCTCGGTCGTGTACCGCGTCCTGCTGACGAACCGCGAAACGGTGATCATCGACAATCCGTCAAAGATGCCGAACCCGCAGAACATCGAAAGCATCGAAGAACCGTACGTGGACGCGCGCATCTTCTTCCCGAAGGAATATCTGGGCAACGTGCTGACACTTTGTCAGGGCAAGAAGGGCTTGCAGAAGGACATGACATTCATCAGCACGGAACGCGTGATGGTTCACTACGAGTTTCCCCTGAGCGAAATCGTGAGCGACTTCCACGACCGCCTGAAATCCGTGACGTCCGGATACGCAAGCTTCGACTATGAAGTGACAGGCTACAAGGAAGGCGACATGGTGAAGATGGACGTGCTGGTGAACGGCGATCCCGTGGACGCACTCTCGATCATCGTCCATCGCAGCGACTCCGCCTCCAAGGGCCGCGTGCTGTGCAAGAAGCTAAAGGAAATCATCCCGCGGCAAATGTTCGTGGTACCGATCCAGGCGGCACTCGGCGGGAAGATCATTGCGCGCGAAACCGTTTCCGCCGTGCGCAAGGATGTCACAGCGAAGTGCTACGGTGGCGATATTTCCCGCAAGCGCAAGCTGTTGGAAAAGCAGAAGGAAGGCAAGAAGCGCATGAAACAATTCGGGCGCGTGGAAATCCCACAGGAAGCCTTCATGTCGGTGCTGCGGCTGACCGATGATTAGACCGGGAAACCGTAAAAAATCGTGATTTAAACCGTGAAATCCCCAAAAAGGGCTTGCGGGTCCGCGATGAAAACGCGACTCTTAAAGCCATTCTAGGTATTTTCCTACCACCTAGGCTGAGCAACAGGTAGCCCGCCCGGACAAATCCAGGGCGGGCTATTTGTTTTTTTGCGAACAACACCACTGACTGAGCACCCTGTGTGACAGCGGCATATGTGCCAAGGTTCCCGGAAATCCCCGGTGAATGAAACTAATCGGTCGGTCTTTTTTCCCCGTCGATGATATTGCCATGAATGCGTGGCGCGGTGGGATCGACAGCGGTGGGTGCCGGCGCTGGTGGCTGACCTCCTTCGGCAGGGGGAGGCTGGGCGTCCTTGGCCGCCGCCTGCTGGCGTTCCTGCTCCTCTTCTGCCATCCGCTTTTGGAACGCGGCGTAAGCGGCCTTCTGTGCCGCTTCGAGCTTCTCGCCCTGCCCCTTCATCCAATCCTCAAGGGCCTGTTCGCGCGGCGGCAGGACGTCGAGCGATTCGGGAATCGGTTCACCCGTCAGTGATGGGGATGCGTAGACTTCGCCACGCGTCTGCATGAAGGCCATGAATTCATCCACATAGACGCGTGAATTTTTTTGCTCCTCTGTCATGCCACGCAATCTGTCTGCGGAGGCGTGCAGCCCCTTCAGGCGTTCAGACAAGTCCTCCACGTCATGGCCGGCGGTGTCTTCATTGGTCCACTCAATGGGGCCTTTTTTCCTGATGATGGAAATGGTGCCGTCGGTTTCCACGCGATGATCGAGGCGATTCTGCGAGAGGGCTTTTGTGAGCAACGCTTTCAACGGAACGTTTTCCAGGAAAATATCACACTTGCCGGAGTGGACACGGTCCTTGTCAACGATGGCAAACTTCAGGTCGCCAGCCTTCGCGATTTTCTCCAGAACCTCCGTCAGCGGAGTGCCGCGAAACTGAACGCCCTTTACTGCCCGATTGAGCTTTTCATTCGTGGCGGTTTGGGCGGCGGAGAGGGCGGGCGCGGTGGCCTTTGGCGGCTCTGAGGTGGACTGGGCAGGAAGCGGGTGGCTCGCTGCAAGAGTGACAATGAATATGGTGGGAAGTATGTGCCTGCTCATGGGAACGGCAAGGCCGTCGGCCTTCTCCAGATGACATGATCGGGATCAAAGGATTCATCCCGTGCCAAGCGATGTTCTGCTCACCGCGCGCCACAGGCAATGCGATTGTTATTCACACCAGAAAGGCCTGACACGGAACGCAGGCCA
Organism: Candidatus Sumerlaeota bacterium; assembly: GCA_020848155.1. GTDB lineage: Bacteria > Sumerlaeota > Sumerlaeia > SLMS01 > SLMS01 > JADZDZ01. The sequence goes on from JADLAR010000046.1 coordinate 43,892, forward strand.
CGCAAATGAAGAACGCCCCGCTTTGGTGCGGGGCGTTCGGAGAACCAATCTGGACAAAACCTGCGCGCGGATTATTTCCCGGCGGGAACTTCTTCGAGTTGGCCGCCCGCTTCCGTGATGATGTGGACGTACTTCTTTCCGCTGGCCTTGGTTTCAAACTTCACTTTGCCTTCAACCTTGGCGTAGATGGTGAAGTCGCGACCCTGACCCGCGTTCTGGCCTGGCCAGAACTGATTGCCAACCTGACGAACGATGATCGATCCGCCGCTGACGAGCTTGCCTGCGGGCTCCTTCACACCACGGCGCTGCGCGTTCGAATCGCGGCCGTTCTTGGTGGAACCCATTCCTTTTTTGTGTGCCATGTGAGGAAAACCTTTATAAGTAGGTAAGGGGTTGGAGGTGAGAGGTAAGGGAACAAACCCCAAACTTATTCGCTGACAGCCTTGCCGTTCTTCGTGAGGCCGGTGATCTGGATCTCTGTGAAGGGTTGGCGATGGCCCTGATGTCTTTCAAAGCCGTGACGGCGCTTGAACTTGTAGATTTCGACCTTGGGGCTTTTGTCCTGGCGCAGGACCTTTGCGCTGACGGCGGCACCACTGACACGGGGTTCACCGATCTCAAATGCCTCGCCGGAGCGAACGAGGAGGACATCCTCCAAAGTAATGACATCGCCCTTTTCTGCTTCGATCTTTTCGATCTGGATGATGTCGCCGGGCGCAACGCGGTACTGGTGACCGCCCTGCTTGATGACTGCGTACATGGCGTTTATCCTTTGGTTAAGTGCAGAGTTCTGAGGACTCTAAGTGCCCGCGCGAAGGCCGCCATGATTGGCCTTCGTCGCAGGGGCCGGTGAAGGTCCCCGGTTGGGCCTCCCCCGTCAAGGGTGAAGTTCCATCCTTGCGGCGGTGGGGATCGACCATGGGGAATAGGGTATGAGGAATCACGGGCAACAGCCCCGACCGAATCTGCCAAAATTGAAAGTCCTTCGGGTGATCTATGACCTGCAGGTTGGGGGCGTCCAGAGGATGCTGTTCCGGTCCATCGAGCCGCTGCGGGCAGCGGGTGTGGTGCTGGAGGTGGTCTGCCTGAAAGAGCGTGGAGAAATGGCACCGCGCTTTGAGGAGGCTGGGGTGCCTGTTCATCTGGTGCGGTTTGGCAGCCGTCTGGACCCCATCGGCATCTGGAAGTTGAACAGGCTGATCCGCCGGAACGGGTATCATGTGGCGCACTCGCAGATGTATGCAGCGAACGCGGCGCTGAACGCGGCCGCCCTGCTGGGATTTGACGCCAAAGTCGTGAACAGCTACCATAGCCAGACACCCTTCAGCGGAAGCAGCCAGTTGAGGTTCGCGCGCTGGACGGCCAAGACGCCGGCAAGGGTCGTGGCTGTTTCGCATGTCGTGAAGGATGCGGTCGCCGAGGCGGGAATCGATCGCGACGCAATTAGGGTGATTCACAACGGTGTCGAACTGCCGGAGGATGAACCGCCGCCGCCGCTATCCCCGTTGGGGTCGCCCCTGCGGGCCTTTTGGGCCGGGCGCTTCGTAAAGCAAAAACGCGTGGACCTGCTGGTGGACATTGCCGCGGGTTGCCGGCGTGTGGGGGTCCCACTGCTGATGTCACTGATTGGCGAAGGCCCACAGCTTGAAAAGATCAAGCGCCGCGTGGAAGAATTGAACCTCGTGGAAACGGTCCGGTTCGTTCCCTTCCAGGACGACATCGTGCCGCATATCCGGGAGCACGAGGTCTATCTCTCCGCAAGCGATCGTGAGGGTTTTCCGAACACGCTGCTCGAAGTCTTCGCCCAGGGGCGTGGGGCGCTCGTGACAAAGATCGCGCCCAATGCTGAAGCGATTGGTGAAAGCGGGGCGGGAAAGCTGATTTCCGATGACCTGGAGGAATGGGTGAACTGGCTGCGTGTGTTGCAGGGCGACCGCCAATGGATTGCAACGATGGGTGAGGCGGCACGGCGGCGCGCGCAGGAATTTTCTGTTGAGCAATCCTGCGCGGCAATGGTGCGTCTGTATCATGAGGTCTGCGCCGGGACAAACAACGATGCGGGCTGAACAGGCGGGGAAGCCGCGGAATATCACCTACGTTGGAGAACTGGGCCGGAAGGCGATTCATCTGGGAAGCCTGGTGATTCCCGCCTCCGCCTGGTTCCTCGACCGCATCGACACCCTGATCATGCTGGGCGTGATGCTCGCCATCTCCCTGACGATCGACATTGAACGATTCCGTGGCGGCGCGATCGGACGTTGTGTTCGCACCTATTTTTCATTCATGATCCGTCCCCACGAATTGAATGCGCGCGGCGGGATCTTTTCCCTGACAGGCTCGACGTGGATGTTGATTTCCGCGATCGTGACATTCGCGATCTTTCCGAAGCCGGTGGCGGTGGCGTCCTTCAGCATGCTGATTGTCTGTGACACGGCGGCGGCATTGGTGGGGAGAAGGTTTGGCAGGATCCGATTCGGCCCAAAGCAGAAGAGTTTGGAAGGAAGCGCGGCATTCTTCGTGATGGGAGTGATCGTCGCGGCAATGGTACCGGGGATTCCCCTCGCTGCGGGAATCACGGGAGCGCTTGTGGCGACGATCGCGGAAGCACTGCCGTGGAGCCTCGACGACAACTTCAGCGTGCCGGTTTTTGCGGGCATCACCATGGTGCTGCTGGGTTGGTGAGCCCCTTCCAGCCACACATTGCTTGCTTCCATCACCCCAAGAAACAACCCAGCGCTCCAGTGGCAAGTCCCCTGCTGGTTCACTGCGGGGTTGACGTTGTGTCCTCGCGGTCCCCTGTGCCGAGTACCTCACCGTAGACCCTTGCGACATTGGCGCACATGGCCTCCTGGGAAAACATGGCGTGTGCCCGGCGGAGGGCCGCCTCCCCCATCGCAAAACGGCGCTTCGCGTCTGCAAGCAACTCGCTTACGGCGTGATGAAGCGTGGCGTCGCTTCCCGGAAAGACCGTGTAGCCAGTGACCTCGTTCTGGTTCACATAGGGGACGCCGGTTGGGAGGTCGCAGGAAATGACGGGAAGCCCGCACGCCATCGCCTCCACCTGCGAGAGGCCGAACGCCTCCGATGGGAGGTGTGATGGGAGGACAAACATGTCGCCGGCGTGCAGGTGCGCGATGACCTCCTCATCAGGCAATTCACCAAGGAAGAGCACGCTGTTCTGAAGCGAAAACTCCGCGACAAGGCGTTTCAGCTTCGGCCCTTCAGGCCCTTCGCCGATGATGAGGAAGCGCGCCTGCGGGAATCCGCGCATGGCGGAAACCATGAACTGAAGCCCCTTGTAGTAGCGCAGCTTCCCCACGAAGATTATGATCGGCAATCCGCGATACAGGCGCTTGATTTCACGCACGCGGGCTGCAACCTGCACGGATTTCTCGAACGGCTTCATGGGCATCCCAAGAGGAACGGGACGGCACTTGCCGCGAAACTCTGAAAGCAGGGGCGACGAATCGATGAGCCGCGGCGATGTCGGCATGATGGCATCGCAGTGGGAAAGAAAACTGCGGAGAAACGGCCTGTAGAATTTCAACGCCCCCTTCTGCCGCACGATGTCGCTGTGGTATGTGCAGACCACCTTGCCACGGGGGCGCGCGAGCCACCATGAAAGATCGCCCGTGGGATTGGGAATGTGGAAGTGCCAGACGTCCGCCTGAAGCCTGCGCAACCAAAGGGGGAAGGCAGGGGACACGGGCGCGGATTGGATGCGCCCCCACTCTCCGACCTCGATGATGCGAATGCCTTCCCATTCGCGCTCGTGCGTTCCGCTTCCGCGCGAGTTGACGAGCACGGTGAAGTCGAACTGATCGCGCAGCCCGCCGATCATCCAGTTGATGGAACGTTCAATGCCGCCCAGGATGGGCGGCCAGAAATCCTTGTAGACATGAACGACGCGCGGCTGCGCCACGACGGGAGCCTAGGGGAGAATATTGGAGGACTGCATCATCAGGACCGCATGATCGACAAAATCGCGCGCCGCCACCGTGCGGTCTGCGTCGTAGTCGTTCACGATGATCGCAAAAAGGTACTCGCTGTCCTTGTGGTTGCGGAAGCGGCCGGCCAGCGAATGGACGCCGCTGATGAAGCCGGTCTTCGCTGACAAATGATCCCGCAGTGGTGCGTATTCGTCTCCTTCGAAACGATTCTTCAGCGACAGCCTGCCCGGTGTGGCGAGTGAACCCAGGAACAACTGCCGGTTTGGCGAGTTGTATTCGTGACGCAGGACGTCAACAAACTGCACTGCGGACGCGCGATCAATGGAACTGAGGCCACTACCGTCAACGAGTACCAGCCCCGTGTGATAGAGGCGCTTGTCGCGCAGCCAACGCGAAACCGCCTGAAAGCCGCCCTGGAATGTGGGAGCCTCCTGTGAGGCCAGCGCTGTTTCGCGGAGAAAAACCTCCGCATAGAGGTTATGGCTCACGCCCAACAGCGTGGAAAGCATCTCCGACAGCGGTGGCGACTGGTGCGTGATGAGCGTGACGGTATCCGTGGTGGGTGCCTCATCGCCAACCACACGCTGGCTGATGGCGCCCTTCTCCACGACGATCTTCTTCTCCTTCAGCGCACTGCTGAAAAGTTCCGCCGTGTACCGGGCGGGATCGTGGACGGCGATGAAATCGTGCTTCATGGTCTCCGGTGGCAGTGTCCCCCGCGCGCGGACATTGTTGCTTTCGCCAAAGCGGAAGTAGCGCACCCGCGGCTTGACCTGGCTTTCCAAGCCGGAGCGGACACTGCTTTGCAGATTCACATACTTGACGGTGGGTTGCAGCGTGTAGCTGGCGAGTTCGCCCGTCTTCCCGGCGGCCTTCCAAATCACGTCGATCGTGTTCTCGTTGTAGCACAGGGCGCTTACCTCCGCGCTGTACCACTGCGCCAGTTCCATCTTCTCCCAACCCAAGGCGGTGGGATCATCGGCGTAACGCATGTCATTGCCGATCACGTTTCCCGTCACGCGCTTCACGCCGCGCTTGGCAAGTTTCCCCGCCCAATCATTCAACACGCCCATGACGTCCGAGCCATCCTGCTGAAAACGCGGCCCCAGGCTGGGATCGCCACCGCCGCGAATGACGAGGTTTCCGGCGACGACACCCTTCCTGTCGGGGTTGGGGCCTTCCACCGTGGTTGTGAACTTGCGATCAGGGCCCAGCACATCGAGCGCCACCGCCGCAGTAATGATCTTCACGAGCGAGGCTGGCCTCATCACCTTATCGGCGTTGATCTGCACGTAGGGCACGCCGCTGTCCGCGTCGATCACCGCGATGGAGAAGGTGCACTTTCCGCCGAGCGACGCTGCCTCGAATTCCCTGACCAGCGCCTCCGTGAGCGGATCGCCTGCGACGGGGTTCTCCGACGTGTAGGGAACATTCTCCGCGCGCGCAGCCACGCCACAGCCGAGCAGGATGAGCAGTACGGCGAATCTTTGCAGGTGTCGGATCATGGGCGCCTCGATTGATAGGGAATCGAAAATGCCATTTGGCACGGGAGCAACAGGCAATGCGTCAACGGTGGGTGCTGCCAAAGCGGGGGACGGGGATGGCGGGCAGTGCTTCAAGCTGGCGAACGCCCTCCTCGTTCTTCGCCATGCCGGTTATGCGGATTTCCGCCGACGGCTCCCAGATGCGCGTCCGCACGACCTCTCCATTCTTGAGCAGCGTGTCGATGGATTCCGCCACCTCATCATAGCGGCGCTGCCCGCGGTAGTGAAAGAAATACACCATGTCGCCATTGGCAAGGGCGCGCCGCATCATCTTGCGGAAGATCGGTTTGCCGCGCACCTCCGCGCTGAGGCCGTCGATCCAACCCGTCGTCTCCATGCCATAGTAACGAAACGCCAGCAGGTTCATGGAGCGGCCGACGGCGATGATGGGCTGGTTCGACTTTCGATTCGCTATCAGCCACTTCACTGATTCACGATGCCAGTCCCCCTGGTCGAGCAGTTGCAGGACGAAGCTGAACACCAGGATGGAACAGAGAAGTATCCGGATCAACCAGCCCCAGAGTTTCCAACGACCAACCTCCAGCAGGCCGACGGCAACGATGATTGCCGCTGGTACCGAGGAGAATGCCACATAGCGCACCGGGCCCTGGATGTTGTTCTTCAATCCCGAATACACCATGGTGATGAGGACCGTTCCCGCCAGCATCCCAAACAGCACGCGCATGGCGATGCGATTCCGTTCGCGCCGGAAGTAAAGACACGCGGCGATGGCGCACACGACGAAAAGAATCGTGGCTGGCACCTGAATGATCCCACTCTTCAAGTGGATCCAGGATTCCGCGGGGCTTGGATCTGCAAACAAGGACTCGGCGGTCTTGTTGATCGCCTTGAAGATGTCGGGGGTTTTTGGCGAGCCCGGCTCCTTCTCAATGATGCCAAGGCCAACGGTGAGCGGCAGCATGATCGTGAATGCCGCAATCAGCGGCGCAAAGAGACGGAGCAACTGCCTGCCGCGGATGCGCTCCGCTATGGCGTGCCACGTGTAGATGACAACGATGCCAACGAAGGTGAAGATGGCGCTGTTGTGGATCCAGAGCGTGATCGCCCCGAAAATCATCACGGCATGGAACCGGCGCCGCGTGGGCTCGCGCATGTAATCAATGGCAAACCAAAGCCAGAAGGCCCCCATCGCAACGAGCGGCATCATGTAGCGAAACTCCGTCGCGATCAGATGCCAGTAGGGATGGAGAAAAAGAACAGGAAGCAGGACGGGAAGGATGCGCTTCAGCCCCATCGAAGCGGCCGCGCCCGCCACGGCGAACGTGGCCATGAAACCCGCAAGGATGGAACTTAGCTTCAGGCCGAGTTCGCTGTCGCCGAACAGCGTGTGAAAAATCTTCGCGTAAAGAAACGGAAGCGGTGAATGACCGGCAGACAGACGCTCCGCGATCAACCCCTGAACATCAAAGGTCGTGGCGTGGTAGGTGTAGAACTCATCGATCCAGAAGCCGCGCCGCGTCGCAACAGCACAACGCAGGATGAAGCTGGCAACAGCCAATGCCAGTACCAGGAGCCATTCACGGCGTGACAATCTGTTGGGAGAGGCTGCTTCCATCACGGTGCGAGCAGGGGCAATGGGCGGGCACAGGGTCAACCCTGAGCCACCGCCACCGGGCTTGGATCCAATCCTGCTTGAATAAATCGCAAGATGGTGGGTAGTTTTCTCCAAAAGGCGGTGACACTCATGCCGAAGACCGGAACGATTGAATATACGACAACCGAAGACCAATCAGGCCCGCATCGCGCAAAGGCCGTCGTGCATCGGTCGTTGCTGCAACGCATCGGGCATGGATACCAAACCTTTCGCATGATGATGCGCGACACGGGCTATGTTTTTCCCACACGGCTGAAAATCGCGGCGTTGGTGCTGGCATTGTACATCATCTTCCCCTTCGACGTGGTTCCAGATTTCTTTCCCGTCATTGGCTTCGCTGACGATACGGCGCTCCTGGCTGGCATCTTCTGGATGCTCACCAATGAAATAACGAGCTATGCAAGGCAGCGTGGGCGGGAATGACTGAAAGTGGTGGAGGTGAGGGGACTCGAACCCCTTACCTTCGCATTGCGAACGCGACGCTCTACCAGATGAGCTACACCCCCACTTCGCAGGGGGAAGAGGTGTCGCGGAGGCCCGGCCCGGCTGTCAAGCGGGATGGGCAGGGAAAACGGGAAAGCACGGATCCATGCCACCCCCTCACCCTGAGATGCGGTTAAGTGGCCCGAAGGCGGTACCCTTTCTGCTTGCGAAGTCTGTCAAGGTGCTATTCAAACCTCTGTAGTCAGACAAAGAAGGATACACGAGCCATCACAGCCATGAGGTGTGTGGCGCACATCTGACCCCGCGAAAGGAGAGAAAGATGAAGAGGAAAACCATTTTGGTCGCCGTTGGCATTCTGGCGGCTGGAGTTGCTGGCGTCATCGCGGCAGGATCGCTGACGAAGAGCAATTCGGATGCGGCACAGATCAAGACAGAAACCAGGACAGAGGTTGCTGAAACCAAGTCGGCCCCGTCGACAATGCCGATGGCTGGCTCCATTGTCTTCATCGACGAAAACGGCAATCGCGTTCAACCGACGGCGAAGCAGATGCAGGAACTTCGCAGGAGCACCAAGTCCGTCCGCTCCACGGGCGCACCGCCGACAGTATCACAAGCGGACCCGAACGATCCAAGCAAGGGGCTGGTCCTTCGCAATATCCCGCCAGCGGCTGCCGCCGCCCGCATTAATGCGGATGGTACTGTTGATGCGCGATGCTTCGACACGGAAGCCGATGCGGTCAAGTTCACCGAAGGCGCCGAGGTGAAGGCGCACTCCCATCAAGGAGAGGCGACAAAATGAAGCGCTCGCTCATCTTCTCACTTCTCACATCCGCTGCGCTGCTGGCGCCCCTGTCATCCGAAGCGGTGACGATCACAATCCAGTACAATGACGGCCCCTCCGAAGGCTTCAACGACGCCACGCTTGGGCCGGCGCGCAAGGCTGCGTTCGAATACGCCGCCGCCGTTTGGGCAAACCGCCTGAGCGGAACCATCAACATCGTCATCGCCGCCGAGATGAATCCTTTGGGCGGAGGACCCACTTCCGCGCTTCTGGGATTCGCCGGACCGGACAGCGCCCATGCGAACTTTACCGGCGTTCCGATTTCGAATGTCTGGTATCCCACGCCACTTGCCAACCAGCTTGGATCGACACCCACCGACCGCAACGGCGGCACCGAGGAAATCGCTGCGCAATTCAACTCCGACGTCGACAACCCCGTCGTCCTTGGCTCCACCGATTGGTACTATGGACTCGATGAAAACGCCGGGACGGACATCAGCTTCGTCCGCACCTGCCTGCACGAATTCGGACACGGACTTGGCTTCGTTGGCTTCCTGACCACGGACGGGAACGGCGACAATCCGGACGGAACATACAATACCTTGCCCGGCGTCTTCGACCTTTTTATCGAAAACAACGGTGGGACGGATCTGTCAGGCATGGCAACCGCCACGCGCCTGGCCGCCTTGACCAGTGACGACCTTTACTGGAACGGTGCCAGTGTAACGGGAAGCATCGGTTCGCGCGCACGCATGTACGCCCCCGCTGTGTGGGAACCCGGCTCCAGCTATTCGCACTTCCGCGAGGCGACGCCAGTCCTTGGCGTGGAAGAACTGATGGAACCAATCCTCAACGGCGATTCCATCGTCATGACTCACACGGACAATGCCTTCGCGGACATTGGCTGGAGCATTCTTGGTCCGACGGCTCTTCCGCAAATGGACTTCGATTCGGGCAATCCGGTGGCGATCGCAGAGGGAAGCGGTGCGCAGACGTTCACCGTGACGCTCACGTCAACGAATTCACAGCCGGTTACCGCCACGTTGCAGTTGAATCCAAACGGCACTGATACTGCGACGCCGGGGGTTGACTACACGGTGTCCTCAACAACCGTGTCCATCCCCAGCGGCACATCCACGACGTTCACTGTCACCGCCCCGATCGACGGCAATGAGAGTGACGAGACGTTCACGATGCGATTGACGCGGATGGTCGGCGCTGAGTTCGCAACCGCACCCACAGTGCAACGCACGATCACCATCAACAACATGTCCTCTGTCAACGATTGGCAGGTTCTGGAGTAAGCCACGCTCTGGTTGATGAAAACAAGAAGCCGGGCGATCCACTCGCCCGGCTTCTTTCTTTTTCCCTATGCGGTTTCCAATCCGCCCAAGACCCCTTGTAGTCCCGGCGATTGCTCCAGCGGGCCCACAAGGCATGCCGCCGGTTGCCCGAAGTTCACGACCTCGCGGGCGACGTCCTGCACCTCGCCGATGGTCACCGCTTCCAGCAGCGCAATCACCTCTTCCGGTGTCTGGTGGGGCATGTTGTACAATTCGCGGTCGCCGTTGACCCCTGCGCGAACACCGTTCGATTCCAGCGACAGGAGAATGCTTCGCTCCAACTGGCGCTTTGCGATATTCAACTCCGACGCGGTCGGGCCATCCGCCGCCAGCTTGCGCAATTCGTCCATGCCGATCTCGATCGCTTCCGCTGCGGTTTCCGGGCGCGTGCTGCCGCTCACCATCAGGTAACCGCATCGATACAGCGCGTTGATCGAACTGCCGATGGAATATGCCAGTCCACGCTTCTCCCGGATTTCATCAAACAGGCGCGATCCCATGCCGCCACCCAGAATCGTGTCATACAGTGACCACGCGTAGCGCTGCGGGTTGTGGCGGTCAGGCCCCGTGACGCCAAAAGCGAAGTTGACCTGCTCGATGTCGCGATCCAGCGCAACCGCCCCGTGCCCACCATCAACGAAGGAGAGCCCCTGCTGGTCCGCGCCGGTGTTCCTCAATTCCCCAAAGAATTTTTCCACATCGCGCAGGAGGGCGCTCTCGTCAAACGCACCCACGGCGCTGATGATCACGCGCGATGGCACGAGCACCTTCTGCCAGTAGTCCAGCAATCCATCGCGCGAATATCCGCCCACCAACTCCGCAGTGCCGATCACGGGGCGCCCCACGGGATGCGGAAGCAGAAGCGCCTGCGTGAAGCGCTCGTAGCAAAGATCCTCCGGGACATCGTCGTATTGCGCAATCTCCTCGATGATGACGGAACGCTCGCGTTCAACTTCCTCGGCTGGAAAGTGGGACTGCACGAACATCCCTGCCAGCAGCGCAAAGGCATCCGGAAGGTCGCGTGAAATCACGCTGCCATAAAGTTTGACGCAGTCCGCACCCGTACTTGCGTTGAAGTGACCGCCGAGCAGGTTTGTCTGCGACGCGATTTCCTTCCAGTGATGCGTTGGCGTGCCCTTGAAGAGCAGGTGTTCCGCAAAATGCGTCATCCCATTCTGCAAATCTTCCTCATGGCGACTGCCCTGAGCCAGGCAGATGCCAAAGGAGACGGACTGGGTATGGGGGCGTGCCTCGCAAACGACACGAAGCCCGTTGGAGAGTGTGTGAATTTTTGGACCAGACATGGCCGGTAGACTGCCACCAACCAGCGCGACGTCAAGGACGCAGACCCTCCCACCGGGGTAGCCGGGACGTTCCAGGCCCCCGGAGGGCCAAAATCCCTCTCGCATCCCCGGGCATTCTGGAAAAGGATGCGCTTTCGGATTTAGCATTCACCCAAGCGTCGTTCCGTGTCCTCACATTCACATCTCACCAATCCAAAGGTTCCCCTCGCCCCCCCCGGTGCGACCAAGAAGGTGCGCGTCTCGCACCTTCTCCAGATGAAGGAAGCAAAGCGCCCCATCGTGGTGCTGACCGCCTACGATGCGCCGATGGGCCAACTGGCCGATACCGGCAGTGCCGACGTCGTGCTGGTGGGTGACAGCGTGGGGCAGGTCATCCACGGGTTCGACACCACGCTGCCTGTCACGATGGAAATGATGATCCTGCACACGCAGGCCGTGGCGCGCGGCGTCAAGCGCGCCATCATCGTGGCCGACATGCCCTTCATGAGCTACCAGGTCTCCGCCGAGCAAACGCTCGTGAACGCAGGCCGCCTGATGAAGGAGGGGGGCGCGGAAGCCGTGAAACTGGAAACGAACAATGAGCGCATCCTTGGCATCATGCGCTCCATCGTGGAGGCAGGCATTCCTGTCATGGCGCACATCGGCCTGACGCCACAATCGATCCATGCAATGGGCGGTTACAAGGTGCAGGGTCGCAAATCGGAGGATGCAATCCGCCTGAAGGAACTGGCACTGAAGGTGCAGGAGGCGGGCGCCTTCGCGGTTGTCCTGGAGTTGATGCCGCGAGAGTTGGCGAAGGAAATCTCGGCAAGCCTTCGCATCCCCACCATCGGCATTGGTGCGGGAAGTGATTGTGACGGCCAGGTCCTTGTGCTCACAGACCTGCTGGGCATTACCGAACATCCGCCCCGCTTCGCAAAAAAATACGTGGACATGCGCAACGGCGTGCTGCGCGCCGTGCGAAAGTATTCCCGCGACGTGCGCGAGCGCTTGTTTCCCGCAAAAGATCACGAGTTTGAATGAGCATGGTGTTTCCCCCGCTCTCTGATTCGCTCGTCACCCGCATCCGCGGTGCCCTGATCGAGGACCTTGGCGAGGCGGGGGACGTGACAACCGACGCCATCTTTGGCGAAGCAGCGACTGCCAGTGCCTATGTCATCGCAAAGGAGCCGGGTGTCCTCTGCGGCGTGCGCATTTTCGCCGCGGTCTTCGAACAACTGCCCGGCGTCGCCCTCAACGCCACACTCAGGGATGGGGATCGTGTCATTGCTGGCGACATTGTGATTGAACTGGCGGGAAGAACCCGCTCGCTGCTCGCAGGGGAACGCACGGCGCTCAACTTCCTGCAACGCCTGTCCGGGATTGCCACCCAAACCGCCCGCTTCGTCGAAGCAGCGAAAGGTCGCGTGCAGGTTTGCGACACACGGAAAACAACCCCCCTGTGGCGCGACCTTGAGAAATATGCGGTGGCCTGTGGCGGCGGCACAAACCATCGAATGGGCCTCCACGACATGATCATGCTGAAGGACACGCACGCGGACGGCGCGGGCGGGATCGCAAACGCGCTTGCACGCGTGAACCAGAACAAGGGCACGCTCGCTGTTGCAGCGGAAGCACGCACCCTGGAGGAAATCCTCGCCATCCTCGAGGCGGGCGCGGACCTCGTGATGCTCGACAACATGGACGAGGCCACCATGCGCGAGGCCGTGAAGCTCATCGCCAGGCGCATCCCCACGGAGGTTACCGGCGGCGTCACCATCGACCGCATTCCCCTGCTTGCCGACATTGGCATTGATCGGGTTTCGATTGGGGCCCTCACGCACTCCGTGCGCGCGCTCGATTTCAGCATGAGGTTGCGTCCCAATGGGTCGGCATGACGCCCACGGCGTTGCAGAGGGACTTGGCATCGCCCGTGCACGGCGGCACATCATCCTTTGCGCCGATGAAAACAAGGCCGACTGCTGCAACAGCAGCGAGGCGGAGGAAGCCTGGCAGTACCTGAAGAAAAGGCTGAAACAGCTCGGCCTCAGCGAGGACGGCACCGTCCAACGCACCAAGGCCTGCTGCCTGCGCATCTGCTGCGACGGCCCCATCGCCGTCGTTTATCCCGAAGGGACATGGTACCACCACTGCAACCCGAAGGTTCTTGAACGCATCATCCAGGAGCACCTGATTGGCGGAAGAATCGTCGACGATCATGTGATCGTTGAGAATCGCCTGGGCGACAAGTAAACGGCTTCAGGGCCGCTACCGCAACACCTTCAGGACCTCGCCAAAGTGCTCGACCTGAATGGTGGGAGGCTCGTCGCTGGCAATGGGTTCCATCTCCCGATACCAGGTCTTCGGGTGCGGAACATAGATCGTGCGCAGGCCGGCGCGCTTGGCATTGTTGATGTCGCTGCGCGGGGAATTTCCGATCATCACGGTCTCCTCCGCATTCAACCCGTGAGTCTTCATGACACCGTGGTAGCAGGAGGGATGCTTGTGTGGCACCACGTCGACGCCTGCAAACAAGGAACGCATGCCACAGCGATCCACCTTACCCATCTGATCCTTCGGATTTCCCTTCGTGACCACGATCGTGCGAAACCTTTCCGTGAGTTGTGGGAGTGCCTTCTCCACCTCCGGCCGCCACTGAATGGGATGCGATTTCAGGAATGTCGTCCACGCGAGGGCCTTCACGCGAAGGCCCATGTGCAGGTCGAGCCTCCCCGCCCGGCGTGCAATCATCGCAACCGTCAGCAGCAGCGACGATTCGTAGCTGTCGTAGCCATAACCCTTCCACCGGATGTTGAACGTTTCCCAATGGTTGAGCAGGTTTGTCGCGGCGCGATCGGGGATGCCCAGATTGCGCGCCTCCGTGCAGAGCCACTCCAATGATTGCAGGAAGAAGATGTTGTTCTCCCACAGAGTGTCATCAATATCGAGCAGGACGTTCTTGATTCCATGAAACTGCCCCGGGTCATGCCTTGTCTCCACGATCAGAAATCCTTGATGGGCGAGCTGGCGCTGGCGTAGGCACGCTTTTCCATGCGCCCCGCGAGGAGGGATGTGCGCCCCGCGCGCGTGGCATCGCGGCAGGCGGCGGCCATCGCGACAGGATTCTTCGCGGTGGCGATGCATGTGTTGAGGAGGATGCCATCAATGCCAAGTTCCATCGCGAGCGCACAATCGCTGGCGGTGCCGACACCTGCATCAACGATGATGGGGACATGGGCCGCTTCCTTGATAAGACGAATGTTCCCCGGATTCAAAATGCCGCGCCCGCTGCCAATGGGCGAGCCGAGCGGCATCACGGCGGCGGCGCCCGCCTCCTCCAGCCGCCGGCACAGCACGATGTCATCACTGCAATAAGCCATGCAGGTCCAACCCTCAGCGGCGAGTTTCTTCGTCACCTCAAACGTGCCCAGCGGATCGGGCATCAACGTCTTCTGGTCACCGATGACTTCGACCTTGATGAGCTTCGGCAGATCCAGTTCAAGGATGAGTTCGGCAACCTGCAACGCCTCCGCCACGGTGTAGCATCCCGCAGTGTTTGGCAGGATCGTCATGCGCTGCGTGTCGATGAACCGGAGGATGTTGTTCGCGGGGTTCTTCAGGTCAACGCGCCGCAGCGCAACCGTGACCATCTCCGATTCCGACACGTGATGCGCCGCGCGCATCACGTCAAAATTTTCAAACTTCCCGGTCCCAACGATCATCCGGGATTGGAGCGTATACGGGCCAACCACCAGCGGCGCGTCGCTGAGGGTGCTGTCGGCGCACGTCGCCGTTGCGCCAGCTACTTTTGCCTGATTCAAGGTCATCCACCGCCTACCATCGAAATGATTTCAACTGCATCGCCTTCCTTCAACTGCCGGCTTGCGCGATCCACGCGCCTGATGATCTCGCCATTCACCATCGTGGCGCACCGACGCTCGTGCATGTCCAACGCCCGCAGGAGTTCCGCCACCGTCTGGTCGTTCAGGGTCTGGCGTTCGCCGTTGATCGTGACCGTCATGGGGGAATACTCATCAGGCGCCGCCGGGCGGTCAACTGCCGGGTGAGTGCTTGACCCCTGCCATTGCGTCGGCACCCAATGGCGAAGCTTTGTGTTTTTTTCCGGCAGGAAGGACCTCCATGCAAGCCAACTCCCCCCTCGCGATTCGCGTAGGCATATTCTTCACAATCGCCGTGCTCATTGCGCTCGGCCTCAGCCTACAGGTTGGCAAGGGATCACTCTTCAAGTCACAGTATGAATTGATCGCGAACTACCGGCAAGCCAGTGGCGTGGAGCCGGGCACGCGCGTGACCCTGCGCGGTGTTCCCATCGGCAAGGTGAAGAGTATGGACTGGAATGCAAGCATCTACCGCGTGCAGACGGTCCTTCAGGTCGAAAACAAGTACAAGATCCCGAAGAACGCGGTCGCGAAGATTCAGGTGAGCAGCCTGCTGGGCGGAAACGTGATCAACATCTCCGTGGAGCAGGGACCGGAACAACTCGCCTACCTGGAGCGCGGTGACACGATCCAGACCGAGGAAACGCAAAGCCTGGACGAGGTGCTGACCACGGTAAGCAACCTGAGCACAAAAACGGAGAAGCTGATCACGAACCTCGATGCGAATCAGGCGGAGACGCTCGGCAAGATCAACGCAGTCATTGACGAAAACAAGGGCTACATCAAGACGACGAGCGAGTCCTTCGCGCGCGTGGGTCCCAAGATGGAGGCGCTCGCGGATCGCGTGAACGAGATGACCGAGTTCATGCAGGCCGGCAAGGGCACCATCGGCGCACTGTACGCGAACCAGGACCTGTTCGAGAAGATCCAGAATTTCGCGAACACGGCCAGCGAGGCCGCGGACAAGGTGAAGTCGGGCGAGGGCACGCTGGGCGCGCTGATCTACAAGGACGATGTCGCGAACGAGGCGCGCACGCTGATGACCGACCTGCAGAAGGCGGCGCAGCAGGTGGAATCGGCCGTCGGCGAAAACCGCGAGGGCTTCCGTTCGCTGATCGCTGCCCTCTCCGATGCCAGCCCAAAGTTTGAAACCACCATGAACAACTTCAACGAGGTCAGTTCCAAGATCAACCGCGGCGAAGGCACCATCGGCAAGCTCGTGAACGACCCGACGCTCTACAACGATGCACAGCGGGCCGTGAACCAGGTCGGCGAATCCTTCGAATCCGGCGAAGAACAGGGCGTGTTCCGCTCGTTCCTTGGCCTGATTTTCGGCGCACTGATCTAGCATGGCTTTGAAAATCGTGCGGCTGACCCCTTGACTTGGACTGAATGGGCGACAAGCATGGGCGGATTGCGAGGACGAGTTTGCTTTCATTGGTAGACGAAAAGAAGCCGGACCCCGATGCCGATCCGGCGCTGCTGGACCAGCTCAAGGTCGTGACGTTCTTTACCACGACGCGCTGCAATGCACGGTGCGAGACGTGCTTCTACTGGAAGAACCTGAACGACGCCGATGAAAAGGCAATGTCGCTGGAAGAGCTTGAAACGCTGACACGGACGATGCCGCGCTTCAATCATCTGCTGTTCAGCGGCGGCGAGCCGGTGATGCGGAAGGAGATCGTCGAGATCGCAAAAATCTTCGCGAAGAACTGCGGCATCATCTCCATCGACATGCCAACGAACGGGCTGCTGTCGAAGCGCGTGGAGGAAGTCGCCTCCCGCATCCTCGATGAAATCCCCCACGTGATCTTTACCGTTGGGTTGTCGTTGGATGGCCTTGAGGAAACGCACAATCGGCTGCGTGGTGTTCCGGGAAACTGGAAGCGCAGCATGGAAACAATGAAGGTGCTTGGCGAGTTGCGCGCGGCGCGCATGGCAAGGTTTGAGCGCGGCGAAGGCCCGAAGCCAAACCTGCGCATCATGACGCTGACGTGCATCAACAACCAGAACATCGCCGAGATTGAGGAAATGGCCGGCCTGCTGAAGCAGCACGACGAGATCGACGGCATGATGTTCGAATGCCTGCGCGGGACACCGAAGGATCCGAACCTGTTCCCGCCGACACCCGAGCAATTCGACCGCGTGGTGGGGATGTCGATGGAACTGAACGCGGAGCTTTACGCGCGCCGCTTCCCCGAATGGCGGGCGTTGTGGCTTTCGTATATACGCAACGTGTACCGCTTCCAGCGGCAGCACATCACGGTCGGGAAGATCCCCGCGACGTGCCAGGCGGGCATCGCACTCGCCGTCATCGAGCCTGATGGCCGCGTGCGCTTTTGCGAGCTGCTCAATGAAGTGGGCGATCTTCGCAAGCAGGGGTTGGACTGGAGGAAGGTCTGGCTGTCCCCGAAGGCCGTGGACCAGCGCCGCTGGATTCGCGAATCGCGATGCTCCTGCACGCATTGCGTGAACATGGGGCATAGCATTGACGCCACGACCGCGACACGGCTGCGCCGCAAGGTTGACGAACTGGTCTACTCCGCAGGCGGCGCCTGACGGCAATTCGTGGCGGACTCCCTGAAATCACATCAGCAGGATTGGGAGCTACTGGGCGAGGAGGATCCACTGTGGGCGGTGCTTTCCGATGCGCAGAAGCGCCACGGAAAATGGGACCCCGAAGAATTCTTCGCGACGGGCGTGAAGGACATCGCGAAACTGCGCGACGAGCAACTCAAGCCGTTCGGCCTCCCAAGGAACCGCGGGCGCGCGCTGGACTTCGGCTGCGGAGTGGGGCGTCTGACGTTTGCCCTTGCGAAGGATTACGACCATGTCACCGGCCTCGACATCTCGTCGAGCATGTTGCGGAAGGCGGAGGAATTTTCGAGAACCCGCGGCGTGGCGAACTGCTCCTTCGTGCACAACACCACTGCGGACCTGAAGGCCTTCCCCGACCGTGAGTTTGACCTTGTCTATACAAACATTGTGCTGCAGCACGTGCCGGATCGCGATGCAATCCTGAGCTATGTTTCTGAGTTCATACGCGTACTGACGGATGACGGCATCGCCGTGTTCCAAATCCCCGCAGAGCGAAACCTAAGGGTGCGCCTGAACCCACGCCGCATCGCCTACAGCGGGCTTCGGGCGATGGGCTTCTCTCCCGCGTGGATGCTCAAGGCCTTCAACCTATCCCCGATCCAGATGAATGCGGTTTCGCCCGATGAAGTGAAGAGTGCGGTGGAAAACGGAGGAGGAAAAGTTCTCCGGGCGGACCGCTACGACGCAGGTGGGGCAGGCACAACCGGCTACCTGTACTTCGCCGTTCGGGGTTAACCCCCGGAAAACCAACTTTCCAAGGCAAGTCAACGCCTGCGGGATTATTCACCTTGCTAGTCGGATGCGTGCCCGGCAAATCTTGCTGTTCAGAAGCCTAATTCCCCACACGGTTGTCAGATCCCCCATGGACCGCAGCAAGCTGCCAAAGGAAGTGCAGGATCAAATCGGCGATTTGAACAAGGCGATCTTTCGCCAGGATGCCGATCAGGCGGCGCAAATCTACCAGACAATCCTTCGGCACGATGCGGATTTTGTTTTGCGCGAACCCGTGCAGTTCGATCTGGCGCGGCTGCTGGAGGCGGGGCGACAGGACGAACTGGCACTGGCGGCATTTCAACTTCTGATCAAGCACCAACCCACGCACATGTCCCTGGCTGCGGCGCTGAAATCGGCGGGGGTGATTGCGTTCAAGCTGAAGCGCCATGAGTTGTGCATGGATCACTTCGAGCGCCTCATCGAAATTGGCCCCACGAATGCTGATCGCCTTGAGATCGATGACATGATGTCACGAATGCCGCCCGACACGCGGCGCCGCGCAAACAAACTGGTGAGCAGCGACCATATCGCAGTCCCAAATTTTACGCCGCTTCCCATCGTGGACTCGAAAATCGAGCTACCCGGCCTGCACTTGAAAACTCCCACTCCTGCGGAGAAAGGCCGGGAAGAAGGCGCCAACAACATCAGCATGGAGTGGCGCGTGCAGAAGACTCCGACTCCGCCGTCGCGCAATCATCATCAACGCGCTTCCGTTGAAGCGAACACACTTCCACCGCCGATGGACATCTGGGCTGAGGCGAAGCCACTCAGCGAACTGGAGTCCGAACAGCGCGACAGAAAGAAGAAGTCCGGACCAATTTCCCAACCATCAGAAAGATTGATCCTGGGTACGGACCTGCCACCGACACCACCAATTCGCACCTCTCCCGTGCCACCGCCTCCACCACAGTACCCGCCCCAACAGGTTCCCCCACCTTCAGGATATCCACCGCCACAGCAGGCGTATCCACCCGGCTACTACCCGCCGTATGTTCCACCACCGGGCTACTATGCGCCACCGGGCTACATGATCACCCCAATGCCGGGACCATTCCCCACACCGCCTCCCGGGTACTATCCGCCACCCCAGCCCATGCCACCCGCCATTCCGCAGGGGCAGCCGTATCCCCCGCCCCCGGAAATGGCACAAGCCGTGCCACCACCGGCAGCACCACAAGTGCAACCACCCTCCCCCTCAATGCCCAAATTGCCATCGCGGGCGCCCAAGGCGTTGCCCGTTTCCAAGGCAGACAACAAGAAGTTTCCACCTGCCAACGCGAAGGCCGTTTCCAAGCGCTACTCACCACCGGAGAACGAGACGCCGGAGGCTCGCTACCATCGGCTGCGTGATGCGCAGTTCGCGCTGATCCTCCCCCTCAACAAGCGCATCCACTTGGAGTCGGTTGCGGATTTTGTCGCCAAGCACGAACAGGTTGAACCAAGCGTCGCGAACAAGAAGGTGCTCCGGAAAAAAGGCCTGCTCTACGACGAGTTGACGCTTCAGGAAGTTCTGGAACTGGCACCACTGGTGAAGGAATGCAAGCAGTCGCTGGTATTCGTCAGCGTGCCGCGGCAATTGCGCCCTTACGAACACTTTGAAGTGACGGGTGCCGAATCCCGCGATCAGGGACTGAAGTTGCACATCGGCAGCACCACGAAGCGCATCCGTTGGGACGACATCCAACTGATAAACTGCGGCCGTATCGGGAACGACTCGTTTGCCACGATCCTTGGCTCGGAACCGATGAAGGAATATCGCTTCGGCGTGAAGTCGTTCGACTTCTCAAGCATCCTTCCCACCCGCACGGAGGATGAGCTTCCCGAACTCTACGAATTTATCGAAATGCTTTCGAAGCACGCGCCGGATTCCGTGCTGAGCCACACCGCGCAGACAGTGTTGAAGGAAAAGAGTCCGGTGCCACAACCCTTCGGCAGCGCAGAGGAATTTCACAGCTATGCGCTGTGGATGCTGTTCAGCCATCGAGCCGAGATCATCGACGCGGCGGAATTGCAGCAGCTAAGCCACATCACTTCCAATTGGTAGCTGCGAAGCCGACACAACAGGCATGTTCCATCCCGTGATCCTCATGAGGCTGGCGGGGCTGCTGCTGCTGGTCGGTTTTGCAGCGCGTATGGCCGCAGACCTTGCCACGCGTTGGTCCATCGCGCAGGCACGGAAGCGAAATGCCCTGGCCGACGTGAACGAGCGCAGCAGCCACGCAGACCCAACACCGCGGCTGGGAGGCGTGGGAATCGCTGCGGGCCTGCTGATCGGATTCGCGATCCTTGCCCTGATGATTTCAGGACCGGACGGGTTGCCGCTTGAGATGAAGATCAACAACGACAAGCTGCACTGGTTCGGATGGATGCAGTTCGCCGCCTTCGTGATCGGGACCTACGGGGCGTTTGCCCTTGGCCTGATTGATGACGTGAAGGGGATGGGGGCGCTGAAGAAGCTTTCCACACAGGCAGCGCTGGCACTCATTCCTCCGCTGATGGGCTTGCGCATCGAACAGATTCATCTTCCCGGCATGACCGGGGTGTTGCCGCTTCCCATTGCCGCAAGCGTCCTCCTCACATGGACGTGGCTTCTGGTCATGATGAACGCCGTGAATTTCATGGACGGGATCAACGGCCTGGCGGGGCGCTTCGCACAGATCACGGTGGGGGCCGCTTTCCTGGGACTCGTTGGCTTTGCCCGGTCGGAGGCGATGTTGCCTCTCTGCGCGGCGTTGTACGGTGCGTGCGATGGCTTCCTGAAGCACAACAGCCCGGTTGCGAAAACCTTCATGGGGGATTGCGGAAGCCAGATGATTGGAATGTACCTCGGCCTGTTGGGGGTCCATGTGACGCAGATTCCCATGACGTATCCGATGCCATTCATCGGCTTCCTCATCATCGTCTCGCTCTTTGTCTTCGACGTGCTGGCAACGATGATCCGCCGCGCGATGCGGGGAAAGAACCTGCTGAAGGCCCATCGTGAGCACTTCTACCAGCGCCACCTGATTGCCAATGGCGGGGATCACAGCAGGACTCTCTTCTTCGTGGATGGCTACCTGTTCGCGCTTGCGGCAATCGGCGCAATTTACCTGCACTTTGCCTTCGGTACCCACGGAACCATGGCGATCCTGCAAATCCCCATGACAATGCTTCAGGCTGGACTCATCATCCTCGCCGTGGGAACGCTGAGCGCCTACGCACGAAACGCGATCCGTTAACCGACATCGTCAGCCCGTGATTTCCAGCCATCCTTCCAACAAGATCCTCCCCGCCATTCTTGCCTGCCTGGTTTCGCTGCTGGGCACCGTCCGCGCAGACAAGATCACCCTGTCCAACGGGCGCGTGATCGAGGGTCGCGTGGTGGCGCGCGAAGGCGATCGCGTGGTTGTTGAGTCGGGTGGCATGGTGACCCGCCTCAGCGCCAGCTCCGTTGTGTCCGTGCAAAAGGTGGCGGAATATCTCAATGTGCTTCGGGGTGCGGAGGAATCGTTCCGCCGTCGCGATGTCGTTGGCGGGATCGACAAGCTGAAGGCCGCATTGACAGAAGGCGCGAGCGTCCAGGATGCCCGCGCGGTGCTGGACACGGCAGGCCCGATCATCAGGAGCACCGTCGGCGCGGCACGCGATTCGGAGAAGATTTCCCTGCGGCGGGCGCTGCATGACCTCGTGGAGACCGACCTGCTGACAACGGGGACAATGATTCAGACGGCGCAAAACCTTCGCGCGCTGGATGATTGGGATGCCGCTGTGGAGTTGCTTGACCGCATGCCACCCGAAACCCTGGGCGAAGACCCGATGACGCGCGCGTGGTCCCTGGAGTTCATGCGGACACTTGTGCGGCGACAACTGGCGCGGGGTGATTTTGAAGGCGCCATCGCCTGCGTGGAGAAAATCCGGCGGATTTCGGGCGATGACTCCAGCCCGGAAATTCCCCTGGCGCACCTGACGCGTGCCGCCGCGGCGCGCGATCGCAATGATTACACCCTCGCCCTGGGCATCATTGCCCGCGACCTCGCAAGCCAGGTTCCGGAGATCGCACGCAACCGCGCACTTTTCACGATCGAGGAAATGAAGGCGTGGGCGCAGAAGAACCGGAAATTCCGCGAGGCACGCGAGGCCCTCCTCCCCATCCAGCGCGTGTTCCCCGTGGAGGCAGCCGCCGCGGAACAGTTCCTCATGGCGGGAGAAGTGGAGGACGACCTGAACCACGATGATTCAGCCGCCGCCCTCGAACTTGCGGATTCCATCCCCGAAGAGCAACGCGAACCCAAACTGCAAAAGCTACGCAACGAGGCCTTCCATGCGGAGGCAATGAAGCGCCTGGCGGATGAACGTGAGCCCCTCGCGCTGCTGAATCACGGGCGCTGGTGCGCAGAAAATGGTTTGCTGGATGAGGCCATGCTCATCTTTAACCGCACACGCGACAATCCGAACCTGCGCGATGTGAGCGACGAGGCGCTCACCAACACGCGGCGCGAACGTGACACCAAGTTGCTGGAGGAGGCCCAGGAATTCATGAAACTTGGAAACATTGCCGAGGTGACGGCCCGCACCCAAGTGATCCTGACGAATCCAAACTTGGGAAGCTCACTGACCGAGGAAGCGCAGAAACTGGAGGCGCTTGCAAAGGCATCCAGCCGTCGGGATGCCGAAGCACGACCCTATCAAGCCGAGGTGATTTTCCAACAGGCGGAGCGCGACTATTTCCAACAGAATTTCGAAGGCGCGCTCAAGTACGTGTCGCTCATCCTGAACGACTTTGCGGACACACCGGCTGCCGGACGCGCAACGTCGCTCCTTCCGGAAATCGTGCGGGCCTTGGAACTGGCCTACTTGGAGGGAAAAATCTCCACGCTGCCCAAGCTGCCCCCGAAGTTCTCCTTCGACAAGGTTCAACGCACCGACCGTCTTGGCGAGGAAGTGACGCGGTTGCTTGACTCCATCAACAAAAATTAGACCCGAACATGCCCCTGCGACAGGAGTGCCTCCCCATCCTGATGCCACCCTTGCTGAACGCGGATCACAAAGGGTGGGCAAACCCTCATTTGCGGGGGGATGGAAACGGGAGGCAGGGCGGATGGGGTGTGCTTTGTCCCCGACGTGCCCCATCCCGATTGACCGCTTTTCCCTCCTACTTTTACCTACCCTAAGTGATAGAACATTTCAGGAGTTTCTGCATGTCTACCCTTCGTCGTGCTGCTGTTGCTGCTGTGCTGATCACCCTCAGCGCGCCTGCCCTTGCCCAGGATCTGGCCGTTGGCGGCCGCACGCCGGCAAACCCGCTCCTGATTGTCAGCGTGACCGATTCGCCGAGCCTTTGGAAATCGTTGGGCGAATCGAAGTTCGGCCAACTCCTGGAGAGCAAGGTCGCCCTACCGGGCATGACGCCGATGGAGCGTGGGTCATTGGAGAAGTCGCTGGATTTCTCCCTCGAACCGGCGGACTTGTTCACGCAAACCGTGAAGGGGTTCGATGTGTACCTTCTTGAGGTGAACGACGAGCCCGGTTTCGTCGTCAACTTCCAGCTTCGCGATGCGTCCACGGCGACGAAAATTCTGGACCAGGTGAAGAAGGAGTGCTCCAGCGCGCAGGGAAGCGCTGGCGGCGTGTCCGCATCCACGGTTGTCGACACAACGACGAACAAGGGAGTGCGCCAGCTTTCATTGCCCGCCTTCCGCCTGTATCTCGCCGCGGATGGTTCCACGCTCCTATGGTCCAACCAGCGCGAATCAATGGAGAGCGCCTTCAAGGATGAAGGGAAGGCCATCTTCACCTCCGAGTATTTCAAGCGTTACATGGATGAATTGAAGGGTGATCCGGGGAAGGTATGGATGTTTGGCGAGATTGCCCGCCTGGCACCACTGACCGGCACAAAGACACTCGACCTTGGGCCTGTCAGTGATTCAACGACGCTTGGCGCGAAGATTGACGCGGACAAGACGCGCCTCAAGATGGCAATCTTCCAGCATGTGGAAGACATGCCGTCGGCGTCGAAGCGATACACGCTGACGGCTCCGCCAGCAGGCGATGTCGGCATCGTGAACTATTTCCCAGAGGGCACAAACTTCCTGTTCGGCACGAACCACTTTGATGGCACGTCGATCCTGGAAATGGTTACGGAATCGGCAAAGGGTGACAACGCGCCGTTGTCCGCGAAGCAAATTGATGAACGCGTCGCATCCGGCAAGGCGTTGCTTGGCTTTGATGCAAAGGAAGACGTGCTTGCAAACCTTGGTCCTGATCTTGGCTTCGGCCTGACGACATCGGCGCAATCCAAGGATGCAAAGTTCCCCTTCGACTTGTTCATGGTCTCACATGTGAAGAACCGCGACCGCTTCGAAGCAGTGCTGGAGTCGCTGGAAGCCTCCGCCAGCGCCAGCGCTGCGCCGGCACCCCGCCGCCGTCAGCCGAAAAGCGTCGATCCCAACGCGGCAACGCCCTCCCCCACGCCGGAACCAACACCGGCCGTGCAGGCCGAGGAGTTCGAGGGCGAAACCATCAGGTTCGCGTCCTCCGTGCCCGGCGCTTCCGGCACCATCGGCGACGTGCAGCCGGGATACGCATTCACGAAGGATGATTATTTCATCTTCGCCCTGAACAAGAACACCATCAAGAGCATCATTTCCGCATCGAAGGGTTCGAAGGGGATGGCCGACACCAGCCTGATGAAGGACGTGAATGCGCAACTTGGCGGGAATCGCAATGGCATCATGGTGATCGATGGCAAGGCGATCCACGACATCCTCGACGCAAACAAGGACAAGCTGATCGGCTTGTTGAGTGCTGAGCAGAAAGCCCACTTCGATGAGGCTATGAATTATCTTGGGTCGATCCGCGCGCTCTCCTCGGCCTCCACCTACACCAGCACCGGCAAGAAGCAGGAAGTGGTCCTGCTGTTCTAGTGCCACCAAATCACGGTTCAGGGTTGGGGGTTCCCGATTCGACAAGGACCCCTTGTCGTGGCGGAAACGCTTTTCCTGAAGGCCCATTTCCCATGCGGCATTCTCCCTTCCCGGCAATCTAAGTGCTGTCCTCAGCCGCGTATCCACTGATCCTGATCGCTGTCCCAATGTTGCAGGTCGCACTTGTCGCGTTGTCCGGCGCAGCGGTGTCGATTCATTTTCCCCCGGCGGAATGCGGCAGGGAAGCACCATGGGAGGAGCGTTCGCTGCTTGAGCGCATCTTCTCCCTGAACTTCTATTTCACGCTCGGATGCGCCCTGCTCTGTTTCCTCTTCGCGGTGGCGGGGCACGTCAGGCTGGATGCACCCACACTGACGCTGATCGCAGGAATCACGGCGCTGGCGGCGCTCTTTCATTTGAGGCGCGCCTGGTTCCGCATGCCGCCCGCCACTTTCCCCACGGGCATCCTGCCGCGACTCGTGATCATCGCCCTGTTCCTCATGATCGTGCTCAACGTGCTGGGAACCCTCTCGCCGGAGGTGCGTTTCGACCCGCTTGCCTATCACTTGCAGGTCCCGCGCTTGTGGCTGAATTTTGGCCGCATGGTGGAGGTGCCGGAAAACGGCCACTCCTACTTTCCCTACGGATTTGAAATGCTTTACGCGTGGTCGTTGTCGTTGGGCAGCGATTCCGCCTCCAAGGCGATGCACTGCGCCGCGGGCATTTCCGGTGCCCTGTGGTGCGCGCGCATCGCACGTCGTTGCGGTGCGTCGTCCCTCTATGCGGGCGCGCTGTACTACTTCATCCACTCCGTGAGTTATCTTTCCACCACCGCCTACATCGACCTCGCGACGGGAATGTATGCACTCGCCGCCGTGGCAATCCTGACCGAAACATTTCGTTCACTTTCTGCGCGCACCGTGGTGCTCATCGGAATCTTCACGGCAGCCTCCATGACGACGAAGTACACCGCATGGCCCCTCGTCGGCCTCCCGATGACAATCGCCATGCTCATTTTCCTGAGGCGAAAGCCGGCCCTGATCCTTGCCTACGCCACGGCATCCACCATTGTGCTGCTTCCGTGGATCGCGCGAAACATTGCCTATGTGGGGAATCCCGTCGCACCGCTGATGATCCGGATTTTTGGCCCGCAAAGCGCCATCGACACAGGCCTTGCGGGATCATTCGACGCGTTCGCGGGAAGCAGGAACCAGCCACTCGATCTGCTGCTCGCTCCGCTTCTTTACGCGCGTCACCTACTGCTGCAAAAATACACGCTCAGCATCCTTGGAATGCTCGGTGGAGTCATGCTCCTTGTCGCGCAGCGCAAATCGCCATCCGGTTCCGCGCGCGAAGTTCGACTTCTCCTCACTCTTCTTGCGGGAAGTTTTCTGGCGGAGGCGCTGTTTACGCGCGGCCACCCCGATGGCCGCTATGCAATGTCCTCCATGGGGATCGGCGGTGTGCTGGTTGCAGTCCTGTGCGCGCGGCTGGGCGTGTTCACCGCGCGCAAGGGCGCCTGTCTCGCCGCACCGCTGCTATGCCTCGCCATGTTCGCCAGCGCACTCCGCGACCGCGTGCAGTTTCAGGCGGAGTTGAAGGAATCCTGGTATCCGATTCTCGCGAAAGAAGCCCGCGAGGAATACCTCGCTGCCCGGAACGTGCAGCCGAAGGACTTTGCCGGCCTTGAAGACCTGCTGGCGCGCGAACACGCCCGCCGCGTGATTGGCATCAACTACCCGTCGCATCATCGCTACTGGGTCTGGATTCAGGGGATGAGGAATGAGCCAGTGACAAACGCCGGTGGCAAGGGCGCCGCGCCCGAAAAAATTCGTGACTCACTCCTGAGCATGAACGTCACCCATGTCGTGGACAAAACAAATCCCGGCTTCGACGAAGCCGGGTGGGTGAAATTCCTCGATCTTCATACGACGCCCGTGGGAACGGATGCCGTTGATGTTCGCGCGTTGAAGCCGCTTACAGCCCCAAGCCCTTGATGTGTTCCTTCACGTCACGCTTCAGGTCGTTGTTGTCGACCGTGTCGTGGTAGTTCTGCCATGTGGACTTCGCCTGCGGAAGCAGGTTTGCGCGCTCGTAGCACACAGCCAGATTGTAGATCGCATCCGCCAACTTCGGATCCAGTTCAATCGCCCGGCGGAAGTAGTTGATCGCTTCGTCCCAATTCTCTTCCTCACCATGCACGAAGCCCAGATTGTAGTAGTCTGCTGCATTCGTGATGTCGTTCCCCATTTCCTTCAGTGCCAGCACCTTTTCGGACGGGCTGAGTGAATGGATCAGGGTCATGCCGTAGCGATCCTGCGCAACCTCCGTGTCCAGCCGCAGCGTTTCGCGATAGCGCGCCATTTCGCGCTCATAAAGATCCTGTCGTTTGACCATGTTGGGTGTGTTGCCCTGTCCTGAGGAAAGTTTGCTCCCCGCCACAGCGGGCCGGGTTTTTAAGGGGGCCGGGGGCAGCCTGTCGAGGCTTAAATCTGAGGCTCCACCTTCACCACAGCACAAATTTTCGACAACACAAACACTCTTTCGAGGGTAACAATTTGATCGACTGAAGGAAGTGAAATTCCCACAATTTGAGTATTGGATTACCCAAAGCAAAAATCTCATCGAAAAACATTTGAGCTTCCATTGTTCAATTCAAACGGTTTAGGAGAAATGTTGGAAGAGTTGGGCTGCGGCACGGTCGTTGCCATGATACCCGCAAGAGTGGATCCCACGACCCCACTTCCTTCTTGTGGAAGTTTTCCTCAGGAAACCAAGCACCGCTCGCCGGGTGTGACATCCGGCAGAGCGGTGTTTTCTCTTTTTTGGGGCTGACCCCTAGGATTTCACCCTCAAATCCCATCCCGCGTGACTTCCTGATCTTTCCAAACAGGGAACTTATCGATCCGTAGCAGTGGGGACTTCCTGTTTTTTCGAACCCCTCTTGATTAAAGCGAGTGATTTCAAGAGATTGGATATTCGATAAGCAAGGGGGTCTGAGCACCGATGTTCACATTTGGCAAGCCTTCACCAAACGCACGCACCAGCAGCCAGACAGGCGTCGTCTATCTTCGCACTGCAGAAAACGAAAGACCCGTGGGATTTGATTGTTATGTCATCCGCATCACGCCCACGGGAATCCGCCTCGCGCTAAGCGCAAACATCCTGATGTCCATCTCCAGATTGTACGCGATGAACCGTGCCGTTGAAATCGCCCTCCGCCTGCCAGGGTCACGGGGCATGGTAAAGGCACACGGCGCACTTGTCTGCCTTGCGATCAACTTCGTGAAAACCCACGCGCCCATCCTACTCGACCTGGAGTTTGTCGACTTGTCAGAGCAGGAGGAAAAGGAACTGCGCGACACAAACCCCAACCTTGTCGTTGCCTGAGGATCAGTGATTAAGTGCTAGACCCCTCGAACCGGGTACTCATCATGCTCCCGTCGTGACCATTTACACGGGATAGAAGTTGCCATGCGCAGATTATTCCTTCTCCTCATGATGGCGGTCTTTGCAGGTACCGCCCCCGCAGCGATCAAGAGCCACTCCGTCATCTACAAGGACGGCGATGTCACGCTGGAAGGCTTCGTGGCCTATGACGAAGCTGCGGCAGCCAAGAGCCAGCCGGGCGTCCTGATTGTGCATCAGTGGACCGGCCTTTCGGAGTACGAAAAGGGTCGTGCGCTACAACTGGCGAGGATGGGTTATGTCGCCTTTGCGTGCGACATCTATGGACAGGGGATCCGCCCTTCGGCCCCGGAGGCATCCGGCAAGGAAGCGGGAAAGTACAAGGGTGACCGCAAGTTGTTCCGCCAGCGATTGAATGCAGGCCTTGAAGAATTGAAGAAGCAGGCCGCAGTGGACCCCTCCCGGGTTGCCGCCATCGGCTATTGCTTCGGCGGAACGGGTGTCATTGAACTGGCGCGTTCCGGCGCGGACTTCAACGCTGGCGTCAGCTTTCACGGCGGGCTGGATTCTCCCACACCCGCGGATGGAAAAAACATCAGGGCAAAGCTGCTCATTTGCCACGGCGCAGACGACCCCTTCACCAAGAAGGAGGACGTGGACGCGTTTCAAAACGAACTGCGCGAGGCGAAGGTGGACTGGCAGATGATCTCATACGGCAACGCCGTTCACTCCTTCACGGACAAGGGGGCCGACGGTTCGCTCCCCGGCGCGAAGTACAACAAGGAGGCGGATGAGCGCTCATGGAAGGCGATGAAGACCTTCTTCGATGAAACGCTCGCTCCCACCCAAACGAAGAAACCCTCAACGCCGCCCGGCGGAGTGGTGTCCTATCCCGGTGCCGGCTTCAACTGATTGAGTTTTTTCTGCCAGAATTCCCAACCAAAGAGATCATAAAATGGATTCAAAGCAGCCTCCCTTTCCCATCGTGAACGGGCAGTACAAGATGCCTGCGGAACCAGTGGTGCGCATCGGCATCGTGCTCGCCCAGGACGCAAAGCATGAAATGCAATTCTCCGTCCCCGGCGACGGCTATCGCATTTCCGCCGGCAGCAAATCCGCCGCGCTGGAAAAAGGCGTTGTCCATACAATCAGTTCGCACGGCGACGCGCTGTCCATTGACCATGCCACACTTCCGGGCCAGCACGCGTCCCTCCGCCTGTCCCCTCCCGCTGGCACGAAGGCCGCCAAGGCAGGAGACGGAACACATGTCAGGAAGATCGTCGCCGGTCGCGGCTTCCACTGGCAAAAGAACATCGACCAGACGCTTACCGATGTTCTGGAGTTTTTCTCCCGGAACGGCGCGATCGTGATGGTGAATGAGATTCCCATCGAGACGTACCTGACCGGCGTCATCACCGGCGAAATGAGTGGCGAGTGCCCCATTGAATTCATGAAGGCGCAGGCCATCGCCGCCCGTAGCTGGCTGTTGGGCCAACCCGTGGCGCCCCACCCCAGCCAGCCCTACCTGTGGTGCAACGACGACTGCTGCCAGCGGTATCAGGGCACGGGAGGCTGGTCACAGCGCGCCATTGATGCGATCGCCCAATGCCGCGGCGAAGTGCTCATCACGGAAACAAACAAGTACTGCGATGCACGTTACAGCAAGAGCACCGGCACCGTTTCCGAGGACGCCGAGCACGTCTGGGGAATCGCCATTGAGGGACTTGTTGCAAGGCTCGATGCGCCCAAGGGTTCCGTGGCGGAAAAGTTCTTCCCCGTCACGGAGGCCAATCTGCGCGACTACATTCTTGGCGACTGGACGCGGAACAACGACGTCTACTGTAGCCCGACCGTGGTGCCGGAGGAAACAATCACCAAGTATCTGGGCCGCGTGGATGAAACCGGGCAGTATTTCCGATGGGAGAAGAAGCTGTCGCAGGCAGACCTCCGCGAATCCCTCACAACGCGCGGTGGTCTCACAGACCTCGCCACTGTCAAGTCACTGAATCCCATCGCCCGCGGACGCAGTGGCCGAATCAGGGAACTCGATGTTGTTTACGCGAATCAAAAGGGGGAAACACGGACGCATCGCATCAACAGTGAATACAAGATTCGTGCGGCGCTTTCGACGAAGTTCCTCTTCAGCAGTTGCTTCATCGTCAGTCCCGATCTCGCCGCTGACGGCGCCCTGAAGGGGGTCACGCTGAACGGCGCAGGCTGGGGACACGGCGCGGGGCTCTGCCAGATCGGCGGCCTTGGACGCGCACTCAAAGGCCAGCGCTACGACGAAATCCTCCTGCACTATTACAGCAATGTGAGGCTGGAACGGATCTACTCCTGAGGACAATTTCATGCCGTTCCCATGGCTCCGGATAACGCCAGGAATACAATGGCACGAAAGCCCTTGGACACGATCCCAGAAAAGGTCCTTATTCCCTGTCGTTTCATCGCGTCTTGCGACAGGCGGGTTGTGATCGCCAAAAACCCGCTTGCCCCAAACCGCTTGAAAACGAACCCTACGCCACTTGTGCTTTTTGTGGGGAAGGTTCCTGCCGTGCAGTAGATTACCAGCATGGCTGGTTGCAGGTTCTTGACTTAAGTGAGATTCCGCCGAGAGGCTTGATTGATGGCTGGTAAAAAATCAGAGGCGATTCCAGCGGGTGGCATGACGCGCGAGGATATTGAGCGCCTGATCGACGTGATCCATCAGAAGGGGATTGAAGAGTTCGAACTGGAGCAGGGAGGCATTCGTGTTCGGATTGTGGCTGGCCGAAAGATGGTCGGCACTCCGGCGATCTTCCATGCAGCCGGACCCATCGTGCAGCAAGCGCCCGCAGCGGCCGGCTCGGTCGTGGCGACGTCCTCCACGCCACAGGCTGCGGCAGAAGCCGATGACTCCAACCTGACGAAGGTGACCTCACCGATGGTCGGGACGTTCTACCGCGCCTCATCGCCAACGGCAAAACCATTCGCGGAAGTTGGCGACAAGGTGACGGAGGACACGGTGCTGTGCATCATCGAGGCGATGAAGCTGATGAATGAAATCAAGGCGGAAACGCGGGGCACGATCCGCAAAGTGCTTGTGAACAATGCACAGCCGGTGGAATACGGCCAGACGTTGTTCCTGATCGAACCGGGCTGATCCACGATTTCATGTTTCGCAAAGTTCTGGTAGCCAATCGAGGCGAGATCGCCCTCCGCGTCATTCGCGCATGTCGCGAGCTCGGGATTCAAACTGTCGCCGTCTACAGCGAGGCCGACAAGTATTCACTGCATGTGCATGCCGCGGATGAAGCGCTGTGCATCGGGCCAGCGCCCGGTTCGCAGAGTTACCTGAACGTGGCGCGCATCATCAGCGCCGCGGAGGTGACAGGCGCGGACGCGATCCATCCCGGGTATGGCTTTCTGGCGGAAAACGCACGATTCGCGGAAATTTGCGCGGACTGCAACATCACATTCATCGGGCCCAGCGCGGAAGCCATCCGCAAGATGGGCGACAAGAATGTCGCGAAGAAAACCGCGAAGGATGCCGGGTGTCCAACAGTGCCGGGATCAGATGGCGCACTGGAAAACGCTGAGCAGGGCATGGCATTGGCCGCGAAGATTGGCTACCCGGTGATGATCAAGGCATCGGCGGGCGGCGGCGGCAAGGGCATGCGCATGGTGAGCGAGGAGCGCCTGTTCAAGGCAAGCTTCGAGACAGCCGCAGCCGAAGCGCAGAGCGCCTTCAGCAACCCGGAAGTGTATCTGGAAAAGTGCATCATCCGCCCCAAGCACGTTGAAATCCAGGTGCTGGGGGATCGCCATGGGAACATCATCCATCTGGGCGAGCGGGACTGCTCCGTGCAGCGCCGCCACCAGAAGCTGATCGAGGAAGCGCCGTGTCCCGTGCTGACGCGTGAGCTTCGCGAAAAGATGGGGGAGGCCGCCATTCGCGCGGCGCGCGCGGTGAACTATGTCGGCGCGGGAACAATCGAGTTCCTTCTCGACAAGGACAGGAATTTCTACTTCATGGAAATGAACACCCGCGTGCAGGTGGAACATCCCATCACCGAGGAAATCACCGGGATCGACATCGTGCGCGAGCAGATCCTTGTGGCCGCAGGCAAGAAACTGAGCAGGACGCAGGATCAGGTGACATGGCACGGGCATTCCATCGAGTGCCGCATCAACGCGGAGGACCCCGCCAAGAATTTCATCCCGAGTCCGGGAAAGATTGTCGCCTACGTTCCGCCGGGAGGCATCGGCGTGCGCATTGATTCGGCTGCGTACCAGGATTATGTGATACCGCCATTCTACGATTCGATGATTGCGAAGCTGATCGTGCATGCGGACACACGCGATGAGGCGATTGCACGCATGAAGCGCGCGCTGCGCGAGTTCGTGGTCGATGGCGTTAAATCCACGATTCCCTTCCATCTGGAAGTGATGGATAGCAGCCTGTTCAAAAGGGGAACATTCGGCACGGATTTCCTTGAAGTCTGGAAAAAAGAGGCTGACAATGGGTCCGCTAAGAAGGTAGCACCACGCTGACGTCAGCGGGTTAGGAGATGATCATGGCGGAAACATTGCGCGGCACCACACTGGAAGCATTCTCCCCCTTCAACATGCCGGGGACGTTGGGGAACATCCTGATACACCCCGATGTGATTGCGCGCATCGCCGGCATGGCTGCGGCAGAGGTCGAAGGCGTGAGCCTTGGACCGCGCTTCTCCTTCGCGGACATCCTTCCCGGCAAGGAACCCGTGCGCGGATTGATGGTGGAGCAGACGGAGTCCGGCTCGTATCGCATCGTGTGCGAGGTGAAGATGGCTTACAAGACGCCGATGCGCGAACGCGCGGAGGAACTGCAACGCCACGTGAAGGAAACCGTGGAGCGCATGGCCAGCCTTGAACTGGAGTCGGTGGACATTCGCATCATCGACATCTTCGTGGAAAAAGAAAAGAAGGAAGACGAAGGGAAGTAACTCCACTCCCCCGCCAGGCCCGGAACCTTGAGCCGACTTTTCAAAATCTCGTTCGTCACCTTCACACGCGGCCTCATTCTGTTCGTGTTGATGGCAATGTCGATCTTCGCGGGCCTGCAACTGTTGCTGGAACCGCATGCCAACACCCATGGAGGCGGCGCGCAGGACGAGGCGCCGTTCTATCAGGTCACGGAGCCGCCGATCGACAGCCGCAACATCGTGGGCGTCGATGTGAAGTGGGTGTCCCCGCTGCGCATGACGCGGGAGGGCATCATCGTCCTCGCATGCCTCTATGTCATCCTGCCGTTCATCTATCTGCTGCTGCAACTCATGGAGAAGCGCCTTGAGCGGGGAATCGTGGGCAAGGGCTCGCTCGGTGAGGACATTTGCCTGAAGCCCGAAGCTGTGGAGCGGGTCATCAACCGCGAAGTGCGTGCCGCCGTGGAGGATGTGACGCGTGTTGTGCACTGTGAGGTGACACAAGGCTCGCGGACAGCGCGCGTCAGGATGTCCGTGGCGATCAGCGACCGATCCATCGTGCCGCAGGTGCAACAGCGCGTTCGGACGGTGGTGCGCGATGCGCTCACGCGCCTGATCGGTTACGCCGATGGAACACAGATCGCGGTCAAGGTTGTCGATGTTGCCGGTGCAGGACCCGGTGCCGTGCGCCGTCGTCCGCCGCAGCGCACCAACCGCAGGCAGCGCGACACGCCCGTCGATGCGGTGGCCACGCGCGAGAAAGCCCGGCGCGAGACACCGACGCCTCCCGCCATCAAGGCATGACGTCCCACGGCTTTGTCTTCCATGATCGTGAAGCGCTGAAGCGGTTCTGCGCCGACAAGCGCGCCGCAGGCTTGAAGGTCGTCTTCACGAACGGCGTATTTGACCTGCTCCATGTTGGTCACTTGGATTCCCTGCGTCGCGCCCGCGCGCAGGGCGATGTGCTCGTCGTGGGGCTCAACAGCGACGCCAGCGTGAAGCGCCTGAAGGGGGAAGGCCGCCCGATCCTGCCGCTCGATCAGCGCATGCGCCTCATGGCCGCGCTTGAGATGGTGAGCGCCGTGGCGAGCTTCGATGAGGACACACCGGCAGGAATCATCGAGGACGTCGTGCCCGATGTCCTGGTAAAGGGCGGGCACTACCAAATCCACGAAATCGTTGGCCATGAATTCGTGCAGGCACGCGGTGGTGTTGTCTTGTCACTGCCGCTGGTGGATCAGCGCTCGTCATCATTGATTGTGGATGGAGTCAAAAAGGGCCTGGGCACCGGAAGTTAGGCTTTCGATTTCGGATTTCCTAATCCCCCTTTCCCTGAAGATGCTGATCTCAATCCGTCCCGTTTCGTCTTACTCCATGCGGTATTGTTTGATTGAAGCTCTTGTTGCAGCGCACAATACCTCTCTTTCCCCTCGAAGAATACGCTAGCCGCTCCTCCGCATCGTTCGCCGAAACTGCGGCCAAGGCGCTTGCCATTCCACACCTGAAACTCCAACGCTCCCTTGCTTCGAACCATCAACTCCCTCATCGACCGCGCGATTGCGCTCACCCCGCAAAGGATGTGGTGGGTCTACTCAGTGGTTTGCGCAGTGATCATTTTGTATGTCGGTGGACGGCCCGGATCAGCGATTCCCAACCTCTCGTTCATCAAGGGGCTGGATAAGGTCCTGCACTTCACCGCTTACTCCGGATTGGCGGTGTGCCTGTTCCGGGCGTGCTATCCACTGCAAGTGAACCACAAGCCAACGCTATCACTGCCGTGGTTGCCCGTGATCCTGGGACCGCTTCTGGTGGGGTTGATCGATGAAATTCACCAAGCTTTCGTGCCCGGCCGCGGCAGCGATCCAAAGGACCTGATCGCGGACACGATGGGCGGAGTCCTGATTTGCGCGACGGGCGTCTACTGGCGGTGGCAGGTGCTTGAGCGGGACCGGCAACGTCACAACAGCCGGCGCTGAGCAACGGGACGCCCTCTGTGCGCCCTTTGCTCTTGCGCAGTTGGCGCACTTTTCAAAGCCTCATTTGGCGCCCATTCTGGGCTGGCGACTGCGCAGCAGGGAAAGAGATGGATCACATGAGACGGAATTTGAAGGGCTGGCTATGCGGACTCTTTTTGGTGCTGGCATCTTTCTGTCAGGCCGCTGACATTGATCCAGCCAACGCAACCCCTCCTCCGCCAGAAGCGAATCCAAGCCCATCGATTGCGCCCGATGCGGATGCCGTACCCGGTTCCACGCTGGATCCCTTTGCTTCACAAAATATCGCTCCGACGATCACGCCCGAAGGCAGCACCCTGCCAGCGGTTCTTGGAACGGGCGCAGACCAGGTGACCACGGAGGCGATCTCTGCGGCAGCCCGGCGCTCTGCGCTTCTCCCCGCAGACGACGTCGAAATCCGTGGGCTGGAAGTCCTAAGTTCCGTGAATGGTTTCCAAACACAGGATCAGGTGCGCGAATTGGTCGATCAGGTTGTTTCCGCCGGATTCAATCGCGTGTATCCCGAAGTGCGAACAGCCTATGGCGTGGCGATCCAATCCCGCACAGAGGCTCAGTTGCCGTTCATCTCGACCGTATTTCCGAATCCTGCCGCAGAGATAAAAACGAAGCTTTCAGGCACAGCGAAGATTTTCCCACTCATCAATGTCCTGCCTGCCTACAGCGCCATTACGGGCCTCAAGCCGCTTCCCGACAACATCCTCGCGAAATTCCCCGCATTCCGCAATCAATCCGTCACGGGCGACTTTGTCGCGCCGGACAATCAGGTGTATCTGGATCCCGGCAGCACGACGGTGCAGGATTATCTGGCCGCGATCCTTCTGGAAATCGACACACAGATTCTCCCCGACGGCTATTTGCTGAGTGGTGTTTCCTATCCTGGGAAGGACTGGGGCTATAGTGAGCGCGCCGTCAGCGAGTTCCGCTCCATCGTGGGCGGCAGCGGCCCTCCCGCACCGGACGATCCCACCTGGGCGGCCTATCGCCGCGACCAGTTGACGAAGCTGCTGCGGCGGTTGAAGAGCACCGTGACAAAGGATCGCCCCTTTGTGAAGTTCTCCGTGCTGATTCCCGTGAAGGGCGCCCCTCCGGCTTCCTGGGAGGAATGGCAGAATTCCTCCTACTACGCTGATCATATGCAGGATTGGATTCAATGGTGCCGCGAGGGAATCGTTGATGAGATCGTCCTGGAGGTGCACGAGAAGCTCTCGCCGGAGGGAAACGTCCTGGAGGACTGGGCGAATTTCCTGACCAGCAATGTTTCGCCCGCGCGACCTGTCGTTTCATTGGCGGGCGGAATGAATTTCAACGAAGCACTGGTGCGGCAGTACCAACTGGTGCGCAGCCGTGGAGTGGGCACGATCCTCTACCACTATGCGGCACCGACACGCAGCGGATCGCGCGGGTTCTTCCAAAGCCTTCCCAACACCACGTTCAACGTGCCACCAGGCAAGGGACTGCCACCGAAGCCATTGCTCGGCACTTCGGAATTTCGCGAGTTCTCACGCATGATCAATCCGCCGCCTGCCTATGTCACGGCGACACAAACCGCCGCCGCGAGCGATCCGCTGAAGGGGGGCAAGCTGGTGCTTGCCACGCCATCACCAGTGCCAACATTGACGCCCGTTCCAAGATTCGTTCCGGAAGCCATCAGCCGCCGCATCACGCTGACGTCCGGCGTCGTTGTGGAGGCGGTTATTCTTGAGGTGACACCGACGAGCCTGAAGATTCAGGCGCCGGGAACCGCACCGATGGAATTTGCACGCGATCGCGTCTCAAAAATTGAACCGGCGCTTTAATGCCCGGCGATGAACTGTGGATGCGGCGCGCGCTGGGATGGGCACGCCTTGCCGCGCGACGCGGCGATGTGCCCATCGGCGCGATCCTGGTCAAGGATGATGAACTGCTCGCCCATGGCCATGATGCGCGCGAGGTGCTCGGCGATCCCACGGGCCACGCGGAAATCCTCTGCCTTCGCGAAGGCGCCCGAAAAATCGGCGGGTGGCGACTGGATGACTGCACGTTGTATGTGACGCTGGAACCGTGCCCCATGTGCGCCGGGGCCCTGGTCCAGGCACGCGTGAAGAGGCTTGTCTACGGCGCTTCCAACGCGCGATGGGGTGCCTGCCGCGAGGGTGTTGACCCCAACATCCTTGCAAACCCGCGCTTCAATCACTGCGTGGAGGTTGCAGGCGGGGTCCTTGAAGCGGAATGTGCCCGCGTGCTGAAGGAAACCTTCCGCGAGTATCGCAAGAAAGAACAATAACGTGTCGCTTGGAAGAATCCTGATCCTTGACGATGAAGAGAAGATGGCGGCGTTGATCGCGCGCTCATTGGTGCGATCAGGCTATATGGCAGACGCGCGCACGAACGCCGAGCAGGCACTGGAGGATTTGAAGCGTGAGAAGTACGACGTGCTTGTGACGGACCTGCGCATGCCGGGACTGGACGGGCTTGAGGTGCTGACCCGCGCGAAGAAACTCGACTCCGAAATCGAAGTCATCCTGATGACGGCATATGCCTCGGTGGAAACTGTTCGGGAGGCAATGAAGCGCGGCGCCGTTGATTATCTGGAAAAACCGATCAGTGCGGAGGATCAACTCAAGCCACTCCTGGAGAGGTTGCTGAAGGGGAACGAATCGCGTGAGGAGAAAAAAGCCCCCGCGCGGCAGGAAGCACCTGCCAGAAAAAGTACGCCGCGCGCGGATGATTCCGACGAGCCGGTGGACTTCCACGGCATCCTTTGCAAGAGCGGGCCGATGCAGGAAATTTATCGCAAGGCCGTGAAGGTTGCGAAGACGAATGCGTCCGTCCTGCTGCGCGGCGAAAGCGGCACGGGCAAGGAGGTCGTTGCGGACCTGATCCAGAAAAACAGCAACCGCGCCGCAAAACCCTATGTCAAAATCAACTGCGGTGCATTGCCGGAAAACTTGCTGGAAAGCGAATTGTTCGGTCATGTGAAGGGGAGCTTCACGGGGGCGGTCAGCGATCGGGACGGAATGTTTCTCACGGCCAACGGCGGTACAATCCTGCTGGACGAGATCGGGGAGGTTTCCCCCGCGTTGCAAGTCAAGCTGCTGCGCATCCTTCAACAGGGTGAATTGAACCGTGTCGGCGAATCCCAAACGCGCAAGGTGGACGTCCGCGTGATCGCCGCAACAAATCGCCCACTGGAAAAGATGATCGAGACCGGACTGTTCCGACAGGATCTTTACTACCGATTGAATGTGGTTCCGCTGGTGCTCCCCCCACTGCGGGATAGGAAGGAAGACTTGGAACCACTGGTCCAGTATTTCGCAGAGAAATTTGGTGAGGGACGCCCGGTCACTTTCCTGCCTGATGCGTGGGACGCGATCAAAGGCTACTCATGGCCGGGGAATATTCGCGAACTGGAAAACGCAGTGGAACACGCCTTGGTGCTTGGGAATGCAGCCGGCGTCCGGCTTGATGACCTGCCCGCCGCAGTTCAGCAATTTTCCGTTCTTACACCACTGAAAACAGGAAATTTAAGCTCTGTTGTCGGACACGCATCCCTGGAGGAAATCGAGAAGAACTGCCTCCTTCAGGCCTTGGAAAAAACCAGGGGCAACCGCACCCGCGCTGCGCGAATCCTCAACATCACGCGACGGACGCTGGGCTATCGGCTGCGGAAGTACGGCCTTGAGGAAGAAATCAACCGGCGATTTTTCTCCGCGCCGGGGGATTGACTTTCAGGCGCCTTGCCCCGTAGCTAAAACGCAGGAGCTAGAGACTGATGCCGAGGCAAATGACCAGAGAACCAGAGACCCAGCACAATTGTTTCCATGCAACGATCAAGGGCAGGGTGCAGAAGGTTGGATATCGTGTGTTTACGCGGGAAGCTGCGATGCGCTTCTCCATTACGGGGTGGGTGAAGAACCTGAACGATGGATCTGTTGAAGTCTTCGCCGAAGGTGAGGAAGTCAACCTGACGGAATTTCTGACGGAGCTGTATCGGGGGCCTGTCTTGTCACACGTGCAGGACATCGATTTGGACTGGAAGAGTTCGGAAAAACAGCACGAAGAGTTTGCCATCCTGCGGTAAGGCAACCGATGCGGAAGCGATGAGCGCCGCAATTCCCGGATTTGTGCAGGTGGACGTGGACGGCCTTTGGGCCGTGCGGGAGTGCTATGGTCGCGCGGAAAATGGCACATTCACGAACGATCCCTGTTGGACCGAGGGAGTCGCGCGGCTGGATGATGTTTTTCAGCGGACTGGAACCGAAGCCGCGTTCTTCATCGTGGGCCGCGACATGGAGCTGGATGCAAAGCGGCGCGCCACGCGCAAGCTGCTCCATCGCGGCTACGAATTGGGAAATCACGGATACACACACCGCCTGGGCCTGACACTGGAAACGACAGGTGGAATCCTGCGTGAAATCACCCAGGGGCATCGGGCGCTTGCGCAATTGGGGGCAAAGCCATCGGGCTTTCGGGCGCCCGGCTACGACGTGGATTCGCGCGTTCTGAAGACATTGGTGCGATGCGGTTACGACTATGACGCATCACTGCTGCCAACCTATGCAGGACCGTTGCTTCGCGCAACACAGGCATTGCTGGCGGGAAAGTGGATTGGTAGGCGGCGACAGTATGGACGCATCTCCTTCGGCAGGGCACCGCGCCGGCCCTACATTCCACGTCTCTACAAGGTGCGAAAACCACGTTTCGAAAAAGAGGAGAAGCGCATCGTGGAGATCCCTGTCGGCGTCACTCCCGTGCTGAAATTGCCGCTGACCGCGTCTGCGCTCTTCCCCATGTCACGGGACAGGGTGCGCGACTTGTTCCGAAAAATGTCGGAACAGCGCAGGCCCGTCCTGCTTCTACTGCACGCGATTGATGGCACGGATTGTTCCCGCCCCATTGTGTTCGACAGCAAACGCCCACGCGTTGCGGGATTTCGCATGAGCGGCGATGCGAAGGAGAAGCAACTACGCATGATCGTGGAGGAGTTTGCGGGGGGCTTTGCAGTGACGCGTGCGGATGAATTCGCCCGACAGATGCTGGCTCATGAGCACTGAATGCATGAAGCGCGGTGAGTGGCCGGCCCTGGTGGCGTTGCTGACCCTGTTTTTCCTCGTTGCATTTGTCACCTACAGCCACCTGGGCGAGGACGCCTTCATCACGTTTCGCTACACTCGGAATTTTGCTGATGGAATGGGTCTCGTTTTCAATGCGGGTGAACGCATTGAAGGTTATTCGAATCTTCTCTGGCTGCTCATCCTGACTCCCTTTGAGTGGATCGGCGTGCGCCTTCACGTTGTTGCGCGGATACTATCAACGCTGAGTTTCGCCGGCGTGGTCGTGGCGGGTTGGTGGTACGCGCGCCGCACGGCGCAGCGTGAGGATCACGGATGGTTGCGGTGGTGGCTTCCCGTGGCCATCGCAATGGAGCCGTACCTGCATTACCACGACGATCGCGGCTTGGAGACGGTGAGCTACGCGGCCGCGCTGGCGGGCGCATTGTTCGTCCTGGCAGGAGGCGGGCGGGTGTGGGTTGCGGGGATGCTTGCGAGCGCAGCGACGTTGCTGCGTCCCGAAGGCATCGGGTTTGTCGCGCCGCTTGTTCTTGTCGCCGTGCTTGATGAGGACGTGAACATGAAACGCGCCGCAAAGTTCGCCGCATTGCCGCTGGCTGCCTTCGTCATGCAATTGCTCTTCCGGAAGTCCTACTACGGCGCATGGATTCCAAACACGATGCTCGCCAAGCACGCAACGGGGCTGAGTGCGGATCAGTTGATCGGCCTCACCTGCTCGCATGCATTCGTGCCGCTGCTCGGATTTCTTGGGTGCGTGGCCGGATGCACGATCCCACATCTTCGCAAGCTGGCGCTTGGTTCCTTGCTCATGCTGGTCACAAGTGCGGTTTTTTCACTGCGCGCGGGGAGCTTGCTGAATGAAAGCTTCCGCTATCTCATCGCGGCGATGATCCCCTCTGTCGTCGGTGTCTGGCTGCTGGTGCAGGTGCTCCGGAAATGGCGTGCCTGCTGGGCTGTGGGCGTCGTACTGTTGGTGTTGATTCCCACGACGATTTTTCGGGGCGAAGGCGAGGCGTCGAAATACTTCCGGGGCAACGGAGACGCACCCCGCTCGCAATTGCTGGCACGGCTGGTCGAGGCACCCACATGGAATCTGGCAGAACGATGGCGCTGGTTCTTCCACGACCCTGTGTATATCAACGCAGAAGCGGGCCGCTGGGTAGCGCGGAATTTGCCGGAGAACGCCAGCATCGGGGCCGACCAAATCGGCCAGTTGGGCTTCTACGCGGGCGAACACCAGCGCATCTTCGACCTGCTGGGACTGGCGGATCGTGAAATCGCGCGGCACGGACTTACCATGAAGTATCTGGCGGAACGTTCACCCGACTACCTGATGATCCAGACCAATGATGGCACGGATTTCTGGCCGCGTGACTGGCGCATGCAGCCAAGCGTCGCCTCGCTCCGGCCAATCACGCAATCACCGGACTTCACGGCGCTGTATCACCCGCGTTGGTTCGTGCGTTCGCGCGTAACGTCACTCCTGAAATTTGGATTCGTGGTTTACGAGAAGGGTGCCCGGAAGGACGGGGATGAAATCGAGGAGGTTTGGGTGGGAGTGGATGAGGAAGAGTTTGAGCGCTTGTGGCGCGTGCAGTGACTACAGGTGCACAACGGCAGACCATGACTCTGAATTTCGAAAAACATTCAACGTAATCGGGCGCCCTGCAAGCCCGCGTGAGAGAATCATCTCGCCATCGCCCACGGATTCAATCGCGTCCCAACGTTCCGGATCGATGACACCGCACAACAACACAATGATCGACTTGGCATCAATGGGCGGAAGTGTTTCGCGGAGTGGGCGCAGGCCCTCCTCCTGAACGCGAACCAATGGAGGGCGCCCCACGGCCAGATGCAGGGCGCGCGCTCCATCAATGACGCCTGCCTCATGGATCATGTCCCACAGCCTCGGCAACGCTTCGGGCGCGCTCGCAGCGGTCATTGGGTTTTGTCGGGCGAATCCTTCACCGCGAGCGCATCACGCCGCTCACGCGCCAGCTTTTGCGTCGGATCAGTCTGAAGTGCCTTGTCGTAATACTCCCGCGCAAGCTCCTTCTCGTTCAGCTTTTCATAGAGCTGGCCGAGGTTGGAGTACACCTCCGCATCGCGCGAACGCTTTGCCGCCTTCTCCAGGTAGATGCGCGCATTCGCGAGGTCGTTCTTCTGCATGTAGAGCCAACCGAGCGAATCGAGAATGTACGCGGCGTTGGGATTCACCTCCTGCGCCTGCTTGATGTACTTCTCAGCCTCGTCCAGGCGAATCCCATTCTGTGAAAGCATGTAGCCAAGGTTGTTCGAGGACGTCTCGTAATAGGAATTGGTCTCCGCCGGACCGAGATCGATCAGCTTCTTGTAGTACTGCTCGGCAAGGGGGAGGTCGTTCGTGTCGGACGCGCACAGCGCAAGCTGGAACCAGACCTCATGATTGTCGGGGTTCTCCGTCAGCAACTGCTTGAGAACACCCACGGCGCGCGAGGAATCGCCCTGCGCGCGATACACCGCAGCGCGCAGCAACTGCGTGTCCACGGGCCTTTCCGCGGCAAACTCCCGCGTCACATTGTTGAGTTCGTTCTTCGCCGCGTCATCCTTCCCCTGCTTGGAGAGCGTGAAGATCAATTGCTCGCGGACTTCGAGGTTTGCCGGGTCGGACTTTGCGATCGCCTCCAGGATTTTCTGTGCATCCGCGAGGCGATTCAATTCAATGTAAAGCGTGGCGAGAAACTCATCCTTCTGTCTTTTCAGCGCCGCCGAATCCTTGATGTAGGGATCGATGTCGTTCAGGACCTTGACTGCGAGGTCGGGCAATCCGAGTTCGCTGTACGCACGCGCGGCGGTTGCGCGCATGGCGATGCTTCCCGGATCGATCTTGATTCCCTTCTCCAGCGCGCGCCGCGCACGTTCGTGGTCGCCAAAAACCTCCGCAAGCAGCCCGTAATTGTGATAGAACTCCGGCTGTTCAAAGTAGCGTCCGTCCGCCATGAGTTCCAGGCGATCAAGCGCGTCCTTGTCCTCGTCCTCCATGTAGAGCTGTGCGAGGCCAAGCCACGTCTTCAAGTCGCTGTCGCGCGTGTTGATGGCCTGGCTGTAATATTCCGCCGCGGTGCGTCGATCGCCGCGACGCAGGTAAAAGGAGCCGAGTTGCCGCAGGACTTCCGAATTGACGGGGGAAACCTCGAGGGCTTTTTTCAGCAACCTTTCCGACTCCTGCGGGTTGCCCAGTTTTTCACGCAACAGCGCGAGTGACATCATGCTGTCGATGTCACTGCCGTTGAGCTCAATCGCGTGGTTCAGAAGCTCTGCTGCGCGATCGTACTTTTGTGACTTCACAAAGGCCTTTGCGACTTGGCGATAGACATCCGGGTCGGCGTCGTTGGCCTCGATGGCGCGATTGTAGAAAGGTTCCGCGCCCTCGAAATCGCCTTTCTGGAGCTTCGCCTCCGCCATGTCCAGAAGCGAGGAAGCGCTCTGTGGATCGATTTCCAAGGCGCGCGTGCGCAACGTCGCCAGTGCGTCCCAATTGCTGGTTCGCTTCAGGTAATCGGCGTAGAGGTCGAAGACTTGCAGGTCGTTCCGGGATTCAACGATCAGCCGGTCGTAGGCCTGGCGAACCGCATCCGCGCCGCCCTGCCTCTCCACGATCTGCTCCCATGACTTTCGAATCTCGTCGTTCTTTGGACTGACGAGCATGGCCTTCTCGTAGAGCACGCGCGCATCATCGATGCGATCACGCGCGGCCAGTCGGCGCGCCACCTCTGCCATTTGGTCAAGGATGCCGGGACGATAGCGGACCAGCCGCACATACAGCGCCGCCGCCTGCTGGATGTCGCCGGTCACGGCTGATGCTTGTGCGCTGTACAGCATCGCATTCACGTTGCCGTCATCGATCAAAAGCACCTGATCGGCATACTTCTTCGCTGCTTCCATATTGCGATCGATCTCGAAGGAGATCTGCGCGAGGGAGAGCAGCGCCATCACGTTCCTTGGGCGCAGTTCAAGGACCTTGTTGTACCAAACGGTGGCATCCTTGTATTGCTGCTTCAGGCTCTGAATTTCCGCCAAGTGCAGCATCGCGCGGAAGTTTTCAGGCTCCTTCTTGAGGATTTCCTCCAGCAGGGACTGCGCGCGCGACAAATCGTTCAGCATCATGCACGCCTGCGCCAGGCGCAGTTTCATCCATGTGCTTTCCGG
Organism: Candidatus Sumerlaeota bacterium; assembly: GCA_020848155.1. Lineage (GTDB taxonomy): Bacteria > Sumerlaeota > Sumerlaeia > SLMS01 > SLMS01 > JADZDZ01. The sequence continues at coordinate 88,633 of JADLAR010000046.1, forward strand.
ATCCTTCTTCAACGCCTCATCAAACGCACGAATGGCGCTCGTCGGATTTCCCATTTCGGAGGCGAGCGCCGCCGTCGTGTAGGCACTCAGTCCCTCGATGTCCACCTGCCCCGGTGTCTCGCCGCTGGTGCCGGGAAAGGCGCTCCAACCCAGCGCATCATAGTGCCCCGCGGGATACAGGTAACGTTCACCCTGAAGGTCACGTTCCTCCCCCTGGTCCTCGACGATTTCCGGCTGTTCCATTTTCTTCATGCGTTCCTTCCAGAAACGCTGATAGGCGCGCTGTGCGGGTGCCGATGTGTGGGCCGTGGTGATCGCGATCGTGGTCGCGGCGCAAACAAGCAATTGGAAGGACGTTTTTCTCATGAACCCTGATCCGTAGTAATCACGGCAGCATCTTGCCGGTCGGCAAATGCGGTGCCGTTTCATGTTTGACTCAATATCGGGCCTGTTGGCTAGGAAAGAATCAAGAAAATGGGAGCTATCGCACAAGATGGAGGAAAAATTCCCGATTCCCATCGCCGCCGAGAATGGGAGAGGACGCTTCTCCTACCACCTGAAAGCCCTGTTCCAACGCCGCAGAACGGAGGGAATCGACGATTTGGCGCTGAAGGCGCTCATCGCTAATGACACCGCCGCGGGGAACAAGTTCCCGGCCCGCTTCGAATTGTGGTTTCACTAGGGCGATTGCAATTCCCCCGGGCGAAAGGATGCGGTGCATCACAGGAAAAGCCCTCCGCAGGGAAATAAAGCTAAGGTCGGCGACACAAAGAGTTGGTGGCGGTTCGAAGTCCGTGGATTGCAACGCATCCATGTGCGTCCTCTCACGGGCGAAGACCCGAGGATCCCGTTGCAGGCGTTCGTGGAGTTGGCCGCGCCCCACATCGATGGCATGGACCCGATCCGCGCCCCGTTGCAGCAAGCAATCGGTGAAGCCGCCAGTGCTTGCACCAAGATCAACAGCCACGCACCCCTTTGGGTCGATGTGAAACGCGTCAAGGGCGCCGGCAAGCTTCAGCCCCCCACGCGAAACATAGGGGCAATCGGTCCCCTTCAGCATGATCTCCGTGTCGGCATGAACCAGCCGCCCGGGTTTGTCGAGTCGTTCGTTTTGTGTATGAACAAGACCCGCGCGAATCAGTCGCTGTGCCTTCTCGCGGGATTCGGCAAGGCCGCGCTCCACGAGTAGCACATCCAGCCTCAGGCGATCCGATTTCACGCCTTTTCCTCACCGGCGATCGGCAGTTGAACGGTGACCACGGTGCCACCCTGCGCGCGTGGTGCGACACGGATGGAACCGCCGTGTGCCTCCACGATGCGACGCGTGATGGAAAGCCCAAGGCCTGTGCCCTTCTTGCGGCGTGTGTAGAATGGCTCGAACAGGCGTTCCGCATCAGCGGGATCGATGCCGGGGCCATTGTCCTCAATCTCCACGAGGACAGGTGGGCGCGGCCCTGTGGCGCGCGACACGTGCACGCGCACGACACCAGCGAAATCCCCACGCGATCCCTCCTCCGCCACGTCCGACAGGATCTGACGCGCGTTCATCATGATGTTCATGAACGCCTGCTTGAGCTGAACGGGATCACCATCGACATCGGGGATCGGATCCTGATGCGTCAGCGTGGCGTTCACACCGTCGGCGCGCCCCTCATGAAAGACGAACGACACCAGTTCCTCAAGCAACGTCACCAAGTCGACCGGCTTGAAATCCCCGACCTGAGGGTTCGAAAAATCCAGCATGCGCCGAACGATCTCCTGGCAACGTTCCGCCTCGTTGCGGATGGTCTGGAAATCCTCCTGCATGGCATCGCCGGCGGGAACGCTTCGCGCCAGGTAATCCGCATAGGTCTTGATGATGCCGATGGGATTGTTGATTTCGTGGGCCACGCCCGCAGACAAGTCCCCCAGTGATGCCAGCGATGCACTGCGAAGCTGGCGCTCGCGCGCGCGAATCTCCTCCTCCTTTTGCTCGGCCACCAAGCCAATGAACGCCTGCGTGAGGAGCATCACACCCCAAATGAGGACAAGTTTCTGCAGCGCCAGAAGATACTCCAGAATCCCCGACGTGCGAACCTGGAACCACGCGATGATGAAGAAGAGCGCGGAAACGAAGAGAAACCCCACGAAGTTCTGCGTGCGCGTTCGGAACAACGCAAATCCCCGAAGCACCAGCAGGATGAACAAGGTGAAATAATCGCTGATGATCGGAGGGCCGAGCGCGCCCTGCTCCGACAGCGTGTCCACGGCGATCGTGAAACACACAAAAAGGCCGTCCATGAAATAGGACCCAAGGACAAATGGGCGCACCTGGCTTGGCGTGATTCGATCCCGACCAAAAAAGTAATGCTGCGCCAGCGTCGTCATTGTGAACAGGAAGAAGAGCGCGAATGCTGCGGTGGGCGGAAGCCCCCAATCGCGCGACCAGAGCCAATAAAAGGTGCACAATGTGAGCAGCACCCATTTGAGCGGGATGATGACGCCGTGTTCCACGCTGCCCAGCCATGCGGCATACTCACGTTCGCCGATGGCCCTGGCGTCGAGGAGGGCTGGGTTTGCCCGATCGCCTTGTGTGTCGCTCATGGTGAAAAACCTGCCATCGTTGCACGGCAGTTGCAAGGGATGCCAGCGGATGCGGAATCAATCCGCGCTGGGTGGCTCCTGCTGTCTTCGCGCCACCCATGCCCTGAATTGGTCGGGAAAGCCCTGGCCGCGCAAGGGCTGGCGGCGGAAGATTTCATCCCAATCAGGAACGGCTTCCGTGGACCTGCCGAGGGCCTCCAGCGCAAGGGCACGCCGCTGGTAGACCTCGATGGCATTCAGCTTTCGCAGCACCAGGGGCGTTTGCTCCAGGACCCGTGCAAACCGCCCCTCAATCAGCAGCATCTCCTGATAGCGGCTGCGGCAATCCACGTGGCCCGGCCAAATTTCGAGAACGCGAAGGCATCTCGGAAACAAGGCCTCGCGCGCGGGAGAACGCTGCCGGGGGTCAAACTGCGCTTCATAGATTTCGCGATAGGCGATGTCTGCGCGCAACGGGCGTGACAGGGGAATGAAAGCGAGCAGCCCCGCGGCAATGACGACGAAACCCAAGCCCAGCCCCGCGGACCTCGGAATCGAAAACACCAGCGAAAGCGTTGTCGGGTGGGACATGTTCTTCATGCTGACTTCAGCTGTCAGCCCCCCCCATGTGCGCTCCACGGGGACCACCACCTGCGGCTCATCCTGTGCGCCACTGGGAACAAGATGGGGAACCGCCAGCAGGAGAAAAAACAGCATCGCGGAAATCGGAAGACGCAGGGGAAAATTCATCTGCATCTGTACGCACATCGCGATCAGGGCCGACAGGCCGATGGCAAGAATCACCGCATTGCCGAACGAGGTGCCATCGTGAAGGCGATCCCAGTAGGCCTTCATCGCGGTGCCAATCATGAGGATTAAAAGTGCCAGCCCAACAATTCCCAGCTCGCTCCATGTTTGGAGGATTTCATTGTGTGCGGCATTGGTCCACGACGCGCCATAAGGCGCGAGCTTTGGATTGGACATCACGAGAGGGCTGATCGTGGCGGGATAAACGTAGACAAAGTTTCCCGCGCCGTGCCCCAGCCAGGGGTTTTCGCGCACCATTTCCAGCGTCGTCAGCCAGATTGCGTAGCGCGTGTCGAGGCCGCTGGTCCACCGGGAGGAACCGAACGCCTCGGAGAAGATTCCACCATGGGCATCCTTCCGGGCACCTTTCCACACGTTGCTTCCGTGCGGATTCAACGGATGATCGATGACAAAGAAGCCCACAACCAGCGCGAAGCCAATGACCAATGTGCCGACACGCGCCTTCATGCGCCTTATCACATCAACAACCCCATAGTCCCGCAGGAGAAAAAGGGCGAAGCCGCTGGCAACAATCAGGGAGAGGTTGCTGTGGACGGACCAGGAGATGATGAGCGCCGCCGCATGAAGGATGAGGCTGACAATTGCCACGGCGCCCAACCATCGCGTGCGCGTGACAAGCAGGGTGCCCAACCACAGCAAGAAACCAAAAACGAGGAAGTCACCAAGATGGCTCGTGTTGCCGAGTGACACGGTGGAAATCACATCGCGCCAGTCACCGAGGACCTGCCGCACAGGAACCCCGCCGGAGGCAAAGGCGCGACGGAAGTCCATCACAACCGTCAGGATGGCCACGACCAGCGAGGAAGCGCCCAGGGCATACGCCGCAAGCAGCAAATGCTTTCGTGTCGTGCAGAACGACTGGATCAGGATGGAAAAACCGACCAGGAATGTGAGGCGACATAACTCGGCGATCGCGAGGTCACGCGACTGACTCCATCCGATTGATGCCGCCGACCAGAGAAGGAATAGAATTGCAAACCCATTGGACGGCTGGAGGTGAAGGACAACCCCCCTGCCGAAAAAAGCCGCAGCGGTGGCAAGGGCAGTGAGAAGTACAACTCCACACTGGAAGACAACCTGCTTCGGCAGCAGGAACGAATCAGTGGCGGCGCCGACGACCAGCAAAGGCAGGCCGAACAGCAGTAGCATCACCAATAGCCACGCTGCGCCGGGAAGTGGCTGCCCCGGCGGAAACAGCGATGAGAAACGCTTCATGATTTGGCGAGTTGGAGGTGCGCGCGCGCGTCGTCAAGGAGGTCGCGAAGCGATTGCTGAAGCGGAATTTCCGGCCGCCAACCAGTGCGGTTTTGCAGCAGTGCCGGCGACCCGCGGAACTCCGAAATATCCGCAGGGCGAAACAGCGCGGGATCCGCCTTCATCCGCGGTGTCATTCCCGCGATTGTGAACATCATTTCCACAATCGATTGGATGGAATGCGATTCGCCGCTGGCAATGATGAAGAGCGGATCGGCGGGCTTTTGCTCCAGCAGCATCCGGTATGCGCGCGCAACATCACGCACGTCCAGGAAGTCACGCCTTGTGGTCAGGTTTCCGTGCATCAGGAAATCGCGCCTGCCCGCCTCGATTTCCGCGATCTGTCGCGCGAAGGAGGGGCAGACGAAGCCGGGCGACTGGCCGGGGCCAATGTGATTGAAGGGGCGCGCAACGATCACGCGCGCGCCACCGTTTGACTCCAGCACGCGAAGGATCATCTCCGCCGAATGCTTGCTTACGGCGTAGGGCGAGCGCGGGTTCGGCTCGTGCTTTTCCGTGATGGGAAGCTGCCCCGGCGAAACAGGCCCCAGGATGTCTGCACTGCTGATGTAGAGGAAGACGCCGTCCTTGGGCAGGAACTCGCAGGCCGTCTGGTAAAGCCAGATCGTATTGATGACGTTCGACTCGAAGACAGAGGAGGGGTTCTCCCAACTCTTGCCGACATGGCTCCAGCCTGCGGCGTGAATGACCGCGTCGGGGCGTTCCGCCGCAAAGAGGTCGTACAGGGCGAGTCGATCGTTCAAATCGAGACGAACCCCTGTCACGCTGCCACCGGGAATCTCCGGAATGGCGGTGCGATCAATGGCAATGACGTGATGCCCCACGGCGCAAAGCTCGCGCATCAGGTGTGGCCCCACGAATCCACCTGCTCCCGTCAGGACAATCTTCAAGGGTTCGCCTTTGCATCCTTCTTTGATATTTTGATACGGTATGGAGCGATCACAATTGAACGCAATGAAAAGGATTCGTGCAGGGGGCTTGGACCGCGCAAAAGAGTCGCGGTCGTCGGAGTGTCGAGCTGCAACGTGGTATCCATCCATGTCACCGAGCGGTCATTGATCACGAGTGTCAGCGGTGGCAGGAAGGCGCCGGTTCCGGAGACCTGAACCGGAAGCGGGGTTTCATTTGATCCCGCTGGAACCGATTGCTCAATCGCATGGACAAGGAAAGCTCCTGAATCACGCGGCGGAAGCACCACGTCGCTCTTGGAATCGGACGCGTCGACCCACGCTGTCCTTTCCAGTGGGAATGAGACAAGCTCCAGCATGGCATTGATATGGAGAAGGTCAACCTCATCACGCATCCACGGTTGCAGGTTGGGCGCGATCCTGATGGATCTTGATGCATCAGTCAGGAGAATCGCCGCCTTCGCGGGGGAGGAATCTGAAATGTAGGCGGAGCTGTGGCCCTCCTCCCGCAGCCAGTGAGTCTGCACGGCGGCATAGAGCGTGGCACCGGGATCAAGGATACGCTGGCGGAAGAGACTTCGGCCCTCGGGGATCACAATCAGGCTTCCATCGGCAGCGCCGTCCACCTGGGCGTTGGCGGCGGCGACAATGCGATCGTTGATGCGTCCGGCACCGATCATTTGCGCGATCAGCGCCATGTTCGCAAATTGCACCGAGATTGAGAAGGCGACAGCAAGGACGACGAAGACCTTCCTGATGAGCAGGAAGAATCCACGATCACAAAATGCCGTGATGAGGAACAAGGTGAAGAAAAGCAGGGGCAGGAAGAGAACACGCATTCCATCCACGGGAGAAATCGAGATGGTCGCCATGGGAAGCGCGGAAAGAATCGACGACAGCAGCGCAAAAACCGGCGCCCTTCGGAAGCCCGTGAACGCAAGTATCGCTGCTGAAAACAGGAGGCCGGTCGCCGCCCAGAAAATGGAGAATGTGAGGGCGGGATACGCCTGATAGGGGCAGGACAACGCGGAAAAAATCCGTGCGATGTTTCCCAGCAGTCTTGCAAATTCGTGAGGCTCTGCAACGTGATAGCCGGCGATGCCGCCCAGAACGGCGCCGCGGAAGCAAAGGTAGGCGGCCCCAAAACCCATTGGCAGGATGATGAGCATCGCGCGCGCGCGGGTGGAACCGTCCTTCGCCGGCGCGAACATCAGCGCGGCCAGCGGCAGAATACCACATCCGCTGATGGCGACTTCCTTCGAGAACAATCCACCCAGCAGGAACAAAAGGGCAGCAAGCGCCTGAGGCGGTGAATCGCGCTGGAGCGCGCGAAGAGCGAAGGCGACGGCAAGGATTGTGAACATCGCCGCAAGCAGGTCCGTGCGGCCGCTCACCCAATAGAGGGCTTCGTTCTTGAGGGGGTTCAGGACGACCAGCGCCGTGACTGCGGCCAGTGTCCCCAGGCTGGCGCCTTGGCAAAGCAACTGGCACACATAAAAAAGACCAAGGATCGCCACGACGAAAATGATCCCATTCGTGAAATGGCAACCTGCCGCGCTGGAGCCGTGCACGATCTCATCCACGGCAAAGGTGAGGCGGGAGAATGGGCGATAAAAACCTCCGGTGCCGCGGCCCCCTTCATTCCAATCACCCGCGAATGTCGCCAACGATTGTGCAATGGGACGGGGACGCACCTGAAACCAGTCGTCGGCGTGCAGGCCCATGAACAGCCCAGGGATGGCGACGAAGAAGGCAATGGCCGCAAGCAGCAGGTAGAGATGCCTCGCAGCCCATTGCGAAGGCGCGGGCGGCGTGTGGGAAGCCATGCTGATGACTTGAACGGAGACCATTGGCGCGCCGAATCGGTTCAGGCGCGTGGATCGACGCCGGTTTCCTTCACACGCTGCATGAAAAAATTCACGTCATAGTCGAGCGAGCGCTTTGCAAACTCGCGTGCCTCGGCCCGCTTCCCTTGGTTGTAGAGATTCACCCCAAGGTCATAGCAAAGCTCGGCGCTGTTGGGGAAAAGGCGCAGCGCATCGCGCAGCGCGCGCTCCTCGCTGGTGAAATCGCCGCTTTCCTTGTACAGGATCGACGCGGTATGGTAAACCTGCGGAATGGTGGGGATCGATCCGCGCCCCAGACCCATGAGAAAATCCGCGCCCTCGTGCTCCAGGTCGGCATCCTTCATCACGCGCGAGTAATCGAGCACCGCCGCAGTTTCGGAAGGATTCTCAACAAGCCCTTCCTCCAGGTAGCGCCGCGCAGCAAGCGTGTCGGTTGTCATCGAAAGCGCGCGGCCCACGGCCAGTTTTCCTTCCGTGGATGCGGCGATCTGGTCACGGTGGGAATTGACGAGTGCGATGGCCTCATCCATTCGGTTCAGTTCACGCAGGGAAACGGCCTTGCCAACAAGGCTTGGTTGGTCACCGGGGCATTTTTCCAGGACGAGCTCATATTGGATCAGCGCTTCCGCATGACGGCCCGCGCGGCGTTCCGCAGTGCCCAGATGGTAGATTGCGGAGCACTCATCGCCAAGATACCAGTCCGCCACGGCAAGCAGCTTGTCCGCCTCGCTGTTCAGCGGGCACAGCGCCGCCGCATGTTGCAGGTCTGCGCGCGCCTTCATGAGCGACTTGTTACCCTTCAACAGGCCCAGCGAAGGCTTGTCCAGTTCCCGCGATTCAAAGCGGAGCTTCGCCGCAACCTCCCGCTGCTTGTCCATTTCCTGGCGTGCAACGGTCAGGTACACCTCCGCATACTCGCACGCGCTCCTGTTGCCGTAGGCAGCTCGCTCCAGTTGGGACTTCCCAATCGACTTCATGGAGAACGCGACGATCAGCGCCGTGACGCTGACGACGGCCCACACCGGCGCCATGCGCCGCAGGTCATGCCCCAATGATGGTTTGGCTGTGTCATTGGACATGGGAGGCAACCTGTGGGGGTGAACTTTCCTTCGCGGAGGGGGGCTTCAGGGCGAAACGGACGGATTTCAGTACTGGCTTGTCGGCCTTTCCGTCAAGCAGCGACGCACGCCACTGCATGACGTTTCGCCCGGCGGGAGAAACAAAATCTTCATTGGCGGCAATCGGCTGCCAGTCATTCCATTGAATCTCAGCGGCGCCGCGACTTCCGTAACGAATGCCATACTCGATCTTCGCGCCACCGGGCTCAACCGCATCGGCAAGGAATGTGGCGGCCACCGGCCTTGCGATTTGAATCACGGGGCTTTCATACACCCCCATCACCGGCGACACGTAGAACGCCGACAAGTCATTGATGGTGGGATAGTCGGGGCCGGCAATTTCAAAGTCCAGGTACCCATCCCGCACATCGTAGCGCCCCATGTAGATTTGGCCGGTCGTTGGGCGAGTTTCCATCGACCAGTCCTTTTGGTCCTCGAAGCGATACTTGAAATCGCCCGACATCTTTTCAGGTATGAAATCACCCATCGTGTCAAAATAGACGTCGTACAGGTTGGTGTCCACGTCCTCGAGGAGCGGGACCCGGAATTTGACAGGCGCGCCGGTCTCCTCGTAGGTCAGTCCAAGATGTCCCAACTCTTGCCCCCACAGATTGTCCACGGCGCGAGGCTCACCCAAGGCGCCCTTGATGAGGTACTGCGGATCGAACGGCATTTTCTTCATCAGCGGACGCGGGCGCGCTGACGTTGTGAGGGTGCCATCGGGCAGGCGCAGGACGCCCCCCATCGAACCGTAGTCCGGGAACTGCGAAAAATCCCAGGTGGTTGTGCCGGTGCCGAACTCACCCTCCGCCAGCACATAGGGTATGTTCATGGAAACCACATTGTCGTCATAGGTTGCTTCCAGGTACTCACGATCCTCGTTCAGGTTGAACGTCAGGCTGTACTGTCCCGGTTGCACAACCCAGTCAAACTGCATCAGCGCGCTTTCACCTGATTTCATCCTCGCGATGCGGCGCATGGCGATGCGCTCACGCTCGCCGTTTTGCGCACCGGCATAGACGGAGATGCGAAAATCCCGGACAAAATCCTGGTCCGAATCATTGGAGAATGGAACGCGAATCGTCACTCGTTCGTAGGGCTTCAGGAACTTGCTGCTGACTTGGATTCCCTTGCGATCCAAGTGCAGGTTCGGGGGAAGGAGGAACTTCAATTCCCTCTTCAGGATGTTGTTTTCAAGATTCACGTCACCGGGGATCCCCGCCACCTTCACGGCGGCAAAGATGGTCGAGTTCGCCTCCGTTCCGCTGGCGGGATCCCAGCGCAGGCGGAACGCGTGTTTCTCACCGGGATAGAGGTTGTCAACAGGCTCCGGCGGAAACCAGGACAGGGCCGAGGGAAGCAGGTTCTTTTCGATCCAAGGTTCCGTCTGGTAAGCCATCGCACGGACATTTCGTGCAACTTCGTCCCCGTTGTTGATGACGGTGTAACGCATGTAGACGGTGCGGCCGCCGAACAGGTTGTCGCTTTCCGTGAAAAAACTGTCCGGAATGATGGCGACATCGGGCCCGGACTTGAAGGAGTACGTGAACGGAGTTAGTTGCAGGAGACGACGACGCTCCTTCGAAAGATCGTACACCTCCAGCAGAAAGTTCGTGGGTTCCTTGCCGAAGAGCGTGTTCGTCTCAAAAACCAGTTGGTGGCTTTGCGCCGGTTGCAGCGACTCAATCTCCTGCTCAGCACCGATGGGAACCGCCTCTGCCGCGCCGGTGCGCTTCAGGACCGCGCCAAGCTTTGGCAGTGCGAACTCCGTCATGTTGTAGACCGGGATGGTGAATCGTGTCCTCGGGTTTGATTGATCGAGGGAGACACGGGAAACCTGAACGGCATCCAACGGGAAGTCCAAATAGCGCACCTGGTCACTTTGCGCGCGCAGGACAAGCTCGTTTTCTGCAAGCACCGTGTCCGGCGTGTTCTCATCACCGGAGGGGACGACCAAGCGGCCCCGCAACGTGGTGACTCCCGGCGGAAGCGGTTTTTCGAACGTCGGGGTGATGGACTGTCGCGCGGTGATGGCGACGGGTTGGCGTGAAATCTCCTTCCGCGTGTCCGCGTCATCGATCACGATCTGGGCATTCGACAGATCAATGTCTGTTTCATTCTTCACGTCGAACCGGAATTGAACCGGCTTTCCCGCCGCAAGCACCGCCGAGGAATCAGGGACCGTATTCCATCCCAGGCTGACCTTCAAGTCCTCCACCCGCAACGGCAACGTGACGACCTGACTCTTCTTCGCCTCATCATTTGTGGTTTCCACGATGACGTTGTAATCCCCCGGCGTGAGGTAGGCCGGCAGCCCCACCGTCGTGTCAATATCACCGCCACGCACATTGAAACGACTCTCCGCAATGGCGAGGTTCGTTCGATCGGTTACCATCACGCGCCCGCTTGCGAGGTCGTAGCCGCTCGTCCTGCCTGTCACTTTCAGCACGCGGTTCGTCACGGAAAGCATGCGCGACGGTTCCACGCTCGCCTGAAGTGCCGCGCCGATTGGTGGAAGGTGGCTCGCCGGATCCCCCATCAGGAGGTACTGGTTCGTGACCGACGTGTTGTTGCGATCAAGGTAGTAGTTGATCTTTGAAAGAAGGCACAGGGTCCCCAAATCAGTGATACCACCGCGGATCAGTTGATCGTAGAGAGCCGATATCAGGAAATCGTGCTCGTAGCTGCTGGTGCCATCGATCGGGATGAAGGCACCAATCATCCCGCCATTCTCCCGGCGAAGGAAATGCTCCGAGAGGCTGGCGCGAACAGGCTCCAGCGGATAGTCCACCCAACCTGTGTCGCATGATCCCGCGACAAGGAAGGGATGCCGCCCGTCATCAACCATGCGATCGATGTCACGGATGTGAAGAATGCGCTCCGACGACCAAAGGTTTGGGCCGCCGTGCCCCAGGTAGGTGATCGTCAACGCCCCCTTGTCCATCGCGTCGATGACCTTGTCCGTGAATTCGGCGCTCCTCTTGCGCCAGATGCCACGGAAATAATCCTCGTAGGGATAATCCTGCAACTTAAGCAGTTCGATGAAGTGGGGAGGCTGGAATGTCTTTGCGATGATGGCCCGCGCCACAGTGACGAAATCCGGTTCGTCATCGGTGACGAAGATGTGGCGGTTGCGCCATTCTCCCGTCGGAGGATTCTCCTCATAGGCCATGATCTTATCGACCACGATCTTCAATTCCTCCGGATTGTTCACGGAGATTCGCGCGATTTCCACATCCGCGAGGGGGCCGCTGCCCGTAAGTAGCGCGTAGCTTTCATCGCCACGGATGCGAATGCTTGGATCCTGCCATCCGAAAACCGGAACCATGTTCTGCGAAACGTTTCGGGAATCGCGCCGGTACTCCCACCAATACTCCGAGCCTTCACCGACGAGCAGCACCTCGCGCAGGCGCGGCGCCTTTCGCGAGCGGAACGAATGCGCGATGCAGTCATGAATCGCCTGGTAACTCAGCTCCCCATAGGAGAAGGCGGCGTACACGTCATCCACCGTGACAGCGGCAACCGACATCGTCTTCGCACGATAGTCCACTAGCGGCGTCAGCGCGTCCCCAAGTTCAGGATAATAGATTGCCAGATAATCCGCCTGTTCCGTCGTGGAGTAACTCCTCGGCGCCTTCACCACGGAAAACTTGGGTGGAACCATGTAGGTTTCCATGGGAGCGTACAGGACTTCCGTCTGTGCCTTGTTGATCCTGATCTGTGTCAGGTACTCATTGGGCCCGGTGGCGACCCCGAGCGATGTGAAGATCGGATTGAGGGGCTCGGTCACATCCAGCGCCAGGCCCGTCCCCTTGAAGTTCGACTGCCGCCGAAGGGTGACTGACGCCGTTGTCTCACCATCAAGTTCCACGGAGAACAGGGTCTGCGGTTTTAGCCCCAGCGAGGAGATTGGCAGGCTCATCTGCGCCATGATGAAACGGAATGGATTCGCCTTGTCCGGATTCTGCTGCTCCGGATTGAACACGCTCAGTGTGTTCATCCCTTCGGCGAGCAGCGATGATGGGAAGGTGACGGCCCGCTCATCCACCCGGCCTGTCCGAACATCACCTGTTGCAACGGACTTCTGGTTGATCAGCAGGTCATAGTAGGATTCACGAACCCTCAGAGGATCGCAGCCAATCAACCATGCGGAAAACTTGACGTCCGTTCCCGGCCGCACGTGGCTGGCTTCAAACTCATAATTCCGAAAAGCCGTTGGGCCGACCTCCGCGGTTGACCATTTCAACATGGGCGCCGTGACGGGCTGGTCATGGCTGAAGACGTTCGGCTCGAACACGCGCTCCGTGACATACCCTTTGAGTTCTTCCGGCGGAGTTGAAAGCACACCGTAGTCCGCGATTGTGGCACGACGGACGGTGTCGCCCTCCCCCGCAAGAAAGACCCACAACGGAATGAACGGCTTCTTGTCCGTCTTGTCGATGGGGACGTAGAATGTCAGCGAACTGTCGCCAATCAGTTGGTCGCCGCTCCCCTGTGCGATGACGGCCAGTTCATCCTTCCCGGCGAAAACCCTGACGCGACTCATCGGCATCGCTTCCGGAGTGATCCCGGCATTGCGAAGCATTTCCGGCCTCAGCGCGTACACACCACCGCGAGGCAGGCGTGCGAACAAAATGGGCCCCCGTTTTTCCGCATCCGCCAACAGTTGGTTCCAAGCGCGAAGCTCCTCCTCATTGTCGAGGGGCTTTGGCTCGCGGCCACACATTAAAATCTGGTCCTTGTTGATGACCAGCATCTTCAGCAGCGAGTCGAGGTAAGGATCATCCTTCGCCAGATCGAGCGGCTGTGACTTGTCGCCGGGAGCAGCCTGAATCTTCAGCGCCAGTGTCCCTTTTGTGATGATCGCAATGGCACTCTCAATCTTTCCCTCAACGTTGCGCGTTATGTTGCTGGCGACGACCAACTCCGCACGCTGAAGCGAAACGGTGCGGAACTCGTCCTGCGGAATGATGCGGGCGCTCGTTTGTGAAGGAGGAAGAATACCCCAGGGAGATTGTTCCTTCAGGGTGTACGGCCCTTCCATCTTTCCATCAGGATTCAAAACCACCCATTCAGCATTCTTGAGTTGAAGTGTCGCCGATCCGCCCGGTGGAACCACCGCCCAAAACGGCATGATGACGCGCGGAGGAACCTTCGCAAAATTCGTCGCCTGAAGAGTGTAGCTGATTTCGCAATCGTTCTGCTCCGTGCGCACCGATTCCAGCTTGATGGACTTGCGCAGGAGCAACGCCTGCAACTCCGGCGACTCCGCCGGGGCGGCAGAAGCCCGTCCCAGGCCGCACCAGCAGAAGGCAACGACGGCAATGAAAGCGATTGGTAGTAAACAACGATGCAATTGCAACGCATCAAGCCTTGGTAAGTTGGGTGCCCGGAACGATTCGGATCGCCCGGCCTTCCATCGTTTTGTCCATCACAAATCCCGGACGATTCAAGGTCAAGTGAAGGCCTGTTGAATCAGGCCACACAAACGATTTGGCACGCAGCCTGAATGTTTGCCCTTGAACTGTGTGCCCTGCCAGGAGTCACGCAGCGACGGTTCGAGGTCTCCCAATGCGAATGATGCGCCCCTAGATCAGCCTCAGCCGCCGCAGGTCACCTATGGTTCGTGCGACATCGGCGCGCAGTTCATCCGGCGGGATGTTTGTGTAGACCGCGCGCAGCGCACGGACGATGTCAGGCTCCGATTTTCCATCACGAAGGTGCTCCCAGATCTCGCGCGCAACGGGCGTCAGGGAGTAACGTGAATGCCTGGTCGGATCGATCAGGAATGTCATCCCGCTTTCCTCATCGTCAACAAGCCACTTTTGCCGATCAATGACGCGCCGCCAGCCTGCATTGCGAAAATGGCGGAAGAAAAATCGCATCGGCCTTGCAAGGCCCCAGCGCTGAGCCGCCACCATCATCGGCGCGATGAACGAGCGCGGTTCACGCCACACACCATCGCCATCCTCCGCCGCAATCAATTCCCCCAGCACCTGCGACCTTCTCCACACGGGATCCGCCCTGCGGCAATTGTCTCCCATTGTGATGAAGCGCACGCCATCCGCAGCCACCTTCACCACGCGATGAATGGCAGGTTCACCATTGCCAGCGCGACACGCCACAATAACCCCTGGGCGTAGCGATTCATGCTCCCCGGGCGGACGCAGAAGCACTTTCTGCCCCTGCCGCAGCAAGGGATACATGCTGTAGCCATTGATGCGACAAAGGATCACAACTCGTCCTTCCACAAGACACTTTCCGTGCGCTTCGGATGGCACAGGATCAGCGACCGCGCTCGGTTGGGGTGAAAGGCCACCATCGCCCCAAAATGACCCTGTGTGTTGGTGCCGTAGCGCCAATTGGGAAACGCCTTGGGATGGGACGTGGCTTTCCGGATCATGGGGCGTGTGGAGGCTGGGCGAGTTGCCATCGGCTGACAACGATTTTTGATGCGTGTGCTGTCACAAAAGCTTCGCCCCGGCCCGAAATCCGCTTCTTGCTCCAACGGAAAAGATTTCGACAGCACCCTGCAAGCCAACTTCAAGGCACTCACCCCGTCCGGCTTACCCAATGGCATCACGACAAATCCGCGTCTTCGGCGCGCGGGAGCACAACCTTAAGAACATCAACGTGGATATCCCGCGCCAATCGCTGACGGTGATCACGGGCCTCAGTGGATCGGGAAAATCCTCGCTCGCGTTCGACACATTGTATGCGGAGGGACAGCGACGATACATGGAGTCCCTGTCCGCCTACGCGCGCCAGTTCCTCGACCAACTTCCCAAGCCGCATGTGGAGCGCATCGAGGGCCTGTCGCCGGCGATCTCCATCGAGCAGAAAACGACGAGTCGCAACCCGCGCTCCACCGTCGGGACGGTGACGGAAATCTACGACTACCTGCGGCTGCTTTATTCAACGATTGGCCAGGCCCATTGCCCCGTCTGCGGCGCGAAGCTCATCCGCCAGACCGTGGAGGACATCACGAACGCGGCCATGGCGCTGCCGGAGCGCACCCGCGTTGTCGTCCTGGCGCCCGTCATTCGCGGTCGCAAGGGCGAGTACCAGGCGTTGTTCCAGAAGGTCCTGAAGGAAGGCATCGTGCGCGCAAAGATCGACGGAAAAATGGTCGACCTGGAACCGACGCTGCGACTGAAGAAGCAATTCAAGCATGACATCTCACTCGTCATCGATCGCATCGTCATCACTCCCGATGCGCGCATGCGGCTTCATGAGGCCGTCAAGAATGCGCTGCGGCGCTCCGATCGCCTTGTGATTCTGGAAATCGTTCCCGACAGCGAGGGAAAGTTCCCCCGCGGTGTCGCGTGGGAAGGCGAGCGCCTCTTCAGCGAGGAACTGGGATGTCCTGAGCACGGCCCCCAGATCGTCGAAATGGCACCCCGCGTCTTCAGCTTCAATTCGCGCTACGGCGCATGCCCCACGTGTGACGGATTGGGTGCCATCCCGGAGTTTGATGAAGAGCGAATGATCCCGAATCCGAACATTTCACTTCATCAGGGTGCGATCGGCCCCTTCAAGTGGCACTTCGCGCGCCGTTCACCACGCGAGTTGAAGGAAGCGCGCAACCTCAGCAGCATCACCGACGCAATCCACCGCGTGGTGGAAGCAATGGAGATCGACCTCAACCAGCCATGGCGGGACATCCCGAAATCGACGCGGGACGTTCTGCTCCATGGCACGAAGAAGAAGATTCCCGGCCTGCATGCCTGGGGCGGGTTGCTGACGCGCCTTGCGGAGCGCCTGGAGGAAAATGAGGAGAGCGGTGAGTTTGATGCCTTCGCCGACTATCTTCGCATGACGCCGTGCAGCGATTGCAAGGGGGCGCGCCTGAGGCCGGAGTCGTTGGCCGTCACCATGGGCGGCAGGAACATCTCGCAGGTCTGCCAATTGAACATCCGCCACGCGTTGGATTTTTTCAACGAACTCCCACTGGATGAACGCCAGCGCGAGATCGCCCAGCAACCCCTGCGACAGGTCACTGATCGCCTTGGATTCCTCCTCAACGTGGGCCTGCACTATCTGACACTGGATCGGGAGGCGGGAACACTTTCGGGGGGCGAGGCACAGCGCATTCGCCTCGCGACACAGATCGGTTCGCGCCTGCGTGGCGTGTTGTACATCCTGGACGAGCCAAGCATCGGCCTTCACCAACGCGACAACGAGAAGCTGATCCAGTCACTCTGCAAGATCCGGGACGCGGGCAACACCGTGCTTGTCGTGGAGCACGATGAGCAAACAATCCGCACGGCGGACTACGTCGTGGACTTGGGCCCCGGCGCGGGGAAATTGGGCGGGGAAATCGTCGCGGCGGGCAGGCCGGAGCAGATCATCAGGGCGAAGGAGTCGCTGACAGGCCGCTATTTGCAGGGTGACCTGCAAATCGTGACTCCAAGGAAACGCCGCCAACCAACGAACCACAAACTAGTCATCGAGGGCTGCACACTTCACAACCTGAAGGACGTGACCCTGGAACTGCCCGTTGGATTGATGATTGGAATCACGGGCGTCAGTGGCAGCGGAAAATCCTCGCTCATCATGGAGACACTCCTTCCGCTCCTGATGAATCACTGCTACAAGGCATCGCATCAGGTGGTCGGCCCGCATCGCCAGGCCGCGGGCATTGAGCATTTCGATCGCTGCATCAACGTCGACCAGACGCCGATTGGCCGCACGCCGCGCAGCAACCCCGCGACATACACAAAGCTGCTCGATCAAATTCGCGACTTGTTCGCAATAACGACGGATGCGAAGATTCGCGGCTTCACGAAGAGCCGCTTTTCATTCAACACGAAAGGAGGGCGCTGCGAGGAATGCAGCGGCCAGGGAAGCGTGAAGGTCGAGATGAATTTCCTTCCCGACGTGTATGTGGAATGCGAAAGCTGTCACGGGCGGCGCTACAATCAGGAAACCATGGAAGTGAAGTACAACGGGAAGAGCATTGCAGATGTCCTTGAAATGACGGTGGATGAAGCGGTGCAGCTCTTCGCGAAGGCGCCCCTCATCGCACGGCCGTTGCAAACATTGCAGGACGTGGGCCTTGGGTACATTCACCTCGGCCAGTCGGCGCTGACGCTGTCCGGTGGCGAGGCCCAGCGCATCAAGCTTGCGCGCGAACTCTCCAAGAAGAACACCGGTCGGTCCCTGTATATCCTGGATGAGCCGACAACGGGCCTGCACTTCGCAGATGTTCACAAGTTGATCGAGGTGCTGAATAAATTGGTCGCCGCCGGATCGACGGTGCTGGTGATCGAGCACAACCTCGATGTCATCAAGAACTGCGACTGGCTGATCGACCTGGGGCCGGAAGGCGGCGAACACGGCGGGGAAATCATTGCACAAGGCCCACCGGAATTGATCGCAAAATCAAAGCAAAGCGAGACCGGAAGATTCCTCAAGACGATGCTTGGCAGGAAAGCCGCCAAGGCGGTGTGAGGGTTTCATCGCACGAGTCGCACGCAAACCAAAAGCGACTCCACCCTCATTTTCCCGCGTCCAAAGCCATCCAGCCCACGGTGTAGAGAATAAGGAACGGGATGAATGCCGCGCCACAGAACATCAAAAGCAGAATGAGGTAGATCGGAGACAGGAGTTTTTGCACTCCGGTTGTTTCAAGTTGCTCATTCGCAACCTCGTCCTCATCCAGCGCAAATTCCTCCTCATCATCGCGATAGGGAAGAACATCATCCGGCTTGTCTTCGTTCTCGCCTGTCACGCTTCGATCCGCGACCTGGCGACTTCCAGCACGGCGAGCGCGCTGTCCACGCGATTGAACGGCGGCATGACGTAGGTGCCGAGGATTGTCGGCAGCGCCCGCTCCAAGGCCTCGCGCGCAATGTCGATGCCGCACAGCCGCGCCGATTCCTTGTCATCGCACGCCTGAAGTCGCTTGCGAATCGGCTCCGGCACATGCATGCCCGGCACCTCCTTCGTGAGGAATTCTGCGTTGCGGAAGCTCGCCAGCGGCAGGATTCCCAGAAGGATCGGAATACGCAGGTGCTCCACGCGTGAATGAAATCTTTCATAAAGCGAAAAGTCGTAAACGGGCTGCGTGAGGATGTAGTTCGCGCCCGCCTCGATCTTCATTTCAAGGCGGCGGATTTCCATGTCGAGATCAATTGCGCCCGGATTTGCGCCCGCACCCAGGAACAACCTCGTCGCGTCGCCGCGCAGTGGATTTCCCGCGAGATCTTTTCCGCTGTTCAGGTTTGCAGCAATGCGCAGCGCCCCGATCGCATCCACATCGTACACCGCCGTCGCGAAGGGATAGTCCCCCAGCTTCGGCGGGTCGCCCGTGATCATCAGGATGTTGTGGATGCCGAGCGCATTGGCGCCGATCAGGTCCGCCTGCATCCCGAGGATGTTGCGATCCCGGCAGCAGAAGTGGACAATCGGCTCAATCTCCGGAACCTGGTCGCGCAGAAGCATCGCCATGTCGATCGGCCCCATGCGCGCCGTGGCGCGTGGTCCGTCCGCGATGTTGATGCAATCCACCAAGCCTGAAACGGCCGCTTCCCGCGCGGCCTCGATCGACTTCGTCGCATCGGTGCCAACAGGCGGGTCGATCTCCACGCTGACAACGAACTTGTTCGCGCGAATCTTCGCCGCGAATCGCGACGGCGTTTCGAAAACCTTCAATTCAACGGGGGCCGGCGCGGCTACCTCATTCGTCAGGATGCCCAGCGGCTGCGCACTGGTTTCCGGCACGCCGGGCTGCAACATCTTGATCGAGGAATTGATCGCGCGAATGTGCTCCGGGTGGCAGCCGCTCGATCCGCCCACCAGTTTTGCGCCGCGATTGATGCCCTTGCGCAGCAATTCCATGAAATACTCCGGCGTCGCCATGTTCAGCAGGCGATCCTCGAACGGCACCGGCAGGCCCGCGCCCGGCAGCAGCGCCAGCGGCTTCGACGTGTGGATGCGCAGCGCATCAAGCACATCGTTGAGCAGCGCAGGGCTGGTGCCATCACTGACCCCGACCACATCGGCAGGCATCGCCTCAAACGCGTCGCCAATCTCCTTCGCATCGGCCCCCAGCCGGGTCCTGCCATCGGCACCGATGTGAACGGTTGCAACGATTGGAAGGCTCGGCGCCACCTCCCTTGCCAACTCGCACAACATCTGAAGCGTCGGCAGGTGTGCGAACGATTCCAGGAACAGGATGTCGATTCCCCCTTCGATCAGCGCATTCAACTGCTGGCGATAAACGCTGCGAATCCTGTCGGAGGAAACTTCCCCCGCGCGCCCCTCCACTTCGGCGCCGGGCGGCCCCACCACCCCGCCGATCCAAGCCTTGCCTTCCGCCGCCTCGCGCGCCAGACGCACCCCCGCGAGGTTGATCTCCCGCACCTTGTCGGCAAGTCCGTATTTCGACAACTTGAAACTGTTCGCCGAAAACGTGTTCGTTTCCAGAACCTGTGCACCCGCGCGAACATACTCCAGATGGATGTTCTTGATCAGGTGCGGCCGTTCCAGGTTCAGGTTCTCGAACGATTGATTGATGTAGATCCCCTTCTCGTAGATCATCGTTGCCATGCCACCATCACACAGGATGACGCGGCGCGAGAGTTCGGAAAGGAAGGGGGGAAGGTTTGTTTGAAGGTCGTGCGACATGGCGCGATGGTTTTGACGAAAGTGGTGGAAGTGGAAAGACAATTCGCACCGCTCACGGGCGAAGGTGAGGCGAACATCGCGACATCCCTTTATCGTTGGCCTTGTTTTCCGCCGTGTCCCCTGCCACTTTTCCCCCAAGAGGACTTCGCAACCATGGGACTTCTCAAAGAAATGAAACTCGCAGCGGCCACCCGCTACGTCCGGTCACTCGAACGCTTCGATCCAAAATTTGCCGAGCATTTGCTGACGGCACAGGGAGAGCTGTTCTCCGCGGCGAAGTCCTTCTTCGAGGCCGAGGAACGCCACACGAGAAAAGCCGTGGCAATGATCCGTCAGCGCGCGGAACAGGCCGAAGACACGTCGGGAAGCCCCTCCTGAAGTTCACCGTTTTCACGCTGTTTCCCGAATGGTTCGGCGGACCGCTGGGCGATTCCATCATCGGGCGCGCACGGCAGTCGGGCGCCCTGTCGCTGCACATCATCAATTTCCGCGAGTTCGCGAAGGACAGGCACGGCACCGTGGACGATGCGCCCTACGGCGGCGGCGGCGGCATGGTGCTACGCGCCGACGTCCTGGCCGCCGCGATGGACGCAACCATCGGCGCGCCCGGCACTGCCGGCAGGCCCCATGTCGTCCTCACCTCCGCGCGCGGGAAGATCTTTGAACAACAGAAGGCGATGGAACTCGCACGGCATCGCGCTATTGCCTTCGTCTGTGGCCACTACGAGGGCGTTGACGAGCGGTTGATCGAAACACGCATCGACGAGGAAATCTCCCTGGGACCGTTCGTCCTCACGGGCGGCGAGTTGGCTGCCATGACGATGATCGACGCCATCGCCCGCATGATACCCGGTGTCTTGGGAAACTCCGCCTCCGCGCCAAACGATTCCTACATGAATGGCCTGCTGGAAGGAGCGCATTACACCCGCCCCGAAACCTTCGAGGGACGTGGCATTCCAGAAGTGCTCAGGTCGGGCAATCACGCCGCGATCGAAAAGTGGCGACAGGATGAGGCGCTGGCCCGCACCCGCGCATGGCGCCCGGACCTTTGGGAGGCCCAACTCCTCCATCCCGATCAGGTGCGACGCATCGCCCGGCGCGCACGACCCATTGCCGTGTGGCGAGGCGCGCGGGACTTCTCCCCTGCCGCGTCCGAACTCCTTTATATTTCCTCCGGTGCGAGGCAGGCTGCCGACTGGGAAGCTTCATTGCGCGGAAGCCATTGTGAGCGGGGCCTGACGGACAATGTCTGGCTGAAGGAACTTCGGGAGGCACCACAACCCACCGCAGGGCAGTTTCGCGCGGAAATCGCCAACGCCATCACAGAACCCCGGTACTCCCAAGCGCATACGCTGCTGCGAAATATCCTTCGGGAACTCGGGCAGTTGGACCATACGCAAGTGTCAAAAGAAAAAAATCCCGGCAAGCCTCCCGCACCCCCCACCGGGGAAAGTGCTTGACCCAAATGCCGCCACAGCGTCGCATCCAACCCTTGTTTTGCAGTACTTTGTGGCAAAAGACATTCGCCCGTGACGGGCTTTTCGGAGGCTTTCCTGTGAAATTCTTACGATTCCTGCCCGTGCTGCTTGCGGCGGCGCTGACGCTGGCTGGGTGCGGCGAAAGCAAGGAAGAAAAACAAATCAAGGAATTGTCACAGGACCAAAAGGCCCTGGTCCAGAACATCGGCAAGGACCTCAATGACCTGAAGAATGCCGCCGCCGACATGAAGGCCGCGAACGATTCCGCCATGACCGGCGTCCGTCAGGCGCAGGACAACATCATCGCCTCCAACGGCAAGATCACCGAACTGACCAACCGCATCAAGGGCCTTCAGGAGCAGCTGAACCTTAAGGATCAGCAAATCAAGGATGCGGAAGCCAAGAAGGCCGCCGAAGGCGGCGCATGGAAGACAGGCCGCTTCATCCTGATCCTCATCGTCGTCCTGATCATCATCTTCCTCATCATCCGCATGATGCGCTCCCGCAGCGAATTTGACGAGGAAAACGACGACTTCAGCGACTTCGGTGACGACGACGACCTTGGCTTCGAAGACGACGAGGTGCTTGAGGAAGACAACACCCCCAAGAAGGACGACGACGACAAATCCTGATCGCCGCCTTCCCAGATCGTAATCCAATCCGCCCCGGGAATGCCGGGGCGGATTTCTTTTCCACCCACCCATTTGGAACGCCAAGCATTGGGAACAAAATGGTTGTCCCGTCGGATTCAACGGCCTTCCCATCTCGCCTTAGCGCATTTTGGCGGCGGCCTGCCGACAAGCAAGACAAGCCTGAGAACCGCGCCTTAAGCGAACAAATCCAACGCACGCTAGGAATCAATCAGTGCCCGTTACAGTGATCGTCGGTTGCCAGTGGGGAGATGAAGGGAAGGGGAAGATCGTCGACTATCTGTCATCGAAGATGGACGTCGTCGCCCGCTACCAAGGCGGCAACAACGCCGGCCACACCGTCGTCATCAACGGCGAAAAATACGTCCTCCACCTGATCCCCTCCGGCATCCTGCACGACACCGTCGTCAGCGTCATTGGCAACGGCGTCGTCGTCGATCTCGTCGGCCTCGTGAAGGAAATCGGCGAAATCGAAGGCAACGGATTTGAGGTCGAAGGCAAGCTGCTCATCAGCGAACAGGCACACGTCATCCTCCCCCAACACGGCATCCTTGACCGCGCCCGCGAATCAAGCCTCGGCGCGAAGAAGATAGGCACCACCGGCCGCGGCATCGGAACCGCCTACGCGGAAAAAATGGCCCGCCGCGGCATCCGCGCCTGCGACCTCCGCCACAAGGACACCTTCGTCAGAAAATACCGCGAGTTTGGCGCCTACTGCAACGAAGTCCTGACAAAGTTCTTTGGCGTCGAAGCCGTCGATGTCGAAACACACCTGGAAGAACTGCTCAAGTGCGGCGACCGGCTACGCCCCATGCTCACGGATACCGTGACGTACCTGAACAGCGCCATCACCGCGAAGAAAAACATCCTCGCAGAGGGCGCGCAGGGCGTCCTGCTCGACGTCGATTTCGGCACCTACCCCTACGTCACATCCTCCAGCCCGTCACCCGGCGGCGCCTGCACCGGCCTCGGCATCAGCCCCCGCTCCATCGACAAGATCCTCGGCATCGTGAAGGCCTACACCACCCGCGTGGGCGAAGGCCCCATGCTCACCGAACAGAAAAACGAAGTCGGCGAGAAAATCCGCCAGGAAGGGGGCGAATTCGGCGCAACCACCGGACGCGCGCGCCGCTGCGGATGGTTCGACGCCCCCGCCACCCGCCGCGCCGTGCAGGTTTCCGGATGCACCGGCATTGTCATCACAAAGCTCGACGTCCTTAGCATCCTGCCCGAAATCCCCATCTGCACCGGCTATGAAACACCCAACGGACGCACCAACCTGCTCCCCTTCGACGTAACCGAAATCGAACAATGCAAGCCCATCTACGAAACCATAAAGGGGTGGGAATCCGACCTGTCCGCAATCCGCGATGCCAGCAAGCTCCCCCAGCCCGCCATCGACTACGTCCTTCGACTACAGGAACTCATCGGCATTCCCATCGACATGGTCAGCGTCGGCCCCGATCGCAGGCAGACACTGGCATTCGGGAAATAGCGCCTGCAAAACATAAAACCTTGGGGGACAGACCACTCCTCTTCTGTCAAAGGCGCACCGGCGAACCTAACTTATTCAAGTGTCCAGAAATGCCCGACCCAACGCCAGCCACCTTCCTTTCGATCCATTGTTGAGACAGAAAGAAACCGCGGAACTCTCATAGCAGGTGGTACATAAAACGGGGGCCGGTCACGCCTACCTCTCACCACAGGAATACCGGCGGAAATATGTCCAAAAAGTGGCTTGATTTCAGGGGAGCGCTACACTTCATGGTAAAAGTTTGGAATAAGGGGCGTATATTTGGGCGGTGGTCCACACA
>JADLAR010000047.1 GCA_020848155.1 Candidatus Sumerlaeota bacterium
CCTGCGACACGTTGTGGATTGACCGCGCTGGGAGGATGCCGTTCCCGCCGACGCGGGAAATGACACAGCGGACTCAGTTGTGGATTGACCGCGCTGGGAGGATGCCGTTCCCCTCCCGTTATTTCCTGTCATGAATCGTCCGTGTTGAAACGGGACAGGCTGCCTGTTCGTCCTTGTCTGGCGAGGTTCATTTCCCATGGGTGCGCGCAGCGGTCTCGTTCGATCAGCGAAGGCGAATCATCATCCCCGTGGGAAAGGAGGGCGCGGCGGGGCGATAAAATTCCCCGGCGGAAATTCAGCCGGCGATTGATTCAACCTTGCATTCCCGCAGCGCCGGGGTAACGTCCCCGCAGCCCAGTGCCCAAGGAGGCATCATATCCGCCGATGGCGCGTGACGTAGCCGCTCGCTCGATTGAAAAATGGAAGATTCACGACTCTGTGGAATTGTACGGGGTGAATCATTGGGGAAAGGGATACTTTTCCATCGGCGAGAATGGGAACCTTCGGGTGCACCCGGCGAAGAAGGCGGATGAGTCGGTCGACCTCAAGGAGTTGATGGACCAGCTTCAGATGCGGGGGATTTCGCCCCCCACGCTGCTGCGCTTTCCCGGCATCCTCCAGCACCGCCTTGGGGAGATTCACCAGGCCTTCCAGAGCGCCATCGCCGAATCCGCGTATGCCAACCAGTACGCCTGCATCTATCCCATCAAGGTGAACCAGCAGAGCCACGTCGTGGAGGAGTACCTGGCCTATGCCAAGCCGCTCGGGTTTGGCATCGAGGCTGGCTCCAAGCCCGAACTGCTCGCCGTCATGGGGCTGGTCGATGACACGGAAACCGTGATCGTCTGCAACGGCTTCAAGGATGACGAGTTCATCGAGACCGTGATGCTGGCGAGCAAGATTGGAAAGAAGATCATTCCCATCGTGGAGAAATTCACGGAGTTGGAATTGATCGTGAAGTACGCCGAAAAGCTAAACGTGCGGCCACGGATTGGCGTGCGCGTGAAGCTGGCAAGCCGCGGCGTGGGCCGCTGGGAATCCAGCGCCGGGATTCGGTCGAAGTTTGGGCTTACGATTCCCGAAGTGCTGAAGTCCCTGCAGTACCTGAAGGAGCGGGGCATGGAGGACTGCATGCAGTTGCTCCATTTCCACATGGGCAGCCAGGTTTCCAACATTCGCAACATCAAGGCCGCCATCAGCGAGGCGGCCCGGATTTATTCGGAGTTGAAGCTGGCCGGCGCCAACATGCAGTACCTCGATGTGGGGGGCGGGCTCGGTGTCGACTATGACGGTTCGCAGACGAACTTTGAATCGTCCATCAACTACACCTTGCAGGAATACGCCAACGACGTTGTGTTCCGCATCAAGACCGTGTGCGATGAGGCGGGGGTTCCGCATCCCATGATCCTGTCCGAATCGGGGCGCGCGATCATCTCCTACCATTCGATGCTGATCTTCAACGTGCTGGGGCGCAGCGGCTACGAGGAGTCCAAGCTGGAAAAGCCGGAGAAACCGGCGGAGGATGAGGCGCAGCCCATCCACGACCTGTACAGCATCATCACCGGCTATACACAGAAGAATTACCTGGAGAACTACCACGACGCCGCGCAGGCGCGCGAGGAGGCGGTCAACCTGTTCAACCTTGGTTACCTGTCGCTGGAAAAACGCGCCCAGGCGGAATCGATGTTCTGGACCATTTGCGAGAAGGTGAAGAAAACAGCCAGCGAACTGGATGAGGAGCCGGAGGAGTTGGATGGCCTGGAGGAAATCCTGGCGGACACTTACTTCTGCAACTTTTCACTCTTCCAGTCGATGCCCGACAGTTGGGCGATCAACCAACTGTTTCCGCTGATGCCGATTCACCGGCTCAATGAGGAGCCAACGCGGCGCGGGGTGCTGGCCGACATCACCTGCGATTCGGACGGGAAGGTGGATCAGTTCATCGACATCCGCGAGGTCAAGAAGACGTTGGAACTGCATCCCTACAAGGGGGGGACGTACCTGATTGGCGTGTTCCTCGTGGGTGCCTATCAGGAAATTTTGGGGGATTTGCACAACCTTCTGGGGGACACGAACGCCGTCCACGTGAGCATCGACAGCACCGGCCATGTGATCCTGGACCATGTGGTGGAGGGCGACACGGTTTCAGAAGTTCTCAGCTATGTGCAGTTCGATCCCAAGGACCTGATCAATCGGTTCCGCCGCGTCGTGGAACGGGCCGTGCGCGACAAGCGAATCACGCTGGAGGATAGCGCCTCGCTGGTGCGGTATTACATTGATGGATTGAACGGCTACACGTACCTTGAGGAGCCGGAGCTTCCGTCCATGCTGGCGCAGGCATCCCTGCCACAGCACCCGCAGAACGCCAACGGCTCATCCATGCACTTCGGCAAGGGCTGAGCCGCAACCCACGCACCGATTCAACCAAGCGAAGGCATTGATGCCCGCGGCTGATTATTCATCCGCGCGGAGTGGATAGTTGGCGGTGAGTTCGCCGACCTGCGCACGGACGCGCTTTTGGATGGATTCATCGGTGGGGTCCTTGACGACCTCTGCAATCCAGCCGGCGATGGTGCGCATTTCGGTTTCCTTCATGCCGCGGCTGGTGAGGGCCGGACTGCCGATGCGAATGCCGCTGGTGACCCATTCCTTCTGGGGATCGAAGGGAATCGCGTTCTTGTTCACGGTGATGCCGGCATGCTCAAGGGCATTGGCGGCATCCTTTCCGGTGACGTTGTAATTGCGAAGATCGACGAGGATGAGGTGCGTGTCGGTGCCACCGGCAACCAGGCGCAGGCCCTTCGACACGAGGGCCTCGCCGAGAGTCTGCGCGTTGCGGATGACCTGCTTTGCGTAGTTGGCAAAGGAGGGCTTGAGGGCTTCACCGAAGGCAACGGCCTTCGCGGCGACGATGTGCATGAGGGGGCCGCCCTGCAAGCCGGGGAAAACGGCCTTGTCAATCTTTGGTCCCCATTCCGCGTTGCTCAGGATGATGCCGGCGCGGGGCCCGCGAAGTGTCTTGTGCGTGGTGCTGCTGACGATGTGGGCATGGGGCACGGGGGATGGAATTGCCTTTCCGGCAACCAGCCCGGCGAAGTGGGCCATGTCGACGAGGAAGACGGCGTCGACTTCATCGGCAATGGTGCGGAACTTTGCGAAGTCGATCAGGCGTGGATAGGCAGAGCCTCCGGTAATGATCATGCGCGGCTTGTGCTCGCGTGCGAGTGAGGCGACTTCGTCGAAATTGATCTGCTCGTTGTCGGCGGAGACGCCGTAGTTCACGATCTTGAAAAACTGGCCCGCCATGTTGACACGATGGCCGTGGGAAAGGTGGCCGCCGTTGGCGAGGGAAAGGGAGAGGACGGTGTCGCCGGGCTTCATGGCGGCAAAGAAGACCGCCTGGTTCGCGGTGGAGCCGCTGTGCGACTGCACATTGGCGCATTCGCTTCCGAAGAGTTGCTTCACCCGTTCGATGGCGAGGTTCTCCACCTTGTCGCTGGGTTCGCATCCATTGTAGTAGCGCTTGCCGGGGTAGCCTTCCGCGTACTTGTTGGTGAGCACGGATCCGGCGGCTTCCTGCACGGCACGTGAGACGAAGTTTTCGGAGGCGATCATCTCCAAGGTGCCAAGCTGGCGACGGCGTTCCTCTTCAATGGCGCTGGCGACGGCGGCGTCCTGCGCTTCGAGGATGGAAAGTTCGGAATCAGTGACGCTCATCGGAGGCTCCGCAGGGAATTTGGGGGTGAGGTGTGGACGGGTTGACGCGCGGTGAAGCTATTCGCAGCGGTGACGGCTGGTCAAGGCGGGTTGGTGCCGCCGTTCACTGCGCAGGTTGGGGTGCTTTATAACCGGGGCCGTAAATGGGCGCGCCGGGCTTGCTTCCCGTTGTTGTGTCATGATCAACGACGACGCCGCCGTTGACGAGGACGTAGGCAAAACCCTCCGAGTAGTGATGCGGGCTTTCGAAGGTTGACTTGTCGGTGACGGTGGCGGGATCGAAAATGACGATGTCGGCCCAGTAGCCTTCGCGCAGCAGGCCGCGATCCATGATCCGGAAGGCCGTTGCGGGCATGGACGTCATCTTGCGGATGGCTTCCGGCAGCGGCAGGACACTGCGTTCACGCACATACCTGCCAAGGATGCGCGCATTGCTGCCGTAACCACGCGGGTGCGGCACGCCACTGCCAAAGGAGCGAACGCCGCTGTCTGAGCAGACGGACACGAGTGGTGAGCGCATGATGTCGTCCACTTCCTTTTCATCCATCGTGTGGTAGACGCAGGAGGCGCTTCCCTTGCGGTAGATGTCGATGACGGCGTTGTACTGATCGGTCATGGAGACGTCGGGCCATTGATCGCGGGGAATCGCCTTGAAGTCCACGGAGTCGCCCTTCCCGGCGCGGAGCTTGATGATCTGCGCGACTTCCTTGACGTTGAACCCGGCGTAGTCGGGATGGGCCTTGCATGAGGCAATGACGGCATAGCTGAGGTCCTTGCGGCCACGCTTGACTTCGTTGTTCTGGCGCATGTCGGCGAGAACCTTCTCCCTTTTCGCGGGGTCGTCGAAGAGCTTGCGACCGGCCTCGTCACCATCTTCGCGCACCCAATCGGGAAGCATGACGGAAAGCGTGGTGCTGGAGGCGGTGTAGGGGTACTGGTCGACCCATACTTCAAGGCCGCGTTCGCGGGCCTGCCGCACCTTTGCGAACATGGCATCCGCGCCTCCAATTTTTTTCGCGACATCGCGCGGAAGCTTGAAGTGCGAAATCTCCAGGCGTGTGTTGCCCTCCTCTGCAATGCGCACGGCCTCGTCGATCGCCGTGAGCACTGCGGATGCTTCATCGCGCATGTGGGTGGCATAGATGCCGCCGTACTTTCCAGCGACCTTGTTCATGTCGATGATTTCCTGCGTGTTGCTGTAGGTGCCGGGGGTGTAGATGAGGCCGGTGGAGAAACCGACAGCGCCCTCCTCCATCGCAGTTGCGATGATCTGGTGGGCGTGCTCGCGCTGTTCTGGAGTGAGCTCGCCGGCCTTGGAACCTTTTACCTTTGTAAGGACGGAGTTGTGACCGACGAGCGTGGCAACGTTCAAGGCAACGCCATCCGACTTGATCCTGGAGAGATACTCCCCCACCTCCAACGTACTGCCACCACAGTTGCCCGTGATGATGGTCGTCACGCCGTCGCGAATAAAATTCTCGCAGAGCGGCATCTTGAAGACATCCTCATCGGCATGCGTGTGAACGTCGATGAACCCGGGCGCGACGATGTTGTTCTTCGCATCGATCTCCTGGGAGGCCGTGACGCCTTGCAGGTCGCCTATGCCAACGATCCTGCCGCCGCTGATGGCGATGTCGCCGTGAAACCAGTCGGCGCCGGTTCCGTCTATGATGCGCCCGTTGCGGATGATCGTGTCGGCGGCGGGAGACGCGGCGTGGACGCAGAGGCAGAAGAATGCCACGAGGTATCTTGTCAGGCGCATTGATGAGGTCCTTTTGAACTATGGTTCAACGAGTGCGGTGAGATGCTGTTCCACGGATTCGGCAAGCGCGGTGACGTTGTAACCACCTTCGAGTACAGAGACAATGCCGCGAACGCCGTGGGTATTGCTTCGCTCCGCAACGAGGCGGGTCAACGAGTAGAAATCGCGGGTTTCGAGCGACAGGCCACCGAGCGGGTCATCCTTGTGCGCGTCAAATCCCGCCGAGAAGAAGATCATCTCCGGCTTGAATGCGAAAACCTTTTCAATTCCTTGCGCATAGTGTTCCATCCATTTTCCACGGGCACAGCGGTTGGGCACGGGCATGTTGAGGGTGGTTCCGATGCCGGCGCCTGCGCCCTGCTCCGAGGCGCCGCCGCTGGAGGACGGGAAGAGGTTGTCCTGATGAATTGAGAAAAAGAAGACATCGGGGTCTTCGTAAAAAATATCCTGCGTGCCGTTGCCGTGATGCACGTCGAAGTCGATGATGGCAGCACGAGTGCCGGGTTCAACGCTTTGAAGCCAGCGCACGGCGACGGCGACGTTGTTGTAGAAGCAAAATCCCATGGCGCGGTCGCGTGTGGCGTGATGACCGGGCGGGCGCACGAGTGCCATGGTGCGCGACGCTTCACCCTTCACGACGCTGCGCGTTGCATCGATGGCGGCGCCTGCGGCGAGCAGGGCGATTTCCGCGGTGTGTTCGCAATGGACTGTATCTGGATCGATTCGGCCACGGCGGCCCGCGACGGCACTGATGCGTGCGAAATGCCTTTCCGTGTGCGCGCGCAGGATGTCCTCGCGCGTGGCGGGATCCGGTGTGGCAAAGTGAAAACGACCCGCGATGGGTGAGTTGCGCAACTGTGCGTCGATGGCACGCAGGCGAAGTTCATTCTCCGGATGCGTGCCGGTGTCGTGGTGGAGAAAGCGGGTGTCGGTGTGGATGCGGATGGGAAGCATGTTGATACTTCAGGCAAACTCCTCATTCATCACAGGGATCTCAGTGATCAAAGAGGCTTACTTGGGAACGATGCGGAGGAAAGAACTTCAAGTGCAACGGAACGGGTGCGGGATGGGGGCGACAGTTCCCGTTTCTTCGATCCGATTAGTCAAACAGCCAACCAACACTGGAAGCTTCGGGCTGGCGGCCGTAGTAGTAGATGGCGGTATTGGCGCCTTCGGAGAGGATGTAGAATCCGGCGCTGTTGCCGGCCCAGCCGAGAGCCTCGCCCTGCGGTTGATTCACTGTGGGAAGGACGCAGGTTGTTCCCTCAAGGGCCTGCTGGATTGTCTGGCCGTCGTCACGGCGCCAGAGGTGGACTTCGCCGGTGCCATTGCTGGAACGATGAAATCGAAGGGCGATGAGCTGGCCATCGGGGCTGATGTCGCCACCCTTGATGAGAAAATTTCCCGTGTTGGGAAGCGTTGTGATCTGCGTTGTGGTGACAGTGGATCCAGCGGCCTGGTTTGCCGGGTCACGAAAGACACGCGCGAAGCCTTCGTTGTTGCGATCGCGTGTCACAAAGTAGAGATCGCCATTGTTGGGATCGCAGAGCAGCGTTTCAACATCGTGCGCGACATTGCCAGGGTATCGGATGTTGAGCGTGTCGTAGGATGAAATATTCTGCGAGGCGGCGCCGCCGGTGAGTGGTGCGGCGGGTTCCGGGATGCGGTACACGCGGACGGTGGTGCGGTCGTAGTCGTTGTTTCCGGTGTCGGCGATGTAGATGTAGGAAGTGCCGACGCTGGGCCCCGGTCCCACGGCGATGTCTTCCCAATCGGTGGCGGTGGCGCCATTGAGGGTGTAGGTGCCGCGGAGGGCACCGACGCCGTTGATGGCGTAGAACTTTGCATCCGCGCCGCTGTCGTTGTGCGTCCAAAGGATGCCGAGCGTGCGCTGGCTGGCGGCGAGGCCGGACAGTTCATCGAGGGCACCGTTGCTCACGTTTCCAGTGAAGAGAACGGGATCGAAGGAGGGACATGCCGCATGGGCAACGGTTGCTGCGGCTGAAATCAGCGCGGCAAAAATGAGGTGATGGGTCAACTGCCCGCGGAACTGTGAAGCCAAGAAGATCAGGCCCCCGCCTCAATCTCCGTCATGACTCTCAGCACGTCATCGACGATGTCGTTCACCCTCTCCTCGTCACCGGACTCGATGGCGGTGCGAAGCTCGGACGTCTGCGACTTAAGCTCGCCCGTGAGGGGATGATTGCCGGAGGTTGCCATGATGGATTCGGCACGTTGGAGAATATTGCGCGCCTCATCGGTGCGCGACTCCTTGATGCGATCCTGAAGAATCTTGGAGATGCGCTCGCGCGCTTCCTTGACCATGCGGTTCTTGTCGCCCTCGTTGAGGCGGCTGTCCGTTGCGGCGATGGTGATTTGCTTCTCGACGCCGGTGGCGAGGTCTTCCGCGCGAACTTCAAGGATGCGGTCGGGATTGAGACGGAACGTGACCTCAATGCGGGGCACACCGCGGGGGGCGGGTGTGATTCCTTCGATGCGCAGCAGGTCGAGGAACGTGTTTTCGGAGGCGATGTCGGATTCACCTTCGTAGATCGGGAAGCTGATGGCTTCCTGGAAGTCGCGGGTTGTGGTGAAGATATCCTTCGCTTCCGTGGGATACGTCGAGTTGCGCTCGATGATCGCGCCCATTTGGTCGTTCTGCAAACCGACACCAAGCGAGAAGGGCGTCATGTGAATGATGACGGGACGGCTTTCGCCCTGATAGCGCGTGGCGGAGGTCTCCTCCAGGTCGCCTTCCAATGGTGCAAGCACGATGGTTTGCACGGCGGCGCCCATGGCGACAACTTCTTCCGGTGAGATGTCGCGGTGGGGGGACTTGTTGGTGAATTCCTTGACGAGGCGCTGCACGGCGGGAATGCGCGTGGTGCCACCGACGAGGAGGATGTTTGTGATGTCCTTGACGGAAAGCTGGGCGTCCTTGAGGGCGGCCTGCATGGGGGCGCGGGTTGCCTCAACGAGATCCTTCGTAAGCTCTTCAAACTTGTCGCGCGTGAGGATGCAGTCGAGCGTGAGGGGCCCGCGCTCCGTCATCGTGATGGCTTCAACGAGGATGTGCGTTTCCTTGAGTTCGGAGAGTTCGATCTTCGCTTCTTCGGCCGATTCACGCAGGCGCTGGCGGGCAATGGGGTCTTCCGACAGGTCAACCTTGTGCTCCGCCTTGAACTGATCGATGAGGTAGTCGGTGATGCGCTTGTCGAAATCGTCGCCACCGAGGTGGGTGTTGCCGCTGATGGCGCGCACCTGAAAAACACTATTGATGATCTCGATGATGGAGACGTCGAACGTTCCACCGCCGAAGTCATAGACCATGAGGATCTGGTCCTCGTCCTTGTCCAGACCGTAGGCGAGGGCGGCGGCGGTGGGTTCGTCGATGATGCGGCGAACGGTGAGGCCGGCGATTTCACCGGAATCCTTCGTGGCCTGACGCTGTGTTTCTGTGAAGTATGCAGGGACGGTGATGACGGCCTGCGTGATTTCCTCGCCGAAGTAGTCCTGCGTGTCCTGCTTCAGCTTCTGCAGGACCATGGCGCTGATTTCCTGGGGCGTGTATTCCTTCCCCTCGATGCGAACCTTGTGGTTCGATCCCATCTGGCGCTTGATGCTGAAGACGGTGCGGCCCACGTTCATGATGGCACCGCGCTTTGCCTTCTTGCCGACAAGGATGTCACCGGATTTGGTGAAGCCGACGACGGAAGGCGTGAGGCGCTCCCCAAGGCTGTTGGGAACGATGAATGGGCCATTCTTCTCCATCGTTGCGACGACGGAGTTGGTGGTTCCCAGATCGATTCCTATGATTCTGCCCATCGGCTGATGTCTCCTTGAATACCGTATCTACTGCGCAACAACAACTTTGGCGTCCCGCAACAATCTACTTCTAAAATAGTAACCTCTTTGCTGCTCGGCTACAACTGTATTTACCGGGTGATCTGCCGCCGGCACAACGGCAACGACATCATGAAGTTCCAAATCCACAGGTTGCCCTACGGAGGAGATGGCATGGAGGCCGACACCTTCCAGTGTCTTGGTGACCCGCGTCCGCAAACCCTTCACGGATACCAGCCAATTCCTGAAGTTTTCGTCACTCAAGGCCTGAGGTTCCCCCAAATCAATGATTCGGTCAAGGGCATCCAGCGAAGGAAGGAGCGCTTTGCTGAGTTGGCGCAGTTCGGCCTCGCCCCCGGTGGCTGTGGCAGGCCCGGTCGATTCAATCGCCCGTTTGCGATCGGCAGCAGCCTGAAGGTTGGCGATTTGGGTTTCAACAGCTCGGAGGGTGTTGCTGGCGAGGGATACAAGATCGGCGCTGGCCGCATCGTCAGCCAAGGGGAGGACTTCGAGCGGTTCGGCCTCAATGGGGAAGGCATCGGTGATGAGCCAGTTACGCAGCGCGAGTAGCATTACTTCATCCGCAGGTCGTTAAGTGCTTTTCGGGCAACCTTGTTCTTTGGATCAATTTCAATGACGGCGCGATAGGAATCGGCTGCGGAGCGGACATCGCCCTTCATGTCATAGGTTGCAGCGATTTCGAGGTAAACTTCGGCGCTCTTGGGCATGAGGGACAGGAGGCTCTTGAAGTGAACAAGGGCCTGGGTGAAGACCCCCTTGCTGCGGAAGGCTTTGCCCATTTGCAGGTGGGCTTTCACGAGCTGCTCACGTGTCTGGCCATTCTTGGGATCGATCATCAGGCTGCGTTTCCAGCTATTGAACGCCTCGTCCTTCTGGCCGTTGTTGAGCTGCGCCCATCCCATCATGTTCAGGACTTCGGTGTTTTTGGGATGCTTGGCGGCAAGGGCGGCGAGTTCCTTGAGGGCTTCCGGATATTTCTTTTCCTCCATCAGGCCGTTTGCAAGTTGGAAGTGCGCCTCGAAATCGTCGGGGTTGAGCTTGAGGATTTCGCGGAAGCGCTCGATCGGTGCCATACTGGGCGCGGACGCCGACTGTTGCTGCGGAAGCGCAACGGAGTCGGAAGACATGCCGCGTGCGGGCATTTTCACGGAGGGATTGGACGGAAGCGGAACGGCGGACTGCGACGCAGTGGCGGCGCCTTTGAGCCGGATGGGAGCGGGGGCGGGCTTCGCAGATTTGCCCAGGTTGGCCGTGCGATAGGCTTCCATGTAGGAGCCGTGATGGTTGAGGGCTTCGATAAGACACTGGCGCAGGTACTCATTGTCGGGTTCCTGCGCGAGCTTGGCTTTCCAACGATTGACGGTTTCGCCCCAATACTGGCCTGCGCGGGCGGCATCGCCCGCCTTTTCCGCCAGAAGGGCAAGATTGTGAATCAGGTTTGTGTCGTCGGGGTTGAACTGGAGGGCGCGCTCGATGAGTTCCATCGCCTCCTCGTGGAGACCGTGGAGCGCATAGGAAATCCCAAGTGAGGAGCAGGCAATCTCAAGATTGTGACGCGCACGCATGTGTGACGGGTCCATCTCGAGAATCTCGCCCCAATCGCGGATGGCGTCGGCAAGTTGCTTGCGGGTGCTGGCGTAGTGGGCGCGCTGGAACAGGAGCTTGGCGAGGTTGGTTTTGCTCCACTCATCGAGGGAGTTTTCCGTGTACTTGGCGCGGGCGCGGGCGATCTCGGATTCTGAGGGTGGTTCATCGCCGACGGTCCGCTCCCCTTCCTGAAACAGATACTCACCGATGGCCATGTTGAAGGAATGGACGTCTTCCTTGGCGCGGGTTTTCGTCTGGCGCAGGCGGTCATAGGCCTGCTGGATGATCATGAAGCGATCGGTGTGCTTCTCCGGATCGTACTTTTTGACAAGGTTGACATAGGCGTTCTTAACCTCCTTGTCAGAGGCGCCCTTGGTGATTCCCAGGATGGTGTAGGAGTTGGTGCTTTCAGCCATTCTTTTCTGCCGGACAGCCCTGCAGGAGGGACCGCGAGGGTCAATCCGGGGGCATCCTGATTCGGGAAGCGTGGAATACGGATTTTAACCGGGTTGAAGCAAGGCAAAAACCGCCGGGACGAATTCTTTGCCGTGCGCAGCGGTTTCCGGGGGGAAATTCCAAGCGAATGCCATTGCCTGCCAAGGGACAATGCAATGCGTCACGCCCATGGTGTGGATGTTGTTGCGATGCATCCAAAATCAGGGAGTTATCCAATGGTATCAAGTACGGGAGGGTTGAACGGCAAGGGAGTGGGAGGCAGGAATTCCCGCCCAACTGCGGATGTTGAACAGTATGTTGCGGAGATCGAGTGGGGGAAGTTGCCGCCGCTGCTGGCACCCAAACGAGTGGCGGAGTTGCTGGATTTGGACATGCGGCGGGTGTATGATTTGGTGGCCACGGGGGATTTGGCGGGCGTGCGGCACGGGACGCGGGGACTCCGAGTCTTCCGCCAAAGCTTGGTGGACTGGTTGCGCCGGGGTGGAAGTGTGGCGACAAAGCACCGGGAAACCGGGGTGTCGGATTGACTTTGCCGTTGACGTATCCCGGTCCGGCCAGCGACACACTTCGGCCCCTTCCGTGCGCCTTTGGGCGTTTCGGAGGGCCAAGACACCCCAAACCGAGCATCCATCGAGGAGTTTTTCGTGCCGAATAAAGAGTCATCCCGCAAGCGAGTACGCCAGAACGAGCGCCGGAACGTGCGCAACCGCGCCGCGCGCAGTGAAATGCGCAGCGCCGTGAAGGAAGTCGGCGCCAGCATCAGCGCCAAGAAGTCAGCGGATGACCTCAAGAAGGTCGTGTCGGCGGCCCAGTCCAAGTTGGGCAAGGCGTCGAAGCGAAAGCTGATCAAGAAGAACAAGGCGGCCCGGTTGCAGAGCCGCCTGATGAAGGCTGCGAACAAGGCGTCGAAGACCGCCCAGTAATCATTGGTCGCCTGGGCGTCGTTCCCACGCGAATCAAGAATTGCCCACCCAGGAAGGCGTGCGAACCATCGCACGCCTTTTTCATTTTTCCACGCTTCCGTCCCCGACACACATCATGAGCAGTTCACCGATCACTCCAGAGATCATCGCTGAGCACGGCCTGCGGCCTGAAGAGTATCAGCAAATCCTTTCAATTCTCGGCCGTGAGCCATCGTTCACGGAACTGGGAATTTTCAGCGTCATGTGGAGCGAGCACTGCTCCTACAAGAATTCGAAGCCATTGCTGAAGACGCTGCCGACAACAGGCCCGCATGTGTTGCAGGGGCCGGGAGAAAATGCGGGAGTGGTGGCGCTGGATGATGAGCTTGCGGTGTGTTTCAAGATGGAATCACACAACCATCCAAGCGCAGTGGAACCCTATCAGGGAGCGGCGACGGGCGTGGGCGGGATCCTGCGTGACATCTTCACGATGGGCGCGCGGCCCGTGGCGTTGGTGGATTGCCTGTTCTTCGGCGAGCCAGACTCGCGCGAAACGGAACGCATCGCGCGCGGCGTGGTGCACGGCATTGCCGACTACGGAAATTGCGTGGGTGTGCCAACGGTTGCGGGGCAGGTGAGTTTCTTTCCATGCTATGAGAGGAATCCGCTGGTGAACGCGATGGCGGTGGGAGTGATGCGACGCGAGGAGTTGACGCTGGCAAAGGCGCGCAACGCGGGAAGCGTGGTGGTGTACTATGGCAATGCAACGGGGCGCGACGGCGTGCACGGGGCAACTTTTGCAAGCGTTGAGTTGACGGAAGACACGATGGAGCAGCGGAGCGCCGTGCAGGTGGGTGATCCGTTCATGGGAAAGAAGATCCTGGAAGCGACGCTGGAGTTGATCAAGAGCGGCGCGGTGGAGGCGATCCAGGACATGGGTGCCGCGGGCCTGACGTGCAGCGGTTGCGAGATCGCCGGCCGTGGTCGGCTTGGGATGGAGTTGAATCTCGACCTCGTTCCGCAGCGGGCGAAGAACATGTCGCCCTATGAGATGATGTTGTCTGAATCGCAGGAGCGCATGCTGGCGGTGATACCGCCGGGCAGCATTGAAAAGGCGATGGATGTCCTGGCAAAGTGGGAAGTAAATCCCGCCGTGGTTGGCCATGTGACGGAGGATGGGCTGCTGACGGTGTGGCACCAGAAGATGATCGTGGCGAAGGTTCCGGCGCTGAAGATCAGCGAGGAGTCGCCGGTGTACCTGCGCGAGGCGCGTGAGCCGAAACGACCGGAGCAGGCGTATCAACCCGGAGCTTCGGCTGGGACCATCGATGTGAAGGCGTCACTGTTGGCATTGTTGCGGCACCCGAATATCGCAAGCAAGTTGTGGATCCACCAGCAATACGATTCACAGGTGCAGACGAACACGGTGCTTGGGCCGGGCGCGGGTGCTGCGGTACTGCGTGTGGATGGGTCGAAGAAGCTGCTGGGCATCAGCACGGGAGTGGACCCACTGAAGATGGCGTGCGATCCCTTCATGGGCGCACAGATGGCGGTGGCGGAAGCCGCACTGAACCTGCTCTGCGTGGGGTGCAAGCCGCTGGGGCTGACGGACAACCTGAATTTTGGCAACCCCGAGAAGCCGGAACAATTCTGGGCGCTGAAGCGCGCGGTGGAGGGGATCAGCGCAATGTCACGCGCGTTGGAAATCCCCGTCACGGGCGGCAACGTATCGCTGTACAATGAATCGCCAACGGGACCGATCTGGCCAACGCCGACCATCGGCATGGTGGGGGCTGCGGACGGTGTGGAGCATGTGATCACGCCGGGATTCAAGGACTCCGGTGATGTGATTTACGTGCTGGGAGAACTGCCGTCGTCGCTGGCGGGAAGCTTGTTGGCGTATCAGCGTGATGGCGATGTGCCAGCGCCGCTGGATGCGGAAATGTCCGCAACCTTCACGGAACGCATGGTGCGCTTGCAGAAGCTCCTGTTCAAGCTGATCGACGGAAGAATCCTGAAGAGTGCGCAGGATGTGAGCGAAGGTGGCCTGGCAGTTGCACTGGCGGAGTGCGCGATCTTTTCAACGAATGGTGTTGGTTGTGACGTGTCGGATTTCGATGAGGAGAAATCGTTTTGGTTTGGCGAACCGGGCGCCCTGGTCGTTGTGTCGATTGCGGAGGCTGATCAGGAGAAGATGCGCGATCTTCTGGATGATTTTGAGG
The DNA here is from genome assembly GCA_020848155.1 of Candidatus Sumerlaeota bacterium. Taxonomy (GTDB): domain Bacteria; phylum Sumerlaeota; class Sumerlaeia; order SLMS01; family SLMS01; genus JADZDZ01. The sequence goes on from JADLAR010000047.1 coordinate 14,511, forward strand.
AACTGGATTTCGTGGAGGTCGGCGAAGTGATCGGGGAGGCAAGGATGGTGCTGCCGGGGGGCGAGAGCGTGGGCATCGATGAATTGCGAAAGGAACGGGGAACCGTGCCGGCGTTCGTAAGGTAGGTTGTGGGGAATGGGTTTCGCCACACAACGCGCGGCAGACGAGTCTTGGGGATGCCAATCGACGAAGTGGCGTTATCGCAATGCACCTTGGTTATCTTGTGACTTCCTGAAAATGTCGCAGAAGATGCAGCGCATTGGTTTCGAGGGAGAATTGCGGAAGGCGCCTTAACCCCGCGTCAACGCGGGGCTGGGCATCGGCCGGCACGTTGAGCAGCGCGGCACGCCAACCATCAACATCATCGGGCTGTATATACTGTGCGGCGTCGCCGGCGACTTCCCGCATGACGGGGATGTCCGAGAGGATGACGGGCGTTCCCGAGGCCATGGCCTCCAGCACCGGGAGGCCGAATCCCTCGCCACGGGTGGACAACGCACACGCCGAGGCGCGCTGCAGGTGGTCACGAATGGTGGCTTCGTTGGCGGAGGGGATGAATTCAACATCCTGATCCCGGATGATTGACTTCAATTCACGGAGCCGGGCCTCGTCACCAATGCCGATGAAAACGAGTTTCAGGGCATGTTGATTCGCGAGGGCACGAATGAGGACCTCGTGATTCTTGCGGCGCTCACCGCTGGCAATGCAGGCGACGAACTTTTCGCGCGTTGAAAGCGGCGCAATGGCAAAGGCCGCCGCATCAATGCCGTGATGAAGGACGTCGCTCCTGCCCGGTGGAGAACCGAGGAGCGCATCGCATCGTTGGCGCGCGTCCTGTGAGGGGTAGAGGATGCGATCGGCCGCCTTCGCGGAGCGGCGAATCATGTGGTTCATGTACGCGCGAAATCCTGTGGGATAGGACGCGGGCTGTGACCAGATGAGATCATCGTGGATCATGAGAACGCGCTTGAAACTTCCGCGGGTGGGGCCAATGAAGGCGGGTGAATAAAGGACGTCGGCGGCCATGCGATGCAGCAGTGACGGCAGGGTGCGATGGAGCCACCAGTCCCCCGCCGGGTGTTGCGTGTAGTCCGCGGAGGTATCAACAATCTTCAGGTGATGGAACGGATCCCAGCGGGCGCGGAAGCCGGAGTCTGCGAGGTCTGGCGCGAAACGCAGGATGGTGACGGCAACGTGATCGTGCCCGCCCGCCGCAAGAGCGCCCTCCAGGCCGAGAAGCTGGCGATGGAGGCCGTTGCCGACGCCGGTGCGCACTGCGCGCACGGTGCGGGCGTCGATCACCACATGGATTTTGTGTGTCACGGGAGGTCGCGACGCGGTGGTGTCACGCGTCGGCAGCCATGGGCTGCAGGAAGATGTCGCGCACCTCGTCCTTCGATGAAGCGTCGATGATGCGGCGCTGGACAGGAGCGAGCTTGAGATACTTGACGATGTGAGCGAGGACCTTCAGGAAGTCGGCGGACTGCGTGTTGTTGCAGGCGATCATGACGATGATGAAGGTGGGGTTTCCATCAAGAGAGTCGAAGTCCATGCCACCGCGGCAGATGCCGATGGAAATGACGAAATCCTTGACGGAGGCAATCTTGGCGTGGGGGGTTGCAAGGCCAACGCCAACACCCGTGGAAACGGTTCTCTCACGCTCGAAGATCTTCTCACGCAGTTCCTTCTTTTCGGTGATGAAGGGAGAGGTGCTGGTGAGATTGATGAGTTCGTTGAGGACGTCTTCTTTCCTGGAGCTCTTGAGGTCGACAATGCGATCCGCGCTGATCATCTTGTCGATGCTAAACGGCATGGTCTGTTCCTATGGTGTTCAATCGTTGCGTCTTGTGAACGCGGTGCTGCGGAAGAAGGCCCTCCCCTCCGTCCGCATTTACTTTTTCGCGGCGGTGTAGCGCCTGGAAACCTCGTCCCAATTCACCACATTCCAGAAGGCTGCGATGTAATCGGGGCGGCGGTTCTGGTACTTGAGGTAGTAGGCGTGCTCCCAAACGTCGAGGCCGAGAAGGGGCGTCTGGCCATCCATGATGGGGCTGTCCTGGTTGGGGGTGGAGGTGACCGCCAGCTTGCCGTCCTTGACGACAAGCCAGGCCCAGCCACTGCCGAAGCGGGTCGTGGCTGCCTTGGCGAAGTCTTCCTTGAACTTTGCGAAACCGCCAAGTTCGTTCTTGATGGCATCGCCCAAGGCGCCAGCGGGTTCGCCGCCAGCCTTGGGACCAATGACCTTCCAGAAAAGGGAATGGTTGGCGTGGCCGCCGGCGTTGTTTCGCAGGGCGGTGCGGATTGATTCGGGGGCGCTGCCGAGGTTCTTGAGCAACTCCTCGACGGAAAGCTTTTCGAGGTCGGGATGATCCTTCAGGGCATTGTTTGCGTTGGTGATATATGCCTGATGGTGCTTGCCATGGTGGATTTCCATGGTCTTGGCGTCGATGTGCGGTTCGAGCGCATCAAGGGGGTAGGGCAATTCGGGAAGGGTAAAGGCCATGTTCGAACTCCGTGGGCTGGTGATGCCTGAAGCGGCCGGATGGGCCACTGCGACTCATGAATGTCTGAGGCAAGACTCAGGCCCCAAAGTGGCCAAGTGGAAATTTTAGCGCAGGGCGGTCTGGGAACGCTCGATGACTTCCAGTAAGTCGGGGATCTTGAAGGGCTTGGCGATGAACTCACAGTCGCCGTGGCTGCACATGCGGCTGCGTTCGTCCATTTCGCAGTAGCCGGTGATGAAGACGACCTTGAGGCCGGGGCACAGTTTGCGCGCGTCGCGCAGGAGTTCCTCGCCGTTCTTCACGGGCATGCGGACATCGGTGATGAGCAGGTCAAAACTACTGTGATTACGGAGGATGTCCAATGCTTCCTCCCCATTTCGGGCGGTCTCCACGTCGAAACCCTCGCGCGTGAGCGTTTTCCTGAGAAGGCTGAGGAGAGTTGGATCGTCGTCAGCAACGAGCAGTCTGGTCTTGGTGGCCATCGGTCGGTTCTTCACTGCAAAGTATGAGGCCAGCTTGGTGGATTGCCAAACACCGGCAAGCGAAATCCCCCCTGAAATGGAAGGGTACGGAGGGTGTGGATTGTCATGAAGGCGCCACAGGATTGGCGATGAATGGCTTAAGCGGAAAGAGTTGATCCAGGCCTTGCACCAGCGCGCCACGGGAGGCACGGTCGCAATCATGCCAAAATCGACCCTCACCAAGATTCTGCTGCAACTTGCAAACCATCCGACGGCGCCATACCGGGAGCGGGAGATGGCAAACGCGATCGAGCATCAGCTCCATTCCATCCCGGGCGTCTTGGTGGACCGTGATGCCCACGGAAATATCATCGCGCGGCTGACCATTGGCCTGAAGACAAAAAATCCGTGGGCGTTTGTGGCCCACATGGATCATCCCGGGTTCCTTGTTGATGGGGAACAGGACAAGAATGGGCGCGTGCCGGTGGTGTTCGAGGGGTATGTGGAGGATGAATATTTCAAGGGTGCAAAGGTTCGCCTGTTTCGCAACACAACCGTGGCGGCGAACCGTGAGGTCGTCGGTGTCGTGGAAAAGGTCAACAAGCGCGGACCGGCGCCGCGGCGCAACAGGCAGGGATGGGTGAGGCCGCTGAAGGACGCGTCGGGTTGCGAGGTGGGCATGTGGGACCTGCCCGCGATGCGCTTCGAGGATGACTTGATTTATGGCCGCAATATCGATGACCTGGCGGGGGTGGCGCTGATCATCGAAATGATGCGGCGCGTGAGTGAGGATGGCCGCGATGCAGACGTGATTGGCCTCTTCACGCGGGCGGAGGAAGCGGGGTTCCGGGGTGCGCTGGCGTTGTGCGAGGACAAGGACCGGAACAAGTACCTGCCGCCAGCGAGCCGGGTGGTGAGCGTGGAGATGTCCTCCGCGCGCCCGCACATCAAGACGGGCGAGGGCGCGGTGCTGCGCGTGGGCGATCGCACAACGGTGTTTGATCCGCAGCTTTGCCTGGAACTTGAGGCGGCGTCAGCGCGCATTGCGAAGGCAAAGGGGCGGCGGCCGCTGCGCCGCGCGTTGATGGACGGCGGATCGTGCGAGGCGACGGCGTTCAACCTTTACGGGTTCCGCGCAACGGGTGTTTGTCTTCCGCTGGGGAATTACCACAACATGGATGTGGCGAAAAAACGCATCGCGGAGGAGGTCATTTCACGCGCGGATGCGGAGGACCTGGTGGCGATGATGACGGAGTTGTGCTGCATGGGGTCCTTGAAGGAGGATCCGCTGGAGAAACTGCGGAAGGACCTGAGGGGATACGCGGCGGACGGGCGCAAACGACTGCTGAAGCGCTGAAACGCGCTTGCCAGAAGCTGGGGCGCTGGCGTTTGCTTTCGACGCCATGGGCGAGGACTCAATCCCAGACACCGCAATTGCAGAGGCATCGAGCCGCGAGGAACTGACGACGCCGGTGCCACCATTGCGCATCGGACACTACAGCTTTTGGCCGCCAATTTTTCCCGCCCCGATGTGTGGCATCAGCGACCGCCCGTGGCGGCAGTTCGCGCGCGAGCAGGGCTGCCCACTTGTCTATACGCAGATGGTGAGCTGCGAGGCGATGATGCGGAACGGTCGCGACAAATCATGGCAGATCCTGGACATGTTCTTGGAACCAGGGGTTGTGTGCGCGCAGGTGTTCGGGGCGGATCCGGTGAATTTGGCGGAAACGGCGCGGCGGTTGCAGGATGCCGGCGCCGCGATCGTGGACCTGAACATGGGCTGTCCCGTGAACAAGGTGGTGAAGGCGAATGGCGGCAGTGCGCTGATGCGCCAGCCCGACCTGGTTCGGGAAATCTTCCAGAGGATGCGCGCGGCGCTGACAGTGCCGTTCACGGTGAAGTTCCGCGCGGGATGGGAAAAATATGGCGAGGAAGCGTTCACGGTGGCGCGGATTGCCGAGGAAGAGGGATTGGAGGCGATCGCGATCCACGCACGCACGCGGCAGCAGGGCTTCAAAGGGCATGCGGACTGGACGATCATTCGCGCGCTGAAAGATCGTGTCAAACTGCCGGTGATCGGAAACGGCGACGTGAAAAGCGCGGATGATGCAGTGCGCATGATTCGCGATTTCGGCGCGGATGGCATCATGATCGGACGCGGCTGCATGGGAAACCCATGGCTGTTCGGCGAGATCGCGGCGCGCTTCCGCGGTGAGCCGGATCCACCAAAGCCAACGGTGGACGAACGACTGGATGCGGTGCTTCGCCATGCCGGGATGATGGCCATGCGCAAGGGCGAGGCGCTTGGGTTGCGCGAGTTCCGAAAGCACGTTGTGTCGTACATGAAGGCGTTCCCCTTCGCGCGGGAACTGAAGACAAAGCTGATGGATGCACTGACGGTTGAAGAATACCACACGATCATCGAGGAAGGGCGTGACGCCATCCGCGCGAAGGCCGAAGCGGAGGCAAGTCGCCCAAAATACGAAGTGAACGAATGCGAATCCACGGATTGCGGCTGCGATGACTAAATACAAATTGGGTTTCGTTGGTGCTGGCAACATGGCAGAGGCACTCATCCGCGGCCTCATTGACAAGCGCGTCCATGCCGCGAATGAGATCGGGATCACCGATGTCTCCAGCGAGCGAACCGACTTCCTTTGCAGGCAGTTCGGCGTGAAGGTTTGCGACGGGAACATCGACCTCATCAACCAGTCGGCAACGGTGTTGCTCGCGGTGAAGCCGCAGGTCATTCCCACCGTGCTGGGTGAGGTGAAGGAGATTTCACGGCGGGAGCAACTGTTCATCAGCATCATCGCCGGAACACGCACGGCAACGATCGAGGACGGCTTGCGGAACGCGGGGAACCCAAGCCCGCGATTGGTGCGCGTGATGCCAAACACTCCGGCGTTGGTGGGGTTGGGCGTATCTGGAATTTGCCCGGGCAGGCATGCGACGGCGAAAGATCTGGATGCGGCGGAAGAGATCTGCGGCGCGGTGGGCATCACGACCCGCGTGGACGAATCGATGATGGATGCGGTGACGGCGCTGACGGGAAGCGGCCCGGCATATGTCTTCTACGTGATTGAGGCGCTGATTGAAGCGGGGGTGAAGGTGGGCTTCACGGAGGATCAATCGCGCGGGATGGTCCTGCAAATGGTGTTGGGAGCGGCGACGCTTGCGAAGAGTTCCGAAAAGTCACCGCAGGAATTGCGGCGTGCCGTGACGTCACCGAAGGGGACGACGGAAGCAGGCGTGACGGTGCTGGATGGGGAAAAGGCGAAGGAAATTTTTGTGCGGGCGGTGCAGGCGGCGGAAAGAAGGGGACGGGAATTGGGTGGCGCATCCGCCTCTTCGCAAAATCCCATCGGACAACCTACTGCTCCCGGGACATCAAACGAATAGCTTGACCGTGGGCTTTCCCGGTATCGCCCTCAATTCGGCGAGGGATTCCTCGCTGAGGGTCAGGCGATGATCGCCGTTTAGCTTGAGGACGGTGTTGCCGAGAATTTCATGGGAGAGGACGAGGCGCATGGGTCGCTTGCCGCTAAAGCGGCGGCAGACTTCCTTCAAGCCGCGCAGTGACTCCTTCGTGATATTCTGAACGTCAAATTGCAGCTCGATGCCGCTGGCACCTTCGCGAAGCTGGTCAATGGCGGAGGCCTTGATGGCGTCAATACTGGGCCGGTTGTTCCACATGGAAAGGCGCGCGTTGATCTGGATGACATGGTCGACTTGCAGGAGGTCCCTGCATGCTTCGTAGGCGCGGGAGAAGAACTTCACCTCAAAGGCGCCTTCGTAATCCTCCATGTTGACGATGGCCCAGGACGCGCCGCGCTTGTCCTGGCGCGTCTGTACGGCGGTGATGATGCCGACCATGGCAATGTCACGGGAATCCTCGCCCATGAGTTCCTCCGCGATGCCGGCAATCGATCCGCTGCGCGTTCCGCCGAAGCTGTCGATCTCGATGCGATACTTGTCAAGAGGGTGCTCCTTGAGGAAGAAGCCGAGAAACTCCTTCTCGAAGGTGGCGCGCAACTTCGGATCCCATTCGGTGACCTGTGGGATGGTTATTTCATGGATACCGGGCGCGCCGTCGCCCTTCTCTGCAATTGCGTCGAAGAGGGAGGATTGTGCGCTGGCCTTTTCCGCCTGGACGCGCTGGGCAGCCTCGATGAGTTCGGGAAGGATCTGTAGGAGCGCCTTCTTGGACGGATGCATACGATCGAAGGCACCAACCTTGATGAGCGCCTCGACCATGCGGCTGTTCATGGCCTCCGTTGGAACGCGCAGCACGAAATCAACGAAGTTACTGAAGGGGCCGTTTGCCTCGCGTTCGCGCATGATGGCGTGAACAAACGAGGTTCCGACGGACTTCACGGCGCTCATGGCGTACCACACGGTGTTGCCGTCGGGATTGAAGTAGTCGATGGATTTGTTGATGTCCACGGGGAGGACCTGCAACCCGATCTCGCGGGCGTTGGCGACATACTTCGCGATGTTGTCCGTGGACCCGCCGATTTCGTTCGTGAGCAGGGCAGCCTGGAAATAGGTGGGGAAATTGGCGCGCAGGTAGGCGGTTTGAAACGTCACGACGGCGTAGGCCGCGGAGTGGGACTTGTTGAAGCCGTAGCCCGCAAAGGTGACGATCTGGTCCCAGATGTGCTTCGCCAGGGTAGGATCGACATTGTTCTTCGTGATGGCGCCGCTGATGAATTTTTCCTCCTGCTGGTCCATGACCTCCTTCTTCTTCTTGCCCATGGCCTTGCGAAGAACGTCGGCTTCGCCGCGCGTGAAGCCGCACAGTTCCATTGCAACGCGCATGACCTGCTCCTGGTAGATGAAGATGCCGAAGCTTTCCCTGAGGATCGGCTCCATCACCGGATGGTCGTAGGTGACCTTCTCCCGCTTGTGTTTTCGCGCAACGTAGGCCTGATCCATTTTGGCATCAAGGGGGCCGGGGCGGTAGAGCGCGATGAGAGCGGTGAGGTCGGCGAAGTCGGTGGGCTTGAGCGCCTTGACCAGTGCGGTCATGCCGCTCGACTCCAACTGGAAGACGCCTGCGGTCTGGCCCTTGTGCAACATCCTGTACGTCTTGTCGTCGACGTTGTCGATCCTGTCCCAATCGATGGTGATGCCCTCGCGTTCGCGGAGCCAGTTCTCGACGCGCTGGATGATGGACAGGTTCTTGATGCCGAGGAAGTCCATCTTGAGGAGGCCGATTTCCTCCACCTGTCCCATGGTGAACTGCGTGAGGGCGCCCGCCTCCTTCGGGGTCTTGTAGAGCGGCAGGTAATTCGTAAGGGGCTGATCGGCGATGACGACGCCGGCAGCGTGCGTGGAGGCGTGGCGCACCATGCCTTCCACCTGCAACGCATAGTCGAAAATCTGCTTCGCGGTGGCATCGCTTTGCAGGACACTGCGCAACTCATCGGTGGATTCGAGCGCCGACTTCAGGTTCGTCTTGGGGCCTTCGGGAATGAGCTTCGCGATGCGATCGACGGTTTTCAGGTCCACGCCAAGCACGCGGCCCACGTCGCGGATGGCGTTCTTTGCCTTCATGGTTCCGAAGGTGACGATCTGGCAGACGCAATCATCACCGTACTTCCTGCGAACGTATTCGATGACCTCGCTGCGACGATCGTCGGAGAAATCGACGTCAATGTCGGGCATGGAAACGCGATCAGGATTCAGGAAGCGTTCGAACAGCAACCCGTGACGGATCGGGCAGAGCTGGGTGATCCAGAGGCAATAGGCGACGACGGATCCAGCAGCGGACCCTCGGCCGGGACCGACGGGAATCCCCTGTGATCGCGCGTGGGCGATGAAGTCCGCGACGATGAGGAAGTAGGCGGCAAAGCCCATCTTCACGACAACGTCGATTTCAAACTGCACGCGGTCGCGCAGCGCCTGGTCACTGTCGATGCGGTCGCCGTAGCGTTGGCGCGCCCCGGCCCAGACACGCTGAATGAGGTAGGCCTCCTCGGTGAGACCGTCGGGGCATGGGAAGCGAGGGAGGTGGTACTCCTTCTTCGGCATGCGGATGTCGGTCATTTCAGCGACGAGACGGGTGTTGGTGACGGCTTCGGGGTGGTCACGAAAAAGGATCGCCATTTCCTCGGCGGACTTGACGTAAAATTCCGTTCCGTCAAACTTCATGCGTTCCTTCTCCTTCACGAAGGACCCGGTCTGGATGCAAAGCAGCACGTCGTGCATCTTCGCATCCTCGCGGCGCATGTAGTGACAATCATTGGTGGCAATGAGCTTCAAGTCCTGGGCGGCGGCGATCTTCAGCAGGGAACGGTTGGCGATGCGCTGCTCCTCGATGCCGTGATCCTGCAATTCGATGAAGAAGCGCTCCCTGCCGAACATTTCGACGAACTGGCCGGTGAAGTTTTGTGCCTTCTTCTCCTGACCGTTGATGATGGATTGCGGGATGAGGCCGGCGAGGCAGGACGACGTTGCGATGAGGCCGTCCTTGTGCCTTGCAAGGGTTTCGAAGTCGATGCGCGGCTTGTAATAATAGCCCTCCATGTGGCCGATGGTGGAGAGCTTCATCAGGTTTTGGTAGCCGTTCCAGTTTTCCGCGAGAAGCAGGAGGTGATGTATGTTCTTCTGCTCCCCCGCACCGCGCGCCGTTCGCGAAAACGGGGTGATATAGACCTCGCAACCGACGATGGGCTTTATTCCTTCCGCTGCGCAGGTGTTGGTGAACTCATGGATGCCGAACATCACGCCGTGATCGGTGAGCGCGATCGCGGGCATGCCAAGCTCCCTGACATGCTTCACCATGGGTCCGATTCGGTTCGCGCCATCGAGGAGCGAGTATTCCGAGTGGACATGAAGATGAACGAAGTCTGAGGGACCGATTGCCATCGTGGCGCGTGGAGCTTTGGTTGTGGGTTGGACGAGATGGGACATCCATCGCGTGAGGAGGCAATTCAAGCGATGGCAACCGGCGACTGCAACACAAGATCAGGCTTCACTTTGGACTTGCAGGAGGTGATTGGAACCGCCGCCGAAGCTCAGGAGTTCAAGGCAGGTGATGAGCCACTGATCGGGCGGATTGATGCGAACCAACTGCGCATTTTCCCCAGGATCGGAGCGTGCCAGCGGGTGACAGCGTAGAGACAGGAGACGACGAAAATGCACCAAACGTCCTGTGCGATTGGCGGCCAGTGCTTCGCACCAATGGCGAAGCGCAGCGCGACAAAGGCAAAATGGCCGATGAAAACAAAGAGGCTGCTCCGCCCGCAAACTTCGAGGAAGGCAAGCGCGGTCTGGAGTTTTCCCCGGTCATTGAGCGCAGTGATGGCCAAATAGAAGACGATCGCGCCGGCGACGATGGAGAGCGTCCGCAGCGGGGCGTGGTTGTCCTTGCGGACGAGCGCCTGTTCCATCTCGGGAGACAGGAGGCGAAAGCCACCAACGTCGCCGGCCTGTATTCGCGCAAGCACGATGCTCCCAATGACGACAACGAGGGACAGGGAGAGGGCCACGTTTCGCAGTCTGGAAGAACTCTTCAAGGTCCTGTCCACGCGCGAGTATCCTGCGGCGAGGCCAAGAAAGAAGATGAGTTGCCAGCCCCAAAGTCCAAAGCCGAGTCCCATGTTGGGACGCATCCATTCAAAATTGTCGACGCTTGGGTCCAACTGAAGGGCCGCGTACAGCGGGAAACTGACGAGAAAGACGAGCCATGATTTTCCACGCCGGAAACATTCCAGCGCGAGCGGCGTGAACAGGAGCAGGATGACGTACATGGGGAGAATGTCCATGTAGGTTGGAAGCCACCGGAGGGTGAGAATGTCAGCGATGAGTTGGGAGAACGTGATGTGGGCGGTGGGGACTGAACGAATGTTGCCAGTCGCGAGGCCGATGTCGCTCATGACCAGCACGAGGAAGACGTGAATGAGATAAATTTGAAAAGCGCGCGTGAGAACCTTCCGGTAGGCTCCCGACCATCCCAACTTCCCGGCGCGACGCAGCGACACCATGCCGAGCGCAAATCCGGCCATCAGTACGAAGCCTGAGGATCCCTGCAAGTAATTCGGCAAGTGCAGCAACGTGAGGATATGGCTGCCATGGGCCGTATGATCGGCGATCATGCAGAGAATCGCGATCCCGCGAAGCGCATCAATGGCGCGGTCGCGCCCGGCGCCTTGAGGAGAAGACGACATCAATCGAGTGGGTGCACCCTGAAGAGTGTGTAGTATTCGCTGATGAGGGAGAGCACAAAGAATCCAAAAGCCAGGAGGAGGATTGGCATCATGGTCACGCGGGACTCGCTTCGCCTGTCAGGGATCGTCAGTGCAAAGAGCCACCCACAAATCAGCATGATCGCCGGCTGGTAGTAGCGCTCATAGGCTTCATGGATTGTTCCATGGAGGAGCATCATGGAGAGCAAGGCGAATATCAGCGCGTTCGCACGCACAAGATCGCCGCAGAGCCGCGCACCCCTTCGCATGATGAAAAGTCCAAGCACGCCGGCGATGCAAAGCGGGAGGAAAAACAGGGAACGTTCACCTACCGTGGGCAGGTGCCTGGCGATTTCCCACAGGGGACCACCGGACCGTCCTTCATTGAGGCTGTAGGAGGTGGGCCAGGCGAGCGCTGGAATGAGTCCGATAACCAGGGAGGTGGTCACTCCAACTTTGCGGCTGAGAATCCCCTTCAGCATGGCTGGATTCGCGGCAATGAAGAATGGCGTGATGCAACCGACATAGGCGAGAGCCATCGTGATGCTTGCGGGGTTTGGCTTCTGGTAGCGCACCTGAAACGTGGGGGTTGTCATGCCACCCCACAGACTCATCATCCACCACAATGGCAGCATCGCCGAAAGAACGCATGCGAGCGCTTCGACCGTTCCGAGTGGCGTCTGTCGATTGCGTTGCCACAGCGCATAGGCAATTGGTGGCACGATCCACAGGCTCAACTGACGAAAGGACAGGGAGATCGCGATGCAAAGAATCGCGACGACACTCCACTTCCGATTCCCCGGTGCCATGATGGCCGCACCAAGACCCAGCACGATGAAGAAGAAGGCAGGGAAGTCCGTGAGAAACCACATCCCTGATCGCAAGGCTATGGGGAGCACCATCAGCGGCAATGCAATCACGAACGCGCGCACAGCGGATATTTTCCGCGGAAGAAACACCTGAAGGAAAAGCACCGAACCGATGACGAACAACCCGGTCACGAAACGGAAAAGATGCGTGTCGCCGCCGAGGGCCTTCGCGAGGCCGACGAGGAGGAGGTAGTATCCCGGCGCGAGAGCCGACGGGTAGTCGCTCAAGTCGGGATGGGGCCATTGGCCGAGGAACTGGTGGACAACGGGCAGATGGTAGTTTGTCTCGTCATGGGCAGGGCCGCCGGGGCCGGTGATGCCGCAAAAAAGGACGGGCCATGTGAGCGCGGCGTAGAGCAAGGCGCTGACGACCAGCCAGAATGCTGGAGCCTCGGATTTTATCTCGGATTTTACGGGCGCGATGGCGCTCATCAAGTCCTTGCCCTGACTGCCATTTGAGCCTAGCTGATTGCGAACCTCATTTCCGGGTGGACCGATGCTCAGCGGCAAGAAGGTTGTTGTCGTATTTCCCGCGTACAACGCCGAACGGACGTTGGAGAAGACATTTCGCGAAGTCGACCGCTCGATCGTGGAGGATACGATCCTGGTGGACGACGCGTCGAAGGATGGGACCGCCGGGTTGGCGAAGAAGCTCGGCATCCACACTGTGGTCCACAGCAGGAACAAGGGGTACGGTGGAAACCAAAAGACGTGTTACCGCAAGGCGTTGGAGCATGGGGCCGACATCGTTGTGATGGTGCATCCCGACTATCAATATTCGCCGCGTCTGATTCCTGCGATGGCGGCGATGATCGCCAGCGGGCATTATGACGCGGTGATGGGCTCGCGCATGCTGGGGCAGAATGCACGGAGGGGGGGAATGCCAACGTACAAGTACATTTCCAACCGCTTCCTGACGCTGGCGCAGAACGTGATGATGGGGCAAAAACTGTCCGAGTATCACACGGGGTATCGGGCCTTCAGCCGCAGGTTGTTGGAGGCGCTCCCGCTGGAGGACTATGATGACGATTTCATCTTCGACAACCAAATGATCGCGCAGGCGATGTACATGGGATGGCGCGTGGGGGAAATCAGCTGCCCGACGCGCTACTTCGACGAAGCGTCGAGCATCAACTTCCGGCGCAGTTGCACCTATGGACTTGGCGTGCTGCGTGTCTCGTTCGATTGCTGGAAGGCGCGCAAGCGGATCGCGGCGAGTCGATTGTTTCCAGCGCGTGTTCCGCCAAAGCAACGCGGACCGGGGACGATCGAATAACGATGCGGCGTCGTGTCGGCAGGGAATGCTGGTGCGGTGCGGGGAGCGCACGGCTGGTTGCGGATGTGCGTGTGCCCGACGGCGCAAGCTTCCCATTGGTGCAGTGCGAGCAGTGCAAGGTGTATGCGCTGCATCCGGCGCCGAGCGATGCGGTTCTGGCGCGGTACTACCTGAACGAGTACTACGGAAAATCCCGCAGGAAGTTTGTGGGGCCGATCGCAAAGGCGGTGGACGTATTCCAGGGGGGCCGCGCGCACTGGGTGGATGGGCATTTGCGCCAATGGCACAGGGGCTCTTTCAAGCGTGGGCGACAGCCCCGGTTGTTGGACGTGGGTTGCGGCAATGGTGGCTTCCTGATGCAGATGCGTGACCGCGGCTACGATGTGGAGGGGACGGAATGGACGGCGGAAAGTGCGAGGCGGATTCCTTCCGGTGCACGTGTTCCCATCCACGTTGGGGATTTGCTGACGCTTGACCTGCCGGAGCATTCCTTCGATGCGATCACGCTGTGGCATGTGTTCGAGCACTTGAGGAAACCTGACGAGACCCTGGAGAAAATTTACCGGCTTCTGAAACCGGGGGGACTTCTGTTCCTGGCAATGCCAAACCATGAGAGCTGGCAGGCAACACGCTTCGGAACCAATTGGTTTCACCTCGATCCGCCGCGGCACCTGCATGGATTCGGCGTCAAGTCGCTGCTGGTGCTGCTGACGATCAAGCGGCTGCAATGGCTGCGTGTCTCGACCTTTTCGCTGGAGCAAAATCCCTACGGATTCCTCCAGAGCCTGCTGAACTCCCTTGGTTATCCCCGCGATCGTGCGTACTCGGTGCTGAAGGGGACGAGCCGTGATGCGTTGGGGACAAAGTTGAAGGACTTGTCGCTGGTGGCGCTGCTGGCGCCCTTTGCGATTCTCCACAGCCTTGTGGAGTGGCTGGCGGGGAGTGGGGCGACAATGACGGTGGTGGCGCAAAAACGCGGTCGAGATTGACAGTGGCGGGTTGGCATTCTTTTCGTTGTGATGGAAACTGCATGATCACCCCGCTGCGCACATTCCTGATTTGCCTTCTTGTGGCGACGATGACCTGCGTCGCAACGGCGCAGGACCAACACCTTCGGCCTGCACAGCAGGGGAAGCTGAGGCTGGCAACTGATCTTTCCCCGCGTTACTATCCTTACAAGGATCGCGAGACGTATCCGCAGCGGCTGCTGGCAAAGCTGAATGACATTCGGAAGGCGCATCAACTTGCGCCGCTTGCGTACTCGCCGGTGCTGGGCGAAGTGGCGCAGGCACATTCGACGGACATGTACATCCGCAACTTCGTCGATCACGTGAACCCCGACGGGGAAGACCATTCGGGACGGCTGGCACGGCTGAAACCACGGCTGCTGGTGTTGCAGGCGAAGGAGAACCTTGCGTGGTACGAAGCAACGTTCCTGATCCCGGAGCAGGATTTGATCGACAAGGAATTCAAGGGGCTGATGCAGTCGCCGCCTCACCGGGCGGCGATACTAAGCGATGATGTCCGCCAAGTGGGCTTTGGATTTACGACGTTCTGGAACAATGATCGCTTCGAGTCGAATCAGGTGCAGTTGTTTGGAGACATTGCCGGGGAGTGGCGGACGGATGTGCCGAAGGCAATTCATCCAAACCAGACTTTTGAACTGGTGTTGTCGCGCCCCATCGACGCCTTCCTGGCCAGCGAGACAAACCCACGCGGACAATTCCGCGATCCCATCATCGCAAACAAGATGTGGATCGGTGGTTCACCAATTTACTTCCAGTCGAAGGCCAAGGTGCCAACGCTGCAAATCCCCAACGTGCCGCCGGGCGACTATCGGATCCAGTGCTCCCCGAAGGGTGAGAACCGCTACGTGATGTACAAGAAAGTCAAGGTCGACAGGAGCAACTGAAGCGTAGGCGATCCGTCGCCTACTGCTTCAGGTTTTCCATCTCTTCCTGCAAGCGCTTGAGGTTCGCGGAAATATCCTCATCGTTGGGATGGTATTCGTGCGCTTTGGTAAGAATCTCCAACGCTTCATGCTTCTTGCCGGCGTGGATACAGAGTATGGAGAGATTCTGGAGGGCATCCAGGTTGGCGGGGTCCAATTCAAGTGCACGTATATACATCCGCGTGGCGACGTAGGTGTCGCGCTTGACCTCCTCCGCGATGAAGCCCGCGTAGGCAAGGGTTCGCGCCTGATCAGCAGCGGGAACGCCATCGGGAAACTTGACGTCGAACGCCTTTTCATAGTAGTCATGCGCCGCGATGGAATCCGTCTTGAGCGCAAGCCTGCCGAGATTTGCGTAGGCAAAAACGCGAGTGCCCGGGTCAGCCGCAGGGTGACGGACTGCGCGCCTGAGCGCACGGGCGGTGGGGTGTGCAAGGGAATCAGGCGGATCGACCTGCACAAGGGTCTGGAGTGCGGAGAATTCCGCGGGGAAGATTTCCAGGGCGTGCTTGGCGGCGCTGAGACGCTCACCCGCGGCGGTTGCCTGCTGCGCAATCATGCCCCAGGCAACGGCGCCGCTGAGCGTGGGCTCTTCGATGGCTTCGAGGAGTTTTCGGGCGGCGGCGTTCTCCCCCACTGCCGCCAAAGCAAGGGCCACCTCCGCGCGTTGATCGGAGGTGGCAGTGGGTTGCGAAGCCAATTCCGTGGCGATGCGACGCGCCGAAGCGACATCGCGTGATCGGCGGACAACGCGTGCCTGCCAGAACAGGGAGGTGGGCTTGTCAGCGATCGCCTCGGCGGCCTTCATCGCATCGGGGAGGCGCCCCGCCTTCAGCAATGCGGAGACATGGAGTTCCGACGTCTGCGTAAACTCGCCGAGGGTGTTGCGCTCGACGACATCGGCGGCGACCTGCCCTTGCTGTTCCCCCTCCGTGGCCTTTGCGTGGAACGCGTTGAGTTGCGCCTTCCTCGAATCCGGATAGATGGCAAGGACGCGCGCCCAGAGCGCCTCGCTGTTCTTCCAGTGCTCGACAACGGAAAGGGAAGTGACCTTGGCCGCGCAGCACAGCACAAAGCCGGCCAAAAGACAAATCCGCTTCCGGTGGGGCGTGTTGATGATGGGGGTCATTGCCGGTGCGAGACCGGCAATCAGCAGGAGTGTGGGGATGTAGCTGTAGCGATCAGCAGCGTACGCTGAACTGAAGGCGATGAGGCCGCTGACAGGGCCGAGGGCGACGAGGGCCGCGAGGATTGCAAAGGTGATGAAGGGTGCACGGCGCCAGAAGGCAACAGCCGCCGCGAGGAGCGCGCCGCTGAAAGCAAAGCCCAGGAGGGCGAGGCTGCTGTCCCGGGTTGGACGCAACTCATAGGGGTAGAGCGCACAGAGCTTCACAGGTGCGATGGTCTTCATGGCATAGTGCAGTGGCGACCAGGCAGCGACTTTCAGCCTCTCCCAGAGCGGGGAATCGACAATGAGGGCCGTGTCCTGAGCCTGATGATTTGCATACGCAATGATCACGGAGACAATGAGCAGGAATGCGCACGCGACTGCGCGCTGAAGGTCGAACCGGCGGCGAAACAGCACGTCATGCAGGACGAAGATGACAGGGAGGGAAATCGCCATCGCCTTCGACAGGAGGGAGAGGAGCGCGCAAAGAATCGCACCCACAAGCAGGAGCACCGACCACCGCCGGGCGCGGCCGTGCAGCACCCAAAGCAGCAACGATGACGCATAAAAGAACGCACACAGGACGTCCTTCCGTTCGCTGATCCAAACCACGGATTCGATTCGCAGCGGATGCTGGGCAAATACCGCCACGAGGAGGAAGGACACGATGCGACCTCCGCCGAGCGCCCGTAGCAGCGCGAAGGCGACGGCAGCCGTGGCAGCATGCAGGAGCATGTTGACGAGGTGGTATCCCGTGGACGTGTAGCCGAAAAAATGGAAGTCCACCATGTAGCTGAGCATGGTGAGCGGGTGATAGTTTGAAAAATAGGAATGGGTGAAGACGCCGGCGATGTTCCTGGTGCTGAGATTGAGCAGCCAGGCATTTTGGTGGATGTAGGTGCGATCGTCCCAGTTCAGGAAATCATAGTGAAGTCCCTCCCAGAATGCGAACAGGCCGAGAATGAAGAGGATCGCCGCGAGGAGGAAATCCCTGAGCCGGGGAGGAATGGCAGCAATCATGGAGCGAACCTAGCAACGATGGCGGGGAGCGCCAAACCGAAGATTGAAGATCATCCCTCTTGCGACGTCGCTTTCATGCGGGATGGCGTCCAACGACGTAACATGATCCCCGCCGTGTCGCAGTGATACAAAAGCGAGGACTTGCACGAGGCACGCAAAGGACTCAAACAATTGATTTCAGGAAACTTGCAAGATTTCTTCGGGGAAGCGGGGCGCTGGTAGATTTCTTGCAGAATAGACGGTCAACAAAACCACCTCTTCAGGAGGCATTGAGAGACCATGAGTAAAGTAATCGGAATCGATCTTGGAACGACGAACAGTTGCGTTGCCGTGATGGAAGGCGGTGATCCGGTTGTGATCGCCTCCTCCGAGGGTGGCCGCACGGTTCCGTCGGTTGTTGCGTTCGACAAAAACAATGAGCGGCTTGTTGGCCAGGTTGCCAAGCGCCAGGCAGTGACGAATCCAGAGAATACAATCTTCTCCGTGAAGCGATTCATGGGATGGAAGTACGCGGATTCCGAGAAGTCCGGTGAGACGAAGCGCATTCCCTACAAGGTGGTGGCTTCGCAGAATGGCGACGCCGCAATCGAGGCAAAGGGGAAGCGCTATTCACCACCGGAAATTTCCGCCATGATCCTTCAGAAAATGAAGCAGACGGCGGAGGATTACCTTGGGCACAAGGTTGAGGCGGCGGTTGTGACGGTGCCGGCGTACTTCAATGACGCCCAGCGGCAGGCGACGAAGGACGCGGGCAAGATCGCGGGCCTGGATGTGAAGCGTATCATCAATGAACCGACGGCTGCGGCGCTGGCGTACGGCCTTGACAAGAAGAAGGACGAGACGATCGCGGTGTACGACCTTGGTGGTGGCACGTTCGACGTTTCTGTCCTGGAACTTGGCGATGGCGTGTTCGAGGTGAAATCCACGAACGGCGACACGCACCTTGGTGGTGATGACATTGATGCGGTGCTGATCGACTACATCGCGAATGAATTCAAGAAGAGCGACGGGATTGACCTGCGCAATGACCGGATGGCGCTTCAGCGCCTGAAGGAAGCGGCGGAGAAGGCAAAGATCGAGTTGAGCTCCTCAACGAACACGTCGGTGAACCTGCCGTTCATCACGGCTGATGCGAGCGGCCCGAAGCACCTGGCGCTGGACATCTCGCGGGCGCAGTTCGAGAAGCTGGCGGGTCCGATCTTCGACCGAACCATCGAGCCTTGCAAGAAGGCAATGGCGGATGCGGGCGTGAAGGCGGATGACATCGACGAGGTGATCCTCGTGGGTGGCTCGACGCGCTCCCCCTATGTGCAGGAACTTGTGCGCAAGCTGTTCGGCAAGGAAGTGAACAAGTCGGTGAACCCCGATGAGGCGGTGGCGATTGGCGCTGCAATCCAGGGCGGCGTCCTGGCGGGCGACGTGACGGACGTGCTGCTTCTGGACGTGACGCCGTTGTCGCTCGGCATCGAGACGCTGGGCGGTGTGTTCACGAAGCTGATCGAGCGCAACACGACGATACCGGTGAAGAAGAGCGAGATATTCTCCACCGCAGCAGACAACCAGAACACGGTGACGGTGAAGGTCTCGCAGGGGGAACGAGAGATGGCGGCGTACAACAAGCTGCTGGGTGCGTTCAACCTGGACGGCATTCCCCCGGCGCCGCGCGGCGTGCCGCAGATCGAGGTGACGTTCGACATCGACGCGAACGGCATCCTGCATGTGTCCGCGAAGGACATGGGCTCCGGCAAGACGCAGAAGATCCGCGTGGAGGCAGGCTCGGGCCTGAATGATGCGGAAATCGAGCGCATGGTGAAGGACGCAGAGGCGCATGCGGACGAGGACAAGAAGCGCCGCGAGGAGGCGACGACGAAGAACAATGCCGAGTCGCTGGTGCATCAGGTGGAACGTTCGATGAGCGACCTTGAGGGGAAGATCTCCCCGGAGGAGAAGGGCCAGATCAACACGGCGCTCGAAGACCTGAAGAAGGCGATCAGCGCCAACAACCTGGAAGGAATGAAGAGCGGCACCGACAAGGTGAATGCGGCCTTCCAGGGAGTGAGTGCACGGCTGTACCAGCAGGCGGGCGCGCAGGGTGGACCTGCGGCCGGTGGCCCTTCGCCTGAAGCGGGCGCGGGCGCGAACGGCAATGGTTCCGCGGGCAACGACGACGTCGTTGATGCGGAATACGAACGCACAGACAAGAAGTAACAAGAACGCCATCTCACAAGAAAAAGATACCGCCCCGGATTGCTCCGGGGCGGTGCTTTTTTTCTGAGGTGACGGGGGAAGCGTCAGTACATCGTCCAATCATCAGTGCGGGAAATTGCGGAGATGTTCTGCACCAGTAGGTTGTCGATCAGCACGAAGACATCGGATGATGGAGATGCGACACCGGAAAGCGGATCCATGATGCCGAAGGAGGGACGCAGGCCCGTTGTGGTGGCTCCGGCGTTTGGCGTGAACCAATTGCAAAGCGTGACCGGGATGCCGTCAGGCTTGATCACGGAGAGGCGCACCTTGCCATCCAGTATGCACATTTCCCACCTGTTCCACGCCTTGCCGATGGAGCCGGGCGTTTCATACATGTTGATGGGGGCGAAGGTTCCCATGAAGGAGCCGTTATTGATGGCCGAAATGCCCAGGAAGTTCGCCCGGGCCCCGTTGTTGCCGGTCGCCCCACCGCTGCCGTTGCCATCATAGTAGCGGAAGTCCTGGGACATCTGGCCTTCGGAACTGATGGCGAAGAACATCCCATTGAAGGCGGCGTTGGACGCCGGGGCGCTCAGATAGCTGGAATCACCGTAGGAGTAGAGCGCGGCATTTGCGCTTCCGCCAATGGTGATGAATTGTGAGGAACCCGCCCCACCCGCAAAGGCACCATTGTAGTTCACCCACGCATCGAAGGTGATGCGCACGTCGTCCTGCGCGCTGATGCTGGTGAGCGTCGTGGTGATCGCGTTCGCAACTCCATTGCTCAGGTTTGTTCCCAAGCGAAGTCCCCTCCTGCTGGAGCCGGTGGAGTTGGGAGCCTGCGGGATTTCCTGAGGATGAATTCCGCCGGCTTGGGCGAAGGTGGAATAGTCATAGTTGAAGT
Organism: Candidatus Sumerlaeota bacterium; assembly: GCA_020848155.1. Taxonomy (GTDB): domain Bacteria; phylum Sumerlaeota; class Sumerlaeia; order SLMS01; family SLMS01; genus JADZDZ01. The sequence goes on from JADLAR010000047.1 coordinate 35,046, forward strand.
TGACGGAATTGTCCCCGGCGACGCGTTGCGAGGTCGTGAAGTTCGCAGACTGGTTTGTTTCAAAATCCGTCTGGTAGATGGTTGCGCCGATATTGTACTGGGGGGCTTCGGGAGTTGGAATATCCGAAACGCGAACGAATCGAACACCGTCGGCGGAAATGGTGCCCGGCGCCGTGTTGCGGAGCGTGACGGAACCACCGGCGCCCGCGTTGAAATTGTAGGCTCCCAGCACGACCCATTGCCCGCCGCGAAAGCGCTGATTGACGGTCACGGTCTCTGTTCCGTCAGCGTGCACGATCTCGTAGGGGGCGGCGGTGGCCCGGGTGCCGGCGGCGGAATACCAGGCATAGACGCGATAGAGCCCGCTGCGACTGAGATTCGGATTCCATGTCGCGCTGGCTGCGCCAAGGGTATCATCCGTGATCAGATGATCCTCATAATACTTCTGGGTGCTGGTGGTATCGACTGTCCAGGCGCCGCTGCTGGAAAATTCCGACACCTGATTGTCCATCGTGTTTGCGTTCACGACAGCCCATGCGGAGATGACGGCGCGCTCTGCGCCATCGGAAGGAACGTTCACAACGCCCTGGCCCTTCACCCACATGGCAGTGGAACCACCGCCGTCCAGGCTGATGGAGTTCTCCACGCCAAGATCCGCCATAAGCTGGCCGACTTCGGTGTAGGTCATGCCTTCGGAGAATCCGGCGGCACGACCGTCGATCGCGACCAGGTAAACCTTGTAGGGGCTTGTATTGAAACCGATGACGGAACGCGGGTGGCGCGCGCCGTAGTGACCTGCGCCAGTTCCTTCGTTGTCCTGGGTGACCAGCGTACCGCCTGAGGTGATGAAATGGCCGCGTCCCTGAATCGCATCAACGATCTTCGGCCAGTTCGTGGCATTTGCCGGAACAAAGGCGGTGGAAAGTTTTGTCATCTTTGCGATTGCTTGATGATCGTACGAAAACCCAATGACGGATCGGTTGCTTTCCGGAGTCATGCTTGTGTTGGTGCCACCGATGAAAAGCCCGTCGATCTCCGTGTAGCTATTCGTCAGGAAGAGGGAGGTGTCATAGTAGCCCGCGTTCATTGACGCGAGCGCGTTGGTGCGTTGCCCCATGTAGCTTGTAATTTCGTTGGAGGACCCGGACACATTGCCGGCTGCCTTGAAGACCGGCATCAATTCGATGTCTCCAACGGACTTGTCGACCTCGACGATGAAGATATTCTGGGCGGGGCTGGCAGTCTGAGAGGCGTGCTGCCAAGTCACGCCGGGAGCAATGGTCTGCTTTGCCCCATAGGACATGTTGGGGAAGTAGGGTTGGGCAAATGCGGACCCCGCAGCGAGGATGAGGGATGCGGCGATTGCACCCGGGACTTTTTTCATGCTTGCAATTCCTTTTGGCGACCGCAGGACAGAGTTCGCGGCCTTCTGGTGGGAGATGTCGGGCGGAAAGGTGGGGCGCCTTCTCACACGGGAAAGTGTAATGTATGGCAAAACCTTCGTTGGTCAACCGGTGAGACGCTTCGGTCCAAAATATTAATTTCAGACGCTTTCCCGATACTGGGAGGCGGCTTTTCGTTGCCATTGCCCCCGTGAGCGCCTATCGCTTGGCCTGTTTGTCAATTTTCGCCCGGAGGAATTTCATGTTTTTGAAGCTGACTGACAATGATCTCGGTTCGGATGTGTATCTGAATCCCGACCACATCGTGCGCTTCGTGGCGAATCCGGAGGGGACTGGGACGCTGCTGTTCATGACCCAGGACGCGGCGGTGGCGCCGGTGGGTGAGGCACAAGTCCTGACGGTTCACGAAAGCGCGGAGGAAGTGTTTCGCATCATCAGCCGGCAGGAGAAAACGCCAGGCAAGCTGGGTGGACGCGGTTTTGTCTGACTTGTTGCCGCAGGCTATCGGGGACCGGGAACGCTAGGAAACCTTCAGGGCGGTTGCGGTTGGCGTACCAAGGAAGATGACGTCGCCATCCTTCACGCCATCGACGATTTCAACGGATTTGCTGTTGGCGATGCCGATCCTGACTTCGCGGCGTTCGTACTTCTTTTTGTCTTGTATATACACGTAGTGCTTGTTGTCATCGGTGGTGATGGCCTCAAGCGGGACAGTGAGAACGTTGTCCCTGCGATTGAGGACGATGCGGGCGCGCGCAGTGAGGCCGGGCTTCAGGCGCGGATCGACGCTGTCCATCTCGATGGTGATCTCGAAGACTTTTTCACCCGTGAGCGCCTGGCCGGAAGCCATGAGCTGGCCGCCGGGTGAGGCCTCGCGCTCGATGGCGATTGGGCCAACGAAGCTGACCTTGCCTGCGATCTCCAGATTGCCGAGTGCCTCCAGCACGATCTTCACGTCGGACCCCTTGGAGACCTTCTTCACATCGCTTTCGGGGATCTGCGAACGAATCGTGAGTGCGCTGAGGTCGGGAATGGTGCCGAGCATATCGTTCATGTTCACTTCCTCCCCCGCCTGGCGCTCGACGGTCTTCCGCTGCTGGAAATTGAAGCGCTTGTTGCGGACGAAGAGACCCTCGACGGGAGCCTTCAGTTCAGCGCTGGCGATCTTTTCCTGGCCCTCGCGAATCTTGCTCAGGCTCTCCTCTCCGCGGAGTTGGTTACGCTGGATGCTGATGCGGCCTGCCTGCTCGGAGTTTTGGGAGCCGGTGACCTGGCCGCGCAGTGTCATGTCCTGTGAAAAGGTGTTGATCTGGGTGGAAGCGAGGTCGCTTTCCGCCTCACGCACCTTGTCCTGCTCCACGAGGTTTTCGCTGCGAAGGTATTCGAGGTCTCCAAGGTTGCGGTTCACGTTGGCCAGTTGCACGCGTGCAAGGTCGAGTTGCGCGAGCGAAGAGTTCACATCCAGGGCATTGCTGCGAAGGTCGATCTCAAGGCTCTGGATGGAGGCTTCGAGGTCCTTCTTGATCTGGCCAAGGTTCTGAATCTCCTCCTCCAGGCTGTCGGCGATGGCGCGCACGTCCAGCCTGACCACGACGTCGCCCTTCTTCACATGCGTGCCTGTTTCGGCAATGGTGACAATGCGACCGCGGAAGGGGCACATGATGCTTGCGGTTCGCGTCGCCTCCACGACGCCAAGTTCCTCGATGGCGACCTCCAGCACCCCCTTCTGGACGGTGGCGACTTCGGGCGTTTCTGTTTTTTTGACCGCGGACTTGTCACACGCGGTGAACAGGAGCACCAGCGATGCAGCCAGGCAGGCTGACTGCATCGCCAATCTGGCGCGCCTTAACATGGAGGGGCGATCATGCATTCTTCTTGTTGATGGCGATGCGGCGCTTCAGCGCCTGCTGCCGTGAGTGGTTTTTGTTGTGGTACTTCATCTTCGGATCGCGGGTCACGTCCGTGTTGTCGGAGTGACGGCGATAGTGATAGAGCACTTTGTGGACCCGATCGACGTCGTACTTCTCGCCGGTCTTTAGCACCATGTCGTAGTCCTCGCCGAAGTTGCCGTAGTTCACCTCGTCGTAGTAGCCGAACTCCTCAAGCACTGCCTTCGGGAAAATGCGAACGGCACCGGCGCCGTCGCGGCGCAGGACCTGATTGCGGGAGTAACCGGAATGCGTGATGGGGGCGACGTCGGTGATGACGTTGGTGTTTTCGTCCATGAGGCGGTAGTAGCTGATGGCGAGGCCGCACTTGGGATGCGATTCCAGGTGGCCGATCATCATTTCCAGGCAGTCTGGCGTGTATTCATCATCGCTGTCGAGTTGGCAGATATATTTGCCGCGCGCTGCCTTGATTCCCTCGTTCAGGGCCGAGGCGATGGAGCCGCCCTTGCCATGGATGAGACGAATACGCGAGTCGGCGGCGGCGATCTTCTTCACAACATCGACGGTGCCGTCGGTCGACCCGTTGTCGACGATGATCATTTCGAAGTCCTGGAATGTGCCCTTCTGCACCTTTTCAATCGCGTTGCTGATGAACTTAACGCGGTTGAGGATCGGTATGACGATGGAGGCGAGAAGCTCATGCTTGCCGCTGTGCTTCACGGCAACGGTGTCGTGGGAGAGCCACGCGCCGCGGCGCTTCAGGGCTTCCTCGAAGGCGGAGGTGACTTCCTTCTCCAGGTCTGGCGGATAGAAGACATAGCTGAAGCCGCCGAGCGGGCCGGCTCCCGGCGAGAAGACCTTCGATCCCTTGCTGTCGGTGACCACTTGCAGGAAATGCGTGTAGAGAACCTTTGGGACGCGGGCGAAGGGGGATTTTTCCATGAGCTTGAGGTGAAGGTCGTATTCCCATGCGAAAGAGAGGTCCGCGCGCACGCCGCCAACGGACTTGATGGAGGCGATGGAGTAGGCGATGACAGGCCCGAATTCGAATCGTTCGTGTGGGCAGCCATCGTGATCGTGCGGCACGACTTCGCTGCGTTTGCCGTCGCGATCCTCCTCAAAGCTGGAATAGGCGAGTGGTGCGCCGCCGGCGAGGGCCGCGCGAAAATCATCGAGTGCCCCGGGCTTCAGGAGCACTTCATTCGAGAGCGTGACGAGCATTCCATCGGATGCGGAACGGCTGACCGCTTCGGCAACGGCGGCACCCTGCGCACGGCCTTCGTAGGAAACCGAGTCCACGCCGGCAGGGGCTGCGGACTTTGTCTCGTTGTTGAGAAGGAGAATGATCTGGTCGTTCCCTCCGATGCTCCCCTTCAGTTGGTCGACCAGGAGCTTGACCGTGTCGGGATCCGCGCCCTTGCTCAGGCGCAGGAGGATGGTGGCAGAGCCTTTGACGGATTGTGCGTTGTTGCTCATCTCTTCGGTGGTTTCCTTTTCCTCTATAATCAAATCGCTTGGCGCGTTTTGTTCCTTCGCTTCCGGGGCATCGGAAGTTTCAATTTCCGTCGTCGCAGAATCCATCGTCGCGACGGGATCGTTCGCAGGCGACGGGTCCGACTCGGGAAGTGATGCGTCAACTGCCCCGACGATTGCCTCCTCCCAGGAGGGGAAGAGGTCCTTTTCTTCCGCGGCGACTTCGGGAAGTTCGTCCGCCAGGGGCAAGGACTCCTCTTCCGGCACGGGGGCCTCATCCAATGAGTCGTGATCGGGGGGCGCAAGGTCAGAGGAATGGGTGGGCCCGGCCACGGCGCGTGCCAGCAGGGCCTCCTCGTTCGGCGGGTGATAGCCGGGAACGAGGGCCACAAGGGCGGCGATCAATTCATCGTGGGAGGCAGTAGCGCAGAGCCGCTCGAGCATCGCGAGCCCCCGCTCAACCTCGGACCGGGGCCGTGATTCGTGCTCGCTGGCGGAATAGAGCTTCTCGATGTTGGTTTTTTCCGCGCCCTCGGAATGGGCAAGGAGTTCCTCCCGAAGCTTTTCACCGGGGCGCAGGCCAATATAGTCGATCTTGATGTCCACGTCGGGACGGTAGCCGGAAAGCACGATGAGCGTCCGGGCCAGGTCCGCGATGCGAACCGGCTCTCCCATGTCGAGCAGGTAGAGCCCGCCGCGCTGCGCCTGCGCACCAGCCTGAAGGACGAGGCTGACGGCTTCGGGGATCGTCATGAAGTAGCGGATCACGTCGGGGTGGGTGAGGGTGACGGGGCCGCCCGCTTCGATCTGCTGCTGGAACAGGGGAATCGCCGAGCCGCGGCTGCCGAGCACGTTGCCGAAGCGCACGACGGAAAAGAGCGTGTCGCTTTGCGTGGCGTGGGCAAAGATGACATGCTCCGCCAGACGCTTCGTGGCGCCCATCACGCTGATGGGTCGCACGGCCTTGTCGGTGGAGATGAACACGAAGCGCTTGACTCCGAAGGCGTCAGCCAGGCGCGCGACATTGGCTGTGCCGAAGACGTTGTTGCGAATCGCCTCGTCCGCGGCGGTTTCCATCAACGTCACATGCTTGTGCGCGGCGGCGTGGAAAACGATGGTTGGGCGGTGTGCGGCGAACACCCTTTCAATGCGGTCCGCATCACGGACGTCCGCGATGATGGACTCGACCGGCACTGCGGGAAACCTGCGGCGCAGTTCGGTGGTAATGTCGAAGATGGAGTTCTCGCCCTTGCCCAGCAGAAGCAGCTTTGCAGCACCAACACTTGCAACCTGACGGGCAAGCTCACTGCCAATGGAGCCGCCCGCGCCGGTGATCAGCACGGTTTCGTTGTCGAGGTAATTGTTCGCGGGCAGGTCGATGCGCACCGTGGAGCGGCCCAGCAGGTCCTCGACTTCGATGCGGCGGACACGCGAAACATCCACGTTTCCGCGGGCGATGTCAGGCAGCGATGGGACGATGCGAACGGTGACCTTCTCGCTCTCGCAAGCGCGAATGACGCGCTGCAATTCCGAAGGCACGGGCTTGTCCATCGCGACAAGGACCAGTTCGATCCTGTTGTCCCGGATGACCTGTGGAATTTTTTCAATGGTACCAACGACGGGGACACCGTGCAGGCGCAGGCCAACCCCGGCGCCCGTGTCAGTGACGGCGCACACGGGATCGAAGGTCTGCGTTTCAGCGCGCATGACACCACGGAGCAGCTGATCCGCAAGGTTGCCGGCACCGACGATCAGGGCGCTTGGAAGCTTCTCCGCGCCCCTGCGTGGCGAGCCTTCGTGAATGATGCGCCGTCCGAAGCGCAGCGCCCCGGTGAGAAAAATCGAGATGATGGCATACATCGCCAGGATGCCGAACGGGATGCGCAGCACCTGAGTCGTGCCGTCGGACAGTTGGCGCTGCGGGAGGTCGAAGAACTGCCCGCGCGTGTCGAGGAAGAGGCTGATGGCGACCCACAGAATGAGTTGGCACAGCGTTGCGATGCCAATGGCGCGCAGTTCGCGCGTTCCGGCGTAGCGGACCATGCCCTGATACAACTTGAAGAGCCGGAAGAACGCGACGTGCGTGATGACGACCCAGATCGCGAGCAGCTTGAACTGGAGCGCGTAGTTGTTGCCGAGGAGGAGGCTGTCATCATTGGGGATCGCAAATTCATGGCGGAAGGAATAGGCAAGCAACCACGCCAGCGCGAAGAGGAGCGCGTCCAACAGACCGAGGAGAATGCGACGATAAGTGACCTTCATGGCAGTCCGGCAAAAGGATTCGCCACAGAATACAGCGGGGCCACAGGGAAAATTGCGTGGGGAGATGCCTTGATCCCCCCGCAATCATTCTGTGGCCAACTTCTCAGACCGGCAGGCCAAAGTCCGCCTTTTCGATCCGTTCCTTGATCTTGACCATGATCTTGTCCGCCTCCCAGCCGTCGATGAGGCGATGGTCGATGCCAAGGGTGAGGAATGCGCGCTGGCGGATGGCAATGGTGTCCTCACCATCAGGGCCGGTGACAACAACAGGAACCTTGCGAATTGCGCCAAAGTGCAGGATGGCGCCCTGCGGCTGGTTGACGATGGGAATGGCGAACGTGGCGCCGAGTTGGCCGGTGCTTGTGACGGTGAACGTGGCGCCATCCACGTCGGTGGGTTTCAGCTTGTTGGTGCGCGCCTTGGTGGCGATGTCGATCAGTCCGCGTGCGATGCCACCAAGCGTCATGGCCTCCACGCCTTTCAGCACTGGAACGACCAGACCTTCTCGGACCGCCACGGCGATGCCCATGTTCACGTTACGGTGCTGGATGATGCGGTCGTTTGCCCACGAGGCATTGATGGAGGGGACCGCCATCAGCGCGTCAGACACGGCTTTGACGACGAAAACCAAGGGCGTGAGCTTGGTGGCGAGGTGCGTTTCGAACAGGGGCTTGGCGCGGATGCGAAGTTTTTCAAGCTGCGTGAAGTCGACTTCATGCGCGGTATAGGCGAGCGGAATGTTGTTCACGCTCCTGACCATTTGCTCCGCGATCATGCGGCGCATGTAGGAAACCTTGATTTCCTCCGGCGGATAGATGACTGGTTCCGCTTCGGGACCGACAACGGTGTCGAACCTCCTCGCGCCTTCCTTGTGCTGGTTGCGTTCGCGGCGGTGGGTGTTTTGCGGCGGGGCCTGTGGCTCGTCGGCACGGACGCGGGCGTCCTCCTCCGCCTTGAGGGCGGCGACGTGCTCCTCCAGATCCTTCTTGGTCACGCGGCCGTGGATGCCGGTGCCTTCGACGTTGGCGATGTCGATGCCCAGGTCGTTTGCGATGTTGCGCACGAGCGGCGTGCTACGCTTGCGGATGAGGTGCTCGCGGTCGCGTGCAACCTCTTCATCGGTTTCCTCAACCAGATGCCCGTTTGTGATCTCCTCCGCTGCCGGATGGGGAGGCGCGGAAATGACCTTCGGGGCCTTGGCGGGGATCTTCGCGGAACTGTCAATCTTCGATCCGGGCGGGGCGATCTTCGCGATCAATGTGTCGATGGGAACTGTTTCGCCTTCTGCGAAAAAAATCTCGGCAATGATGCCGCTGACGGGGGATGGAAATTCGACTTCCACCTTGGCGGTGGAAATATCGAGGAGGGTTTCGCCTTCCTCAATCGCCTCGCCCAGCTTCTTGCGCCAGGTTGTGATGGTGCCCTCGGTGAGCGACTCGCCCATTTGGGGCATTTTGATTTCGGTATGTGACAAAAGGAATTTCCTTCGTGGCGTAACCTGCGGTCAGTATCCGGCGAGTTTTTCGAGCGCCTGTTCGATGTCGAGTGTTTGCGGGAGAATTGCCTTTTCCAGTGGCGGACAGTATGCGACCCAGGTGTCGAGCGACGCAACGCGTTTGACCGGGGCGTCGAGCCATTCGAAGCATTCCTCGGCGATGATGGCGGCGATTTCGCCTCCAAAGCCACCTGTTTTCATCTCCTCATGGGCAACAAGGACGCGCCCCGTCTTGCGGACGCTGCGCACGATGGTGTCGCGGTCGAGGGGAACGAGGGTGCGAATGTCGATGACCTCCACCTCCACATTGAGGCGGCGTTGGATGCGCTCGGCGGCTTCGAGGCTCTTCTGAACAAGGGCACCCCACGTGATGATGGTGATGTCGTTCCCAACGCGGCGGATCGCAGCCTTGCCGAAAGGCAGGATGTGGTCCGGGCCGGGGTCGGCGGAACGATTGTAACCCTGAAGGTAGAGGTGCTTGTGTTCAAGGAAGAGAACCGGGTCGTCCATGCGAAGCGCGGCGCGAAGGAGGCCCATCGCGTCTGCCGCATTGGAGGGGTAGGCGATCAGGATGCCGGGGCATGAGGCAAAGATCGATTCGCCGGTTTGTGAATGGTAGATGGACCCGCCGGTAAGGTATCCGCCAATGGGAACGCGGATCACGACAGGGGCACTGCAACGGCCACCGGAACGATAGCGCAGCGTGGCGAGTTCGTTGCGAATCTGCATGAATGCGGGCCAGATGTAGTCAAAGAACTGAATTTCGGGGACGGGCTTCAGTCCGCGACCTGCCATGCCGATGGATCGGCCGATGATGCTGGCTTCGGCGAGCAGTGTGTTGTAGACGCGCTCGGAGCCGTGTTCGCGCTGGAGGCCGTAGGTGACCTTGAACACGCCACCCTTCCCCTTGCATTCGTTCAGGATTTCCTCGCGCGTTGCGTCGGCAACATCCTCGCCGAAAACAAGGATGCGTTCATCCCTTCCCATTTCCTGAAGGAGGGTGCGATTGATTGCCTGCGCCATCGGCAACGGTTCGCCTGTGCTGGCGTGGTAGGTGCTCGCCAATTCGGGAAATTCAATTTTCTTCGGCGAGTAGAGATGCTCCATCGCCGTGGAGGCGTCCGGTTTCTTCTGCGCCAGCGCCCGCTCGCTGGCCTGGCGCACCGCCGCTTGGCACTCCTTCCTGATGCTGGCGAGGAGTTCCTCCGACAGCAGGCCGGTGTCCAGGAAGTGGCGTTCGAGCTTCGTAATGCAGTCACGATTCTTTTCGATCTGGAGTTCTTCGGCAGTGCGGTAGTAGACCTGATCATCGGAAAGGGAATGGGAATAGGGCCGGGTAACCTTTGCATGAAGGAGCACGGGCCCGTGCTGGCGCGCGTGCGCGACCGCCTTCTCGCAGATGTCGAGCGACTGGAGGAGGTCCGTGCCGTCGCAGCGCATGATTTCAAGGCCGGGCATTCCACTGAAGCATTGGCCGAGGTTGCCGCCCGCGAGGGTGACTTCCACGGGAACGGATATCGCGTACTCGTTGTCTTCGATGAGGAAGATCACGGGTAGCTTGAGGTTGGAGGCGACGTTGATGGCCTCCCAGAACTCGCCCTCCGCGGTGGCGCCCTCGCCGGAGGTGACGAGCGTGACCTCGTCTTCCCGTGCGGGAAGATTCAGGCCGCGTTTCCAGATGTAGCGTCCGCCCTCCGCGCAACCTACTGCCTGATTATACTGGGTGCCGGTGGGCGACGATTGCGAAACGATGTTGAGCTTTGGATGGCACCAATGGTTTGGCATCTGGCGACCGGAGGACGTGATGTCGCACTCCGCGCCGACAGCGGCATTCAAATGATCGTCCAGGGTCATCCCAAGTTGCAGGCACAATGCGCGGTCGCGGTAGTAGGGATAGAACCAATCATGGCCGGGCTTCATGCAGTAGCCGATGGCAACGCCGATGGCTTCGTGGCCAGCGCCGGAAATCTGGAAGTAAATCGACTGGCGAAGCTTCATGCGCTTCTCCTCATCATCGAGGAGGCGGGAGGTCAGCATCGTGCGATGAAGCCCCAACAAATCGCTGGAGGAAATGCGCGCCGACAGTTTTTCCAGGGCGTTGTGGCCGTTTGCGGCGGATGCCGCACCATTTTTTTGGGTCGCCTTGCCACGGGAAGGGGCGGCAGACGCCTGCGGGGAACCCGCGGACTTTTTCATTGTTTCACGTTTCCGATGCCGCTGCGAGTGCGCCGCGACATGCCAGAGTGCTGATTCAACTTCTGTTAAAGCCGAAGCGCACGGGATCACCGGGCGCAAGGCGATGGTCTTAAAAACGGGCCTGTTGTAGCAAGCCAAGAAGCATGGTTGGGCGTCGGACCGCCCGCTCCCCTAGCGATGGACCAAATCGTATGTCTTCCATTTCCCGTGGCGAAAACGCAGGAAATTGATCGTGGCCATGAACACGACGTAAAATGCACAGAAGCCCCAGGCGATGTAGAGGCCGGGGAGTTTTTCGATCTGCCCATGGCGGAAGAGCCATGCAATGGCAATGCACGGGGCCGCAAACAGCAGCGTGGAAAATCCCACCGATGTGAACATGACAAAGCGGGTATCGCCAGCGCCCTTCAGCGCACCGCCGTAGATGAGTGCAGCGGCGTCGAAGATCGAGTAGAACGCAACGAACAGCAGGAGTAGTTTCGCAAGCTCAAGCGATTCGACCCACTGTGCCTCGCCCATGCCGCCGCGGAACCAATGCAGCATCGGTTCGGGGATGAGGAGATACAGCGCGCACACGACGATCATGTAGACAACGCCAAGCCAGAAGGAGCCGGCCACCATGCGCTCGCTGCCGTCATGGTCGCGCGCGCCACAGAATTGCCCGGACAGGATCTGCGTGCCAACGTGGAGACCCACGGCCGGGATGAACAGCATCAGGTTGAGGTTCATGGCCATGTTGCTGGCGAATTGTTCACGCTCGCCAAAGACGCCGACAACGTTCATGAAGGTCGTGAATCCGACCAAGTCAATCATGACGTGGACGCCCGAGGGCAGGCCATATCGAAGCAACTGCCGCGTGCGCGAGAAGTCAAAACGCCAGCCCGACCGCATCCTGAAGCGCGTTTCGTTTGCCTTGCCAGCAAGGATGAAGGCGCCTGCAAAAAGGAACGTCACGAGATTCGCGGCCACGGTGGCGAAGGCCGCTCCCTGAATGCCTGTCGGAAAAATCCAATACTTGTCAAAGATCAGCCAGGTATTGAAGCAGGTATTGAGGAGGCAGCAGGCCACGTTGAAAGCCAGCATGATCATCGTGCGATTCTGGCCCGCATAGAAGCTGATCGCAGCGTTGAAGAGCAGGAATGAAAAACTGCCAAGGCAAAGCATCTCAAAGTATTCCGCCTCCAGCAGCGGAATCTGGCCGAAATGTCCGATGAAGCGGAAAACGGGATAGCCGATGGGGGCCAGGAGCGCCATGACGACACCGCCCAGCAGGGAAACATAGACGCCCTGCCACATCATGGGGCCAACGTCGCTGTCATCCTTCGCACCGGCGTATTGCGCAACAAAGGTGGCTGTGTAGCCGACGGCCTGAAAGAAGATGTTCAGGATCATCCAATGCATCATGCCTGCCTGCAACGCGGCGTTGAATGCGTCCTTGGAATGCCATGCGAGGAAGACGCGATCCAGGAGCAGGTTGAGCGAGCCCACCGCGAAGGACAACATCAGGGGGAACGACGTGACGAGAATGGCACGCAGGCCATCCTTTCCAGCCCAACGTGGCCGGATCAGCATGCGTGCGCGTGTGAATGTGGTGGTTGTCGGCGCCATGATCAGGGTGTGTGAGAGAGCATTCCCGCCTGCTCTGTGGCAATCGGTGGTTTGGAGCCACTCACGGAGGAGTCTTCATCACAAGGCTCCGTGGAAATGCGCCCTCAGAATTTTGTTTGGAGAAAAGCGTCAGGAACGCTGCCCCTTGGCGTCGCGATCCCGAAGTGGACCGTCCCAAGCCATGGCGATGCCGTGGGGAATATTGAGGAGATTGAAAACCTTCATGACCATGAAGTCGACGACGTCGTCGACCGTCCGTGGATCGCAATAGAAGCCCGGCATGGCGGGAACGACATGGGCACCGACCTGCGCAAGCGTGAGCATGTTCTGGAGGTGGATCGCGCTGAGGGGTGTTTCGCGGGGAACGATCACAAGGGGACGCCGCTCCTTGATGAAGCAATCGGCGCAGCGCGTGAGGAGATCGTCGGTGTAGCCGTGGGCGATGGCGGCGACGGTCTTCATGCTGGCGGGAATCACAACCATCGCGCGGGCACGGAAGGTGCCGCTCGCCAGCCGGGTGGCGATGTCACGGTTGTTGTAGAGCGTGATGGAGTTCGCCTGCTGTTCGGAAACCCTGAGCCACTTTGTGATAGGCATGGATGATCCGGCGCCGGTGATTCCTTCCTCCTCCTGCATCACGCGGAAGGCGCTTTGCGTGACTATCAGGTGGACGTGAAAGCCAAGGGCGACGCTCTTTTCCACAAAGCGCATTCCGTAGCGCGCGCCACTGGCGCCGGAAATTCCAACGACGATCTGATCAAAGCCTTCCTGCGTCATGATGTGGGCCTTTCCGCGATGTGGATCGCCGCGATTCCGAATGACAGGGCACAATGGCGCACGCGGACAAAGCCGCAACGCTGCATGGTTCGCGCCAGTTCGCGCCGGTTGGGAAAATTCATGACGGAGGATTGCAAATAAAGATAGGCCGTTTTTCGAGACAACATGGCGGCCAGGCGGGGCAGGACATGCTGGAAGTATGGGACGTAGAACCACCGCAGCAACCTGCTGTCGGGGCGTGTGAACTCCAGGATCGCCATCCGCCCGCCGGGCCGGAGAACGCGACGCATCTCATGCAGGGCGCCCTCCAACGACTCCATGTTCCGAAGGCCGAAGGCGTTGGTGAGCAGGTCGAAATGGCCGTCGGGAAAGGGGAGTTGCATGCCGTCCGCCTCCACCCAGCCGACGCCGGTGCGGGTGTCCTTCTGCTGGGCGATGCGCAACATGGGGCCGGTGAAGTCCGCCCCGACAATTTGCACATCAGGGGCGGCATGCCGGGCGATTTCCAGTGTCAGGTCACCCGTACCGCACGCGAGGTCGAGGATCGCGGCTTCCCTGCCGGTGACGGCGGCCTCCACCGTGCGCCTGCGCCAGGCGACGTCAGTGTTGGCGCTGAGAAGGTGGTTCAGCAGGTCGTAGCGTTGCGCGATGTCTGAAAACATGCGCCGGATTTCGTTCGGGTTCCGGGATGGTTTCTTGGGAGGGGCTGGTTTGCTCAAGGGTAACAAGGGGGGGTGGGGAGGGGGCAGAAATGCTGCTTTTGCTAGCGTCCCGGTACGTGTGGGCCCCATTCAATCGCGCAGCAAACGGAATGACGGCATGTTTGGTCTGTTCGCCCGGAAAGCGAAACAGGGCCAACAGGTTATGAGCGGTCAACCAAAGTTCCCGCAGTCCGTCAGCCTCACGACAGGTATCGTCCCGATCATGAAACGTTTTTTTGCCTTTTTGATAATTGCCACGAGACTGAGTTTTTCGGATGCGCAGACGGCGCCGCCACTGGCGCCGCAGGGAGTGGTTCCTCCCCCGCAGGTGTCGGTGAACGTGATCGCCGTTGATTCCGAGAAGACCGCGAAGGCAGCGCGAGTGTTCAACCTTACGGACACCGAGCAGGCGCCCGACGATTTTTGGGCGCAGTCGGAATACGGCGACCTGATCCTTCAGAATGATTTTTCGAACTTCATCTTCGGGGCAATTCCCGAAAATCGCGACCCCAGCCAGCGACTTCGACCGGGCAGCGTGATTGACATTTTTACTTCGCCGTCGGCTCCTGAAAACTTCCAGGTTTTCAAGCCAACGATACACGTGATCGGAAGCAACCCGACGGTGTTTGCGACGGCGATGGATTCCACCGTGGACGAGAAGATCGGTTCGGCCACGGTGACGGTGCTGGCGGAGGATCAGGTCACGACGGAGACCGCCGTCGATACGACCTACGAGATGCGCAAGGGTTGGCCCGGTGTGTTGGTCACAACAACCGTCACGAATGAATCAAAGGTGGAAAAGACGATCGACGCCTTCGCGGACCATGTTGGCTGGGGGGCAATGGGCACGTTCGTATCAGGTCAGGGATGGTTGAATCGACAGGGTACGATCGGGAACAACGAATTTTGCTTCTTCCGGCTGTATGATTCGCTGATCTACCTCCAGCCGGTGTCCGGCCAGTTTGAGTACCTTCAGACGGAGGGGTTCGGCATCGCGGTTTACCAGCGCGACATCAAGCTGGCACCGGGCGAATCGAAGAGCTATCAGCGCTGGCTCCTGACGGGACAGAAGGATCCGTCCAAGTTGTACGAATTTGTCCTTCAGCAGAAGGGGCCGAACAAGTTCGGCTACATCGCGGGTCAAATGCTGGAACGAACGCCGCTGCCCGACGGGAAGTATATCGACACGGGCGTGGTCGCAAACGCGGAGGTTCGCCTCACGGTGATCCGGCGGTCCGACCTGCCGACGGACCGCTACCTGAACAAGCCATACTTGTACACCTTCACGGATGCGAAGGGGAACTATCAGTTCTGCGTGCCGGAAGGGGAATATCTGGTCACGCCCTTCAAGTCGTCGCGTGTCTATACGCCGCCAAACCTTGCAACGCGCGCGGGCAAACCGAACACGGTGGTCCCTCTGGACCTGCTGATTTCAAAGCCATCCACGGTGGTCTATGAAATTGTGGATGCGGAAACGCAGAAGGTTATTCCTGGAAAAATCTCGTTCCTGCCACTGCGCGGAACAGCCGAGGCGGATTTCGGATATCCCGGCGCCCTGGAATCAGGACCCACGGTTCTTTCCACGACGGGCCGGGGCGTGATCGAGGCCCCGCTGGGACAGTACCGGGTGGTCGCTTCGCACGGAACAGAGTACCACTCGAAGGAATTGCGAGTGAAGGTGGACCAGCTGAAGAGCGAGACGGTCCGCTTTGAACTGAAGCGCGCCTACAAGACCGACGGCTGGATTTCCGCCGACATCGGCGTGCTGACGGACAAGTCGCCGCAAAGCCGCATCACGCCACGGGATCGCGTGGCCAGCGCGCTGGCGGAAGGCGTCGACTGGATTGTCACGGCGGACGCGGGCGTGCCGACAGACCTGCAACCGGTCGTGGATGAGATGGGCGTGGCGGATCAGCTTCGTGCCTCAAGGGGTTTCCGGCTTGGCTCAACGCGCGACAAGCGCGCGGGTGAGTTCCTGCTCTTTCCCGTGGAATCGTGCTCCACGGGCACGACTCCTGATTTTTCGAAAGCCATCAACGCAACGACCTGGAAGGATGCGATTTCGGGGCTGCGCGCGCTGTGCCCCAATTCCGTGCTTGTGATGCATCGGCCGCTGTTCCCACAGATCGGGCTTCTGACGATTCAGGGATACAACACAGCCACGCAGGCGTTCCCCGATGATGCCAATCTTGACTTCGATGTGGATGCGTTTCAGTTGTGGGAGGGAAAGCGCGAAGGGCTGCTCCCCGCATCGGTGCAGGCGTGGTTGCAACTGGCGGCGCACCGGGACCAGATTGTTCCCGTCGGCTACAGCCTTTCCACCGGGACGCACAACGAGGAGGTTGGCTACCCGCGCATGTATATACGGAGCAGCCAGTCTGATCCGAGGAAGTTTGACCTGGATGAATTGGCGAGGACCATCAAGCAGGGGAAGGTCCTGATCACAAACGGACCCTTCATTGAATTGAAGGTCAATGGCGTGGAGCCGGGTGACATCGTCACGGCGAAGGACAAGATGGTGGAGCTGGACCTGAAGGTCTACACGCCGAACTGGGCAAATGTTTCCTCGATCACGATCAACATGAACGGGGCATTGTCGCGAAAGATCATGCTGCCGCCGGGTTCCGTGGATGCGGAAAGCGGACAGGTTTACCCGAACCCCGCGTCTGGCAAGGCCGACGATGAGAAGATCAAGTTGCAGGTGACGAAGGACTGCATCATGACCGTGGTGGTCGAGGGTGATCCGGCGCTGCCGCAGGATCCGGTGAATCCCTATTTCGTCCCGGTGCGCGATCCGAACATCTCGCGCGGGCAATATTCCTATGCATTCGCGCAGCCGGTGTTCATCGATGGCGACGGCGATGGCCTCGTGAAGCCCGAAATCCACCGCACCGGCGAATCCTCCGCGCAACAGGTCCCGGCGTTCTGATGATCAACGAGGCGGAACTTCGCGAGGCGCTGTGCGAGGTTGGCCGCCGCGTGTGGCAAAAGAACTTCATCGCCTCCAACGATGGGAATTTCTCCTTCCGCATTGCGGAGAACGCCGTGCTCTGCACGCCGACCATGATCTCCAAGGGGTTCATGAGGCCCGAAGACATGGTCGTCGTGGATCTTCAGGGAAATCAGATCGGCGGCGCGCGAAAGGCCACGAGCGAGATCAAGATCCACCTGTTCATCTACCAGCGCCGCGCTGATGTGTATTCTGTCGTGCATGTGCACCCGCCGCACGCGACCGCGTTCGCCGTGACGCGGCTGGAATTGCCGAAGTGTGTCCTGCCGGAAATCGAGCTGTTCCTGGGGGAAATTCCCCTGGCTCCCTATGCGACAACGGGAACGTGGGAATTCGCGCACAGCATCGCACCCTGGGTGGAAAACCACGACGCGTTTCTCCTGACAAATCATGGCGCGGTGACGGTGGGGCTGGATCCCTTCGACGCGTATTACAAGATGGAAACGCTGGACCAGTATTGCCGCATCCTGCTGCTGGCGGCGCAGGCGGGGGATTGGAATCGCATCGACCATGCGGGAATGAAGGAGTTGTTGCGCGTGAAGGAGAAGCTGGGCGTGCCCGATCCTCGCGGGGCGGATTTTTGCGCAACGGCGACGGTGAAATCAGGAAGGCCCAAGCCAATCCCGAACCGCTTCGTCCCGCATCCGGGGCCGATCACGGACACGCCGAAGCTCAGTGGCAGTTCACCCTTTGATACCGCAAAGGCACATGCGTCCCCACTGCCAGCGATGAATGATGACGCGCGAATGATCATCGATGAAGTCTTGAGAAGGTTGGCCCAAAGGCGATAGGGCCTCCACCCTCCCGATCGCCGCGCCGCATGACACGCATGCGGGGTCAGTCGAGCTTCTTCAGCCTCTTCTCTTCCTCCAACAACCTCTCTGTCAATTTCCTGCGTGGGTCGATGTTGTGCTCCTTCCTTTCAATGCTGTCTGAAAGGCGGACAAGTCCCTTGCGAAAGCTGCTCGTGTTCTCGATCGCTTCGGCGACATCATGAATCTTGTGTGCCTTCGCGGACGCCGGGGGCTGGACGCGGAACTGTGTCTCGACGTTCTTCAGAAGCCGTTCCGGCTCGAAGGGCTTCGTGAGGTAGAGAGTGGCTCCCAGCTTGTAGCCGTGCTTGATCTCTCCCTGGCTTGCCTTCGCGGAAAGAATGATGATGGGGAGGTCCTTGGTCGCGGCATTCTTGCGAAGCATTTCAGTCAACTGATAGCCGTTCACTTTTGGCATCATGACGTCCATGATCAGCAGATCCGGGTCGAACGCATCCATGATTTCGTAGATACTGACCGCGTCGCGCAGCGTCACGACGTCATACTTGTCGCTCAGCGTGAGTTGGATGAGGTCCAAAATATCTGCGTTGTCGTCGAGGGCGAGGATACGATGGCGGTGTTGGGGGGAGGATGACATGGTTGGTTCCCTCGGGCGAAATAGACATCTGTCATTCTGCGAAGTATGGCGGGAGTGTCAACCCGTGCGCAAGCCCTGCCCTTGACCCCCCTGCCGGAATACCGTGGAGTGCCCGGGACATGGACGCCATGGCCGGTTGGCTGCGGCGGACAACACCCTCTTCCCCCTTGGCAAAGGATTCTCCCTAAATGGCAAATGTCGTTCTCGCTTATTCCGGTGGATTGGATACATCGGTTATTCTCAAGTATCTGATCGAGGAGGAAAAGCACACGGTCCATGCGGTCTATGTGGACGTCGGCCAACCCTGCGACGACATGAAGGAGGTGGAGGCAAAGGCGAAGATGTGCGGCGCCGCGAGCTTCCACAACATCAACAAGCAGGAGGAGCTTTGCCGCGATTACGCGTTCCCGACGCTGATGTGGGATGCAAAGTACGAAAGCGTTTACCTGATGGGGACGTCGATCGCCCGCCCGGTGATTGCGAAGGGCTGCCTGGAGGTCGCCGCGAAGGTGGGCGCGGATCACTTCGCCCACGGCGCCACGGGAAAGGGAAACGACCAGTGCCGCTTCCAACTGACGGCGGAGGCGCTGTGGCCGAACATCAGGATCATCGCGCCATGGCGTGATCCGAAGTATCGCGCGAAATTTCCCGGGCGCACCGAGATGATCGCCTACGCGAACAAGCACGGCATCCCGATCAAGGCGTCGGTGGCGAAGCCCTATAGCTCTGACGAAAATTGCCTGCACATCAGCTACGAGGCGGGTGTGCTGGAGGACCCGGGAATCGAAGGGATCAGCATTCCCGAATTCACGATGTGCGTGCGGCCGGAACAGGCGCCGGACAAACCGGAAAACGTGACGGTGTCGTTCAAGGACGGCGTCCCCGTGGCCGTGAATGGAAAGAAATATTCGTCAGCACACGCACTGATCAAGGATTTGAACGACATCGGCGGGCGCAACGGAGTGGGCCTGCTGGACATGGTGGAAAACCGCTTCGTCGGCATGAAGAGCCGCGGCGTGTACGAGGCCCCCGGCATGACCGTCCTGTACAATGCCCATCGTGCGCTGGAGCAACTGACCATGGACCGGGAATTGATGCACCTGCGCGATCGTCTCGCCCCCGAAGTTGCGGAATTGGTTTACTACGGATTCTGGTACTGTCGGAAGATGGACTCGCTGCTGGCCTTCATCCGCGAAGCGCAGAAAAATGTCTCTGGTGACGTGACGCTGAAGCTCTACAAAGGAAACGTGACGCCCATATCGCGCAAGTCGCCATTCTCGCTGTACGACGAAGCAATTGCGACGATGGAGAAGGGCGGCAGCTTCAACCAGGATGACAGCACGGGGTTCCTTCGCATTCAGGGACTTCCGATTCGCGTGCAGGCTGAGCATGCGGAGTGGAAGAAATCATTGAAGGTTGATTAAAGGGTTCGGCAACGCCCTGGACTCCCGCCTTCATGCAGCGGGTATTTACTGTTGAAGGTTCCTGAAAGCCCCGGAATCCCGGCCCTTGCCGGTTCCGGGGCTTTCGTTTGGGGGTGAGCGGTGGAGGCATTGCATTTTGAAACGGCACGGGGTTGCGGTTCGCAATAAAACTTCCACCAGAGTTGACAGTCAGCTGTTGGAGGGCGCAAAATAACATGCATTTTGCCCACAACCCAGGAGCTTTTGGACCCCTTTCCCCACGCGATGAAAACCTACCGCAAATCCATGCTTATGGCGCTGTTGCTGGCCGCATCCCTGAACGGGGCCAGCCCGGCGGAGAAGGTTACCCTGACGAATGGTGATACGGTTGAGGGACAAATCCTCGACCAAAACGAGCGAACCATCACCATCAAGGCATCCAACCAGACACTGACTCTTCCGCGAACGCGCGTGAAATCGGTGGAGGCCGGGCAACCCGGCTCACTTTTCATCATGCAGGCAAAGGATGCGTTGAAGCGGAACGACTATCGTGCGGCACGGGATTTCATCGAGGAGGCAAAAAAGGCGGGGGCCCTGGCACACGACACTGATCCGATCACGCAGCAGTTGGACAAGCGCCAGGCGGAGATTGAACTGTCGAAGTACGCGGAATTGCTGAAGGAGGCGAGGACAGCCGCGCAACAGATTGAGGAATCAGAACCAATAAGGAAAGTGGAAGAACTGATGAAGACCCTTCCACCGGAAAGTCCCGCCCGCGCGGAGATTGTCACCATCCTATGCGACTTCCACCTAAAGCGCGTGCTGGAGTTCCGCGACAAGGTTCGCAATGAAATGGCGATCCAGGAATTGAGCAAGATCATCGCGCTGGACCCGAATCGCGCGATGACCTACGTGGACCTTGCGGACATTTATGCGCAGGCGAGCACGACGTGGAATGAGGCTCTCCAGAATTATGACCTCGCGCTGGGGCTCAACGATGCGAAATTGGACGACGCCACGCGCGCGCGCATCTACTGGCGGAAGGGAGAGATCCTTCGCCAGCAATCCAAGCTGATCGATGCTGCGGAGTGCTACCAGACGGCATACAAGCTGAATGCGGGGGTAAGCCCAAGGATCACGGACCAGATCACCGACGTGTCACGGCGCGCGGCGGAACCGTTGCAGGGAACGGACAATGCAAGGGCACTGGAGATCGTGGACAAGGCGCTGCAGGTAAAGGAGACAACGGACCTGCTGTGGCT
The DNA here is from genome assembly GCA_020848155.1 of Candidatus Sumerlaeota bacterium. Lineage (GTDB taxonomy): Bacteria > Sumerlaeota > Sumerlaeia > SLMS01 > SLMS01 > JADZDZ01. The sequence goes on from JADLAR010000047.1 coordinate 55,935, forward strand.
GAAAGGAAACCTGCTGCGCCGCCTTGGCCGGTACGATGATTCGAACCGGGCGTACCAGCGCGTTGCGGAAAGGGCTCCACGCACGCGCGACTTGTACTTCAACATGGCACAGAACGACATGTCGAAGGGGGAGATTCTTTCCGCGCGCGACATGCTGATGAAGGAAATTGAGTTGTTCCCAAACAACTACGATGCGCTGTGTGAGATGGGCAACTTCGGTTTGCTCCGCGATGACTATGAGGGCGCGGAGGGATATTACTTCAAGGCTGTTGGCATTGACCCCGATCTGCCGCGCGCCTCGCTCGGCCTTGGCCGCGCGTACCGGCAGAAGGCGGGATCAATGAAGGATGAAGAACAAGCGACGGAGCTCCAAAAGGCGCGCGATGCAGTGCAGGCTGTCCTCGACCGCCTGCCCGACAACAGGGAGGCGAACCTGGAAATGGGACGCATCCTGCGTGACGAAAACAACTTTGACGAGGCGAGCCAGTTCTTCACGCAGGTGCTGGACCTGATTGCGAAGGCAGACCCGCGTGAGCAGGACGAACTGAAGGAACTCCACGCGGACGCGCTGATCGCACGCGGTGAACTTGCGCTCATGACAACGGGGCCGGGAACGGCAAGCAACGACTTCCGAAAAGCGCTGGAGGTGCTCCCCGATTACTCCCAAGCCTATTACAGCATCGGCATGGCGTATCGGAAAAAGTTTGCCTCCTCCAAGCAAATCGCCGACTTGAAGACTGCCGAGGAGAATATGCTCAAGGCACGAAGCCTCGCATCTGAAAACGCGCAGTTCGCGCTGGAACTGGGAATCCTCTATCAGCAACAACTGGCGCAGGCCGATCCACCCAACGAGAAGGACTACTTTGCCAAGGCGATCACCAATTACCGCGATTACATCAAGCTGGGCGGTGCAAACGCGCCCCAGGTGCAGACGTGGATCAACGAGATTGAAGCAAAATAGCGGGGGTTGGTGGCCGGGGATCGGGGTGTTTTCCCGTCCCGCGCCGCCACCTGCGGGATTCCACAACTTCCTCTGCTTGCTGGCTGCGATCGTCGCGCTCACCGGATGCACACCGCGCCAGAAATTCGAGGCCTACTCCCCCCACGAAAACATCCTGTCCATCGCGGCGGAATTTGGCCTGCTTTCGTCGCTCGATCCCTATCGTGATGACGTTGGCCGTGACCTTACCGGCCAGTCCATTGCGCGCTCGACGCTCGTGCGGCTTGCGAACTATGAGGCGCTCCATCCGGGCCGCCTGACGCCAGAGGTGCTTGCCTACAAGGGGCGCGCGCTGGAGTTGCTCGGTGAGTTCGAAAGCGCCCAGCGCAACTACCGGGAGGCGGCGGAGTACGAAACGGAATTGAAGGAGGACTGCCAGCGACGCATCGACGCGCTGGGGCGGCTGATCGTGGCCGGCGGCATTCCACCGGCAAACGCGAACCTGGAAGACACGATTAATTTCCTTGGTTCGCAAGCGGGTGAATATCGGCAACTTTCGCGTTCCTTCACGGATGGACTTTACCAGTCGCTCGCCTTGCGGGAAGCGGAGAGTGCGGAGTTGCGCCGCTCGGAGCTGATGATCGCAAACCGCCATCTTCTTATTGATGGGGAGCAGCAGGCCCAGAAGGCGCTGGAGGACCTGATAGCGGGGAACAAGGAAAGCTCGCGGTCACTGGAACATGCGCTGCGGCTGGCGCATTATCATCGCGAGCTGGCAGAAGAGGAAGTACGATTGCACCAGCCGGAACTGGGTGGTTTCTCGCTGGAGCGCTTCAAGGCGCACTATGACGCGGCGGTGGACTTGTTGTATCGCATCTCGCAGGCGGATGGTCGGCGTGAACGGCTTGTCGCGCGGCATGAACTTGACGCACTTCTGGAATATGGCGGACAAATCGAGGCGAGGGCACGGTGAGCCGGATGGCCCGTGGCCTGCGGCACGGGAATCGAAGAGAACGGATTTCGTGGAACTGAATGAAACGGATGTTTGACACAGTCGCAGTTGTCGGCCTTGGGCTCCTTGGCGGAAGCGCCGCGATGGCGGTGAAGAAGGAGGCGCTTGCGTCGCGGGTGATCGCCGTTGGACGGCGTTCCATGGCGGATGCGGTGACTGCGGGGATCGTTGACGAGGAGACAACGGACATCGCCGGTGCCGCTTCCCGTGCCGACTTGGTGCTGCTGTGTGCACCAGTTGAGACGATCCGAATGCAGCTTCGCGAGGTCATGCAGTGCGTTCGGCCCGATGCCATCATCACCGACGCGGGATCAGTGAAGGAGAAATTGGTTCTGGATGCGGCGGACATCCCCAGCGCCGGGCATTTTGTCGGCAGCCATCCCATGGTGGGGAGCCACCTGACCGGATGGCAGAACGGGCGGGCTGATTTTTTCAAGGGCGGAATCGTGTATGTGACCCCGTCGGCGGCAACGCACCTTCCTGCTGCAGCGCGCGTGGGGACCTTCTGGCGAAGGCTTGGAGCGAAGGTCGTCTATACAGACGCGAAGCGCCACGACTACCTGTGCGCGCTGCTGAGCCACGTTCCGCATTTCGCCGCGGTGGCCCTGATGGAGCACCTTCGCAAGTCGCGCGAGGACATCGCGTTGATCCGCTACCTGAGCGGAACGGGCTTGCGCGACACGACGCGCGTCGCGGCCGGAAGCCCGGTCATGTGGGAGGAAATTGCAGTGCAGAACCACGACAACATTGCGGACCTGCTTGAGCAGTATGCACATATCGCGGCGGATCTGGCAGGTTCACTGCGCAAGAAGGACTACGAGGCAGTCTCACGCGTGCTGGCTCACGCCGCGAGCCTGCGCTCGTCACTGTAGATTTCGACCGCATTGCCATGCCTGCGCTCGTCAACCTCAGGAATGTTTCGCTCACGCATGGATCGAAAGAGATCCTGAGCGACATCAACTGGTCGATCGTGCGTGGCGAACACGCTCTGTTGTTTGGCCCGAATGGTTCGGGAAAAACGTGCCTGCTGAAAATCATCACAGGCTACGAATGGCCGAACCTTGGCGGAGTGGTGGAGGTCTTCGGTGAGCGCTACGGTGCGACGCACATTCCCACACTGCGGCAGTGCATCGGGTGGGTAAGTTCCTCGCTGGCAGCACAGATTTATCCCGCGTTGACCTCGCGCGAGGCCGTCGTTGTTGGCATCGACGCAGCGATGGACACCTACCGCGTCTATACGGACGGGGAACTGGCACGCGCCGATCACGCGCTATCACGGTTGAACGCCACGCATCTTTCGGAGCGCCTCTACATGCAACTATCCCAGGGTGAGCGGCAGCGCATCCTGGTGGCACGGGCCATTGTGAGCAATCCTGGGTTGTTGATCCTGGATGAACCGTGCGCCGGGCTTGATCCGGGCGCACGGGAAGACTTCCTCGACGACCTGTCGATGCTGGCAGCGGGCGCCAGTGCGCCAACAATCCTGCTCGTGTCGCATCACCTGGAGGAAATTCGCCCGTTCATCCGCAGCGCCTTCATGTTGAAGGATGGTGCGTGCGTCGCAAAGGGGCCGATCGAACGGACACTAACGAGCGAAGTGCTGACGCGCCTGTACGATCGGCCCTGCATGGTCACGCAGCGCAACGGCTGCTTTCAACTTTCAATCGGCCCCCTGGCGGTGCGTTGACCAGGGGGTTTCAGGTTCGCCGGATGTGGCGGGGTTCACGTACTTGATCGCCAGCAATCCGTCCTGTTCGTCCACGGTGATGGTCGCGCCGTCGCAGACGTCACTGGCAATGAGCGCGCGGGCAATCTGCGTTTCAAGCTCCTTTTGAAGGTAACGTCGCAGCGGTCGCGCACCATAGGCCGGATCGTAGGCCTCCCGCGCGATGAACTCCTCCGCACGATCCGTGAGCGTGATCTGGATGCGGCGCGTCGCAAGGCGCTTGCGCAACTGGGCAAGTTGCAACTCGACGATTTTCTTGATTTCCGACAGGCGCAGCGGCTTGAAGAGGACGATGTCGTCCACGCGGTTGAGAAACTCCGGGCGGAACGATGAGCGCAGCAGTGCCATCACTTCGTCGCGAACGCCGGGCTGGATGTATCCCTCATCGGTGATTCCCTCCAGCAGGCGCGCCGCGCCGATGTTGCTCGTCATGATGATGACGGTGTTCTTGAAGTTCACGACGCGCCCCTGGGAATCCGTGACGCGGCCATCGTCCAGTATTTGCAGGAGCACGTTGAAGACGTCGCCGTGCGCCTTTTCAATTTCATCGAAGAGTATCACGCTGTAGGGCTTGCGCCGGACGGCCTCGGTCAACTGGCCCCCCTCCTCGTACCCCACATAGCCGGGCGGCGCCCCAATCAGGCGGCTGACGGAAAACTTCTCCATGTACTCGCTCATGTCGATGCGGATCAGGTTCTCCTCCGTATCGAACAGCGCCTCTGCCAACGTCTTCGCGAGTTCAGTTTTTCCCACGCCCGTGGGGCCAAGGAAGATGAAGCTGCCGATGGGACGATTGGGATCCTTGATGCCCGCACGCGCACGCAGCACCGCGTCGGCGACGAGTTGCACGGCCTCCTCCTGGCCGATGAGGCGATTGTGAAGCACCTCGTGCAGGCGTAGCAGTTTCTCGCGCTCACCCTCCACAAGGCGCGTGACGGGAATCCCCGTCCAGCGCGCGACGATTTGCGCGATTTCCTCCTCTGTGACCTCCTCGCGGAGAAGCTGGTTGCTGTCGTTCTTCGCCAGCCGTTCTTCATCCTCGCGGAGCTTCTTTTCCAATCCGGGGAGCTTTCCGTGGCGAAGTTCCGCAGCTTTGTTCAGGTCGTACTGGCGTTCCGCCTGTTCAATTTCGCGGCGTGTCGCCTCGATCTGCTCACGAAGCTGCTGCACGCGCTGGATTCCCTTTTTCTCCGTGTCGTACTGGGCACGCAATGCATCAGCCGTGGAGCGGGTCTCCTGCAATTCCTTCTGCAATGCGGAAAGGCGTTCGCGTGAGGCCTTGTCCTTTTCCTTCTTCAGGGCGGCCTCCTCGATTTCAAGCTGCATGACACGCCGTGATGCTGCGTCCAACTCCTGCGGCATGGAGTCGATTTCCGTGCGGATCATGGCGCATGCCTCGTCCAGCAGGTCGATCGCCTTGTCGGGAAGGAAACGGTCGGTGATGTAGCGATGCGACAGCGTTGCGGCGCCGACGAGTGCATTGTCCTGGATTCGCACGCCGTGGTGCACCTCGAAGCGTTCCTTCAGGCCGCGGAGGATCGAGATGGTGTCCTCCACGCTGGGCTGCTCGACAAGGACCGGCTGGAAGCGACGTTCAAGCGCCGCATCCTTCTCGATGTACTTGCGATACTCATCAAGGGTGGTTGCGCCGATGCAGTGCAACTCGCCGCGCGCAAGCATTGGCTTCAACATGTTGCCGGCGTCCATCGACCCCTCCGCCTTGCCGGCGCCGACGATGGTGTGAAGCTCGTCGATGAAGAGGATGATGCGGCCTTCGCTCTCCTTCACCTCGGTGAGCACGGCCTTCAGGCGTTCCTCAAATTCGCCGCGGTATTTTGCACCCGCGATCAGTGCGCCCATGTCGAGTGCGAAGATCGACTTGTCCCGCAGGGAGGAGGGGACGTCTCCGCGCACGATGCGATGCGCAAGGCCCTCCGCGATGGCGGTCTTGCCAACGCCCGGTTCGCCAATGAGCACGGGATTGTTCTTGGTCTTCCGGCTGAGGATTCGAATGACGCGGCGAATCTCCTCATCGCGCCCAATGACGGGATCAAGTTTTCCCGTGCGGGCCGCCTTCACAAGGTCGCGACCGTAGCGCTCCAGCGCCTCGTAGGTCGCTTCAGGGTTCGCAGATGTCACGCGCTGGTTCCCGCGCACGTCGGTCAGTGCCTTCAGGAAGCGATCCTGGGTGATTCCAAACTGATTGAGCAGGCGCCCGGAATCGGTGCGGGTGCCTTCGTCCAGCAGCGCCATGAAGACATGCTCGACACTGACGTACTCATCCTTGAGGCGCTTTGCATGCTGTTCGGCGCTGACGAGCAACTTGCTCAGGCGCTGGGAGACGAAGATCGATCCGGGATTCATCCCCGGCCCGGAGACGCGCGGGCGCTTGTCGATCTCCTTCTGGGCGCCTTGAAGCAGGGCCTCCACATTCACGTCCATCTTCGTGAGAAGGCGTGGCAGCAGGCCATCCTGCCGCGACAGCAGTGCGTGGAGAAGATGCTCGCCGTCGACCTCCGGGTGGCCGTGCTCCACGGCGAGGTTCTGTGCTGCGGAAAGCGCCTCCTGGGTTTTCTGCGTGAGCCTGTTAAGGTCCATGGTTTTTCCTCCTCCTGGTTAGTCTCTGCGACGGCCGCCAAAAATCAGCGCCGCATAGTACAAGACAGACATGATGGCACCAAGCGTTGCAGCCACGTAGGTCAGTGCGGCAGCGTCGAGAACCTTGTCCACGGCGCGGGTTTCGTCACCCCGTTGAATGATGCCTGTTTCAACGAGGGCGCGCTTGGCGCGTGCGGTGGCGTCAAACTCCACAGGCAGGTTGATGACTTGCAGGATGGCGCTGATGGAGAACAGCCCCAGGCCGATGGCGGCGATGTAAAATCCGATGGTGGGGATGTTCACCCCCACACCCATGATCAAGCCGATCATGAGCATCACCATGCCAACGTTGGGAAGGAAGCCGGCTGCGGGAACCGCCGCATTCCGAATCACCAGTGGTGCATAGTTCTGTGCCTTCTGCATGGCATGGCCCGCCTCATGACAGGCAACGCCCAGTGCGGCAACGCTGGTGGAATCAAACACGCCCGACGACAGCCTGATCACATTGGCGCGCGGATCATAATGATCCGAAAGCCCCCCTCCCTGGGAACGCTCAATGGCTACATTTGTCACGCCCTGCGCCTTCAGCATCCGGGCGGCGGCCTGCGCGCCCGTCAGGCCGGAGGAAGCGCGTACCTGGCTGTACTTGGCAAAATTGCCCTTCACTCTGTGTTGTGCCCACATTGCCAGCAACATCACGACGAACATTCCAATGTAAGCGAACATCGCGAGTGGGGAGTGGGTGGCCATTGGGATCATCAATTTGCTCCTGCGTTGGTTGGAAACTGCGGCACCGTTCCTACTTGGAAGAAGTGTGCCATATTCATGACCAGCATTCGATTGTGGGAATCGTCGCAAGCGACGTCGCTCGATGACGCAAAAGCCGCAAATGCAACGCTTTTCCCGTCAAAAGGCTGGCAGGGTTCTTGAAAGGTAGCAAGCCGTCAAGACGGCGATCGCCGGACACCACATCTTGGAGGTTTGAACATGTTAAGACTTTTCGACCCATCGCAGGACTTCACTGCCCTGCGGCGCGACATTGATCGCGCGTTTGATGCGTTCCGGGGCAGCGGCTGCGCGCCGCGCCAGGCGTTCCTGCCCGGCCGCAATCCACGCAATTACCCACACGTCAACATCGCGGAGGACGCTGACAACATCCATGTGGAGGCACTGGCACCGGGCCTGAACCCGGAGTCGCTCCAAATCACGGTTCTCCGAAATCAACTGACCATCTCGGGCGAAAAACCTGCCGAAGCCAGCGCCGTGAAGGCGGAACAGTTTCACCGCAGCGAACGGGCGAACGGCCGTTTCCTTCGCACCTTTACGCTTCCGGCAGAGGTTGATGATGCGAAGGTTTCCGCAGCCTACCGCGGCGGCATCCTAACCATCACACTGCCCAAGGTCGAAACCGCAAAGCCCAAGAACATCAAGGTCGCCGTCGCCTGACGGTCGCATTCAACCCTATGACAAGGAGACACTCACATGGCTGAAGACACCGTTGCACGTCCCGTCGAGGCGAACGAGCCCACGACACAGGAATCCACCCACGAGCCGGAGCGCTACATCTCCCCCGCCGTGGACATCTATGAGAATGAAGCCTCGGGGCTTGTCGTGCTGGCGGACATGCCCGGGCTGACGAATGAGGCGGTATCGCTTTCCGTTGAAAAGGATGTGCTCACGATCAAGGGGGTTGCCCGCGAATCCGTTGAGCTCCCTTGGGTGTACCGCGAATTTACACCCGTCGGCTACTTTCGGCAGTTTACGCTGGGAAAGAAGATCGACCAGGGCGCCATCAAGGCGGAATACAAGCATGGCGTGCTGCGCGTGACCCTGCCCTTCGCGGAGGAAGTCAAGCCGCGCCAGATCGAAGTCAAGGTAGCATAGCTTACCCTCCCTGCTCAGCGAGGGTAACCGACCGGGGCGGCATGTGAAGTGCCGCTCCGGTCCTCTTTTTATTGTCGTCGTGCCTTTCGGCAGATTCTGATTCGCCCCATGAGGGATTGATCGCGGGACCATGAAGGAATTCTTCGCAAACTGGACGCATCTCGATTCGGCGCTGCTGCTTTTCAGCCAGGCGATGTCGGCGCTTGGCCTCGTCACGGCGCTGATCCTGTTCCAGCGCATCCGCGCAACAGGCCGCACGCCGGGAGGAACGATCGCGTGGGTGCTTGCGATGATCTTCATCCCATACCTTGCCATTCCGCTGTTCCTTCTGATTGGCGGCAGGAAGTTCAAGAAGATGGCGGGCCGGAAGCGAACGCTGAAGGTTTCGCACAACCAGATCGACACGACGGGGCTTGGCGACATCGGCAAAACGATGGTGATGAACCTGGAGGGTTCCCCCCCAGCGACGACGGGCAACAGGATGGAGATCCTGGCGGACGGGGTCGCCGACTACCAGAGAATGATGGAACTGATCGCCTCCGCAAGAAAGACCATCCACTTTCAAACCTACATCCTGTCAAATGATGATGTCGGGCGCGCGATCATCGCCGCACTGACGAAGCGCGCCATGGAGGGCGTAACCGTTCGCCTGTTGCTGGACGCAGTGGGGTGCCACGCAACACGCATAAGCATGGTGGGTGACTTGAAGAAGGCTGGAGGAAAGGTCGGCATCTTCATGCCTGTCCATCGCTCCCGGTTCTGGGCGGCAAACCTGCGCAACCATCGAAAGATTTACATCTTCGATGAGGAGGTTGCGATTCTGGGAGGCCGCAACATCGGCGCGGAATACATCGGTCCTGATCCCGATCCCAAGCGATGGATGGATTTCGCTATCATGCTCGAAGGCCCGGCGATGTTGACCTTGAATGAAGTGTTCGCCGCGGACTGGGAATTTGCCACGGGGGAACCAGTTGTTGAGACGATCACAAGGACATCACTTCAGGACTACCCAGCGAAGGGAGACATCACGGTGCAAACCGTGGCAAGCGGCCCCGACGTGGACCACGATCTCTTCTACGAATCGCTGTTGAGCGCCATTTTTCTGGCGAAGAAACGGCTTTGGATCGCGACGCCGTACTTCATACCCGACGACACGTTGCTTCGAATCCTGACCATCGCGGCACACATGGGACGCGATGTGCGTCTTGTCATACCCAAAACGTCCGATCATTACCTGATCGACTTCGCACGCGGCTATGGCATCCGCCAGTTATCTGAAGCAGGAGGCAAGGTTCTGCTCTATCAGCCATCAATGTTGCACACGAAGCTCTTCATCATTGACGACGATGTTTGCAGCATGGGCTCCGCAAACATGGACATGCGCAGCCTGTATTTGAACTATGAGATCGCTGTCTATACATACAACAGGGAGTTCGCGAAGCAGGTGGAAGGATACATGATGAACCTGTTTGAGAATTCCATCCTCCTCAGCAAGCGCGAGAGGCGGAAGATGCGCAACTTTGCGACGGAGATGGCGGAAAACTTGAGCTATATCCTGTCGCCCCTGTTGTGAGGCCACTGAGTGGAATCCGGCGTTTCACACAACGGGAACGGATGACCTGAGGACCCCTTCCTCCACGACGCCCAACACCCTGCCCACCATCCTGCCATTTGCAAAGAAGAGCACGGCCGGAGTCCCGTAGACGTCATAGCTGGCCGCCCAGGCGCGATACGCAGCCAGCGAAACATCAATCAACTGGAATGCCTTGCCATCGTGCGACAGGTGTTGAAGACGGTCTGCCATGGTACGCACCGCAGGATGGAAGGCCTCGCTGAGGAAGACAGCAACCGGCCCGTCGGCGCCCGCAAGGGTGCGTTCCAGTTCCTGTTCCGATGCGTTGAAATCGCTCATGATTTTTCTTCCGCCGCTTCGCCACGCGCTTCGTCGAGCGAAATGCCCAGGCGTTTCATGTGGCGGTAGAGCGTCGCCTTGTGCACCCCAAGCCGGGCGGCCGCCCTTGTTGCATTCCCTCCCGCTTTTGCAAAGGCATCCTCGACGGTTTCGCGCGTGAGTTCAACAGGTGATGCGGTTCCCTCCGGACGCGGGGACGAGACAATCTCCGCCTCGATCACATCGTCGGAAGGCGGGGCCTCGAATCGCTCGAACGTGTATTTCTGCGGCGATGGAGCATTCGACCGCACACTTCCCCAGAAGCGATTGCCGTCGCGGGGAAGCGCCTCAAGCGCCTCCGTGTGGTGCGTGGCAGCTTCGGACTGCGCAGGGGGCGCGATGATCGGGGCGCGTGGGGCGTAGATCGCATCGGCATTCCACTCCCCCGGCATCAGGTATTCACGTTCATCCATCCAGCGCGCCAGTGCGCGGGCCCCGATCAACTCGCCGGTGGATTCAATGACAAGGCGCTCGATCACGTTCCGCAATTCGCGCACGTTGCCGGGCCAGTGATACTGTTCGAGGATTGAGATTGCTTCAGGCGTAAGGCGCTTCACCTGCTTTTCATAGCGCCTTGCGAAATGAGCAAGGAAGCGTTCAACGAGCAGGGGAACGTCTCCGTGGCGATCGCGCAGCGCGGGGATGTGGATGCGGAGCACGGAAAGGCGATGGTAGAGATCCGCGCGGAAACGGCGCTGCTGCACGGCCTGCTCCAGGGCAACGTTCGTGGCGGCGAGCACACGCACGTCCACGGATTCCTCCTTCTCGGATCCCACACGCTCAATCACGCCCTCTTCCAGCGCGCGCAGCATCTTCGCCTGTGTGAAGGGGGGCATGTCACCAATCTCGTCGAGAAACAATGTGCCGCTGTTGGCGCGCTCGAAGCGGCCCCGGTGCTGGCGCATGGCGCCCGTGAAAGAACCCTTTTCGTGCCCGAACAGTTCGCTTTCAAAAAGTTCCGCAGTCAGCGCGTTGCAGTTCACGGCAACAAAGGGAGCCCGGTTGCGCTTGCTTCGCTCGTGAAGGGCGCGCGCAACGAGTTCCTTCCCGGTTCCGGTTTCGCCGGTGATGATCACGGGCGCGTCGGTCGGTGCATAGGTCGCGATCTTGTGGAACACCTCCAGCATGGCGAGGGACTGCCCGATGATGCCATGGAAGGCACCGATGGCGGCGGCCTTCCGCCGGGAGCGCACGATGTCGGACACGTCCTCCAACGTCATGATGACATCCCCGTCCAACCGCCCCTGGGCAAGAACGGCGATGATGTCGCCGTTCTCCATTTCAAACTCAATGCAGTAGTCCTGCACCGCCCGTCCGCAGGCGATGATGTCGCGGGCCAGGGTGAAAAGAGGCCGTAGCGGATGCTGCTTCGCAATATCCACAGTGATGGGAAAATCATGCTCCACGCCCAGCGCCGAGGTCAGCCAGCGTGGCGCGGCCAGAAGCTGGAACTTGTCGCCCTGTTGGCGACGAAGCACCGCACGGTTCCGCCCTGCTGCGAGGGCAATGGAGTCAGGAGGGGCCATCGGGAAGAATCCCTCGCATGGATCGTGACAGCCCGCAAGCAAGACGGTTTTTTCGCTGCCCGCCCTGCTGAAACCATATTGTGGGTTCGCGGGATGCGTTGTAAAAGCGCATAAAAACGGGCCGGAACCGGGCAAAAAACCGGCGGAGGTGATAAGTCACGGGTTGACTCGAAAGCGTACTTGTCTGTCCACTTTCCGATATCATCACGCTCGATTTAAAGCGATCCGCTCGGCGGGCGAAAGATTTGCAAAATTCCCGTTCTTTCGGGACGATATGATGGAGAAGGCCTGTACCGCATGAGCCAGACCCTTGAAGGGACAGACGAGTTTCACCCGTCACCAAGTGAACTGAACGGCGAACCGTCTGAAGGCATTTTCGGCCGCTCCCCGCTCTTCCAAAAATGCGATCGATTCACAAAGGCGGACGAGCTTCGTCACGTTGGCCTCTATCCCTATTTCCGAACCATCGAATCGCCCCAGGATACCGAGGTCATCATCAATGGGCACAAGATGCTCATGCTCGGATCCAACAGCTACATGGGCCTCACGAATGATCCGCGCATCAAGGATGCCGCGATCAAGGCGGTGGAAAAGTACGGGAGTGGATGCGCAGGCTCCCGATTCCTGAACGGAACCCTGGACATTCACATCGAGTTGGAGGAGCAGATCGCCGATTACCTGGACAAGGAAGCGGCGCTGGTTTTCACAACGGGCTTCCAGACCAACCTGGGTGTCATCTCCGCGCTTGTTGGTCGCGAGGACAATGTCTTCATTGATCGCACCGATCACGCTTCCATCGTGGACGGCGCGCGGCTCGGCTTCGGCAAGACATTCAAGTTCATGCACAACGACGTGGATGATCTGGACCGGCTGCTGAGCAACAGCAGCGCCAAGGGAAAGATGATCGTCGTTGATGGAATCTATTCGATGGAAGGCGATATTGTTCGCCTGCCGGAGATCGTGAAGGTTGCGCAGAAGCATCGCGCGGCGATCTTCGTGGATGATGCCCACAGTCTGGGTGTCCTTGGCAGGATTGGCAACGGGACGGCGGACCACTTCAACCTGACGGATGAGGTTGACGTGATCGGCGGCACGTTCTCGAAGTCACTGGCGTCCATTGGCGGCTACGTTGCGGCAGACCGGGCGATCATCGAGTACCTCAAGCACCACGCACGTGCGCTCATTTTCTCCGCGTCGATGGCGCCCGCCTGCGTGGCGGCGACACAGAAGGCACTGGAGATCATCATCGCTGAGCCGGAGCGCCGTGAGATGCTTTGGAAAAATACCAGCTACATGCTCAAGGAATTGAAGCGGCTCGGCCTCGATACCGGCGATTCGGAAACTCCGATCATCCCCGTGGTCATCGGGGAAATGGAGAAGTGCTTCGCATTCTGGCGGGCGTTGCATGACGCGGGAATCTTCGTGAACCCCGTGGTCGCGCCCGCAACACCGGCAAACCGCTGCCTGATCCGCCTCAGCGTGATGGCGACACACACGGAAGAGCAGTTGTCGCGCGCACTGTCGATCATCGAGCAGGTTGCGCGGCGGCTCGGTGTCATCGGCGCGGAAGCGTAGGGCATCCACCCACAAAATCGCCCAGCCAACGCGCTGCGGGCTTGCCGCGCGGGATGGTTGCTATATTGTTGGCAAACGATGCGGTTTTTCCTCCCACTTTTCCTCCTCCTGCTCGGCGCGATGCCTGCATCCGCCGGGGTAATCTTCAGCGGAACACCCAAACCCCGATTTTTTTCCACCATTGATGCCGCGGAGGTGACGGAGAGCGCCACCGTCATTTCCGTCACCCGCCCGCGACACATTGCGGAAAAGGACTACTACCTGATCGCCGTCCCACCGGGCGAACTGGGCATTGAAATTACGGCGGCGTCCGTTCGCGAATCGCTGACGGAGGAAATCAAGGATGTCTTCACGGACTTCGATGAAACCCTTCGCCAGGACATTCTTGCGGATTTGAAGGGAAAGGTCGCGCTGGAGGAATTTGGCGTGTTTCGCAACCTCCGCACGGCAAAGCTGGTCGTCGATCGAACACGATCAACCTTCCGCCAGCGGAAGAATTGGGAGCTTTACAGCTACACGATCCGCGTCACCTACCCTGCCTACCAGCCCGTGCAGCAGACGGCCATGGACAGCGCCATGCACGAGGGGATCTACCGCTCGCTGCTCGATGCAATCATCGCCGTGCCTGAGGCGATCGAGCCGTTCGCAAGCACGGAATACGCCGTGCCGAGCCTTCACGCGAGGAACGCCGGCAGGGTTCCCGGCAGCGGCTGGTGGCGCATTCCCATCACCTCCGATGGGATTTACCTGATTGATGGAAAGTTCCTGAGTGATTCAAAATTTGATGCGGCACTGGAACGATCTCCCGGCGAACTTCGCATTTTTCGGAAAAGCGAAGCGGTCCCGATCGCGGCGATCGGCGACGGCAACCTGCCCTTCTCCCAGGGCGGCCGACTCTTCTTCCACGCAAGCGGGAATGCGTCGCCCGAAACAGCGGAAGCTTCCTATTTCCTGAAGGTTGCCGATCCCGACGAGCCACCTGCCATGATTGAATCCGCGCCATCCTTCGCGGAAGCACCAGCGCTGCGTCGCACGTTTCCACGCATCTACCGAAATGAGAAGGATGAAATTTTTCAGACGCGCATGGGATCGTTCCTGAGCGTGCAGCGAATGATCCGGGTGTGGGCGGAGATCAAGCCGGGCGAGGCCACCGAACTACAGTTCGACGCGCCCGGGTTCTCCACTGCGGATGCCGCTGAGACCACAACGGCGACGCTCTCGTTGTATTCAAGGGCCGACACCGTTGTGCCTGCGGCGAACCTGAAGCTCCTTGTGAATGAGCAGGAAGTTGCGGCACCCGTCGTCGCGAACATCACGCAACCGATCGAGTTGCAAATTCCCTCGAAGCTGCTGCGGGAGACCGGAAACACGCTCACCATCCAAATGAGCAACGCACCGGATTCAAAAGTACCGGCGCTTTTCGTCGACTACCTGGAACTGGATTACACGAGCACAATGGCGGGCAAGGGAGGGTCGCTGGAAATTCAATTTCCCGCTGATGAGAAGGAATCCGCCGCCCGCCTGCAACTGACGGGACTCCGCGCGCAACACATGGTTGCGCTGAAACTGACTCCAACAGGGGTTCAGCGCCTTACACCGCAGGCGGTTCGCGGCGGCGCATTGGTTGATGCGGAAGTCGGGCCCTCCTCACGGTTTCTTTTCCTGGAAGATGATCAGATTCCGCGCGCGCCATTGGCCCATTCCACGCAGGAGGCGGCGCTTCCCGCCACGGGACGCGCCGATGTCCTGGTGATCTACCATGACTCGCTGCGCGAGGCGGCGCAGGCGTTGCTGGGCAACCTGAAGGAGGCGAAGATTGAAGCCACAGGGGTCGATGTCCAGCGCATCTATGACGCGTACAATCATGGCGATCTTTCCACGAACGCCATCCGCGACTACCTGAGCGACGCGGTGCACACCTGGCCCGAACGCCGTCCCTACGCGGCCATCCTGCTCGGCGATGCAAACGGGGATGGGCGCAACGTCTCACGTCAGGACGTTCCGAACCTGATTCCCATTCATTCACTTGCCGCGGGTGGCAACTCGCAGGCCAACCGCATTTCTTCCGACAGTTATTATTCCTGGCTAAGCGGTCGTGACGAAGCGACGGACCTGATCATCTCCCGCATTTCCACAAGCGATCCCTCGGAAGCCATGAACGCGGTGAAGAACATCATCGCCTACCGCGCGGATGAGGAAAACGCGGCTGAATGGAAGCAGCGCGTGATGCTAATCACGGATACGGGCGGCTTCTCGCAGGCGGTGGAAAATCTGACCGGAGCCTATGACGAGGCAATTCCGGGCAAGGTGGTGTTGTCCGTTGATGAGATGCCTTGGGAGGACAACTACTACCTGCCCCCTGGAATGATTGCACGGACGGAGGATTCGAAGGTAAGCCCCGCGATGACCACCGCCATCAACGATGTCTATGCGCGGGGTTGCGGGCTGAGTTTGTTCTTTGGCCATGGCGCACCCAATCTCTGGAGCAACCAACGCTTCTGGTTTGGTGGGGGCACGCCCAACAGCGACATCCTTCGCATGGGCGCCAACCATCGCCTCACGTTTGTGACCTCGTTCACCTGCAACAACGCCGTGGTCGACTATCCGCTTCGGCCGTGGAACGTCTGCATCGCAGAGGATTTCATGCGGTATGAAGGCAAGGGGGCCATCGGCTGCTTCATGCCGTCGGGTCCGGGCTACATCACGAATCACGAAGTCCTCGCCGATGGCATGCTGCACGGCTGGACGATGGGGATTCGCGAACATGGCGTGCTTTCCGAACTCGCACGGCTCAACCATCAGGTGCGATTGGAACCCGATGACCATTCGCGCATGTTCATTGAACTTGGCGATCCGACGCTGAAACTCGCTTCCCCAATCGTGGGAACTTCACAGAATGAATCGTCGACCGGCCAACTCATGATCCAGAGGATTGTTCCCATCGACGAGCCGACCTCCGCGACGCTGAAGGGTGAATGGGCCGTGTCGCTCAGGAACAAGTCCCACGGAAGGGAGATGGGGACGCTGGACATCCAGATCGTCGCCGACGATGGAAAGCGCATCAAGCAACTGACGACAACCGTCCGCGCTGAAGGCCGGGAGGAAATTCCTGTTCGCATCAGCACCACGTTCCCCGAAGCGGGATTGTATCGCATTCAGGCGGAGCTCACGAGCCAGACCGCCACGAAGCCGGCGCCCAGCGCCGAACTTCCCATTGTCATTCCCGGCACCGGCGAAGGCCTCGCACTCGTCACCGACTCAGTCGTGTTTCGTGCCGCCGGTTCCGCGAAGGGAAGCCCACGAATTGCCTACACAATTGCCAACGTTGGGAACGAATCGCAACAGGCGGAAGTCGTGATTCGCGGAATGAGCGACGAGAAGCAGGTCTTCACCATCAGCAGAAATACCGGGCTGCTTGCACCCGCCCAGATCCTACAGGCTGTGGACACCATTCCGGTTCCGACTTTGCTGGATCGCCCCCTGACGCTTCATTTCGACCAGGTCATCAAGGATCCCGGTGGCACCGAAGTGAGAAGAAGAAGCGATTCTGTGACGCTGTCAGGCGCGCAGGCATGCGACATCCGGGTCGTCCCCGAAACGATCAAGGTCGATCCGCCAGAGCCTTTTGATGGCGGTACGATTTTCGTCCATGGAGAAGTGGAGAACATGGGAAGTGCCGCTTCCGATACCGCGGCGCTGGCGCTCGACAATGAGGGCGACATAAACCGTATGGCACCGTTGAGCAATCTGGCAGTGCACGCCGGAGTGATGATGGAGGCCCTGAAGCCCGGCGAGCGGCGGACGTTTGTCTTGCGATGGGATCCGAATGGAAATGCGGGGGATCGGAGGTTGTCGGTCGTCATCGATCCCGGCTTCCAGAACGTGGAAACGAACCGTGACAACAACGTCGCCACAATCCAGATTCATGTGCGAACAAAGACAAAGCTCGCATCGGGGGAGATCGTGGTGGGCAATGCAGTTGATCCGAAGAATGTGCAGTTGATCGCGCAGGTCAGCAATGTTGGCGAAACGGATTCGCGTCCCGTTGCGGTCACGTTCTACAATTCGCAACTGCAAACGGACGACACAAAACTGGGCGAGGTTGTCGTGCCATCCATCGCCGCAGGCCAGATGATGGTGGTCCCCATCGATGTACCACTGACGTCATTCTCCGTCGACCGCACAAAATTTCAACCAAGCTTCACGATCGCGTTGAAGGGAAGCCTGATGCGCGTTTCGTCTGTCAGTGAATGATGCGCCTCGCCATCCTGATCCTCATGGCGGTTTTCTCCTGTGCCTGCGGGGGAAGGAAGATCAGCGCACCCAACGGACAGGACCGCTCCCAGAAGCCAGTTGTCTTTTGGCTGGATGAGGCCTATCAGCAGGGCAATGCGGCAACACTATCGCAGTGGATGGCAAGCGCGCGCGCCGTGGGCGCGACACACGTTGCTTTCGAGGCGCGCGACGCATCTGGAACGTTCATCGACCCTCGCCAGAAATCCGCAGCGCTTGCCGCCGCGTCCGCCGCCGGCCTGCGACTGGCCGCCGTGCTGCCGCTGTTCATCGCACAGCCAGACGCCGCGCCGGAGGCATTGTCGCAGCGCGCATTTTGGAACGGAAGCGCCTATGAGTTGAGAGCCGGTGCCGGCACAGCCCCGCTTCGCCTCTCCCCCGCCATCGTCGCCAACCGGCAGCGCGAGGCGGATGCAGTGCGGAACCTGGCGTCCGATGGAAAGCTTGATTTCATCATCCTCAGCGGCTGCGGATTCGAGGACTCACTCGCCGACTTGTCACCGGCGGCCCGGCGCGCTTACGAATCGTGGGCGGGAATTTCCACGCTGCGCTGGCCTTTGGAAGTGATCGGTGAAACTCCCGGATTCGCACCAATCGGCCCGATGGGACGCGGACACCTTTGGAGCAATTGGATGCTCTGGCGAGCCACGATGCTCCGCGATTTTTTGTTCTCGCTTCACGAGGCGATGAGCGGTTCTTCCGCAAAACTTGTGGTGCTGGTAGATGCACCCTATCCCGCGCACCAACGCGAAGGATTGAACTGGGCGGGAGCACAATCGCCTGCCATCAGCGACTTCCCCTGGCTCACATCTGTCTACGCCAGCAGCGCCAGCGGCCATCTCGTTGACGTGGTTGCCCTGGGATTCTGGCGCACCGCGCTGAGTGCCGAAGACGCACAGCGCAGCGGCGACGCATGGTGGGCTTCGGTGGACGGCGCCAGCGCCGCCGCGCGCAAGTACATCCCGCGCCAGACAAAACGCTGGGGAGCGGTGCTCGTGGATCCGAATGGTGAGTGGCGTGCAGCAGCGACACGCGCACTGCAACTGAATGACGGGCTTATCCTAATCGGGGCGAAGAACCTGCAAACGACGGCGCAATCAGTTCCAGAGGAACCGCGTTAGTGCGTACTACTCTTCCTCTTCATCGTCATCGTCGTCGCTCGTCACAAGCGGCAGGTCCTTCAGGTCCTTGCCGGATTTGAACGTGACGACCTTGTGGGGGGGAATGGGATAGGACTTCTTGTTCTTTGGATTCCTGCCGATGCGCGGCTTGCGTTCCTTCACCTGAAAGACGCCGAAATCGCGGATTTCCAAACGGCGCTCGCGGACGATCAGGTCCTTCATGCTATCGATGATCGAGTCGATCACGAAAAGCGCGTCTTTGTCCTTCATGGAAAGCGCCGTTGCCAGCCGCTTAACAATATCAGCCTTAACCATGGAACAGGCCTCGAAAAATCGGTGCGATGTGCCTTAACGTGTCCAAGATCAGTGATTCTGCCGCAAGCTTAATGATCCCAAGGGGAAGCCCCACAAAGGGAAAATGCAACACTTACTGGACTTTTTTGCCCAGAAACTGGTAATATGGGGCTTTCAGTCCGAACAAGTAGGGAATTTTTCCCCGATGCTCGCTGACAGAGGCGCACTCAAAACGCCGCTGAAGGTAGGGCAGGTGGTCGGGGCTGGGGACGACGTTGTCGATGGAGAACCATGCGGGCCAGAAAACACGCGCTGCATAGGGGTGGCGTTTTCGATTCTCCGAAGGATGCTTGCGCGCGACGTAAAAATCCACGACGCCGATTGTGCCACCGGGCTTCAGCATCGTCCGCGCATGATCAATTGCCGCAAACCAATCAGGGATCATCGTGAGGGAGTAGGAGAACGTCACGACGTCCACCGGCTCCGGCGGCTGATAGGTCGTCGCGTCAGCCTCAACGGCGTACACGTTCCTCCAACCGTGATCCTTGAATCGGCGCTGTGCCACGGACAGAAGTGACGGCGAAAGATCGACAACGGTGGCGGACTTCAGCGACTTGATTCTTCCTCCCAGGTTTTCCAGGTTTGATCCGGTTCCGCCCCCCATGTCGATCCATGTCCCCCCTTTTGGACCCGGGATCGATCGGAACAACTCGCGGCGACCCTTGAGCAGCCGCCTGCGAAAGTCGTCGTAGTCCCCCGCCTGGGCGCCGTAAAATTTTTCGAGCCGTTCCGCATGCGTCTTCCCGCGCTTGGACGCAAATGCCAGGCTGTACAGGACGCGCATGTCGCCGAGGAACGACATCAGCTCTTCCCTGCTCCTCCGCCTGTCTTCAGATCAGCGACATAAAAACTTCCGTACGTGTGCACGCGGTCAACGGAGTGAAGCCTGTCCGTCAACGCCGTGTCATAGGCCAGCATGTCGCCCACTTTTCGTTTCTTCCCACCCACGTTCACCTGGATGGGATCAACGTATTGGACCTTGATGCCACCACTGCGGAAGATCACGCGGCACCCCGTGGCGGCGCGATCCACGATCGCCTGCCATTCGCTTTCCAACCAGGCGCGCCGAAAGGTACTGAGCCAGTCCATGTGGTCGAGCAGCACATAGCGGGAGATTCTCGCATCAGTGTTGCGGAGGAAATTTTCCACGGACGACGTGTGAATTTCGATGCGGTTCACCACACGTTTCAGCCGCTCAAAGTTTGCCTGTTTCAGATACTCCGGGCAGCACTCCTGCGTGTATTGCCCGTACAGGTAGACGCGCCAGAAGTAATTGTCCTGGATCGGCAACCGTGCAAAGACCGTCTCCACGCATTCCTGCATGAATTCCGAAATGCCATCACCGAAGTAGTGCTCCACCTGCTCGCGCTGCTGGCGGGGAACACCCAGCATCGACAGCGCGGTGTCACTGCCGAGCACCTTCTTCATGAAGCCGGTCCAGAACGCCTTGCGAATGGAGCGGTCATAGATGCGCCGTTGATCATCCACTGTCTTCGCCGCGAACAATTCATCAATGTCGGGCCGAACCTTTGCAACCTTGTCCACATAGTAATTGCAGAACCGTGCGATGGTCCCCGATGAACCTCGAAAGTAGAAGGACCGCTTCCCCTGAAAGAAGGACGCATGCTTTTTCCAATACTTGAACGCCCAGGGCGACAGATCCCTTGCCAGCACATCGCGCAGGACGTGCTTGAAGCCCTTCAAATGGCCGCGCCCGAACAGCGCGAAGAAATCATCATAGGAAAGGTTCTTCGCAGCCGCGATCTTGAGTTCCAACAGCGCGTTCTGCCGCGGATTCATGTCGATCGCGAAAACCTTCCTTGGCTCGCACAGGGCATAGTCCAGCGCGTTGCAGCCAGCCGACGTGATGACCATGACCGTGTCATCGGGGCCGATGCGCAGCGCCTCGCGATCCAGCCGCGGATCCTCCCAGCAGGTATTGTAGACCAAATGCTTTTCATGAACGAGGGAAAAGCACTTGCTGCTAAACCAATCGGCGATGGGCCGATCCTTGATGTCGGGCGCGTTCTGCCGTCCCTTGTCCACCGTCGCTGCAAATGTCATGCTATCTGGCAAGCTCTTCTGAATTCAGAACCGATCGTTGATGTCCACACCATCCACCGGCGCTTTTTGCGAAGGCAAGGCTAGGTTCTCGCGTGGCTCACAGCCACCGCCCAACCCGCTGCTTGTACCGCAAATAGGGCTTTCCAAACCTCCGTTTCAGCACCGGCTCCTCGAACGTGATGACAAAGAGATGGAAGGCCGTGAAAACGATGATGGCATAAGCCAGCCGCGTCGCGCCGGGAAAGAGCAACGCCTCCCCCAACAAGACAGCCATGACGCCGATGTACATCGGATTTCGCGTCACGCGATAAAGGCCGCTGACAACCAGTTTGCGGGGCGGATCGTGCGGCCCCGGTGTCCCGCGACCACGCCGGGCAAACTCCCAGGCGCACCACGCGAAGGTCGCCGCGCCGACACCGAGCAGAACCCAGCCCATCTGGCCGGGAAGCCCTCCGGGAGAATACTTCCCCCCCAGCCTGAGGACGAAGAAGGGAAGCCATCCAACCACCGAACCTGGCACCAAAATCGTGAATAAAAGCACGCGAAAAAAAAGGGACATTTTTGAGCGTCAGACCTTGCACTGAGAGGATGGGCTCGGCGATGTTCTTCGCAACAAAACGACCACGAAATTCCCGTGCGCGCAAGCGTGCCATTTCCACTAAAAGCAGCCGGAGTTCCATTGCACAAAAATGGATGAAATCAGAGAAAACATACGCCCCATCGCCATCGAGGAGGAAATGCGCACCTCCTTCCTCGACTACTCCATGTCCGTCATCGTCAGTCGTGCACTGCCCGACGTGCGTGACGGCCTGAAGCCGGTTCACCGCCGCATTCTCTATGCCATGTTCGATGGTGGATACCGCAGCAACCGGCCGCCAAACAAGTCCGCAAAAGTCGTCGGCGAAGTGATGGGCAAGTATCACCCCCATGGTGACTCCGCGATTTATGACACGCTCGTCCGTCTGGCGCAGCCGTGGTCCATGCGCGCACCGCTGATCGAGGGCCAGGGCAACTTCGGCTCCGTGGACGATGATCCACCGGCGGCCATGCGCTACACGGAAGCGCGCCTCTTCCAGGTGGGCGAGGCCATGATGCAGGACCTCGACAAGGAAACCGTCGACTTCGTCCCGAACTACGACGGCAAGGAGCGCGAGCCTGCGGTTCTTCCCGCTGCGTTCCCCAACCTCCTGGTCAACGGCTCGGAAGGCATCGCCGTCGGCATGGCCACAAAGATCCCGCCGCACAACCTGGGCGAATGCATCGACGCCCTTGTGCTGCTGATCGACAAGCCGAAGGCCCCCCTTGAAGACGTGATGAAGAAACTTCCCGGCCCCGATTTCCCCACCGGCGGCTACATCGTCGGCCGCGAGGGAATCAAGTCCGCCTACACGACGGGCCGCGGCCGCGTGGTGATGCGCGCACGCTGCATGACCGAGGCGCTGAAGAATGGCAAGGAAGCGATCATTGTCACCGAGCTGCCCTATCAGGTGAACAAGGCCCAACTCATCAAGGACATCGCCGAGTTGGTGAAGGAAAAGAAGATCCAGGGCATCACCGACGTCAACGATGAGTCGGATCGCGACGGCATGCGGATCGTGATCGAGCTTCGCCGCGGCGAGGAATCCCAGGTCATCATCAACAACCTCTACAAGCACACGCAGATGCAGCAGAATTTCGGCGTGATCCTGCTGGCGATTGTCAACAACCAGCCGCGCTACCTTGGCCTGCTGCGCATCCTGCACCTGTACTTGCAGCATCGCCGCGAAGTCCTCCTGCGTGGCACGCGCTTCGACCTCAACCGCGCAGAGGAACGCCTTCACATCGTGGAAGGCCTGCTCATTGCCCTCGCGAACATCGACGAGGTCGTCCGCGTCATCCGGGAATCGAAGGACGTGGAAGCCGCGCGTGAATCGCTGATGGCGAAGTTCCTGCTCTCGCGCCGCCAGACCGATGCGATCCTGGAAATGCGCCTTCGCACGCTGACGGCACTGGAAGTCCACAAGCTTCAGGACGAGGCAAATGAACTCCGCAAGACCATTGCCGAATTGAAGTCGATCCTTGCCTCCGTCGAAAAGCAGTACGCCGTGATCCGCAAGGACCTGCTGGATGTGAAGAAGAAATTCGGCGACGCACGCCGCAGTGAAATCATCGACGACCCCGGTGAGATGACCGTGGAGGACCTCATCGCGGAGGAACGCATGGTCGTCACGATCAGCCACATGGGCTACATCAAGCGCACCGACACCAATCTTTATCGCAAGCAGAAGCGCGGCGGCAAAGGCACCATCGGCGCGGAAACGAAGGACGAGGACTGGGTGGAGCACCTGTTCACCGGCACCACGCACGACTACATCATGTTCTTCACGAACAAGGGCAAGGCGTACTGGCTGAAGGTGTGGGAGCTTCCGCAGGCCGGTCGCGCCAGCAAGGGCCGTCCCATCGTGAACATGCTGGAGGCACTGGAAAAGAACGAGAAGATCGAGGCGGTGGTCGCCGTCTCCCAATTCACCGACAATCAATTCCTCGTCTTCTGCACGAAGAAGGGACAGGTGCAGAAGAACGCGCTGTCACACTACAGCAACCCCATGAAGAAGGGGATCAAGGCCTTCAACATCGCCGATGATGACGAACTCGTCACGGTGAAACTTGCGGATGAAACGAATGAACTCCTCATCGCAACACGCCAAGGCATGGCCACACGCTTCCGCGTGGGCGACGTGCGCGCTGCGGGGCGCTACACACAAGGCGTGCGCGGCATCACGCTGGGCGATGGCGACTATGTGATCGGCATGGAGCCGCTGCGCCCGAACTCCTCCATCTTCACCACAGCGGAAAAGGGCATGGGCAAGCGCTCGGTCGTGGAGGACTACCGCCTCACCTCCCGCGGCGGCAAGGGCGTCATCAACATGAAGCTCACGGAAAAAACCGGAGAGATCGTCTCGATCAACGAAGTGCTCGACACGGACGAACTCATCATGATGACAACCGCAGGCCAGAGCATTCGCTTCAAGGTCAGCGGCGTCCGCGTCATCGGCCGCAACACCCAGGGCGTTCGCCTGCTCGACCTCGCAGACGGCGACAAGATCGTCGCCGTGTCACGCGTTGCAGAGGAAGATGAAAGCGGGGAAAACAACGGCGAAAACGGAGAGGAAGAGAAGGGGGAAGGAGGAGGAGAGTAGAAAAGCCTGCTGGAGGCGATACCGGAGTTCCTCCCCGGCGCGAAGTGGCAGCGGTGCGTGACGCACTTTCATCGCAACGTCTTCACCTCTGTGCCGAAGGGGAGGAGGAAGGAGGTGGCAGCGGCCTTGAAGGCGATCCGCGCGAGCGAGGACCGGACAGCGCGGAGGAACACGATGGCCTCTCCCTTGGAACCCTCTCCACCTTCCAGACTCAAAACCACGCCCTCAACAAGTGTGCGCAAAACTCTGGACGCTACTCCCTCCCATCATTCCTGCCACGCCGCGCTGAAGAACCAACCGAGCGCGCGGGCGTCTCCGTTGTGCAGCACGGTGTCGGGCACGACGGGGTCGGAGATGATAAGTCGCACGCGGATGGCCTCCTTGGCACTTTCGATCGGGAAGGTGCGCAGCACCCAGCCGTCGACGGAGAGCGGCAGTTGGTACTTGAGCTTGTCGATGATGATGCGCCCGTCCAGCGGCGTCTTGCGCAGGCCAATCGGTCCCGACAGGATCAGGTGAAGCTTCGTTGCGAGAGGCGGATGCTTCAGGTAGAATACGCTTTCGCCGCCGCTGGCGCGGTAGGGAATGCCGTTGCGGCCGTCCTGTTCGCGTTCATGCCAGCCCCTTATCATCTGGCTTTCGCCGAGTTTCCCCACGACGATGCAACTGAGCCGGGGATTGACGACTTGCGTGGTGCTCATCGCTTGAAGAGCTTGTAGATGCTGTCGGTGATGCCGCCCTGATGCGGTCGGCGCACGATGTCGGAGCTTGCACTGCGGGGACGCACCTTTGCCTGCGCCAGTTGCTGTTCCGTTGCGAGGATCGCCTGCTTGAGCCGTTCCTCCACGACCAGTGTCGCGCCGAGTTCCGCGCGGCTTGTGGTCTCCGCGGCGACGACTTCCATCATGCGGCAGTACAATCGCGTAAGCTCGATCACTTCCTGCCCGGTGCCTGCGGGGGCGGTGATCGACACTGGCAGGTCGATCGTGTGTTCACCGCGTCGCCCCACCAGAATCCATCGGTAGGGAACCGAGGATGGCGTTGGCGCCGGGCTGGCAGCAGATGCGGCGTCGAAGGCCTGCCACGATTTGTCCACCTCACCCTTCAGCTTGCGGAAAAGCGAGAGCGCCTGCCAGGTGACCCACGCCTGCAATTCATACGATTGCTTGACTTCCACCAAACCAAAATTCACCGGCCACGCGCCGATTGTTTTCATCAACTGCGGAAGGCCGTTCTGCACATGTTCATGAAGCCAGGGGTGAGGAACGTTGAAGAGCTTCTGGTGGGTTGTGTCCAGCAGTTGCTCCACCGTCGCGACGGAATCGTGGTGGAACGGAGCGGCAAGGATGACGACTCCGCCGGAGACGCGGCAGAGTTCCGACAGGAAGAGTTCGCGCTCTGCGGGTGGAACGTGTTCGAAGGTGTCGATGCTGACGACGGCGTCGAACGATCCATCGGGAAAGGGGATTTTCGAACCGGATGCACTGACGTATTGCGGAAGGTTTTCCTTTGGCTGGTCGAGCGTGATCGCCTGCCATCGCGGATAGGCCGTCGTGAATTCGCGCGCAAATGTTCCCGGATAGCCACCCACGTCCAGCAAGCGCGGACGCGTGGCGCTGATTGTCTGCCCATGTCGATGAAGCAACTGCGCCACCGCCCGGAAGCGGTGCGCTGCATCAGCAGAAAGAGTGGTGAAGTCCACGCAGGTGGAGCCTCCGCAGTTTGGAGCGGGGCAACGCTAGGTGCCCGTGCCCGTACCAGCAAGTGGAAAGCGCATCAGGGGGTATAGGGGAGAAAGGCTGTTTTTACTTCAGCGGGGAGGTCCACCAGGGCGTAATCCTTGGAACTCACAAACATCAGGATTTGCTTCCCCTTCCCCAGGATTTGCCTGGCCTGGTTCAGGATCTGGTGCTCCAGCGTGACGAATTTCCTGTTAAAGCCTTCCACCCGGATCATCACCGTCACGATGTCGAACTCCTTGGCTTCCAGGTTGAACTTGTGTTCGAAGCTGCGCGTGAGGATGAAAAACGAGGTCTTCTTGAGGTCGAAATTCGGCATGCAGGCCTGGAAGAACATTTCGCGCACCTTGCCAACCCACAGGGGGTACATTCCGAAGTAGACGTTCCCCACGGAGTTGGTGTCCTGATAGGTAGCCATGAACGTGTAGCGGAACCATTTCCCCTCGAAGTGGCCGCGCGCGTGTTCCACATCGGCGTCCGCATCCAGCGGACGCGCGACAATGGCGCTGCCGTCCATGGTGGCCGGGCTGATGGTGTTCAGCACCGTCGCAAGCGCCTGCGCGGCCGTCGGCTCGATCTTGTTGTGCAGCACATCCTTCAGTTGTTCCGCCGCCTTGGGATTCAGGCGCGAGATCGCATTCTCCAGCGCGACAACGGCCAACTGCGCGGCCTTGCCGGAGACGCTGGGGAGCGGAACCTCGTCGCGTGAATCGGGCCGCGGCAACGCCTTCTGCAAGTCATCCACAACCACGCGGCTGGAGATCGTGACGATTCCCTGCACTGCGGGAACAACCGCGCCAAGCACCATGAAGTACCAGGCATTCTCAAAATACCCGATGCCAAAAAGTCCAAGCGAAAACGCGGCGACGGAGAAGAGCGTCGTTTGCGCGAAGTTGGTGAACTGCGGCTTGTAGGTTGAGCGAAAGAGGAACACGATGGCGTAGCCCACGAAGAACGACGCATAGAAGGACATGAAGTATTCCAACTCAAATCCAAGCGCAAGTGCCACGGCGGAGATTCCCACGCACAGGAGCATGATGACTTCCGGGGAACGGAAGATGGCTTCGGGGACCAGCGTGAAAATGATGTGCTCACTCTTGCGCACAAGCTCCGTCTGGTACCACTTCAGGGCAATGTAGCCGCTGTCCAGCGTGGAAATGATGCACAGGAAAATGAACACGACGTAGGCAACGCGGAAGACCGTGCCGACGGTGTGGGAGCCATCAAACAGGAAATTTGCGACGTACTCCTTCGCGTGAAAGAGGCCGTTGACCCCAGCCGCCAGCGGCCCATCGGCGGTGCTGCCAAGGACATTCAACGCCAGCGTTCCGTGGAAGATCAGGATGCAGAAAAAGATGATCGCGCCCAGGAACCAGGACAAACGCAGGCTGGTTTGCTCGCGATGGATTTGCACGGCTCTCTGCCACTGTTGCAGGTCCAGCCAGGGGCCGACGAACAATCCGACAATCATCGGAATCAGGAAGCCAACGTAGGACCAGCTCTTCGCCGGCATGTGCGGGGCGCCGAATCCTTCCCGCGCGTTGTTCATGGCGATGTAGGAATCCAGCGAATGCAGCAGCGCGATGATTGAGGCGGCGATTCCCACCGACATCGCAAGGTGTGTCCACTTGATCCTCGCAATGTTGAATTGTTGTCCCAGCAGGAACGAGGCGCCGACCATGATGAGCGCCGCCAAGCCCATGTTCACGCCCATGGGGATGAACAGGTACTTGAAGATCGCAAAGAACGTGAGCGAGACGGCGACAACCTGGTACAGCAGAAAAATGAACTTCAGTGTTTCGCTTGTCTTGAAGAAATGGCGTTCAAAATCCCGCGCCGTGGGATATCGGTTGGCGATCGTCTGCGTCAATATCCCAAAGAACACCAAGCCCAGCGCGTTGGGAATCGCGAAGCTCAACAACCCCACCAGTCCAAAATGCAATGCAATCTGGACGGAGAAGAAAAGGCCCAGCCCCCACGTCCAGCAAAGGGCGATGGAGTTTCCCCACAGAAGAGCTTTCAGAAATTGTCGCGCCACCGGCTATGTCCTCAGGTCCGCCAAATGTCCTGCGACTTGCACCTTACGAAGGAACGGGAGAGCCGTACAAGGGGGAAGTGCGGCGCGCCACCGACACGGGCGACTTCCGTTGACTTGCCCCCCTGCGGGCATTCTCCTTGGCGACCAGACTATGGAGCCGATGACAACCATGAGTGCCGACCAGATTGCGGAACCGATTGCGAAAAAACAACATCACCAATTGGGCAAGCTGACCCCCGGCATGAGCAATATCGAATCGGTTTACCACCTGATTTCCCTCGAACAGCGCGCGAAGAAAAACGGTGAACCGTACTTCACGCTCCAGTTGGGGGACGCCAGCGGCCAGATCAAGGCCATCATGTGGGACAATCATGCGGCGATGATCTCAGGCATCGTCAATCGCGACGACTTTGTTCGCGTCACGGCAGACGTTGGCGAATTCAACGGCGCCCTTCAGATGACGGTGAAGCGCATCGCGCGCGTGGAAGAAAAAGACGTGGAGATGCGAAACTACCTCGCGGTCAGTCCGCGCCCGCTGGAAGAAATGCAGGCCGAACTGGATGCGTGGATTGCGAAGGTTGAGCATCGCGACTGCCGGAAGCTCCTTGATCGCGTCCTGGGCAAGGGACAGGTCCGCGACCTCTATTGCACGGCACCCGCCGCCGCACAAATTCACCAAGCCTATCGTCATGGACTCCTTGAACATACACTGAACGTCGTGAAGCTGGCGGAATCCATTGGATCCATGTACCAGCCTGTCAACATGTCGTTCCTGATCACCGCCGGCCTGCTTCACGACATCGGAAAAATCTGGGAACTGGACTGGAAGCGCACGATCACCTACACGCACAAGGGGCGCTTGCTTGGTCATATTTCCATGGGCGCATCATGGATCGATTCCATCATCAACCTGATGAAGCGCAGCGAAAGCGGCTTCGATGACGCGGCGCATGACGCGATCATCCACATGATCCTGAGCCACCATGGGAAGATGGAATGGGGTTCGCCGGTCGTGCCGAAAACGCGGGAGGCACTCGTGCTTCACTACGCCGACCGAACGGAAGCCTACATGACCAGCTTCGACAACGAGGCGAGGCGTGCGCTCAATCGCGGCGAGGCGTGGACGGGCTACAGCAAGATGTTCGAGTCGTATTTGTTCGCGGGACAACCGAACGTCGCCCCCACGGGCGAGGTTGGCCTGCCATCGCCTGGAATGAATGGTGCACCGCTGATGGACGACATCTACCCGATTCGATGAACATCGACGACGACCTGCAAACACCTTCGGGGCGCTTCGTGTTCGGCGACCCGCGTGAACGCCGCCGGGAGCAGCGCCTTGAATATTCAAGGCCTGCAAGATTGATGATCACGGATCCCCCATGGGCGATGACGCCGAAGCCCCTGCACGGCTTCACACAGGACATCACCATGCACGGCCTGCGCCTGCGCATCGACCACCCGGACCCGCAACTTGCCGGCATCTGGGCGGACGCGGTCGCCAACGACGTGGACCTCAAGATTGAGATCGTCGTGCTCGATGCCACCCCAAATCCCGTGTTGAAGGGGCAAATTGTCTGGACTCATCGGGAGGAAACGGCCATCTCCGTTGGGGTTTTGTTCTCCGTGATGGCACAGAAGACGCAAAGCGAACTTCAGCAACTGGTTGCGTCCCTCAACACGCCCAGCCAATAATCTGGCAGGATGGAATGATGGAACCACCAAATTACCCCGGCAAGCTTTTCCGCCACAACGCGCGCATGGCAGCGGCAGGGGTACGGGTGCGCCTCGGCGGCAGGCCAAAGCTCCGCAAGCAGGCGCGCGCGGCGATGAAGACGTTGGGCGGAGGGCTGGGCTACGCGGCGCTGATCGAGCCACAGTGGATCGAAACAACACAGGTCACCTTTGGCATCCGGGACTTTCCATCGTCCATCAACGGATATAAAATCGCCCACCTGTCGGACCTTCATTACAACATCGCTGCGGGGAAGAATTTTCTCCACCGTGTTGTGAAGAAGACAAACTCGCTCGACCCGGACATGGTTGCGCTGACCGGAGACTTCATCGGATCCGACCCGCGGAAGCTGGATCGATGCATGGCGGTGCTGAGCGACCTGCGCGCGCCCGACGGATGCTGGGTGGTGCGGGGCAATCACGACCATCGCGCGACGGTGGATCACATGCGCGCCGCCTGTCGCGAAGCGGGGTTCCACTTCATCGAAAACACACACAGGATCGTGCGCCCCTCGCGTCGACACAATCACCACGATGCGTTTATTGAGCGCGACGACGACACGGCGTTCACCATCGCCGGCGTTGGGGACCTTTGGGAGGGTGATTGCCGCCCCGGCGTTGCGCTGCAAGGTTCCGATCCAAACCTCCCGACCGTGATGTTGTCGCACAACCCACACATGCTGGAACTGCTGCTACCCCACCAGCGAGTGGATCTTGTGCTTTCCGGCCACACGCACGGAGGGCAGGTGCGTCCCATGGGCCGCCACTTCAGGGTCCTCTGCGACGGTTCCACGAAATACGTCAGTGGCATCGTGGAGAGCAACAAGACGCGCGTGTACATCAGTCGCGGGGTTGGCACCAGCGCCTTCCGCCTGCGCTGGAATTGCCGGCCCGAAATTGCACTCATTCAATTGCACAGGACGGAAGATTCCCCGGGCGTCATCCCCCCCCATTCGGGTTCTGGCGCTGGATAAGCAGCCGCGCCGCATCGTCCATCTGTGCGCCGTGGATTTCACGATGCGGCAATTTATCGCGCCTCTCGCCCTCGCGCAAAAGCGCGCCGGATACGAGGTCATCTGCGCGTGCGCGCCCGGGCCCTACTGGCAGGAATTGGAGGCGCTCGGCCTCACGATGATTCCCCTGAAGATCGCCCGCACCGCGAATCCCATCAGCGCCATTGGCAGCGTGCTGGAGGTCGCGTACATGCTGCGCGACCACATGCCCGACATCTTTCACGTTCACACCCCGATCGCATCAATGATCGGACGGCTTGGCGCCTTCATTGCGCGCACACCGCGCACTGCCTACACCGTGCACGGTTTCTACTTCCACGATCAGATGCCGATGTTGAAGCGCTGGTTTCATATCGCTCTCGAGCGTGCCTTTGCCCCGCTGACCGATCATGTTTTCTGCGTGAGCAGGGAGGACTACCGTGCCGCGCTGCGCCTCGGCATCGGAAAGAAGAGAAAAACCTTCCTTGTCGGCAACGGCGCAGACCCACGGCGCTTCGACATCGCGTTGCGCGCCCAGCGTTCCGCCCTGCGCGAGGAGCTTCGCATCCCCGCCGACGCCCTGGTCATTACCATCGTGGGGCGGCTCGTGCACGACAAGGGGCACGCGGAGTTTTTCATCGCGGCGAAGGCGCTGGCAGCCAGGTTCCCATCAACGCATTTCGTCATCATCGGTGACACGCTTTCAAGCGAGCACGATGACGCGAAGCAGGAAATCATGCGCTACTCCTGCGCCGTGCCCGCAGGTCGCGTTCACTTTCTTGGGATGCGCAACGATGTGGAACGCCTGCTCGCCGCAACAGACATCTTCTGCCTCCCCAGCCATCGCGAAGGCCTTCCTGTCAGCATCATCGAGGCCATGATGATGGGCCTTCCCACCGTGACCACGCGCATTCGCGGCTGCCGGGAGTTGATTCGCGACGGCATCGACGGCCTGCTTGTGGAACCGAAAAATCCGCGCCAACTGGAGGAATCCCTCGCCACCTTGATCGAGCAGCCGGACTTGGCAAGGAAGTGCGGAGACAACGCGCACGCACGTGCACTGGCTCACTTCAATGAGGAGAAGATCCTCGCGCGGGAACTGCGCATCTGCGAGCGAATCCTCGCATGAACATCCTGGTCACCGGCGGAACCGGCAATGTCGGTGAACGCGTGGTGCGCCGCCTCATTGCAGGTGGACATGTGGTGAACGTGTTGTCGCGGCGCGGCAGCGACGATCCCGTCATCTGCGAGTTGGCGCCGTTGGGAGTGCGTTTTTTCAAGGGGAGCGCGGGCGATTTGCCAGCGCTGCAAAAGGCTGCGGAAAGCTGCGGGGTCCTGATCGGATGCGCCCATGTCCGCTTCGCGGAAATCAGCGTGCGGTTGGGCATCAGCCGCTACATCCAACTCAGCAGCACGCGCCGCCACACAAAGTTCCCCTGTGAATCCTCGCGCCAGGTGATCGCTGGCGAGGAAGCCATCGAACGGAGCGCCCTCTCCCACACCATCCTGCGACCAACCATGATCTACGGCGGGCGTGATGACCGCAATGTTTCCCGCGTGCAAGCCTGGTTCAGGAAGCGCCGCTGGATTCCCATGCCGAGAGAGGGGAAGAACCTGCTTCAGCCTGTCCATGTTGATGATGTGGTGGAGGCAATCATTGCCTGCCTGGAAAGGCCGGAAACCACCACGCGGAAATCTTTCGACATCGGAGGTGGGGAAGAAATTACCTACTGCGATTTTCTAAAACGCATTGCGGGATCAGTGGGGGTTTCCTCACCACGATTGATTCGCATTCCACTGACAGCAGCGCTGCTTGCGGCGCCTTTCATCCCCAATCTTTCCCGCGAACAGGTACAGCGCCTGGCAGAGGACAAGACAGTCTTCATCGAGGCGGCCCGCACCGCATTCAGTTTTTCTCCGCGGCAGTTCTTGCAATAACGCACTCCTGCACACGGGCGAAAGGCTTCGCCTTACCAGCTTGAATGCGATTCAGTGTTTACTTCGTTTTGATTCAAGCCGATTGCTTGAAATGGTAATGAAAGTGCCTTTTTTTTTCGCTTCCCTGAGCGTAGCCCAGATGTTTCTCTGCTCTGGTTCAGTTGGTAGCGCCTTATAACGCGTGATACTTTTATTGCGACACTCCGAGCAGAGCGAAAAGATTTCCCCCTCTTTGATCTCATACACGCGCACTTTCACTTGTTCATGGCCATTGCTGCATCGTCCATTTAGTTGAACCTTGAGAGCAGGCCCCTTATCAACTCTCAGCAGTATGCGTTGGCGCTCCGCCCCGATGATGTGGTGTCGATTGAGTATCACCTCCAGAGGGGTTTCAGGCTTCCTCCTTCTTTCTCCAACTTCCTTCGAACTGCCTTTGACCAACGATTTTTGTTTTTTCTTACTCATCGCAAAAAACCTTTTGAATGAGATTTTTGAAGAAAAAAAAGGCGCCCCGTTTCCAGGGCGCCTTGCATTCATCCAACCAACATTCCCGCCTACCGGCTGCCGCGCAGCGGACGTTTCGCGGGGATGCCTTCCTTGCGTGGGAAGCGATCCGGCGTCAGGCCGATCTTCTCGCTCCACAGCGCCGTGCGCTTCGTGGCCGATGGCCCCGGGACGTAGGAGCGCACCTCGATGCTCCCTCCGCCCAGCTTGTTCAGCGCGAATTCCGCTTCCTTCACTTCGTCGGACGGATTTGTGCCCTTGAAGGTGAGGTAGTAACCTTCCAGCGCAAGGAACGGCAGGCTCAGTTCGAGGGAAATGGGAAGCGGCGCCACGGCGCGGCTCGTCACCAGCTCGAAGCGTTCGCGCCAATGAAGTTCATGCGCGTGTGATTCGGCGCGGCCTTCCAGCACCTCCACGTTCTGAAGCTCCAGTTCCTCCACGGCATCACGAAGGAACTCGATGCGCTTCTTCTGTGACTCCAGCAGCACGACCTGCGTCTTCGGCCAGATGATGGCATAGACAAGGCCGGGGATTCCGGCGCCGCTGCCGACGTCCAACAGCTCATTGGGAGGCGAGGCCAGGTAATCTTTTGGTGCGTTCTGCATCGGTGCCAGCGCGTCGCCAATCACATGGATGGCGATTTCATTGGGATCGCGGATGGCTGTCAGGTTCGCCTCGCGTGTTCGTTGGCGAAGAAGCTCCACGAACCGGGAGTAGGTATCGAGGAGTTCTTCCTCACGATTCCCGCAATAGGGCTCGATGATTTCAGAAAGGACGGTCTGCAGTTGTTGGATCATAGGCTCATCACCGGGGCCGGCTGGAAACGCAATCTCCACTGCGCCACCAGTCCTGCCAGTAGGATTTTGGAATTAAACGTGGAATGACCTGCGCGCCGCTCCTCGAAGAGGATCGGAACTTCCTTGATGCGAGCATCGAGCGCCCGTGCGGAGACCAGGACCTCCTGCACGATCGCCGGGCCGTTCGAATGGATTCGATCCCATTCGATGCGCTCCAGAACCCAGCGCCGGAACACGCGATAGCCGGACGTGCAATCGCGGACGGGAAGGGTGTGGATGGCGCGAATGTAGAGGTTCGCAAGCTGCGTGATCAGGGTACGCAAGCCATGGCGGCCCGTTTCCCCCCCGCCCGGCACCAATCGGCTGCCAATCACGACATCGGCCCGCCGCGTTGCCGCCAGCATGCTCCGCAGGAAGCGTGGATTGTGGGACCAATCTGCGTCCATTTCCACCACAAGGTCTGCCCCCAGTTCCAACGCCCGACGGAAACCGGCCACCCCGGCGCTCCCACGGCCACGCTCATTAACCCGATGGATCAGGTGAATACGGGGGTTCTCCCCGGCCATCTTCCCGACCATCTTCCAGGTGCCATCCGGCGAGTTGTCGTCGATGACGAGCACCTCAAGGTTGCGCGAGACTTTAAGGAGTGCTTCCACCAGAGAGGGCAGGTTGCCACTTTCATTGTAGGTGGGTAAGGTGACGATAATCTTCATGCTGCCCACATACTACTTGGGAGGATCATGAATGAATCCGTGCGGGGCTGTGCTGAAACAAGGCGCATAACCGGCCAGCATCACCGCTCCCCAGCCCTCCTTTTTGCAAGAGAAAAAGGCCCGTAAAATGGCCTTTTTCAAGGGTCGTCGCTTTGTTCTTGACGAGGTGGTGCCTTGTCCCGCCCGGAAGTTGGCGCCTGCAACTCAGGCGCTCAAATGCCCGTGCTCACTGTCCCCCATTGCCATGCCGCCGGGGAAATACTCCCCCCAACGTTGTGTAACAGTTTGTGCAACGTCCGGCGCGCAGGAAACTTCCTTCGGGTACCACGGCTTCATTCGCGCGTCGATCACCAGCGGACCCGTGTGGGCGATATGCGAGCGAACGATTCGGCTGTTCCGTGAATGAATGTGCGCAGCCGGTTCAAAGCGCGTGAACACGGTCCATAGAAAATTGATGTCACTGGCGGTTGCCTTCCTTGGATTATCGCAAAGGATGAGCAGCGGCCAATCACGGAAGCTCTTGTCCTTTGCAATCTTTGCGGGCAATTGCGGATCATCGGCATATGCCGCGCCGCCAACAACGAGGCATCCGGGACAATACACCCGCGCATCACGCAGGTCGCGCCGCAGCTCTCCCGTGAAAGCACCGGGCAATTCGCGCACCGCGTCGCCAAGGGCAACGATGAAGCCTTTGCTGCCCTTGTTCACCTCCGGCCCCGTGTAGTCCAGCGTATCCATCGACAGGTTGCTGAACACGTACAGGTCCGTCTCCCAATTTGCCCGTGCAAGGGTGTGCTGAAGCAACGCGCGGAAATTCCTCAAGTCCAGCGGCGTGTCCGTTACGATCAGGAACTTCGTCAGTGACAATTGCCCTTCGCCGAGGATGCGAAAGGCGGACTGCAATGCCTCCCGCGGGTAACGATCCTTCACGACTGCGGCGGCCAGCGAATGAAATCCCGTCTCGCCGTAGCTCCACAGGTCGCGAACGCTGGGCATCACTACGGGGAACAACGGACTCAGCAATTCCTGTAGGTAATCGCCAATGAAGAAATCCTCCTGGCGCGGCTTGCCCACGATCGTGGCGGGATAGATCGGCTTCGCGCGGCGGGCGATGGCCTTGCATTTAAAGACAGGGTAGTCATGCGTGAGAGAGTAATACCCGTAGTGATCGCCAAAGGGGCCTTCCGGCCTCCGCGCCCTCGGTGCCACAGAGCCGATCAGCGCAAACTCCGCCTGCGAAATGATGCGATGGGATGCCAAGGGCGACCTGGCTGTCGGCAGTCGCTCCCCCAGCATCAGCGATGCCAGCAGGATCTCCGGCACGTCCTCCGGCAGCGGCGCGATGGCGGACAGGATCAGTCCCGGCGGCCCGCCCAGGAACACGGTGACGGGAAGCGCTTCGCCGCGCTCCTCCGCGCAGTGGTAGTGGAATCCGCCCCCCTTTCCGATCTGCCAATGGATTCCTGTCTCGGTCCCATTGTACCGCTGCATGCGATACATCCCCAGGTTCAGCTTCCCGGTGCCGGGGTGCTCCGTATAGACAAGAGGCAGCGTGATGAAATGCCCGCCATCCTCCGGCCAAAGCTTCAGGAGCGGCAGCGCTTCCAGGTTCGGGGCGCGCTCCACGACATCAAGCACCGGTGATGCCCCAGCGTTCCGGGTTCCAATTTTCAAACCCTTCAGGGCGAGGTCGCGAAAACCCCACAACTTTGAAGCCGTCGGCGGGATGCCGTGATGCACAAAGTCGACTGCCCGTCGCACAAACTGTTCAGGCCGCTTGCCGAAGGCAATATCGACTCTCTGTCTTGTCCCGAAAAGGTTTGTGACAACGGGAAACTTGGAACCCCTCACATTCGTGAACAGCAGCGCCGGGCCGCCCGCAGCGATCACGCGCCGGTGGATTTCCGCGATTTCCTGGTCGGTCGAAACAGGCGCGGTCACCACGGCAAGCTGCTTCGCGCGCCGCAGCATCGAAATGAACTGCCGCAAATTGCGAATCGGCTGATGATTCATGGAGGTTGGTGGGAAGGAACGTCCTTCAGGCGGTGGTTTCTCGCCAGCGAATCACGACGTGGTTTCGTCCGCAACCGCCCGCTTGATGTAGACTTCCATGATGAACAGCAACAGCAGCAGGGCGCCGATGGCGATACCGCAGCCGATGCTGATGAGGGCACGGGGAGGACCGACGCGCTTTTCTGGAAGGACAGGTTCCGCCAGCACCGCCAGATCGCCCGATTCGTCCGCCTTCCCAACCATCGGGATGGTCGTCGCGTCGGCCGTGGATCCCACGAGAATCATCCGCGCTTGATCCATCGTTCCCCTGATGGCCAGCAATTTGTCTCGAACGCTTTCCAGTTCGCGCTGCGCATTGGAACGCTGAATTCCCAGTTCATCGATTTCCTTGATGACCACCGGGAGGACCTTGTCAATCGCATCCATTCGGGCATGCACAGCCGCAGCCCGCTCCGGAGAGGCACCGGCAAGGTCCAACTCCAGCAGGGCGCGCTCGTGGATGATGCCCAAGTCCTGATAATTGTTTCTGCTGGAGCTTTCCTCGGGACGCCTATCCTGGTCGATGACAACCTTGTCGGTCAACGTGCCCCCAAGAATGCGGCTTTTTGCCCCAAGAAGCGTGTCCAAATTCTGAACGGTGCGTTCCAACCGCGCCTCCTGCTCCTGCAGGTCCTTGGACTGCGTCATCAGGGTGTCGAATTTTTCGGTGAAGACACCGGCAATCTGCTTCACTTCGCGGGTGCGCAGCGAGCCGTACCGCTGAATCGATTCCTTGACCCACTCGCTTGCCAGCGCATGCACCGTCTGCGGTGAACCGGCCTCCACGGTCAGCTCAAGTGTGGGGGAAAACTCCGCAGTCGTCACGGTTTCCCGCGTCATCACCGTCTTGACATTGAAGTTCTTCTTCAAATCCTCAAACTTCCCGGTGAAGCTCTTGTCTTCCTTGCGAACCTTGTCGATCACATGGAAAAGGATGTCGTCACTCTTGAGGAAATCCGCATACGCAGGCGGGGTGAAGTCCTGCGCGCGGGGGCCCTCCCGGAAAACACCCGCCGGCACCCGGATCATCAGGATCGCACCCGAACGGTATGTGTTGCCATAAAGGCGTACCAGAAGGTACCCAAGAACAACCGCCACGCACGGGGCAGCGAGCAGGATCAGCCGCCGCCGCCAAAGATGAGCGACGATGTCCTGCGTGGTCACTGTCGAATCCCGCGAGGGCGATGCCATAATTCGATGCCTATGATGCTTGGACTTGCAGCATGATCTGTTGCACAGTGGGTGAGGTCAAGTGTTCAATCGTGCCGCTTTCTGAAAGAGGCGCGAAGAAAATGGAAAAGGATTTGCTCCTTATTCTCTCCCCATGAGCACGACCAACAAGCGCACCGGCAGGATGGGGGGAAGCGCCCGCGCCGCCCAGGTGGCCATTATTGTCCTGGGCGTCTACCTGTTCCTGCTCATCGCCGGCGGCCTTGCGCTGGTGAGAATCATGACGCGCGAGCAGGAACAATTCACACCCGATTACCTCCAACTGGTGGGGCGCGGGGTCACAACCCCGACCCGCGATTACTTCTGGTTCCTGGAATTTGTCGTGGATGCGGATACCGGCGCCATCGACGAGACCAGCCTGGAAACCTACCGGCAATCCAGCGCATGGCGGGACCTCGCTGCGTCCCTGCGCGGGGCCGAAAAGGAACAGCTTGTCGCCCGCGTCGATCTTCTCACCCCGCACGGCGACATCATCATGACCAGTGAAGGCGACATCGTGGAGGAATCCAGCCGCTCCCTCTTCCGCGCGCAGGACGCCGAGCTGATCGCGCGCGCCGCCGGGGGCAAGGTCCCCGCCCGATCCGGCATGACTCGCAACAACCGCAACGGACAGGATCGCGTCTACATGCCGCTCATGAACGAGAGCGGCCGCGTGCTGGCGCTGCTGCGGCTCGAACTCAACAGCCAATACTTCCGCCAACTCACTGTTCTGCGAAACCGCCTGTTCTTCGGGTTCATCCTTGCCAGCGCCCTCCTTGTTGTACTGTGGCTCATGCTGATGCGCTTGGTCAGGCGCACCATCACGGCGGAACGCATCGCCGCCCAGGCCGACCGCCTTCGCGCCCTCGGCACAATGACCGCCGGCATCGCCCACGAAATCCGAAACCCCCTCGGCATCATCGCCCTCCAGATCGAGGAGCTTCGCGCCACCGCAGACATGAACAAAGCCACCGAAATCCGCCCCATCATCAATGAGATGAATGAGGAAGTAAAACGCCTCAAGAACCTGACGGAGCAATTCCTCACCTTCAGCCGCGCAGGATCGGACAGCACACCGCCGCTGAGCCCCGTGCCCGTGGACGAAACACTCGGGCCGCTCGCGAAGATGTGGAGCAAGGGTCTCAGCCCCGAACTGCGGACTGTTCATTATCACTCCGACTCGCCAACCGCCGCCGTGTTTTTTCCCGCCGACCGCCTGCGCCAGATCGTCCTCAACCTGTTGCGAAACGCAGACGACGCACTTGGCAAGTCCAAGGGGGAAATTTTCGTGCGCGTGACACTTTCAAAATCCAGTGAGGTTTCCATCACCGTCACCGACACCGGCCCCGGCATTTCAGAAACAGTGCTCGACCAGATTTTTGACCCCTTCTTCACCACACGCGCCGAAGGCACCGGCCTCGGCCTCAGCCTCAGCCGCGCCTTCGCACAAGGCGGCGGCGGAACCCTCATCGCCGAATCGGAAGAAGGCAAGGGCGCGAAGTTCACGCTAACGCTACCGGGGAAGTAATTTATAGGCCCGATGCTCTTTTAAAATTGCCTTAAAATTCTTATGGGGTTTTGGGTTTTTCCAAACCCAAAACCCCGAATCCCAAGCTCCACTTATTTTCACTTACTTCGCTGCGTTGATTTTCTCGATGATGTTCGTTGCGAACTGGCTCGTCGACACCTTCGTCGCGCCGGGCATTTGGCGTTCAAGGTCGTACGTCACCGTCTTTGCCTTGATCGTGTCCTCAAGGCCCTGAATCACGAGGCGCGCGCATTCATCCCAGCCAAGGTGTTCCAGCATCATCACGGCGCTGAGGATCAGCGAGCCGGGATTTGCCATGTCCTTGTTCGCGTATTTCGGCGCGGTGCCGTGGGTGGCTTCGAACACGGCATAGGGACGGCCGATGTTCGCGCCCGGTGCGAGGCCAAGCCCGCCGATCTGCGCGGCGCAGGCATCGCTCAGGTAATCACCGTTCAGGTTCAGCGTCGCGATCACCTGATACTCGTCGGGGCGAAGCAGAAGTTGCTGGAACATGGAGTCGGCGATGCGGTCATTGATGAGCACCTTGCCGGCGGGGAGCTTTCCGCCGTGCTGATCAAGTTCGCTTTCAAGGACGACGTGGTCGCGGAATTCCTGCACGGCCACTTCGTAGCCCCAATCGCGGAACGCGCCTTCCGTGAACTTCATGATGTTCCCTTTGTGGACCAGCGTCACAAGGCGCTTCTTCTTGTCGATCGCGTACTGGATCGCCATGCGCACGAGGCGCTTGCTGCCCTGGATGGAGACCGGCTTGATGCCGATGCCGCTGTCGAAGTTCACTTCCTTCTTGTAGCGATCCTTCAGGAACTTGATCATGTCCTTGGCGTCGTCCGTGCCTTCGCGGAATTCGATGCCCTTGTAGATGTCTTCGGTGTTCTCGCGGTAGATGGTGACGTCCAACTTCTCCGGTTCCTTCACGGGAGCGGGGACGCCGCTGAAGTAGCGCACCGGACGCACGCAGGCGTACAGGTCCAGAATCTGGCGCAGCGCGACGTTGATGGAACGGATGCCACCGCCAACGGGGGTGGTCAGCGGCCCCTTGATCGCGACCTTGTAATCCTTGATCGCCTGGATCGTGTCATCCGGCAGCCACACGTTTTCGCCGTACTTCGCGACGCTGGCTTCGCCGGCGTACACGTCGAACCACACGATGGATTTTTTGCCACCAAAGACCTTCTTCACCGCCGCGTCGATCACGCGTACCATCGCCTTCGTAAGGTCAGGGCCGATGCCGTCGCCCTCGATGCAGGGGATGATGGGGTTGTTGGGGACGCTGATCGTGCCGTCTGAATTGGCCGTGATCGTGTCGCCCTTTTTTGGTGCGGTGAGTTTTTCGTAAGCCATTGGAGCGTGAAATTTCCCTGTAAAATTGAGTGTCGGCAAGGGTTCTGGCTGGCCCGCCGGGTGTCAAGCCGGAGCAGGGCGATCCTTATTCGCCTTGCAATTTCAATTGTTGCATGCATGGGTGTTTGGACGAGTCCAAAAGACATACGAACTCTTCTTTTTTCGAAAAATTCACTTTCGGAGAATTTCCCATGAAGAAAGTCATTTTGTCATTGCTCGCGCTGTCTGCGGGAGGTTTTGCGACTGCCGCCACCATCAACGTGCCCGGTGATCAGGCAACGGTGCAGGCTGCCGTGAACGCCGCCGCTCTCACCGGCGATGAAATTGTGATCGCAGCGGGGACCTACGTGGGCGGCATCCATGTGGAAGGCAAGTCGCTCACCATCCGCGGTGCCAGTGCCGTAACACGCCCTGTCCTGGTCGTTACCCAGAACGGTTCCGCAAGCGGCACGGGTACGGGAC
Source organism: Candidatus Sumerlaeota bacterium (assembly GCA_020848155.1). Classification (GTDB taxonomy): domain Bacteria; phylum Sumerlaeota; class Sumerlaeia; order SLMS01; family SLMS01; genus JADZDZ01. Next base: position 97,223 of record JADLAR010000047.1, read on the forward strand.
TCGCAACGGCAGGTGTGCTGATCGCCGGGGACGGGGTCACCGTCGACATGAGTGACCTGATCCTGATTCCATCCACCTCAACCACTCCCGGCCGTTTCATCCAGACAACGACGCTCACCGCGGCAGCGACGATCACTGCCAATTTCACCAACCTGCTCATCACCGGCAACAACGGCTCCGATGCCCCCTCTGTGACCAGCGTGTTCGACACAATCACACCGCTGGGCACGGTTTCAACTTCAGACGTGATGTATCTCGTCAATCGCGCGTTCACGCCGCCTTCACTTGTGGATGCCGTGGGCGTTTATACGCTGACTGACGTGACGATCATCGGTGGAGGACGCGAAGGCATCACCGCCTATCCGAATGGACTTGGTTCCTCGTTGACCGCGTCGGGCTTGAAGATCGCGCGCGTCACGCGCAACCCGATCCAGTGGGGTGACGACAACCTTCAGCACACGGCCTTCACGATCACAGGCACGCGGGCCAATCCCGGCGCGCTGATTGTGAACAACACGGGCACATTCAGCGGCCCGGACGTCACAGGCATCAACGCCGGCGGCGTCGTGACAGTCGATCACCTCGCGCACCTCTCCAACAGCGGCCCGTTCTACGTCGGAGCGGACAGCGCGGCAAGCGTGTCGATCGCGGATTCGCTCTTCGTGGGTGGGCCTGCCACCGCCAGCGGCCTCTACTTCAACACAGGCGGCACGAATGCCGGCACGATTTCCGTGACTGGTTCAACGTTCTTCGAAAATGGCCTCTCATCGAACACGCAAGGCTCCATCCTGTTCGATACGGCACTGGCAACATACACGCTTTCGAACAACGTCATCGCCGGCGCGGGCCGTGGCGGTGTGGTTTATCAGGCAGCAGCCACAGGCGCGCAGGTCACGCTGAGCAACAACGCCTTTGCCGGCGCCGGCGCACATGCCCTCGGTGCCGTTGAGGTCGGCCCCAATGGCCCGGCAGCCAGCCTCACCGGGACGGTCACCGACGACCCCGGATTCAGCAGCACCACCATTACTTCCCTGGCAGACCTGCTGACGGCATTCGATGTTTCTGCCGCCGCCTTTGATAATGCGGGCACCCTGGGCAGTGACATCAGTGGCTGGGGCGACCTGAACGTTCCATCCGCTGCCAACGACCTCTGGCAGGTTTATCAGTAATTCGCTTTCTCTTTCAGCATGACGATAAGCGCCCTCCCCATTTGGGAAGGGCGCTTTTTATGCGCTCCGCTTCTTTCGAGCCAGCAACATCAACCAAGCGTTGGCGATGGCGAAGTCCACCCCCGCACCCCATGCCAGCAGGATCATCGGTGCCGCCGGCGCTGCAAGGCGATGGTCGAAGACGATCCCGGCAATCACCGCGACCGGGAACATGAACACAATGTAGGAAGCCGCAACCCACCACGCGTCGCGCCTGCGCCACAGCACCCACGCGCCAATCAGGCCGAACGCCATGATGAGCTCGTTGCCGCGAAAAAGGTCGCCGTGGGGAAAATCCAGCAGGAAAATTTTCGCATAGCCGATGAATATCCGCTGAATGCCCGCGACCACTCCGCCGCTGGTTAGCAGTGAATCCCGGGAAGCAACCTTCCGATAGGGATCGGCATTCCATTCCGCAAGCGACGACGGAAAATTCGCTTCGCCAATGTTCAGACGGTTGACGTAGTACGGCGTGTGCACGGTCGCGCTGTGGAAATAGTCTCCGCCGCCGATCCTCGCATTGAAGGCCAGATGCGGAAGGACGGGAGCCAGGAAGATCACGATGCAGAGTACCATTTCCCGCGCACTCCAACGCTGCTTCCAGATCATCCATCCGATGATTGGCGGCAGGAGGAACAGGTTGCTGAGGCGTGTCAGCGCCAATGCCGAGGCAACAACCCCAATTCCCACGGCACGCCACAGCGGAAATGATTTCGCGTAAATCGCCACGCACAAAAACGCAAGAAACAGGACAGACAGAAGATCATCACGCAGGACGCTTGTGCTCAGCGTCACCAGAAAGGGGTTCACCACCAGAACACCGGCTGCAAGGAACGCGGCCAACGGCGAAAAAATTCTTCGCCCGGCGATGTAGGTCAGCAACGGAACGAGAGCGCCGATGAACACTGCAAGTGAGCGCGCGATGGTTTCGCTCGCAGAAAGCATCGTGAAGGCCAAGCGAATCAGCGCGGGGAACAGTGGCTCACGAACCCACGGTGCCTCCTGCAAGGCCGTGTTGTAGAACGTGCCTTGAAGCGCGATGCCAACATAACCAATCGCGTCATGCCGCAGCGGCAGCAGCCGCTCACTGAGCAGTGCATCCCATCTCAGCCACAGCGCGAACCCAACGATCGCCAGCGCCGCACTGACCTCCAGCAGGCGAAGGCTGCGCGCATCAGACAGCGTGTTCTCCTTCCATCCACGCAACGCACGGATGAACGGCGCCGCTGTCGTCGCAAGGAAAAGGCCCGATGCTGCGATCCACAACCCGCGCAGCACGTCGGGACGGAAATAGAACGCGACAATTGCAAGGATCGACAGGGCGCTGGTGACGCGCATCGCGAACATTGGTGTCCGTTGCGCCCCAAGGTGCAGGAAGAAGAACACCGCGAGGGGAAAGAGTGCCGCAAAGAACACCGCAGGCAGCGGAGCAATCATTGGTGCCTGGGTGTAGGCGCTCAGGCGCACATGAATGCGCTCGATGCGGCCGCCATCCGTTCCTTTCGGCGCGATGCGCAGCTTGATTTCCCCGGATGGACCCGCCTTTCCCGGAAGTTGCGCCCCTTCGAAGGCGACTTCCTGCCCTGCAAAAACCTTCAGGCGTGTCATTCGTTCGAATCCACGCTGCGCCGTCACCACCCACTCAAACTTCTCATCCCCAATGATGGTGATGCGCAAGGAAACCCACGGCCCCTGCGGCAACGGCAGTTCCACGGAGGCGTCGCTGCCTGTGGCGATCGCGCCGTCTTCTTCCACGGCCCAATTTCCCTGCATCGACGACTTGATGCGTTGCGTCTGCTCGCCCGCAGTGAAGGCATACGTTTGCGACTCGTCGTGGATCGCCGGGTCCTTCAGCTTCAGCGGCGTGACGAGCGCGAAAAGGACAAGAAGTCCAAGCACCTGCACCAGGAGGAAAACATACTCCCGCGGCATTTTGGAAAAAACGGTTTTGATTGGCATCAAGAATGTCGTGAACGCTAATTCGCATCCTTGCGTTTCGCTTCAATCTCCGGCGCGGCAAGGTATTCAGGATAATCCATCAGCAGTTCGTCCTCACCCAGCCAGCGATAGCTCCACTCGTGGCCGGCCAGGAACTGCTTCCACACCTCGCCAAAGGGCGTCTCCTCCGCGGTGAAGGCTCCCGTTTCCATCATCGTGCTACCGGGGACGATCTTCAAGCCGGTGAGATGGGACAGGTAATTGCAGAGCATGCGCACGCGCACCTCCTGGCGTGTCTTGGCGCTGATGGGTTTCGCCGCAAGTGGCGCGGGAATCATCGCAAGCACAAGCCTGCGGCCACCGGCATCGATCACGACCTCATGCCATTTTGCGCTGATGACGGAGACAACGCCATCAATGTAACTTTTTCCACCCGTCGGAATCTTCAGGAAGCCCAGCGGCTCGATGGTCACATCATCCCCATTGATGGACAGCACCGCGGATGAAGAATCCTCCGCGATGGATTTCAATTCGATCCGCGACAGGCGCTGCTCGAAAATGTTCTCTCCAATGGGGAAGAGCCGCATGTAATAACCATCGGCGTCCTTTTCCCAGACAATGCCACGGCCGCCATCCTCGCCCTGGGAAATGGCATACGCGGAAAGCGCAAACTCGACGGGACGCGCCGTCACGCGAAAATCCACCTTGTGCGCCGCGATCAGGTGCGAGGCGGTGATGGCCACCTGCGATTTCGCGCGCACCAGTGACAGTATCCCGTTCACATCCGGCACCGTGTCCACGAAGCTCTCCCCCGCTTCGGCGGCGTTGTATGCGGACAGCAAGTCCTTCATCCGGGCACGCAATTCCTGGTGCGTCGGCTTGTCCACCTTTCCATCGGCGTGCAGCGTGTAGACGACGTCACCAATGCGTGCCTTGAGCAACTTCGCCTCCGGATCGACCGCGACAACCTCCAGAAAATACGATGACACGTCCGGATGTTCCACGGGGAGCAACTCACCAACGGCGATGCGCGCGATCACCTTTTCCTGCGCGTTCCTCACGACCGCCTTCCCGCCGTTGAACTCAAGCCGGTGCTTGGACAGCGCCTCCGGTAGAAACTCATCCGTTGTTTCCAGCTTCCATGCAGCGGACTTTTCCCATTCGGCGGCGAACTCCCTGTCGACGAGGGACTTCCTCCCCGCGGCGTCCAGCGCATTGAACTCAGCCTGTTTCTGTTCTTGATACAGGCGCTCGGCACGCAACTGTTCCATCCTCGCCTGCGTGCGACTGTTGTGCTCCTCCAGCCTCTGCTTCACCTGCGGCGGGGGCGCCAGCAACCGATTCTGCGCGGGAGCGACCACCACCATCGTGGCGAGCACCAAGGCGTTGAGGGTGCGTGAAAGCGAAACCTTCATGGGGAATAGTCTCCGCAAATCAAAAGGGGCCTGCGCGCGAACGCAGACCCCCCAATCGACTCATCAGCGCAAGTGCGCGTTTGTCACTTCTTTTCCAGGAAGGTCATCATTCCGCGCAGCCGCTTGCCCACCACTTCCACCTGATGGTCCGCATTGTCCTGGCGCATCTTCAGGAACTTTGGCATGCCGGAATCCGCTTCCGCGATCCACTCCTTCGCGAACTCACCCTTCTGGATTTCGCTCAGGATCTTCTTCATTTCCTTCTTCGTTTCCGCGTTAACGACGCGCGGACCGCGCGTGTAATCGCCATACTCCGCCGTGTTGCTGATGGAGTAGCGCATTCCCGCAAGGCCCTTCTTGTACATCAGGTCGACGATCAGCTTCAGTTCGTGCAGGCACTCGAAGTACGCCATCTCCTCCGGATAGCCGGCTTCCACCAGCGTCTCAAATCCCGCCTTCACCAACTCGCTCGCGCCACCGCAAAGGACGGCCTGCTCACCGAAAAGATCGGTCTCGGTCTCATCCTTGAAGGTGGTTTCGATGATGCCGGCGCGGCCACCGCCCACGGCGCTGGCGTGGGCAAGTGCCAGATCGCGCGCCTTGCCCGTGGCGTCCTGATAAATTGCGATGAGGCAGGGCACGCCGCCGCCCTCTGTATAGACAGAGCGGACCAGGTGGCCGGGCCCCTTTGGCGCGACCATGTACACATCGACATCCTTGGGAGGAACGATGTTCTTGAAGTGGATGTTGAAGCCGTGGCTGAAGACAAGCGCCTTGCCCGCCGTCAGGTGCGGCTTGATGTCGTTCTCGTAAATCTTCTTCTGCAACTCGTCCGGGACGACGATCTGGATGATGTCCGCCTTCGCTGCGGCATCGGCGGCGCTCAGCACCTCAAACTTGTGGGACTTCGCCAGGTCGTAGTTCGCGCCACCGGGGCGCTGCCCGATGATGACGTTCACGCCGCTCTCGCGCATGTTCTGCGCCTGTGCGTGCCCCTGGCTGCCGTAACCGATCACGGCAACCGTCTTCCCCTTCAGGATCGCAGGATTCGTGTCCTTGTCATAATACATCTTCATGTTACCCATCGTCACAACGCTCCTTGAAATAATGGGTGATGCATGGCACCACCCCGTGAATGAATTCGTGTCAAGCCTTCGCCTTCGTCGTGGTCACGCGCGCCGTTGCCTTCTTTGGCGTGAAGAGGCCGCTGAATCCCCGCTTCTCCAGGTACACATAGACGAGACCTGTCGCCACGAAGACGGAACTGTATGTTCCAAATGTAACGCCCAGCAGCAGGATCAGCGCGAAGTCCGTGAGGCCGGCGCCACCGAAGAGGTACATCACCAAGATCGCCAGCAGCGTGGAAACCGATGTCAGCATGGTGCGGCTCAGCGTCTCATTGATCGCCGTGTTGATCACGTCGAAGAGGTTGGCGGTCATGCGCTTCTGCATGTCTTCACGAATGCGGTCGAACACGACGATGGTGTCGTTGACAGAATACCCTAGGATGATGAGCAGCGCTGAAACAATATCCAGCGTGATTGATCGATCCATCAGGCGGAACACGCCAACAGCCAGGAACACGTCGTGCACCAGCGCCAGGACAGCGCCCAGCCCGAACACCCACTGGAATCGCAGCGCAAGGAAGGACAAAATCACCACGCAGGTGATCATCAGCGAAAGGATCGCCACCAGCTTGAACTGGCCGCCGACGAAGGAATCCACGGAGGAGGTTCCCAGCAACACGCCGTCATTTCCATAGGCCGCCTTGATCTTCTGGGCCACGTCCGCCTTGATCTCCGCAGGGGTGGGCGTCACGCCGGTCTTCTTGTTTTCCACCAGGGGGACGGTGATCTGCCACTGTTCCTTGTTCACGATCTTGATCACGCGCGTGTCATGATAGTCGGGGAACAGCTTCAACAATTCCGCCTGGGTCGTGGGCTTGTTGATCTGCACCGTGGCAAGCACGCCGCCGGTGAAGTCAACCCCGTAACCGGGACCCTTCACGACGATGACACCAATGCTCACCAGCGTCAGTGCGAGGGAGAATGAGAGGGCGATCCAGCGGTATTTCATCCATTGGACTGTCACGCCGTGCAGGATCTGGATTGTGCCGATGGAGATCGTCTTGAACTTCGTGAAGTAGGACTCGATCATCGCGCGGGAAACAACGATGCCGGTGTACATGTTCGCGATGAGGCCGATGGAGATTGCCAGCCAGAATCCCTTCATCGATCCATCGACGATTTCGAACAACACCAGCACGAGGGCAGGCAGTAGCGCCGTGATGTGCGAGTCAAGGATGACGGTGAACACGCGATCGAAGGCGATGTTGATCGCCGCGCGCATGGGCTTTCCAGCGCGCAGTTCCTCGCGCAGCCGCTCATAGATGAGGATGTTGGTATCCACCGCCATGCCCATCGTGAGAAGGATGCCGCCGATGCCGCTCAGCGTCAGGGTTGCATTCATCAACGCCAGGATCGCCAGGATCAGCAGCACGTTCATCATCATCGCCAGCACGGCGACGGCGCCCGCAGTGCGATAGATCGTTATCATCATGATCACGATCAGGACGGCACCAATGAGGACCGCCTTGCCCGAGTCACGAATGGAATCGGCACCGAGCGTCGGGCCGATGGCGTTCTCGGAACTCACCTTCAGTGGCGCCGGCAGGGCACCAGCCTTCAGCACCACGGACAGGTCGCGCGCCTCATCCTGCGTGAAACCACCGGAGATGGAAGCCGTCCCGCCTGCGATTGGCTCGCGGATGTTCGGCGCGGAATAGACAACATCATCAAGGATGATGGCGAAGCTCTCGTTAACATGCTCCGTCGTGATGTCCTTGAAAGCCTCCGCGCCCACACGATCAAAGCTCATGGACACCATGATCGGATCGGAGAGGCTCGTGGGGTCCGTGAAGACCGTGGCGCGGCGCAGGTGCTCGCCGCCAATGGGAACATCGGAGCGCACCATGTAGATCAGGTCGTCAAACGACTTCGAACGATCCACCTGCCGCGTGACGGGATCGATCACATTCCTTCTTCCAAGGCGAAGCACATATCCCGCGGGAATCCCGGAGATATTGTCCTTCAACCTCTTGACGGTTTCCTTCGGATTGAGCGGGGAGGGAACGGATTCAATCAGGTCCTTCTTCGCGTGGCCCGTCATCTCACCCTGGACCATGCCCGCTGCGCCGCCTTCCACGAAGGGAATGATGGCTTGCTGGTGCTGCGGGTGAACGAGGCGGAATTCAAGCGACGCCATTTTCAACAGCGAATCGCGCAGGCGCGCGGGATCGCTCTCACCCGGTACCTGAACCTTGATGCTGTCCGAGCCCGCACGCGCAACCAACGGCTGCGTGAGGCCAAACTTGTCCAGGCGATCCTTCACGACACGGAGGGCGCCCTCCATCGCCTGCCCGATGACGGCGTTGGAACGCGCCTCATCGGGAACCATGCGCACGTCCTTGCCCTCGGCAAGGAGCGTCGCGGCGTCACCACCCTCCGTCTTCAGGTGGGTCGCCTCGCGGTCGGAAAGATCCTTCAGCGTCTCACCCGCCAGCTTTGCGCTCGCCGGATCATTGAGCGTGATCGTCAGTGCCAGGTTGTTCGTGTCCTTGGAATCAACGACAACGCTGGCGTCAATTTCACTGCGGCCGAACTCGGAGCGGATTGCCTCCGCGTCATTCTCGATGTTGCGGCGCTTGAGCGTCGCCGTGTCGATCGACAGCAGGAAGTCCACGCCGCCCTGAAGGTCGAGGCCCAGCTTGATCACGCGGCCCTTGTCGCGCAGTTCGTCGATCCTTGCCTGCTGCTCCGCCGTCGGGTTGCCTCCCGCGCTGGAAACCGCGAAGAAGTAACGGAACGTCGGGAACGTCAGGTACAGGCACAGCACCGTGATCAATCCGACGATGGTCAACTTGGGCGTTATGACTTTTTGCATTCTTTCAAATCATCTTTCTATGGGTCATCACAGCAACGGAGTGCCGTTGATGACGAGTGAGAAGTCGCAGTTCAAAAAATTTGCAGCGCGCCGGCACATCGCCATTCGGCCCAGGAAAATCTCGAAGTATTCCATGACCGGAGACACGCGCGTGTCCACCGTCAGGTTCAACGTGATCAGGTGCCCCGCGCGATCCACATGCATCTGGCTGTCGGTGGCGGCGTAGTTCACGCGATCGTGGATGTCCCGTGTCAGCATCGGCGTGGAACTGCGCACGCGCGAGCGCAGCACGTCCGACTTGTCCGCAAGGATCAGCGCCGCCGATGGATTGTTGATCGGCTCTCCTGTCCCTTCATCATGATTGCCAATGGCCCCAATCACGATGCCGATTTCGAGTGGATCCATGTTCATGCGCGTCAGGATGTTGTAGGCCATGATGGCGCCCGACTGCGCATGGGCCACGCGATGCACGGCGTTGCCAATGTCATGCAGGTAACCGGCAATGCCAGCAAGGTTGCGCTCGCGGTCGGAAAGCTCCAAGTCGCGACAGATCAGCACGGCCCGGTTTGCAACGCGGGAAATGTGGCGAATGCCGTGATCCGTGAAGTTGATCGCAGCCAGGTTCCTGTCCGCCGCCTCAATCCACGACAGGACCTCCGCATCCTTGCGCACCTCATCGAAGGTCACCAAGCGATACGGCGCATGCTGTCCCGCAACGTGCTCGCGCAACTCCTGCGCGTTGATGGGACGGCGGGGGGCAGGGCTGGTGGTGTGCTTGTTGGAAGCTGCGGGCATCGTTTGCAAAGGGAAGGGCGTTGGCAGCGCGCACTGTGCGCCGCCGCCAAACCTCAGGCTTTCACTTTCTTGCTTTTTGTGTCTTCCAGACGTTTCGGATCGCTCGCCGCCTGCGGCGCTTTCGGCTCAACCTTGGGCTCTTCGTAGGGGCTGATGACCGACTTGGAGAACTCGATCTCCACATCCTTTGCGACCGTTACGAACACGGTCTCCTTCTCCTTGTTCACCCGCGCCACAACGCCGTGTATGCCACTGGCACTCAGGACCCTGTCCCCCTTCTTCAAGCCCTCCATTGCCTTCAGGCGCTCCTCCTGCCGCTTCTTTTCGGGTCGCTGGAGCAGGAAGATCGACGCCAGGAAGACAATGCCGATCATGATGAAGGTGGAAGGATCGAACAGCCCACCCTCGCGCTTGGGCATCGTTGGCGCAGATGTGGGGGCCGCCGTCGTTTCCTTTGCAGCCGTGGCAGGGGCATCAGCAGCCAAATCCGCCTGCGCCAGTATTAGAAATGGTGATGAAAGAGACAAAGAAACAACCGCCGTTGGGGCAAATTAGCCTGTGACAGCCCCACAAGGCGGGACCGAAAAAGCCCGAAAAGGTAGGAATCAGCAGCATCGGCTGTCAAACGGAAAGGCAGGACGAGCAAGGAAGCGACAGTTCACACTTTTGCACGAAATCCATTATAAATTAAATTTCTATTTGGCATTTAGTTCTGTTCGAATCTTCGCGCCATTGTCGGTAGCTTTCTCAGCCCTTGACCCTTCACAAATCAGGTTAACCGCCGTTGCCGAAGGTGAATTTTCTCAATTTCGCCTTCACCCTTGACACTTTTCAGGGTGGAACGGCTAGCCTTTGCCGTCTGAAATAGAGAACTTCTGGGAAGGAATCCGTGAATGATCCACGGCCCTTCCGAAACTAACGAAGTTTCAATGGTTTTCATGGAATTCGCGAGGTTGCAAGGCGCCGCGTCATGTTCCGCTTCGCTCACCCCCAACCCATGATTCGCTGATCCCAAGGAGAGAGTATCCATGTTTCATGCCTTAAACCGTTGGTTGATCGTGAAGGCTGCGCTGGTCGCCATCCTAATGGCTGTGCTGCCGCGCGGAGTCGCTGCATTTTCCACCTGTGCACCCAGCTTGGTGGGGTCCACGCCCGGCGAGCCGTATACGATCACGCTCGCGCCGGACGAGGTGACGACGGTGACGCTCTTTCCGCGTCCTGCGGCGGTGACCGACCTGGATGCGGCCATTCGCCTTCGCACCGATGCCTCACGCCTCTCCGACCTGACCATTGCGCTTGAGAATACCTTCATTGACGACAACGGGAACGAGAACACGGAAGGCATTTATCTGGCCTACGGCGCAGGCTGCCCCGATTTCGTCGGCTACCCCACGCCCACGTTGAAAGACAAGGACATGACGCTGTACTTCGACGCGACGGCGCAGGCGTCCGTCGACGAGGCCTGCGATCGCACGATCCCAAGCTTGGGTGGCCGGGTAACCACTACCAGCGCCGCCTACCCACCGAAGAACAAGGCGTTCCTCACGACCTTCAACGGCCGGCAGGCCGGGTTTGGAACCTGGGATTTCATCTTCAGGAACAACAGCGGCACGCCGCTGACGATTTCCATCATTGATGTCTGCCTGGTCGTGAACGGCGCGAATGAGGGCGATCTTTCACCCCGCGAATTCGCACCGGGATCCTTCGGCATCGCCCACAGCGCGAACGGCATCATCACCATTGCTGATTACATTGAATCAGCGCTCTTCCTCCTCGGCTTCGACCATCTGGACAATCGCGTGGCCGACACGTCCTCGGCCAGCCCGCTTCCCGACGACCTGAACACGATCACCCCGCTCGAACGTTCGGTCAGCACGCTGGAAGGCGGCGCGCCCGAATACGCACGGCTTGATTCCGCACCGGCGTCCAGCAATGGCAACGGTATCATCAGCGTTGCCGACTGGGTGCAGACGACGCGCTACGCCAGCGGCATCGGCTTCGACATGCCGGTCCTCGCGGACGGCCCGCTGTCCTCCTTCGATCGCATCGTTCGCCTTGGGCAGAAGTTCTCCCCCACGCTGATTCGGCGCGGTGTCGGCGAAATTGCCATCCCTGTTCACCTGCTCTCCAAGGGCATTGAGCGCGAGATTGAGTTCGGGTTGGAATTTGACCCGAACCTTCTTGAGTTCGTGCGTGCTGAGCGCGGTTCCGCCCTGCCCTCCAATTCCATCTTCCAATTGAACAACCAGATCGGCGGCCTGCCGAACGTCATTGGGCTGCAAATCGCGCTGCTTCCCGGCCAGACGTTCCCAACCACCACCAACGGAACGACACCGACCGACTTCACCGACAACATCGACTTCGACGTGGAAATCGCCAAGTTGTATTTCCGCGCGAAGCCGGGCAACGGTGCCGCCGCCACGGAACTTAAGTTCGTCAACGATCCACTGATCTTCCCCGCACCGGGCGTGCGTGATCCTTCCGGCGCGCTTCAACCCTCCAGCTTCGCAAGCGGGCAGATCACCATCATCAACAATCGCGATCCCCGTCCCACCGTCCGCGTCCAGGACACCGTCATCAACAGCGGCGGAACCGGCATCGTCTCCGTCGACCTTACGTCGGTGGGCATTGAAAACTCCGCCGGCTTCACGGTGAACTTCAACCCGGCGGAATTGACCCTGACCAAGGTTGAAAAGGGGCGCGATCTTCCCACCAGCGCCTTCTTCTTCACGAATCCCGATTACGTCCTTAATGTCTCTGCCGCAAACATCACCGGCCAGTTGAATGTCCTCACGGGCCTTCAGCCCGGCTTGGCGTACGCCAACGCCAGCGACAACGAGATCCTTCGCCTCACCTTCCAGGCTGCCGTGCAGGCCAGCACGATCACCTCGGACATCACGCTGTCCGAATTGTTCGACACGATCGAAGTGACCGATGTGAACGCCGTCCCACTTGTCACCGATTTCATCGACGGCTCTGTCCGCGTTGCGCAGGACTCCTGCACGTACACGCTTGGCTCCACCAACGCCACGTTCAGCGCCCTCGGCACGACGAACCTTCAGAATCAGCCGACCTTCACCGTCACCGCCAACGACCAACAGTGCCCCTGGGTCGCAACGACCGATTCCGACTGGGTCACGTTGCTGACAGAAGGCGTCATCACCGGCAGCCAGACCGTCAGCTACTCCGTTGGTGCGAACACGACCTCAACTCCGCGCGTTGCGCAAATCTTCATCGCCAGCCAAGTCTTCACGATCAACCAGGACGGCTGCTCCTACACGCTCAACCCCTCCAGCCAGACCTACTCGCAGGCCGGGGGTACGGGCACCTTCACGGTGCAGACGCTTGGCTCCTGTTCCTGGGAAGCCGTCAGCGATGTCAGCTGGGTCCGCATCACGAGCGACGAACTCGGAGCCGGAATCGGCACCGTTGACTTTGTCGTCGATCCCCTCATCGGTGATTCCCGCACAGGCACGATCACACTGGTTGGCACAGCGGTTCAGTTCACCGTGACGCAGACACGCTGCGGTTACACCATCAGCCCAACACAGTCGCCGACCATCCCGCCGGCTGGCGCCACGAACCTGACGGTCACCCTGACCACGGATGCCAACTGCCCCTGGGCGATCAGCACTCAGAACAACTGGATTCAGATTCAATCCGCCGCGAGCGGAAACGGCAACAGCACCGTCATCTACAACGTGCTGCCGAATCCCGGCCCGCAGCGCGTAGGCTCCATCACCATCGCCGACCGGACGTTCCCTGTCACCCAGGACGGTACGGATAGCTGCTCCTTCGCACTCGCCCCAGCAGAAGTCACTTTCTCCGGCGCAGGCGGCCCCGGCAGCGTCCAGCTGACGGTGGCAACGGGCTGTGTTTGGACGGCTCAGAGCGACCAGCCTTGGCTGACGATCGTCTCCGCAGGCAACGACTCCACGGCACCCTTCGAGGGCACGACCTCCGCAACGATCAACTACATCGTCGCGGCGAATGCAGGCCTCGCGCGCGTCGGCACGATCACCGCAGGCGGCCAGACCCACACCGTCCGCCAGTTCGGCAGCAATGAGTTCGCCTTCGAATTCACCCAGGACCCGGAAGGCTGGCAGTTCCAGACTGTCGCCCCCACCTTCGTGGCACCCAACGGTGGATGGAATAACGGCACGCTGGCGCAACCCGGCCGGCTGGACATCATCGCAACGGAAAACACCAACACCTTCGGCCTGTGGGCTTCCCCCAGCCTGGGCCTCGTGACTCCTGCCACGCTTGATGGACTCTATGAAGCCGAGTTCATTGTTTCCAGCGATTCCAATCAGGATCAGGTGCCGACGTTCCGCCTTCGCACGTCTCCCGCGGACTTCAGCCAGACTGATGCAATGACAGTGACGTCGAACCTCAACGGCAACCTGTCGCCCGTTTCCGGCGGCAAGGAATACCACCACTTCTTCACACTGCCACCCGGCGCCACGTCATTCCGTGGCTTCTTCGACATGCTGAACTTCAACCCCGCCGATGCTGCCAATGGCCGCCTCTCGCTTGAAAGCATTACCTTCTCGCCGGTTGCATCAGCGCGCCTTCAGGACCCGACGTTCGTACGCCAGTACATCCTGGCTGACTCCACCGCAGGCTGGACAGTCGCGACCGCACCGCCGTATGCGCAGCCTGTCTTCACAAAGGACACGGCAGGCCTGAAGATCGGCAGCAGCTTCGTCGGGCCGGGACTACCGCCCACAACGGTCGGCTTCTGGACCCTGAACAGCGATGTCGCCCTTGTTGCGAATCGCCTCTACAAGGTCTCCTTCACGGTGTCCTCCCGCACCGAAGGCTCACAGCCCTTCCGCAAGGATCTGGTCCCCGCATTCCGCGTACGCGTGAACGACTCGTCGCTCAAGTTCTCCGCCTTCGTGAACATCGATTCCACGACGGAAGACTCCCGCGTTCCCACCTTCACGGAAAAGCAGGTCTACTCCGTGTGGTTCCAGGTTCCATCGGAAATCGCGGCGAACACCCTGTTGCTCGCGTTCGACTACACGCTGACGCCGGAATCCGGAAACGATCCACGCATCAGCCTCCTTCTCGAGCAGGTCACGATCAACTCCTACAACCTCGCAACGCCGTAACGCCTGCGACTCCAACCCTGAAAAGTGAACTCCCCCGGTCTTGCGACCGGGGGAGTTTTTCTTTACAGGCTCCCTGCGGCCGCGGGAGAGGGTTCTTTACCGCACATTGTGGCCACTATGAGGGCACGGAATCATTGCACACTCCTTGCTCCAATCCCCTATCTCTCATAATGTCCTCCTCAATCTTCACGTGCCGACCTTGACGAAGAAAAAACCTTCCGCTCCGCCGCCAGAGGCCGACCAAGTCTCCATTATCATCCGTGGTGCGCGGACCCACAACCTCAAGAACGTCTCCTGCTGCATCCCGGCGGAGAAGCTCACCGTGATCACCGGCGTCAGTGGCAGCGGAAAGTCCTCGCTGGCGTTCGATACGCTCTTTGCCGAGGGCCAGCGCCGCTATGTGGAATCGCTTTCCACCTACGCGCGCCAGTTCATCGCCCGCATGCCCCGGCCCGATGTTGATGAGATCGACAACATCCCCCCCGCAATTGCCATGGAACAGAAGAATCCCGTGCGCAATGCACGCTCCACGATCGGCACGGCGACCGAGATCAATGACCACCTGCGGCTCCTCTTCGCGAAAATCGGCCGCGTCATTTGCCCAAGGACAAACCTTGAGGTGAACAGCGACTCGCCCGAACGCATCGTCCAGTTTCTCCTTACGGAAATGGACGGCGAACGCCTCTACATCATCGCGCCGGTGAAGGTTGAAAAAAAATCCCTCCTGAAGGGAATTCTCGGCGAGCTTCAGCGACAGGGATTCACGCGCATCGTCCTCGACAAGGAGATCGTCGAAATCGACCAACCCGACTTCAAGGCACCGGCAGCGCTGCCTGAAATTCTGGTCGTGATTGACCGCCTTGCTATCAGCGCTGCGGACCGGAGTCGCATCACCGAAGCCGTGGAGGCAGCCTATCGTGTAGGCAGCGGGCGTTGCATCATTCACACGCGCGAAGGGAAGCAGCGTCATTTCTCCGAGCAGATGCGCTGCGCCGAATGCCCCGGCGATTGCGGCCAAACCTTCCGGCTTCCGACTATTCAATCACTGAATTTCTCCAGCCCCCTTGGCGCATGTCCCACCTGCCAGGGTTTCGGTCGTGTGACAGGCATCGACTGGGGGAAGGTGATTCCTGATCCGCGCCTTTCATTGGAACAGAACGCCATCGCGCCGTGGAAGGGTGAAACCGGCGGCGAATGCCTTCGCGACCTGAAGAAGATGAGCAGCGCACTCGGCATCCGCATGAATGTCGCGTGGGAGGACCTCACCGCACGGGAACAGGAACTCGTGCGCCTCGGTGACCGGGGAAAGTGGTATGGCATCAAGGGCTTCTTCGACTGGCTTGAGGAGCGCCGCTACAAGATGCAGGCGCGCATCATGATCGCGCGCTATCGCGGCTATACAGACTGCCCCGATTGCCAGGGCTTCCGGTTGAAGCAGGATGCCTTGATGGTTCGCATCAAGGGACTTCACATCGGTCAGGTGTGCGCCATGTCCGTGAAGGACTTGATTGCTTGGTTCAAGGACTTGAACCCTGTCGGCGAGGAAAAGGAAATCGCGGAACGACCGCTGGAGGAAATCCTGTCGCGTCTTCACTTTCTTGATCAGGTTGGTCTCAGCTACATGACACTGGCGCGCCAAACGCGCACGCTGTCCGGCGGCGAAAGCCAGCGCATCAATCTCTCCACAGCGCTCGGAAGTGCCCTCACGGAAACGCTGTATGTCCTTGATGAGCCAACCGTTGGACTTCATGCCCGCGACACAGACCGCCTGATCGGTGTCCTAAAGCACCTGCGTGGCCTTGGAAACACGGTTGTCGTCGTTGAGCATGACCTCGACGTGATCCGTGAAGCCGATCACCTGATCGACATCGGCCCCGAAGCCGGCGAGAAGGGAGGCATGATCATCTACGAAGGCTCCCCCGCCAAGCTCGCGGCCGACGGAAGCGATTCACGAACGGCGCGATACCTGCGCGCACAGGCAGACCACGAGACGCTCACCGGCCCGGAACGAAAAAGCTCCGCACGGAGCCGCTTCGGCCGCCGCTCCCCCACGGGATGGATCACCATCAACGGCGCGCGGGAGAACAATCTCAAGTCCGTTACCGCGCGCATTCCCCTTGGCGTTCTTTGCTGCGTCACCGGCGTCAGCGGCAGCGGAAAATCGTCACTCATCAAGACGTGCTTCCACCAGAACTACCTGCGCGAATACAAGGCGGATTCATCCGCGGAGCCGGGGGATATTCTTTCCATCGATGGTATCAACCTGGTTGACGAAATCGTCATGGTCGATCAATCACCCATTGGCCGCAGTTCCCGCAGCAACGCTGCAACATACCTGAAGGCCTACGACGAAATCCGCAACCTCCTCGCGAAGACGCCGGAGGCCGAGGCGCTTGCCCTGAAGCCGAAGGACTTCTCCTTCAATGTGGCAGGCGGACGTTGCGAGACGTGCGAGGGCACGGGACGGCAGGTGATCGACATGCACTTCCTCGCGGATGTGGAGGTGCTCTGCGAGCAGTGCGACGGGCAGCGCTTCCAGGATCGCATCCTCGACATCCAATGGAAAGGCATGAACGTCAGCACCATCCTGAACCTGACGGTGAACGAGGCGTGTCATGTCTTCAGCGACTATCCGAAGGTGTTGCGTGGCCTGCTGCCGTTGGCGAAGGTTGGCTTGGGCTACCTGCGCCTTGGACAAAGCACCGCCACCCTGTCCGGCGGAGAGGCTCAGCGCCTGAAGCTGGCCGCCCACCTCGCGGGCCTTGGTGCATCAAAGAACTCGCTGCTGCTTTTCGACGAGCCAACCACCGGCCTTCACGCGGCGGACCTTGATGTCTTGATGAAGGTTTTTGCGCGCCTTCTTGATGAAGGCTATTCCCTTGTCATCATTGAGCACAACCTTCAGCTCATTCGCCGGGCGGACTACATCATCGACCTCGGCCCCGAAGGTGGCGAGGATGGCGGCCACATCGTGTTCGAAGGCACGCCGGAGCAAATCATTTCCCATCCCGAAAGCCTGACAGGAAAGTACCTGGCGCAGTACCTTCGCAAGAGCGAGTCCTTCGCCGGATGAACGTCACCGCCCTCATGAACGCATTTGAGGAGTTGGCGACACTCCTTGAAATTGATGGCGCAAATGCCTTCAAGGTTCGTGCGTTTCGAAACGCGACGCGCGTGCTCCGCGATCACAGCCACCAACTTGAGGCCCTCGCAAAAAGCGATGAACTGACCTCCCTCCCAGGCGTCGGCCCCGGCATCGCGACAAAGGTCCGGGAATTTGCGAACACGGGAACCATGCAGGAGCTTGAGGAACTGCGCGCCAGGATTCCCCCGGGGGTTCTTGCCATGACGCAGATTCCATCGCTCGGTGCAAGGAAGGCCTCTGTCATCCACAAGGAACTCGGCATCGACAGCATTGAAAAGCTGAAGGCGGCATGCGAGGCGGGAACGCTGGCGCAGCTCAAGGGCATGAGCGCGAAGACCTGTGCGAAGATTCTGGAAGGCATCGCGCAAGCGGAGAGCTTCAGGGGACGCCTTCGACTCGACGAGGGCTGGGCCTTGGCACAACCGATACTGGAAAAGCTTCGCGATTATCCCGGCGTGAAGCGCGCGGATGTGGCGGGGAGCCTGCGTCGGTGGAAGGAAACGGTCGGTGACCTGGACTTCGTGGCCTCCACAAGTGCGCCACGCGAGGTCATGGACTTTTTCGTCACGCTGCCAGACGTGACCTCCATCCTGGGAAATGGGGACAAAAAGGCATCCGTCATCATCGCCGGAAAAGTTCAGGCGGATGTGCGCTGCGTCACCGAGGCTGAATATCCCTATGCCATGATGCACTTCACAGGCAGCAAGGAGCACAACACGAAGCTTCGCACGCGCGCGAAGGACTTCGGGTTGAAGCTGAACGAGTACGGGCTTTTCCGCGAGGGCACAGGTGAGCGCATCCCGGCCGGCGATGAGCGTGAAATCCATTCCCATCTCAAGCTGCAATACATGCCGCCGGAGACACGCGAGGATCATGGCGAAATCGAACTGGCGGCAACGGGCTCGCTACCAGTCCCCTTCGCCCGCTCGTCGCTGCGCGGCCTGCTGCACATGCACACCACCTACAGCGACGGGAAACCATCGCTGGAAGACTACGCGCGTTGGGCGCACAGCAACGGGATTGAGTGGATGGGGATCGCCGACCACAGCAAATCCCTCGTGATCGCCCACGGCATGAAGGAGGACGAAGTCGCCCGCCAGCACGCGGAGATCAATGCGCTGAACAAGCAATACGCGCGACGGGGCGTGCGACTCCTGAAGGGGATCGAAAGCGACATCCTTCCCGATGGAAGCCTCGACTATCCCGATCATGTGCTGGCGTCGTTTGATTTCATCGTCGCTTCCGTTCACTCCAACTTTGCCATGACGGAGAAGGAACAGACGGCACGCATCTGCCGCGCGATTGAGAATCCCCACACGACGGTTCTTGGCCACATGACAGGGCGGCAACTTCTCATCCGCGATGGATATCATGTTGACCAAAAGGCCGTGATCCGATGCGCTGCGGAAAACAGGGTCGCCATTGAAATCAACGGCAACCCGCGGCGCCTCGACATGGATTGGCGGCTTATCCGCTTTGCGCTGGACCTCGGCTGCAAGCTCACCATCGGCCCGGACGCGCATTCCCTCAGCGGGTTGAATGACGCGGAATATGCGATGGCCATGTTGCGCAAGGCGTGGGCCACCAGCAGCGATGTGCTGAACTGCCTTGGCGTGGACGAGTTTCTCGCCCATGCTGCGGCGCGTCGCGGAGGCGCACCATCATGACAGCACGAAAGCCACGCATCGATCACGCGGCGTCCAGGCAATGGGGAGTCGTGGACGATCGGATGAAACAGGAGATTGCAACGCGCAAGCCAAAGGCTGCCGATGTGGAGCGCGCCGGCAAGATCGCCGCCATTCTACGCCGCGAATTTCCCGACGCGAAGTGCGCGCTCAACTTTCAATCCCCCTTCCAATTGCTCATCGCCACGATTCTTTCCGCGCAATGCACTGATGAGCGCGTGAACAAGGTCACTCCCGCCCTTTTCAAGAAGTACAAAACACCCAAGGCCTTTGCCACATCACCCGAAGGCGAATTGGAACAGGATATTCGCACCACAGGGTTCTTCAATGCGAAGGCCAAATCCATTCGCGCCTGCTGCCAGACGCTGATCGACAACTTCGGCGGGCACGTTCCCGATCGCATCGACGACCTGATTACGCTGCGTGGTGCCGCCCGCAAGACGTCCAACGTGGTGCGCATGCACGGCTTTGGCTATCCGGGGCTGTCCGTGGACACACACTTCACGCGCGTCACTCACCGCCTGAAGTTGACGAGGGAGCTTGATCCGGAGAAGATCGAGTTCGATGTGGCGGCCCTCCTGCCCCCCTATGAATGGACGGCCTTTTCCTCCGGCGTGATTTTCCACGGGCGAAAGACTTGCCACGCACGCAATCCCAAGTGCGACACTTGCCCCATCCAGAAACTCTGCCCCAGCGCCTTCAAGGCACAGGGGAACCCCAGGCGCGGATAGATGTCCCTGCAGGCGCCAATTCCCGAATGGATCTTCTTCGACCTGGACGGCACCCTGTGGGATCATGCCTCCGCCAGCAGGCGCGCCATCATGGAGGTCTGCACCCGTTACGGCCTGCCGCCCATGACGTTCCTCTCCGCCTTCAAGCAGCACAATGACGCCCTGTGGGCGGAGCTTGGCCGCGGTCTCCTGGATTGGAACACGCTGCGCGTTCGACGCTTTGAACTCGTGCTGAACCAAATGGCCTGCGGTTGTTCCTCCAATGATGCGCAGGAGATGAACCACTACTACATGGAAAAGTATTTGGAGGAACCAGCAATTCTTCCCGGCGCGATGGAAGCCCTTGCGCTCGCCAGTGGCGTTGCACGCGTGGGCGTGCTGACAAATGGTGCGCGCGATGTGCAGACGGGAAAACTCGCCTACATGGCGCACAATTCTGTGCGCATCGATTTTGTGCAGTGTGCCAACGAGGGGCATGGCGCGAAGCCGTCGCCGGATTTTTACCGCACCGCGCAGCAATCCATCGGCGGCTCCAGGCACCTTCTCATGATTGGCGATTCCTTCGTGGAGGACATCGCGCCCACGGTGGAACTCGGCTGGTCGGCCGTTTGGCTTTCAGGCCATCAGGAAATCCCCGATAATTTGCCTCAGGATGTGTCCGTACTTCCCAATCTCACTGCGTTTCCATCGTTTTTTGCTGAGCGACGACCCGTCTCTTCCCTATGATTGGTTTGACGGCGGGACTGTTTCCCCCATGATGAAGTCAGGCTCAACATTCGCATCAGCATAGGACATCGTGACTATCAAGCCCGCACAGGAAGCCTTCGACCGGCAGGAGATTCTGGAAATCCTAAATCGCAATATTCAGTTGTATCGCGATGAAGTGGGTTTTGCTTCCTATCTGGTAGACCTTACGATGTTCCTTCTCGATCAACATTATGAGAAGGGACGCATCTCCCCTTGGGAAGCACCGGAACCCCCCTCCGGCATGCGCAAACTCTCCCCCGCCACTGCACTCAACGACGCGGACCGTATGAAGATGCCGCCGACCGTTGCGGAGTTGCAGAGTCGTGGGGCCAGGGGCCAGGAGCCATCTGATCGACATCAAGGCCCCTTCTCGCCACCCGCTTCGTTGTCGCCGCACACACCCTTGCCCATCGCTGCGCAATCCGACCAGCGCACCAGTTCCTCCGGGCGTATTCGCATTTCCGGAGTGTTTCCATCAACTTCTTCGCTGGCGGGCCGCCAACAGGAGGTTGATATCGATCCGCAGTCGGGCCGCTTCCGCGTGAGCAATGAGGGGAACACAATTCCGCCCGCAGCGTCCGGCGCCTCCTCTGGTTTGTCCTCCCGCTTCGAGGTTGAAGCATCTCCGCTGGTGACGCCCGCGTCGCCCGCCATGCGGGAACGCAACAAGATGGCCCCGCGCGATTTGGACATCGATCCGCCCGATGCAGAGATCGATCCACCGTCATCGCAGCGCCGCACAGGCTTCGTGAAGAAGAACGCCTACGGAGAGATTGAGCCACCGCAGGCGAACAAGTCGGGGGAACCGCAGAAACCTTCCAGCCTGCGGCGCTCCTCGTTTCAAATGTATCGCACGGCCCAGTCGCAAAGTAACGTGGACATCCCATGCCCAAGCTGCGGCCTTCGCGTCCCCATTGATTCAAAACAATGCCCCGGCTGCGGGCATTTTCTGTAATCCCTTACAAACACGGAGTTTTGCTGGCAGCGTAGCCACCGCAGTGACGCGGCGCGACACAAACAGGTGCCAACGCGCCCATGATGTGACGGCCCTGAACGAACCTTGGGACTACCGTCCCGCCAAGGGACCCCCGTCCAGTATTTCCTGCGATGCGCGGTCCTTGTACTTTTCGAAGTTCTTGTGGAACATCGTTGCGAGCTTGTTCGCCGTTTCATCGTACGCGGCGCCGTCCGCCCAGGAATCACGCGGGCGAAGCGCCTGCGCCGGCACGCCCGGGCATTCGAGCGGGATGTTCAACCCGAAGATCGGATCCCTCTCGAACGTCGTCCCCTCAAACCTGCCTTCCAGGATGGCGTTGATGATCGCGCGCGTGTGCTTCAGGTCGAAGCGCTTGCCAACGCCATAACTGCCGCCCGTCCAGCCGGTGTTCACGAACCACACATGAGAGTTGTGCTCCGTGATTTTCTGCTTCAACAACTCTGCATATTTCGTGGGATGCCACACGAGGAATGCCGCGCCAAAGCACGCGGAGAATGTCGCCTGGGGTTCCGTGACGCCAACCTCCGTCCCGGCAACCTTCGCCGTGTATCCGCTGATGAAGTGGTACATCGCCTGACCCGGCGTCAGCTTCGACACCGGCGGCAGCACGCCGAACGCATCAGCCGTGAGGAAGATGATGTTGCGCGGATGCCCGCCCACGGCGGGCAGCTTCACGTTGGGGATGTATTCAAGAGGATAGGAACACCGCGTGTTCTCCGTGATGCTGGCGTCCTTGTAATCGACCTCGTGCGTCTCCTCGTCAAAGGTCACGTTTTCGAGCACACTGCCGAAGCGGATCGCCTGAAAAATTTCCGGCTCCTTTTCCTCCGACAGGTTGATGCACTTCGCGTAGCAGCCACCTTCGAAGTTGAAGATGCCGTCGTCCGACCAACCGTGCTCGTCATCACCTATCAGGCGGCGCTGGGGATCCGCGGAAAGGGTCGTCTTCCCCGTGCCGGAAAGGCCAAAGAAGAGCGCCGTGTCGCCATCCTTCCCCTCGTTCGCGGAGCAGTGCATTGACAGCACGCCCGCCAGCGGCAGCGAATAATTGAGGACTGTGAACACTCCCTTCTTCATTTCACCCGCATATTCGGAACCAAGGATCACCATCTCGCGCGACTTGAAATTAATGTCGACCGATGTGTCCCCCGTCAGGCCGGGAATGTGCGCGCTCGCCTTCGTCTGGCCGCCATTGTAAATCACCCAATCCGGCTCGCCGAAATTCGCAAGCTCCTCCTCCGTGGGACGGATCAACATGTTGCGCATGAAGAGCGCATGATAGGCGCGGCCGCAAATGACGCGCACCTTCAGCCGATGCTTCAAGTCCCACGCGGCAAAGCCATCAATGCAATAGACGTAATTGCGGCGCGCGTTCAACGAGTTGGTGGCGGTGTCCCGCAGGATTGCGAAGGATTCCTCACTGACAGGGATGTTGATGCTCCCCCACCAGATATGCTCTTTTGAGACGGGATCCTCGACAACGCGCTTGTCCTTCGGGCTGCGGCCCGTTTTCGCGCCGGAGAACGCAATCAACGCACCGTTGTTCGCGATGAAGTTACGCGGCCATTGCAGCGCGAGGTGGTAGGTCTTCGCGATGCTTGGGTTGCGATACACATGCTCGACGGTGATTCCGTACTTCTCCAGGCTAAAACTCATCGACGCGAAAATCCTCTTGGGAATTTATTTGGCCCCGACCTACGCATTTCAGGCGACAAGGGCACAATTCCGACCCAATAAACAGGATGGTGGGGACGTGGCGCAAAGGCAAAGCGACACGAGTCCACAATACGGTCCAAAATTTTTGGGGAGGGAGCGCGAACTACAGCTTCGTCTGGGAGACGATATCCTCGATGATGCGGCGCACGCGTGGTTCCGCCTCCAGCTTTTCCTCCGCCTGCTCGAAAGTGAACCTTCCCGATGCCAGGAGGATGGCCAGCGGAATGATGCGGGAGCGCGTCACTGCACGCTGCACGTTTGTCGCAACGCTGACCGACGCAACCTTCTCGTCCGTTGCCGCCTCACGATAGATGGCGTGATGCAGCGCACGCCTTGCGGCGCTCTCCGGGACGCTTGCCAGCGAACTTACCAAGCCGGTCGCACGATCATACAACTTCGAATTGCTGATGCGCAGGTCGATCATCACGTTGCCGTAGATCTTCCCCGCCATCACATGGGCACCTGTGGTGAGCGCGTTCAACACCAGCTTCAGCGCCAATTCCGCCTCATTGTTGATTCCCGCCGTAAAGCCCAGCGTCGGCACCCTCACGATGCAGCGGTGTGTGAGCGTATCCGGCAGGTCTGATGCCTTTGGGCGATCCGTCGTGATGAGGATCAGCGCCGTCCTTGCCTTGCGCTTTGCCGCCTCCGCCAGAAGTCGAAGCGTGCTCTCGCCAAGGGATTGCACGGCAACCCCAACGACCAGGTCGCCCTTCGTAAGGTCTGGCAACACTTCCGATTCAAAGAAGTCATGGCCGATCTCATAGGCACGCCCGCGGGCCTTCATCCCCGCAGTACCAAAACCCAGGAACTCCCAGCCCTCGTACAGGTAGCCGCGCACGTCATACAAATCTGCGCCGAATGTCGGCGGACATTCAGAGGCATCCACGATTCCCATCAGGCCGGGAACTCCGCGGCCAAGGTAATGGATGCGCCCGCCGCTGCGGAGCGACATCCCCGCCAGCCTCACGACCTCGCCGATCGCGTCTATATGTCTATACGTTGCGTCAACCGTTGCACGGAAGCGATCGATTGACTTCAGGACTGGTTCGCGCAGCGGAAGGAGGTTGTCCTCGGTGGCATCAGGCTTTTCCCCGCCATCGCGACTCGCCAGCGCCAGTTGCAGTGCCACGGCGAAGATCGTCTCAATCGCGATCTTCGTCATGCTGCCACCCTTCATGCGGGTGGATCCGGTGATCGACTCCGGCCCGTACACGGGATTCACCAGGGTGAAACGGGGGTTCTCCATCGCCCGCTCAATCACCGACTTCACGGTACGGCCCCACCCCTCGATCTTGGAGGCACGGGCAAGCTGCAACGGGTTGAAACCCACCAGCACCGTGTCAAACTTCTCATTTTCCAGCAGGTGATCAAGCTGTGAACCGACATAGGGCGCGGACAACCCGGCAGTGATGCCGATGTACATCCCCCGATTCAGGTTCGCCGGGATCTCCTTCTCCAGGTCCTTGATGGATATGGTGACGCTATCCTCCGCAGCCTCCTGCGCCTGGATCAGTGCCGCCTCCCCGCCCGCCATCAACGGAACGAACACTTCCGGCAGCCGCCGCTCATGGAGCACGCGGTTGAATTCCCGCGCCAGGAGATGCGCGATGCGCCCGCTCGTTCCCGCACCGCTCATGAAGATCACGCTATTGGCGTTCGTCAGAAGTCGCGACATGCGCAGCGCCGCCTGCGCCAGCGATTCAAGGATCGCCTCATCGTTGATGCAGGACCACACATCAAACCCTGAGAACATCTGTGCATCCGACTGGCGCAGCAGGCGCACCATGCCGGATGGATCGACGATGTCGATGCTCTTCGTGAGAGGATTCTGTGATTCGGTAACCGCGCGTGCCATTGAAGTTGTAGGATGCCGCCAGACTGCGAAAGTGGTCAAACGTAAATGAAAACGCCTTTCCACGGGCAGGCCGGTGAAAAGGCGTTTGGGTTTTCGTCGATCAGGTTATGGTGTCGCGTCGTGGCGCTGGTTGAAATTGGATGGGGCCTTCTTCAGCCCCAAATCCAAAGCCCCACTTCCTTCTACTTCTTTGCGGCTTCTGCGGGCTGCGCCGCTTCTTCTGTCTTCTCCGCGCGATCAACGAACTCGATGTAGGCAAGCTCCGCCCCATCGCCCATGCGACGACGGGAAAGGATGATGCGCGTATATCCGCCCTTTCGGTCTGCAAAGCGCGGCGCGATCTCCGTGAACACCTTGTCCACGGCGGTCTTGTGCGCCAGCTTCGAGAACGCGTTGCGGCGATCATGCTGCGTGCCCTTCTTGCCGAGCGTCACGAGGTTCTCGACGAATGGGCGCAGAACCTTCGCCTTTGCCGTCGTCGTCTCGATGCGCTCATGTTCGATCAGCGACTTCGCAAGGTTGCGAAGCAGCGCGGTGCGAGCCCCAACCTGACGGCTCAATCGCGAATGATGTTTTCTGTGTCTCACGTTACTTTGCTCGCTATCAGGATCGCGCGTTACTTGCCTTCGCCGGCTGGCACAGGCATTCCGCGGTCGTCGAATTTCATGTTAAAGCCGAGACCCATTTCCTTGAGGATCGACTTGATTTCAGAGAGGGACTTGCGGCCGAAGTTGCGATACTTCAACATCTCGCCCTCGGACTTCTGCACGAGGTCGCGGATCGTCTTGATCGACGCCGCCTCCAGGCAGTTGAACGAGCGAACGGAAAGCTCCAGTTCCTCGATCGACTTGTCCAGCAGACGCTGAATGTCGCTGTCGTCACGATCAGCGCCGCCTTCCGAATCGCCACCGGAAACCGCAGATGCCTGCTGGTCTTCAGCGCGAATGAAAAGGTCCAGGTGATCGCGAAGAATCTTCGACGCGAAGCTGATTGCCTCTTCCGGACGCACCGCGCCGTTCGTCGTCACTTCAAGAGTGAGACGATCATAATCGGTGCGCTGACCAACGCGCGCGTTGGTCACCTTGTAGGAAACCTGCTTCACGGGCGAGAACACGGCATCAATCGGGATGATTCCGATGTCGTCCTCGTCCTCCATCATGCCGTACACTGCGGGCTGGTACCCGCGGCCCTGCGCGACAAGCACTTCCATGCGCAGGTGGCCCGTGGACGACAGCGTCGCAATGGGCTGTTCCGGGTTCAGGATTTGAACGTGATCAGGGACTTCGAAGTCGCCGGCCTTGACGACGCCGGCACCCTTCTTGTCCAGGAAGATCGTCGCCTTGCCGTGAACGCCGTCCATCTTGAACACAACCTGCTTCAGGTTCAGGATGACGTCATTCACGTCTTCGGTCGCGCCGGGGATGCCACTGAATTCGTGGCGGATGCCTTCAAAGCGCACGCTTGTCGCGGCTGCACCCTGGATGCAGGAGAGCAGGATGCGACGGAGCGAATTGCCGATCGTGTTGCCAAATCCCGCCTCGAACGGCTCGGCACTGAAGCGGCCGAACGTTTCGGAAAGCGTGACATGGTCCGCCTGAAGGCGGTTCGGTCGAATGAGCGGTTTGAGTTCCAACTCCATGGATATAAGAAACTCCTTGTGGTGCGGAGCGCTTGTAACGCGCCGCGTTCAGCAAAGGTTACCGCGCAACTTCGCGGTGACACCCGCGCGTTAGCGCGAATACAATTCGACGATGAGCTGTTCCTTCACGTCGATGTCATCCAAGTCCTCGCGCGCGGGAACCTGCAGGAACTTGACGCTCGATGCTTCCTGGTTGAATTCCAGGAACGCCTTGCGGCCGCCCTTGCGTTCAAGAAGGGAGAGGCCGTCGGTGACGAGCTTCAGGCCCTTTGCCTTTTCCGAGAGCGCAACCACGTCACCAGGCTTCACCTGATAGGACGCGATGTTCACCGGCTTGCCATTCACAAGCACGTGCTTGTGGCTGACGAGCTGACGGGCCTGCGCGCGCGTGGAGGCGAATCCTGCGCGATAGACCACGTTGTCGAGGCGCGATTCCAGGAGCTGAAGCAGCACCGTGCCGGTAACGCCCTTGTAGCGGGTGGCGGTCACCATGTAGCGACGGAACTGGCGCTCAAGCACGCCGTAAATCCACTTCAGCGTCTGCTTCTCGCGAAGCTGCACGCCATAGGTGGACAGTTTGTTACGAGTCTGGCCATGCTGGCCGGGGGGAAAGTTGCGACGCTCCAGCGCTGACTTGCCGTTCGCATCGCGCTCGCCCTTGAGATGTAGTTTTTTCCCGAGCCGACGTTCAAGACGGCTGACGGGTCCGATGTACCGTGCCAATTGAGTGAATCCTCCTGGGGCTGCGTTACACGCGGCGCCGCTTTGGCGGGCGGCAACCGTTGTGCGGTAGGGGTGTTACATCCTTGATGAATCCGATTCGAATACCTGCAGCCTGAAGGGCACGGATGGCGCTCTCGCGGCCAGGTCCGGGTCCTTTCACCATGACGTCCACACCCGTTACGCCGTGGTCCGAGGCGCCCTTTGCGGCGCGTTCGGCAGCTTGACCCGCTGCGAATGGAGTGGATTTACGCGAGCCCTTGAATCCCGAGGTACCCGCAGACGCCCAGCTGATCGTGTTGCCGGACTTGTCGGCAAACGTCACTATGGTGTTGTTGAAGGTCGCATGAATATGAACGATCGCGTGCGCGATGTTCTTGCGGACCTTCTTCCTGGCCGGTGCAGCCGCTTTGGATGCGGCTGGCGCTGATGCTGCTGCTTTCTTGGCCATGTTCCTTTGACTGAACTCCTTTTAAGAGAGAAATGCCTGAATGATTGTGAAGCCCTGGACTTAGGCTTCCTTCTTCTTCGCGCCCACGGTCTTGCGTGCACCCTTCTTGGTGCGCGCGTTCGTGCGTGTGCGCTGGCCACGAACAGGAAGCCCCTTGCGATGGCGGATGCCGCGATAGCATCCAATGTCCATCAGGCGCTTGATGTTCTGGCCGATTTCGCGACGCAGGTCACCCTCGACCTTGAACTTGGCCGCGATGATCTGGGAAATCTTCATGATGTGATCTTCGGTGAGATCCTTCGTGCGGATGTTGAAATCAACGCCCGCCTCCTTCAGGATCTGGCGCGATGTCACGACGCCAATACCGTAGATGTAGGGAAGCGCAAATTCCACGCGCTTTTCACGGGGGAGGTCGATGCCAGCGATGCGTGCCATGTGTGTTGGTCTCCCTTATCCCTGACGCTGCTTGTGGCGGGGATTCTGGCAAATGATGCGCACAACGCCCTTGCGGCGAATGACGCGGCACTTGTTGCAAATTTTCTTCACTGATGCGCGAACTTTCATGATCCTTTTCTTTCATCCTGCTGCAATTTCCGCACGGGCGCACTGGGCGTTGCCGCTGCGGTTTTCACGCCTTCCGGTGCATCCCGGACGGCTGGTGAAGCCTTTGTCAATCGCCGGCCTTGGAAAACCTCAGGCCTTGTTGCGATACGTGATGCGGCCTTTACCTAAATCATAGGGGGAAATTTCAACGGTGACCTTGTCGCCCGGCAGGATGCGAATGAAGTGCATCCTCATTTTTCCGGAGATGTGTGCCAGTACTTCGAGCCCACTCTGCAATTCCACGCGAAACATGGCGTTCGGGAGCTTTTCCACGACAACGCCTTCCACTTCGATCCCTTTCTCTTTTGCCATAACCCCTTTCGATTCCGCCGCCCGGCAATACAATGCCCGGACGATCGTAGACCGCAATTGTCAACCACGCACCAACCGCTCCCCGCTCGTCAAGCAGAAACAATGGCGCCATGGCGCTTGTTTTCCTTCTCCAACTCCTCATCCAAGGTCAGGATCTCGACCCCATCCCTGGTGATTGCAACCGTGTGCTCGAAGTGGGCGGACAACGACCCATCGGCTGTCACCACGGTCCAATCGTCCTTCAGTTTTCTTGTCTTGGAAGTCCCAAGATTCACCATGGGTTCGATGGCGAGCGTCATTCCCGGTTGCAGCCGCATGCCGACCCGCTTGCTGTCGTTGGGCACATCCGGCTTCTCGTGCAGGTGCCGCCCCACGCCGTGCCCCGTGTAGCCCTCCGTGCAATGGTATCCTGCGGCGTGAACAACCTTTTCCACGGCGGCGCCAATGTCGCCAACCCTGCCGCCCGGCCTGATCGCGCTGATCCCGGCATAGAGCGACTGGCGTGTCACATCCAAAAGGCGCTGCGCCTCCTGGGAAATCCTCCCCACGGGCACGGTGTAGGCCGTGTCCGCAAAAAAATCCTCCAGGATCAACCCGCAATCAATGGAGACGATGTCACCCTCCACAAGCTTTCGCCGCGAAGGAATACCGTGCACGATTTCCTCATTCACGGAAATGCACAGCGTGTTGGGGAAATCGTACAAGCCCAGGAAGCCGGGAATTGCCTTCGCTTCCTTGATGCGCTGGAACGCAAGCCGATCCAACTCCAGCGTCGTCACGCCGGGCTGCACCGTTTCCGTGACCTCGCGGATGATGCGCTGCAGCAAATGGCCCGCGCGCCGCATCAGGGCAATCTCCGCGTCACTCTTGAGGTATAGTTCCTTGTCCGGCACGTGCTTCGTCACCGTCAGTAATTCTCTTCAATGATGCGGCTGATCTTCTTCGCCACATCCTCGGTGCTTCCCGTGGCGTCGATCGTGTACAGGACACCCTGTTCGCCATAGATGCGCAGCACCGGCGCGCTTTGGTTGTGGTAGACGCGAAGCCGCTCGCGGGTGGTTTCCGGATTGTCGTCCACGCGCTTGGTCAGGGGGCCGGAGCACTCGTCACAAATGCCGGCCTGCCGCGTGGGCTTGAAGTAAATGTTGTAGGTTGCCTTGCAATCCGCGCAGATGCGCCGGCCCGTCAGGCGCAGGATCAATGTCTCCTCCGGGACGTGGAGGTTGATCACTGCGGGCGGCGTGAGCGAAAACTCCTCGCACAGGAGCGCAAGTTGATCCACCTGCGTCGTCGTGCGGGGATAGCCATCGAAAAGGAAACTGTCGGTGGTTTCGCGCAGCGGGCGGATGATGTCGCGAAGCATCTCCGTCACGAGCGCATCGTTGACAAGCTCGCCGCGCTCGATGACTTCCTGCGCCTTCAACCCAACGGCGGATTTGTTCCTGATGGCGGTGCGCAACGCATCGCCGGTGGAGACGTGCGTCATCGAGTACTGCTTCACCACGCGCTCGGATTGAGTTCCCTTGCCAGAGCCGGGTGGACCAAACAAGACAAGATTCACAGTCGGTTAGTCTCCAGGAGGGCCCTGTACGACGGCATCATGCCGCGTGCAGGGCGCTTGGTGAAGGCTTAGGCTTTCCGCTCTTTCGCGGCCCAACGGCGTCCACCGCTGGCCTGTCGGCGCGAACGGAATCCGTCATAGTGCCGCATCAGCATGCGGGATTCGATCTGCTTCATCGTGTCCAGCACAACCGCGACCACGATGATCAAGCCCGTGCCACCGGCAAAATCCGCCAGCGAAAAGGGCAGGTCAAAGCTTACCATCAGGAACTGTGGGACAAGTGCGATGAGGCAGAGGAACACGGCGCCAACCAGCGTGATGCGATCCATCACCGTGTCGATGAACTCCGCTGTTGGCTTGCCGGGGCGGTAGCCGGGAACGAACGCGCCCACGCGCCGCAGGTTGTCCGCAACGTCCTGCGACTTGAACACGATCGCCGTGTAGAAGAAGCAGAAGAACATCACAAGGACGACAAAGAGGATCGTGTGAAGATTGATCGCCTTGAGCACGAGGAAGGCACCTTCGTGTTGCAGGTTGAAGGCGTTGTAGAGGTTGAAGCGTGACTGCATGCTGAACCATTCAGCGATGATCCCCTGATTGCCGCCCGATCCCACCCATGCGAAGATGGTCCCGGGAAGCGTCAAAATGGCGGATGCGAAGATCACCGGCATGACGCCCGCCGTGTTGATCTTCAGCGGCAGGTAGTTCGTCTGGGACGCTGCGATTCGGCGCCCGGAAACCTGCTTCGCGTGCTGGATGGGAATCTTGCGCGAGCCTTCCTGCACGAGGATGATCACCACCGTCGCCAGAACGCACAGGCCGGCGACAATGGGGAACCAGATGGGCTGGAAGGATTCAAGCCTGGCAGCCACGACGCTCTGGTGCACATACGTTGGATAATGGGCGGTGATGCCAAGCGCGATCACCATGGAGACGCCGTTGCCGATGCCCTTCTCGGTGATCTTCTCGCCGATCCACATCAGGAACGTGGTGCCAGTCGCCACCGTCATCATTGTGATGAAGATGAACAGGACGCTGTGCTCCGCCATCATTGGCAGGATCAGGTTCCCTTCAATCTTGTTCTGGGAGTTGATCCAGAGCGCGACACCGAATCCCTGCAACAGCGCCAGCACCACGGTGCCAACGCGCGTATACTGGTTGATCTTCTTGCGGCCCGCCTCGCCCTCGCGAGCGATTTTTTCAAGCTTCGGGATCACGACCATCATCAATTGCAGGATGATGGAGGCGGAAATGTAAGGCATGATGCCAAGGGCCATCACCGTCATCTTCGAGAAGGCGCCGCCGGTGAACATGTCCGCGACACCGAAGAATCCCGCCCCCTGGCCGGTCTTGGAGAACGCCTCGCCCATCGCATCGACGCTGATGAACGGGCAGGGAATGAACGAACCGACGCGGAAGATTGCGATCATCGCCACGGTAAACAGGATGCGATCCCGAAGTTCTTTGACCCTGAAGATGTCGGTGAATGCCTTGAACATGGAAAACTAACCCGCGCCGCCGTTCTGGATTTCTGTGTTAAAAAGAGCCGAAAGGCGGCTGCTGGAGCCGCCTTTCGCCTGCCTTGAGATTATTTCGTGCCGGTCTTGTTCTTCTTCGGGGCAGCCTTCTTCTTTTCGCCCGCGTCCTTCTTCTTTCCTTCAGGCTTTGCGATCACGGCGAAGGTACCGCCAGCCTTCTCGATCTTCTCCACGGCAGAGGCACTTGCCTTGTGCGCCGTAACCTTGAGCGCCTTCGTCAGTTCGCCATTGCCGAGGATCTTGACGCGATCCGCCTTGCCGATGAGGCCGGCCTTCTTCAGCCCTTCCGCATCAACCGTCGCATTCTTCTCGAATGCCCGTTCCAGATCGTCCAGGTTCACGACGCGATATTCCACGCGGAATGGATTCTTGAATCCACCCTTGGGAAGACGACGCACCAGAGGCATCTGGCCACCTTCAAAGACAGCATTGTAGCCTTTTCCGCGGCCCGAGCGCGCCTGGGAGCCTTTGTGGCCGTAGCCGGAGGTCTTTCCATGGCCGGAACCTTCGCCGCGGCCAACGCGCTTGATTTTCTGCTGGCGACCGGGATCGGCAGGAAGCTGATGAATCTTCATTATTTGATTTCCTCTACCTTCAGGAGAAACGCCACCTGCCGGATCATGCCGGCCACGGACGGTGTCAGTTCGCGCTCCACGGACTGGTTGCGCTTGCCAAGGCCGAGCGACTTGATCGTCGCACGGTGCGATTGAATTGTGCCGATCACGCTCTTGACCTGCGTGATTTTGACCTTCTTGCTCTCGTTAGCCATTGTCATAATCCTCAAAGTTTATCCGGCGATTCAGGATGCCGATTCCGACTCGGAATCTTCCGCCTCGGGGCGGCCACCGGCGCTGTAGGTGCCAAGGCGCGCCTTGTCCTTGCGATCCTGCTGCTGGTACTTCTGCGTGTGGAATCCGGACAGCACTTCCTCGCGCCCCTTGCGATAACGGTCCGCCGCCTTGCGGCCAACCAGTTCATCAATCGTCTTTCCGCGGCGAAGCGCAACCGCTTCCGCCAGTTCAAGCTGCTTCAGGCCGGCGAAGGTCGCGTGCACCACGTTGAGCTGGTTGCTGGAGCCGAGCGTCTTCGTCAGGATGTCCTGCACGCCTGCAAGTTGAAGAACCGCGCGCGCCGCGGGACCGGCAATGATACCGGTACCTTCGGATGCGGGCTTGAGGAGAACGCGGCCGGCGCCAAATTCGCCGATGGTTTCGTAGGGAATCGTGCGGCCGACCAACGGAACGCGGATCAGGTTCTTCTTCGCGTCCTCAACGGCCTTTGCGATCGAATCGGGAACTTCATTCGCCTTGCCGAAGCCCACGCCAACATGGCCCGCTCCATCGCCGACGACCACAAGGGCCGCAAAGCTGAAGCGACGTCCACCCTTCACGACCTTCGCCACGCGGTTGAGAGAGACAACCTCCTCGCGCAGGTCCAGACGTGCGGGATCCGGCAATTCACGATGAGCCTTCACGGCGTTGCTCATCGGATCGAATTCCGGCGACTGGGGGGCTTCCCCGGCGGGAATGTCGTTTTCGTTCAGTTCTAGTTCGTTTGACAAGGGAGAGAATCCTTTCGATCTTTGCGAGGGTTCGTTAGATGGTGACGCCGCCCTCGCGCACAGCTTCGGCAACAGCCTTGACAACGCCGTGGTAGCGATAGCCGCCGCGATCAAAGACGACCGCGTTGATGCCGCGGGACTTCAAATCCGCAGCGATTTGCTTTCCAAGTTCCGTTGCACCGGCGATATTTGCCGAATGCTTGCCTTCCTTGCCCGCCGATGAATACTGCGTCAGCGTGAGGCAGCCACCCGTCAACGGGGAGTCATCCACGATCTGCACGTAGATGTGCTTGAGCGTGCGACGCACATAGAGGCGCGGGCGCTCAGTGGTGCCGGAGACCTTCTTGCGAACGCGCAGGTGGCGGCGCTTTGTTCTTTGCTTGCGTGTAAGTTGCATCGTTTCTTTCCAAGCCTTTCAGGGAAGCCACGCTTGTGTGGCGGCCTCCAGGGCGTGTGTTAAGGGTTACTTGCTCTTGCCAGACTTGCCGGCCTTGCGAATGACGCGCTCGCCGATGTAGCGAATGCCTTTTCCTTGGTAGGGTTCAACCTTGCGCATGGAGCGGATTTCCGCCGCGACCTGGCCGACCACCTGCTTGTCGTTCCCCTCGATAATGATCGAGGTCGGCTTCGGAACGGTGAAGGTGATTCCCTTCGGCGCCTTGTAGATCGCCGGGTGTGAGAAGCCGAGCGACATGTTCAGGTCCTTGCCCTGCAGTGCCGCGCGATAACCGACGCCCTGAATTTCCAGTTCCTTCTTGAAGCCCTGAGTGACGCCAGTGATCAGGTTCGAGATCATGCGCTGGTAAAGACCGTGGAACGCCTTCGACTGGCGCCCATCATCAAAGCGGCGGACGACCAGCTTGTCGCCCTCCTGCTTCACTTCAACGCGACCAAGGTGCGAGACATTCAGTTCGCCCTTCGGGCCTTTCACCACGACCTCCGTTCCCTTCAGCGTCACCGTGACGCCCTTGGGAATGGCGATGGGAAGTTTGCCGATACGACTCATTGGAAGAATTTCCTCTCCATGTGTGGACCCTGCCGGATTGCCGGCGGGCAGTCTGAAGATGGGCGCGCATGGCGCGCCCGGCTTAATTTACCAGACGGTGCAGAGAATCTCGCCGCCGATGTTGCGCTGGCGGCATTCGCGGCCCGTCAGAATTCCCGACGAAGTGGACAGGATCGTGATGCCAAGCCCGCCGCGAACGTGCGGGATGTCAGACGCCTGCATGTACTGGCGAAGGCTGGGGCGGCTGACGCGATCAAGCCCGCTCAGCGTGCGCTCCTTGTTCGGCCCATACTTCAGGAAGACGCGGATCGTGCCCTGCTTCGTGTTCCGCATCACCTTGTAGTACTTGATGAATCCCTCGTCCTTCAGGATGCGCGCGATGGCAACCTTCGACTTGGAGTTGGGGACATCCACATGATCGAGGCCGGCGGTGTTCGCATTGCGAACGCGCGTCAGCATATCTGCGATCGGATCTGTCATGCTCATGCTCGTGCGTGCCTTTCGATCAGTTGCGGAACGGCATGCCAAGAAGCCGCAACAGCTCCTTCGCTTCCGCATCCGTCTTGGCGTCGGTAACGAACGTGATGTTCATACCGCGGTTCTTCTGGATCATGTTGTATTCAAGCTCGACGAAGATGAGGTGTTCCTTCACGCCCATCGAGTAATTGCCGCGCCCGTCAAAGCTGCGGGAGGGAAGGCCGCGGAAGTCGCGCACGCGTGGAAGCGCGATGTTCGTCAGGCGATCCATGAATTCCCACATGCGGTCGTTGCGAAGTGTCACAAAGCAACCGATTGGCATGCCCTGGCGGATCTTGAACGTGGAGACGGAAACCTTCGCACGGGTGGTGCGGGGCTTCTGGCCGGTGATCACCGACATTTCCTTCTCCGCCGCGTCAAGTTCCTT
Organism: Candidatus Sumerlaeota bacterium; assembly: GCA_020848155.1. Taxonomy (GTDB): domain Bacteria; phylum Sumerlaeota; class Sumerlaeia; order SLMS01; family SLMS01; genus JADZDZ01. The sequence continues at coordinate 132,812 of JADLAR010000047.1, forward strand.
GATGTCGCGGGAGGCTTCACCCACGCCCATGTTCACCGTGATCTTCTTCAGGCGGGGAACCTGCATCACGTTGCCATACTCAAACTTCTTCATCATCGCATCGACCACTTCCGTGCGATAACGGTGAAGCAGGCGCGGAATCGTGTACGCTTCCGGCGAGCTTCCTGATTTTGTCACTGCTGCTGCCATGTTGTCCTTACTCCAAGTGCGCTCCCGAGGTTTCGCGACGAGTCAATTACTCGACAACGGTTCCCGAGGCATTCTTTCCTTTGGTAATGCGCGAACGCGAACCATCTGCGTTCTTCTTGATCGCAATGCGCGCGGCCTTTCCGGTCTTCGGGTCCAGGAGCGCCACGTTGCTGATGTGGATCGGGGCCTCACGGACTTCGATGCCGCCGGCCTGGCCATCCTTCGTCTGGCGCACCTTCGAGAAGTGCTTGCGCATGTTCACGCCCTCGACCGTCACGCGGCCGCCCTTCGTGTCCACCGCCAACACGCGGCCCTTGCGAACCACCTTCGTGCCATCCTCATTCTGCTTCTTGCGGCTGCCATTGCCGGCGATGATGATGACCATGTCGTCTTTGCGAATCTTGATAGCCATGACTTACATAACCTCTGGTGCGAGGGAGATAATCTTCATGAACTTCTTGCCGCGAAGCTCGCGACCGACAGCGCCGAAGATGCGCGTGCCGACGGGTTCCTGCTGCGCGTTGATCAACACCGCCGCATTGTCGTCGAAGCGGATGTATGATCCGTCCTCGCGGCGAACTTCCTTGCGCGTGCGGACGATCACCGCCTTCACGACGCTCCCCTTCTTCACGTTGCCATGGGGGTCCGCATCGCGCACGGAACAGACGATCACGTCGCCAATGCTGGCATAGCGGCGCGCGGAACCGCCAAGGACCTTGAAGCAGCGCACCTTGCGGGCGCCGCTATTGTCCGCGACATTCAATGTGGTGTATTCCTGGATCATGGGAGGGCGTCCTCTCGCGTTCTCTTGTTGTGGTTACTTGGCGCGCTCAACGACACGCACAAGGCGCCAGCGCTTCAGCTTGCTCAGGGGACGCGTGACTTCCGCCACTTCCACCGTATCGCCAGTCTTTGCGGTCCGTGCCTCATCGTGCACGTACAGCTTCTTGCTGCGGCGAATGTACTTCTTGTACAGCCGATGCTTCACCAAGCGGTCGATGCTGACGATGATGGTCTTGTCCATCTTGTCGCTCGTCACTTTGCCCGTGCGCTTCTTCGGCTGGGGCTTCACTGCTTTCGTTTCTGTCGCCGTGTCGGCCATGGAGGCTTGCTCCTAAACTCCTGGAAAATTTTCCGTGACGTTGACGGGATCAGCCCGACTTCGTACGCGTGTGCTTCGTCTGCTTGTGCGCGGTGCTCTTCTTCGTGCCGGCCGCCTTCTTGGACGACACGGCCTTCCTTGCTCCGCCCTTGCGCGCGGCCTTCTTTGCCACGCTCTTCTTCTTCGGTGCCGCCTTGCGCCTGGTGGCCTTCTTTTCCGTGCCATCCTGCGCCTGCTGCTCCCGGCCCGCAGAAAGCTCGTTGATCACTGTCAGAAGACGCGCATAGGCACGGCGCTTCTTCTGGATCTGTGACGTGTCCGGATTCTCCTTCGTCGTCAGGCTCATGCGAAGGTCGAACATTTCCTTGTTCAACTCCGCTGCGCGGTGATTCAGCTCATTGAGGTCGAGCTGGCGAAGGGCTTCCGCCTTGCTGGTTGCTGCTGGCATGATGGATTAGGCCTCTTGCTTCGCGGAGGCGGCGGCCTGCGCTGCGGCGGCCACATCCTCGCGGATGATGAATTTCGACTTCAACGGCAGCTTGTAGATCGCGCGATTCATTGCCTCGCGCGCCACTTCCACCGTCACGCCTTCGATTTCAAACAGGACGCGGCCCGGCTTGATCACGGCCACCCAATGCTCCGGGTTGCCCTTGCCGCCGCCCATGCGGGTTTCCGCCGGCTTCACCGTCAGTGGCTTGTCCGGGAAGATGCGAATCCACAGCTTGCCACCACGCTTGACCGTGCGGCTGATGGCAATACGGGCCGCCTCGATCTGGCGGTTGGTGATCCAGCCGCATTCCATCGCCTTGATTCCGTAGGATCCGAATGCCAGCGTGGAGCCACGATGGGCCTTGCCGGTCCGCTTTCCTTTTTGCACCTTGCGGTGTTTTGGTCTTTTTGGAAGTAACATTTCTCGTCCTCAATCCTTGCGAATCGGCGCCCGCGTCACGCGGTTGCCTTCTTGGCCTTGTCGAAAACTTCGCCGCGGAAGACCCAGGCCTTCACGCCGATGATTCCATACTTCGTGCTCGCCTCCGCCAAGCCGTAGTCGATGTCGGCGCGCAGCGTGTGAAGCGGAACGCGGCCCTCACGATACCATTCCGTGCGGCTCATTTCCGCACCGCCCAGGCGACCGGAGCACTGGATCTTGACGCCGAGCGCGCCCGCCTTGATGCATCCCTGCACGGTCTTCTTCATCGCGCGGCGGAAGCCGATGCGGCGAAGAAGCTGGCCGGCGACGTTTTCGGCCACAAGCTGGGCGGAAAGGTCGGGGCGCTTCACTTCCTCGATGTTGATGACGATTTCCTTGTCCGTCATCTTCACCAATGTCTTGCGCAGGCGCTCGATCGATTCACCCTTCTTGCCGATCACGATGCCGGGGCGCGACGTGTGGATCGTCACCTTCGCGCGCTTGGTTGCTCGCTCGACTTCGATCGCGGCAACGCCCGCGTGATTGAACTCGCTCTTGATCATCTTGCGGATCTTCAGGTCCTCGTGCAGCGTCTCCTTGTAGTTGCGGGGAATGAAGCTGCGGGACTGCCAGTCGCGGATGATTCCGAGGCGGAGGCCGTAAGGATGAATTTTCTGACCCAAGTGTCTTCTCCTGAATTACTGGTCGGGGTTGGTGGCTTACTTCTGCGTCAATGCGAGGAAGATGTGCGAGTTGCGCTTGCGAACGCGCACCGCACGCCCCATGGAGGCGGGCCGCATGCGCTTCATCATCGGGGCGTCGTCAACGATGGCTTCACCAATGACGAGCTTTTCCGGCTCGCCGCTGACGTCGCGCGCGGAAGCGATGGCCGCCTTGAGGGCACGCTCCACGAACGGCACCGCGGAGGGGCGCTGCGTGAACTTCAAGATGTTCAGCGCATCACCCGCACGCTTGTCGCGAATCAGGTTCACGACCATGCGAACCTTGCGCGGCGAACAGCGCACGTTCCTTGAAAGTGAGCGGCCGATGATCGGCTCGCCCTTGTTCGTCGATTCTTTCTTCTGACATCCCATCATGGGCGTAGGACTCCTTACTTCGTTACCTTCACGGTCTTGCCACCGTGAACGCGGAAGATGCGGGTTGCGGCAAATTCACCAAGCTTGTGGCCGATCATGTTCTCATTGATGAACACCGGGATGAAGGCCTTGCCATTGTGGATGGCGAAGGTGTGGCCGACCATTTCCGGCGAGATCATCGAGCGGCGGGACCACGTCTTGATCACTTTCTTTTCATTCTTCTCATTCATCGCTTCCACCTTCTCCAGAAGGGAGGCTTCGATGAACGGGGGCTTTTTCAGCGAGCGGGCCATGTTTGTTCTTCTCTCCTGATCGATTACTTCGCGTAACGGCGCTTGATGATCATCTTGTTCGTCGGGTTGCTGTTCTTGCGCGTGCGCAAGCCCTTGGCCTTCTGGCCCCAGGGCGAGCAGGGGTGGCGTCCACCGGATGCCTTGCCCTCACCACCACCCATCGGGTGATCCACGGGGTTCTGGGCGACGCCGCGGTTGTGCGGGCGCTTGCCCTTCCAGCGCTGGCGACCCGCCTTGCCGACGGCAACCAGTTCATGATCCGCGTTGCCAACCTCGCCAATTGTGGCGCGGCAAACCACGGGAACCAGGCGAACCTCGCCGGAGGGAAGACGCAGCGTGGCGTTCACGCCCTCGCGCGCCAGCAGCAGCACGCTGTTGCCGGCGGAGCGCCCAATCTGCGCGCCACCCTTCGCCCGCATTTCCACGCAGTGCACCATCGTGCCGACGGGGATGTTTGCCAGCGGCAGCGCATTGCCCACGCGGATTTCAGCGCCCGGCCCGCTCATCAGCATGGAGCCGACCTTCAGCCCCTTGGGTGCGATGATGTAGGCCTTCTCCCCATCCACGTAGTGCAGCAGCGCGATGTTCGCGGAGCGGTTCGGATCGTACTCAATCGCCGCAACCTTCGCGGGGATGCCGTCCTTGCGCGTGCGCTTGAAGTCGATCTTGCGATACAATCGCTTGTGGCGACCACCGCGGAAGCGGCTCGTGATGCGGCCAAGGTTGTTGTGCCCGGCGCTGTAGGGAATGCGCTCCACCAGAGAGCGCTCCGGCGTGGACTTCGTGATTTCGCTGAAGTCCAGGACCGTCATGGTCCGGCGGACGGGCGTATATGGTCGGAATCTTTTAACTGGCATCGGTCGGTCTCCTTACACCGTTGCGATCTGCTGGCCTTCGGCCAGCTTGACGATCGCCTTCTTCACGTCTGCACGCTTGCCTTCGCGGGCGCCGCGAACACGCGCGTGACGAACCTTCCCCTTCACGAGGACGGTGTTCACGCTCTCCACCTTCACGCCGTAGGCGGTTTCAACGGCCCACTTGATCTCGCGCTTGTTCGCATCGCGTGACACGCGGAACGTGTACTCGCGCTTGGGATCAGCGCCGGCCAGCGCCTTCTCCGTGATCATGGGACGGAGGATAATCTGGTACGGGCTCTTCTGGCTCATTTTGCAAGTCGCTCCTGCAGTGCTGTCAGCGCATCGCCCGTGATGAGCAGCGTTTGCGCAACCAGCAGATCGTAGATCGAGATGGCGTCGACGTTTGTGACGCGCGTGGGCGTCTGCGCGGATCCGGCGAGGTTGCCGGCGGCACGCGAAAGCCCCTCATTGCGTTCCTTCACGACGATCAGCGTCTTCCCCTTCGCACCAACCTTCTCCAGCATTTCCACGACGTTCTTCGTCTTCACGTCGGACTTCTTCTGGAAGTCCAGCGCATCGACGACGATGATTTCACCGGCGGTGAGCTTGGAGGAAAGCACCGCGCGGAACGCCGCAGAGCGCTTCTTCTTGTTCACCTTCTCGTGGTAATCACGGGGAAGCGGCCCGAAGATGATCGCGCCACCGCGCCACTGTGGCGCGCGGGTCGAGCCCTGGCGGGCGCGGCCCGTGTGCTTCTGCTTCCAGGGCTTCTTGCCACCGCCGCGCACATGCGCGCGCGTCTTGGTGGAATGCGTGCCCTGGCGCTGGTTCGTCATCCAGGCCGTATAGACCTCGCGAACGAGAACCGCATTCTGGTCCGCTTCAAAGACGGCCGGTGAAAGCTCGAAATCGGCTCCCGCGGCACCCGTCTGCTTTTTTGTCTTCAACGTCGGCATTTTATCAGCCTCATCTTCCGATCGGGAAACTCGTTACTTCTTCGCCGCACCCTTGCGGATCATCACATAACCGCCGTTCGCGCCAGGGATGGAACCCTTGATGATGAGAATGTTCTTCTCCGCATCGGCACGCACGACCTGAAGGTTCTTCGCTGTCACGCGAAGCGAACCATGCTGACCGGCAAGTGGCTTTCCGGGGAACGTGCGCGCGGGCTGCGAAGAGCCGCCGTTCGACCCCGGACGGTTGTGGTACATGGAACCATGGCTCTTGGGGCCAGGCTTGCTGCCGTGGCGCTTGCGCACCGAGGTGAAGCCGCGGCCCTTCGTCGTGCCAACCACGTCGACCAGATCGCCCGCCTCGAAGATCGTGACGGAAAGCGACTCGCCGACGTTGATGCCGGTGGTCTCCTCCCCACGAAATTCGCGCACGTAGCGCACCGGCGACGCGCCGGCCTTCTTGAAGTGGCCTGCAGCCGGCTTGTTCACAAGCCGCTCCGGCTTCGCATCGAAGCCGATCTGGACGGCGTTGTAGCCGTCGCTTTCTTCCGTGCGCTTCTGAATCACGGGGCATGGCCCCGCTTCAACCAGCGTCACAGGAATGATGGCGCCCTTGTCATCGAAGAGCTGCGTCATTCCGATTTTCTTGCCAAGCAATCCGAGTGGCATAAGCCCGGGGACCTCCGTATCGTCGCCATCGCGCGTTGCGCGCGGCGATGCGTCATCAACTTCTTGGTTTCGTTCGTTCCGTTACAACTTCGCGTCAGGACGTCAGCTTGATCTCGACATAAACGCCCGCAGGCAGGTCGAGGTTTTGCAGTTCATCGAGTGTCTTCTGCGGCGGATCAACCAGGTCGATCAGGCGCTTGTGCGACCGCATTTCAAACTGTTCGCGGCTCTTCTTGTCACCGTTCGGAGAACGATTGACGGTAAACTTCTGGATCCGTGTGGGAAGCGGGATTGGCCCCGCGATCTTCGACCCCGTGTTGCGGGCAGTTTCAACAATCGAGCCCACCGACGTGTCCAGCAGGCGGCTGTCGAAGGACCACAGATTGATGCGAATGACCTGATTTGCCATGAGACTCTCGTTTTCTTTTTCTTTCCGTCCTGATGAACCCTGCACTGCAAAAGAAAGTGCAGGGACAGCCGCGAAGGCCATCCCTGCATCTGCTGCCTGTTACTCGATCACTTCCGACACAACGCCGGCACCGACGGTGCGTCCGCCTTCGCGAATCGCGAAGCGAAGCTCCTTCTCAACCGCAATCGGCTTTCCAAGGTGGCAGGTGATCGCGATGTTGTCGCCGGGCATCACCATCTCGACGCCGTCCGGCAGGATCACTTCGCCCGTCACGTCCGTCGTGCGGAAGTAGAACTGCGGCTTGTAACCCTTGAAGAACGGGGTGTGGCGGCCGCCTTCCTCCTTCGTCAGCACATAGATCGTCGCCTTGAACTTGGTGTGGGGCTTCACCGTGCCCGTCTGGGCAATCACCATTCCGCGCTCCACGTCATCCTTGCCGATGCCGCGAAGCAGAAGGCCCACGTTGTCGCCGGCAAGCGCCTCATCAAGGAGCTTGCGGAACATTTCGATGTCCGTCACGGCCGTCTTGCGCGTGTCGCGCAGGCCGACCAGCTCGACTTCCATCATCTTCTTCAGCGTTCCGCGCTCCACACGGCCCGTAACAACGGTGCCGCGGCCAGCGATGGCGAACACGTCTTCCACCGGCATCAGGAACGGCTTCGCTGTTTCGCGAACGGGCTCCTTGATCCAGCTGTCGCAGGCATCCATCAGGCGCTGGATCGACGGCGTGCCATTCTCGCCCGTGTCGCCTTCCATCGCCTTCAGCGCGGAGCCACGAATGATCGGGGTGTCATCGCCGGGGAAGTTGTACTTGTTCAGAAGCTCGCGGACTTCCATCTCAACCAGATCCAGAAGCTCCGGATCATCGACCATGTCGCACTTGTTCATGTAGACGACCAGGGAGGGCACGTTCACCTGGCGCGCCAGCAACACATGCTCGCGCGTCTGGGGCATCGGGCCATCCGTCGCCGCAACCACAAGGATCGCGCCGTCCATCTGGGCCGCACCAGTGATCATGTTCTTGATATAGTCAGCGTGACCGGGGCAGTCCACGTGGGCATAGTGGCGCTTGTCCGTCTCATACTCCACGTGAGTCGTGTTGATCGTGATGCCACGCTCCTTCTCTTCCGGAGCCTTGTCGATCTGATCGTAGTTGAGCGCCTCGCCAAGCCCCTTCTGCGCCTGCGTCTTCGTGATCGCAGCCGTAAGGGTGGTCTTGCCATGGTCGATGTGACCGATGGTGCCGATATTGACGTGCGGCTTGTCTCTCTTGAATGATTCCTTGGCCATTGTTGCCCCCAGGGGTGGTCTGGTTATGTGTGATCCTCGGCCCCAACAGGCCGGGATTTATTCCGAATCAACGAGTGCCTGCGCACTCCTTACCTTCCCTCGCCCAGCGCCCCAAATCCAGCAGGCCGAGCAGTCCCGCTTGGCCTTTGCAAGCGCCAACAGGGGCTTTGATTCGATTGCTTTGGGGAGAAGCGGTTTGGGCGCGCGTCTAGCCCGCCCCGAGCGCACGACGGCGCAGGCAGGGTGGGACACGGAAGGCGCCCTCTTCTTCCAACACAACCGGGCGGTGGCCCTGACCTTCAGGCCTTGTCGCGGCGAGGGAACCGCAACCCGCAAACTGCGCCGGGTGGAAAATCCACCCCTTCGCAGGGACGGGGAAACTAGGAAGGGAGACGGCACGAGTCAAGGGGTAAAAAGAGGAAATGTCCTCTCCACTTTACAGGACTCATTTCCGTTTGGCGCCATTGACGGAAAGCGCACGGACAATCCTGCCCGCAGTCCTTCCCTCATGCTTCAGTTCGTGCTCCCAAATCCTCATGACCTTCCACCCCTGCTGCTTCAGCAACCTCGCACTCCGCCTGTCGCGGGCCTGATCCCAAGTCTCTTGGCATCCCAAAAACTGGTGTTGGAGGGGGGCCGCTCCGACTTGCTCTCGAGACTCCCGCCTGATAGTCGTCCTGATGGTCACCATATCCGGTCGTTGCGCGAAACGCTTGGCGGCCCACCACGGGTTGAGGCGTTTCACGGAGTCTTTGTCCGCCATTGTGCGGGTTCTCTATGCATGGGTTTGCATCACACGGAAGCACCAAAACGCGGGTCAAGCAACGCTTTCGACTGGTTTTGATTCTCAAGTATTCCGGCAAGAAGCGCGAGCGCCACAAAAGAAAGGATGGTAAGTGACGACATGGAGGACTTGCCAGAGGGCCTGTACGAACAGATTATCGACCTGGGTTTACGACGGAAGCTTCAGCAGGAACACCGTACGCGCCGGGCCAAGTGTCGGGTATTGGAGGTGGAAGAGAGCCACTTATATTTGGCACGACATCTGGAGCGCGTGCTCCGTACCGCCCTTCGCATTGCTGGTACATCCGAAACGCGCTTGGAAGCTCAAGCCGAATTGGTGAACGAAGTCATCGGGCTGCTGAGGTCAAGACAGGGTCTCGATTTCACTGAGGAGAGCCTGCTCGAGGCCAAGCCTGAACAACTCCTCGAAATTGCGCGAGAGGGGATAACAAATGACTACCCTCTCCCCCGGCCGGTCACCCCTTTGTCTGACAGTTCTCTCTTCACCGGTTCGCGCGGGGAGCCTACGCTTTACAGCGAGCTACGCCACGAACTCTTGAGCGCGGACAGCGTCGACATCTTGGTCTCGTTTGTGAAATGGAGTGGCATCCGCCTTCTCGCTGACGCCTTGCGCGAGTTCACCTCGCGTCCAGGGACTCGGCTTCGAGTGATCACGACTTCGTACATCGGCGCGACCGAATTCAGGGCCGTCGAGTTCCTGGCACGACTTCCCAACACGCGGGTGCGAATCTCCTTCGACACCGAACGCACGCGGCTTCACGCCAAGTCGTACCTGTTCACTCGGGCGAGTTCCTTCCATACTGCCTACGTGGGGTCGTCGAATATCTCGAATCCTGCGATGACGGAGGGGCTGGAATGGAACCTCAAGGTATCGGCAAAGGACTCACCTCACATCCTGGAGAAGATACGCGCCACCTTCGAAACCTACTGGGAGGATCCGGGGTTCCGCGCATTCGACCCTGACGCAGAATGTGACTGCCAGGATCTCCGACAGGCGCTCGATCGAGAGCGGGGGCGTGAGGCCGCTGGTGATTCCCTGATCACGTTCTTTAATCTGACTCCCTTTGACTATCAAGTCGAGATATTGGATCGCCTGCGAGTGAATCGAGAGGTTCTGGCTCGACGTCGAAACCTCGTTGTCGCTGCGACGGGTACAGGGAAGACAATGATCGCGGCATTTGATTATCGACGCCTCTGCGAGACGGGATCGAGTCACGCGCGGCCTCGACTCCTGTTCGTCGCCCATAGAGAGGAGATTCTGAAGCAGAGTCTACAAACATTCCGTCAAGTCTTGCGGGATGCAAACTTTGGGGACCTACTTGTTGGAGGAGCCGAGCCGAATGGGCACGACCATCTATTTGTGTCGATCCAATCACTCAACTCCCGGGCGCTTCCCGACCTTCTGCCGCCTGACTACTACGAGTACATTGTCGTCGATGAGTTTCACCACGCAGCCGCGCCGAGCTATCAGCGTCTTCTCGAGCACTTCCAACCCAAGCTCCTTTTGGGTCTTACAGCCACGCCAGAGCGCGCCGACGGATTTCCAATCATCGAGTTCTTTGGCGGAGAGTGTGACGCAGAGATTCGCCTCCCCGAGGCCATTCAGCGCAGACTGCTCTGCCCATTCCACTACTTCGGAGTGACCGACACCGTCGACTATTCCGCCGTGAAGTGGCTCCGCGGCGCTTACGATGCTTCAGCGCTGAACGAACTTGTCACGGGCAATGACCCGCGCGCGCAACTCATCGTGGATGCAGTCCATCGTTACATCGCCATCCCGCGCGAAATGAAGTGCCTGTGCTTCTGCGTCTCGCAAGCCCACGCAGCCTTCATGGCCGTGCGCTTTTCAGCTGCCCATCTTCCTGCGGTTGCCTTGGATGCGAACTCTAGTCGTGACGTCCGCGACAATGCCCAGCGGCAGTTGATCTCCTCGGAGGTCTGTATCATCTGTGTGGTCGACCTCTATAACGAGGGCGTGGACATCCCCGAAGTCGACACAGTCTTGTTCCTTCGCCCCACCGAGAGCCTTACAGTCTTCCTGCAGCAACTCGGCCGTGGACTTCGTCGGCAACGCAACAAGGAGTGTCTGACCGTTCTCGACTTCATCGGAAAAGCGCGCACGGAGTTCCGATTTGGCCCAAGGTTTCAAGCTTTGTGTGGCCGAACACACCATGGGATGCAGCAGGAACTCGAGGAAGGCTTCCCTCATCTCCCGGCTGGCTGCAGCATCCAACTCGAACGTGTCGCGCACGAACACGTTCTGGACAATCTTCGTGCAGCAATCTGGCGTGGAAAACGTGAGTTCGTCGCGCGGTTACGCAATTGGGGCAATGAATCGCAACGCCCGCTAAACCTGAAAAATTTCCTGGAGTTCCATCAACTCTCCCCGTCCGAGATTTACGGTCGAAAGCTGACGTGGAGCGAGTTGCTCCGGGAAGCGGGACTGCTCGACGCACCAGAAGGCCCTGACGAAAGAGAACTTGCCAAGGGTCTGAATCGCCTGCTACACGTGAACTCATCGGAGTTCCTCGACACGATCGACAAAGTTTGCGAGTCCGGTCCTGGCTCGCCCTATCAATCCACGTCACGCGAGAGGCTCCATTTGCTGATGCTCCACTACAATCTTTGGCGGCAGGATGGTGCGTCATTAGGCATGCGCTCAATGGACGACAGCCTCGCCCGACTGGCAGGCAATCCAGCCATTCGGAACGAACTGGGCGAACTGGCAGGAATTCTCCGCCGCCGTATCGACCACGTTTCCCCTTCAGAGCCGGGAGACGAGTCGATCCCCCTCGAACTCCACGCGTCCTACACGCGAGAGGAGGTGCTTGTCGCCTTCGGCCTCTCGACTTTCGACCGGCAGTTCGTTCATCGAGAGGGCGTCAAGTACCTCCCTGACCATCGCCTGGATCTCTTGTTCGTGACACTCGCCAAAACTGCGGACCGATTCTCACCTACCACCATGTATGAGGACTACGCAATCTCGCGCGAGTTGTTCCACTGGCAGAGCCAGAGCACGACGAGTGAGGGCAGCGAGACGGGGCGTCGGTACCGCGAGCACGAGAAACTGGGCAGCAGAGTGCTCCTGCTCGTCCGCGAGGAGGCAAAGCGGGACGGCTTGGGCATGGCGTTCACCTACCTTGGGCCTGTGCGCTACGTCTCGCACGAGGGATCACGTCCCATGTCAATCACGTGGCACCTTCAGACGCCCATGCCGCCTGGTCTGTGGATCACAAGCGGAAAGCTCGCCGTCGGCGCCTGACAGCATTAGGCGTCGGAGCAACCCTTCTGCCTTGCCTCAGTGACATTCACCAAGCGATAGTAAATAAGTGTTTACTTCCTTCGGCCTCTTGATTTAGCCCTTCCGACCGTGAGCCGCCGGTGGGTGGCCGGAAAGGCAGGTGTTCGATGGAAGTCTTTGGCGCGTGGTTGATCGAGGGGCCGATTCCCCTGAATTGGCGGGTTGGTTGGGGGTTGTTGATGCTCTCATTTGTGACGGGAGCCTTGTTGGGCCTGGGGTTTCATAAGCCAGGCTTTCTTGGCGGGTATCAGTCGCTGCGGCGGCGCATGGCACGGCTGGGGCATATCGCCCTGGCGGCGCTGGGGATGCTCAACCTGCTGTATGCGTGCGGGCCGTCCGTTGCGATCACGGCCACGGGGGCGGGGTTGCTCATGGCGGGTGGGGTGACGATGCCGGCGGTTTGCTTTCTGACGGCGTGGCGTGAATCGTTCCGCCATGCCTTCTTCGTGCCGGTGTTGTTGCTGATGCTGGCGGCGGTGGCGGCCTTCGCGGCGGGGCCGTGGGGAGGTGCGCATTGAGGATCGGTTTCCTGGCCATGAGCGGCGTGCGCGTGCACGATCCGGAATTGTTGAAGCTGGGACTTACGCTGCCGGGATTCGTGCGGCGTGGGCAGGTGATCGCGTCGCTGCCGAGCTTGGGGCTGTTGTACCTGGCGGCGATGACGCCGGACGGAGGGCATGAACTTGTCTACCTGGAGGCGGAGGGAGCGGGGAAGGAGCCAGCGGAGGCGTACGCGTGCGACCTGGTGGCAATCAGCACGTTCAGTGCGCAGGTGTTTGAAGCCTATGAGGTGGCGGACCGATTGCGTGCTGCGGGGGTGAAGGTGGCGATGGGCGGGTTGCATGTGAGCGTGGAATCGGAGGAGGCGACGCGGCATGCGGATTATGTGGTCATAGGCGAGGGTGAAAATGTGTGGCCCGACGTGGTACGGCACGCCCAGGCGGGAGGTGGCGCGCGGAAATTTTTCGCGGCCAGCCATCCGCCGGTGGACGTGAAGGCGCTGCCCGTGCCGCGTTACGATTTGCTGGCGGGCCGGGATTTCAATCGCATCACTGTCCAGACGACGCGGGGCTGCCCCTGGCGCTGTGAGTTCTGTGCCTCGAACGTGATGCTTGAACTCCCCTACCGCAAGCGGCGCGTGGAGGATGTGGTGCGCGACATCGCGGCGATTCAGCAGTGCAGGCCCGGTGCCTTCATTGAGTTTGCGGATGACAATACGTTCGTGGACAAGGAATGGGGGAAGCGGTTGTGCCGTGCGTTGATTCCGCTGCGTGTGCGGTGGTTCACGGAGACGGATATTTCCGTGGCGGATGACCCTGAGTTGCTGGCGCTGATGGCGGAGGCGGGTTGCCGCCAGGTGCTGATCGGGCTGGAAAGCCCGAACGAGGCCGATGTGCGTGGCGTGGAGTTGAAGCGCAACTTCAAGGCGCGGCGCGTGGCGGGCTATGCGGAGGCGATAAGGCGCATCCAGTGCGCGGGAATCACGCTGAACGGTTGCTTCGTACTGGGGCTTGATCACCACACCACGAGTGTGTTCCCGGCGATCCGGGACTTCGCCGATGACGTGTCGCTGTACGATGTGCAGGTTACAGTGCAGACGGCATTCCCCGGAACGCCCTTGTACAAGCGGTTGATGCAACAGGGACGCATCATCATGCCGCGGCGTTGGGATCTGTGCACGCTGTTTGATGTGAATTTTCATCCGGCGCGCATGACGGCAAATGAACTGCGGGCGGGGTTGTACTGGCTGACGTCGGAACTTTACGAGGAAGGGGCGCTGCGGCGGCGGCGTGCAGCAGCGCTGTCGATGATGCGCCGCTCGCGTCGCGGAGCGGGTGCACTGGCGGCGGTTGTGGAGGACTTGGGGTAGAGTACAAACTGGATTTTCACAGATTCACCTGCATTTTGTTTGCCCGTCACGCGTGAATTTCAAACAAGTGAGAATTGCAGGCATCACTTTCCCACGAGGATTCGACAACCATGGCACGAGCAAAAAAGAAAACACTGAAGAGCAGGGCCACCGCGGCGGTGAAAACCGCGAAGCGGAAGGTCATCACCGCCGAGAAGGCGCTTGTTGCATCGGTGAAGCATGGCAAGGACGCCACGATGACAGCGGCGGAGCACGCGATGGCGCAGATTGCCGCGTTCTCCCACGGCTTCATGGATGAGATGAAGAAGTCGCGCGCGAAGGCCACAAAGAAGCGCAAGACGGGCGGCGCGAAGAAGGCGAAAGCGCCCGCCATGAAGAAGGCAAGGAAGGCTGGGAAGGCAAAACCCGCGACGAAACGCGCGGCAAAAGCGCCCGCCAGGAAAGCGAAGGTCGCGAAACGCAGCCGCCGTTGAGCATCCAGGCTCGTGCAAAAAAAGTCGGGAGCGGAATGACCCGCTCCCGATTTTGTTTTTACAATGTGCGGCGGAGGATCAGCCGAATCCAACCTGGAGGTCGCGCAGGACAAGCCCGCTTGTGACCTTGGGTGAGAAGTACGTGGAGTTTTCCGGCATCAACTCGCCGTTCTCCGCAATCTCCAGAATTTTTTCCTTCGACATGGGATTGAGCAGGAAGGCCACGCATCCCTTGCGGCGCTTCACGAGGCTGAGGGCATCCTCGACTTCCTTGCAGTAGGAAATGTCGTTCTCATCAAGCTCGACTTCAGGATTTCCAATCCAGCCGCGCGCGATGATGAATTTGTGGAGGATGGTGACGTCGAGGTTCTTGACGCGCTCCGACATGAACTCTTCTTCGATCATTTCGTCAACGTTTGCGCCCTTCTTCAGGCGAAGCTCGTACCCCTTGCCCGTGGGCAGGACCATGACGAACTGCGTTGTGGCACCCTTCTTTGGCTCCAGATGCTTGCGGCAGGCATCCGCGCCCTTGTCGATCTTGTTGAGGTCGACCTTGAATTCCTTCACGTCGAAAAATTCCTCAAGGTCCTCTATGACTTCATCGACATCCACATCGCTGCCAAGGTCGCGAGCAAGCACGCGATGCAGTGTCGTGGTCTGGATGGTTTCATCGCTCGCGTTGTTCAGGTACATGAGGATGAAATCGTAGGGCTGGCGGCCGTCGCGGCGGCCCGTGTTCTCGCGCATTTGATCGCGATAGGCGAGCGCCGTTTCGTAGCGTTGGTGCCCGTCGGCGATGTACAGGCGCTTGTTCTTCATCGCCTGGTTGATCATGAGGATCGGGTCCTTCTTGTGCATCAACCAGAGGCGATGCACGTCACCATCGGGCGTGGTCACTTCTTCGTTCGGCTTTGCGTCGACCCCCTCCTGGAGGATCTTGCCAAGCTCGTCCTTTTCATCCTCGTAAAGGACGAACACAGGCTCAAGGTTGACCTGGCAGGCTTCGAGGAGGCGGAGGCGATCCCGCTTGGCCGCCTCGAAAGTCATCTCATGGGCACGAATCTTTCCGCTGCGATAGTCCTGAAGCTTGACGAGGGCAAAGAAGCCGCGGCGCTTCTTTCTCTCCTTCGTTCCCGGAACGGTGAACTCGTGCTCATAGACGTAGAAGCATTTGCGCTGCTCGTCCGTGAGGTAGGTCTTGAGCTTCCATTCCTTGTAGCATTCCGCAGCGCGCGTGTAGCGGTTGTTGAAGTCATCGTCGCCGGCGGCCTCGAAGCCATTGGAGAGGCGAACCATGTTCAGCTTGTCGCGCTCGTAAAGCTCCTTCTGGTGATCGGGCGTAATGACATCGGAGGGGGGCGCAAGGATGTTGGAGAGCTTAAGACCGTGTTCCTTGCTGTTGAAGCGCGTGCCTGCGAAGGGAAAAACGTCAGCCATATGAGATATTGTGCTCTGGAGTAGGGTTTTCTCGAGGGACCAAGGCCAAAAATGGCCGGTCAAAAGGCCCGCGAAGGGTGCGGAAGGGCACCTGCCCTGTCAACCCGGAAGGCGGCGATTTTTCGCCATCTTCCGGTTGAGTTGCTGGCTGGTTGGGCGGTTGATTGCCCCTCTTTTCACGACGCAACCTGACATGAATGAGCCAGCCCCGGCGGGCGCCAGTCAAGATTCACCCCGTGAACGGCTCAGGCGCTGGGTTCTGGCGACGGATCGCAATGCCATGCTCTTTCTGGCGCTGCTGGCGGCTGCGCTGATCCTGCCATGGCTGGGCCTGCGGGACGTGATCGCGAACAGCGAGGGGCAGCGGACCTATCCCCCGCTGGAAATGGTGCAAACGGGCGATTGGCTGGTTCCCAAGCTGAATGGGAACATCTACCTGAAGAAGCCACCGCTCTTGTACTGGGCTGTTGCGGTAAGTTACAAGGCATTGGGAGTGGGGGAATTTCAGGCGCGATTGCCGGGCGCGATCTGCGGCATCCTGTTTGTTGTTTCTGTTTTCCGGTTTGCAAGAGAGATGGGGAGCAGGAAGCAGGCGCTGCTGGCGGGGGCGATCGGAGCTGCGAATTTTCTCCTCCTCGACAAGGCGCGGGAGTGCCAGCTTGAAGCACCGCTGGTGCTTTTTGTGACGCTGGCATTGCATCAATGGTGGCGGGCACTGAAGGCGCTGGAATCAGGCGCACAAGGGAAGGCCGCGTTGGCGGTCCTTGTTGGGGCTGCTTGGTTGTCGCTGTCGAACCTATTGAAATTCCCCGTCCCGTTCCTGTTCATGCTCAGTGCAATCATCGGGACGGCGGTTTGCATGCGCCGCTGGCGATGGTTGATGTGGGCACCTTCGTGGCTGGCACTTGTGCTCTCGATCGTGCCCGTGGCGCTGTGGGCGTGGGCGCTGACGCAGCGGCTGGGATGGGAATTGGTCTCATCCGTGTGGCTCAACGAGGCAAAGATCCACGCCGAGAAGGCATCGAGCCTGAGCGGCGGTCCGCCGTGGTTCTATGTGGGGCCTGCCCTGGGATACTTCGCTCCGTGGTGCGCGCTGTATGTCGTGCTCTTCATGAAGAACTTCTGGCGTGCGCAAATTGCGGAGGATCGGCTGACATTCCATTTCCTTTGGACTGGGGTCGCCGTGCCTCTGTTGCTTTTGTCGCTGAACGCGGCAAAGGAATCGGACTACTTTATCAGCATGATTTCGCTCCTGTGCATCCTTTTCGCGCGCGCCTTCCTTTTCGCGCGGGGATATTTCACGATGCCGATTCTTGGAAAACTGACGACGCGAACCGCGGTCGTGGTGGTTTTGGCCGGGTACTGCGTTGCGATGTGGATCTTCCACCCCATCTTCGAAAAAATCGATTCGGATGGCAGAACCCCCAAGGAGACGGCGCAGCGCACCCTGCAAATCGCGGAACGAGAGCATCGCCCGTTGCTGTACTACGACATGAACGATCCCAAACTCTACTTCTACATGCGGCGCATCATCCGGAACTACGAGGAGAATGAAGGGGAAAAGGTGGTCGAGACCCTGCGCGCCAATCCGCGCACGATCGTTTTTGGCGAGGAGGACACGATGCGGCAACTGAGCAAGAATTACCCCGACATGCAGTTTCGGGAATTGATGAAGACACCGGAGAAGCTGCGTCAGGTGCCATACGAATTGGTTGCTTCTGATGCAGGGGCTGCATCGCACTAAATGGCGATGAGCGCGGAGTTCCTCACCGACAAACAATCAGTGCGCGAGTTTTTCCAGACGCGCGTGGCCTGGCTCACGCTGCTGCAATGGACGCTGCTTTTCACGACGTTCGGCCTGTTGCTGCGAATCCCGGTTGTCATCGGATACAGCATGTTCATCGACGACGGGGCAACGCTTCTGGCGGCCTCGCTTCCGATGGATAAGCTGATCGCGAATCGATTCGCGATGGGGCACATTCCCCTGTTCTTCATCCTGTTCAAGCTGTGGGAAGGTATCGCCGGCGACAGCGTCGTCGCCCTGCGCATCCCGTCGCTCCTGATGTCGCTGGCGACGGTTCCACTGGCAGGACTGATGTGCGTTCCGCTACGCAGTCCACGGGGAGCGCTGATCGCGATGGCAGTGGCGGTCTTCCACGGCACGCTGCTTCGGCACGCCGCCGAACTACGCATGTATTCGTGGATGATGGTGTGCGGTCCGCTGCTTGTCTACACACTGCTTTCCGTGCTGGAAAAACCGCGGGCCTGGAAGTTTATCGTGGCAGGGTTGCTGCACTTTCTTTTCCTGACCCTCCATGTGAGTGCGTTTCTTTTTTCCCTTTCGGTGTTTGTTGCGATGGCCTGCGTTGGCAGTGTCCGGGCCGCACGCCCCAGGCTGCCCACTTGGCTGGGGTTCGCGGGCGCCTTTGCAATCCCCGTAGGAATCGTCCTTCCAATGATGCTGATGCTGCGGGAAAAACTGAACCTTCAGGAATACCAGAAGTTCACCATGATGAATCCGCACCGGCAACTGCTGTCGTGCTTTTATGAGTTGGTGAATGGGATCGGAATGGGCGGGAACACGTGGAAGCAGGTCGTGATTGGCGTGCTGCTGCCGGCGTTCGCGGCGGCACTCCTTGCGTTCAGGCCGACGCGCCATGCGGAGGAAAAAAGCCCGGCGCTTTTCAGCCCAACGCGCGTCGCGGCGATCTACTTGGTCGCTGGTTTTGGCTCGCCGGTGCTCGCCTACCTGATTTCGATCCTCTACAAGCCAGCCATCGGATTCGCCCGCTACTACGTGACGGGCACGCCGATGCTGATCGCGGTTTTCGGCGCGGCAGCGGCAACGATACACTGGCGATCGTCGATGCGAAGGCGCGCGCTGGCGGCCGCGTTCCTCGTCGCGCTGGGCGTGACAGCCGAAATGACATTCTATCGCGTACGTCGGATTGTGCTGCACGAGGACACGGGACTGAACGCGTTGGTGATGAAGCTGAAGAAGGATGCGCCCGACGGATGCGTCGTCATCATTGCGGATCAGGGCGCGACAAGACGGATCGTTGAAGTCTACTTGAAGGAAGACCTGCGGCGTTACACGATCCTGCCTATCAACAGCGACTGGACGGAGCAGGGGGCGCTGGCGGAGCTTGAACGAAAAGCGAGCAGGGACGCGGAGTTGTTCATGTTCTTCTTCCGGGATGAAGACCCGCGGGTGGTGAATGCTGTAAGGAAGTTCTACGGCACGGGAGTGAAGGTGGATGTGACGGAGCAGGGAAACTCACAACTCTTTCGCTTCTCTCCGCGTGTGAAGGAAACAGCGTTTGGCACAGGGAGGAAGAACTGATATCCTTCCTGCGTTTGTGTCAAAAAACGCGGCCCTCACCGAGTTGAAGGATCACGAGACCATCAATGTTTCGCCGGAGCGACCTGCGCCTGCAAATCCTTGGGCAGGTTGAGTGCGCCAAGCCCGTCGAGAAGGATCGCTCCATCCTTCTTCGCGGCTTCCTGTGGCTGGACGATATAGATCGTTTGCAGCTTGAACGGTGGGACGGCGGCCGACTTTGTGCCGCCGCGAACAGCCGGATTGTAGAGTGACACGGTGCAAAACTTCCATGTGTCCTTCCAATTGATGCCGGTTTTTGTGCTTGTGAAATCGACAAGGTAGTTCTCGCCACGGCTGTCCTGAAGCTCACCGCGCAACCAATGTTCGTTTCCATCACCGTAGACCCAAAGCCCCAGTTCCGGAGTGTCTACTGGAATGTCGACGTTCAAGGGGAGCGCCAGCTTTGAGGTGCCGCCCTTCTCCATCGCGTACTGAAATCGCCAGGCTGCGGTACCCGACTTCTTGTTCTCCGTTTCGAGTGTGATCGTCGATCCGTCCTTGCTTGCATTCGTAAACTGAATCCACTGGCCGATGTCACCGGAAGGAAGCGTGTCGAAGGAATAGGCTTCCTGTGCTGAAAATTCGCCGACGGCGACAGGGAGCTCGGCGGTGACATTGCCAAGCCGCGCGCGAAGGACCCCCTTGCCGTTGGTCAGCGCCTTGAGGGTGCGCGCCTTCTGGTCGTATTCGAGGAAGGAGGGAACCTGCACGGTGGCGACTTCCATGTCCTGGAAGAAGGTCCTGCCTTCCGGCGCGGTCGCATTCAGTGTCACAGTCTCCACATCCCCTGCGTTGATGAGAAGCGCCGGCGGAGAAAAGGCGAGCGATTCGGGATCGACGACCTTGATATTGGTGACGCCGCTGATGGATTTTTCGCCGGGGGCGGAGTATTCACGGACAACCTTCGCGGAACCGGAACGACGTGCATTGATGGAGTCGCCTTCCACCTCCACGGCACCACCGGAAGCCTTCGTTTCCGACACGGTGAGGCCACCGCCCGTGGCAAGCGCCTCCCCGCTGGCGTCGGTGATGATGGCCTGCAACTTCACGCGGGCCCCGGTGGGGATCGTCATCGCCTCCGGGATGATCTTCACGTTCGCTGCCCTGCCAAGCGGCGCGGTACGGCGAATGACAATGGCGTCACTGACCGGCCTGGGGCCGCCAGCATCCGACGGGAAATTGGTCACTGCGCCATCGACTGCGATGGACGAGGACCCGCCACCATCAAGGTTCATCGCGACGTCGCAGCCGACCGATTTCATGTATTGCGCAAGGTCATAGAGGTTGATACCGATGCTCTTGCGTGGCTGCCGGCCATCCACGACGCAGAAGACAAGAGTCTTCCCGTCCTTCAACATGCCGACCGCTGAGCGCGGATGCAAATCTGTGAGGAATTGCTTGCCGATGGGTTCGTGGACGAGCGCATCATCGACGATGATCCTTCCATTTTCAACCAAACGCGGCTGACCACCCACAAGGCCGGTGACCTTCCCCGGCAGGCCCTTGAGGGATGCATCAAGAATGAGGTCCGCGCCCTCCTTCATCCACGAGGGAATTTCCTTCACATAGAGAAGGAAGGTGGAACTGTCGGGAACAGTGGACATCGTCCCGTTGACGTTGCGAACAGTAACCTTCAGCGGGGCGTTGGGGAGCCATTCCCGGCTCTCAGCGTGCAGGACAACCTGCTTGAAATCCTTTGGGGCCTTGTCAAGCGCGCCACGGCCGGGGTAGGTGAAGATCGTGGTGACATCCGGGGCGTTCAACTCAAGATTGACGCAGGGAATTTCGAGCGACTCTCCGCTGGCGGAGCGAATGGCGAGAGACCAATCGGGAAGTCCAATGAAATAATTCCCCAACTCGTCGAAGCCGAAGGCGCTGCGACGGCGGCCTTCGTTTTTTCCGCTGAACCACGGCGCTTTCCAAATCATTCCCTCATCGACGAGCGGGCCGATGGGTACGTGTCCCGAACCCCAAAAATCCGCATTGATGGCAACGAGGGGACGCGCCCCCGGATCGGCAAGACGCTTCGTCATGGCAGGGAGAGTTTCCGCGCCGAAGAGATCGTCCTTCCCCTTTTCGACTTCAATCGCAAGATCCCCACGGCTCATGTCGACAAGGACAGTGTTGATGGTAAGGGGGCCGGTGGAGTAGGAATCGAAGCGATGCGTAATCCCCGGCGCGATGGTGCGCTCGACATGGAAATCCGCGCCGTCAACGAAGCCGTAGGCATCGGGAAAATCGGGGAGCGCCGTTGCGGCACTCCCCAGCAGTGACAATGCAAACGCGAGGGGAACGAGGTGTCGTGTTTGGAATCGCATCATTGGTGCCGTGCCTTGGTGTGTTAGTTGGCCGCGAGAAGCTTCGCGATTTCCTCATCGATCTTGATTTCAGCAGGATGCCCGAAGAAGACGATCCTGCCGGTCTTGTCCAGAAGAGCAATGCGGGGGATGCTATCGATGCCGTAGGCCTTCAGTGGAGCCGACCCCCAGCCCTTGCCAGGCTCGTTGATCCACGTCTGGCGAACATTTGTCCACCCCTTGTCCTTGACGTGCTTGGCGATGACCTCCTCCGTCTTGTCGATGCTGACACCAACGATGGTGGCCTTTCCCTCCCACTCCTTGTGGGCTGTGACCAGTTCATTGTTGTGCTTCATAGGCTCCTGACAGGGGCCGCACCATGTCGCCCAAAAGTCGAGCATCACGACCTGGCCGCGTAGTGAGGAAATCTTGAAGGACTGACCGGAGGCGAGGTCCTTGACCTCGAAGTCCGGCGCCATGTCGCCGACTTGCAAGGGAAGTTGGATGGTGACCTTGGTCGTGGCGTCCGGACCAGTGAGATCGATCTCGCCGGCAAGCTCACCATTCGAGATCAGCCCGTATTGGGAATACTCCCCCCCATATTCCAACCCCTTGAGGAGAACGGTGCCGTCGGTGTCCGTCGTGAAGTTCCCAATCTTCTTCGCACCGCGCACACCCGTGCGGGCAAGGAGGTCGAAGGAAAAATCCTTCGCAGGTTTCCCATCACGAGTTTGGAACACGACGGTGACGTCGGTGGTTTTTGCAGCGGCGGTTGCCGCCGCGGCGGGGCTGTCCTGCGTGGTTGACTGCGCGATGGAGAGTGATGCTGCGACGGCAAGAAAAAGAGCTGCGGACAAAAACGTGATCGGACGTTTCATGATTTCACCTGGAGTTGGGAATGGATGGTCTTCATAAGCTCTTCCTTCAATGAGTTGAGTTTGCCACTTTCCTTCAATTTGTTGGTCTCAAGGTCGGTGACGTAGAACACGTCAACAACCTGGTAACTTTCCGTGGCGATGAATGCCAGGTCGATGTTGATGCTGAAATGATCGAATGTGGCGGTGATGTCGCTGAGTAGCCCGGGGCGATCGGGCGCACGGACCTCCACAACGGTATGCGTTGGTGAGACATCGTTGCGGATATCGACGCGCGGCGGCCTCAGGTTAAGACGTTCCTGCGTGATGGGAAAGACAGCGGACTTGTCGATGGTCTTCGACCAGCTGGGGCGCTCCCCGGTGCGCATGATTTTCTCCAGCGTGGCACAGATGCGCTCCAGGATGCTGTCCACGTCATCGCGGAAAATGGGTGGTATTTCCACTTGGAAGACGTCAACAGCCTCCCCCGATGCCGACGTGTAGATCTGGGCGGAAAGAATGTTGAAGCGCTTCGCGGCCAACGCACCGCAAAGGTTGCTGAAAAGGCCGGGGGCATCACGCGCGACGAAGGTCACCTCCACGTATGTGCTTTCCTCGTATGTGTCCACGCGCGCATGGATGCGTGACTCATTCGTGATCTTCGCGGAGAGGAGGAAGTGATTCACAGCGGCGTCGATCGATACGGAACGAAGGTAGCGCTCCGGCATGTCGGAGAAGAAATGGTCGAGTTCCGCGCGGTTGATGTCGTGATAACCCTTCTCCTGCAACACTTCGGTGATCTGATCCATGAGGTGCTTGGCATGCGTGCGGGAGCTGTGGTCGCGCTTGATGCCGCGGAGCATGTCCATGGTTCGCTCATAGAGGTCAGCCAGCAGGCGGCCGCGCCATTCGTTCCATGAGTCGGGGGAAACACCACGGACGTCGCACGCCGTGTGGACATACAACATGCGAAGAAGTTCGCTGGCACCGACACCTTCCGCAAGCTCCTTGGCCAGGGCGGGATCCTCAATGTCCCGTCGAAGGGCCATGTGACTCATCTTCTGGTGATGGGCCACAAGCGAGCGGACGATTTCCTGTTCAATGGGGCGCAATTGCATGCGCTCGGTGATGCGCTGGGCCATGTGCATGCCCCGGATGACGTGCGCGCGGCCTTCGCCCTTGCCGACGTCGTGAAGGAGCAGCGCAAGGTTCAAGAGATCAACGCGCAGGACTTCCTTTGCAGCAGCGCCAACGTGCTGCATTCCGCGCGGGTTTTCCGTCGTGAGAAGATACTCGCAGACACCAATGGTACGAATCAGGTGCTCGTCGACGGTGTACTGGTGGTAGTGGTCGATCCTTGGCAGGTTGCGAACGCCTGCAAATTCCGGAATGTAGGCGCTCAGGAATCCGCAACGATTCATGATCCGAAGAGTATCTGCAAGTTTTCCCGCAGTGTTCAGCATCGCAAGGAACAAGTCACGGGCGATGGGCGAACGCCGGAACTCGTCGTCGACGTTCGGTAGAAATTCCTCGACGAGCCGGATGGAATCCTCGGTTGGCTCCAGCTTCTCGCGCGCCGCATTGAGGAACAAGCGCAGTGGCCAGTGGGGATCGGTCGAAAGACGGGGAAGGTCGGCGCGCTCGATCCAGATGTGCGTTCCGCGTTGGTTGAAGTCGCGATCAACACGGCGCGAGGGTTCCAACTCCATCGTGCTTTCGCGGGTGCCGGGTGTCCGCATCAGCGTGATCGCCATGAGCCGCTGGGAAAGGCGCTCCACGACGAGGGCATGGTCGTAGTAGGCGCGCATGAGCGACTCTTCCGCCAGCGCCGTTTCCGACGGCTCGAAGCCCATGCTTGAGGCCACCTGTATTTGCCGTTCGAGGGTCAGCTTGTCGACGCGGCGGTTTTGTGTGAGGTGGAGCGAGTTGCGAACATCGACGAGGAAGGACCATGCGGAAAGCAGGCGATCGCATTCGGCCTGCGAAACCAGCCCATTCCTGACGAGGATTCCGATGTCAGAGGCGCCATAGAGCGTGAATGCGATCCAAAG
Source organism: Candidatus Sumerlaeota bacterium (assembly GCA_020848155.1). Classification (GTDB taxonomy): domain Bacteria; phylum Sumerlaeota; class Sumerlaeia; order SLMS01; family SLMS01; genus JADZDZ01. The sequence goes on from JADLAR010000047.1 coordinate 157,050, forward strand.
AATCTGATGCACGTCGCGAAGGCCACCGCGGGAATTCTTGACGTCCGGCTCCAGGAGAAAAACCGTGTCGCCGTATCGCTCATGGCGGGTGCGCATCTCATCCTTCAGGCTGTTGATGAACCACAGGATGTGATGCTTGTGAAGCTTGCCGTGAATGCGTTCGACCAATTCCTCCCACAGCATTTGCGCCCCCCACAGGTGGCGCGTGTCGAGAAAGGCGGTGGCCTTCGTCAGGTCATTGCCGAGCGTGTTGATGCAATCGCGGATGGAATGGACGCCGTAGCCCAGGTCCAGCTTCAAATCCCACAAGGGGTAGAGCACGGCGCGTATGAAGCCTTCCTCCTCCGGCGTTGGCTCACGCTCCGTGATGAAGCAAAAATCAATGTCCGAATGAAAGCAGAGTTCATTCCTCCCAAAGCCACCAACAGCAATGAGGGCAATCCTTCCACGAAGTTCATCCGCATTAAACCGCCGCGCCATCTCCTCCATGTGATGAAGAACAATGCGCTCAATATCGGCAGAGTAAAGGCACGCCACTTCCAGTCCGGGGGCCTTGCGGTGGCGCGCGCGCGCCGCGTCGCGGGCGGCTTCCAACATCCCGCGAAGGGATGCCAGATATTCTGGATCGACCTTGCTGTTTTCCGCGGTGGGGGCAGACATAATGGGTGACCGTTGCACCAATGATGCCAAGGCTGGCGAAGGGCGCAAAGAGTGTTTTGTGACAGGTGCTGAGCCGAAACTTCGATTGTCCGTTGCTGGATGGCAAGCAAGGCTTGGAGTTACTTTCCTGCAAGGGCACGATGACCGATTCGACCCCACAAAGCCCGGTGATTCGCTTTTTTGACGGCGGATGGAAAGCTCATGGGGTCTTCCTCGCGCTGAGCGTTTTTTTCTGCCTGCCGATGGTGATGCATCCCATGGACGTTCCCATGGGACCTCCGCTGGGTGATACGATGACAACACAGTGGAACTTTTGGTGGGTGGACCAGGTGATTCGCGGGAAGGTCGCGCCGGGTGATGGGCTGCTGCATACGAGCATGCTGTTTCACCCACTTGGTGCCGACCTGAGTTATCATACAATGGAATTCACCTACGCTGTACTGCTGTGGCCGTTGCGCCTGATGGGTGATGGATTCCTGCAACACAATGCCTCCTTGTTTCTGGCGACATACTTGATGGCGTGGGCGACATGGCTGGCTGCGCGCCAATGGGGAGCGGGACGGTTTGGAGCGGCTTTGTGCGCCACAGCGCTGACACTCCACGGCTACAGGCTGGCGGAAGGGATTCACCTCAACATTTTCAGCACCTACCTGTTTCCGCTGACTCTTTACCTGCTGAAGCGGATGCTGGTTGATGAGTCGCGATGGCGCGTGGCCATCGGGCTGGGCGTTGCGGGAAATCTTGCCGTGATGACGAGTCTCTTTCATACGCTGGAGTGTCTGATTTTCACGCTGCTCTTTGTGGCGCTGACTGCCTGCCTGAATCGCGATTTGTTGCGGCGCATGACTCCCACCCTTGTCGTGGCACTGCTGATCGTCGCGCCCGCGGCCATCTGGACGGGATGGCATCTGGCAACAGCCCCAAAACCGCCACAGTTTTCCGCAGCAGGGCAAAGCGTCCACGCGGCGGACGTGTGGCAGTTCCTCATTCACCCACGCCTGCGCATGGCGCTGACAGGGATTGAAAATGACTGGTTGACGGTTTTCCTGAACGGTGAGCAGCGCGCATGGACATGGTATCTGCCGGGATACCTGTGCGTCGCAGCGGCGATCGCATCCGCGTTTGCACTGAAGAAACACGGGATCCGCAGCGGAGGGACGACGCTACTGTGGATGGGACTCTTCTTCTGGATCATGTCGCTGGGTCCGGCGTTGAAAATCGGGAGCCCGACAGAACTGAATCCCGAACCATCGGCGATACCACTGCCGGGAAGATTGCTCTCGCTTGTTCCATTCCTCGGAACGATGCGCTCGGTGTGGCACTTTGGATTTTCGGGAACGGTTTGCATCACGATCCATGCTGCACTATGGATGGAAATGGGAATGCGATTGATCGTTCGTGAGCGACGAAGGTTGATCCAGATTCTTGCCCTGGCCATTGTCGCCGGTGAGTCGTTCATGGGGCCGCTGAACGTCTTCGCCAATCGCATGGATGGCGCCGCGAAGTTCGTGGCCGCGCAGGCTTCGCCGGGCGCCGTGGCGATCTTCCCGCAATACTTCCATCAGTATCGTGGGTTCTTCATGTACCATCAAACCATCCACGAGCGGCGCATCGTCGGCGGATACTTGTCGCGCGATCCGATCGCCTTCGAGGACTGGAAGAAGGATCGCCAATGGCCGATTGACCTTGAGGAGGTGGGTTACGGCCGCCTGCCCGCATTGGGCAGGGACTCAGCAGCAAAGTTGCGAGCCGACGTTGAGGCCCATGACATCCGCTTGGTTGAGATTTACGATGATTCGAAGGAGAAGTGGTTTTCAACGCGCATCAGCGACGCTGTGACACGGGTGGTGCCGGGCGGGGTTGCCTATCGCGACCAGGATACGATGGTCATCACGATTCGCGAAGGTTCAGGTAATTGAAGACCGAGTCCTCATTGCCGCGCGCGAAGATGCAGATGTTGTTGGCCTCGGCGAGGGCGATGGCCTCCTGACGATCGAAGAACAGTGACTCGTGCGCGGTGAGGCACAGCGCCGCGGCGCGAATTTTCACGAGGTTCTGGATGGTCGTCATGCCCACGACCGGGACGTCAAAGCGCTTGTCCTGGTTCGGCTTTGCCACCTTCACGATGACACAGCCTTCGTCCGCGAGGGCACCTGCGCGCTCGATGAGGCCGTCGGTGCCTTCCAACGCTTCCACGGCAACGACGACGCCGTTCCTGACGGCGATGGACTGGCCAATATCCAGCCCGCCAATGGCGCGGGCGATGGGATAGCCAAACTCGATGTCCCGCATGATTTCATCGGAGGGTTTGAGGCGCGTGGTCAGGAGGCCCGGCTCCGGCATGCAGCTTCTGAGGAACATGGTGGAGTTGATGACTCTGATGCCCTCCTTCTCCAGTTCACCAACTGCGGCGGAAAGCAGCGTGTCCGCCTTCTTGTTCGCGAGCGATCCAAGAACGGAGAGGATGCGCGGTTCGAAGGCGATTTGCTTCAGCACCACCTTGTGTGGCACACCACCCGCCATGATCACGTGCTTGATGTTGTGGTGCCGCGCGTACTCGATGAGCTTCGAAAGCTGCGAAAGTTTGAGGACGTAGGATTCAATGCTGTAGGGCCTGAAGTGATCGTTCTCCAAGCCATCAATGCGAAACGTGACAATTTCCACTCCCCTGCTCTTGGCGGCACGGGCGATCTGCACGGGGAAGTTTCCCTCCCCCGCAATCAGGCCGATCCGCGTGGGGACCTCGGACATCGGCGGTTCCGCCCCGACGTACAGGTTATCCATTGCCGGGTGCGGGTTCGCTTTTTTGGAAAGCAAAGAGGACTGTAACATTTGAAACGGCCTTTCCATCCACGAACACTTCCGCAGTCAGGCGGCCCGTGCGCGACTTCAGGTTGGTGATTTTTCCAACAACATCCATGCGCATGCCGGGAAGCACCGCACGGCGAAATTTTGCTTCTTCAACGGTCATAAGGTAGGCAATTTTCCCCGCATTTTCCTTCCGCGCCAGGATCCAGCAGGCCCCGATCTGCGCCACTGTCTCTATCTGGAGGACGCCGGGATAGACAGGCTCCCCGGGGAAGTGCCCCTGAAAAACAGGATCGGAAATGCTGATGTTCTTGAAACCCCTGACGCCATCGAGGGCGAACTCCGTGATTCCATCAGGAAGGAGGAAGGGATGACGGTGCGGGATGATCTTCGTGATGATGCGAGAATCAAAAGGGGGAAGATAGGTGAAAATTTCGCGCACTTCGTCATTCATGAGGTAAGGTGCAATCCCCTGGCAATTTTTTGAGCAAACAAAACATGGCTGCGGTGCCCCGCGCGCCAAGCCCAGAAATGTCCACTTAAGCCACAACCCAGTAGGGCAAGATCACCCAGCAGGTCGATGATTTTATGGCGGGCGACCTCATCAGGGAAGTGAAGCGATTCATTGTGATAGCGGAATTCGTCGAAAACAACGGCATTTTGCAGGTTTCCACCGCGCGCCAGCCCGCGCGAGCGGAGGGCCTCGATGTCGCTGGCGAGCGCAAACGTGCGCGCTGCCGAAACCTGATCGTAAAACCGTTCGGGGCTCACCTCCAGATTATACCCCATATTTCCAACAACCGTTCCCGGAAACTCAACATACGCGGAAAGGATCAGGCCGTTGTGGGGGGCCGCGGTCAGCAGCGCCCCGCCGTCCTCCAGGGAAATGGGATGTTCGATGTGAATGACGGGCAGTATCCCGCCGTTTTCCGTGATGCCGGACTGACGCAGGGCATCGATGTATTCCCGGGAGCCGCCGCCGAGGAAGGGAACCTCCGGGCCCTGTTGTTCCACAAGGGCATCGCTGATGCCGAGGGCGTGGAGCGCCGCCATCAGGTGCTCGATCTGCTCGAATCGTTCGCCATCGGCTCCGATGATGACAGTGCGGCGATCAGATGACTGGGCGTCCGCAAACTTCCAGGTGGCCGGGACGGGAGTCCTCCCGGCACGCGTGAAGGCAATTCCTTCCCCGGCATCGCGCGGCTGGATGTGAACCCGGCACGACGTTCCGCTGTGGATGCCGGTGCCTTCGATGACGGTCGCCTTCGCGATGGTGCGCGTTGGAATCCCGGAGTCACGAACCAGCGTTCCAACCGGGGATGTTTCGGTGACGAAGTTCATGGAATCAGCGGAAGGGGCTTGGGCGACGCTGGCGTCTTCCCATCGTTGCGCGCATTCTTGATTTTCAGCACTGCGGCCCGTATTTCGTCCACGCGCGCATCCAGTTCCTTGATGACGAGAGGCGTGACATCTGCCCGCTCGCTGCCGTAGAGCGCCATCTCCCCGCGCAGGATCAAATCGTACTTCTCGCGCTTGCCAACATCGCCGATGACGCGGATGACCTGTTCAAGGAGCGGTTCCACGGTGGTGCGCTGTTTGTCACGCACCTGCTTTTGAAAACGATACTCCATGTCGTCGATTTCGTTCAACATGGCGGCAATTTTTTCCTGGCGGGACGCACGCTCGGTTTCGCTGAGGACGCTTTCCTGCTGGTCAAAGGCCAGTTGGGCCCGGCGCTGCTCGCGCTTGCGCGCGTCGATCGCCTTTGCCTGCTCCCCCAATTCGGAGTCGACCTCGGAAACCACGGCGCGAATAGCCTCGCTACTGTCGAGGACAACCTCGATGTCGACAAATCCGACCCGCGTGGGACCGGGGACTGTCTTGTCCGTGAGAGTTGTGGATGTTCCCTCGTCGGCGGCATTCGGGGCCGCGCCGATGGGCATTGATAGGCAGCACAGGGCAAAAACCACCGCGCAGGGCATGAGAAAACATCGGATTGAACGGCTCAATAATCGCATGGCGGAAACAGGCAACCGGGATTGGGGCTGGCGCAAGTGACTTTGCCTTCCCGTGAAAGGTTGGCTGCAAGATTGCACCCCACATCCTCTTGTTTTCTTTTGCCCATCCTGTTTTGTTGTGAATCCTGATTTGTCCATTTCCAGCATGGGAGCGATACCGATGCCTTACATCCTTCTCTTTCAGCGCAGCGGCGAACTGCTCAGCCTTTCGGAAATCTCCCAGGGTTTGTCTGAACTGTTGGGCCTCACCTGCGCGGTGGAAATGAGCGGAAAACGCATCGCCCCGGGAGATTGGAACAAATCCAGTTCAGAATTCCACGAGGGGAGAATCTACGTGGAATTGCCGGACCTTGCCGCGGAGGAGGGGGTTCCCCTGGTGACGATTGAGGCAACGCCGCGGCTGGACCGGGATGACTCCATCCAAAAAATCATCGATGAGATTCTGTCGCAGGATGGCACGTTGAAGGCAGAGCTTGATGAAAACACGCGCGATGTGATGCTGACGTTTGACGACACGCCGGCAGGCCTGGAGGCGGGCTATGCGCTGGCCTATACAATCTCGTCGGAAACCGGAAGCGGCATCCTGCTTCCCGGGTCGGCGGATGATGACGGAACGTTGTGGTTCGAGGATGCGGAGGACTTCGCGGATGAAGTCTTCGGGGACGATGAAGAAGGAAGTGGTGACGAGGAGGACTAACTCTTCCTCAATTCAATGTAGCACATTTGCGTGCCCTGCCCGCTGATTGATTCAACGCTGGCATTCAAGCGATTGGCGATATCCCGCACGCGTGGAATATCCACCGATGCGCCATCGTACGTGTCATGCTTGACCAGCAGGAAATCATTGCGGGCCTGGAAGCGGAAACGGCCTCCGGGCTTCAACACGCGCAGCGTATCCGCGACATACTCATAGATCAGGTCGGCGTGCGGCATGTGCTGGAAGACAATGTAGCTGAAGGCAAAGTCATAGCTGTTGTCGGCAATGCCGGCAAAGGAACTGCCATTGACCTGCATGAAGTGCACGTTTTGCAGGTGCGAGTTTGCCTGGTAGGCACGGACGAGCATTTCGCCACTGACGTCAACGGCCGTGATGAATGCAAAGCGACCGGCCAGTGCGCGCGTCATGCGACCCACACCGCAACCGATTTCAAGCAGGGAGGCGTTCCCTGTCATTTCAGGGGTCCAATTTGCTTCGCGCAGGAACCGGGCAACGTCGTCTTCACCCGTGCGGAAGAACTCCCCTTCATCCTCCCATTGTTCCTTGAAATCCGCCACGAAGTGCATCGCGTTCTCGCGCGCGCGACGGTCCCAATCCGCGCGCATTCGGGTGCGCGCCGCATCCAGGGGGGGCTCCCGGTCGAAGAGTCTTTTGATAAAATCCTTCATGGCGGCGGGATCATCGGGAATGGATCCTCCGCAGGTGAAGAGGTTTTTTCCACGGCCGCGATTCTCCTTTGACCATCGCCATGGCCCCTGAGGATGGTATCCCCTCATGGCATTTCAATCCCTCACATTGCTTGGCTCCACAGGCTCAATCGGGCGGCAAACACTGGACGTGTTGCGACACCTGAAGGGGCGCATCAGGCTGGCGGGAATCAGCGCCGGGGGGCGCGACCTGGAACTGCTGGCGCAGCAGGTGGTGGAGTTCCAGCCGGAAATGGTCCACATCGGCGATGAATCCCGGCTGGGGGAATTGCGCGCCCGCGTGATGACGCATTGGAGCGGGCCGATGTTTGCCGGCGCCGAAGGGCTGGCACGCATTGCCGCCGAAGCACCGGCAGACGTTGTGCTGATTGCCACCGTGGGCTGGGCGGGACTGCCTCCGGCGATGGCAGCCATCGAGGCGGGGCGCGCGATCGCGCTGGCGAACAAGGAGGCGCTGGTCTGTGGCGGAACGCTGCTGACAGGCGCCGCCAGGACAAGAAACGTCCCAATTCTTCCCGTCGATAGCGAACACAGCGCCATTTTCCAATGCCTTCATTCATCACCACGAAATGAGATCCGGAAACTGATTCTCACCTGTAGCGGCGGTCCGTTCCTCAATTCCACGAAGGAGCAGATCGATGTGGCGGATGCGGATGTGACCCTCAGGCATCCCCGCTGGAAAATGGGCAACAAAGTGACGATCGATTCCGCAACGCTGATGAACAAGGGGTTCGAGGTCATCGAGGCGCATCACTTGTTTGGCATCCCCTACGACAACATCGAAGTGGTGATTCATCCACAATCTGTCGTGCATTCGCTGGTGGAGTTTGTGGACGGCTCGGTGCTGGCGCAGTTGGGGCCGACGGACATGCGGCTTCCAATTCAGTATGCGCTGACATACCCGGAAAGATTCCCCTCGCAGATCGAGGCACTGAACCTGGGGAAGATGGGAAGCCTGACATTCGACGATCCAGACCACGGGCGCTTCCCCGCATTGAGCCTTGCCTATGCTGCGGGAAGGGCTGGTGGCACTGCCCCGTGCGTCCTCAACGCAGCCAACGAAGTCGCAGTGCAACTCCACATGGAAGGGCGCATCGCCTGCGGCGCGATTCCCCGCATCCTGCGCGGAGTGATGGAGCAACATCGGCACGAGCAGGCGCCAAGCCTGGAGAAGTTGCAGACTTGGGATCGTTGGGGCCGCGATGCTGCGGCGAATATCGCTGCGGCCCTCTAGGCGGAATCACCCGCAACTCAGAACGTTGCCCAACCCTCCACATTTGAATTTGGTGTGACGACAAGAAGCGTCAGGGATTCCGCAGGATAAGTGGTGCCAATGCTGCCTCCGGCCGCCGTGGCATCAGGCTGGGTGACAATGGAAGCCAGGTTTGCAGCGCTGTAGCGGTGGACCTTCACGGTGCTGCCTGCCGTGAAATTCTGCAACGCGAGGTCGCACGAAATATCACCCGTCGTCTTGTTGATCACGAGGATGGTAAGCTGCGAATTTGACGTCCTCTGTGCGGCATAAACTGAAAGCTGGGATTGATCGCTGCTGAGGGCGTTGACGGATGTATCGCCGAACTGGGCGCCCGCGCCGTCGTAGTTGAGGAACATCCTGAAGGCGAACGCACCGGGCTGCGCGGTGGTGGGTGGATCCCACAGACAGGCCATGTCCGCGCCCTCGCGCCCGAAAATTCCGAGTGCATCGGCCTGCGCCAACGCACCATTGAGTGAATTCATCGCGCCAAAGTTGTATTCCGTGATGGCGAGTTTTGTTCCAGGGTAGTATGAAGCGATCCAGGCCTTCATGCGGGGGATGAGATTGACAGGTTCGCCAATCCAGCTTTCGTCCGTGTAGGTGGCGTCCCAGAGCGCACGGGTGCTGCGAAGGCGAAGCGCCTTTGTTGCGGCCGACCCCTCGCTCGGCGCAAAAACGCCGTTCCCTTGCGGATAGAAATGAATATCCACATAGTCAAGCAGGCGCTTGCCTGCGGTGATGCTCGCCGCATTCATCTGCTGGAGGTACCACGGCAGGAAGGGCATGTCTCCATGAGCCATGCGATCAGGCCGCGTGTTCCACCAGGCGACACCACCATCGGTGACGTCCTTCGCGGAGTAGAAGTAGGCGCTCCATCCCCACAAGACCGGGCCCAGCGTCTGCGCATCCGCGTCCGTGGCCTTGATCGCGGAGGCGTAGTCGCGGCCCCGCGTGAAGACCTCGTCGTAACTGGCCCCGAGCGGATGAACGTCGCGATGGGTGCTGTTCCAGAGCATTGGCTCGTTGTCGAGCGCGTAGAATTTCACGCCGCCCGCGTTGGATGCACCGAAGACCGACTTGAGATGGTTGATCCAACCCGACACGAAGGCTTCATTGATCGCCACGGATGTGTCCAATGGATCGTTCCCGGTGATGGGGGTGCCGTCGGTGTGGTACCCGTTCCCGCAATCAGGCCGCCAGAACTCGTGGTCCTGCTGCGGCCCGTACTTCGCAATGCTGAAGGCACAATCCCACCCACGCGACTTCGGTGTCCAGCCGATGAGCGGCACTGTGACGATGGCGTCTGCGCCGTTCAGCAATGTCTCGTGAACGAAGGTGTCCGCTGCCGAATCGTTCGGTAGTGCGGCGGGGTTTACATTGTCGTCTGGTATGTTTTCGAAATAGTAATCGGAGGCGGTGTTGTGCGTGTCGAACAGGTAGTTATATCGTGTCGTGGAATTGCCACCCCAGCGCCGCAGAGGGATGCCGATACCCCCAACCATGGCGGGATCCGCGAAGCTGACACCATAGATCTGCGGAAGAATTGGCTTTCGGCCTGCCGCGACATCAACCGTGAGCGTGATGGGAACCGGCGGGACATTGCTTTCCACGAGCACGATGTCATCGAGATAGTAGGCCGGCTGTGCGGAGCCTGAACGATCAATCCAGTAGAAACCCGCAATGGTGGTGGCGGCGCCGAAATTCGTGAGAGGGATTGTCACCTGTGTCCAGCCATTGGCGGCGGGTGGTGCCAGGTCGACGGACAATGGCGCTTCTGATCCTCCCGCAACAATCATCGCGAGGCGAATCTGCTGACCACCTGATGAGCCGCCATGGATCCAGAACTGGATGCTGGAATAACCAGCCGCACTGAGATCGGAATTGGAATGGAGATAGAATCCCGCGTAGCCGGCCTGATGGGTGACGGCCACGGAATTCGCCCCTCCATGATGGGGGGAGGTTGTGCCGAAGTTTGTGGCGGTACTCCAGGACCAATTCTGCCAGCCCGCATCGAGCGCATCAGCATAAACAGTGGTATCTGCGGCAGGAAGCAGCGAGGCGAAGAAAAAAAGAATGCCTGCGGCCATCAGGCGGGGAGCGATGGACGAAAATACGCTCATGCAGCGAAAACTTTCTTGATCAAGTCACGGTATTTGTAAGGTGAAGTAGGCGGGAACGCAACGAGGTGAATGGCACCTTGGGGTTCGCACAATCATCTCTCGTGAACTTCCACTCCCAAAAATCGGGGGATTCCATGCCATCACAGGAACTTGGGTTGTCGCCTGTCTGCCCTTGGCATTGGTTCCCGGTTGGGGAACAACTTCACCTCAAGGACGCTGGCAACAGCGCGCAATTACCATAAGGCTTCCATGAACGGCATATACCTTCTTTCATCTGCGGTTGATTTCATCGGCTTGGGTTCTGTGGGGAACAGTCTCGTCGGCGCACTTGGCTTCATCGTGGCGTTCGGCTTGGCGGTGTTCGTGCATGAACTGGGGCATTTTCTGGCGGCAAAGGCGTTTCATGTACCTGTGGAGCGCTTTGTGATTGGCATGGACAAGGAGGCGATGGGCTTCCTGCCACGTTGCATTTGGGAGAGGAAGTTGGGCGAGACGACCTATGGCATCTCCTTGGTGCCGTTGGGCGGATACGTCAAAATGTCAGGAACGATTCATCCGGACATCGAGAGGTACCTGGATGGAGGGGAAGCACCGAAGGAGGGAGCGTCGCCATCGTTGCAGGAACAAGCATTGGGGGACATGGCGGCCCTGTACAAGAAGCCGTTCTGGCAGAAATTCATCATCTATGCTGCCGGCGTGTTCATGAACATGGTGCTCGCAATCCTCGTGATGACGTTCATCTTTACAAAGGGTTTCGAGGAAAGCGCACCGTTTCCTGCAAGGGTGGGCTGGATCGCGCCCGATTCCTCGCTTGCGGGCACGGATGTCAAGACGGGCGATGTCGTGCACTCCATGAATGGATTCACGATCAAGGACTCACTGGATTTCATGATCGCGACGTCCATCCTTTCCGAGCCTCAATTGATCGCGCTGCAGCAACTGGGGCGGCTGAACGACCTTGGAATTGACCTGATGCCAGTCGGGACCAACGCCCCGTACACGGGGACACTGGCCATCACACTGAGGCGCCCCAATGGCGAACAGTATGTCCATGACATCATTGTGAGCGATGAGTTGGACGAGGGGCGACTGAAGTGGGCGAAGGACCTGTATGTGTTCGGCAGCCCACCCGCCTACATTGAATTTGTGAACTTCAACACCCCCGCGTCCAAGGCGGGGATCGAACATGGCGACACCATCCTTTCAATCAATGGCGAGAAGATCATTGATTGGTTTCACATGCGCTCGATCATTCGGAAGTCGCCCAGGAAGGAACTGTCCGTCGTGGTGCTGCGGAAAGGGCGGGAAGTGGCACTGACGATGACACCGTGGGAGGATGCCGAAGACAAGAACATCGGGCAGATCGGCGTGGTGCCAGGCAACCCACTGAAGATCGTGGAGAAGGAAAGCTTCCTCAAAGCCGTGAGCAAGGCACCGGGACGGGTGTTCGATCATACGGTGAGATATGTTTCGAACCTCAAGCGGCTGGGCAAGCGGGTGACGGAGGGCAATGTCACCGCAGTGAGGCGAGATCTGGGAGGCCCTGTCGGCATTGCACAGATCGCCTACAAGATGGCGCAGAAAAGCTTCGATGACTGGCTGCGGTTCGTGATTGGATTCAACGTGGCGCTTGCCGTGATGAATTTGATTCCCTTTCCCGTGCTGGACGGCGGCCACATTTTTTTCGCGGCCTACGAGGGAATTTTCCGGCGTCCCGTTCCCCCGCGGGTGCTGGTTCCAGTGATGAACGGTGCGGTCCTTTTTATCATCGTGTTCTTTGTGCTCGTGACGTTCAATGATGTGCTGAAGCTGTTTAGCTAAGGCTCGCGCGCATGTTCGGAATCATCCTTGTGGCACTGGTTTCATCGGGAATCAGCTTCCTTTCCAGCTTGATGGAAGCGGCACTGTACGCCGTGCCCACGTCGCGTGTTCAATCCATGGTGCAGCAGGGCGTTGCGGGCGCGGGACAGTTGCTGCGCCTGAAGAACCGCATCGACGAGGCAATTTCCGCCATCCTCACCTTCAATACGATCGCCAACACGGTCGGTGGCGCCGTATTCGGCGCACTGGCCGGGAAAACCTATGGCCCGGAATCCTGGATTACCTACGCGTTGGTGGCCGGATTCACCCTCTGGATCCTCGTCTTCTCGGAAATCATCCCGAAAACGCTCGGCGTGACGTTTGCCGACCTCATTGCGACGAAGACCGCCTTCCTCATGAATCTGCTCATCTTCTCGCTGTATCCTTTCGTCAAGGCGAGCCAGTACCTGACGGGGCGGATACGCAACGCCGGAGCAGAGCGCAAGACGGTGACGGAGGAGGACCTTATTTCGCAGGCAAAGCTGGCGGCGGAAGAGGGAACGATCAGGCCGGAGGAGGCTGTGTGGCTGACAAACGCGCTACGGCTTAATGACAAGACAGTGCACGATTTGATGACGCCGCGCACGGTGGTGTACCTGCTGCCCGCGGGCCTTCCCCTGTCATCGGTGAGTGCCCATTCGGAGCACTGGAAACACAGTCGCCTTCCGCTGTGTCGCAACCGGCAGCCAGACGAGATCGTCGGCATCGTATACCGACGGGAGGTGTTTGATGCGCTTGCGAGCAAGGAAGAGGAGGAACTCAAGCACATCACGCTCGAAAGCCTGATGCATCCCGTGGAATTCGTTCCTGAAACGCTGCCGGTAAACCAGGCGCTGCAACGTCTGGTGCAGGGCCGCGAGCACTTCTTCGTGGTGACAAACGAGCATGGTGGCCTGGAGGGCGTCGTCACGCTTGAGGATGTCATCGAGGACCTGCTCGGCGTTGAGATTGTCGATGCTTATGACCAGCACGTGGACATGCAGGAGTACGCGCGGCGACTGGCGGAACGGCGACGAAGCGGGTCGCATGGCGTGGGGCACCACGCTGCCGCGCCCAAGCAGGATGCGCCAGGTGAATAAGGTGGCTGCATGGCGATTCGCCGCGGCGCTTGTCCTAGCATTTCCTTTTCTTGTCATGCCTTCTACGGGCGCCGCACAGCAGGCCCCAGGGACGGCTCCGCGCGTTGTGGAGACAACACCGACACTGTGCCAGCTTCAGGTCCCACCGAACCTGAAAGAGATCGAGGTGCGCTTTGACCAGCCCATGGCAACGACCTCGTGGTCATGGTGCGGCGGCGGCGATCACTATCCCGAAATCACCGGAAGGCCCTCTTTCCGCGATGCCTACACGTGCGTGCTTCCAGTGAAGCTGTCGCCGCAACGGACCTATACGCTGAGCATCAATTGCCCACGGGGACAAAACTTCCGCGGCGCAAACGGGCTTCCCGCCGTTGCGACGCAACTTTCGTTCGTCACTGCATCCGGCGACGCCCCGATCACAGCCCGCATGGACAACAAGGCTTCGTGGGATGCGCTGACTTCGCTGTTCTCTGAAATCTATTCCTACTACGATCGAACGGGAACCGACTGGAAGGCGGTGTTTGAACAAGCCACCCCGGCGATCCTGGAATCCCCTTCGATTGAAGAGTTTGTGAGCCGCACTGCCATGGTGTTGGGCGCTGCGGATGATCCACACCTGGCACTGCGAATGCCCGATGGCACCCGTGTTCGAACGGCGCGACACTTCGGATTCTACAACGCGAACCAGAGCGTGATCGAACGGACATTCGGTCCGCTTACGAAGCACAACAACCTGGTGTGGTCAGGAAAAAGAGGCCGCATCGGTTACATTGCCGTGCATGGTTGGGACAACGCGGGCAGTGCGATGGAACCGATTCAGGCAATCATGGATACCATGCGCCAGGAAGCTGACTGCCTCATCGTGGACGTGCGCGGCAATGGTGGCGGAGACGAGGAGGCTGCAAACCACCTGGCGCGATGGTTCATCGACCACAACGCGCCCTATGCAAAGCACCGCTTCCGTGACAAGAGTGCCGCGGATGGCTGGGGGCCGATGCGCGAGCGATGGATCGAAGCGAACCCGCCTGAACGTCGTTACGAGGGCAGGACCTTTCTTCTACAGGGCAGTGTGTGCCTGAGCAGCAATGAGGCGTTCATCGAAATGATGCGTCAATCGCCACGCGTGACGACGGTTGGCGCAACGTCGGGCGGGAGTTCCGCCAACCCGCGCAGCTTCGACCTGCCAAATGGCACGAAGATTGTCATCCCCCGCTGGCAATCATACTCGCTGGAGGGCGTGCTCCTGGAGGGACGCGGAATCGCCGCTGATATTCCCGTCGACGGTGATTTCAACAATGCCGATCCGGTGCTGGAGAAGGCGCTGGAACTGGCCTCTGCGGAACTTGGAAGAACGAACGGCGCCACAATCGACGCGGAAACAAGTGCGACACAGCCCATTGATGGTGCCATTGGCACCGACGCGAGAAACAAGTAACCGCGCTCGGAAAGATAATGGTTTCTGCGCGCGTCCTCAGGCACCCTGAGGGATGATGGTCAGTCGACTTCGGACTCCGGGTCGTCGTCTTCAAGCATTCGGACGAGCACGAGCGAAATGTTGTCGTGGCCGCCAGCCTCGTTTGCGGCGCGGATGAGCGACTGCGCGGCCTCCTCAAGGTCAGGCATGTTGACGAGGACCTGCTCCATGACATCCTTGTCGATCATGCCGGACAAGCCGTCTGAACAAAGGAGGTAAACGTCACCGCTCTTGATGGTGTGGGTTTTGACTTCCACTTCGACATCAAGCTTGTTGCCAAGCGCGCGGGTGATGACGTTCTTCCAGCGGTGGTTCTTCGCTTCCTCCTCCGTGATGATGCCCCGTTCAAGCTGTTCTTCCACCCAGCTATGATCGCGGGTCATCTTTTCCATGTTGCCATCGCGCAGGCGGTAGGCACGGGAGTCGCCGACATGCGCGATGCTGATCTTTTCGTTCGGCGCATCGAGGAGCATGCTGACGAGCGTGGTCCCCATGCCGTGATATTCGGGGTGCTCCATGGAGAGCTTGCAAACATCGCGGTTGGCGAGTTTCACCGCGGTGACAATGCGGTTCTCAGAGACGGTCAGTTCGGGGTTGGGAGGGATCGGCCAGGAATCGGTGTCACGCTGCGAATCCCGCAGGAACTGAACGATGGATTCGATGGCCTGGCGGCTGGCGACCTCACCGGCGTTGTGCCCTCCCATGCCATCGGCCACGATGAACAGGCTCAGGCTGGGAACGACTGACAATGAATCTTCATTGTGGGGGCGTTTCATGCCGCGGTCGCTGAGACCGGCGGCCTGAATTTTCAACATGCCTTGTTGACTCATCGTGTAATGCAGTCCCTACGGTTGGGTCTTCGTGCGCCCGCGCAATGTCGGAACTTCCATAAACTCAGCAAGCCAGTATAACCCTGTTCACCGCCAATGGGCAGGTTGGCCATCGGCTGTTCACAGGCGATCATGAATGGGTCCGTCATTCATGACTGAACAAGGTGCCAAAGCGGGCTGCAAGTGAAACAACCAATACGAACCGAAATTGACACCCCTGTTCTCACCAATTTCTTGCTGCGGGCGTCATATGCGGCAAGCTCAAGATGAATCGCAGGAACAAAAAGGAACCATAGAATGTCGGAATATCCGGGGCAGCTTCCGCCAGATCAGGAAAGAACCCTGATTCAGCAGGCCCGTGGCGGCGACGCAGCGGCGATGGATGCCCTGCTTGGCGCCCATCAGGACCGAGTTTTCCGAACCGCACTCGGCCTGCTGGGGGGAGACCAGGAAGCTGCCTTCGAGGTTGCCCAGGAAGTTCTTGTGAGTGTTTTCCGACATCTTGACCAGTTTCGTGGCGACAGTCGCTTCACGACCTGGCTCTATCGAATGACTGTGAACTTTGCCAAAAACCGATCCGTGGCGGAAGGCCGACGATCCGCGCGCTTTGTTTCGCTCGACAACTCTGCCCAAGAGGATGATGAGGCGCCACGCCGTGAGCACGCAGCAGCCCGCCCATCGCCGCGCGAGGAGGCTGCTGGCGGCGAGATGATGGGAATGATGATGGCCAGGCTTGACGAATTGGCGGAGGAGTTCCGTTCCGTCCTGATCCTTCGTTACATGGAGGATCGAAGCTACGAGGAGATTTCAGAAATCCTCGGCGTGCCGCTGGGAACGATCAAGTCGCGCATCAACCGTGGAAGGTCGGAACTGCGTCGCCTGATGGCGGATGTGCTCCCCACGGGAAAGGGGGATGACCGATGAACGAACGCGAAAAGTTTGACGAACTGATTGGCGACTACGCCGAAGGAACCCTGTCATCCACCGATGCGGTGGCGTGGAACGAACTGCTGGCGTCCCATCCCGAACTGCGCGCGGAGGCGGAACAGGAACGTGCGCTTGTCTTGATCATGCGCAAGGCGGCCCTGTTGAAGGCCCCGAAAAGCTTGAAGGCGGAAGTGCTGGCGGAAGTTTCCGCAAAGTCCCAGGTGATTGTCGTGCCACGGCGTGGCACGCGCGCGCTTTGGCAACTGGCGGCGCTGGCCGCCATCGTGATCGTGGGAATCTTTGTCTACACAAACGACGAACCGCAGGAGGCGAAGAAGTCCGCTTCCGTTCCCGAGCGCCTGGGTGTCACGGAGCCTTACTTTAACAGGACCCCGGTGGGAAGCGCGCAACCGTCCGCCGCCGCCCCGGCATCACTGCGGTCAGAGGTTGCATCAAAGAAGTCCACCGCGGCTGCCCCGAACGAAGAAGTGTTGCACGACAGTGGGACCCTCGTACCACAGGCGCGGAGCGGGATACGTGCCAACGAGGTGAACATAAGGCAGTTGTCCATTCACGGAAGTGCAGAAGTGGATGAAAGGAAAGATTCGCCCCAGGCTGGACTCACCGAATCGCTGGATCAAATTGTCCCCACAGCCCAGGCGGTGCCGGAACGCGCAAGTGCCCCCGAAGAAGCTCCAATGCTTCCAACCCGCAGGCAGGTTCGCGATGCCGTGATCGCGAAGGCTGGCAGGGTACTGTTGGACACGCCTTGGTATGAAACGGCAGCGTACCATGACGGGGACCGGTCGCTTGTCTCGGATCGCGCAACAGATCCGCACGCGCGCTACATCGTGGCACAAATTCCCACATCGGAGGATGCGATACAATTGTTTCGCACGATGGGGCGCGGACAGGACCAACAGGCACCAGATGCTTCGAAGGAAAAAGCGGCCACAAAACCCGATGGAAAGGTGCGTGTCGTCATTCCCTACGCAACCGAACAAACGAACGAAACGGAAGGCGATGAAGGCAAGTTGGCCCTCAAGGACAGTGCGGAGGCTCCGGTGGCGTTCACATCCGCGCAGGCCACGAAGGAGGAGGCACGCCAGCGTGAATTGCGTTCGGCTTCGGCGCCAGTCGCGGACAAGGTGCCCCTTGGGAAGGGCACCGGAAAGCCGGGCGTGATCCTGCAAACCTTTGAGGACTTTGACAATTGGGTGCGGGCTGGCGGTGCGCAGTTCCTGTTTTGTACGCCCAGCCGCAATATCGCGTTCAGCGAAGAAGTCAATGCAAGGACTCCGGCGCCGATGACTCGCAAGGCAGATGCGGTGGAATATAACAGCTATCTGGTTTATCATTTCAAGGTGGCAAAGCAGGCCGATGCGATACTGGGAAAACTTCCTGAGCTTGGCGGCGTGGGAGTTCGGAATGTGGGAATCGGAGAGGCGGAATTGGTCGCACAGCCCGACGGCGTACGGTTGGTGATTCCCTACCGCATGGAAGGCGTCTCCCAGAAGTAGTTCGCCGTTGCCGCTGTCGCACGCGGGCTTTAAAAACGCGGCGTCATGCACGTCCTCGTCATCTCGCGCAGCTTCCCCCCGCACCGCCATGGCGGAATGGAGCAACATGCACAGGATGTGGTGGCTGGGTTGATCGCGGCCGGCCATCGTGTCAGCGTCATCACAACACCGTTTCCCGCGGAAGGCATCACCTTGAACGGCGACTTGATCATCTCCGGGAGGAAGCCGGGGAGCTACGACCTTTCATTCGTGAAAGGTTTTGAAAAGCTTGGTGATCAAAAGTCCCTTTCTTTTCTTGGTCGTTCTGCGGACACCAAGCCAGACATCATCCATGCGCAGGGGTTCGCCGGAATCGCGGCGGAAAGATACTTGAAAAGTGTCGCGCCCATCGTGACCACGATTCACGGAACGCTGTGGAGCGAGACGCCCCTGCGAAACCGCGAGAATCGATCGCTTGGGAATTTGTGGAGGTACAAGCACCGTTTCGCGATTTCGCCATCCTGGCGAAAATTCCTGCGCGGCGGCACGCGCCTGATTGTTGATTCACAGTTCAGCGCGGAGGAACTTGAGCGGGAGCTTGGCCGGAAACTGACCCATGCGCCGACTGTTGTGCCGCTTGGATTCGATACGCGACCACTTGAGCACGCGGCGACGGATCGTGCCGCAGCGCGCGCAAGCTGGGGAATCAACGAGGATCAAATTCTCTTCGCAGCCATTGGCCGCCTCACACCAATCAAGAACTTCCAACTGGTTGCGAAAGGATTCTCAGAGTTCAATGGGAAGCCCGGTGGAAACACGCGGCTGATCATCGCCGGAGATGGCACGGAGAAATCGAACATCATTCATCAGGACAAGCTCGTGGAAGCTTTGTGGAATTTCAAGATCATGCAATTGCCCGGATCGATTTCACAGGAGCGCGCGGCCCAATTGCTCGTCGCGGCGGACGTGTTTGTGAATGCGGATGGTGGAACACCCGCGTTCGGGCTGGCAAATGCGGAGGCGCTCGTCGCGGGCACGCCAGTGCTGGCGTTCGACACGGGCGCGCATCGCGAAGTGGTGCGGGACCAGGATGATGGCGGGCTTCTTCCCATGAAGGACCCCGAAGGCTTCAAGGCGGCAATGGCCAGCTGGGCGAAGGAATTGCCTGAACATCCGGAGAAGCGCGCGACCCGCGCACGGCGCGCGCGGGAACGATTCAGCCGCGATCTGATGATCGAACGGCTGCTCGCGGTGTATGAGCGAACACGGAAGGAAGCAGGAAAAACGTAAAGAATCGGCTTGCCAAGGGAGGAGCCTTGCCCTTTCCTCCCTGCGCAACACGAGAGCTGCCGTAGCTCAGTCGGCAGAGCACGTCCTTGGTAAGGACGAGGTCGGTGGTTCGATTCCACTCGGCAGCTCCAGTTCGCAAATCCCCCTCCAAACAAATCATCTGCCTGACCTGCGTTCGCTTGCGTCCGGCCGCGGAAGCCATTTCCTTCGGGGCATGATGATTCCAAAGTTCATTCCGACCCTGATTCTTGCATCGCTGGCGACCATCGTCACAGCGCTTGAGCCATCCAATCCCTGCGATGGGAAGCCAACCCCGCCGAAGCACCTCACTGCAACGGTCGAGTGCAGCCGCTGCACGAATCACCTGCTGCCGGGACGACTGTGGCCGGCTGAGGGGATTGCCTACACCATTCATTCCGACCTGCCCGAAATGTTCAGCACGTCCGGTGTGCTGTATTCAACGGAGCCGGTGCGGCCGCCGTTCACACTCAAGAGTGGCGAGCCGCTGGGCGAAGAGATGCGCCTCCAGAAGAACAATGGCTTCAAGACCATCGACGGCAATTTTGAAGTTTTTCTTTTCCATATTTCGCAACCCGGCGACGGGACAGCGCCACGTCGCATCGTGGTGTACGCGCGCAACGTCGGAAAATCGGGCGTGGCGATCACGCCGCGTCAGGTGATTGTGACCGATGGTGTCATCGGGACGAAGCATGACATGGAGAACACGCTGGGGCGGCGCGTCCTGTCTGAGAGTTGGGATCGGCCCCTTGGCGCCACATCCATTGAACCCGGGAAAGGCGCTGTGATCGCCTATTCCAAGCAATTTTCGACGGGAACGAATGACGCGGACAGCAGCGCGAACGTGAATTGCCTGGGCATCGTGCGCGCCGACGTGGCCTCCAGCGAGGTGGCGGATGCACCGAACCTGCAGGTGTTCATCGTCGCAATTCCCGCTGGCGAAACCTCAACAATGACAACGGAAGCGGAAAGTCATCTGGCAACCGGAGCGGGTTCACAGGAGGGAGTCGTGGACCTCGCATCCGAACCGAGCGGATGCCAGCTTCGCCGCGCAACCGGCGTGATGCACGGATGCATCTTCAAGAATGAACCCATTACCATCGACGTGGATCAGCTTGTGGCGAATCCCATCGCGTATCAGATGGCGCTGCCCGCCGTGCAATCGAAGGAATGCCCCGAAGCACGACAGACCGCAGACTTTCTGTTGTATCCTCCCGCGTCGCGGCCCGATTCGGTCGGCAATTACATGATGGAGTATGAGTTGCGATTGCACCTCATAAACAGGAACCCGACGGAAACACGAGTGTTTGACCTGAGGTTTGGA
The DNA here is from genome assembly GCA_020848155.1 of Candidatus Sumerlaeota bacterium. GTDB lineage: Bacteria > Sumerlaeota > Sumerlaeia > SLMS01 > SLMS01 > JADZDZ01. The sequence continues at coordinate 177,637 of JADLAR010000047.1, forward strand.
AAGTCGGACGCAGACGTGGGCTTGGCTTGGCAAATCGCCCCCCACTTCCTGAACATCCCCGCAGCGGAATTGAAAAAGGAACCTGTTCGCACAGGCTGGGCGGGGCCGAAGCAGCTTGATGACCAGAATGACACGCGATCGTTCCTTGCGGAGGATGAGCAGATCATCATTGGCCCGTGCGAGGAAGACAGCGTGACGCTGAGGTTCATGATCCTGGGAAATTCATCCTTGCCGTTTCAGATTCATGCGACAGGGAAGGAACAATAAGCAGTCATTCATCGGGGAACGCCCGTGAAAGGCGCCTAGAGGCAAGCCCGGCGCCCTCAGGGTCCCCGAATCCCGGGAATTCCATAAAACTTTGCGTTCCTGTCCCATAATGCGCAACCCACCTGTGCATTTTGGGCTTTGACGGGGCGGGACACAGCCCGCACCCTTCTGCGGCCTTTTCAGACCCCCAAAACCATCCACGGAAAACACCGCACTCCATGACGTCTCCAGATAAAATTCGCAACGTAGCGATCATCGCCCACATCGATCACGGCAAGACAACGCTGATCGATTCGATCTTCAGGGCGGCGCACGTCTTCCGCGAGAACCAGCGCGTGCAGGAACGCGTCATGGACAACAATGAATTGGAGAAGGAACGCGGCATCACGATCCGCGCGAAGAACTGCACGGTGAACTGGAAGGATTATGTCCTGAACATCGTCGACACGCCCGGCCACGCGGACTTCTCCGGCGAGGTGGAGCGCGTACTGTGCATGGTGGATTCGGTGCTGCTCCTTGTGGATGCGAATGAAGGGCCCATGCCGCAGACGCGCTACGTGCTGATGCGGGCGCTGAAGCTTGGGCTTCGCCCCATCGTCGTGGTGAACAAGGTGGATCGCCCGCAGGCCGACCCCAAGGATGCGCTGCACAAGACCTTCGACCTGTTCATCGAACTTGGCGCAACGGACGAGCAGATCGATTTCCCCGTGCTCTACGGGTCAGGATTGGCAGGATGGCTGGTTCGCGACCTCGAGAAGGACAAGCACGAAGGAATGGAGCACCTTTTCGAGGCAATCATCAAGCACGTCCCTCCCCCGCAGGTGGACCTCGACGCACCCTTCCGGATGCAGATCAGCTCGCTGGCGTGGTCCGACTACATTGGCCGCATCGGGTGCGGACGCGTGCAGCAGGGCCGCCATCGAAAAGGGCAGCACTTCGTTCGCACGACAGTTCGCTGGAAGGACTACGATCGCAGCGATGACGAGTGGGATGTTGTGGCGACGCACAACGAGCGCTCCGTCCACCTTTGGGTTCAAAAGGGATTGGAACGCGAGGAAGTGGAAGAGATCGCAGCCGGAGACATCGTATGGATTTCCGGGCCGGATGAAATCAACATCGGCGACACCTTCAGTTCTCCCGACCTCGCGGAACCAGCAATGAAGCCGCTGGAAATCGAGGAACCGACAGTGTCCATGTTCTTCCTGGTCAACAGCGGGCCCTTCGCGGGGCAGGAAGGTCGCGCCGTGACGCTGCGCCAGGTGAAGGAACGCCTTGATCGTGAGTTGAAGACAAATGTGGCGCTACGCGTGGAAGACCTTGGACGCCCCGACGGCGTGAAGGTTTCCGGCCGCGGTGAACTCCACCTTGGAATCCTGATCGAAGAAATGCGGCGCGAGGGAATGGAACTTTGCGTTTCCCGACCCGAAGTCATCACGCATCGCGACGCAGAGAACAACCTGCTGGAGCCGATGGAAAAGGTCGTCATCGACGTCCCGGAGGAATACCAGGGAACAGTGATCGAGAAACTGGCCCGTCGGAAAGGCGAAATGACGAACATGCACGCGACGGGAACCGGGATCGTGCGCCTGGAGTTTGACATTCCGACGCGCGGGCTGATCGGTTATCGCAGTGACTTCCTCACGGACACACGCGGCCTTGGAATCATGGCGGCGCGCTTCGTGGGCTACGGTCCCTGGCGCGGGGAAATTTCCGCGCGCAATCGCGGCTCCATGATCAGCATGGATACCGGCGAGGCGACTGCCTACACGCTGGAGAATCTGCAAATCCGCGGCCAACTCTTCGTGGCGCCGATGGAGCGCATCTATGAAGGAATGATCGTCGGCGAGCACTCACGCCCCGATGACATCAGTTGCAACCCGACGAAGAAGAAGCCCCTGACGAACCATCGTGCGTCCTCGAGCGAGGTCACCGTGCGTCTGGACGTACCGAGGACGATGACGCTGGATCAGGCCCTTGAATGGATTGCCGACGACGAGTTGGTGGAAGTCACGCCAGAAAACATCCGGGTGCGGAAGGCCATCCTGAACGCCGATGAGCGCAAGAAAAAGGAACGCGCCAAGGAAGCAATGCTGGCGGGCGCGAAGTAGGGACACTTCGCGATAGGACGTTGGCGGGATGCAGCACCGAAGACGCCAGCCCGCCGTGACTACGGGGCCGGCGTGGCCTCGACGGTATTGGTGAGCGTCAGGTTCTTGGGAAGCTCGACAGTGCGGTCGGAATGGTTTTCCGACGGACGCGTGTTGGCCTTTATGATCGTTTCCTCCGCAAGCTCAGCGGAACGCGCGTCGTTTTGCGCCTCCTCCATGGCGGCTTTCGCGCGGGGATCATCACCGCGCACATATTCAATTTCACCAGCGCCGTTAAGTATTCCCACCTGAACCATGTCCATGTTCAGGTGGCCTGTCGCATTGCCATACTGGATACCCGGCCCCGTGGGAATGACCTCCGCCGCTTGATAGGGAACGTCCGGGTAGATCAAGTGACCATCGGGAGCGACTTCCGGTTCGGGAATCACCACGGCAGAGGCCCCCGTTGGTGCATTGGTCGCCCTTGCCTTGTCCTTCTCAAGGGTACTGGTGGTATAGAGGGAGAAAGCCTTGTAGCCGCCCAGAAGGACAACCAGGCCGATGGCGGCAATGATTGCCGTGCGAAATCCGTTTGGGGCTGCGGGAGCTTGGCCGGGAAGGCCGGACTCCTGCTGAAGGATTCGCGCCCCCGCGTTTCGCTCGTTGAAAGCCGCCATCATGTCCTTGTTGCCGCGGTCAATCGTGGATGCAGTTGGCGTGGGCGTGGACGGGGCAGTGGGATTGTCGCCTTCGCGGGCTGCGGCGGCGCGGGCCGCCATGACCTCCCGCGCGCGTGGAGGCGACGCGCCTCCCCCGCCACGCTGGGGTGCGACAGGCGGTGGCGAAGCAGGCGAAGGGGCCGGCGCTTTTGCGGCGCCAGCCCCTTTCTTCTGTGCTTCGATTTTCTCATTCATGCGCCGAAGCGCTTCTGCTTTTTGATCGTTTGGGTCCGGGCTGCTCATGGACCACTACTCCTATGGTGCGGCCAGCCTGTCAATTAGGGAGAACCGGGTCCTCAGTGGCATCCGCCACATAGGTGTCACGCCAGGAGTTCTTGAGATAGGTATAGACGCCCGTTGTTGGGAAGAACGGCGGGGCCCCACCGGGAAGGACCGCGCGGAAATCCCAAAGGCTGGGACCATCCAGGCCGGCAACGAAGTTTCCGCCGCTGAAGAGCGCCCAGCTCTTTCCACGATTCTGAATGACACCGCCAAGCTTGTGGCAAAGGCCCGTGGGGCGATTGAGCATGTCTTCCGGATAGAAGGCGCCGTCCGTGGTGGAGGAGGTGCTGGATCCCGTCGCCATGACGATGCAATCCATCCGCATGGAGTTGCTCATGCTTGTGCCAACCGCTGCGTTATTCAGGTCATAGCGGGGAACAATGACTTCCTTCTCCGCAACAATGCCGAGGATGTCGTTCAATGCATAGACTTGGTTCTTAAGCGTGTCCACGTAGGCCAGATTCACATCCGCGCCGTCGCTTGTGTACAGTTCAGGGGCGTCCGAATACTTGAAATCCGCGTTCGCCTTGCGCGACTCATACTCAATGCTGCCGTCGATCTTGATGTTACCATCGCCGGAGGATGCGCTTGTCTTGAAGGCACCAATGGTAAGCTTTCCATCGATGACCCCCTTCAGCGATTCGATGTCGCCGGTGACGATTAGCGCACCGTTGATCTCGCTGATGGTCTTCACGACCTCCGGGCCATACTGCGGAACGTTGCTGAGCTTGCCACGATACTGGCGGATCTTCAGGCGCCCGTCGTTCTGCGCGTTGGAGGGATCCTCTGCAACGATGACAAACTTCTTTCCCTTGGTGGCATCGTAGAAGGGCTGATTCGTGACGGGATCAAGATAGGACGCCAGGGAGTCGGGAAGCTTCAGGCCCGCGTTGGCGCGGAGTGCACTGGCGCGCTGGTCGACACCCAGATCCTGGGGAATGGCGATGTTGTTGATGCGTTGAAGGCCCTTGTAGAACTTCGGCTCGAACTTGTACGTGCTGTTGTAGTACTGCATGATGTTGATGCGTGTCTTGGAGGAGTTCTTGTTGTAGACCGCGCTCAGATAGGAGTTGTAGTTGGGGTAATAGAAGATGCCATCGGGAGCAGAGCCGGTGCTCTCCTCGCAGAACCAAAGATTCGGCCACAGGCCCATTCCGGAATTCACATGGAATGGCCCGAAATAGACGGCGTTGAACCCGAAGAAGTGGAGATAGCCTGAAGTCCAGACGTCCGTCTGGTCCGTGAACTGTTCGTAGCGGGCGAAGTTCATCTGGTAGACCGTGGCTTGGACACGGCGGCTGAAGCCTCTTTCCGCGCTGGCGGTTCCCGCCTTGTAGGTGGCCGTGGACGAAATCGTCCACACAGCGTTGGCGTCAATCGTGTCCGGGAAGACCTTTACGTCCAAGTCATAATTGGTGGAATTGGGATTGTTGAGTGTCGTCAGGGTCGTATTCGAAGAAGGCTGCGTGCCCTGAACGTTGAGCCACTCAAGACCCTGCGCGAGGCCGGATTGCGCCAGCATCAGGGCCCGTTCATGTTCAACATTTTGCAGGGTGAGCTTCCGCGCCGTGGTCATCGCGGACATGGAGTAGATGATCGAAATCCACAGAACCGTGGAGACGATCATGACCATGACCAGGATGGAACCCTTCTTCCGGGACTTCCTCATCAGCAGGCTCTTGAACGATTGCATTGCCATGTTCCTTTCGAACATTTTCTCGTGTGTTGGTGGGAGGGGTTAGTTGCGACGGGGACGGATCGTCGTGGACAGGATCATCTTGTTGCCGGCACCGGAGTAATTGCCCATGATACGCTGCTGGGTCATGTCGCCGCGCAGCGCAATACGATACTCCGCGCCGGTGGAGACGGGGTTGCGACGCACTTCAAAGGCCGTCATGCTCCGCGCGATTTCCTGGTCCTGATCGGGATCGGGAGCAGTTGAAGTGTCGGTGTCCTTGTAGATGCTCCCCCAGTTGCGACCCGTTGCCTTGTAATAGTAGTAGGCCACATTCTGCGTGGCCACGGGGTTTGTCATGTTCGTGATGTAAATGCAGTTGCCATTGAATGTGGTCGCTGATGGCGCGGTCAGGTAATCAGTCGCGATGGTTGCGGTTTCCGAGGAACGCAGGTCGCGCTCCAGAGACGTGATGACGAGGCCGGCCTTCTGGCGAAAGCGCGTTTCATCCGCGATATTCTTGAAGAGCACGCCGGAGACTGCCAGCACCGTGACGGTGAGGATTCCGAAAAGGGCGGCAATCGGCACGGAGATCATGACCTCCGTCAGCGTGGTGCCGCGGCGTTTGCGATCGTGCAATGAGGGAAGAAGAATGATCATTGTTTCGCGCCTTACATCCACGTGAAATTCGGGCTGATATCGGTGGTCACGTTAACCGTTTGAAAGTTTTGTTCCCTGGCGAGGATTTTCCAACGAACGGTAATCGTCACGCGCCGGAAGGACCAACTCGGGGACGATCCCACCGTGACCGTGGAAATATTGGCCGACCAGGCGGCCTCCGGAAGCTTGTTGGTAAGAACGGTCGGATCCGCGGAACTTGCAGGGTTCACGTCCTCGACGGGCAGCGTGAGCCACTGCGTGCTTGATTCGGGAATTTTCCAAATACTGTACCACGCACCACCGGCATTGCGGCGAAGGTACTTCGGAACCGTGGTCGTGCTGTAAACAGTGTCCGCATAGGCGCTGTTCTTGAAAAGCTCTGCCAGTTCGATGGCCTTCTGCATGGCAACTTCGCGTTGGGAAATCGTGCGATTCTGGCGCTGCATGTAGAAGACGCCCATCAGGTATCCGAGCAGAGTGATCGAAAAGATGGCGACGGCGACCAGAACTTCGACGAGGCTGAAAGCCCGGCGGCGGCTACTCGTACGCTTTCGGAATATCGTAAAGGTGGGAGTCATCGTTTCCTTACTCGAAGGATGGGTCTCTGAACGAGGTGGAAAAAGGAAGAAACGTGCCAGCAGTTCCCACGAGGATTTCCAGCGCACAAAATTGATTTATCTTATTTTACAAGACTTGACGGGTGTGCACCGGCATTCCCCTGCCTTCTTTTTGTGCACCACCCCCTTACAGCGTCAGCGCAAGTATCCGCGCAATGTCTTGAGGTGGAGACGAGAACTGATGGCGGCGTGAGCCCGGGTTTCGTCACCATCCGAGATCATCCTCATCCGGGCACGAAGGGCGATGATGCCGGGCGGCAAGTTGCCAAGCTCGGCCAGTTTCACGGCGTCCTTTTCCGTGACCACGAGGTAGTCGGTACCCGATCGGCGGCGGACGCTGTCCAGCTTGAGCAGTTGCTCCTTTGTCACACGTCCATGATCGGGAAGAATCCTGCTGCCGGTGATCTTCAGCCCGGTCGCGGTGACGCTGGCACGGACGGAATCGGGATTGGCGACGCCACAAAGGAGGAAGGCGGTCCTGCCAGCGAGGTCTTCGAGCGCAATGGCACTGCGGGAGGAAAGCTCCACGGCGGACGTGATTTCAACATTCGCACGCACCACGGGGACGGATGGTGCGGCATTCCTGACTTCGCGCAGCACCGCTTTGCGGCACTTTGATTGATTCCATCGCGTCAGCACAATCAGGTGCGCGCGGGCAAGCACCGATGGCGATTCGCGAAGCGTGCCACGTGGAAGGAGCCGCAGCGACGACAGGCGCTTTGTCGAATCGACAAGGACAATGTCGCCCTGGCGATGAAGCGCGTGATGCTGAAACGCGTCATCAAGGACGATGGTATCGACGGAGAACTTCCTGAGGGCGTAGGTGCCGGCTTTGTGGCGATCCGCACAGGCAATGACCGGCACGTCTCCAAGTGCGCGCGCGAGCATGACGGGCTCGTCACCCGCCTCGCGCGTGGACGCGCGAAGTCCCTGGCCATCATGGACGACCATGAGTTGATCCTCGTCATCACGCCCGTAGCCGCGGGAGACGATGGCGCACTGGCGGTTTTCCCTCTTCAGATACTCCAGAAGCCAGATGCAAAACGGCGTCTTGCCCGTGCCGCCAACGCTGATGTTGCCAACGCTGAGGACAACGGCAGGCAACGCCGCACGCGGCCGCAGGCCGGCGTCGTGGAGGAAGCGATCGAGAAACGCGCCCGCCGCGTAGACGGAACTGGCTGCGGACGCCGCAAGCTGCCCGGCGGATTCGAGTGTCGTCCTGGGCCGCTTTTGATCGGCAATTCGATTGAAGAACTCGGAAAAAATGGGACAGGAACCTAATGCAATTGGTATCAACTGAAGATGGAAGAATCGGCCCGTGATGCAAGGCGAGAACGGCACGCGAAAATGACGCGGACTGTTTTTGTCCTTCTTCGGAAGGGAAAGTTGGGAGCGACGAAGGTATGGAAACGTCGCCCACAGAAACGCGTGCTACAGCCAAACGGCAGCGGATCTTGGCACCCGGTGCCAGTCCCAACGGACTGCAAGTTCCTCCATGCTGATTGATGCGCCACGATCGCATTGGCCCAGGGAGGCAGCCAGCGCTGAACGGAATTGTTCCATGGTGATCCCGCGCGAGAGGATGCCGCGAAGGTCATCGCTGTTCTCACGCTTGGCAAGGCGCCTGCCCTCTCCTCCATGCATCAAGGGAATGTGATGATAGGCGGGCACGGGAAGGTTGAGACACCGCAGTATCCATGACTGCCGAAGGCCGGAGTTCAGAAGATCATCCGCCCGCACGACCTCGGTTACTCCCGTGAGTGCATCATCGACAGCGCAGGCGAACTGGTAGGAGAACAGCCCGTCGGCGCGGCGTATGACGAAATCACCGCCGTCTTTCTCAAGGTCGATGGGAACACTTCCGAGGAAGTGGTCGTGAAATTCCTTCGGCGCTGCGGCAACGCGGATCCGCCAGCAATGTTGCCCGCCCGCCGCGATGCGGGAGGCAGCCTCGTCGGGCGACATCGCCGCGCATGTTCCGGGATAGCCGGTGGTGGAAGGTCCGTGTGGCGCGGAAAGGGCCTCGGCAACGTCCCTGCGGGAACAAAAGCAGGGATAGACGTCCCCCGCCTTCCTGAGCCGGAGGAAATAGTTTGTATAGATGTCTATACGGTCACCCTGGCGGACAGGCTCCCCGTCCCAGTCAATACCGAGCTCCCCAAGGTCGCGGAGTTGACGCGCCTCCAGTTCCGGCCTGCAACGTGGACGGTCGATGTCCTCGATGCGCATGAGGAAGCGCAGGCCCTTCGCACGCGCCGATGCCCATGCGGCCATGGCCGTGCGCAGGTTCCCCGCGTGAAGCAGGCCGGTTGGCGATGGCGCATAGCGCCCTGCGCCCACGGCCACGATGTGATCAGAAAATGTAGCGGTTGATGGAAATGGAACGAACGTACACGGGGATGTTGGGATCCTCGCCTTCCAACCCCGTGCCAATCATGTCGAACGACAGGATAAGGCTGTCCTCTTCGATCTGCTCCTGAGGGCGATACCACTGATCGTAGGTGACAGGATTTCCCGCAGTGGGAATGATCGATTCCGAATCACGGCTATCCACGCTGAGGAAGCCGCCATATTGCAGACTGCCGGTGTTGACGCGCATGCGGAAGACGGGAACCTTGGTCTTCTGGTCGGAGGGCGCATCGCTCTCGATCGTCCAGGAAATTCTATAGATACTGTCCCCGTAGATGGTGGTGACGTCTTCTTTTCCCCAAAACCCGAAATCCGTGGCGGGATCGGTCTCCGGCTTGTCGGGATGGCGATGAAGGCCAAGACCCTTCGTCCCTGAATGCAAAAATTCCGGAACGCCGAAACTTCCCGGAGCACTGCGCTGGGAGAAGCCGTGGGATGAAGTGGTGAAATCAAGGTCCAAGGTGGAATCAGGGGGGCCGTAATCAACCGGATTGATGCCGGAAATTCCCGCGTCGGTCAGCACCATCTTCGCATTCGGAGAGTCGGACGGGTCGAAATTCAGAATGTCGTAGTCGAGCCGAATCGTGTCCTTGCCGGGCGGAAGGAACAGCCACACGCGATACAGGATGCTGCCGTTCACCATCGGCAGGCCTGCCGTGTCGCCAGTGGAGTTCACGATGTATGCGGAGGTTTGCTGGAAGTCTTCCGTGGATGCACGAAACCGCAGCGTCGGAATCTTCATCGGATCGGTGTTCGGGTTGTGGATGGAAAGGATGCCGCGGAAGAGGCGGTCGGCGAGTCCTTTCTGCTCCACAACACGCTGCTGTTTCGAAGGGGCGCTGAACAGGTCAAACAGCGGCGATTCGTAGAAGGCAAAGCTGTTCGTGTTGGAACCGGGAGTGAGGTAGATTCCCTGGCGACCCGCTTCATAGCCGCCCGTGCAGACGTCAAAGCCGGGGACAGTGACATTCTTCGTCCAGCCCTGCTCGTCAAAATTGAACGTGAAGCTGTATGTGCTGTGTTTGAGGTCCTTTCCCGCCTCGGTATCCCGGGCCTGAGAAATCGTGCCGGAGCACACAATCGACAGGCACAAACCTGTGCGGAAAAGAACGGCCTGCATACTCATCTCAACTCCTTGGTGCCTACAACAGCATCATCACGGGATTTTCGAGTGTTGCCTTCAGGTCCTGCAAATACTGCGCGGCAACTGCACCGTCGATGACGCGATGGTCGCAACCCATGGTAATCGTCATGACCTTGCCGGGGACGATCCGGCCATCTTCCACGACAGGGCGATCTTCCATTGCCGCAACGGCGAGAATGGAGGATTCGGGAGGGTTGATGATGGCAGCGAACTGGTTGATGCCATACATGCCGAGATTGCTCAGCGTCTGGATGCCGCCACTCATGTCCTCGGGGGTCAGCTTGCGCGCACGCGCCTTGCCGGCGACATCGCGAAGCTCCTGGGCAAGTTGCAGGACGCCCTTCGCGTGAACATCGCGCAGCACGGGAGTCAGCAGGCCGTCTTCGATGGCGACCGCGACACTGATATCCGTGCGGCCCAGAACGTTCAGATGGTCGTCAGCCCACTGGCTGCGGATCGCCTTGTGGCGAAGCGCCACAGCGCCCATCGCCTTGATGATCAGGTGCGTGACCGTGACCTTTGCGTCCGGCATCGCCTCCTTGATCCTGGCGACGGCGGTGAGGAGGCCCTCCCCACGCACATCGATGCTAAGTTGGAAGTGCGGGACGGTCTGCTTTGACTCAAGGAGGCGGCGGGCGATGACCTGACGCATGCCACTGAGTTTGACTTCTTCATCAGCGAGCGGGGAAACCGCAACGGGCTGCACATTCCTGGCGGGTGAAGCAACCGCCTTGTTGCCGCCATTCGCGACAGCATTCTCCACATCCTTGCGAACCACGCGACCCTGTGGTCCACTGCCGGCAATGCCGCGCAATTCCACACCGGCATCCTTCGCGATCTTGCGCGCGAGCGGTGAGGCAAGCGTGCGCTCGCCCACCGGGGGCGTGGTTGCCTTCGCCGGTGCCGGCGGAACGCGGGACCCAGCGGGCTTGGCAACGGGTGCGGGAGCAGATGCGGGCTTTTGTGCGGCCGCGGGAGCAGGCTGCGCCTTCGCGGGCGCAGATTTTTCCGCAGCAGTTGCGGATGGAGTTGTTCCATTTCCACCCAAGGCGGAGATGTCCTCGCCGGGCTCGCCGACAATCGCAATCGTACCTTCCACGGCGACCTTGGAGCCTTCCTTCGCGACGATTTTCAGCAGCGTGCCATCGAAGAAGCTCTCCTGTTCCATGACAGCCTTGTCGGTTTCCACTTCCGCGATCGCCTGCCCGTTGGAAATCCTGTCGCCCTCCTTCACCAACCATTTGACGAGCGTGCCTTCCGACATGGTTGGCGAGAGCTGGACGAGCGTGATGGGTTTGGCCATGGAAAGTTTCCTGAAGGGGGATGAGGGGATTAGCGGTAGCAGACAGCCTTGACTGCTTCGACAACGTTCTCGGCGCTGGGAATGACTTCTTCTTCCAGGTTCTTTGCGTAAGGCATGGGAACGTCCAGATGGCTGAGACGCTCGATGGGAGCATCGAGGTAGTCAAATCCCTGGGCGTAAACCTGCTCGCAGATCCAGGCGCCAACACTTGCCTGCGGCCAGGATTCCTCGACGAGCACCATGCGGTTTGTCTTCTTCACAGACTCAAGAATTGTCTGTAGGTCGAGCGGACGAAGCGTGCGTGGATCGATCACCTCGACGCTGATGCCCTCCTCGCCCTCAAGGCGTTCGATGGCGGGCTTCACGGCGTGGGTCCACATGCGGCCGTAGGTGACAATGGTCACGTCACTGCCGGTGTGCTTGATGTCCGCCTTGCCGATGGGAAGAACGTAGTCGGCGTCCTCCGGGACCTCTTCCTTGTAGTTGTAGAGCTTTTCGCTCTCCATGAAGATCACAGGATCGGGATCGCGAATGGCAGCCTTGAGAAGCCCCTTTGCATCGCCCGGCGTGGAGGGCATCACGACCTTCAGGCCGGGGATGTGGACGTACTGGGATTCCAGCGCCTGGCTGTGCTGCGCGGCGAGCGCACCGCCAGCGCCGTTGGGGCCGCGGATGACCATGGGGACGCTGAACTGCCCGCCGGACATGTAACGCAGCTTGGCGGCGTTGTTGATGATCTGGTCGAGCGCCAGGATACCGAAGTTGAACGTCATCAATTCGATGATGGGGCGCATGCCCACATGTGCGGCGCCGATGCCGAGGCCGACGAAACTATTCTCCGTAATGGGCGCATCAATGACGCGCTTTTCGCCAAAGCGGTCGAGCAGCCCCTGGCTGACCTTGTAGGCGCCGTGATACTGCCCGACTTCCTCACCCATCAGGAAGACCTGATCATCGCGTTCCATCTCCTCGAACAGTGCCTGGTTCAGTGCTTCGCGAAATGTGATGACAGCCATGGATGTACCTCGAATTTTTTGTCGGCAGGGATGAAGGTTTGTGGGAGGGACGAAACGAAGGCGCGACCCGCAGGATCACGGGAATTCGTTGTAGGGGAACGCGTACTTGTTCGGGTTCACTTCCGGCCCCGGATAGCCGGGGTAATCCGCGTAGACGTGCGTCCACACATCCGCCTGATCGGGATATTCGGACTCATCCGCGAAGTTCACGGCGTCTTCAACCTCAGCCTTCACCTCGGCCTCCAGATCGGAAAGCCATGACTCCGTGAAGATGTCGGGGAATTGCTGCGCAAGGCTCGCCATGGGGTCCTTGTTCTGCCACTCATGGACCTCGTCCTTGTTGCGATAGGTGGTGGCGGGATCGGACATCGAGTGACCGCGGTAGCGGTAGGTGACCATTTCAAGGAAGACGGGCTGGCCGGCGCGCGCGCTTTCGGCGGCGTCCTTCATGGCCTCATAAACCTCCAGGACATCCATGCCATTCACGCGAATACCGGGAATTTGATAGGCGTCGCCGGTGCGCTTGTACAAGTCAGGCTGGGCGGAAGTGCGGGAAATCGCCGTGCCCATGCCGTAAAAGTTGTTCTCAACGATAAAGACCGTGGGGAGCTTCCAAATCCCGGCCATGTTCAGGGACTCGTGGAAGGTGCCCTGGTTAATCGTGGCGTCGCCCATGTAACAGACGGAAATTGCGCCTTCATTGCGGTACTTGCTGGCGAAGGCCGCGCCGATGGCGAGCGGGATATGCCCGCCAATGATTCCATTTCCGCCCATGTACCGCATCTTCCCGTTGTACATGTGCATGGAGCCGCCCTTGCCCTTGGAACAACCTGTGCCCTTCATGAACAGTTCCGCCATCACTTCACGCGCCGGGACACCGAGCAGCAGCGCGTGGGCGTGGTCACGATAGGTTGTGAAGACATAATCCTTGGGAACCTGCAGGGCGGCGATGGTGCCGACGGCGACGGCTTCCTGTCCGATGTAGAGATGACAGAAGCCGGAAAATTTCTTGAGTTGGTATTGTTGACCTGTTTTTTCTTCGAAGCGCCGTATCAGCAGCATTTGCCGATACATTTCCTTTAGCTTTTCTTCGGGGAGGGGGAGTTCCTTTACGGAGGAACGGGAAGAACGCTTGGACACAACCTTCGTTGAGGAGGACATAGGCCATTCCGTTTGTGAATTCGGTGGAACTCAGGTCTACGCGAAAACAGCCCAACTGGTTAAATAGGACCATCAGCGCGCACTGAAGGGTTCACCAGACGCGTGAGGATATAGGGGGCCGGTGCGTGGAACGCAAGCCAATGTCGCAGGGGTTTGGACCAGATGTTCTTTTGGAGAGACGGGTGTGCAAAATTGCACACCCGTCAGTTGCTTTGGATCAGGGCTCTTCCAGGATCATCCAGTCTCCCGCACGGGACGGACTAAGGGTGAAGTAATCCAGGACGTCACTCATCATCTGGAGGCGGGAGCTTTCGGGATAAACGGTCTCGAACGCGAAGCCGAGATAGACGAGTGCACCCGGTGTGCTGCCGCCGCCAAAGATCCCCTTGTACTGAACGCCCGCCACGTTGCCCGCGCTGTACTGGATCGCGGCGTCGCTGCCACCGGCTGCTGCGATCAGATCCGGGAAGCCCGGCTGGTACGGTGCGTCACCGCCATCGCCGTACGTGAAGGCGTGGGTTCCGAAACAGGATGGAGGGACGGGAACGTTGCCGGTGCCAACGACACTGTAGTCGGCCGAACTGTCGGCAACATAGGCGGCCTTGAGGTAGTTGAGATAGAACGCCTGATCGGACGGGGGACGCGAAGTGCGCCCCAAATCCCAGGCAATCTCGTTTCCGGTGGCGAAAAGTTGTCCGCCGTTTTCGAGGTACGTGGCGACAAGACCCTGCTCGCTGTCGCTGAAGGTTTCATCGGCGGTGGACTCATCGCCCGCGATCCACACAACGACCTCATAGGGTGTCATGACGCCAACGCCCAGTGCCTCGTTGGCGTAAGTGTCGAAGGAGTTTCCGTGGGCGTTGATGGCGCGACCATTGTCCGCACCGAAATCGTGATTCACGCCGCCGGACTGCGAGTTCCAACGATCGTAACCATCCACGACGAGGATCTGCGCGGCACCGGTGCCGAGGCGAAGTCCGTACACATCACTCGGACTGCTTTCCGCAACAACGACGGCCCTCATGCGGAAATAGCGGCTTTCCCCCGGAACCATTCCCGTAACGACGGTGGACGTGGCCGCGGGCGAGATGGATCCCTGTGCAAGAGTCCAATTCGTGAGCCCATCGGGGCTGCTGTACAGGCGATAGGCCGTGATGCCCGGCGTTACCGAGGCTGTCCAGTGGATCGTGGCGGTACCCGCGCCGCCGCTTCCGATGACGCGCGTGACTGTTGGCGGATCGGGGGTGACTGCTGCCAGCTCCGTCACGTCGCACAGAATCCATGCATCTGGATCGAAGGTCACGTCCGTTGGCTCGACCGTGCCGACAAGCACCGAGAAGTTCTGCACGCGCTGGTTGTTGAAGACCTGAACGACCGTTGATCCCCCGCCGTTCAGCGTGACGCCGAAATCAATCGGCATGATATACTCCGTATCCACCTGCGTCTGGGACACGCTGAGGTCAACATACCAATCGGGACCAACCTGATGCGATCCCCAGGACCATGTGTATGCGGGACGTGAGGCGCGAGTGAGCCATTCATCAAAGAACCAATCGAGGTCGTAGCCGGCCTCCGACTCCATGTGCGCCTGGAAATCGGAGGTCACAACGGTCTTGTAGCGAAGATTTGTGTCGGCGAGATAATCCTTTGTTGCCTGAAAGAAGACGGCGTCGCCAACAACGTGGCGAAGCATGTGCACCACCCATGCACCCTTGTAGTAGGTGACGGACAGGCCAAAGTCATCCGCGTTCGAGTTCACCACGGAACGGAAATCGGAGGAACTGCTCTTGAACGTCGCCATCTGCGCCTTGTAGTCGGCGAAACCATTCTTGTGCTCCCTCCAGAGCGCCTCGGCGTAGGAGGCCCAGCCCTCGCTGAGCCACAGGTGATCGAAGACATAGGTGCCTGTGCATACGCCAAACCACATGTGGGCCATCTCGTGAATGTTGCGCCTGTGATAGGCCGGGTTGTTGAGGTTCCCGTTTGGCATGCTTGTGCAGGTTTGGTGCTCCACCCCAAAGGTGAGGCCCCATGTTGCCGTGACATACTTCTCGCTGAGGAACGGATACTCACCGAACGTGTCCGCGAAATAATCCATGACTTCGATGGTGCGCGGAAGCTCCTGCGATTCGACCGCGTAGCTCTCCGGGTAAACGTGATGGGCAACGTTCATCGTCGTCACGTTGTCCAGGGCCGTGTAGGTTCCGCTCGCAACCTGATAGTTCGAGCATGCCAGCGACACATACTGCGTCGCGATGGGATAGGACTCGCTCCAGTTGTAGATGGTGTTTGGCCCGCTTGGTGTCGTGGAAACCAACGTGCCGTTGGAGACCACCGAGAACGGGAACCCGCCGTAGCTGGCCGTCGGGACTGTCGCATGAACATCCACGGTGAATTTATCGCGCGGCAGGTCCTTGCAGGGATACCATGTGCGCGCGTTGTAGGGCTGGTTGTTCGTGTAGACCAGCGGATTTCCGCTATGCGTGGTGCGACGATAGGCGAGGCCGGAAACGGGAGTGCCATTGTAGGAGACGCGGACGGTGAAGGGGCTGCCCAGCGCGACCGGCGAGGGGAGATTGATGCGTAGTTTCTCGCCGCTGGTATCCCATGTGTATGTCAGCGCAGGAGTCGCAGGGCCGGAATCGACGGCGCTGATCGACATCGCACCCGCGTTGTCATTGAAATCCAGCACGCACAAACTCAACCCAGCGACAAGGCTGCGCGCGTCGACCGTGCAAATGGCGGCGGGAATCGTTGCTGATGCGGGATCGACCGTGATCGCCAGGTCAAGGTGCTCAACATCGTATTGATCCTGGTTGACGTCCGTGGGCGGCTCGCTGCGCGGGGCGGAGACGAAGCTGACGAAGCGCTCCTCCTCCGCAAAATTCAACGAGAACCCGAGAAGGCCGGTGACGCCCGTGGCTCCGCCGTCATTCGCAACAACCTCCACCTGGTTGGTGCCCACATTCAGCGCTCCCGCGGGAATGCCGAACCAACTGCCGTCAGGCGCGGTGATCGCATCGACGTCAAGCGGATCGCCGTTGATCCGCAGCTTCCATCCGTCAGCGGGAGCTTGACCTTCCACGCGCAGCGCGAAGGACTGCCCTGCCTGCTGCCCTGTCAGTGATGTGGTGAATGAGATGGAAGATTTTTCAGCGGCCATTGTGCCAAGCTGCGAGGAGCCGCGCCGCGCATCCTCATCAATGAGGACCGTGCGGCCGGCAAGGTTGAACGATTCAGGAAGCGCAAAGGCCTTCCCAGCCGGATGGGAACTCAAACCCAACGCGAGTGCAAATGCGCAGAGTGGGCGAATGCGCGACGATCGATTCATGGCGGCCGTTTCTCCTGTTTGTGCTGCACCTACCAAGGCCCATGGCGTTTGCGCAACCGATGTTACGGCCAGAAGTGCGAAAAAATGGGAAGCGGTTGGGCAACTCAGGGGGTGGAGAGGCGCAACTCGAGTGGGCCGCTGCCGGCGGATGGCAGGGAGTGGGTTGTCCTCTCGGCGTTGGGAAGCGCAACGGAGAGATTGAGCGTCTCCGCATTGAGGGGAGGAAGCGTGATTTCGCCGGAAGGGGGAATAGTCATGGAGATTGGTGGCGTGGACCTGTGGGGGCCGTTGATCCACAGGCGGCCTGCCTTGATCGGCGAATGATCAGCGCCAAGGATTGTGAGGGTCCTTGTCGGAATGGTGGCGGGGATATCCGGAAGCCGGATGAGCGATTCCGGGACACCTTCGCGCACCGAGGCCTCGCTGCTGATGATTGTATAGACAGGATTGGCGGCAATGACGACGCGATACTCCCCCGCCTCCATCAGCGAGACAGCGATCTCTCCCGGACTTCGGATGAATTCATCGGCAGCATCATCAACGAAGGCACCTTCAACCTTCCTTTGCAGGATGAAGATGGGCTGGCCAATCGGCGAGGAACGCGAGATCGTTTCAAGCGCCGTGACCTGCTCCGGTGTCATTCCCAGCACAAGCCACTGGTAAGGATGCACACGCCATTCCACGTGTTGTTCCTGCTCGCTTGTGGGTGTATATACAAACGAGGCGCGCGGCGGCGCGATCGGCCTGGGACCAACGGCGGGAGCGAGTGTCACGTCGAACTGGCACGCGATGCCGGGAGGCAATCCATCAAACGCAAACGCCCCTTCGGAGTCGGTAACCTGCCTTCCTGCCAAGGGGGCGCCCTCGCGTTCGATGGTTGCGCTCGTGACGGGATCGCTTGTGTTGCCGATCAACAACCGTCCGCTGAGGGAAACAGCCTCGGAAGGCACATCACGGAAAATTGACGCCAGATCAACCATCACGTCCACGACCTGCTGGTCGTGCAATTCCACATCAAGGCTGCCCCCCTCGACCCCCGTCAGCGTGCGAAAGGTAAAGTGAACGGTGGGATCAGGAGGGAGTGGCGCGAAGGTGATGGATGTGGATGAACTCACTGCGAAGCGCGTTCCTTCGCGGAGCGCGTCAAGGATATCAGGGCGCACCGCTTCCACGTAGTCAAGCAATTCACTGGCGCGTTCCGTCGTCTCCGCAGTGGCGCGCCGCTCGATGCCGAGTTCAAAGTCCTCCTGGCCGGGGGGCGCATTCTCGAATGACAGGCGCACCCCCGTCGGAAGGGTCGGCGTGATGTTGCCGAAGTCGTATTCAAGCCCCTGGGGAGGCACCTTGGCCGGCTTGAGGATGCGCGCGCGATACCAGGCATTGTCCGAAGGACGAATCGCATCGATCCGGTAGGCAACTGCGGGAGGCACCCACGAAAAGCTGACAACGCCATTGTGTAGGTCGTCAGGAATGACGGCGATGGCCTGCGGCGATGCAAAGTGCGCGAAATCCACGATCGCCTTTGGTTTCTCCTGCGTTCCGGATTTCTTTGCCACCGCGTTGTAATCGGACCAGTCGTCTGCCGAAATTGCCCCGGGGGTGAGGGTTGCCGTGGCGCCGGCCCCGCCGATCAACCGGGCACTAACGTGGATGGGACCGGGTGCTTCCCGCGTGGTGGCTCTTTCGGCGGGCTGCGGTGCAGCCTCCACCGTCCTTCCGATGCCCGTGGATTGGGGCGACGTCCTTGATACGCGGGCTTCGGGAGCTGGGACCGTTTCGCGAGGGGTTCTTCGCGAGGCGATAATCCCAATCACCACGATCGCGAGGATCGCCCCCAGGACTCCAACTTTGATCGCCGGACTTTGCTTCATGGATGAATGAAAAACGGGCGGCCCCTTTCCGAAGCCGCCCGTTCATCCTTCATTGTTCCGGGAACGACGCAATCAATCCGTGTCGCTGGACGAATACAACCGAAGCCAGATCGGCGCATGGTCCGAGAAGTTGTTGTAGTGCGTGGTCGTATTGGCAATGTAATCACGACCGTAGCTGGAAATTTCCGTCACATAGCTGGACTGCGCGAAATAGTGATCATACGCAGAAACGTAGGACCCGCTGGAATTGATCGTCGTGGCGATGTTGTTGTAGTTGGAGACGGCTGGCGAAAGTCCGTAAAGTTCACTCCACGCCGAATGAGTCGCATTCAGGTTTGTATCCCCGACGAGCAGCACATCCTGATCGCTGGAACTGCCCGATTGCACGCTCGCGAACACGTTGTCGATCTGCTTCACCTCGTTGTGGACATCCGTGCCGCCGTTGCCCCAGACAGCATGCCAGTTGATGAAGGTGTAGTCCGCATTGGTGGACTTGTCGCGCACCTTGACGATCTGCGGTTCGCGCTCGAACTTGTCGCCCGTGTCGGTCCACATGGTGTTGCTCAGGAGTGTCACGCGATCGGTGCGGTACACCACCGCGTAGTATTCCTTGTAGCTGGAGCGGCCGATCGGTCCCACATAGGCGCTGGCCCATGTGTATCCGCTCTTTGTGGTCAGCGCCGACGCAATGCTTGCGGGGACACTGCTATACATCACTTCCTGCAGGAAGACGATGTCGCAGCCATTCGCTGAACCGCTGGTTGACCCATATTGGTTCCAGATTTGTGCCGCATCACCGGCATAGTCCGTTTCTCCACTCCAGCCTTCGTGACGAAGGTTCCAACTGACAGTACGCATGTACGCTGCTGCAAAAACAGCGTGCGGCATGATGAGCAATGCCAGCAACGCAATCCAGGACGACTTCCTCAACATGAGAAGTTCCTTTCTATGAGAGCGGAGGACGAGATCCGCAGTGGGTTGGAAAACTGCAACCGCTATGACACCGCATGGCAGCAGTCAAGCGAAACGACGAATATCTTGATGGAATTGAACGCGACGGGAAAGCTTCTAAACCGTTACCGACTTCCCAATGATGAAGATGTTGTTGTCCGTCTCCTGCAATTTCACTTCCAAATCATAGGTAATTCCACGGGCGGGGTACTTGGTCTTGAGGAGGTCCACGACCTTGTTGCAGATATATCGTGCGACGTTCTCGACGCTGGGGCCGCGGCCTTCCACGACGAAGACGCCCTCCTGGTCGAACACCTTGGGATCGAGGAAGGTTTTGTCATCCTTCGTCACAATGATCTTGTGATCCAAAAACCGCACCAACTGCTTGATCTCGCCAAAATCCACTGACATGTCCAGCTCATCGCGGGGGAATTCCTCGCAGGAAAGCGTGACCTTGGCACGCCAGGTGTGCCCGTGAACGTGCTGGCAATGGCCCGGATAGCCGGGTTGGCGATGGGCCGTGTGAAAATGTGCTTTTACAATGAGTTTTTCCATGGCGGGATCCAAGTGCATCTCACTTTCCGAACGCAAGCCCAGCGATTTGGGTTCGCATTCCCATTGCACCACCGATGCCGGGTGCCGCGGGTGGACCATTCACACATCTTGGGATACGGAGTGGCAACGACCCCTCGTGCAAAACAAGCCGGCACGCATCAGGACGACAGACCTTTCAAAGACGGCACTGATCATCACGGCGGCGGGCCGCGGCGTGCGCTTTGGCGGATACAAGCAAATCGCCCCGCTGAACGGGAAGCCGCTGATCGTACACGCCATGGAGGCCTTCTTTGGACTCCCATTCCACACGCGCATCATCGTGCTGCCCGCGAAGATGATCAGCGACGGCACATGGAGTTCCATCGTCATCAAGCACTCCCACGCAGCAGAGTTTCAAGTCGTCCAGGGCAAGGATGACCGTGCAGGGTCCGTCCGCGCGGGACTGGCGGAAACGCCACCCGCCTGCGAATTTGTGGTGGTGCACGACGGCGTGCGGCCATTCCCCCCCCTTCAGGCGATGGTCGATGCCCTTGTCGTGGTGAAAAGCGAGCCGGACGTGGCAGGGGCGGTCGTTTGCTCCCCCGTGACCGACACGATCAAGCGTGTGCCACGCGGCGCGATGTTCGTGCAGAAGACGGAGGACCGCGACGAGTTGCGCAGGGCGGAAACGCCACAGGTGGCGAAGCGCGAATTGTTGATGGAGGCGATGGCGAACTTCCAGCGGGATGATTCGCCACCCACCGACGAGGCGGAGGCACTGGAACGCATGAAGCTGAAGGTCGCGCTGTTCGAGCACGGCGGATTCAACCCAAAGATCACGACGCCACAGGACCTGATCATGGCACAGTCGTACCTCCAGAGCAGCGCGGAAACGCACGCGCCAAAGAACCAATGAGCGCCGCGCCCCCCTTTGCCGTTGGATTCGGCTACGACGTGCATCGGTTCGCCGACGGCCGGAAGCTGATGCTGGGCGGCGTGGAGGTTCCGTCATTGCGGGGACTCGATGGCCACAGCGATGCTGACGTACTGCTCCATGCGTTGTGTGACGCGGTGCTGGGCGCGGCGGGGTTGCCGGACATCGGACATTTCTTCCCTCCCGGCGACGAGCAATGGCGGAACGCTGCGTCAACGGAACTGCTCCGCATTGTCTTCGCACGAGTGAAGGAATTGGGCTGGTCGCTGGCAAACGCAGACATCGTCGTCATTGCGGAGAAGCCGAAGATCGCCCCGCACATCGACGCAATGAAAGCCCGCATCGCGCCCCTGCTCCACGCAACGGTCCAACAGATAGGAATCAAGGCGACGACAAACGAGAGGATGGGATTCGTTGGCCGCGAAGAGGGAATCGCCGCCATGGCGACAGCCCTCCTGTGGCGCAGCCAAGGATCGGTCAGCGAATCGCCTTGAGCTGGCTGGAAATCAGGCGCGCCCATTCCGACGCGCTTTGCACGCGCTCCCGCGGATTGGAACTCAGGCTCAGGTTGATTGCATCCACCAGCGGTTGGGGCAGGTCCTTGCGGTACTGTTGCAGCGGCGTCAGCTTCCCGGAACGCAACGCAGTGACAAGCTCCGAACGCGTTTTCCCGTGGTAGGGAAACCGGCCCTTGCTGAAGATCAAATACATTGTCAGCACAAACGCCCACAAGTCCGTCGCGGTCGAAATGACATCGGTCTCGATGGATTCAATGGGAAGGAACTGAAGCGTACCCACCGTGATGTTGGCGGCGGTAAGGCGCTCGCCCCCCTTCAACACGCCCGCAATGCCGAAGTCGATCAACCACACATGATCCGTGGACGAATCGACCAGGATGTTGTTGGGCTTGATGTCGCGATGAATCACCCCCTTGCACGGTTTCCCCGTCTCGTCGGTGAATTCAAAGCTGTGGGCGGCATCCAACGCCTTTGCAATGGCGAGCAACACCCGCAGCGCCTTCTTCAGGGAATCAAGTTCATCACGGATGATCAACTTGTCCAGCGGCGGGGCTTCCACAAAATCCATGATCATGTAAAGGTAATCGCGTTCCGGCTCATCACCCCACTGGTGCACCTTGACGAATCCGGGGGCACCGCTTTGCGCCAGCAGGTGCATGATGTGGGACTCGCGGGCAAAACGTCGGATGAGCGACGTGCGGTCCGTGTTTCCCAGATGTTGCGGATCCAGAAACAATGGATTCAGCAGCTTGATCGCCAGCGCCGGTTGGTCGTCCGCCATCGGCTTCGCCTTCCAAACCTCCCCAAAGCCGCCTGTGGCTATCTTCTCATAGCGCCGGTACTGGTCGCGAAACCCATTGCTGAAGATCAGGGGAAAATGCGGCGAGTCCTTCTGGTAGCGCCGAATGTGCGTGCCATCCTTGCCGGTGATGCGCTCCTCTTCCCAGGTGATGTGGACTTCCGGCCCCTCGCGACCCAGGAAAATGGACTCGCCACGCCGCAGCATCACCTTGCCCTGCAACTCCTCCGCCTCTCGGTAGGACCCGTGCATGCTTTCCAAATCTTCGTAGGAATAAACATTCGGCGATTCCCGCACGAAACGCCCATGGAAACGCGAAACGTGCGAATGAATCGTTGGATCAACCTGCAAGTCGCACGTTGGCGAGCGACCGATGGTCACTTTCCCATCGGGAAACCAGTGGGAGGTTGTCGCGCCCTTTTCAAGGACCGTGAGACAGAGCGACATGCGCAATCCATCTACAGGATTCAAGGACCCCATCCTTCACGCGGACTTCCAATCAGAGCAATTCAATTTCACGCTGACAGATCGACAGAAAGACGCTCGATTCTGCGCTTGCCAGAGAGGCCAAGGGAAGGGTTAAGGTCGCCATCCAATCACACAGGCGGGCCTATAGCTCAATCGGTTAGAGCAGCGGACTCATAATCCGTTGGTTCTCGGTTCAAGTCCGAGTGGGCCCACCAATCCACCCCGTCCCCCTGAAATCCAGCGCCACCATGGGAACGCGGCGCTGGTGATGAGTCATAAGGTGTGGAAATGCTACCGACAGCTGTCCCGTGCAATCAACTGCGGGTTCATGTAGGTCGGTTTCGGCATCGTTCCCGTCTTGATATATTCCAGCAGCATCGTTGCCGCACGGAAGCACATTTCCTCCGTCGGGTAGCGCAGCCCAGTCATTGAGGGGGTGCTGAGAAGGAATGTCAGGTTTTCCTCAAATGCCGCCAGCTTCACCTTGTCCGGCAGGGTGATGCCGCGCGCGTGCAGTTCGCCAAGAATCGCGAAGGGAACGTGATCGCCGAGCGTGAGAATGCCTTCCGGCAATCCTGACTTATCAAGCCACTTCGCGAATGCCACGCGGCACTTTTTCGGATCAGACGGCAGATAGAGGGTCTCATAACCCAGACCGGGATCGGTGAAGTCTGTCACGGCCTTGCGAATGCCTTCAAGCCGTTCGACGGTGGCCTGCTCCTTCTTCCGGTTTTCAGGAATCGCGATCAGGATGCGCCGCGCCTTGCAGACAATCAGGTGCCCCATCACCATGCGGCCGGCCATGGTCTCATCGATGCGGACGTTCACGAAATCACCCGCCACGGGAGCCGGCCCAACAATCGCCAGCTTGATCCCGCTGGCAACGACGGCATCGAGGTCCTCCGCGTTTGCCTACGGGTTGATCCAGATGATGCCGTCCACGGTTTCCTGAGCCTGGCTGATAAGGTCGGCGATGCTGCGGCCACTGTGGCGCGGCATCACGACCAAGTCCATGTTCTCATTCTTCAGCGTTCTCGCGATTCCGTGCTGGACGAGCATCAAGTCGAAGTGACGGAAAACCTGGCTCAGCGAGGAGGTGTCGATCGGGCCTTCAAGGGAATCATAGACCGGGTAGCACAACCCCACGGCGTTATGGCGGCCCGTGGCCAGGCGTACGGCCGCCCGGCTGGGGCGGTAACCAAGCTTCTTGACTGCGGCGAAAACGCGTTCCTTGGTCTCCTCCCGCGCGGAAAACCCATCATAGGAATTGTTCAGGATGCGCGAAACCGCTGCAATTGAAACGCTTGCTTCACGGGCAACGTCCGAAATGGTTACCCTTTTTGTCGGTTTTGTGGGCGCTGTCGTGGCAGCCATGAAAGGTCGGGAGGGGGAGGGCTTGTCCGAAGGATCCTATCGCCGGCGCATTTGCCTCTGCCTCAAGTAGCGAGTCTCCGTCTTCGATGGTCAAGGACAGAGGGGGGAAATCTCCCTCTGATCCCCCAATATTGCATTTTTCTCTCGCATCTGTCCCCGATGCAGGCCATTGTTCCCGGAATAAGGATAGTCGAAGCCGACCGTGAAAACGCAGCAAAGCAATGCCATGCTTCCCGGCATTTCGTCGATCATTACGGCGACCAATGAGTTGCTGCGCGCGGCCGCGCTCAACGACAGCCCGGTTTTCATCACCGGCGAGCTCGGCACGGAGAAGGCCTTCGCTGCCAAGCTGATTCACCAGAACAGCGTCCGCGCCCCCTTTCCCCTGACGAGAATCAATGTCTCCTGGAAGCTTCCGCCAGACCTCGGAAGCTACTTTGCCCAGACCAACGGTGGCACCCTTCTCATCCATTTGCAGAAGGAGTTCCCCATCGACATGCAGTATTCGCTGGTGGAGATGGCGACGGAGGGCTTCTTCGCCGACCCCATCACCGGCGAAGAGGCGAGTGCGGACGTGCGCATCATCATCATGACCAGCCTCGATTTGGAGACCATTGGAGGGAGCACTCCGATCCTGCCGGAGTTGCGCGAGTTGCTGGTTGAGCAGCACATCGAAATTCCCGCGCTGCGCGATCGCACGGAAGACATCCCCGCCATCGTGCGCTACGCCATCAACCGCGCCCGCGACACGGGCAAGGCGACGGCAAAGAGCGCCGACCCGCAGGTGATCAGCCTGTTCCGCCAGTTCCATTGGCCGGGGAACGCGGAGGACCTCCTGCTCGTCACTGCGCAGGCGGCCATCACCGCGAAGTCGGAGGTTATCACGCTCGATGACCTGCCCGAAAATTTCATGAAGCAGTTTGCGCCGGAAATCATCACGCGCGCCCGCACGGTTGGCGGGAACACCACGGGCGGCATCACGCGCGCAGATGATACGGAACAAACGAAGACGGACGCCTTCTCGCGGCAGCGCGGCTCATCGGCGAGCATGCCAATGCTCTATGCGCTGGGGCAGCCGACATCGCCTCCCGCGCAGGACTTCAAGTCGATGAAGCCGGTCGCGCCGCCGCCTGCCACGCAAAGGACGGAAGACACGGGCGATCAAGCCGCCCGCGAAACCCAGGAACTTGCCGCGCCCCGCAAGCCTGCGACCCCGTTCCGCCCGGACACGGATTTTGACATTGATGAAACGCATCAGTTGACCCCGGCACGCGGCTCCGCCCATGCGGACGATACGCAGCCTGTCATCAAGCCGAGTGATCCCTATCGCACGCCTGTTCCCACGGACGTCTACGCGTTGCGCACCCCGGCGGAGGGAACGTCACGCCCTGAGAACGACACCAAGGAAGTACTGCCGCGCGTGCTGAATCTGGCGCGGCGCTTGAATAGCCAATCAAAGATTCTTGGCAAACAAATCAGCGGGCCGCTGGCCGCGGACTCCACAGGAAATCATCCCGGCATGCAGAATCTGGTGCCGACCAGCGATACGGAAGCCTTGAAGTCGCTGGAAAAGGAAATTGATCGGGGACTGGACCTCGTGATGTCACTGCGCCGCCAGATGGCGATGCTGAACATGCGCCATGTGGAAAGCGCCGAAACAATTCGTGACCTGATGCAGCGCCTCACCTATTCGTCGGACACCATCACGCCAGTCCCCGTGGATTCCTACGAGGTTTCCCAGGATGCGAAGATGCTGACGGAAAACCTTCAGACGATTGACGACATCATCAAGCGCGTGTCCACGGAGGTGCCGATGCTGACCAAGCAGGTGGAATCCACCGCCGCCGGCAATCCCTCCGCAGAGGAAGACACGCAGAAGCCGTTCTATTACCGCAAGGATTCGTAGCCGGGGTCCTCGTTCACCTGCGCCGTTCGGGGTCGGGCCGATTCACACGCCACCACTCATTCCTTCCTGTCAAGGACCTGCTTGAAGACGCGTCGTGCGTTATCGCCCATGATGCCGCGGATGATTTTCTCGCTGTGGCCGCGCTTGCGCAGGCCTTCCACGACACGCTGCCACTTTGATGCCTTCTCCAGTCCCACTGGGAAGGTCCAGATTCCGTCAAAATCCGCGCCCAGGGCCACATGCTCCGGGCCGGCAACCTTCATCGCATGCTCGATGTGATCAAGATATGTGTCCAGCGTGACGACGTACTTCTTGTCCATCTGCTGCACGAAGAGTTGGCGGCGCTCCTCACGATACTCGGGATTTCCCGTCTTGTTGTTGTACTTCTTCTTTAGCGCATCAAGTTCGGCCTTGTGCGAAGCTTCGACCTGTTGCCACCCCGTTTCGAAATCATCACTCAAGAATTCGGGAAGGGCGTTGATGCCAATGACGCCGCCATTTTTTGCCAGCGCCTGAAGCATTTCATCCGTGACATTGCGCGGGTGCCGGCACAGCGCCCGGCATGAGGAGTGGGAAATCACCACCGGGTTCCTCGTGACTTCAAGGGCGTCGAAGAATGTCTGGTCGGAAACGTGACTGAGGTCGACGATCATGTTCAGGCGATCCATCTCGCGAACCACCTCGCGCCCGAAGTCCGTCAGTCCCATGTTCTGCTTGTCGCCGGAGGAGCCAGCCCAGGACAGGTTGCTCGTCCATGTCAGCGTCATCCCGCGCACGCCAAGGCGGTGAAACGTGCGGAGGAGAGCCAGGTCGTCATTGATGGGGACACCCCCTTCAATCCACAGGTAGACGGCGATCTTTCCATTCTTTCGAATGCGCTCCGCGTCTTTCTCCGTCAGCGCCAGTTCAATGTCATCGCTGTATTTTTCCTGCTGCTGGTGAAACTTGTCGATGATTTGCAGCGCGTGATTGGTTGCCTCCAAACCATGCCAGTCATCCGGATCCATCCACACGGCGAAAACCTGATCCGTCACATGGCCTTCGCGCATGGAGGGAATGGTCACCTGTGCCCACGGCGGGGGGGCTCCGATGTCCACGCCATTTTCCATCACGCGCAGGAGGATATCGGAATGCAGATCCATGATCGGAATCGGTTTTGCAGCCGTGCCCACGCTACTCGCAGTCATCAATGCACCCGTCGCCGCGGCGAGAATCAATTTTCGGACACCGTTCAGAGGCATTCGTGGTGTGCTCCTTCTGGAAGAATGTCGTCATGAGGGGATGTTGGATCGATCGCGCATGCGGCGCAATCATTCCTCTCCGGCGGCAGTGCCCGGTGTTCCGGCGCGCACCATGAAGTCGGCAATGGCGCCGCGGAAGGGCGATTGCTGGCTGTCCGTTCCCCCCAGCACCAGCGCCCCGGGATACTGATTCAGGTGGTTGAACACATGCATGTCCAGTTCCGAGCACATTGCGCCGTTGATGAATATGCGCGCGATGGTGCCGTGGAGGGTGAGCCGCACTGTGCACCACTCGCGATCCGGGATCATGTTTGCCCGCGTTTCCATGTACAGGAACCGCCAGTCCAGGTCGCGCAGCCAGAACGACAGCTTTCCGTCGTTCACCCAGCAGGCCATGACCTGATTGCGGGAGAAAATGACCTGGTTCTTCCCAGAAGGTTCTGCATAAAGGAGGAAGGATATTTCCAGGTCGTTCCGCAAATCCGTGACATGCGGCGATGTGAGCGCGATCTTGTCCTCGCGCGTGCGGAAACGAATCGCTCCCGGAAGCCCACCTTCGCCTGGAGGGGACAACTCCGCCTCGATGGCGGTGTCCGGAACACCGGAACCCCGATCCCTCAGTTGGTGGATGCCACCGACACTTTCCACGACAAGCTTGTGAAGAATGACTCCGTCGCGCGCCTCAAGGATGCGCGGCCGAACATCGATGGGATTGTCCGCCTCGGTGGGCAGGAAACGGACCGCGTCAATCGCCGCGTGAAGCGCTGGCGGCGTGGTTCGTGGATCGGCACCCGCACTTATGAACTCCAGAAAGTTTCGTCCGGCGTTGGCGCGCACGGAAGGCAACGCGATCTCATCGCGGGTTTGCACCCGCGCGTAGCCGGAGATCTTCCCACCGAGCAGCTTCCCATTCATGGCGATCTGGTAATCGAAACCAGATGGCTGTCGCGTGAAAGCCAGGCGCGGGGTCATCGTGCCCGTCGTGGGAAGATCCAGCGCCCAGACGAAGCGGTCCCCGCTCTTACCCGCAGAGATTGTGGCGTCGGCATCGCCACTCCAGCCGCCATTCCTGGGCCGGTTCGCCACGCCAACGGCAACACCGGGGAACGCAAAAATCTGCGAATCAAGGACCGCTTTCTCTGCTTCGTACCATCCTCCCGGCAATGGACCCGCAATGGGGATTGATCCGAGCATTCGATCCTTGAGTGCGGGCAATGGGGGCTGCGCCTGCGGCTTGCTGAGATAGTAGAAGGCAACGCTCTCATAGTTGTTCTCCATTCCCGGTCGCGCATCGAAGCCATTCAAGCCGTGCTCAAACTCCAGCTTGAAATGCTCGCGGAACGGAATCCGCGCATCGCCGTGAAAGCGATAGAGATTCCAGAATCCTCCCCGCTCGAAACCATTCATGACTTGCGAAACTCCTGAGCGAAGCGTGCCGCCGCGCCCCGCAAAGCCCCAGGCGCTTTCAAACGCATCCTCGGTTCCCGTGCCCTGGAAACGTTCGCCATCAATCGTGTAGACGTCATCCCCCTCACCCCACCAACCGCCGCCCTTCAGCATCACATCGAGGTGGTGTCCAAGATATTCCCCCCGCCCGCGAACATCGGCGATGACATAGGGAACCAGCGGCACTGCCGGCTTCTGCTGGCGGAACTGCGCGTGAAAGTAGTGTTCGTCACGCTTCACGGCGCGCCTGTTCCATGTGATGGACATGAAGTATTTTTGCGCATCCGGCGATTGATTCTCAAGTTGAATCAGGGCGCGCTTCCTGAACGGCATCCTGAAATAGGCGTTCAGGGAATCGGTGGGCTGAACGGAAACAAACTGGCTCTCATAGGGATCAACGCGTCCACGCGCCACGTTGAAAAAGAAACCCACGGGAACACGAACGCTTGGCTCACTCATGTCGTCCCATGTGATGCGAAGCACGGTCTGCCGGTTGATTTCCTTCGCAAATCCCTCGGTGGTCATCCACAGGGACGTGATTTCGCCCGGCCCCTTCAGGTCTGCGATGGTGCGAATTTCCCGGGGGTGGACGAAAACGAAGTCCTCGTTGCCGCCCGTCGGGTCCGTCGTTGTCGCGCGGCTCCAGAGAAGGCACTCCCCGCCCCGTAGCGAGCAGGAAATCGACAGGCAAAGCAGCGCGATGGCGCCGCAGAGAATCGCCGCACGCCGATACATGGAGGAGGAAGATGCAGCGTTGCTAATTTCGCGCAACAGTACGAAGGCCGGGATTCAATCGAATCGCGTCGCGATAATAGACCCTCGCCAGTGCATCCTGCCCCTGCCTTCGCAACGCCAGCGCCATGTTGTAATACCCATCGGCGTTTTCGGGATTGATCACGGTGACGGTCTGGAAGTGCTTCGATGCTTCCGCAAATTCACCAAGCTTGTAATGCGCAATGCCCGCCAGCAGGTGGGCGTCAATGTCGTTGGGGTTTTGCTCCAACACCACATTGAATTCATTCAGTGCGTCCTTGTATCGCTTCGCACGGAAGTGCGAATTGCCGAGGTTGAACCGCAAACTCGCCGATTCCGGCTCGATCGCAAGGCCACGCTTGTAGATCGGCTCTGCCTCCGCCTGCTTCCCTTCGTCATTGTAAGTATTCGCCAGGTTGTTCCAGCCCTCGTAGTAGAGAGGATCAGCCTCCACGGCGGCCTGATAAGACGTGCGGGCCCCGGCGAAATTCCCGTTCTTCACCTCGGCATTCCCTTCCTCCTTCAACTGCTTCACCTGCTTCGCCAACTCCTCCTTTGCGGAAGTCATGGACGCCGCTGACACTGACGGCAGTGGGGGCAGCGAAGAAGCGGAGGCTTCCACGTCCGCAACCACCTCCTGCAAGGTCTTCGTTTCAGCAGGGAGATCGGCGATGGGAGTCGGGGCAGCCTCGGGTTCCGCTGCGGCAGGCTCCTCAACAACACGGGGAACCGAGGCCACGACATCACCCTGAGGCTCCGGCTTTGGCCGCATCAAATCCACGAGGTAGTATGTTCCCAACAGCAACACGCCGGCACATGCCACGGCACCCAGCACGACGACCGCCCCGGCATAGACCTTTCGCCGGGCGCTCGGCTTTCCTTCCAATTGCCGCAGCAGCGCGCTTTCGGCGACCGAGAGCGACTGGCCTGGTTGCAGGGGTGTTGTGCCTGTGGCCGCCGATTTCGCGTCGGGCTTGATTTCAGGAGGGGGGAATTGCTCCAGCCCTTCCTTCTTTGCCACATCCCGCTTTGTCCCCAGACCCGGGGTGGAGGACAGCCCGTGCACCTCCTCCAGAACAGTGCCGTCGCGGGCCAGTTTCACGCCACGAATAATCTCCGCCTCGCCCTGTGTCTTGGGCGATTGCGCGCAGTCAACACCGTAGCAGGTTACGCACGCGCAGGGAACTTTGTAGGTCTTGCAGAACTTTCCCATCGCACACCCTCTTTTAAAGGACCCGCAGCGATTTGGCCCTATTCAAGGCACTCTTCTCAATCGAATAGTGGACGTTTTGGCTTCCGTGGCAACTACCCAAATGCCGAAATTTCCGGAGGCATCCCCTGATTTTATCGACCCTTTGCTGCAATTTACCGATTTCGGACGCTTTGCTGCCGTCGGAAACCCGCCCCCCATGGCCGTTCCTCGTTGACCGCGTCTGAACCTCCCAAGACAACGGTGCGCTTTCGTGGTACCTGCCGACCAAAGGACCCCCTGTTTTCATGCTGGATTACATCATTGATAAGCTGCCGCAATACGGCATCTTCCTGCTCTTCCTCATCATCTTTGCGGAGAC
This sequence comes from Candidatus Sumerlaeota bacterium, assembly GCA_020848155.1. Taxonomy (GTDB): domain Bacteria; phylum Sumerlaeota; class Sumerlaeia; order SLMS01; family SLMS01; genus JADZDZ01. The sequence continues at coordinate 208,674 of JADLAR010000047.1, forward strand.
TGGGATCCTCATCACCTTCTTCCTTCCCGGTGATTCGCTGCTGATTACCGTCGGCATGTTCGCCAATCCTGAAATGCCGAACCATATCAAGGGCCTCGACATCTTTCACGTCAACATTGCCCTCGTGCTCGCAGCCATCATCGGCGATCAACTTGGGTTCTTCCTGGGAACCCGTGTCAGTGACAAGATTTGGGACCGCCCCGACGGCCGCCTCTACAAGCGCAAGTACATGGAGGAGGCACACGACTTCTACGTGAAGCACGGCGCCCTGGCCATCATCGGCGCGCGCTTCATTCCGGTGATGCGAACCTTCGTTCCCTTTGCGGCGGGCGTTGCCAAGATGCCTTACAGGAACTTCGTCTTCTGGAACATCGTCGGTGGATTTGTGTGGGTCACGGGGCTCCTGTGGGCTGGCTACCTGCTGGCAAAAACACCGCTCGTGAACAGCATCGACAAGGTCATCCTCGTCGTCATTTTCGTCTCGATCCTTCCGCTGATTATTGGCGTCGCCAAGCGCTGGATGAAGGCCCGCCGTGATGCTGCGGCAGAGGCAGCATCCAAGTAAGGCATTCGTACTCCCCCACTTGAAATGCGAAGGAGCATCCGGCGATTGGATGCTCCTTTCTCTTTTCGGGTATCAACTCCTCAGGGTATTGTCAGTTCACGGCGGACATCGCGCTGAAGAGCTGCGCCTTGTCGATGTCGTAGGAAAATTCCGCCGCCGTGTCTCCGTGACTGGAAAGAATGATGACGTGCGGCACGCGACGCGCTCCGAACTGATAGGCACTCAGCTTGTTTCTTCCCACATCCTCAAAGACGCATACGAAGTTCTTCTCCTGCACCTGGGCCGCGAATTCCTTCGTCATCAGGATGTCCTTTTCAAACTCCCGTGCCTTGGCGACCCCATTCTGGGTGAAGTACACAAGCATGGGCTTGTTGGATTCGCGCGCCGTCTTCACAACCTCGTTGTAGGATGGGAACCAGTTGGGATTCCCGCCATTGCCTGCGGTTGTTTGGGTGGGTGCCGCCGAGGCGACTTCCACAAAGGGCGGTGCTTGAGCGGATGTCGCCGGAGCCGGGGCTGATGCAATGGCCGGCGTTGTGCGCGCGGGACGTTTCATCACGTGAATCGCCCCGCCGATCATGTCCGACACATAGAGCGAGGACCCATCAAACGACATGACGGAATCGGCCAGATGGGTTGACGGCGCGGCGCTGTCCACGGTGAAGCGATTCACCTTCATGCTACCCTCAATTTCCAGCAGCACGTTTCCCGGCTTTGGCGTGATCAGTACCGTGCGATTGAAGGGATCGATGGAGATTCCTTCGCCCGCGCGCGGGTTCCCATAGGCCTTGGACAGCGCACGGAACTGATAGCCTTCGGGTTTCCAGGGAGCACCACCACCCCATGTGACAACGGCCCCCGATGCGACACCGAAGATGCGTAGCGACTTCGGATCGACTGCGATGTCGCGGACGTTCACTTCGCCCTGCACCGGGGTATTCACCATTCCAAGCTGCCTGCCCGATGCCGAATCCAGGATCGCGACCTGTGCCCAATCAACCGCGACAAGCAGGTACCGGCCGGCAACGTCCAAGCCCAGGCAACGCCGGTTGAGTTTCACCTCACCGTTGACTCCAAAGTTTAGGTCGGGCCGTCCCGTGGACAGGAACTTGCGCACAAAGGATGTGGATGCCAGTCCCGTGTCGCCCGACAGGAAGAACGAGCCGGACAGGTCGCAGGCAATTCCGCCGTAACCCCGCTGGGCATCAAACGGCGTGCGGCAGAGTTCAATGATGCGAGGGTGCGGCGTAATGGAAGGGTTCTCGATCAACAAGGCGGGGATTTCCCGCGGAGGGTCCTTCGGTCCACTGCTGTTAAAGGTTGCAGCCAACAAATCCCCATTCGGCGTCGCCGCGAGGAACGAATAGCTGTATTTGGGGAGTGCCAACTTGCCGGCAGACTGCCATTGCGCGGCTGCTGAGCCGGTCAACAAACCAAGCAGGCCGGTGAGGATGAGAAAGGTTCCAAGCTTCATCGGGATGCGTAACTGCCTTCTTCCTTCAAGATTCATCGCCACGCGTAACTCAAACTCTGCGAGACATCCAGCAAAATCTTTTTCCACGTGAGCGAGGGCCAAAAATCCTGAATAGGCAACCTGAATTCATATTCATTTTTGGATGATTTTTTCTCGGGTGAACACAATTTGCGGGCTTCCGCCCCACCAAAACGCGCAGGGTCACGCCTTCATGGGCGAACCAAGGCGCCGCCTGATTTGCCCTGCCAGCCAATCAGGACGGCGGGAAGGCAGGACCGTTTCATGGATCGCCTCCCCTACGTTGTGCCGCGATCGAAGATCTCGTGGTCATCCACCAACTTTTGGATGGGTTTCTGACTGGGATTTGCCATCAGGCTGAGCGCGATTTCTGCCGCCATTCGGCCAAGCAACTCCCCCGGCTCCGCAACCGCGGAAAGCTGGATACGGCGATGGGCGCAGATGGCGTCGTCGCCCAACGCCAACAGGGCGACATCCTCCGGCATTTTCAGGCCCACGACATCAATGTCTTCCATCGCGCGAAGTGCGTGCAGCCAGGTGTCGGAAATCAATGCATCGGGCCGGTTTCTGGCACTGAAAACAGCGCGAACGAGTCCCGTTGCCTCAGAGCTACCGGGAACATCGATACGCCAGTCCGCAGGCAACTCCAAGCCCGCATCCGCGATCGCATGGCGGAAACCATGGTAGCATTCACTGCTGGTGGAATTGTCCGCACCGCAGCCAAGGAACGCAATGCGGCGGCGGCCCTTGGCAATAAGGTGGCGCGTTGCCACTGCGGCGACACGCGCGCCATCCCATGCAACGAAGCTCGCATCCGGCATTCCCTTGCCACGGTGGCCGATGAACACCACCGGCACACCCCGCCCTTTGATACGACGATAGTTCTCCATCTTAAGGTTCGGGCAGCACACGATCGCTTCCACCTCGCGTTCCATCAGGAACCTGGTCTCACGTTCCTCCCAATCCTCCTCGCCGTGCTGTGATGCGATCAGCGGGACAAGGCCCTGCGTTCCGCATAGCCCCCCCCGAATGCCCGTCATGATGGCTTCGCCCCATGCTGACTTGAAACCGGGAAGGATGACTCCGATCATGCCCGTGCGGCGGCGACTGAGGCTGCGTGCGGTCTCGTTCGGAATAAAGTGGAGTGCGTTTGCAATCTCGCGAACGCGCTGTGCTGTTTTTTCAGAGATTCCGCGTTCGCGATGGCAACCGTTGAGGATGAAGCTGACCGTCGCACGCGCCACGCCGGCCCTTTCGGCGATCATCGCCATCGTTGCGGATTTTTGTCGCCCAGAAGTCATGCGTCAGGATTTCTGTTCCAGTCTCTTCCATGCCAACACCAACCACAATTCAAGGGACGGCCACGATGCGTGATTCGGAGGGTCTTTGCGCGCCGAACGATCAGGTTCAACGGAAAACACGTTGCGCCAACACGCGTTAGGACTGGACTCTCAAGCTCATCCATACAGCGCAAACATTTGGAGCGTGGTTTCTTGTGGTGGCAAATTTTCAATTTGCTTAACAAACCGAACTGCGCTCATCTGTGCGCATCTCAAAAATGAACGGGTTGGCTTCGTGATGCAGAAGGCATTTACCTTGATTGAGCTTTTGATCGTCGTCGCAATCATCGCGATTCTGGCGGCAATCGCTGTCCCCAACTTCCTGGAGGCCCAAACCCGCGCGAAGGTTTCGCGTGCAAGGGCCGATATGCGGAGCGTTGCCACGGCCATTGAGGCACGCGCCGTGGACACCCCCGCCGGTGTTGGAGAGGTTTACCCCTTGATGCGGTTGCACACAACCGTTCCGCCATTCACTCCCCGTCCCGTGCATGATTTCCTTCAGACGGGAGGAAACCGCCCCTTCAACAATGCAACCATGCCACTGGACCTGACCACGCCGGTTGCGTACCTGACTTCCCTCTTTAACGATCCGTTCCTGCGGGCAAATTCCAACCGTTACACGGCTGGCAACCCGCCCACTTCGCCGGTTCGCATTGTTGTCCCGGGCGACCAGACCACTTTCCACTATCACTATGAGAACATCCATCAACTGACCCGCCTTCCCGGCTTTCAATTCGACAACAGGGACTTGGCGGCCTATGGCCAGTGGAAGCTCGTCAGCATCGGCCCGGACAACCAGTTCGTTGGCTCCATTGGACGCCGGATTTACGATCCAACAAACGGAACGACATCATTTGGGGACATCATCCGAACGCAGAAAAGCAGCGAGGGACACAGCGACGAAAGCACGCTCGGTAGCAATTGAAACGGAAGTTTTCGTCCTTTGCGCCATGCTCCCGCCCCATCAGGCGGGAGTTTTTTGTGATGTGCGGAGCGCTACTCCGTCTGGATCGCTGGCGCCGCCTGGAGGAACATCGTGTCCTCGTAATTCCGCACCGCGTATTTCATCGTCCAATCATCACGAAACAGCACGATGGGAAGCCCCCGCTGATCGAGGAACACCTGGCTGATTCCCGCGCGATTGAAGCGTGACGTATCGTCGGGAATTTTTCCGTCCTTCGTCGTGATCCACCGGGCCGATCCGTACGGGAGCGGATCGAACTTTACCTCGCAGTTGTATTCATAGTCCAGCCGCGACTTCACGATTTCAAATTGCAGCTTGCCAACTGCGGCCAGCACAGGCTCGCGTCCGCCAAGGTCCGGCTGATAGAGCACTTGGATGGCGCCCTCCTCGCTGAGCTGCGAAAGCCCCTTGTCCAACTGCTTGCGCTTCATCGGATTCGGCGCGCGCACCACGGAAAAATACTCCGGACAGAAGCGCGGAATCCCCTCAAACATGATCTTCTCGCCCAGCGTCAGCGTATCACCGATGGAAAAATTTCCCGTGTCATAAAGACCGACAATGTCCCCCGCGAATGCGTTCTCCACCTGCTCCCGCTCATTTGCGAAGAACATCACCGCGTTGTTCAGCGAAACGCGCCTTGCGCTGCGAACGTGATGCGCCTCCATGCCGCGTGTAAAACGGCCGCTGACGATGCGCAGGAATGCGATGCGGTCCCGGTGATTCTTGTCCATGTTCGCCTGGATCTTGAAAATAAAGCCCGTGAACTTTTCATGGGACGGCTCGATCATTCCTGCCGTTGAGACACGCCCCACCGGCGGCGGCGCCATCTCGCCGAATGATTCCAGGAATGGCTCGATGCCAAAGTTCGTCAGGGCGGATCCAAAGAAGACCGGAGTGATGTCGCCCGCCGCAAACCTCGCCGGATCAAACTCCTCACCCGCAATGTCCAGCAGGTCCAGCTCCTCCTTCGTGCGCTTGAACAAGTCATCGCCAAGGATCCCGCGCATCTTTTCATCATCCCATTCGAGGCGGTCATCAACAGCGCGATCGCCGCGCCCCTCGCCCCGTTGGAACATGTGCGCAACCTTCTTGTGCCGGTCATACACGCCGCAAAATTCACTGCCGCGTCCAATGGGCCAGTTCACCGGCACACAGTGGATGTGCAGCAACTTCTCAATCTCCTCCATCAACTCCAGCGGATCGCGTCCTTCGCGATCCATCTTGTTCACGAAGGTGAAGATCGGCATCTCGCGAAGGCGGCAAACCTGGAACAGCTTTTCCGTCTGCGCCTCAACGCCCTTCGCCGCGTCGATCAGCATGATCGCCGAATCCGCCGCGGTGATTGTGCGATAGGTATCCTCGCTGAAATCCTGGTGGCCCGGCGTGTCCAGCAGGTTGTACTGCAGGCCGTGATAGGGGAACTGCATCACGGACGTCGTGACGCTGATGCCGCGCTCCTTCTCCACCTGCATCCAGTCGGACGTGGCGGACTTCTGTGCGCGCCGCGCCTTCACCGCTCCCGCCAGGTGAATCGCCCCGCCGTACAGCAGCATCTTCTCCGTCAGCGTCGTCTTGCCCGCGTCCGGGTGGGAGATGATGGCGAACGTGCGCCGCCGTGCAATTTCTTCCTGAAGGTTCATGAGTCATCCGCGCGCACCTTGGCCGCGCGGGGGGTGACGATAACCAGCAGGAACCGCCCCGCAAGGGTTTTGAGGGTCTCCCGCCGACACCATTGAACTTGACGTGGTAAGGCCAGCCAAAAAAGCCTCGGCACAAAATCTCACTTCCCTCGCTCCCCTCCCATGGCCGCCCGCAGGAAAAGCCGCTCCAACTCTGACATCCCGGTTGGAAAAGTCTTTGGAGGAATCCTACTCCTCCTTGTTGGCACCGCCGCAGGGTACCTCGTCCGGTCCTACCATCCCCTTCCGCTTCCCTTTGAAAGTCAGTTGGTCGCTGACAAGTCGTCGGACAACGTGGCCGATCAGGCCATCAAGGAAATCGTGGAGACCGCCAACCAGCGCGCCGAAAAGGCCGAGTCCGAGCGCGATGCCCTGCGTCAGGAACTGGCCTCGCTAAAGACAAACCAGCAGAAGACCGAACGCGAACTGGCCGACATGCAGATCAAATCCGTTCTGGGAACACCGGAGCAGCAATAACCCCCCCTTTTGCGCTTGCATCACGGGGCATTCCCGCAGACATTCCCGCCCCGCCTGCGTGGACAGGTGGCGGAGTGGTCAATCGCAACGGACTGTAAATCCGTCGACCTAACGGTCTCCGATGGTTCGAATCCATCCCTGTCCACCATTTTCAAGCTTCAACTCGCCCGGCCTTCGTGCTCATGCGCCAACCCGAATGGGCAGGCTTCAGTCACTGATACTTGGTTTCCACCGGTTTTCCATCGGGCGCTTTTCGTATTTTCGTGGAGTCGGTTACGATGCGGCCCGTCAGCGTAATTCCTTTTTCCTTGGCCAGTTGCCGGGCGTAGAGCGTGAGCTGTCGTTCAAATCGCTCTTCCATTTCTTTCGACAAGGGAAGATCGGCACGAAGTTGCTGCGAGGTTATCTCCGGCTGGGCACTGAAGCTGAATGCCGTGGTTTCCTTGCTTTCAATGCCTGTCATCGTATTGAGGTTGGTCTCGATGCTTTTCGACGGCACCCACACGCGATCCACTTCCGCGTAGCTCCAATCCTGTGATCTTCGAAGATTGTCGCGTCCCGTTTCCTCAAACCGATATGGCAAATGGACCGCCTCGAACCGTTTCATCGTCATGGTGTATTGGTACATGGACCCGTTGCTGGAATTTCTTCCCGTGAAGACGTAGGTCAGGATGTCGTCTTTTGTCGTGGAGGTCACCGTGCTGCATTCAGAGAGGAGCGGCGAGAGGGCGTCCGTCCATCGAAGCCCCGACCTGCCGTAGATGAATGAGCTGTCAAACGGCGCACCGGAATAGTAGGAAGGAAGTGGCACGGGAGCCGGTGCCGGGCGCCAGACAAGGAACTCCCCCAAGTCCCCATTCACCATCACACTACGGCGAAAGACCCGAAGAAATCCCGCCCCATCGATGTCGCGATAGTAGATGAATGGATCGAGGGAGATGATCGGTTCGATCGGGGCATCAGTTAAAGTCATCGCCAACGCCGACGTCTCACTGCGGAAGGTTGATCCTTCCCCGCGATGGAACTCGAAGTGCTGTGTGAGGATTTTCCTGGTGCCCTGATCAGTTGCCTTGAGCGGCATCGAAAAGGTGCGTTCGGCCTTGATGTGATGAAACTTGTCCAGCGCGTGGGTTGCGTTGGAAAGGCTGGCTTCCAAGTCAGCGATCGCGGCTTCCACGCTGGATTGCCGCGCGGCGTCCTGCGCGCA
>JADLAR010000048.1 GCA_020848155.1 Candidatus Sumerlaeota bacterium
ACGCTTCCCTCGATGGGGGGTAGGGAGCGTGACCGGAAACAAGTTAGAGACATTCCGGGAGGTCTCCGGCCACGCACCCCCCACCCCCCCCCACCCCCCTTTCCGTCGGGCTTTTGGATTGACCGGTGAGTCCCGGGAATATTTAACTGATCCATTGAGTCTTTGAATGGACACCCCGATGACCGGAAACCTTCCCCACCAGTGCTGCGGTGGCCCTTCTTTGGGGGCCGAAGGGGTTGCGCGGCTTCGCGCGGAGTTGCCCGCACAGGAGGTGGTGGAGGAAATCAGCGGCCTTCTGGCGCTGCTGGGGAGTCCGGTTCGCCTTCGCGTGGTGCTCGCGCTGCGCCGCCAGAGCGGGCTTTGCGTTTGCGATCTGGCAGAATTGACCGGTACGAACCTCGCTGCCGTTTCCGCGCACCTTCAGAAGCTGAGGCTTGCGGGGGTTGTGCGTTCGCAGCGTGACGGCCAGATGGTGCGTTACACCCTCCTGAAGGTCGAAGAGGTCGATCAGTTGGAGCCGATGCTGCGATGTGCGCTGGGGGTGAGCGGCTGATGGTTTCGGCCTCCGTCCAACTCCGCCAGTTCACTGCTCTGGTCTTGGCAATCATTTTCCTTGTGTGTATGCCGGGTGCGACTGCCCACGGTGCATGCGTGGAACGTCTGTCATCTCAGTCTGCTGTCGGATCACAGGGTGACGGTTTTCCCCCTTCCCAGCAGGACGGCGGAGATCAAAGCGACGACGACTCGCGGCATGGGCTGGGTTGCAAGTGTCCGTGCCATGGGGTCAAGATTCTGCTTTCCCCTGCGGGGAATCGCTTACCCGACCTCGATTCCGATTCGACCTCCCATACTCCCTACGACGACCCGGCGCGCGAATCGCCGGTGTTTGGTATTTTCCAGCCACCAAAGCTCCCTGTCTGAATCGTAAAGGTATAGCCACGCCCTGCACTGACCAAAGCGCAGGGGGTGCGCCTAATTGGCGTCGGCTGCATTCGCCGACAGCCCACCTGAACCATTCATTCCAAGGAGCATGACGTGTCACTTCAATCAAGGTGGTGTGGCGCCCTATGGCGCCATCGCCACAAAGTTTTTCTGCTTCTGCCGCTGGCGGTGGCGGGTTGCGCTTCCTACGAGCGCAGACCTCTAGCGCGGGAGGAGTTCACCCGCCAAGTCGCGGATCGAAATCCCGCCTCGGCCCTTACCACTGATTCCAAAGCGAAACCAATCGCGGACGCCGGGCTGACTCTGGCCGAAGCCCGGATCGTTGCTTTGTTCTACAATCCTGCTGCGCGTGCAGCGAGGATGAAGGCGCAGGTGCCTGTCCTGTCGGCTGCGAAAGCGGGCCTTTGGGACGATCCCGAGTTGAGTTTCGACGGACTTCGCATTCTGCAATCGGTCGACAAGCCGTGGATCGTCGGCTCGTCGCTGGCATTCACGCTCCCCCTTTCGGGACGGCTGAGTGTCGAAAAAACGAAGGCCAAAGCAGAGGGCCGTGCCGCCCTTGTGGAGGCCTGGAGCGTTGAACAGGAAATCCTTGGAAAACTCGAAACCGAGTGGGCTGACTGCGCCGCCGCACGGCGGGCGCTGGCGGCGGGAAAGTCGGCGCAGCGGGAGCTCTCCGAAGTCGTGGCAATCACCAGACGCCTCGAAGAAGCCGGGGAGTTGATATCTGCCGAGGCGGTTGCATTCCGCGTGGCAGAATCGCGCGCACTTCTGGAAACGGAGAGGCTGGCCCGGAATGTCTCCGAATCGGAAGCGGGGATCATGGCAGCGCTGGGGCTGCTACCCGGAACCCCGCTCTTGCTCAACGTTTCCGAAGAGCAGATACAGGCAACCACGATTCCCAGTCGCAACGACCTTCTGGAGCGTAACCCCTTAGTAACTCTTCGTGAAGCGGAGTACGAGGTCGCAGAGGAGTCGCTGCGACTGGAAGTCCGCCGTCAGTATCCGGACCTAAACATCGGCCCGGCGTACGGCAACGAGGACGGGGACAGCAGGCTTGGGCTGGGCTTCTCGCTGCCACTGCCGGTGCTGAACGGAAACAAACGAAGCATCGTTGAAGCCACGGCCCGTCGCGACGCCGCCCGCAGCGTCTGGGAGGAGTCGGTTCAGGGGGCGATGACGGAGCTTTCACTCCTCGCAGTCCGCCTCAAGGCGGTGGAGGAACGGCGCGAGCAACTGAAGGCCGGTGTCGTTGCGCTTTCCGAATCGCAACTCACCGCAGCACGGCGCCTCGCCGATCAGGGTGAGGTAAACGCCCTCCTGCTCCTCGAAGCCCTGAGAACCCGCCAGGAAGTCATCCTTCAGCAAATCGAAACGGATGCAGAGCGGGACCGGCTTCATGCCGCCGTCCGTGCCTTGGCTCCTGAGACCACCTTCATTCTGCCTACCGACACGAAAGGAAGCGCCAAATGACCAGAGGTACACTGCACGATAGACTGCGACGGATCGCGGGCGCATCGTTGATTGCGGCAATGACAATGCTCTCCACCGATGCTCTCCGCGCCGAGGATGGCCACGACCACGCCGCCGAAGGACATTCCGGGGAAGGGGAGGGCGGGCACACCGACGAAGTGAAAATCTCGCCGGAAGCAATGAAGCTTTTCGGAATCAGTCTGGATAAGGCCGTTCGTCGTACCCTGACCGAAACCACCGTCGCACCGGCTCGTGTTTCTTACAACGCCGAGGCGATGGCTCATGTCGGAAGTCCTGTGGCCGGACGTGCCGGGGAGTTGAAAGTACGCCTTGGCGATGTCGTCAAGAAGGGTGATGTGCTCGCCGTCATCGAATCGCCGGATCTTGGGAGGGCAGAGAGCGAGCTGCTCCAGAAGCGCTCCCTGCGAGAGGCGGCAGAAAGCGCCGTCGAGGTGGCGAATCTTGCCTTTCAACGTGCCGAGGAGCTGCGAAAGACCAACAGCGCCAGCGTGACCGACTTCCTGTCCCGTCAAGGTGATCTAAAGAAAGCCGAGGGGGAGTTGAAGGTCGCGAGTGCGGAGTACCTCGCCGCGGAGAATCATCTCCATATTCTTGGCATCACGCAGGGTCAGATCGAGCGCCTGCTTGCAAGCGGGGAGGTGACTTCGCGGTTCGAGCTGAAGGCCCCCATCGCGGGGACCGTGGTCCAGCGTGAAGTAACGCCGGGTGAAGTCGTGGGACCGGATCGTGAATCCCTGATGGTCATCGCCGACATGAGCACACTCTGGGTGCTTGCCGACGTCCCCGAGCGCGTGGCGCACCGGGTGATGTCCGGGTCCAAGGGGAGGATGACGCTTGGAGTTGCGGAGGGCGCGGTATTCGAAGGGACCGTCAGCTACGTCGCTCCTGAACTGAACCCGCGTACACGCACGGCACAGGTCCGTCTCGTCATCGATGCCGCTGAAGCCGTATCGTTCCGCGACACCGCGTCCTCCGCCTCTCCTGCAGATCACGCGGGCCATGCTCACGAGGGTGAGGCAGCAAACGGTGGCGACCAGGCCGGGCATCGTCATGATTCACAGGCGGGCCATGCGCATGAGGACGGGCACGAGCACGAACACGAGGAACCGGCGGTGGCCCCATCGCCAATGAAGGCGGGCCAACTACTCCGTCCCGGCCAATTCGCCCAGGTGGAACTTGAACTCAGCAGTATTGCCGGTGCGGCGACCGAGCAGGTCATCGCAGTGCCGGAGGACGCAGTCCAGACCGTCGAAGGGCGGGAGGCTGTCTTCATTCCGGCCGACGAGCCAAACACGTTCACGCCCGCACCGCTCACCCTGGGGCGCCGCGTCGGCCACTACTACCCCGTCCTCTCCGGGCTGAAGGAAGGGGACTCCTATGTATCAAAGGGATCGTTCCTCCTTAAGGCGGAGATGGGCAAGGAAGGGGCTGAACATGAGCACTGATCCAAAGAGCCACGATCTATTCGTCTCGTCGGGCCCATCCCTGTTTGAGCGCATCCTCCGATTCTCGATCCAACACCGCTTCCTAGTGCTGCTGCTGACCATGGGGGCGGCAATAGCAGGGGCCTTCTCGCTTCAGCGACTCCCTATCGATGCCGTCCCGGATATCACGAACAAGCAGGTCCAGATCAACACCCTGGCACCCGCGCTCGGCCCGACGGAGATGGAAAAGCAGGTGACTTTTCCGGTAGAGACCGCGCTGGCGGGTATTCCCGGTCTGGAGTACACTCGTTCGCTGTCCCGCAACGGCTTCTCCCAGGTAACCGCCGTCTTTACGGAGAGCACCGATATTTACTGGGCACGCCAGCAGGTCGCGGAACGCCTTCAGGGGGTGCGGGAGGATCTGCCTCCTGGCGCCGATCCGCAGATGGGACCAACGGCAACCGGCCTCGGCGAGGTCTACACATTCGCCCTGGAACTCGATTCGCCGGACAGCGACTTCAAAACTCCCGATGGCCAGCTTCTGAAGAGCGAACTGGACAAGGCATCCTACCTTCGCACCCTGATGGAGTGGGTTGTCGTACCGCAACTGGTCCGCGTGAAGGGAATCGCCAGCGTGGACGTGATCGGGGGTTACGAAAAGCAGTTTCACGTTCAGCCCGACCCACAGAAGCTGGTATCGTACGGCCTCTCGTTTCACGAGGTCATCGAGGCGCTGGAAAAAAACAATGTCTCCACGGGCGCCGGTTTCGTCCAGCACAAGGGAAACGCCTACATCGTCAAAACCGACAGCCGAGTCCGCACCATCGAGGAAATCGGTGCCATCATGGTCGGCGGGCACGAGGGAACGCCCATCTTCATTCGTGATGTGGCTGACGTCGTTCTTGGCGAAGAAATGCGAACAGGCGGCGCCAGCGAGAACGGGCACGAGGTCGTCGTGGGAACCACGCTCATGCTTCCCGGTGAAAACAGCCGCACCGTGGCCGCAGCAGTGGACGCCAAGATGCCGGAGATTCGCCGCAGCTTGCCGGACGGTGTGCGGGCCCGGACGCTCCTGAACCGTCAGAGCCTCGTGGATTCGACGATTCACACAGTGGCGAAAAATCTGGCGGAAGGCGCTCTGCTCGTTATCGTCGTGCTCTTCGTGATGCTGGGA
>JADLAR010000049.1 GCA_020848155.1 Candidatus Sumerlaeota bacterium
CCGCGTGCCGCCGAGGGCGTCATCACCGGGTACGACATGCGCTCCACTTTCAGTTCCGGCCGGGTGAAGCAGGCCAATGGTCCGCTGGCCCGGACGCGGAGGGTCCTGCTGTGTTGGTCGTTCACATTCGTTGTCTCCTTGATGGGTTTGGTGATACTTCAACAAATCAATGATTCAGGGCTCATGACGCCGATGTCGTCGCCAATCACCAATCCGAACTGTTTGTGGTAATGCGCCGCGTGCGCGGGGCTGAGGTAGTGCAGCCCTTCGCACACTTCGAGCAGGGCCCCCGACGCTACTGCCTTGTCGAATGCCTGTGTATAGACAGAAACCGTCAGCGGTTGCAGCGCACGGAACTTGTCACGGATTGCGGGATCGCGAAACTCCAGAGCTTGCTGCAGTTCGCCAATCAGCCGGTATGCCGCGCCCCACGGCACAACGATGGAGTGCGTGAAACCGTCCTCAATCATCCGGAAGTTCTGTGCCACGGTGGCGAAGTTCATTTCCCCCCGGTCCCGTTGCACGTTCTTCGCGTCAAGAGTTATGGAGCTGTATAAGCGTCTGAAAAAAATCTCCTGCACTTCCGGATTGTCTGCATCCAGTTCGTCTTTTTCGTTCAGCATGATCTCCGTCGCCTCCAGTCCACGGCGCGGCACACCCTGCGGCGGGCGCGAGGGCGCCTTGAAGATCACGACGCGGCCCCGTTCCAGTTTTCCTTCCCGATTACAGCGCCCCGCCGCCTGCACTATCGAATCAAGGCCGCCGAGCGCGCGATAGACGACCGGGAAATCGACGTCCACGCCCGCTTCGATCAATTGGGTGGAGATCAAAATGCAGGATTCGTTTTCATTCAGTCGGCGCCTCACTTCCTGCAGCACCTCGATCCGATGCGCGGGGCACATCAATGCCGAGAGGTGCAGCACCGAGTTGGGATCAACCAGCTTCGTGAGAAGCTCGGCCAGCGTCCGTGCATCGTCGCGTTTGTGCACGATGGCCAGCGCCTGCCTGTGGTGCGCCAGTTCCTCCGCCAGCGAATCCCATTCGCGGGCTGGTTCTTTCGGGTCGCACCATGTGTAATCGACACGCCGCAGCGTTTTTGCGAGGCCCACCGGGTCCCCGATGATATCCCGTACTCCTTCCAAACCTTGATTCAGATTTGTGCGCTTCTTCAGCGCAGGGGGCGTTGCTGTCGACAGAACGATGGAGCAGCCATAGTGCGCCTCCAACTGCTTCAGCCCGTCCAAAATTGCCTGAAGGTAAAACGGCGGAAGCGACTGCACTTCATCGAGCACGATCACGGATTGTGCGATGTTGTGGAGCTTCCTGCACCGCGAGGGATGATTCGAGAAAAGGGACTCGAAGAACTGCACCGTTGTCGTGACGACCACGGGAGCATCCCAGTTTTCCGCAGCGAGGTCCTGCCAGTCGGATACCTCATCACCCTTCTCCCGCCTTCGCCTTTCCACGTCCAGATTGCTGTGATGTTCAAGCACGTTCTCCGCGCCGAAGATGTTGGCGTATTCGCGCGCGTTCTGCTCGATGATGCTGGTGAAGGGAATCACCACGATGACGCGGCGCTGGCCGTGCCGCGTTGCATGGTGCAGCGCAAACCGCATTGCCGCGAGTGTCTTTCCGCCCCCCGTTGGCACCGTGAGCGAGAACAATCCCGTGGGATGTTCCGCCGCCTTCAGGCAGGCCTCCGAAATTGTGGCGCGCGCCACGTTCACCGGACGTTTTCGCGCCTCCTCGGACAGCCCAGCGGTCAATAGCGCCAGCTTGTCTTCCAGCCTCTCCCGCAATACATCCAGCGAAACCTGTCGCCCGCGTCGCAGAGCCTGCTTGTTTGCTTCATAGAACTGCTCCGTGCAGAGGCGGTCGGCATCCACCAGCGCGGAAAAGAGGAAGCGGTACCACATGTCCGCCTTGGATTTCGACACCCCTTTCTGCATCAGCCACGCAGGAAACGGGGGCAGAGTTGGCAGCATCAACTCTGGCGGCACGTTAGGTTTCGCGCCTTTCCATTCCTGCATCACCGCGTCTTCGATGCGATTATTAAGGGTCGCGCCCTCATTGATATTGTAGAGGCCCGTGTGGTGGCCCGCGATCACGCTCGCGAGTGGCTCGCCCCCACGCTTGAAAAGTTCCGTGGCCAAAACGGCACCGGCTCCGGAGTGGGGTTGGCGGATGGTATCATCGCGCATGCGCTCCTGAAACCTCGGATGGAACTTCCCAAGGTCATGCCACAACCCCGCGAGATAGCCCCACTGCGCTGAAGCGAAAACGCCTGCGAAATCGCGGGCCCGCTCCGCCACATCGTGAAGGTGTTTCAGGAGGGGTTCTGGCGGGTCCCCGGTATGAGCTATGAAATCCACAAACTACCATCCCAAAAAAAGAACACCACACATTAACCTTCCATTTATAGACCCGCTCCCCGGAATTACGCAAGACGTATTCGACGGGTTTCGCCTATGCGGGATGTGGGACGCGCGTTGATGCGCGTCGATTGGTGTGTGGGTTATGGGGTTTTTGCGGGAGGTTTGTTGCCTTCAGGCGGCTTGGGTTTGTCTTTCCCAGTCTTCTCCCAGCGGTCGCGGGTCATGACGCAGCGAAAGCCCAA
>JADLAR010000050.1 GCA_020848155.1 Candidatus Sumerlaeota bacterium
CGGGTACTGCGGTGGCGGGCAGGATGTCCGCCTTTTGATAGGTGTAGCTTCCCGTGCGAACAGTTTCCGCAACCTCCGCTTCATTCTTGTATTCCTCACGGGCTTTCGGCGACAGCGTGAACATGAACACGCCATTGTCAAACTGACCGGGGTCATTTGCGTTGGCATCGCCCCTCTTCACGCGCCCGCCGGGAATGTACACGCGACCGCGGCGATAGTCGGGCGCAGCGGCGAGGTACAACCTCACTGGCAAACTGCTTTTCATGCTCGTCCAGGGCTTCAGTCCGCCAAGCCCGGGATTGATCGATGTGAAGTAGATGTCGGAAGTCGTCTCGGTTGCGTTGTTCTTTCCAAGCTTCTTCGGGCAGAACGACATCATGAAAGGCCCTGCGGACGATGGGACACCCATGTACATTGGGACCGGCAGCTTGGTAGGTTCCTCCCGCCAGGGAGCCAGGCGCCCATCGCTGAGGATCGCGGCGGAAAAAACGCGGTTGGACACATCTTTTGAGCTTTCCGTGGGAAGGCCGCCCCAGACCCAAACCTTGCCGCCCAAGGTGGCTGCATTATGGAACCAAAGCGGGGATGGCATCACCGGGCCGGCTTCCCAGCCCATGATCTCTCCCGAGGGGCCGATGCGGCCGGACATCGTTGCCGCGCTCACGCGTGTCTGTTTGTCAGCGCCGCCAAGGACGTGGATGTAGCCCGGAGTTGCAACAACCGGGAAGAAGGCGAGGCCGACAGTGCTGAACGGAGGTGACGCGATCCACGGGCCAAGGTTGCCGTCTGGTTGTGGTTTGGAGTAAAGCGCCGTATTGTACGCTGTAGTCGTTATGTTCCCGCCGACAACGTAGACAACGTCGTTGAGCGCGATCGTGCTGTTTCCGATGTAGGCACGCTTCTGGGGAAGGCTGGTTGTGGGCGTCCACTGCCCAACAGAACCGTCTGCAAGGAGAGGGGCCTTCAACACCGTCTCGCTCCAGATGTCGGTGTCATCCAGCGCACCCAGCTCCCCACCGATGACATAGAGGAAATCGCCCAGCACGACGGAACCGTGCATCTGGCGGTTGGTCGGAAGCGCCCCAACCCTTTTGAAACCAAGCTCCTGCTGTCCGGGAGCGGAACTGACCGCTCCTAGAAGGATCAGGCAAATCCAAATGACAAGAAGACGCATTAACCTGGAACCTTTCCGCCCTAAAATCCCGACTTCGCGTGAGCGTGGGGGTTTTGGTCTCTCACGGGATCGACTCACAGCAATAGAAAAGGGGAGTTTTTGGTAACATGGACTGGAGCCATAGGTCGCAAGTTCTGCACAAAGGACCATTTACCTTGACACGCTGGCAGGCATCATCAAAAGAAGCGCGGCCTTTTGCAAGGGATTTTCGTTGGCGCCCTGATTCTGTAGACTAGATGGTTGATTTTGGCCTATTTATCCACTACCCATGAAGGCGTCAAACTAAGCATCCATGTACAGGCACGCGCTAGCCGGTGCGCCCTCGTCGGGCTGCACGGGGATGCGTTGAAAATCGCGCTGAACGTTCCTCCGGTTGATGGAAAAGCAAACGAAGCGCTCCGACGTTTTTTGTCGGAGGTGTTTCGCGTTTCCTTTACCGGCGTCAGCATCGTAAGCGGCGCTTTCTCCCGGAACAAAATTGTACTGCTGGCCGGGTGCAACGAGGCGGACGCCCTTGAAGTACTGGCGGCAGCGGGTCTTCCCGCGTCCAGCAAGCCCTGAAAGGATTATCTGCGATGGAGCTCTACGACAAGATTCAGGAATCAGCGAAGCTGATAGAGTCCAGGATCAAGGCAAAGCCAAAGGTGGGGGTCATTTGCGGAACGGGAATGGGTTCCCTTGGTGATCAACCCGAGGGTCTTGTCAAAATTCCCTACGGTGACATCCCCCACTTTCCAACCTCCACTGTGGAAAGCCATGCAGGGTACCTGTGCAGCGGCAGGCTGGCGGGGAAGGATGTCCTTGTCATGCAGGGGCGCTTTCACCGCTATGAAGGATACTCGATCCAGCATGTCACTTATCCCGTGCGCGTGATGAAGGCGCTCGGCGTCGAAACCCTCATCATCATGAACGCCGTCGGCAGCGTGAATCCGCTGATTCCCGTCGGCGCGCTCATGATCGTGACCGACCACATCAACATGATGGGTGAAAACCCCCTGATCGGCCCGAACGATGATCGCCTGGGGCCGCGCTTTCCAGACATGAGCGAGCCGTACAACCGCGAACTCATCGCGCGTTGGGAAAAGATCGCGCTGGAGAAAAAGATCAAGACCTATCGCGGCGTGTTGGTTGCCGTCACGGGACCGAACCTGGAAACGGCGGCGGAATATCGCATGTTCCAGCGCATCGGAGCCGATTGCGTGACGATGTCCACCATTCCGGAGGCCATCGTCGCAGCCCATGCAGGATTGAAGGCGGTTGCGCTGAGCACGGTCACCGATGCGTGTCTTCCCGACGCATTGAAGCCCGCGCTGCTGGAGGAAATCATCCATGTGGCCAACAGCCGCGAAGCCGACCGTGTGGCTCTCGTGAAGGGATTGATCGAAAGCCTGTGATATTGAAGCCGCGCGTGCCGCAGATGGAGACCATCATCCCGAATCCCGCCAACTGCCGCCGCACGCGGGGATGGACGCATGATCACTCGTCCCAATCCGCCTCATCTGTGCCAACTGCAGTTGGAAAAGGGTAACACTCGTTAAATGGAATCCCCAGTAGACTACAGTTCCACCGTCAACCTGCCGAAGACGGATTTCCCGCAGAAGGCAAACCTGCCGGAGCGGGAGCCTCCCCGCTTGCAGAAGTGGGCGGGGCTTGACGTGACGGGCCAGGTTGACGCGCGCCGCGACAAGCCGAACTACGTCCTGCATGACGGCCCGCCCTACGCCAATGGCGACATCCACATCGGGCACACGCTGAACAAGGTGCTGAAGGACATCATTGTCCGATACAAGACGATGAAGGGGTTTCGCGCGCACTACGTTCACGGCAGTGACTGCCATGGATTGCCCATTGAGCAGAAGGTGGTGGACAAGCTTCGCGCGGAGAAGACCTACGCGCAGAAAACGCCGCTCGAAATTCGCCAGCTTTGCGCCGAATACGCGAAGCATTGGGTGAAGGTCCAGCACGAGCAATTCCAACGCCTCGGCGTTGGGGGCGAGTACGAGCACTCCTACATCACGATGGATCCGCGATTTGAATCCGCGCTGCTTCGTGGATTCCGCAAGCTCGTGGAAAAGGGACTCATCTACAAGGGGCTGAAGGTCATCCACTGGGATCCGATTTTCGAGACGGCGCTTGCCGAGGCGGAAATTGAGTATGAGGAGAAGCACGTCTCCCCGTCGATCTATGTGAAATTCCCTTTCAAGTCGAAGCCGCCCATTCCCGAATTGCAGGGCGGTGCGAGCATCGTCATCTGGACGACAACGCCGTGGACGCTCCCCGCGAACCTTGGCGTCAGCGTGCATCCGGAGTTTGACTATGTTGCCTATCGCGTGGACGGCGA
Organism: Candidatus Sumerlaeota bacterium; assembly: GCA_020848155.1. Classification (GTDB taxonomy): domain Bacteria; phylum Sumerlaeota; class Sumerlaeia; order SLMS01; family SLMS01; genus JADZDZ01. The sequence goes on from JADLAR010000050.1 coordinate 3,516, forward strand.
CACCCTCGTCATCGCGAAGGATTTGTTGAGCCGTTTCGTGGAGGACACGGGTCTCGCCGGTGGCGAGGTCATCACGGAGTTCAAGGGCGCGTTGCTGGACCGCCATGTCGCGGCACATCCGCTGATCGACGGCAAGGATTCGCTGTTGATGCTCGGCGATCATGTGACGTTGGAGCAGGGCACCGGAGCCGTGCACACCGCGCCGGGCCATGGCGTGGAGGACTTTGCCATCGGAAGGCAGTACGGACTCGAGGTCTTCAATCCCGTCGATGAGAAGGGACAGTTTTCATCACTCTACCCAGACATGCAGGGCACGAATGTCTTCAAGGCGAATCCCCTCATCATCGAGAAGCTGAAGGAGAAGGGGATCCTCCTTGGTCACAAGAACTACATTCACAAGTATCCCTACTCATGGCGTTCGCGCAAACCCGTCATCATGCGGGCCACGGAACAGTGGTTCATGGCGATCGAGGACGGTGGCTTGCGCGACCAGGCGCTGAAGACCTGCGATGACGTGCAGTGGATTCCTTCCTGGGGGCGCGATCGTATCTACAACATGCTCGCGTCGCGGCCGGACTGGTGCCTGTCGCGCCAGCGCGCCTGGGGCATTCCGATTCCGAGCATCATCGATCGCCGCACGAACAAGGGAATCCTGGATGTCGGCCTGATCGACAATTTCATCAGGATCGTGGAAAAGGAAGGCACGGATGCGTGGTACCGCCGTCCGCTGACAGACTTCCTTCCCACGAACCTACAGGCGGATGCGGCGCATCTGGACAAGGAGTACAACACGTTCGACGTGTGGTACGATTCCGGATCCAGCCACCTTGCGGTCTTGAACGAGGATTACGGCCTGACATGGCCTGCGGATTTGTACCTGGAGGGTGCCGACCAGCATCGCGGCTGGTTCCAGCACTCCCTGTGGGTTGGCCTGGGCGTCAAGGGATCGGCTCCGTTCCGGGCCGTGCTCACCCATGGCTTCGTGCTGGATGAACTTGGGCGCCCCATGTCCAAGTCGCTCGGCAACGTGATCAGCCCGCTCGATGTGATCAAGAACAGCGGTGCAGACGTGCTGCGCCTGTGGGTGACGTCCGAGGATTATCGCGGCGACATTTCGATTTCGAAGAACTCCCTCGCGCAGATGTCCGAATCCTATCGCAAGATTCGCAACACCCTGCGCGCCGTCCTTGGAAACCTGTTCGACTTCGACCCGGCGAAGGATCGCGTTCCCCATGCAATGCTTGGCGAGGAGGATCGCTGGGCGCTTGCCTCACTGAACGACCTGACGCGTCGCGTGGGGGAGGCGTACGAGAAATTTGAGTTTCATCGTGTCTACCACGACGTGAACAACTTCTGCGTGCGCGAGCTGAGTTCCCTCTACGTGGACATGACGAAGGACCGGCTGTATTGTTCTGCGCCGAACGATCCGGCGCGCCGCGCCAGCCAGACGGCATTCCACGAGATAGCCTCCGTGCTGACGCGCCTTGTGGCGCCGATCCTGGCCTTCACCGCGGACGAGGCATGGGAGTTGGTCGCGCGCGACGCGAAAGCGTGCGTGCACCTGGCGAATTTCCCCGAGCCAGTCAGGGAATGGGATGACGCGGCGCTGGTGGAGAAGTGGGAGCGCCTCCTCGCGCTGAGGGTGGAAATCACGAAGCGCATCGAGCCGCTGCGAAGGGACAAGGTGGTCGGCACTTCCGTCGATGCCGTTGTCGAAATCACGTCTGCGGATGCGCAGACGCTTTCCTTCCTGCGCGCAAATGCGGACGTGCTGGCAGCGCTCTTCATCGTTTCGCGCGTGGTGATCGGGGAAAAGGCGCCGGATGCGGTGATCGAGGAACTCGTTCCCCAGGGCCTCAAGTTGGGGCTGGGCGTCAGCCGTTCGGAAAACGAAAAATGTCCACGCTGCTGGCGACGCGTGGTTGTGCAAAAGGCAGGTTCACAAACCAACGATCTGTGCGACCGATGCGCGGACGTCATGAGGAGGATGAACTGACGTGAAGAAAAAGCCCGCAGCACCCGTGAAGAAGACGACCGCGGCGACGAAGTCGGCGGCGGCCAAGGCGAAGAAGACACCGCCTGCGCGCGCCGCATCGAAGAAAGCCGCTCCCGCGAAGCCAGCAAAGAGCGCGGAAAAATCCGGCAAACCGACCGAAAAAAAGATCCTGAAAGCAGCAGCCTTGAAAGCATCGACGAAACCAGCACCAAAACCCGCGAAGCCTGAAGCAAAGCCCACCGCGAAAAAGCCCGCCGCAGCCGCGCCAGCCGTGAAGGCGGCGCCCCCGGCGAAGGCAACCGCGAAGAAAAAATCCGAGGCACCAGCAAAGGCACCGCCCAAGGAAGCTCCCAGGAAGAAGGGCGCTGAGAAGGCGGCCGTGACGACCGCGAAGGAATCAAAGGAAGCGAAGAAGGCACTGAAAAAAAATCAGGCCGTTGCGGTCGCCAAGGGTGAGGGGAAGGCGGAGTCCGGGGTGAAGGCCCGCAGCCATCACCTGATGAAGATTCTTGCGCTGCGCGAGGCGCGAAAGATCAAGAAACCGGAAGACCTTCACGGCGCCAGTGCCACCACCACCAAGTCCGCCAAGGCGGCAGCCGTTGTCGCACCGGAACCGGTGAAGAAGAAAAAGAAGGTCATCCGCAAATCGCCCTACGGCAAAGCCGACCTGAAGGAACTCAGGAAGCTCCTGTCCGACGAGCGCGAGCGGTTGCTGCGCGATTTGAGGTCCCTGGATGATCTGGCAGACAGCAACAAGGAGACGACTCATGCGACGTTCTCCAGCCATCAGGCCGATGCGGCTTCCGACAGCGCATCGTTGGAAAGCACCTTCATCCAGCGCCGCATGGAGGAGGAGCGATTCGCGTGGGTGACGGAGGCATTGGTGAAGCTCGACAAGGGAACTTACGGCCTTTGCGACCTTTGCGCCGACGAGCCTGCCGGGCTTTGCGGAACGTGTCCCTATATTCCGATCGAACGGCTTCGCGCCAAGCCACACGCGAAGATGTGTGTTCCGTTGCGCGCCCAGTTGGAGAAGCGAAACCGCAAGTAGCTGACCTGGTGGGCGTTCCCCAACCCAAGGCCCATCGTTGGGAATCTATGCGGAAGTGTTTTTCGTGCTGCGCCGAAGGGTGAAGAACGCCCACCCGCCGATCACGCCAACGATCAGGCCTACGAGGCCTGAGACCAGCGGACGCAGGCGCGCCGCGTCAACCGCCTGAAGGTACATGGGATTGCGGAGCACGTCCGTCGTGTGGCTCATCGTCACGAATTTCCATTCGCCATCAACGCGCCGCGCCGTTGCGTTCCACTGCGACACGGTCTTGTACTCGTAACCCTCCCGGGAAATGTACACGTCGTCTGATGTGGCGGAAATCAGCGCGTGATCCTTGTCCAGAGCCGTGACGGTCACATCGTCGGGCTTGATGTTGATGCGCTGAAGGAAACCGACATCCTTTTTGTAGATGTCCGTGAAGTACTTCTCCAACGATTCCTTGTTGGTGACGGCATCCGCCGTGGGTGAGGTGATCTGGAAGGGTTCGACGAACTCCGCCAGGATTTTTTCCACTTCGCGGGTGGTGAACAACTTCATCAACGATTCAAATCTCTCGCCGAGTTCCTCCTGCAACGCGGGCGTCTCGCCGAGGCTGGCAGCCCCCTGCGTTTTTCCCGCCTCTTCCGTGAGCTTCGCTTCATTCCCTTCAATGCGGGTGGGGTGCTCCTGTGCTGTGGCCACTGTCGGTGCCGGCACCTGTGCGACGGCCACGCCAAGGAATGAGAAAGCGGCCAGAAGCAGGACTTGAAACGTTGGGCGGTGGATCATTTGTCTATGATGAACTCGGCAGCAGCGCATCCGCAAACCGAATCACCGTGTCGGAAAGCTCCACGATGCGTTCACTGATGACGGGATCGGAGATGCTCTCGTCGTCGCCGAAATCCCCCTCCAATGCGTAGACGAATCGCGGCACGATGACGGTGCGGAAGTCGAGCATCAGGCTGTTGGCAAGGCTCATGATCGACATGTGGCTGCCCTTGCCACCGGCGGCGCAGATGAATCCCACCACCCGATTCTGCCATGCCTTGCCCGTGAGTTCGATCAGGTTTTTCCCCGCCCCGCTGATCGTGTAGTTGTAGATCGGCACGGCCATGATGATGCCGCGCGCCGCAGCGATGCGTCTTTTCACGTCGCGCACGTTCGGGTCCGAGTAACACCCGGCCACGTCGCAAAAGGGAAGCGGCGTGTCCTGCAGGTCGATGTAGCCGCAATCGCGCCCCAACCCGGTGATTCGGTCGCGCGCCGCCCGCGCCATGATCCGGCTGCAACTGTTCCTGTTCAGGCTCGTGCTGATCACCAGGAAGCTCATGAAGGGATCTCCCCGTTCAGTTTGTCATCGCCCCGCCCCGCCAAAGACGGCAACACGGGTCGCAGATCCAATTCCTGCAATGGAGCACATAGGACAATGACACTTTTTCGGACCATTTTCGTGGCGATGACGATGCTGTGCACGTCCATGATGTTGGCACAAGACAAGATGACGGTGCAGGGCTTCGACAAGGTGACTTCCCCGTCGTCGTCGGAGAAGCTGTATATCCAACGCGTGAAGCTCTTCGTGGAGGAAAACGGGAAACTTCCCAAGGATCAAACAAACATTGTTTTCGTCGGCGATTCGATCACGCAGGGATACAAGTTGAAGCAGTACTTTCCCGGCCTGCCGGTGCTCAACCGCGGCATCGGTTCCGACACCATCTATAGCAATCCCAGCAACAGCTTTCCACGCGGGATCCTGAGCCGCATGGAAAGCAGCATCTTCGACACCCATCCGCGCGCCATGTTCCTGCTGATTGGAACCAACCACATGGGAAGCAATGCCACGGCCCTGGAAGAGTTGATGACAAGCTACAAGAAGATCATTGATGAGACGCAGGCACGATTTCCCGACATCAGGATTGCGCTGACAACCCTGCCACCGGCTGGGACGGCTTATTCAAGCTGGGGAAAGCCGGAGGTCTTCAATCCGCGTGCTGCAAAATTCAACGACATGCTCCGCGCCTATGCGAAGGAGAAGAACTTGCCGCTGATTGATCTTGGCACTTTGCTGAAGGATGACCAAGGCATGTTGAAGGCGGATTACACCGGCGATGGCATTCACCTCAAGCCTGCGGCGTACGAAATTTGGACGGCGCAGGCGAAGAAGATCCTGAAGGACTGGGGCGAGAAGGTGGAATAACGGCTCCGCCTTACCGTGAAGGCGGGCCTATTCCGCCCGCCGAACCCACCCGGCGATCAGCGTGAAGAGCAAGCCGCCGAAACAAAGCATCCCGAAGAGATTGCCAATGCGGGCGTACAACGTCTTGGGCGGGTCCGCCAGAAATTTCAGGTCGGCCTTCAGGATGCCCGGCTTCATCGGGTCCAATTGTTCCGTGATTTCCCCCGATGGACCAATGATGAACGTGTTTCCCGTGTTCGTGCATCGCACCATGGGAATGCGCGTTTCGATGCTGCGCCAGCGCGACATCTCGCCGTGCCAGTAGGGGCCTGAGGACCCGTCAAACCATCCGTCGTTCGTTACATTCACGAACAGGTTGGCCCCCTTGCGTGCGTGGCTGGTGTGTATATACGGGAACTGGTCCTCGAAGCAGATGCTCGGCCCGATGCGCACCTCCTTCTCCTCCTGGTCGACACGATCGGTGACATTGAATCCAACAGGTGATCCCAGCTTGCCGCGCGCGAAGGTCCCCACCTGGACGATTTTTTCCTGAAAGCCTGGAATGATGCTGAAGTAGGGCACCGCTTCGCCGAACGGCATCAACTGCACCTTGCGATAGTCCGCAACCTGGCGGATGGAATCCTCGCCGGGGCGTATGAGCCAGAATCCGCCATACGCGCTGTAGCCCGGATAAAATTCATTCGTCTGCGGGTCGATTGCGGGAATGGCGTCCTCGGTGAGGTTCCCGTCCTTGTCCTTGAAGAAATTGTCCTCCTCGCAAATCGTGATCGGTGTTTCAAAGTCGTTGGCCAAGTCGATGACCTCGCGGAAGATCGCGCGGCCAAACAGGCGATTCTGGAGTGATTCCTCCACATCGGCGAGCGGCGCCGTGAACGTGCTTTCCGGCGTCACGATCAAATCCACCTCACGGCGTTCGAGCGTGCGAAGCTGCTCCAGTTGTACGAGCGTCAGTTCATCCGTCAGTTGCTGGCGCTTGACGGGATCAGGAAGGCTGTAGCTCGCGTACTTCTTGTCCTGGGAGATGTTCGGTTGAAGCAGGGCCACGCGCATGTTCACGACCTTCCCGGTGGCCAGCGCATCCTCACCGGCGGTGATGACGCCCGCGCCCCAGAAATGTGCGGCGACGACGGCGAGCACCACGATTGCAAGGCGCGTCAGCGCGCCGCCCTGCCCGTAGCGCGCGATGAAGGAGGCGACCGTCTCCATGATGCAAAGGTTCGCCGCAAGGATCAGCGCGCTGAGCAGGGGCATTCCCGCGATGGACACCAGTTGCGCGACGGACAACCATCCGCCCTGCGATTGCGCCAGCCCATACGGCGTCCCCAGCGGGCCGATGCTCATGAAGTACTCGATGCCCGCCCACGTCATCATTGCCAGTGGCAGCGCCACCCACGGCTGATGCCTGCGCGCGAATTTAACGATGATCGCGGTGCTGAACGCGAAATACAATCCAAGCGCCATCGCAAGCGGCACGACACCAAACCACACCAGCGAATTGAAACGATCGACGACGACGAACCATGACGTGCCGAACGCGCACATGATCGAGCCAAACAACCAGCCCACGTGGAAGGCGACGCCGGGCCTGCAACGCCGCAATCCCCACAACATCGGAACAAGTGCAACAAACGCGATGGGGCTGAAGTAAAGAGGCCAGTAGGCGAGTCGCAGCAGCCCCGCGGACAGGATCGCCAGTCCAAACGCGGGAAGAGCGCCCTTCAACTCCGCGAGTGTCGGAATCGTGCCGAAGAGGTAACCCTGGCGCTGCGGCACTGCGGCGTCTGATGACCGGCGTTGCTGCGGGGGAGTGGATTTGGCCCGCGGTTGGGGCGGGCGCTTGCGAAAGGGCGCTGTCATTCCCTATTGGTTTCCTGCTGCCAAGGCAACGGCTCCTGCACGTGTGGGACCGAAGGATGAAAGCGCCCCCCGGACATGCGCAACGGAAAGCGGACTACGTCCAATTCATGTCCTTGGAGTCCAACCAGATCGTCACGGGGCCGTCATTCAGCAGCGTCACCTTCATGTCCGCGCCGAAGCTACCCGTCTGCACGACACCGGCGAACTGTTCGCGCAACATTTTCAGGAAGCGCTGGAAGAGCGCCTCCGCCTGCGCGGGCGGCATGGCATCGGTGTAGCTGGGGCGCCTCCCCTTGCGCGCATCCGCATAAAGTGTGAATTGTGAGATCACGAGCAGTTCGCCGCCCACGTCCAGCAGCGAGCGATTCATCTTTCCGTCCTCATCCCTGAAGACGCGCAGGTTGATGACTTTTTCAATCGCAGGTGGGAACAGCGACTCGCTGTCGCCTGCGCCAAGCCCGACGAACACCAGCAGGCCCCGCGAAATTTTTCCCGCAACGACGTCATCAATGGTGACTTCCGCGTGGGTGACGCGCTGGATCAGGAACCGCATGAGTCAGGGTTTTGCGGCAACGGTAAGGCGGACCGTGGAACCGCTCTTCACCGCGGAACCGGGAGAGGGCCTCTGGGAGAGAACGTGCCCCTCCTTCAGCAGCGTGGTCGGTTCCTTCTTTTCGATGATGATCGAAAACCCAAGGGAACTGGCCTTTGTCACGGCGTCCGTCAGTTCCATGGTCAGCAGGTCCGGCGATTCCGTCTCCGGCGTGCGAATCAGGCGTTCGGCAGTGATGTATCCCGCCACGCCCGTGACGGAGAAAAGTATGACACCGATCAGCGCAAGGCGCCAGAAAAGCCCAAAGAAGCCGATGGAGGAATGCTTTGCCATTTGCGCATGAAATTCCCCCGCCGCCCAAACACCGGCAAGAAAAAATTGCGCCACGCCCGCGGATTTAACGCATGAACGGATTCACATACTCGTAGTTTGCGGTCCCATTCAATGCCTGGGTCAGGTTGCCGTCGTCATCCCATTCCAAGAGCGGACCGTTCAGCATGCCGGCGGCATCGCACCGTATGACTCCAAGGAGTGACTGGTCTGGATGGAAAAACCAAACGGAGGTCAGGCCATCCGCCGACTGTGTCGCCACTGCCAGGATGCGGCACTTCCCGCTTTGCGTATGGAAAACGAACTGGTGGCGTACGTCGTAGGAGTTTGTATTCAGGTTCACGGTAATCTGCTCCACGATCCCGTCGCCATTCACGCGTGCCCAAAACTCCGGCTCGTTTGGGCGGGAAAGGCGATAACGCTTCAGGTTCCGTCGATGTTCATCGCGAAGCAGCCCCGGCCGTCCCCCCCCGTCTCCGTATCCGAAAGCCTCCATCGGGGCCAGCGCCGGATCGCGTTCCTTCAAGGCCTTCATCATGTTGAGATAGGCCTCCATCCCCTGCGCATGAAGCGCCTTCCCGCGACGCATTTGCGCGCTGATTCCCTCGGGGGTGATGGCTGTGATTCGATCCTCGCTGCCGGGCTTGAACTTGAGGATCAGCGTCGGCGTCGTGGGAAGGTCCTTGAATTCCCTGAAGGGGACGATGGCAACATCCTGGGCCGGCGCCCTTGCGATGACGCTCGCAATCAGGAGCGTCGCGATGGCGGCGATCAGCCTCATGAACAGGGAATGCGCAGCCGCTCAATCTTTTCCGCAAGCCCCGTCTCCATGCTCGCCGTCACCACAACGCCACAAAGGAAGACCTCGTTCGGCGGCGCGACTTCAAAGCGGCGCGGGCGCTGCGTCAGGATCGCATCAAGGATGATTTCCTTGTCATCCCCGATCACGGAATCGTACGGCCCCGTCATTCCCACATCCGTGATGTACGCGGTTCCATGATGCAGCAGTCGCTCGTCCGCTGTCTGGACGTGGGTGTGGGTCCCCATGACTGCGGTCACCCGCCCGTCCAAATACCAGCCCATCGCCATTTTCTCACTGGTTGTCTCCGCATGAAAATCAACGAAGACCAGCGGCGTTTGTTCCCGGATCTTTTTCACGCAGGCATCAATCGCCCGGAAGGGATCATCGTAGTGCTGCGGCATGAAGGTGCGGCCGCACGCATTGATGACGCCAACGGTTGGCCCCGCATTGCTGTGGTGAACCGCGAAGCCCCGGCCTGGCGCGCCGGGCGGAAAATTGACCGGGCGCACGAGGCGCTGCTCCCCGTCGATGAAATCCATGCTGTCACGCTGGGCAAAGATGTGATTGCCGCCTGTGAGCAGGTCGCAGCCCGCCGCGAACAGGTCCTCGGCGATCTTCTCCGTGACCCCCTTTCCCCCCGCGGAATTTTCGCAGTTCGCGATGACGAGATCGATTTCGCGCTTCCGCCGCAGTTCCGGGAGCAGTTTTCGGACGGCCTGGCGGCCCGGATTGCCAAAGATATCGCCGATAAAGAGGATGTTCATGGTCGCGATCAGTTCGCGGCTCTCCGTCGTGGGAAAGCCAAATTGGTCCGGGCGGGGGCCATCCGGCCCCTTCGATTTCTTTTTGCGAAGGCCGCCAAGGCCCTGAATTATACGGTCAGGTTTTGCGGTGGGACCGTGAATGTGCGACCGGAAAAACTCCCGATTCGGCGGACAAGGCCCTTTTTCTTGGTTTTTCCTCGCAGCCGATGGTCCCAATTTTTGCTGACACGGCTGCGGGGCGATTCGGAAAGTTTCGCCCTCAATGGTTAACATGCCTCAGGCGTTTTTTCCACCACACGAGAAGGTATTTCCCAAAGCGTGATGAGCTTTCAGACATCGGGAAGAGGACGGAGAGGGATGGCCAAGCTGCGCAACGCACTGACTTTGATGCTTGTGGGCGTTGTTGCCGGCAATGGCGTCATTGCCCAGGAGGCACCGCCTCCCGCCCATGCAAAGGAAGCACCCAAGGAAGCCGCCAAGGAAGCTCCGAAGGAAAAGGAAGCTCCCAAGGAGGCCGCCAAGCCGAAAGGTCCGCCCCCTGCGGTCGTCGTGCCGCCATCGGGCGCCGCCCCCAAGGTCGAGGGTGGCAACGCCGATTCAGACGCGGAGGCAAAATCCGCCGAATCCACCCCCTTGGTCACCTTTGCAGTGAACGGCGGCACCATCGAACAGGCCGTCGCCCAAATTTCTTCCACCATCGGCGCACCCGTGAACGTCTACGGGAAGGCCGCCGGCCAGAAAGTCACCGCCTTTGTTTCCGAACAACCTGTGGAAGCAGCGCTCGGTGCCTTGGCGAACCCCAACGGCTTTATCTGGTGGAAGGACCAGACGAAAAACGAATATGGCATCGCCGACAAGGATTACTACGAGAAGAACATCCTTTCGGGCCAGTTGATCCAGAAGACGTACCGCCCCAACAACATCAAGTCGAGCGAACTTGATCGCGCCATCAAGGGCCTGCTGACACCAAACCTTGGTTCCTCCGTCGCCGATGATCGCACCAACAAGCTCATCGTGTATGATCTTCCCGTTTCGCAGGAACGCATCGAACGCTTCATCCGTGAGATCGACGTTCAACTCGTCGTTCGCGTGTTCTACATCCGCCACGCGGAAGTGGAGGACATCGCGAAGAAAATCGAATCCTACAAATCCGACCCAGGCACGATCGAGGTCGATACGAAGACGCACAAGATCGTCGTCACGGATTTGCTCAGCAACATCAAGAAGATGGAATTGTTGATCGACATCCTGGACGTCGCGCCGGAAATCGTCATCTATGACGTGAACAACATCGGCATCGATGGCGCTGACCTTGAAGACCTGAAAACGATCATCGACAACATCCGCACGAAGGAAGACGGCCTGCTGTTTGAAGTGAACGAAAAGCAGGGCGTCATCATCCTTGAGGACGTTCCCGAAGTTCACGAGCGCGTTGAGCAGGTGCTGGCGGGTTTCGACCAGCCGGTCAAGCAGGTGCTGCTGCAGGGTGAGATTCTTTCAACCGTCTTTACCCGCAACCTCAACGTCGGCCTCAACAGTTTTTCCGTCGCAGACAACCTGTTGTCCGCCTACAATCAAGGCGCATTTTACACCCCCTTGGCAGCTCTCACTGGTGGCTCTGCCGGAGGAACAACCAGCACCGACGGCACGACAACATTCCCCCAGTCGCACTTTACCGATCTCGCGAAAATATTTCCCAATTTCTCGCTCGTTGGGGACAAGCTGACGGGAAATTTCATCTCCCAAACAGTCGCCCTTCAATATGAGGCTGTTTTCAATGACAGCAGCACACGCGTGCTGCTGCAACCTCGCCTCGTTGTGAAGAATCAGGAACCCTCAAAGATTTTCGTAGGTGAGGAAGTCCCCTACCTGACCTCCTTTTTTGACAATGGCAACGACAACAACAACAACAACGGCGGTCGCACGACCACGACGCAGTCCACGGTGACATCAGGTCTTACCTTCGACGTTACTCCTTCCATTTCCAACAGCTACCTGATCGATTTGGACCTGCGCATCGACAATGATACTGCAAAACCACAGGATATTCCAGACGGAGATGGCGTCCGGCGCGTGGTTGGCCGTGATCGCCAAAACGTGGAAACCGTCCTGCAAATTCCCAGCGGCCAGACGCGCATGATCGGCGGGTTGATCAAGGATCAGGGAAGCGATTCTTCCGCCGGCCTTCCATTTCTTTCGAAGCTGCCATACATAGGCGTCGTGTTCGGAAAGAAGACAAACAGCAAGATCGCCACGAACCTTCTCATTTTCCTGACGCCGACCGTGGTGGAGGACAACCTGCCACGCCCGACCGGCAAGGATGGCCGCCGTGGCCGCCTTGTGACCGACTACGAACGCGTGCCGAGCGACGAGGACTTGCAGCCGGCCGCGACGGGAGAAGCAAGTCCCGCCGAACCCACCGCAGCGAAAACCCTCAGCCCCGCAGAGCTTTTGTCCAGCGACGCGCAGGAGGAGAAGGAGCAACTGGAGTACATCCAGGCCGCGCAAAAGAAGAACCAGGAGGAAACGCAGGAGAACTCCCAAGGGAACTATCGCGCGACGCAAGCCTTCCAAAGTGCGACGCTGAACGTGGGCAGCGGCAACCCGTTCGCGGAACGCACCGGACCGGCAGGAGCCGTTCCGCCGGGAGCGACGAACATCCAGCCCCGCCAGGGACGCCCCAGCCAACAGGGTGCCCCCGGCGCCAACAATCCCCAACCAGGCCAGCCACATGCCGGTGGTGCCCAGGGGGGAAATCCGCCACCCGTCCAGAACAATCCACCAATCCAACAGCCTGCCGAAACCAACGTGAAATAACGGGGAAATCCCCGGCGAATGAGGGAGGCGTGGAGTTTTGCTCCACGCCTCCCTTGTTTTATTCTGCCCCCGGCGTCAATTTTTCCTGTGACCTGCCTGCGACGCGCTGCCATCGTGGAAGGACATGCGAATCCTTCACATCAATTCCGAATCAGGCTATCGTGGCGGGGAGCGACAACTCCACCTTCTGGCGAAGGGCCTGCGCGGGCGTGGTCACGAGCAGTTGATCGTTTGCAGGCCCGGCTCTGATTTGGAGAGGGCGCTTTGCGACGATGATTTTGCCACTGCGACTTACGCGAAGCCGGCGCTGCTGGGTGCGCGCAGCCCGTTCTTGAAGAGCCGGCTGCGCGAAATCGCTGCGCAGTTTCGGCCGGGTATTATTCACGCGCACACCGGCAACGCGCACACGATGGCGGTGGGCGCATTCCTTGGGGAATATCCCGTCGTGACAACGCGTCGCGTGGATTTTTCAGTGGGTGGAGGGAAATACACGGCGAATGGGCAGCACTTCATCGCGATTTCCAGGGGTGTGCGTGATGTGTTGATTCAGGGCGGAGTTCCGCCCTCCCGCATCGACATCGTGCACAGCGGCGTCGAAACGGAGCGCGTGCGCGGCGGCGACGGGAAGGCACTGCGTGCGGAATGGTTGCGCGATGACGGTGGGCCGCTCGTTGGCTTCGTGGGCGCCCTGGTCGATCACAAGGCCCCCTGGATCCTGGCAGAGGCGGCGCCACTCATTCGGATGCAACTTCCCGGCGCACGTGTTGTGTTCGTCGGGGAGGGCGCTGAACGCCCGCGGTTGGAATCGCTTCGCGTGAAACACGACGAGGCCATCATCCTGGCGGGGCATCGCGCGGATGTCGCGGACTGCTACGCCGCCTTTGACCTCTTCGTCATGCCGTCGAAACTGGAGGGTCTTTGCACGTCGCTCATCGATGCGCTCGCGGCGGGGGTTCCCTGCGTTGCGTCGCGTGCGGGCGGCATTCCCGACGTGGTGGAGGATGGCGTGACGGGAGTGCTTGTTCCGCCGCTGGATGCAGGTGCGCTCGCCCGCGCAGTCGTCGACTTGTGGAATGATCCCGTGCGCAGGAAGCAATTCGTGGACAACGGAACGGCGCGCGTGGAAGCGCAATTCACGGTACGCGCAATGGTGGATGGGACGGAGAACGTCTACGCGCGCATGGTGGGGGCCTGATGGCATCGCATCGCCAATTCAAGCCGCGCCCCCGCAAGCCACCCACGGAGGAATTGCGCGCACGGAAGGAATTCCATGGCGCGATACGCTTGGTGACATACACGGCGGAGGAGGGGACATTCCAAGTCGTCACCTTCCAGCTTGAGGACGAATCGGAATTCAAGGCCGTTGGAAATTTCTACGGCGCGCCTGCGGGCGAACCGATCCGCATCAAGGGTGAGTGGCGCGAACATCCCACGCACGGCTGGACGTTCCATGTCGAAAGCGCGGCGCCACAGCCGCCGACGTCCACCGATGCGATGCTCGCGTACCTTGGCAGCGGGCTTATTCCTGGCATTGGCCCCAAAACCGCCAAGGCCATCGTCGATCGCTTCGGGGAGAAGTCCCTTCAGGTGATCGACGAAACGCCCGAACTGCTGCGGGAAATTCGCGGCCTTGGCAGGAAGGTTCATGCGATCATTGAGCGGTGGGAGGAACACAAGGCCACCCGCGAAACCATGCTGTTCCTCAAGCAGCAGGGCTTCAGCAACGCCATCTCTGCCCGGTTGATCCGCCACTATGGCGACAATGCCGTGCTGATCCTGAAGACAAATCCCTACCGCGTGGGCCTGGAGGTGCGAAACATCGGCTTCATGAAGGCTGATGAGATTGCGGCCAGGATGGGCATTGCACGCGATTCGCCGGAGCGCGTGCAGGCGGCCTTCGTCCACGTCCTCGACCACGCATCCACGGAGGGCCACACCTACCTGCCGCGCGAGGAGCTTCTCGCGCGCGTGAAGAAACTTCTGGAGGTCGATCCGCAGCTCATTGAGCGCACGCTCGCGACGGCGGTGGCGAACAAGTACCTTCGCCACGCGGCGGTGGGCGGGCAGGCCGACTGCTTCTTCATGCCATCGCTCTACGCCACGGAGACGGGCTGCGCGCGCTTCGTGCGCGGCCTCATGCAATCCGCAAGGCAACTGGCCCCGCCGGCGGAAGTGGAGGCGCGGCTGAAGGAATTTGAGTCCCACTTTCGTTTCACGCTGGCACCACAGCAGCAGGACGCACTGCGCATGGTCGCTACGGGCGGCATTGCCGTCATCACGGGCGGCCCGGGAACCGGGAAGACGACGCTCGTTCGCGCGTTGATTCATGTCCTGAAGAACGAGAAGCGGCACATCGCGCTCTGCTCCCCAACGGGGCGCGCGGCGCAGCGACTCTCGGAAACCACCCACGAGGAGGCGGGCACCATCCATCGCCTGTTGAAGTGGAATCCGCAAAAAGGGGGATTTTCCCACGATCAGGAAAAGCCCCTGGAGTGTGACGTCCTCATCGTCGACGAAGCGTCGATGCTGGACATTCCGCTCGCCTTCAGCCTGCTTCGCGCCGTGAAGCCGGGGACGGCGGTGATCTTCGTCGGCGACGTGGATCAGCTTCCCAGCGTGGGGCCTGGTACCTTCCTGCGCGACCTCATCGTCTCCGGTTGTGTGAGGACCACGCGCCTTCAAACAATCTTCCGCCAGGCGAACGCATCGCTCATCATCCGCAACAGCCATCGCATCAACGAAGGACACGGCTTCCTTCCCGCAGATGACGGGAACAAGAAGGCCGACTTCTTCTTCATCGAGCGCAAGGAGCCGGAGGAAATCCGCGAGGCGCTTCTTGCAATGCTGACGGAACGGATTCCCAGGCGCCTCGGCTGCGATCCCATCGATGATGTGCAGGTGCTGACGCCGATGCGGCGCGGCGCATTGGGAACGCATGAACTCAATGTGCTGATCCAGGAACGCCTGAACCCGAAGGGATTTGCACTCGGCACGGAGGTCAGGTTCCGCCGCGGCGACAAGGTCATCCAGAATGTGAACAACTACGAGTTGAACGTCTACAACGGCGACGTGGGAAAGGTGCTGGGGGTTGATCAGGAGGCACGCCAGTTGCGCGTGAAGTTCGGACGCGAGGTGGTGCGCTACCCCTTTGAAAACCTGGATGAGCTGGAAAGCGCCTACGCGATCACGATACACAAGTCGCAGGGAAGCGAGTATCCCGCCGTTGTCGTCATCATGCACACGAGCCACTACATCATGCTGAAGCGAAACCTGCTCTACACCGCCATCACGCGCGGAAAAAAGCTGGTGGTTGTCATCGGAAATCGACAGGCGATTTTCCAAGCCGTGCAGAGTTCGGGCGAGGCCGAGCGCATGACCGCCCTCGCAACGTGGTTGATGCGGCCCGTTGAGAAGAACGAGTTGTTCGACTAACGACGGGTTGAATGAGGGAACGCCGGGGATGCCATCGCATTCCCATGGCCCTTCATGATGGGATTTCCCCACTCCTTCCATGATAAACAGTTGCTCTCCCGGCCCCCCTGTCGCGAGGATCGCCAGCGGTCTTGGTGCAGATTCTTTGACCGATGCCATCAATGGCATCAGCCAGAACGTGGTCGCTGGAAATTTTACGCCGGAGCAACCGATGGACTTGGCACGCGTGATCGGAACTGTCGTGGCAACGCGCCGCGATCCCGCGTTCGAGCACGTGAAGATGGTCGTGATCCAGCCGCTTGACGGCGAGTTGAAACCATCAGGCGACCCGATCGTTGCGCTGGACGCCCTTGGGCGGGGGCGCGGCGATTTGGTTTACATCGTGCGCAGCGGTGACGCGATGTTCGCGTGCAAGCTGCCCGGCTTCGTCCCCACGGATTGCGCCGTCGGCGGACTCGTCGATCAGGCAACGCTGAATGGCATGGGGACTCGCTCGTGAAAATCGGTCGCGTGATTGGGAATGTTGTCTCCGTCCACCAGCTTGAAGCCTACGAAGGGCGAAAACTGCTGATGGTGCAACCCGTCAGTCCCGATGGAAGGAACGCGGGGCGTGCAACAATGGCCATCGACTACGTCGGCGCGGGACAGGGTGACCTTGTCATCATGAGCGCAGCGCCGGGATTGGCCAGCACTGTCTTCAAGATTGAACGCGCCCCCATCAATGAAATGATTTCAGGCATCATCGACAAGGTCGATGTGCCGAAATAACTCCGGAGCACTCCACTGAGTTTCCCAGCCGAAGAACAAGTCACGCCAGCGGCCATGTCGCGCATCCTGGACATGAACGTGCGCGAGGAAAGCCTCATCGTGAAGGAGGATCGCCGCAGGAATATCGCCGAAGGCGTGGAGTGGCGCCGCCGTCGCTTTGCGTTCAACGTTGACGACAATGAGGCGACCACGAAGCGCAGGCCGGAGGCGCTGTGCATCAATGAGGTGACCATCGCTCCCGGCGGAAGCGTTTCGCTCAGCCCCGCGCTGGCAGCGCAATTCCCCAGGCTTACCAACCTCTCCGAAATCGAGAACGCGTACTGGGCCACCACCTTCGCGAAGGGCGCGCTGCGCGCCTCAGGGCCCACCACGCGCGAAACGCGCCTCTATGTGAACACGGGCCCGATCCTTTACGGTGATGCGCCCCGCGAGGTCCTGGCCGCGCTCATCCACGGACAGGGAACGAGTTTCGAATCGGTCGACGACATGGACAAGCTGGACGCGCTTGATCCGCAGCTTGTGGAATTGAATGACGGGAAATTTGGCGTCGCGCGATTCCTTCCCGCCATCCCGCTGTCACGACTCCTGCAAAACGACGACTCCATCATCGCCGCCATCAATGCGGGATTCTTTCTCAACTTCCCGGAGGAATACGACGACGGCGTCTCCGCGCTTCACCAGCCTGTCGGTGGCCACATCATCGAAGGGAGGATGGTTTCTCCTCCGTGGCTGGATCGGCCGGGCATCATCCATGCACGTTCTGGCGAAACAATTTCCCGCATCTTCGGCCCTGCGGACATGGAGTTGTGCATCAACGACTTGCCACCTGTTGCAATTCACAAGGCTGGCACCGGGGCCGCGCACGGCAGCGTGCTCCGATTCTTCGACGATCCGAACTTCACGGTGCCACCCGACGCCGTGGCGCTCAATTTCACTGGCCCATTGCTGATTTCCGCCACAAAGGATGTTGGCCTCGCACCCTCCCCACCGCGCGGCGGCGCAACTGTCTTTGTTGATGGGAAGCACGCGCGCGCCGCCCTGGGACCGACCGCGAGGTTCACCCTGCGTATCCGGCAGGACGTGGCACGCAACGTGGAATGGATGGTCAGCGCCGGCCCCTTCCTCGTTCGTGATGCGAAACAGATTTATGCAAAGGACATGCTCTCCGCGGGCAATGCGGGCGAGTTCCGCCCCGGCGGCCCAGCGCCGACGCGCTTTCCCTTCGACGTCGAGAAGACCCGCGCCCCGCGCACGGCACTCGGCGTGATGAAGGATGGCTCGCTGAAGATGGTTGTTGTCGATGGTCGCAATCCGGGGAAGCACAGTTGCGGCGTCACGCTGGGCGGCATCGCAGCGGTGATGCAGGTTCTTGGCTGCGATTCCGCGATCAACCTGGATGGCGGCGGATCGTCGGTGATGGCCATTGCGAACCTGACGGAACAGGATCGCCTGCGCGATGATATCGCCGCGCAGATCGCCAACATTCCTTCCGATGACGGCGGGCGCGAACGCATCGTGCCATTGATGATTACCGCGAGGAGAAGGCGATGACGTTTGCCAGGGATCGTTACCAGCAGATGGAATACAGGCGCTGCGGGCGGAGCGGCCTGAAGCTTCCGGAAATTTCGCTCGGATTCTGGCAGGTGCTTGGTGAGCCGGGAAACGAGCAGCTTTGCCGCGACGTGATGTTTCGCGCGTTCGATCGCGGCGTCACGCATTTCGATTTTGCGAACAACTATGGGCCTCCCTTTGGCAATGCGGAACAGGTTGCGGGAAAATGGCTGAAGGAAATGCCCCGCGATGAACTGGTAATTTCCACGAAGGCAGGCTACAACATGTGGCCGGGTCCCTATGGTGAATGGGGCAGCCGCAAGTACCTGATCGCCAGTTGCGATCAATCACTGAAGCGCCTGGGCCTGGACTACGTTGACATTTTTTACAGCCATCGCTTTGACCCGGAAACGCCTCTGGAGGAAACACTCGGCGCGCTGGACACGATTGTTGGGTCCGGGAAGGCGCTCTACGCGGGCGTTAGCAGCTACAACGCGGAACAGTTTCGTGACGCGATGCGCATTGTGCGCGAGAACCACCTGACGCGCATCCTCATTCACCAGCCTGTGATGAACATGCTGGTGCGCGTTCATGAAAAGCATCTTCTCCCGGAAACGGAGAAGGAGGGCGTTGGTGTCATTGCATTCTGTCCGCTGGCGCAGGGCATCCTGACCGACCGCTATCGCGCCGGCATTCCGGAGGACTCGCGGCGTGGAAAGTTGGGCGATGCGGGCAGGAAATGGTACGATGACCTTGCCGCGAAGGGTGTCTGGGAAAAGATCGCGAAGCTCGCCAAGCTTTCAGACAAGCGCGGGCAATCGCTCGCGCAGATGGCTCTCGTGTGGCTGCTCCGCGACCCCCGCGTCACCAGCGTGCTGATCGGTGTTTCGCGCATGGAACAACTCGACCAGAACCTGGATGCGCTGAAGAACAAGGGCTTTTCCGAGGAAGAGCTGAACACGATTGAAGAAATTGTCGGACCCGGACAGGTCCCTTTCTGGTGACATGACCATGCAATCAAGAGTCGCACGCACAATCACACAGCACATGCTCGGCAATCGCGGGGAGCCGCGCCCCAAGCGCGATCTTCTTTCAATCAAGGACCTGACGTTGACGGACCTTGGGGAAATCCTCGCGTGCTCGTTCGAACTTAAGAAGGCGTGGCAGCAGCGTCGAGCAACCCCGCTGCTGGCAGGGTGCACGCTCGCGATGATCTTCGAGAAGTCCTCACTGCGCACGCGTTCCACCTTCGAGATAGGCATCGCGCAACTCGGCGGCAATTCCATCGACCTTAGCAACCTCAACATCGGCATGGGAACCCGCGAGAGCGTGGCGGACATCGCGCGCAACATTGATCGCTGGTGCGACTTGGTGATGATCCGCACCTATGGCAGGGATCGCGCGGAAACCGTCGCGAAGGAAACCGTCGCGCCCGTCATCAATGCGCTGACGGACGAGGAGCACCCCTGCCAGGCGCTCGCCGACTACATGACGCTCATGGCGGTGGAGGACACGAGCGACCTCACAGGTTTTCCCATCGCCTACGTTGGGGACGGAAACAATGTGTCCCACTCCCTCATATGCCTTGCTGCGTTGATGGGAATGGATTTCCGCATCGCGTCGCCGGAGCAGTATGAGCCGCAGCGCGAGTACGTGGAGTGGGCGAGGAACATGGCGGCCAAAACCGGGGCGACGATCACGGTGACGAACGATCCCGCCGAGGCGGTGCGTGGTGCGCGCGCCGTCTATACGGACATCTGGGCCAGCATGGGGCACGAAGGCGAGTACGAGGAGCGCGCGAAGGTTTTTCCGCCCTATCAGCTCAACAGCAGGCTTCTATCATTGGCGGAGAAGGACGCCTACGTCATGCATGACCTGCCCGCGCGCCGCGGCGAGGAAATCACCGACGAGGTCATGGATGGCCCCACGTCGATCATCCTTCTACAGGCGGAGCATCGCCTGCATGTGCAGAAGGGGATCATGATGTGGCTTGCGGGGAAGGCCGGCATCAGAAAGTACCAGTAAGCGCAGGAGACCGCAGGAGCATCCCGTTCCAGCCGGCCTTGCTTGTGCCAGGTGTCATCACCTTCTGGCGACCAGCGCGCAAAAGAACGCAGCCGATTGCAGCACGATGATAAGTGCGCCGCTTGGTATGTCCAGTTGCACGGAAAGCGGCAGGCCGATCACCACACTTGCAATGCCGGCGATGACACTGGTGATCGTCATTGCGCTGAAACGATTTGTGAGCAGGCGTCCCGTTGCCGCAGGGATGATCATGAAAGCCGCAATCAGGACAATTCCAACAATCTTCATCGCCATGACAATGACCACCGCCAGCACTGCGGTGAGGATGTAGTTGTCGCGCTCCACCGGCACCGCGTCCGCCCTCGCCAGTTCCCCATCCATTGTGGCATAGGCCCATCTTCCCCACAGCGGAAGTGCCGCTGCGAACAAGGCCAACACAATGATCGACATCACGACATCGCGCACTCCCACCGTGAGGATCGACCCGAACAAGTACGTCATTGCATCTGAAGAGTAGCGCGTCGTCTTCGACAGGAAGATGATGCCTGCGGCCATCGCCAGCGAGAACAGGATTCCGATCGCCGTGTCGGAGGCCAGTCGCGTGCGTTGCTGCACCCATTGAATCGCAAGTGCCACGGCGATTGTGAAGGGGGCCGCAATCCAGAGCGGATCAAGCGCCGGGATATGGCTCTGGAGGAGGATCGCCAGGGCGACGCCGCCGAATGCGGAATGTGCCAACCCGTTGCCGAGAAAGCCCATGCGGCGTTGCACCACGAACACGCCCAGGTAGCTGCTGATCGCGGCGATGATGATCCCCGCAGCCAGCGCACGCTGCATGAAGCCGTACTGGAACGCTTCCACCATCGCCTAGCTTCCAACCTGCATGGTGTGCTTGTGGCCGCGGTGCCCATACGCATCGCGCAAAAGCTCGTCCTTCAGGATCGCGTCGGGATTTCCAAAACCCACGACGCGACGATTCAGCAGCAACACATCGCTGGCGTGGTGGCGCGCCACGGACCAATCATGCGTGATCATGACAATGGTCGCGTTGGGATGGTCGTGCTGGTAGTGTTCCAGCAGGTGGTAAAACTCCCCCTCGCCGGTTGTATCGATTCCCGATGCGGGCTCGTCCAGGATCAGCAGTCGCGGATTCCGAACCATGCCGCGCGCAAGGTACACCCGTTGCAACTGCCCACCGGAAAGATGTTCAATGGGAGTACGCGCGACGTCGGCGACCCCTGCGCTTTTCATCGCGGCTGTTGCGCGCACTTCGTCATCTTTGCTGATCCGCCACGGCCAGCGTCGAAGCAGGCCGCTCACCACCAGTTCCAGCGCAAGCGCCGGAAACTGCCGGTCGATCGTCTTCAACTGTGGCACATAGCTGACGGCCAGCGAATCGCGCCTGCGCGCGTCATTGCCCGCGATTCGCACGGAGCCCTGCGTTGGCTCGATCAATCCTGTCAGCGTTTTCAGCAGCGTTGATTTCCCCGCGCCGTTCGGCCCCAGCACGGCAAGAAATCCTCCTTCCTTCAGCGTGAAGGAAACATCCTCCAGCGCCGTCACCGATCCGAAGCGGACCGTGAGGTTCTCCACCTCAACAGCCGCCGTCACTGGTAGGCCGCGCTCATCATGGCGATGTTGTGGCGAAACCACTCCGCGTACGTCATGCGGCCGGGAACGCCGCCGGTGGGATCAAGCTCGGCAAGCTTCACACCCGCATCGCGTGCGATCACCTCCGCCGCCGCGCGCGGAAACTGTGGTTCCGTGAAGATCACGGGAATCTGCTTCTCCCGGACCGTCTTGATGATGGCGATGAGCTTCCGCGGCGATCCCTCCTTGCCGGGCATTTCCTCGACGGAACCGGCGTAGACAAGGCCGTGACGATCCAGAAGATACAGGAAGGAGGGATGAAACAGGAACACGGCCCGCCCCTTCATCGGCTTCAATTCCTTTTCCGCCTCTGCATCCAGGCGGCGCAGTTCCTCCGCGAATCGTTGCCCATTCGCGCGGTAGGTCGCCGCGCCATCGGGGTCGATCTCGCACAGTTTCGCAACCAGTGGAGGCAGCAACGCGGCGACCGTGAGGGGATCTGTCCAGAAATGCGGATCAACGACTCCGTGGCCGTGATCGTGTCCCTGGGAAGGATCGTCGTGGCGCGTGGATTCCGGGAATTCGCGCCGCGCGGACTCAGGAAGGAGGTCCATCACGTGAAGGGAATTTCCTGCCGGCAGTTTCGCCACCCAGCCATCCAGGTTTTCCGACACGGAAAACAGGAAGGCCGCATCACTTGCCTTTCGCGCATCGGAGGGACGCGGCTCGAAGGTGTGCGGTGATGCGCCGGGGGGAATGATCGTGACCACATCCGCCCGCCCCTTCACCAACTCAGCCACGATCATCCCCAATGGCTGAATGGTCACGGCGTAATACGATTCGCCTGCCTTCGCCGAAGCCGAATGGGCGAGCAAACAGAAGACGAGGGAAACCACAAGGGTCGCTGCGCTGAAGCATGGTCGAAAGGACCTGCATTCCAACTCCTGCACCCTCTTCCCGATCCCAAGGGGTGCGATGACCCCTTGCATCCGGAATGACTTTGGGAGGAAATGAAACGCACTCATGATAATGAGTTATCATTAGCGACAGGCACCCGCGATGCAACGAAAAACCACCCAGCGTCAGGCCATTCGTGACGCCTTCATGGCGGCGGGACGCCCCCTGGGGCCTGAGGAAGTGCTCAAGGCGGCGAAGAAGCGGGGGAGCACGCTCGGTATTGCGACGGTTTATCGCGCCATCAACGCCCTGCTGGCGGAAGCCTGGCTTCAGGCCGTGCGGATTCCCGGCGAGCCGGCCCGCTACGAATTGCGGGAATTGCCCCATCACCACCATTTTCACTGCAAGAGGTGTGGGAAGGTTTACGACCTCAAGTCCTGTCCGGGAAAGCTGGAGGCGCTCGCCCCCGCAGGCTTCATCGTCCAATCGCATGAACTGACGCTAACGGGTCTTTGCGCCGACTGCGCATGATCCGCTGGGTGGGCCGGGCAGCCTACATCAACCCAAGGCGGCACATGACCAGCGTGTGCACTGCTTCAAAGAAGTCGCGCAGGCCGATCTTCTTCCCCTCTTCGAAGGTGCGCGCGAAATACGTGGCGGGAACTTCATGGATGCGTTCCCCGGCGAGCAGCACCTTGGCCGTGACTTCGGGGCAGAATTCAAAGCGCCTGCATTTCAGCGGGATCCTGCGAAGGAGCTTGGCGTCGAAGGCCTTGTAGGCCGTTGCCTCGTCGGTAATCACCTGCCCGAAGAGCAGCACCACCATCAGCGTGAGAAGCCGATTGGCAACGTAGTTGGGAATCCTCATCCCCGTGGGCATGCGCCCCAGAAAACGTGAGCCGTAGGAAACCCGGCAACGACCATCCAGAATCGGCTTGATCACACTGGGAATCTCGGACGGCTCATACTCCATGTCCGCATCCTGGACAATGATGACATCCCCCGTTGCGTGCTTGAAGCCGGTGCGCAAGGCACCTCCCTTGCCGACGTTGCGCCTGTGAAACACGACACGCGTGCCGGGGCTGCCCACCTCATTTTCCTTCAGCCATTGCCGCGTCCCATCAGTCGATTGGTCATCGACAAGCACCAGTTCCACCTCCAGGGGGTACTGGACGGCGCGCACGCGCTCCAGAACCTTCGGAAGCAGGGCGCGCTCGTTAAAGACGGGAATGACGATGGAAAGTTTCTTCAAGGTTGGGCCACCATGTGCGCAGGACAATGCACGACCCCGATGGCCGTGCTACCAAAAACAACCATCCGCCGTTGACAACTCCGCCCCCGCCGATGGTTATCAATCCCGCCATTTCACGCCGAATCAGGGAGCAGCGCCGCCGTCATGGAAATGAACGAAATGTTGAAGCTGGTGGTGGAGCGTGACGCTTCCGACCTTCACATCTCCGTTGGCAAGACGCCGGTCATGCGCCTGGGCGGCGTGCTGGATGTCGTTGATCCCAACATCCTGACGCCGGACGACTCGGAACGCCTGATGCGGGAAATCACGCCCCCCCGCTACCAACAGATGCTTCAGGAACACGGCTCCTGCGACTTCGCCTACTCCTACTCCGATCAGGCACGCTTCCGCGTGGCGGTGCTGCGCTCCCGCGGCAACATCGGCATCGTCATGCGCCTGATCCCAAGCCGCCTGCTCCCCTTCGAAGTCCTTGGCCTGCCCAAGGAATCGATCATCCAGGTCCTGAGCGCCCACCGTGGCCTGTGCATTGTCACCGGCCCCACCGGCTCCGGCAAGACAACCACCCTGGCGACGATGATCGACTGGATCAACATGAACAGGTACGTTCATATCATCACGATCGAAGATCCCATCGAATACATTCACCCGCACAAGAAGGCCATCGTCACCCACCGCGAAATCCACGTGGACACCCCCAGCTTCTCCTACGCGCTCCGCGGCGCCCTGCGCCAGGACCCGGACGTGATCCTGGTCGGTGAAATGCGCGACCTTGAAACCATGGAAGCGGGCCTCCACGCGGCGGAAACGGGCCACTTGGTGTTTGGCACCCTGCACACGATCGACGCCTCCTCCACCGTGGACCGTATGATCGACGCCTTCCCCGCCAACCAGCAGGAGCAGGTTCGCTCCGTGCTCTCCGTCGCCCTCAAGACCATCATCGCCCAAACCCTCGTGCCCCATGCCTCCGGAAAGGGGCGCCGCGCCGCCTACGAAATCCTCCACAACACCCCGGCTGTTGGCGCGCTCATCCGTGAACACAAGACAAACCGCATCTACTCCCAGATCCAGATCAGCTACAAACTGGGCATGATGACGCTGGACGATTTCCTCTTCGGCCTCTACAAGAGGGGGGACATCACCGGCGAAATCGCCCTCGAACGCGCCCACTTTCCCGACGAACTCCGCGTGAAAATGCTGGCGCATACCTCAGAGGTTGACGAGCCGATCGTTTGACCCCCTCCGGGAGGCTGAACTTCCGCGTGGCTTTTTCAGTCTGCAAATCTTTCAGTCCGGTTGCCGTCTGACACGCAAAGCCCTATCATTTGTACCGATGCAGGGGACTGCCGCTCATGGCGAAAATCCCCTTGCGAAAGGCCGGGATACCGACAGTTTTACGTCCATATCTATGTAGTTGATGGTTTTCTTCGGCCAAGAAGGTTGGAAGAGCAGGTGTGTCCATCATCAACCATTCGAAAAGGAGCAAGACATGAAGAAAGGATTTACATTGATCGAACTGCTGATCGTGGTGGCCATCATCGCGATTCTGGCTGCGATCGCAGTCCCCAATTTTCTGGAAGCACAGACACGCGCGAAGGTCTCACGGGTGAAGGCGGATATGCGCAGTGCCGCAATAGCCTTGGAATCATATCAGGTGGATTACAACAGATACCCCTTCGACGGTTACAACTTCCCAGGAGCCGCCCCCAAGAAGTACAACTATTGGTATCTGCCCGTTACGCTTAGCTCTCCGATCTCCTATATCACTTCCGTTCACTACAAGGATCCCTTCAGGATGCAGGTTCCTGACTCTGCCACCAATTGGCAGGCTGGTGGTATACGCTACACAAGCGTTGATTCAACCTGGGGCTTGGCGTACGTCCCGCTTCAAAGTCCCGCCCGTGTTACTCCATCGATCTATTATGACGACATGTCCGCCGAATATGGTGGATGGCGTTTGCAGAGCGCGGGGCCAGATCGTACCTATTCTCCGAGCAACTCTTCATCACCCGCGATGGCTATCGCCACGGGTGGTGGTTGGCCGGGAGTTTCAACAAAAGCTCCATTCGCATATCCTGCTGATCAGTTGGCCCAGCCATATGACCCGACGAATGGCACTGTCAGCCTTGGCGACATCCTGCGCTCCCAAAAGGCCACCAACGGCTATCAGAACGCGCAGTAGGAACTTTTTCATGCACACTTGATGGGTCGGGGAGGCGGCAACGCCTCCCCGATTTTTTTGTTTTCAATTTGACGGTGTTCGCACTCGCGGTGGCTTCACTGCGTACCTGTATCAAAGCAGGTCACCCTCCCGCTCTGGTCCGCTCCCATACTCTCCCAACTCCGGGACAGTCGAACTCCCGAGCGGCTTTTTCAATCTGCAAGTCTTCCGGTTCCGTTGTCGTCTGGTCCGCAAAGCCCTATCATTTGTACCGATGCAGGGGACTGCCGCTCATGGCGAAAATCCCCTTGCGAAAGGCCGGGATACCGACAGTTTTACGTCCATTCTATGTAGTTGATGATTTTCTTCGGCCAAGAAGGTTGGAAGAACAGGTATGTCCAGCATCAACCATTCGAAAAGGAGCAAGACATGAAGAAAGGATTTACATTGATCGAACTGCTGATCGTGGTGGCTATCATCGCGATTCTGGCCGCGATCGCAGTCCCCAATTTTCTGGAAGCACAGACACGCGCGAAGGTCGCACGGGTTAAGTCCGACCTGCGCACGACCGCAGTCGCAATTGAGGCCTATTTTGTGGATTATAACGTGGGGCCGACCGATTGCGGCAATGGCGCATATGCTGTAAGGCGCCCTTATCCTCCGAACTTCAATGCAGATCCACGCGCGAATTTCACTCTGGGTTACGAAGTCACCACCCCCATTGCTTACCTGAGTTCTTCCGCATCTTTCAAGGATGTGTTCAAAGCCCAACGCGCTGACATCCAAAACAGCCCCGGCTTGTCGGGCCGTGACCATTACAATTTTGGCAACTGGAACATGCGCTCGCGGGTGCAGAACGTCTCGTTCGCCGCCAGCAAGGACAATTGTGGTTTGTGGTTCATGTCAAGCGCCGGGCCGGACAAGTTCACGAGCAATAAATCCATCCCGCCAAGCCCAGTGGGCGATTACAATGTGGTAAGCAGCATCCCATATCGCGTATCCTACGACCCCACGAACGGTACTATATCCGTGGGGGACATCTTCCGCACGCAGAAATTCGGTTCTGGCATCCAGGAAATGGCCCCTGTTCCTTGATGGGTGGAAAATTCAAGGCACTGCACTTCACAATCGGGGAGGCGGCAACGCCTCCCCGATTTTTTTTGATTTCTATTTGACGGTGTTCGCGCTCGTGGTGGTTTCTCTGCGGTGCCTGCATAATGGCAGGCAATCCTCCCGCTCTGGTCCGCTCCCATGACCCGTTCCTCCCGCTCCGCGACACCCGTTGGCAAAATCCTTGTCCTGGCCGTGATGGTCGCCGCGTTGGTTGGTGGCGCCGTCTGGTACGGGATGACACGCTCCTCATCCTCGGCGGCCTCCAACCCGGAGGTTGGCCAACGCGTGATGCTGGCGGAGAAGTTCGTCGCCGCCGGTGAGCCGCAGAAGGCGTTGGAGATTTTCAGGGAGCTCGATGCGAAGGGGCAGTCCTATGGCGAGGACGGACAGATCGTCCGCGTCTCCGCGCTGGACGGTGCCGGCAGGCATGATGACGCGGCGGAGGCGGCGAAGGCCTTCCTGCAAAAGTATCCCGAATCCGCCGGCAGGCAGCAGGCGCAGTACATCGTCCTGAACGCAGGCCTTGCGAAGAACGACCTCGGCAAGGACCCAGACCTTCAGACAAACGTCGAATCCTTCCTCAAGGACAACCCCGACCATCCATCCGCGGTGCGTCTTGTTGCGGCGTTGGCGCGGCAGGACCTGAAGGCCGGGAATCGCGATGCGGCCATTGCCCGCCTGGAACCGATCCTTGCAACCAATTCAGACAACGCCGAGGTGTTCGCCATCGCCGATGAGGTCGGAAAGGCAAACGTCTCCGCGCTGTTTGCCTCCACGAAGCAGGACGACGACCTTGTCTATACCGTTAAGAAGGGGGATTCGATCAACAAGATCGCCAGGGCCAACAAGCTGACTGATGAACTGCTGCTGAAGTGCAATGCGATCACGAATCCGAAGAGCCTTCGGATTGGCCAGACGCTGCGCGTTCCCAGGACGGATTTTTCCCTCGTTGTCGACGTCGCGGCAAACACGATGGTGCTCAACAATGGCGGAAAGTTCTTCAAGATTTATCGTGTCAGGACGGGGCGTGAGGCGGGAACGACTCCCGCGGGCCAGTTCAAGATCCTGAACAAGAAGTCTGCGCCGACTTGGCGTCCGGGCAATGGGCACACGTACCTTCCGGGCGACCCGAACAACGAACTTGGAACGCGCTGGATGTCCTTCCAGGGTGACATTCTTGGCATTCATGGAACCCTGCACCCGGAGACGGTTGGTGAATACGCCAGCAACGGCTGCGTGGGAATGCACACGGCCGATGTTGAGGAACTGTTCGACCTGATCAATGTTGGCACGCCGTTGACGATCACGGGCACGCAGGACCTGACACGTCACAAGTTCATTCCGCCGCCCCAGGTTCCTCCGCCGCAGCAGCAGGTGGCGGCGAAGATGTAGGGCCTGCGGACCGGGGAGTTTTTCGCTGTGCCCGGCGCACGATTGTGAACAAATCTCCTGCCATGTCGGCGCTCCCGAAAATCATCGCGGCATTGCAGGTTGTCCTGGTCGCAGGCGCCATGGCGTGCCTTCCCAGGTTCAATGAAGGCGCGCTGCACTTTTCGTCATTGCTGGGTTTTGCCGGCGCCTTCCTGATCTGTGCCGTGGGCGTGGGTGCGGCATCGCTCAGCGCGAACATTCACTATGCGGCACGCCATCTGTACAACGCGCACTACGCCGCGATCCCCGTGGCGCTGTGCATTGTGTGGCCGATGCAATTCCTTGCATCACTGGAAACAGAGGATTGGTTTCGTGCGTTCCTGTCCGGTTGCCTCGCGCTTGCGGGGCCGTGGACCGTCATGCACCTCCTGGCCTCCGCCAGCAACCGGCGCAGCGGATCGCTGGCTATCGCGGCGGCGGCGATGTGCTCCGGTTTCGCGCTGCTTCGGCCCTCGCCGGCGTTCCTGTTGGCCGTGCTGGTGGTTGCATCCGCGCTGGTCACAGGGCTGATCCCGAAGGACAGGAAGGCCGAGTCACCGGCCCCTGCGGCATCAAAATCGTGGGCGGCGCTGTCCTTCATCCTATTCAACATGATTGCCGCATGCGGATGCGGCGCGATGCTTGGAATGTTCTTCATGTACATGTTCGCGATGGGGACCGACCTTGAATCCCATGCAATGACGATCGCGGGAACTGGTGCGGACTTCGCGCAATTGCAGGACATGGTTGGCGCATTCAAGCTCCTGGCGGCGCGATTCTCGTGCAGCATCATCGCCATGCTGGTGGTGCCGGTCTTCGTTTTCCTGTGGCCGGAAACGACGCGCACAAGGCTCACCGTTGCGCTGGGCGCAGCGTGCGTGGCCGCCGCCGCTGGTATTGGCGGCCAGCAATCCCTCACGCCGGGCATGTACACCGCCGTGGTCTCCATCGCGCTGCTCAGCCTGGCAACGGTTGTTTGCGCGGAGGGGGCACGCGCCTCCCGCTGGCCTCACGCGATCATTGCGGCGGCGGTGGCAGCGACGGTTTTGCTACAAAATTATGGCGGCACGCTGGAGGAAGCATCACCCGCGCTGACCGCTTATCTCATCGAGGGGGTTTATCTCGCGATCCTATGGGAAACCGCCTACTTCGCCGGTGTCAGGACGTTGCGCACGCGGGCAAACGCTGCTGATGGAATCGACGAAAGAAGCACCGACAAGAGGATTCCTGCAACCGACAGGCCGATGCCGACTCCCAGTCCCGGCACGCGATAACGAAACACGACCGTATGCCCTCCTGCGGGAACTTCCACGGCGCGAAATGCATGGTTTGCGCCCAGGATTCTGGTGGGTGCGCCATCGATTGACGCGCTCCATCCCGGCGTCAGGTTGTCCGTCACATAAAGCAACCCGTCGTGCGCGCTGGATGTCGTGATCGCCAGCGAGCTTGCGGTTTGCTCCACGACATGTGCGGGTTGCGGCGGATGGGGCGAGGTCCTCACCGACACGCTCCCCGTTGATGAATCAATGATGGGCGGGGCAGTCACGTCGCGTCGTGAGAGGAACTGCTGCAATGCAAGCTCGCCGGACGCGGCAGTTTGCCAGTCGTGGTGAATCATCGCGCGCGGAATCGTGGGGGGGGCCAATCCCTCCAAACTTCCGGAGTACACAAACCGGGCGCTGAAGAATCGCGCCGCATCGGGCGGGTTCAACTCCGCAGTGGAATTCCACCCCGCCAGGGGCTGGTTGTTCAGGCCATTCAGCATCATGGCGAAGCGCCTCGGAAAGATCGACTCATAGCCAGACACCGACAGGAACCTCCCCGAAAGCGCAGCGTTGGGGCTGCTCGTCGGGTCATTCCAGTAAATTCGCGTGTCGAGATCGACGCGATCAGCGAGCGCCTTTGCTCCGCCGGTGTCGCCATCAAATGTTGCAACATACCGGCGATGGGCAAAAAACAGGTCCCCGGCGATCAGGAGCAGGAAGCCAATTCCGACAAGGCGCGGGTTGCGCATGCGGTAGCGCAGCACCGCCAGCACAAGGACTCCGGAGGCGAGGACCAACAAGCGGATGGACTGCCGGAAAAGCTGGTCGCTCACCGCCTTCACGATGACGGGATGGATGAAGTTCGTGGCGTTGATTTCGATGTTCGCGGGGGATGATGCAATTTCACGCATCCATGAGACATATCCCGTCCCACCATCCGCCCGCAGGTACATCGGCACCAAAGCGGTGATCCCGGCGACGATTCCAAAGCAGGCGAAAATCAGCGCGTGAGCCTTGCGGAACCGCTCCTCGACAAGCATCTGCAACCCATATCCCGATACCACGGCGATAGCCAACGCCGCGTGGGAGAGGATCTTTGCACTGCCACGAAAGAAGTCGAAGCCGGGGAAGAAGGAATAGAGCGCCTTGAAGACGGGCGTGAAAGATCCCAGCGCAATCAGCAGGGACAATGCGCCCACGACCGCCATCGCGATCATGGGCTTGCAGCGCCGCGCATGGAGCAGGCCGATCATCAGGAGCATCATCGTCCCGACACCCATGAAAACCGCGATTACCCACGGATACCATCCCCCCCAGAACGGTGAGGTGATGTTGTCACCAAACAAACCGGGAAGCAGGAACGTGAGCAGGTCGCGTGGGGCGATGGAGAATGTCGCGGCGTTGTCAAACGTCATCACCTGCCGCGAGCCTTCCTTCTGCATGAACCATGTTGGCAGAAGCTGCACTGCGGACATCATCACGCCCAGCACCGTCATCGCGCCAACCGACGCAACCAATGCCGCCACTTGCCGCACCCCGATCATGGCTGCGCGTGCCAGCGTATAGACAAGGATGAGGAACGACGAATAGAACAGGATTTGCGGGTGACCGGCAAGAATCGACAGGGCGAGGGCCGTTGCGCCAGCGGCAATGCGCCCCGGCGTGATGCCGTCAATCAAATGCTCCACAAACCAAAGCAGCAGGGGAAACCACGCGATGACCATGATGACAGACATGTGGCCCGGAAACAGGCACGCGGCGTTCGGCCCCGACAGCATGAAGACTGTTCCCGTCAACAATGCGGCCGTGGCTTCCAAGCGAAGTTTTCGCGCCAGCAACCAAGCAAAATATCCGCACAGCATCCAATGGATGAAGATGGTCAGGTTGATGCCCCACGCGGTCGGCAGCGGCAGCATGGCCAGTTGCGGCGGATAGAATACCCGCGCCTCCATGTTGGCCACGAAGGGATTTCCGCAGAATGTGAAATGATTCCATGCGGGAAAATCCCCCGCCAGGATCGAGTCCCTGCAAAAATTCCACTGATGGTGGTAGATCGCGCCAAGGTCACCAGTCCTGCTGCCAAGGATGTTTCCACCACCCGCCAGCAATGGCGGAGCAAGGAGCGCTGCCGTGAGGCAAAAAAAGTAGCACAGCGCGAGCGCGTGGCATTTTTTCAGGCAAAGAACTGGCATATGGGAAATCGTTGTCCCCCGGCGATGTCATGAAGGCCAACGCCTTTGTGCTTCGCGCTTGCTGAAGGACGGCACGGTGTGGGATGAAACGCCCCGCCGACGGAGACGCTCATCGTGGACGCGCAAACGCGCGAGACGCTACAATTCAACCTGGTGCTGGAGTTGATCTCCACGCGCGCCAGCTCGCCGCTGGGCGTGGAGTTCGTGCGCGCGCTGGAGCCATTGCCTGGCCTTCCGGAAATCACGAGCCGCTATGGCCTGCTGCGTGACCTGATGCGGCTGCTGGCGGCGAACCAGTCGCTCCCACTTGGGGGGCTTCAGGATGTCCGGCCGTTCCTGCAGAAGGTGGGGATCATCGGAACCTCCCTCGATGAGGACGACCTGCAACCACTTGCAAACTTCGCACAGATTGCGAATCGCCTCTGCGCCTTTCGCGACCGGAATCGCGAACACACTCCCGCCCTGGCGGGGATGCTGGATCAACTTGTCCGCGACGACGAACTGGAAGCGGAGCTTTTTGCCATTCTGGATCGGGATGGTCGGATTCGCGACGATGCATCACGCGAGTTGCTGGCGGCCCGCCAGGCGTTGCGCGCCGCGGAATCCAACCTGCTGAAGACCGTGAATCGCCTGGTGGGTGAACTGCACCAGCGCGGGGTCTTGCAGGAGCAGTTCTCCACCATCCGAAACGGCAGGCACGTTTTTCCGCTGAAGTCGTCGTCGCGGGGCCGGGTGCCCGGAATTTTTCACGGCGGGTCGGGATCAGGCGAGACGGTCTATGTCGAACCGAATGAGGTCGTTGAGGCGGGCAACGACGTGGAGATGCGACGCGAGAAGGAACAGCAGGAGGTTCATCGCATCCTCCTGCGCGTCACGGAATTGATCCGCCCCCGTGTTCCTGCTGCGCTGCAAACACTTGGCCTGCTTGCGGAACTTGACGGCCTCCACGCGCTGGCACGCGTCGCCGTGGACAGGGCATGGAGCCTTCCAACGCTTCTTGAATCAGGCGCCCCGCGACTCATCAATGCCCATCATCCCCTGTTGAACCTGCGCGGCGGTGGCAGCGTGCCGATCACGATGATGCTGAACCGGGACGATCGTTGCATCATCCTGTCAGGTCCGAACGCCGGTGGAAAGACAACGGCCATGAAGACGCTCGGCCTTCTGGCTGCGCTTGTGCGCTGCGGCGCCCCCATCCCCGCCTTTCCCGACACGGCGATTCCTGTCTATACAAGGATTCTTTCCGACATCGGCGACCATCAGGACATCCAGCGCGGGCTTTCCACTTTCAGCGGCCACCTGCGCCGGATTCGCGAAATTTACAGTGAATGCGACCGCGATTCGCTGGTGCTTCTCGACGAGCTTGGAACCGGCACCGATCCCCAGGAGGGAAGCGCGCTGGCGCTGGCGCTGCTGGAAACATTCTGCAACCGCGCCGCGCTGACAATCACGACCAGCCATCTTGACAACGTGAAGGTTTGGGCGGAGGACACCGAAGGCGCACGCAACGCGTCGTTCT
Source organism: Candidatus Sumerlaeota bacterium (assembly GCA_020848155.1). GTDB lineage: Bacteria > Sumerlaeota > Sumerlaeia > SLMS01 > SLMS01 > JADZDZ01. The sequence continues at coordinate 37,034 of JADLAR010000050.1, forward strand.
CTCTGGATCCACACACCCACGAGCCAACGTTCACGCTGCGATTGGATTTGCCGGGTGCGAGCGAAGCGCTGGAAATCGCCCAGCGCGAAGGCATCCCTGCGGAAATCCTGCAGAAGGCGCGGGGTCTTGTCGGTCGAAAGCACCTTGAAATGGGCGAGATGCTGCGCCGCATCGAGGAGCGCGATCGCCGCATGGCCGTGGCGGTGAGGGAGGCGGAGGCGCGCGCCCAGTCTTTGGTCGAGCAGGAAAAGATCGCGCGTGCCCGCGCCGAGTTGCTGCGCGAGGAGCGTCGGCTCCAACGCGAAGCGGCACTGCGCGAAAAGGAAAAAACCATCGCCGAAACACGCGAAAAATTCGAAAAGATGATCGCGGCATTGCCAGCCGAGGACGACCTGCAACGGCGAAAGGAGTTTCTGATCCACGCCCGCGCGGAAGCCATTCGCGATCAGGGCCTCACATCCGCGGAGCGACTGAAACTGGCGCAATACTCCGTGGAAACGGGCGAATTCGTGATCGGGCAGAAGGTTTTCCTCAAGACCATCCGGCAGTGGGCAACGATCACCCAGATCGACGATGACAAGAAGGTGCGCGTTCTGGCCGGGGCGATGCCGGTCTGGGCAAAGCGCGAAGACCTGCTTGATCATGATCCTGCGGAGCGCCTTGCGGAACAGAAGGAGGCTGCTGACGACCTGTCGTCAAAAAATGCAGGCGGTCGCACCGGCAAGCGCAGCCGGCGCATCAAGAATGCCCTGCGCGCCGCGGAAGAATACAGCGGCCCTTCCGTTCGTGGCACGGTCACGCTGGGTGGTCGCTCCGTTCCGAACTACTCGCGGCCCGATTCCATGATGCTGGATCTTCATGGCTTTCGCGTCGAAGAGGCGATCCGTGCGATCGACAAGTTTCTCGATCAGTCGCTGCTTTCAAATTTCCCCTATGTGAAGATCAACCATGGCACCGGCACCGGCAGGCTCTACAAGGCAGTACATGAATATCTGCGCACGCATCCCAGCGTAAGGAGCTACAACTTCGCGACGCCGGATGAAGGCGGTGGCGGGGTTACTGTCGTGCGATTGTAGGTTGTTGGTGGCGGAAATGCCAAGGTGATGAAGGCATGCCGCGCAAGGCGTTTGGTTAGCAGCGCCCCGTCGGTCCGCGCCTTTTTGCATCAGCGATGCAACGACTGCGCGGCCCTTTTCTCCAGGTCATCCGCGTGTTCGCTCAGGCGCGCGGCATCGGCTTTCAACCCGGCCACCTGGCTGATGAGACGCATCGCTTCCGGTGAACTGAAGCCCATCTCCGCCAGATACGCTCCCACGATGGTTGCGCCGCTGGGACCGACCGCAAGCACACGCCGTCCCGCCCGCAGGCTTTCCCGCAGGAAATCCGTTCCATCCCTCAAGTGTTCCTTCCCAAGGGAGCCGTCCTTGTTGGCCGCACGATGGTAGAGCTTGATGTCATCGCCGAACATGCCACCGTTGCCGAAGTAGAGGATCGCCTGGATGCGGTGCTGCTTCAGGAAGAACGGGTCGTTTGCCTCACTCAGGCTGGAGAGGTAGAGGCGGTCTAGGATCTTCTGCATGGGGGCGGTTTCCGAAGAAATTTTAGGATCAACCGCGACCGTCCTGAGCGACCCTGAACACCGTCAAGAAAGATCATGAGAACTGCGCCAAACACCACAAAACCGGGGTTTTATCTGTTTGACGACCCGGCGCAAATGTGCTGAATCGCTGCTAGACATGGCGCATAGAAACCTCAACTCCCTGGTCTTCGCCGGATTTGACACGACAACGGCGGCAACCCTCATCTCCATGATGGGCGATGAAGGTGTGCCTGGTGATTTGCGCATTGCGCAGGGCATCAACGTCGAGCCGTGGGAGAGCGCCCGCACGGGGCTCATGATCATCGGCATGAGTCCCACCACGGACATCGGCCGTGTCTCCCAGTTGATCCAAAATCGCACGACCTACTGGGAGGTCGCCGTCTGCATCCCATCGGTCCTGTCCTATTATTCCGTGGCTCTCCTCGCGCAGGGCGCCGTGAAGGTCCTGCTTCACCCGGAAGAAGACCTCTCCGGATCGAAGAAGGAACTTGTCGCATTGCTTCGCTCGTTGTCGCAGCTTCATAGCGACGCCTTCGGATTGGAAGTCGCCGACCTGATCCAGCTCTACGGCGAGAAGCGCATGGCAAAAACCATTCGCCTCACGGGTGCCGGTTGCGTGGGATCGATTTTCCTCAACAACGGCCTCGTTGTTCATGCGGAAACGATGGATGAGGAGGACGGCATGACGGCATTCCGTCACCTGATTTCCATCGAGAACCCGGACATTCGCGTTCACAAGGGCTGCCTGACGGACAAGAAGTCGATCGCCATTCCCGCCATGAGTGCCCTGTTGGAAGGTTCCCGTCAGATTGATGAAGTTCACCGCGACAACGGTAGCACGCGTCAACAACCCGTCGCCGCCTTCCCTGACAGTGACAGCCTTGACATGGTGGAACAGCCGTCGAAGGCCCATCTTGCTGCCGAGGCGCAACCTCCGGCGGCCATGAAGCAGTTCGACCCGCTGAAGAACCTCTTCGCGGATGAGGATCTGGATTTTCACTGACGCCTGCGCGTGAGCGAATGGTACCGCGGCGTGTCGTGCAGGCCTGCCGCAGAACGCACTCGTATCGCGATGATCCTGTGAGGTGTTTCACGACAAACGTGCCGCAGCGGACTCCGCGCAACATTTGGGCGTCCTGATGTCACTTTCCCTCTGGCGCGACACCTTCCACCCGTGTATGATTCCTGCCAAACATCCTGGGAGATGAACCATGACCACGAACGATATCACCTCCGCTTTCGATTCACAAACGACGGGCGGAAAATCCACGCGTCCGGGACTGCGCCGTTCCCTTCCCCTCATTCTTTCCTCCGCGGCCCTGCTTGTATCCATCGCGGCATTCCTGCTTCCGCCGTCATCCCGCCAGGCCACAAACGACTTCCAGCCCTCCTCGCGGCGCTGGAAAACGAATGTGAATCCGCTGGTGCAATCGCTCGACAAGGTGAAGCGTCTGCAGGGAGTGGCATACACCTGGGATCGCGAGCATGGGGGAGCGCGCGACATCGGCTTCATCGCGGAGGATGTCAGGCTTGTTGTCCCGGAAGTTGTGAAAATGGAATCCAACAGCGCCAGCGCGGAGAGCCTCGACTATGGCCACCTGACCGCGCTGCTTGTGGAGTCCGTCAAGGAACTCAGCCGGCAGAACGACGACCTTCGCCGTCAGATTGAACAGATGAGAAATGACAACCAGGCATTCCAGAATCGCATGAATGCCAACATGAACCGCCCGCACGTCAATCCATCAACAGGCCAGCCCACGTTGCCGGGAATCCATCACAACACGAATTGAACATTCGCACCGATGTCGTTGTTTGATCCCGTCACCCCGACTTGGGAACTTCCGTCCCCTTAGTAGCTTCCGGTTCCCTTTTTTCCCGATACAATCGCAACGCTTGCGCTGGCGCCCAACCTGCTTGCACCTGCGGCGATGAGTTTTTCGGCGCCCTCGCAGTCCCTGACGCCGCCGCTGGCCTTGACGCCAAGTTCCTCACCTACGGTCTTGCGCATGAGCGCGATGTCCTCCGGCGTCGCGCCACCGCCGCCGAAGCCCGTGCTGGTCTTGACGAATTGCGCACCGGCGGCCTTTGACAAGATGCAGCCTGCGATTTTCTCGTCGTTGGCAAGCATGCTGGTTTCCAGGATGACTTTCACCGTCCGGCCCTGCGCGGCATCGACCACGGCACGGATGTCGTCGCACACGAAGTGGAAGTCGCCCGCCTTCAACTTGCCGATGTTGATGACCATGTCGATCTCATGCGCGCCATTCGCGCATGCATCGCGTGTCTCGAAGGTTTTTGTTTCCGTCGTGGTGCTTCCGAGCGGGAAACCGATCACGGTGCAGACCATGACCTGTGTGCCCGCCAGTTCGCGCGCAGCCAGCGCCACATGGCATGGATTCACGCAGACTGACGCGAAATGGTACTCGCGCGCCTGCTTGCAGATTTCGCGAATTTCCGCATCGGTTGCCGTCGGCTTCAACAGCGTGTGATCGATGTAATTTGCAAGTTGGCCGCAGGCGATGTCCGGCGTGGAACCTTCCGTCGCGTGCCCAACGCGGGATGCTCCTGCCTGCACCAGTGGATTGTTCGCTCCGGTGCCATTTTTTGGAATCACCACGGGGCCCTGGCCGGAAACACCGTGGGGGAGTGAGCATGCGGTACCCGCGCCCGGCTGCGGGCGGCTGGGCTGCGCACTCACGAGACCGCGTTCCATCAAGACGCGTGCGACGACGCTGGCGATTTCATCCGTGGAAATTGGTGGGGCCATGGTACGGTTGGCAGGCACTCATTTCGGCAAAATTGGGTGAAGCGAAAGCCCATTGAACCCAACGGGCGTCCGGCGTCAAATCAGAATCGGTGGCCTAATCGGGCCACAGGGTCGTCTCCAGCGCCGCGCGCGGATTCGGCAGGTACGGATGTGCCAGCAGCCCGAAGGCACGGACCAGGCGGTCCGCCTCCGCATCCAGCGATTCCGGCGTGGCCGCAACGCCGTCAATCAGGTCCAGCGTGTCGCCATGAATCAGAAGCTGCTGGTGGGCGGGGACGAGCGTCCTCACAAGGCGGTCACGCGCAAAGCTGGCCAGCATCCACAAGGATTCGTCCAGCTTGCCGGTGGAAATGATGCGTGCAGCGGCGTGTGGCGTTGCCGCGCGGCCCACGCGGTCAATTTGCAGCCGGGCCGAAAAAATCTCCTTCCGCCGATCCAGCAGGGCGCTTTCCAGCATCGTGATCGCGACTCCGGGGCGGCCTTCGCTGAGCGCGGAAGCAACCTGTGCGCGCGTGCTGTCCAGTTGCTCCTCGCTCGAAAGCCTTTCGGCCAGCACCGCGCGGTTCATGGGCACCATGGGCACGATGCTGCAACGTGATCGTATCGTCGGCAGCACGCGCGAGAGCCGGTTCGCGACGAGGATAAGAATGAGATAGCGCGGGGGTTCTTCCAACAGCTTGAGGATTGAATTGCCGCCCTCCGCAGTGATCGTGTCCGCACCAAGCACAATTGCCACCCGATACGCGCCCTCCATCGGCGACACGGCCGTGGCATCCCTCAGATGGCGAATCTGGTCGACAAGGATGCTGCGGCGTCCGCCCGCCGGTTCGATGACGGTGAAGTCCACATGGCCGGCGTTTTTCGGGATGCCGTCACTGTTGTATTCGGCGGGGTAGGAACTTTCAATCAAGCGCGAGACGCGTTCGTTGAATGCGGGAATGGGAAACATGGAGTGGGAACTGGCAGGAGGCGGATTGGCGGGAGGAACAACCGCACGTGCAGGCCGATCCATCCCAGCCGATGGCGATGTGGAATGGGACTCGCTCCCTCCAAAAAGATCATCTTCATCAGGAGACCCTGGGAATGGGTCTTCGGCAGCGCCAAACAAGTCATCCCCCGTGGGCTCTGGGTTTTCATCGGGCGCATCGGTTGCGCGATCATCCTGTGGTGGCGCGGCTTCGCGCTCTGGAAGGTGATTCGCGAATGCACCCAAGGCGGTTCCGCGCGGGATGCTGAGGATGGCCTTCGCCATCGCAAACGCCAGTGATCGTTTGCCGATGGCATCAGGCCCTGTCAGCAGGATGGCATGCGGCAGTCGCCCCGCAGCAACAAGACGTGGCACCAACGAACGCGCCGCGTCATTTCCCCACAGGGTGTCAAAGGTGTGTTTTTGCGGAGGAAGCACTGGGGAGGGATGGCCAACGGGGAATGGGAAAAACCTATGTCCCGATGAAAAGGGGGTAACCTAAAAATACAACGTCGCGCTTTCCGTCTCATCAGCAGAAAGCGCGACGTACTTGAGGGAGCCTGATGTTCAAACCACCTTGCGGATCCTGGCGGGCTTGGCGTGACGATGCTGTGCCGTGGTCTTGTGGGAACGGCGGTGCCTGCTGATATCAATCACGCCCTCTTCGGGAAACTCAATCGGCTCGGCGATACCAAGGTCGATAATCTCCTGCGCCGTCACGTATCGCTCTTCCTTGATCCATCCGCGGATAATGGAACGCTTCACGCCCACATGCGCGATCAGGAAGTCTTCGTAGATCTGGTTAACCCGCTCAAACTCAACGGCCCATGATTTTGCCCCGGTCAGTCGCGATTGATCTTCGCTGGACCATTTGACGGGATGAAAGAGGAAGGAGGCATAGGGGGAAACCTTACGGATCGGGCACGCGGCAAAGACGGTGATGGCCGCGGAACTGCAATCCGCCAAGACGAGCGCTTCCGCCGCAAGTTGCTTCAACTTGATGACCGTTGCGATGGCGAGGGACGCGTACACGCTGCCCCCGCCGGAATTGATGACCACCTTGCAGGATCGCTTGTCCGGCAGTGCGAGCAAGGCATCGATGACTTCCTTCTCACATTTTTCGACGTCGTCGATGATGCTGATGATGGGTGATGGATTAAGCGTCTTGGCCATGGGAGCGAACCTACCGAGCGGATCCCGCCACGGGTGTGGCAGTTACTGACTAGGGTTGGCAGAAATCGTACCTTTGCAAGGGCTAAAAATCCCTAAAAAAAGAGGTGGGTTTAACCCTAGCAAAATGAGAGTTAAAGGACTTCGCCTAAGCTTCGCGGGAGAGTTGTGGAAAACTTTGTGAAAAACGATAAGCCAAATAGAATCAATGGAATGCGATTTCTTTTCACAGGCTTCACTTTATGCTTTTATGGTGGCATGTGGACCGGCAGGCGCCCGCGAGCGCATGGGGATTCACGGTCGGAAATGGGCGTGAACGCCAACGCATGAACGCCCCAAAATCATCCTCGATCGACAAAAGAAAAAAGGCGCGAGCCGGAAGGGCACGCGCCTTTGGATGAGGTGCTTTCGTTGCGTTATGTTGTGCTGGTGAGAGCCGGTTCTTCTTCCTTTGGTTCGTCCTTGCGCTTGGTCACGGTGAAGATCACTTCGCCTTCCTTCAGTGCCGCGGTCAGTTCGCAGTTCTCTGGAATGTCGCCGGAGATGAGCGCGCTGGACAGCGGGTCCTCGATGCTGCGTTGGATCACGCGGCGAAGCGGCCGGGCGCCGTACTCGGGATCGTAGCCTTCCTTTGAAAGGTGTTCCTTTACTTCCTCGCCAAGGATCAGGGTGATGTTCTTGTCAGCCAGACGCTTGTTCACGCGTTCCATCATCACATCCAGGATGTTCTTGATGTCCCCGCTTGTCAGCGGATGGAACACGATCACTTCGTCCAGGCGATTCAGGAATTCGGGATTGAAGACCTTCTTCACGTCTCCCATCACCTTTTCCTTCATGGAATCATAGTTCTCTTCATCGCTGTCGTTGGCACCGAAGCCCATCGACTTGGCTTGCTTCAGGCGCTTTGTTCCGACGTTTGAAGTCAGGATTATGACCGTGTTGCGGAAATTCACCACATGACCCCAGCTATCGGTCAGGCGTCCATCATCAAACACCTGAAGGAGCAGCGAGAACACGTCGGGATGCGCCTTCTCGATTTCGTCGAGAAGCACGACCGCGTAGGGGCGCTGGCGGACCTTCTCCGTCAACTGGCCCCCCTCTTCGTATCCCACATATCCGGGGGGTGCGCCCATCAGGCGGCTGACGGAGTACTTCTCCATGTATTCGGACATGTCGATGCGAACAAGTGCATCCTGGTCGCCGAAAAGGAATTCTGCGAGCGCCTTGGCGAGTTCCGTCTTGCCAACGCCCGTGGGGCCAAGGAACAGGAAGCAGCCTGTGGGACGGTTCGGGTCCTTGAGGCCGGATCGTGAGCGGCGGATGGCCTTGCAAACGCTGGTGATTGCCTCGCGCTGGCTGATGACGCGCTGCGCCAGTTCCTCCTCCATGCGGATCAACTTCTTGCTTTCCGCTTCCTCGATGCGGACGATGGGAATGCCCGTCCACTTGGAGACGATATAGGCGACATCGTCCTCGTTGATGGTCTGCATGGACTCGCGATTCTGCTTCTTTTCATTCCAGGCAGCCATGAGCCCTTCCCGCTTCGCCGTCAATGCGTCGCGCTCTTCCTTCACCTTCTGGCATTGTTCAAATTCCTGCTCATTGCTCAGTTGGCGAAGCTCCTCTTCCTTTTCCGCGATCTCCTTTTCGAGGTCCTTGATCTCGACGGGTTTCACGTTCTGGAGGAGGCGCGCGCGGGAGCCTGCCTCGTCGATCACGTCGATCGCCTTGTCCGGCAGGTAGCGGTCCGTCACGTAGCGTTCGCTCAGCGTTACCGCTGCGGCGACCGCCTCGTCGCTGATGATGACGTTGTGGTGCGATTCATAGCGTGGGCGCAGGCCCTTGAGGATCTGCACGGCCTGGTCGCGCGTGGGTTGGTTGACAATGATGCTTTGGAAGCGGCGTTCCAGTGCGCCGTCCTTCTCGATGTACTTGCGGTATTCCTCCAGCGTGGTCGCGCCGATGCACTGGATCTCGCCGCGCGACAGCGCGGGCTTGAGCATGTTGGAGGCGTCGATGGCGCCTTCCGCGGCGCCTGCGCCGACAAGCGTGTGAAGCTCATCAATGAAGATCAGCACATCCTTGCTGCGGCGAATCTCCTGCATGATCGCCTTGAGGCGCTCCTCGAACTGGCCGCGGTACTTTGTCCCGGCGACGATGGCCGCAAGGTCCAGCGACAGCAGGCGCTTGTCGCGAAGCAATTCGGGGACGTCCTCGTTCACGATCCGCTGGGCGAGTCCCTCAACGATGGCTGTCTTTCCGACGCCGGGTTCCCCCAGCAGGATGGGATTGTTCTTCGAGCGGCGGCAGAGGATTTGGAGGATGCGTTCCACTTCATCCTCGCGGCCGATCACGGGATCCAGCTTCCCATCGCGGGCCAGTTGTGTCAGGTCGCGACCAAAGGTGTCCAGCGCCGGGGTCTTGCTCTTCTCCCCGTTTTCGCCCTTTGAGGACTGTTGCCCGGAAGCCTTGGGGGCTGCGCCACTGGCACTGCCTTCGATCAGGTTGAGCACTTCGCGTTTCGTGCGGTTGAAATCCACGTTGAAGTTCTTCAAAGTCCGCGCGGCGATGGTGTTTTCTTCCTTGATCAGCGCCAGGAGCAGGTGCTCCGTGCCGATCCAATTGTGCTTGAGCTGCTTGGCCGTGAGGCGTGCGGACTCGATGACCTTCTTCGCCTCCACGTTCTGGGGGAAGATGCCAACGGTCGGTCCCTTGCCGACTTCCAGCATGCGCTCGATCTCCAGCTTCAATTCATCGAGATCGACGTCCATATTGAGAAGGGTCTGAACGGCGAGTCCCTCACCCTTGCGGATGATGCCGAGCAGGAAGTGTTCAGGTCCAATGTAGTCATGGCCAAGGCGGCCCGCCTCATTTCGCGATTGGCGCATGACTTCCTTCCAACCGGGAGTGAAGGGGGTGTCATTTAAGGGCATTAGCTGCGTCCTCCTTGATGAGTCCTATAAAATCACTTCTGGCAGCGGCGGTGCAAGGAGTGATTGAAGATGTGGACAATGCAAGAATCCGTCCACGTTGCGAGGCGTCCGAAACTCAGTGTCTGTCGTGTTTCGCGCGCCGTCAACAGCGTGCGACGTCGCATTTCCCGCATTCGGATGCTGCGACAGTCTCTTTTTGAGGCATGGGGACTGAGGCAAAAGGCCTCAGGATTTCGTGGTCAGGGCGTGGCGGATCAGGTTTGCCCTGGCGATGTCCCGTTCTTCCGCGTCTTCCGCGGCACCGTGGCGGTAATGAAGATGGCCCGGTTGGATTTCAACCACGAGTCGATTGAACTTTTCGTGGGAAAGATTTTGAAAGAACCCGTCGTCGATCCCCAGGCGAAGCCTGCTCAGCAACTTCATCGCTTCCGCGGATTCCATTTTTCGCGCATTCGCCAGGATGCCAAAACTTCGCCAAATCGCGTCCGTCACGGTGATGCCACCATGCTTGAGGAGCAAGGTTCGGGCCTCGATCTCCCTGCCCATGATGGTGGCGACCGTGTCGGCAAGCTGCTGTTCGATCTCGCCCACGGATTTTCCCAGCGTCACTTCATTGCTGATTTGGTAGAAGTCGCCCAAGCCCTCTGAGTTCTCGCCCTGAAAGCCCCGCACGGTCAGCCCTTTGCCGGGAAGGTCGCGGAAGGCGCCTTCGATCTCGCGGCGAAACGCCAGGCCGGGCAGGTGCATCATGACGCTGGCGCGCAGGCCCGTGCCCACGTTCGTCGGGCACGCCGTCAGAAACCCGAAATGCTCATGGTAAGCCATTGGGAGGACCTTGGCGGCCTCGCGATCGACCTCGTTGAGGAGCGATTGCGCCTGGGAAATTTGCAGACCCGGTTCAAGGCGTTGCAGGCGCAGGTGATCCTCCTCATTCACCATGATGGAACATTTGAGGTCGTTGTTCACGTAAACGGCGCGATTTGCGCCGCCCCGTTCCATCTCCTTGCTGATGAGGCGGGCTTCCTTCAGGAAGGCGCGCTCCGTCGCGGTGGATTCGGACAGTTCAACGCGAACGAAGGCGTTGAAGTAGGGATTCTGCTCGAAGGCTTCCCGAATCTGTTCATCGATTTCAGAAAGGTCCGAGGCCTTTGCGTGCGGTGCGAAGGGTTGTTCGCTGAGATTCCGGGCCAGGCGCGTGCGCGAGGAGACAACGATGTTGTTCGCAGGGGCGGGATGTTCCAGCCACTTCAGGTCGGATGTGGCAAGGCTTCGGGGCAGGCTCATGGGAAGGCAGGGTGCGTGCGCCCGGGTTCGGGGCGCGCCGGCATCAACCCTGTATCCTCGCTTCCTGCTCGCGCTGAAGGGATCGGATTTGGTCGCGCACGCGAACGGCCCGCGCGAAATCCTCCTTCTTGATGGAGTCGTCCAATTCCTGCTTGAGCGCCCGAAGCCGGCCCTGCATGTCCACCAGTTCGCGGGGTGTCTTGAGGGGTTCGCCCAGGTGCTGCGTGGCATTGTGCACCTTGCGAATGTCCGCGAGCAGGAATTCGCCAAACTCATCGTAGCAGTGGGGGCACCCAAGCATGAATGTTTGCTTGTATTTCAGGAACTCCAACCCGCAGTGGGAGCAGGTGGGCATGTTGGGAAAGTTCACCCCCTCCACGGTGATGGCGCCTGCGGCTTCGCCCTGCGCCAGCAGTTCCTTCAGGAGGTTCTGCACCGTCTGCGTCTGGGACTTGGCAATCTTGGCGTGATGGGCGCTGACGTTCGCGGCACACTCCCGGCAAACGCTGTAGTCGGAGACGGAACCGTCGGTCAGCTTCGTGATTTTCATCACCGCATCGCGCTTCTGGCAGACTTGGCAAAGCATGACGGCAGTTTCATCCCCGGCGAATTCCAAGGCCTTGATCGTATTGTAATCGGCACCCAAACTGCCAGTGAAATCATTGACGACAGGACAAGGCTCTTTAGGATTTGGGTCTGGAACGAACCTCTCCCCATTGTCGCGCTACTGAAACGCACCGTTTTGACGCATTCGAGGGAACAAACATTTTCCATCACCCCCCCCCAGGGTGCGGCGGGGGAGTTGCAATTGTTGAAGGCAGGCAACGGGCTGTTGAAGCCGGACGTTTGGATCGTTCGGTTCAACGGGCGCGCCACGGTGTGGAAGAGCTGGGATCGCCGCCCGTCGTGGGAACGGGCAGTATTCGGCAAGTGGCTGGCGGGGCGCGAGGCGCGCGTGATCCGAAAACTGGCGGGACTTTCCGGCTTCCCCGAGTTTGTCAGCCAGCCCCATCCGTGGACGGTGGAGATGACGCTGCTGAATGCGGAATCGGTTCCCGAGATCAAGCGAAACAAGGACCTTTCGCCGGAATACTTCGAACGGTTGTGGTCGATGATTTCGGAAATGCACGCGCGCTGTATTGTACACGGGGACCTGCGACGAAGGAACCTGCTGCGCTCACGCGTGGATCACGCGCTGCCGCTGATCGTGGACTTCACGCAGTGCGGTCACTTTCGTAGTCCACTGCGTTGGCCGCAGCGCTCGATCTTCGAGGCGCTGAAGCGCGTGGATCGTGTCACCTTCCTGAAACTGAAGAAGTGGTACCTGGAACTCGACCAGATGACGCCGGAGGAACTCAGGGAACTTGAGGATGTGCCGTGGCACCTGAGCCTGGGGCGTGCCTTGCGGAAAAAAATCTACCGTCCCCTGCGGCGGATGCTGACGGGACGCAAGGGTTCATGATCATCGTCCGGAGGGAATTGCTGAACCTTGGGAGGTCGTACCAGCGCATGGAGGAAATTCTGCGCTGGGACGACAAGGTGTTCTATGCCGTGAGGGAAAAGGTGTCGCTGTGGTCTCCGGCGCAGCACCTTTGGCACATCGGAATGACGAACGACGAGCTCTTCCGCCGGATCGACACGCTTTTCCGTGATGAGGCCCCTGAAATCCTTCGCAAGGGGGGTCCCGTCCTTCGCGGACGGATCACGCTGCTTGTGGGAAGGATCCCTCGTGGCCGGATTCCCGCAGCCAGCCACCTGATCCCCCAGCCGGAGGTGGATCGGAACGAAACCCTGCGTGTTGTGCACGGCAGCAAAAGGAACTTCACGAATTGCGCCGCCAAGGGGACCCAGTTGCATGCCGTGACCGGCCGCCTCGCCCACCCGGTTCTGGGTGCGTTGAACGCGGAGGAGTGGCTGCGCTTCGCAAACGTTCACACCTGCCACCATCTGCGCATTGTCGATCGGATCAGCAAAACCCCGCATAGTGGGACCTAATCCGTTCTCGCCTTGCAAACTTTCCACACAATCATTTGACCCTGCCGCGCGTGCGAAGGTGGAGTGAGCGTTAATCTCCACGCTGGTAGGCGTCCCCACCCGGTGGCGCCGGTGGAATCAGTCCCATTCGGCAGGCACGATGAAGAAGGATTTGAAGGACCCGCAGTTCCGCCGCCAGGAAATCGACAAGGCAATCAAGGCGGCACAGGAGAGTTACCGCAAGCGTCCCCCGGAGGAGGCTCGCGAGCCTGTGCTCAAGCTTCAGGACCGCTTCGACAAGGCGGGCGTGGACCGGCTGGAACTCTACTACAACGCGGAATCATCGCTGCCAACGGATCCCTTCTGGCTGGACGAAATCGTCGCGATCCTGCTCCGCAAGGTGGCGCTCGATTCCGGTGAACTCTCCTACCTGCTTCGAAAGGCGATGATCTCTCCGGGCCAGTTGGAATTGTGGGTGCGCATTTTTCGCGACGCGCGGATGCTGCCGGACCAATCGCTCTATCAGACGGCGCGCGAGCAGTGCGCCCACGTGTACCTTTCCTACTTCCCCAACCCGCAGACGTCGCGGTGGGCCGACACGGTCCGCCAGGGGGATGCGCGGGAGATCTTCACGAAGTCGCTGGAGGAGGCCGCCGCCGCGATCCTGAAAACGTCGCGTGATGACGCGGAAGCGCGGGCGCTGCTGGTCTCGGCAACGGAATACTTCCCGGAACGCAGCGAGTTCATCAAGCGGCTGGCGGACCAGATCGTCCGCACGGACGCCTACGATCGGAAGGACCTGGCGCTGGTGCTGCGGGCAATGATCGAAGTGCCCGGCATTCCGCGCTATGGAGTCTGGGCCGCGAAGGGCCTGATGAAGACGCCAGGCCACCAGGAAGAGGGCATGGAGATGCTTCGGAAGTTGGCACGCGATCACGAACGCGACAACACCGTGGCCGAGGAGTACATCAATGCGCTGAAGGAAATGGAAGTCGTCCTGCCCGACGACGTGAAGGCACTCACGGCGTTCGTGCGAAAGAACCCGGAGGATGTGCGCGCGCTGGAGTTGCTGGCGGATTTCCACGCCGCCGGAATGAATCTGGGATCCGAGGCGCTTCACCTCTATCGTCGCGCGGCGGCGAAAAGCCCGAAGCGCGGTGTCTACCTTCGGCTGATCGGCAAGGAATCCGCCAGCCGCAACGACTGGGCAGAGGTGATGGAGGTTTTCAAGGAGGTCCTGGCTTCCGGTCATGAGACGGAGGAGGTGATCATGCCGATGGCAACCGCCTGCGCGGAGTTCCAGCGCGGCGACCATGAGGCGGTCAATGTTTATGCCAAGGCGATCGGACTCGGTTCGCGCAAGGTAGAGGTGCATTCGCTCTACTGCCGCCATCTCTACCTGACGGCGCGCGATGAGCCGGCGAGCGTCGCACAGTTCATGCAATCGGCGGCGATCTGCCCCGAATGCGGTTGGGCGCAACTTGGCGTCGTTGCGCACTTCCTCAACACGGGGGACTTTGAACGCACGCTGGACGGGGCGATGGCCCTGCTGGAGAAGAATCCCCGGGACGTCGAGGGCGTGAAGTTGGCGGCGAGGGCGTTGGCGGGTGACTACTCCCGCAAGCAGGTGGCGAAGTTGTCGAAGCTGCCGCCCGAGTTGTTGAGGAGCATCCTGGAGGAAGCGTACAAGCTGGCGCCGGAGGCTGGGTTGATCGCCATTGGCCTGGCAAGGCGTCGCCTGGCTGACGGAGTCGAGAATGAGGAAACAGCGCGGCTCCTGGGCGACTGTTGCCGGAAGAATCCCGACGCGTTTGACCTGCGCATCGTGCAGGCCGACATGCTGTGGAACCTGAAGCAGTTTGACAACGCGACGGAATCCTATCGCGACCTGGTCGAGCGGATGCTGTCCGGCGGGAATCCCCAATTGTCGCGCGTGATCACGCCGGCCATTCGCGCGCGGATGCTGCAACGGCTCAGCGAGCGGCTGCTGATGCCGCCGGGGCCGGGCCCCGAGCATTTCGAGGTGCTGATCGAGGCGGCGATGCAGCCCGATGCGGGCACGGAAACGATGCTGAGCATCGCGCGTTCAATCGCTGGCGCGCAATTCGACCACCCGCGCAAGCTCGCACTGCTGAAAAAGGCCCACACCTATGCGCCCTCGGATCGCAAGATCGAACGGGCCATCACGATCACGCAGGCGATCCAGGGGAATCCACGCCCGGCGCTGGAACTGGCAATCAAGGCGCTTGCGCAGGGAAACGCGAGCGACGAGACGATCGCGTTGCTGCGTGCCGCGCAGGCAAGCGCGAGCAAGGAGACCGTGCCGGGACGGTTGCTGGATGAATTGACCGCCGCCAGCGCGAACTCTTCCCTGACGCCATCGGCAATCCTGCCCGCGGTGGAACTGGTGCTCACCGTGCGCGACGTGCGCGACCGCGACATGCCGGTGCTGGAGCGCCTTTCACGCGCGTTCCCCAAGAATGTTCCCGTGAAGCGGCACTACGCGAAGTTGCTGGAGGCTTCCGGCAAAAGCCAGAAGGCGGCGGAGATCTACAATTCACTGCTCGACGAGTCACCGGAAGACAACGACCTGCTTCTGGAAAAGGCGCGAAGTGACGCGCGCATCGGACGCCATACTGCCGACGGCCTCGCAGCCGCCCAGCGCGCCATGGAGTTGCAGCCCGATGACGCCGAGCTTATCCTGCACTACGCGGCGATACAGATTGCGCAGGCGGAATACCGCGAGGCGGTCGCATACCTGAACAAGCTTGTGGACACACAGCCCGAATTTCACAGCCGCGTGATCGCCGTCATCGAGGGGTCCCGTGCCGCCCGCACGGAACGCATGGAGTTGAACTTGCTGCTGGCGCGCGTGCACGTCAAGTTGAGGCACGCGGACAAGGCACTGGCGATCCTTGCGCGACTCCAGGCGAATTATCAGGAGTGCTTCGGCGAGTTGATGGCCTGCTATGATGACGTCATCGCCATCGATTCGGAAAATCCGCGTGCCTACATCGAGCGTGCGATCCTGAAGCGCATCAGCGGTCATCTGGACGAGGCGATCGAAGACCTGGAAAAGGCGCGCACCCTGGTGCCGGACAACGTGAACGTGTTGTCGGAATACGCGGACGTCCTGCAGCAGAAGATCCAGTCAAGCGATTCGGTGCCCGCCATGCTGATCCTTCGCTGCGGCGAGATTCAGCGGCAGTTGGGCGATGACCACGCGGCATTTGAAATGGCGGAGGTCATCCTCGAACGGGATCCGGAGAACCAGGCGGCGCTCCGCCTGACGGCGGAACTGCAACTCAGCGCCATCGCCCTGCAAAGCTGCTGGCGCACGGTGAAGAAGCTGAAGGACCGCAGTGGCGCGCTGGACCTGCTTCAGGAGTTGTCCCGCGCATTTGCGGAGGATGGGCATCACCTCATGGCGGCGGAGGTGTTGACGGATGCCATCGAAGTGGCTGGTCCACAGCGGGGGCTTCTGGAACAGCTTCGGCTGCTTTATCAGGACCAGGCAAAGTCGTCGCAGGGTGCGGCGGCACGGCAGAAGATCCTGGGGTCTCTGTCATCGCGCGCGCAGGGGCGCTATGAACTGCGGGAGGAGCTTGGCTCCGGTGCGATGGGCATTGTCTACAAGGCATATGACCGCGAATTGGACGAACTTGTGGTGCTGAAGATCCTGCCGGAAAATTTTGCGCAGGACCCCGACGCCCTTGCGCGATTCCGCAATGAGGCAAAGGCGGCCCGCAAGCTGGCGCATCCAAACATCGTGCGAATTCACGACATCGGCGAGGAGGGCGGGCGCAAGCACCTCAGCATGGAATTTGTCGCCGGTGGTGACCTTGCCCAGTACCTGAAGAAGAATGGCGGCAGGCTCCCGGTGCACGAAGCGGTTCGCGTCACGAAGGAGATTTGCAACGCGCTTGCACACGCCCATGAGGAGGGTGTCCTGCATCGCGACATCAAGACGGCCAACATCCTGATGACCTCATCGGGACGCGTGAAGCTGAGCGACTTCGGAATCGCATCGCTCTATGAGGCAGGCAGCTTCAGCGCGGACAGCACGCGTGGCGGGGCGACAATCATGGGGACGCCGCTCTACATGAGTCCCGAACAGTTTGACGCGGCGTCGCTGACGCCCGCCAGCGACCTCTACAGCGTGGGAATCCTGCTCTATGAACTGCTCAGCGGGGCGCCACCCTTCACGAGGGGTTCGCTGTCATATCACCACCAGTTCACCCAGCCCACGCGCATCGCGGAGGCGCCGGGAACGCTTTGGAGCATCATCGCCATGCTGCTGGACAAGGAACCGCATGAGCGATTCCAGGAGGCGCGTGAAGTCATCTCGGTTCTTGACAACTTCATGAGGAAGGAAAACGTGAAGGGTCCGGAAGACACCCAGGAATTGAAGTGACGCGCTGATCCCGCGTGGATCGCCGGCGCCACCGGCTCAGTTCCCAAGTCCTTTCGCTGCGATCCAGTCGTCAATGCGCCAGAACCTTGCGCCACTCGCCTTGGCGTCATTGATGAACCATCGCAGTCCGTCGGCCAGCGCGGCGTTTTTTCCGGAATACTGCGGATGGACAGGAAGGACACAGAGGCTCCTGCAGCGTGAGAGGAGCCGGAACCAGCCGAAGGCTGTGCGTGGCTTGAGGCCCAACTGCTCGTAGAGCGGCATCCATTCGCGGAACCATGTTGGATCGATTTCGACCACCTTCCCCATGTCGTAGCGGAAATACAACCGGCTGGCGTCGAAAAGGAAGTTTTCCTCATTCAGGATGCGCACGGTGTCGCGGTTCATGTGATGCATGGGCGCGCGAAAGCCATGCGTGGGACGCTGGATGCAATCCTCGACACATTTCCTCCCGCCCGTGATCTCGGATTTTTGCCGCGCATAGGACAGGGTCCGCAGGTTGGGATGCGTCATGGTGTGGCTTTCCGCCTGGAACTGGGCGGCGATGTCGCGCACCAGCTTCGGGAATGCCTTCACTGTTTCACCGACGAAGAAAAAATTCGCATCCACCTTGCAATCGCTGAGGACCTTGAAGATGCGCGCCAGTTCGCGCTCCGTCCCTTCACAGTCGCAGCACAGGATGATGTTGCGGTCATTTGCCATGCGATGGAATCAGCCGCCGGGTCGCAATTCGCTGACGCCGAGCCTGTCGCGCAGCACAGCGGGAACCTCCACGCTGCCATCCGCGCGCTGGTAATTTTCCAGCAGCGCGATCATGAGGCGCGGCAGTGCAAGCCCGCTCCCGTTCAGCGTGTGTGCAAGGGCCGGCCTGCCACCCTTCTCCGCGCGGTACTTGATGTTCGCGCGCCGTGCCTGGAATGTTTCGAAGTTTGAGCAGCTCGAAACCTCAAGCCATGTGTTCATCCCCGGCGCCCACAATTCCAGGTCATAGCATTTCGCCGCGCCGAACCCCAGATCCGCCGTGCACAGCTCCAGCACGCGATAATGCAGGCCCAACTGCTTCAGGAGGTCTTCCGCATGGCCCACGAGCCTTTCATGCGTGGCGGGGCTTTCCTCCGGGCGGGTGATGTGCACCAGTTCCACCTTGTGAAACTGGTGAATGCGGGAAATGCCGCGATTCTCCCGGCCCGCGGCGCCCGCTTCGCGCCGAAAACAAGGGGTGTGTGCACAGTACGCGATGGGGAGTTGGTCCGGCTCCAGGATCTCATCGGCGTGGAGGTTCGTCACCGGAACCTCTGCGGTGGGAATCAGATAGAGGGCGTCTTCGGGTATCGTGTAAAGCTGGTCTGCGAACTTGGGGAGTTGTGACGTCCCCCTGAGCGCACCCTCTCCCACGACATAGGGGACGGAAAATTCCGTGTAGCCATTCTTCTGCGTGTGCGTGTCCAGCATCCAGGAGATGAGCGCGCGTTCCAGCTTCGCGCCCAAGCCGCGCAGGACATAGAACCCGGAGCCGGAAATCTTCGCGCCGCGTGGCAGGTCCAGGATGCCGAGCGATTCGCCAAGGTCCCAATGCGCCTTTGGTGCGAAATCAAACTTGCGCGCCTCGCCGTGCGTGCGCCGAACGACATTGTCGTGCTCCGATTTTCCCATGGGCACGCTGTCATCGGGAAGGTTCGGAATCCCAAGCATCAGCTCGTCGAGCGATGCGTCCACGAGTGCCAGGTCGTTGTCCGCGGCGGTGATCTCCTCACCGAGGGAGCGCGACTTCTCCTTCAGGGCATCGATCGGCTGCTTCGCCTTCGCCAACTGGGGGATCTGCTTGCTGATTTCATTGCGGCGCGCCTTTGCCTCTTCCGTGCGTTGGACGAGCGCGCGCCGTTTTTCATCAAGGGCCAGGATCTGGTCGACCACGTCGATGTCCAATCCGCGTGAGCGGAGCTTCTCCCGCACGCGGTCTGGCGCATCACGGAAGAGGCGGATGTCGAGCATTTAAGACGGGCAACCTTCGCAGGGGATGAAAGAAAAATATCCCCACCGTTGCCGGTGGGGAGGTCAAGGGTCCTTCGGTTTTCAGATGATGGTCGCCGCGCGAAACCTACTGCAACGCCAGATAGCTGATGTCCGTCGCATCAATCACCGTGTCATGGTTCACATCCGAGCCCAGGCCCAACTTCTGGATGCCGAGCAGATGATTTGCAATCTCCACGCGGCCGGCCGATCCAAGGGGAACCTTGCCGATGGGCTGCTGCGTGTACGCTCCCGCCACGATGTCCAGGTTGATCGTGCTTTGGACCGTTGAGTTCTGAAGGCGATAGCGAAGCACCTGGGTCTTGCGCGGCACGGAAACATCGGTGCCATTCGGCACATTGAAGCCGAAGAAACCATCCGTTGCGGCAACTATCATGTCATAAAGGAGCGTGCCGGCTCCGGAGACATAGGGCGTGAAGCCCACGATTGTTGTCAGCGAGCGTTGCGTCGTTCCGTTGGTGGACGGTGCCAGACTCGGAATGTTGGTCACAGCGGCATGCCCGCCGATGTTGTAGAACGACGATGTCTGTTGCAGGGGTGAGTAGGTGCCCAAAAGGAGCGATGTGCCGTCTGCACCAGACGCGCTGCCGAAATAAAACTGACTTCCATTTGGTGTCAGCATGCCGTTGAGGAAAAGATAATCGCTGTTGGTCGGCGCGATCGTCTTTGGCTCGTTTCCTTCCTCGTCCTCGAATCGCGTCGATCCGGCGGCTTGGATATTGGTTGATCCGTGGCCGGTGCGGTAGACCGAAAGAAGGGGCGGGAAGGTCACCTGCGTGGCGCCGGGCGTGACGCTAAATCGTGGATTGCCATCAGCCGTGAAGGTGTTCGTGGCCGTATCAAACTTGTACACATTGAAGGGATCGTTCAGGACAACCGGGTTGCCGAGGAGCTTGCCGGAAAAGCCTGCGTAGCCGGAGAAGATGTAGAGGATGGCATCGCTCTGGATGGTGTCCTCCGGGTCGCCGGGCGGCTGCGCGACGGTATAAGCGGCGCCAGCCTTCAGCTCAAACGCGCAACTGGCGAAGGGAACTGTCTTGATAGCTCCTCCGAAGCCGCCCGGCCCCTGCGTCGGAGCGGGGATATCCACCGATGCAATGATCGCCGGCGTGGGCAGCGTCAAATCGACCACATGCACTTTTGACTGTACGAGAAGGTCGCCGTCATCCAAGACCTGATTCGTGCAAAAGTAGGCACGAGTGCCATTCTTGCTGATCCAGGCGGAACTGGGTGAGTTCACCGTGTTGATCACCGTGCGATTGGCGTCGTCCAATTGGCCGCGATTGGGCCCGCTCGTGATCGTGCTCCAGATGTAGACCTTGTTGAACGCCCCTTCTGTCACGATCACCTTGTTGTTCGCGGGCGACATGGTGATGCCAGTGGGCTCCACCGCATCATCCACATTGTCAGTTGGGATCGTGATCTTTTGCAGCGTTGGGGGAGCAGGGTTGAAATTCTCCACCTCATGGTTCACGTCGTTCGCGTTGAAGACATAGACGAATGCGTTGAGGGATGCGCCGGGCGATTCCACGCCGCCCACAAGGACATACGCATAGGTCCCGTCGGGTGAGAACGTTGGGGGAAGCGGATCGGCGCCGGCGGATTCATCCGTGAATTGAAAGCCGTTCGATGGTCCAGCGGGTGCGTTCGTGTGCAGGTTCACGATGGCAATGCGGTTGCCTGATTCCGGGCTGTCCGTGGAGGAGCCGGGGAGCCAGCCATAGTAATGGGCGAAGGCGCTGGGCGCCGCGCACAAGATCGCACCCACAAGAAGAGATCGGAAAGAACGACGCATGAGGCAGAAACCTTTCAAAATTGAGACAGTCTTCCTGAACAAGAGGTTCCGGAGAGCCAGAACCGAGCCACAGGCCCGATGTTGTCCCCGGAGGTGGGCTTGGCAACAGGTATCGGCCGGCACATCGCTTTCCGCTTGCGTGGCGGGGGGTGCCTGTGGACCCTTCGCGTCCCCTGTGCGCGGCGTCATCTCTGCCACCGCCCGCATTCAGTGCCTCGTTAGCTCAATTGGTAGAGCAGCAGACTCTTAATCTGTTGGTTCATGGTTCGAGTCCATGACGGGGCACCATTCAACCATCCATATTCTGACCCTCCGCTGTCGGGTGCCCGGCCTGTTGCCTGCGATCCAGGTTGTCACTGTGGCGCCGATGGAATGGCGCAAATGTACACAGGGAGTTGCGAGTGGATTCCCCGCAACTCCGGTCAATGAGGAAGCCGCACTTCGCAATAGCGGAATTGGAATCGGAGGTTTGGATTCAACGCGGAATTTCCGAATGGAGAAGTCTTCTGTGGCGGATTTCGAAATTTGAATTTAGCATTCGAAAACCCAAATACGGGGCCGAGTATGGGCGCGGTGATTATCAGAATATCGATTTTTTCCGGCACCGGGCGTTCTCACGCAGAAGCGCCAATGGTGCATTGGCGCGAAGTGTCCATGGCGTGTTTCCATAGCCGTAAAAAGACGATGGAAGAATTGGATTGTGGAAAACCTTGCGCACCGATACGGTATTGTCCGTAATTGTTGATAGGGTTGGCAATCAATCCGACTTCACAAAAGGTAATTCACCCATGGCACGTCCGAAGAAGGCAGGTTACGTGGGCAGCTTTCACGAAAGCGTGGTTTACAGAACGAGCAAGCGTTCTGAATGCGCCGCGATTTGTCACCGTTTCAAGAATGCCGTCTGTCGTGTGGATGCGGGAATCCATGAATTTGATTTAACGGGTCGTCGTGACATTCGCAATTACATCGAATCAAAAGAGTTTGCGAGCCGGGTTGTTGATTTCGATGGCATCCTGTTGTTCCTGGAGGGGAGTGCGGGAGCGGGCGCCAAGCGTCGTGGCCGCAAGCCGGGACGCAGGTCTGCGCTCGCCGGCGCCGTTGGCGATCCGATGAAGGCGGGAAAGAAGAAGCGTCGCCGCAGGCGGACGGGCGAGGAACTTGCCGCGGCAAAGCGCGAGGCCGAGATTCGCAAAGCCGTTACAAAGCGGTTGAAGATGAACCGGCCGGGAAAGCGCTCTGCGGAGGACGCGCAGCGCCTTGAAGTTGAAGTGAAAAAGGAACTGGCAAAAAAGTAGGTTTTTCCGCTGGTGATATTTCGGAAGGGGGAGGCTTCGCGCGCCTCCCCCTTCGTGCTTTGGGGGTCTTCCCAATCGGGTCCGGGACTGCGTAATTCTGTACCCATCAAACCGGAATGGTTGCGCGATTTTGGGCAACTCGCCCACCGATCAGTCAACTCGTCGGACTCTTTCGCCAGGACAGCGGTGTCCTGCGAAGCTCGTAACTCTTCGCGGTTCAATTCTTTGAGTGTGAAGCGGCGCACCCTGAGATTTGGCTTCTGAAATCCCTTAGAGATGCGTGCATTTTGCCCCGAAAATTGCTTGCTTGATTCCCCTGAAACCTATTACTGCAGGGCGGAAAGGAT
This sequence comes from Candidatus Sumerlaeota bacterium, assembly GCA_020848155.1. Lineage (GTDB taxonomy): Bacteria > Sumerlaeota > Sumerlaeia > SLMS01 > SLMS01 > JADZDZ01. Next base: position 59,611 of record JADLAR010000050.1, read on the forward strand.
TACCTTGAGATCATGCGACTATCCCAATTTTTACCAAGTGTCATTGTTGCATTATGTGCATCGGGCGTCTCCGCGCAGGTCTACAGCCCCGGAACCCTTGCGGCCTTCTGGCCCCTGAACGAAACCAACATCTCTGAAACCAACGTTGCAGACACCTCCGGCAATGCAAACACCGGCGGCATCAAGGAGCGCAAGGCGGTCCTTCCCGAAGTTGCGGGGCCTGCAATTGTCGTCGGCGGTGGCCCCACGATCAATTCTGTGACGGTCAATGCGGTGAACATGGACGGCGTGAACGACGCCATGTACATGGCAGATTCTGCGGAATTGGATTTTAACAAGCAGAAGGGGACCATTTCCCTCTGGATCAGGGTTCCCACACTGGACCGGCGCGCCATCCTGCGGTCCGGCGCTATCAACAATGATGGCCTTGCCATCGAGCAAACGGGCAGCAGTGGAGGCGGGTTGTACCGCATCTTCTTTCACCCCAACGCGGCACAGGGCTTTTTCATGTGCACCAGCCAGCCCGTGGTGAACACATGGGAGCACTACGTTTTTGCGTGGGATTACACGGCGTCGGATTCTGGCAACCCGGCGAATCCGAACAGGGTGAAGGCTTGGCGCAACGGTGTGGCGGAAGCGAACGCGACCGGCGCGGGGGGATCGGGTGATACCGCGTATACCACGGTGCCGACGACGACTGACTGGGTCTGGGGCAAACGCTACCTGGATGAAACAAATCCCCGACCCTTTAGCGGGCGCATGGCGGAAATTGCCGTCTACGATTACAATTTCACAACCGACGCCGAGGCACAGGCGCTGTACACTACCGGCGTGAACACCGCTGATCCGGGATTGATCGCCTACTACGACTTCAGCGAAGGCGTTGGCGCCACCTCCATTGATGATGATGCAACATTGGATTCGAACAACGACGTCATGAAGATGACGGAGCCTGCGTTTTCCTATATTGCCGGCGGCCCCCAGTGGGTTGCCGCTTCAGGAACCGGGCTTCCCCCATACATCACCCGCTCCCTGCAATTTGATGGTGTCGATGATTGCGTGATCATTCCTGATTCGGCGTCGTTGGATTTCGACAAGACACGCGGGTCGGTGGTGCTCTGGATGAACACATCGGTCTCCGGTCGCGAGGGGCTGATCGGCGATTCGTCCCTCACGTGGACTGCGGAAGCGCACAGCAGCGCAGCGCTCTATTTCCAGCCCAACAACTCCGCCACGCTCTATCTGGGCGGCACCCGCACGGTAAATACATGGATGCACGTCGCCTTCACATGGGACAGGACCGTGACTCCGACTGCGAATCCTTTGCCGACTCGGCGCAAGATGTACTTCAACGGGACGCAGGTTGCAAATACGCAGGCCGCCGACAGCGCGTTTACGACATCGGGAACAACGGCTGATTGGACGATTGGCCGGCGCGGTGACCCGAACGACACCGCCAATCCCCGTTGGTTTGCAGGCCAAATGGCGGACGTGGCGATGTTCAACACGCAGTTGTCCGATGCGGACATCACCTACATCGTGAACAATGGCGTGCAGGCGTTCCTGGCGACCAGCGTCAACGATTGGACTTTGCTGGACGAGTAGCAGACACGGCGTCACTCCCCCGCACTGGGAATGCTCAGTCCCGGTGCGGGGGAGATGGTTTCTTTGAAGTGACATAATTATGAGGAGAGTGAAATGATTGCAGGAATCCTGAATCGAACTGCGGCTTTCACGGTTGCCGGCCTGATGTTGGCGGCGGGCAGCGCGTGGGCCGTCTACATCCCCGGCACGCTGGTCACCTACTGGCCGCTGAATGAGACGGACACATCTTCAACGTCTGTCGTTGATCATTCGGAAAACCACAATGATGGCACACTTCGGCAGGGTGTTGGGGCGGCTTTCATCCCCAATGCAAACCCGGTGTGGCAGGCTGGTGATGGGCCGGTGATTGATGGCAATGCGACCAATGCGTTTCGCCTGAATGGCAGCAACCAGTTCATGGTGGTGCCGGACAGTCCGTCGATGGACTGGGACAAGTCCAAGGGCACCATCTCCCTGTGGGTGAACTCCGACATCCTGGCGCGCCAGAGCATCCTGCGTGACACATCCGAGCAGATCTCCATCGAGGTCACGGGTTCAGGTGGCAATTATCGCTTCTATTTCCAGCCCAATGCCTCGAATGGTCCCACCGTCTATTTCATGACGGAGGTCTCGCTGACGCCTGGAACGTGGCAGCATCTTGTGTTCACATGGGACATCTCCGCATCGGATTCCGGTGATCCCGCGAACCCAAACAAGGTGAAGGCGTGGGTGAACGGCGTCGCACAGACAAATCACAATAGTGAGAACAACAATGTTGATCTCGATTGGTTCTCCGCCGCGATCACCAATGATTTCTATCTGGGCCGCAGGCCGGCGGAGCCAACCCGCTATTTCCGCGGGCAATATGCGGAGGTCGCCTTCTACAATGACGCCCTCACTGCGTCGGAAGCCCTCGCCCTGGACACAGACGGCGTGAACACATCGGATGCGCGCCTCGTCTCCTACTGGAATTTCAGCGAAGGAAGCGGCACCACGACTGTGGACAACGTCGCTGGCAGCAACGACATGCAGTTGGTGGAAACGGACTTCCCGGTGGCGGAGCGCAACGGCCCGCTTTTCACGGGGACGGCGATCGACCTTGATGGCGTGAACGACGTGGGGCAGATCCCCGCATCGCCCAGCATGAATTTCGACAAGACACAGGGGACGATTTCGCTTTGGGTGAACTCTGACATCCTGCAACGCCAGAGTATCCTGCGCGACACCACCAGTTCCATGTCGATCGAAGTCACGGGCACCAGCGGCGGAGCGAACTACAACTTCTACTTCCATCCCAACGGCATTGACGACTCGAACAATTACTTCATGACGACGGCCACGCTGACGCCGGGCACGTGGCAGCATCTGGTCTTTGCCTGGGACTTCAACGCGGGAAATTCCGGGGACGCCGCCAATCCCAACAAGGTGAAGGCGTGGGTTGATGGCGTGGCACAGGCAAACTTCAACACAGGTGCCAACAATGTCGATACGTTGTGGACGCACGTTCCGGCCACATCGAACTGGGTCGTGGGAAGCCGCTTCGTGGATCCCATCCGCCCCTTCTCCGGAGGGATCGATGAAATTGCATTCTACGATGTGGCGCTGGACAACACCGCAGTGCAGGCGATTTTCAACAATCCCGTCGATCCCAGCGATCCGAATCTGGTTGCGTACTATCCCTTCAATGAATCGAGCGGAACGCGCGCGGAGGATGCCTCCGCGAATGACAACACGATGATCCTGGGGGAGCCGGGTGGACCTACTTTCATCGAATCGTTGGGCGGTGCCGCATGGGTTGATGCCGCGCCCACGGGCAAGCCGGACTACATCACGCGCGCGCTTGACCTGTATGGAACCAACGGTTTCTTCGACGCACCGGACAGCGCGTCGTTTGACTTTGACAAGACGACCGGCACGATCGTGTTCCTCGCCTATTTCCGTGACAACGGCCGCATGGGGTTGATTGGCGACACGGCACGCGGGGTTGAAACGGAGGCGCACAGTTCCTCCACGGGCAGAATCTTCTTCAATCCCAATCGGCAGAACGGCCCGTACAACTACTTCATGACGCAGGATGCGCGCACCCTCAACGGTTGGATGCACGTTGCCTATGTGTGGGATCGCACAGCGACTCCCTCCGGTGACAACACTCATCCAGCCCGCGTGAAGGTCTACTTTAACGGTGTCGAACAAACGAACGCCGTCATGGAAAGCAATGACGTCGACACGCTGTGGACCAACCCCGCTTTGACAGCAAACTGGGTTGTTGGCCGCCGTGCGGATCTGAATGACGCGATCAACACACGCTACTTCAACGGCCAGTTTGCCGACATGGCGATCTTCAGCAATGCGCTTCCGCCGGAAGACATCCAGTTCATCGATGACGAAGGCGTGGAGGAATATCTGCGGACGGCCCCGACGCCGACGCCGTCTCCTTCACCTTCTCCGTCACCCTCACCATCCCCCTCGGTTTCGCCGTCACCTTCGCCATCGGTGTCCCCTTCTGCTTCGCCGACGCCGACGGTTTCACCAACGGCAAGCCCGACACCGACACCGACGCCGGTTGTCTTCACGTTCGATGACGATGAGGAAGGCTGGCAATTCTTCAATCCGGCATTGTTTGCCACGGTTGTGGGACAGCACAACCACGAGGCGGGCACGCTGGACGCCACCTTCTCCGAGAATACGGATTCCTTTGCCTATTGGGAATCGCCGATCTTCACGATCAACGGGGGGAATCGCGGCGGCAGCGGCATCCCGATCACGGGGCTTGTCGGTTCGCGCTCGCTGTATCGTTCCGTCTTCAAGATCGCAGGAAATGCGAGCCTGGATGATGCGCCGACATTCCGCGTTCGCTCCTCCTCCTTTGACTTCGAACAGGGTGACGCGGTTGTCGTGACGTCACGCGGCGACGGCAGCCTGTCGCCACCGAGCATTGGTCGCTACTACGTCCAGTATTTCACGCAGCCGGCGGAAACTGATTCCTTCCGTCTCGACTTCGATGTGCTGAACTTCGATCCCAGCGATGCTGCGGCCGCAACGCTGAGCCTCGATGAAGTCATCGTTCAGGCGCTGGAGGTTCCGCAAGCCGCCGTCGGTACGCCTGTAAGGGCCGTGCTGTTTGATGGGTCATCCGCCCTCGGCTTTACCCCACGCAATGGTGGGCCAAGTCTTGTCACGCCCTCCGAATTTACATTCACGGATGTTGGCCTGCTCATCCGTGGCGCGACCATGGCACCGAAGGGCACAGCCACCGCCGGGACGATCTTCGGCTTCTGGGGCTGGGAATCCGACATCGAAATCGAAGGTGGCGCAATCTATGGCCTCACCTTCACGGTTCGCTCAACCGCCACCAGTGCCCAGCGCGCAAACGTTCCTGTCTTCCGCATGCGGGTAAACGACAGCTCCCTGCGTTTCTCCTCGTTCATCAACATCGATTCGCGCAGCGGCGGCAGCCGTGTGCCGGTCGACAGCACACTGGAAACCTACGTGATGTTCTTTGAGGCGCCCCAGGAGATCGACGGCGAAACGCTGATTCTCTCCTTCGACTACCTGTGCACACCGGAATCCCAGGATGATCCCAACATCGCCATCGTCCTCACCGGGTTCGACGTCGCCCAGTTCGCGCCCGATGTGTTCGGAATCGTGGACCGCTAATCAACGCGTCACTCCTCACGGCAAGACAGCGCGGGGGCTTCGATGGATCGAAGCCCCCGCTTTTTTTCTGCCATGGCTGGAGAAAACTTACGCGCGGGAAAACCTTCGACTGCACCGCGCCAGATACCAGGCGCCGAAGTAGAGCCGGAACCATTCGCGCAGCGCCCCGCCTTCCGGATCGGAGGGATGCCGCTCGCGCCAGATGTCGCGGCCTGCCCGCTCCGCTTCCAGCCACTTGAAGCGGCGGACCTCCTCGATCATGTCGACGACGCCGTCGTCGGATACCGGCACCGGTACTCCCAGTGCCTGCTCAATGCGATCATGAAGGGCGCTGGCCGGGTGACCTTTATGACATATCAGGGGCGGTATTTGCGGCAGCGCAGCGCGCCACTTCAGTCGGCTCGTCAGGAACCCCATCGCTTCGTCCATGGCCAGAATTGAACCCAGTGCAAAGAAATGAGACGGATCAGGGGAAACGGGGTAGGAATGGACGTGCCGGGGGTGATTGTTGTTGTTCATTGCAGGAAACCTCCAGTTTCAGAGCTGGCTCGGTGGGGCTGTTGGCCCTTTCGATGCCATGAAGAGTCTGTGCAAAAAATGCTCCCAACAGCAACAAACCAGCACGCTCTACCGGGAAAACTGTATAAAATCGCAGCGTTCCAATAAGCGCAATCATTTGCACAATTGTGCACAAATTGGTTGTCGGTGTTCCGAGTCCCTACTTGAAGGCGCCTTACAATGTATTCGCTATTCCTTTGCCTTCCCTTGACATCGAGGGGGTGGAGGGTCATAAAAGCGAAGATTAAGCGCAACAAGGAGGCCGCCAAATGATACGCCATCTCCAGATACGAAACCTTGCCCTCTTCGACCATTTGGAGGTTGAATTCGGGCGTGGGTTGATTGTGCTCACGGGCGAATCGGGCGCTGGAAAATCGCTCCTGATCGAGGCCCTTTCTCTCCTTAATGGCGAACGCACGGCACCATCAATCGTTCGTTCTGGCGCAGACCGCACCACGGTCGAGGCGCTTTTCGAAATTTCGCCGGACTGCAATGCAGCACGGCGACTAACCGGGTTGGGGCTCAGCCCGGATGGACCCGCGGATGATGAGGTGATCCTCCGGCGGGATGTGCAGGTCTCGGGACGCGGGCGTGCGTCAATCAACGGACACCTCGTCCCGAGTTCGCACCTTGCCTCGCTCTCCTGTGATCTTTTTGAACTCAGCGGACAACACGAGCAGCAGTCGCTTCTGTCGACGACTGCGCAGCGCGATTTTTTCGACGCCTTTGCACGGCTGATGCCCCAGCGGAACAAGGTAAGCGATCTGCACCATCAATGCCGGGCGGCGCAGGATGCGCTGGAGGAATTGAATGCGCAGGAGCGCAACCGTGAGCAACGGCGGGATTATTTGCGCTTCCAAGTGGATGAATTGGAATCGATGGCGCTTCGGCCGGGGGAGCAGGAGGAACTGGCATCGGAGTGTGGGCGCCTGGCAAACGTGGACCTGTTGATGCGGTTGGGCATGGCAGCGCATGGCGCCCTGGGGGATGCACCCGCCGGGGAACTGTGCGCGACGGACCTTGTGGGCGCGGCCTTGAAGCAGTGCGAACAAATGGCGGAACACGACGGGAGGCTGGCGGAGATCGTCGATGCGCTGCGGGAGGCGCAGTCCCGCCTTTCCGACGCCGGCTTTGAACTGGGGCGTTATCTCTCCACGCTGGACGCGGATCCCGCCCGTCTGGAGGAGGTGCAGGAGCGCCTCGCCACGCTTAGGCGGGGCCTGCGCAAGCACGGCCCTACGGCGGAGGAGGCCCTGCAACGGCTGGCGGGCATGAAATCCGAATTGGAAACGCTGGAGAACTTTGAAGGTGCGCGCGCGGCGGCGGAACACGCGCTTCAGGTCGCACGTGAGAAGCTGGGCGTGGCTGCCGCGGAACTGCGTGAGGCACGGCTGCGCGCGAAGAACAGGTTCCTGAAGCCATTCCTGAACCTGCTGAGGGATTTTTCGATGCCCAAGGTGCGCGTTGATATCAGCATGGCTCCGGTGACATCAGGCGTTGCCATGGATGCGACGGGAACACTTTGCGGGCCGGCCGGCGCGGAGGAGATGGAGGTCCTTTTTTCCGCGAACGAAGGGGAGGCGCTGCACCCGTTGCGCAAGGTGGCGTCGGGAGGAGAGTTGAGTCGCGTCATGCTCGCGCTGCGGACGTTGGAGGCGGAACAGGGGGGAACCCCGCTCCTCGTCTTCGATGAGGTCGATGCGGGCCTGTCGGGCGCTGCGGCCAGGCGCGTGGCGGAAAGGCTCTCCGCGTTGGGCGAACGCTGCCAGATCCTGTGCGTCACTCACAACCCCATGATTGCCGCCGCGGCGAACCAGCACTTGATTGTGGAGAAGAAGGAGCGTGATGGTCGCACGACCAGCACTGTGTGCGTTGCAGAGGGGATTCGGCGGCAGGCGGAACTGGCGCGCCTGCTCGATGGCGGCAAGCAGTCCGCAAAGGGGCTGGCGCTGGCGGCGGAGATGCTGGAGGTGGGGTGAGGAAAGAAACCGTGAGCGCAGGTGCTGTTTTTTGAGGGGATCTTATCCGCCCATCACCGTGGTCAATTCTCCGCCTCCCGTTTTAGCTCCGCCAGCAATGTCAGTGCCTCGATGGGCGTAAGCCGATGGGGATCAATCTGCTTCAGCCGTTCGATGGCCTTGTTGGTCGGACTGGTTTCGAAGAGCGTAAGCTGTTGGTTGTCCCAAGGCTCCGCGACAGGCAGGATGCTCGCCGCCTTGCGTGTGCGGGCCGCCTTGTGCAGGCTTTCCTGCGGCGCCTCGCCGTCCATGGCAACGCGCGGGGCGACCGGCTCGCCACTTTCCAGTCCCTTCAGGATTTCCCGTGCACGTGCGACGGCGACCGGCGGCACTCCGGCCAGTTCCGCCGCATGGATGCCGTAGCTGTGGTCCGTATGGCCGCGGACGATGCGGTAGAGGAAGATGATGCGGGATTGTTCGTCCTGAATGGCGACGCTGAAGTTCTTGAGGCGGGGGAGTGCCTGTTCCAGCGCCGTGAGTTCGTGATAGTGGGTTGCGAAAAGCGTCAGTGGCTTTCGCCCCTTCGTGTTGTGTAGAAACTCGCAGACAGACCATGCGATGCTGAGGCCGTCGTAGGTGGAGGTGCCGCGGCCGACTTCATCGAGGATTACAAGGCTGTCATTGGTTGCGTGACGAAGGATGTTGGACATCTCAGTCATTTCCACGAGGAAGGTGGATTGCCCGCGCGCCAGATGATCCATCGCGCCGACACGTGTGAAGATGCGGTCGCGGATCGCAATGTCAGCGTGGCGGGCGGGTACGAAGCTGCCGACCTGCGCCATCAGTGCGATCAGCGCGACCTGGCGTATATACGTCGATTTGCCGGCCATGTTCGGCCCGGTGATGAGGGCAATCTGGCATTGTTGCGGGTCGAGCACGGTGTCATTGGGCACGAAGGCGGGGTCGCGCTGTATCGCTTCCAGCACCGGATGGCGCCCTTCTGCAATTTCAAAGCGCCCTTCATCGTTCAATTGTGGGCGACGATATCCCTGCGACAGCGCCACGTCCGCAAGTGACAGGTAGCAGTCGAGCTCACCCACTGTCCGGGCGTTGCGAAGGATCGCTGCGGCAGCCTCCGCAACGCTTTCACGCAGGCTCGCAAAGAGCGAGGATTCCAACGCGAGGACGCGCTCCTCCGCGTTGAGGATAACCTCCTCCTTTTCCTTCAGTGCGGGCGTGATGTAGCGCTCGCCATTGGCGATCGTTTGCTTGCGGATGTATTCAGGCGGAATGCCATTGGCCAGTTGCCTGACCTGGACATGCGTCAGCTCAATGTAATAGCCGAACACGCGGTTGTAGCCAATCTTGAGGTTCGCAATGCCCGTGCGCTCCGCTTCCTCCTGGCGAAGCTGCGCGATGAAATCCTTCCCGCCGCGCGCGAGTGAAACGATCTCGTCCAACTCCCTGCTGTAGCCGGAGCGAATCACGCCGCCGTCGCGCACTGTCGCGGGCGGTTCATCGACGATGCCGCGGCGAAGCAGGTCGGCCAGTTCCTCCAAGGGGTCGATCATGCGACCGAGGTCCTTCAGTCGTGCAGCCACGCTGCTGGCAAGGGTCGCCTGCAAGCGTGGGAGCTTTTCCAGCGCCACCCGCAGGACGGCAAGGTCGCGCGGCCCGGCTGTGCCGATGGCGGCGCGGGAGACGATGCGTTCCAGGTCACGCATGCCGCGCAGGGTTTCCGCCAGTGACGCGCGCAACGACAGCGTTGAGTGCAGGTCCGCCACGCAATCGAGGCGCGATTCGATCGCTGCGCGGTCCCGCAGCGGCTCCAGCAGCCAGCCGCGCAACATGCGCGCGCCCATGGGGGTCTGTGTGCGGTCCAGCACGGAAAGCAGCGTCGCGTCGCGTCCGCCGCCGTGGATGTTCTTCACGAGTTCCAGCGACCGCTGCGTCACCGCGTCCAGCATCATGGTATCGCGTGACCATCGCACGGTGAGTTGGCGCATGTGCGACACGCTGTTCTTCTGCGTGTCCTTCAGGTATTGCATCAATGCGCCCGCCGAACAGATTGCCGTCGTCAGTTCTGTCGCGCCGAAGCCATCCAGCGATTGCACGCGGAAGTGATCCGTGAGGACGCGCGTTGCACCCTCCGCGCGGAAATTCGATTCGGGCAGTCGCGTGATGGGAATGTTGCCGTGCGCGAGCAGTGAACGCAGGACATCCGCCCCTAGTTTTTCAGGCAGCAGGATTTCGCGTGGGTCGAGCTTCGTCAGTTCGTTGACCAAATCCTCCTCGGCCGTCGCGTCGGAAACTTCCGTGATCGCGAAGAACGCCGTGGACAAGTCTGCGAGTGCCACGCCCCAGACGCCGGCGCCGGAGTTGGTCAGGCAAACGATGTAATTGTTCGCGCGATCCTCAACCAGTCCGTCATCAATCGCCGTGCCGGGCGTCACAACGCGGACCACGTCGCGGCGCACGAGCCCCTTCGCCGTCGCGGGATCCTCCATCTGCTCCGCCAACGCCACACGCTTGCCCGCGCGGACCAGCTTTGCAAGGTAGTTGTCGATCGCATGGAAGGGGACGCCCGCCATGGCGACCATGCCATCGGCGCCGGCGCTCTTGCGCGTGACGATGATGTTCAGGATGCGGCCCGCCTCCTCCGCGTCCTCCGCGTAGGTCTCGTAGAAGTCCCCGCAGCGAAACAGCATCAGCGTGCCGGGATGGGCGCGCTTCAGGTCGTAATACTGGCGCATCATCGGCGTCGTTGCGGAGGCGGAAGTCATTGGCACGAGATGCACCGGACCTTGGGTCGTGCTCAAGTGCTGTTATTAGGCCCGCAGTCCCTCGACCTTGCTGAGCACGTCACGGTATCCCGCATCGATCTTGCAGATTTGCTTAAAGACCTTCTCAGCCTTTTCGTACATCTTCGCTTCCTGCATCATGACGCCGATGTCGTACAGGATCGACATGATGATGTCGAGTTCCTTGGGATCGTCATCAAGCGAGATGGTGATGTCGCGCAGCGTATCGGTGCACAGGTCATCAAGGCGTTTCTTCATGTAGGCCAGCGCGAGCTTCGCAGTGCAGCGGCGCTGAAGGTCCGCCTTGTCGCGTTCGCGGGATGCGCGTTGGAAGTAGGTGATCGCATCGTTGAAGTTTGAAAGTGACATGGCAATGTCGCCAAGCTGCTCCAGGACTTCCGGCCCACCCTTGCCCGCTTCCTGCTCGCGCTGAAGGAACGCAAAGCGCCGCTGGCCGAGCGCAACATCCACCTTCGCCTTGATCTTGCGCATTTCCGGATCGCGGGCGTCCGCCATTTCAAACTGCTTCAGGTATTCGGCGGCTTCCTCCGGCCGGTCGGCCTCCACGGCGAGGGGAATCATCAGCTTGAGCAACGCCGTGTCCTTCGGATTTGCCGCCAGAAGCTGATTCGCGAAGCGCCGCGCATTGTCGTAGTCGCTGAGGGAAATGTACGCCTTTGCCAGCGCGCGATCAACCTGCTCGGTCTCCTCGCCGCCGTGGGCGAGATACAATGAATAACTGTGGATCATCTCCGTGTGGCGGCCGTGCGTCTGGTATGTGTCACCCAGCAGCCGCAACGTGTTCAGGTGATGCGGGGATTTGCGCAGGATCTTTTGCGCGCCTTCGCGCATTGCATTCACCTTGTCGATGGCGCGATCAGACATGAGTTGCACAACACCAAGCGCTTCGTCGTAGCGATTGCTGCCGGCGAGCAGGTCAGCAAGCAGGTTGAGGATGTTGAACGGAACGTCGCTGCGAAGCGCATAGGCCTGTAGGATCTCGACCACGTTGGCACGCTGGTCCGCGTGCCGCGTTAGGAATTGGTCTATCAGTGCCAGGACCTTGTCCGAATGGCCCCCCTCGGTGAGCCGTCGCAGCGCGGACAGTTGCATTTCGCTGTTGTCGGGATTGGCATGGGCCTCCTCCACTATCGCCGCGACTTCCGCCGTCAGCACAGCCTTGTCGATCTTCGACATCAGGGACTGGAGGCGCCGCTGTTCCTCCTCGCAGGGATTCTTGTCGAGCCCCGCCTGAAGCGGCTTGCGCGCGGCCTCGTACTGCTGCTCTTCAAACTTGATTTGCGCATCCAGCATCAGCGCCTTCACGGGCACATCGTGCCGTGCCACCAATTGCGCCAGCTTTGATTTTGCATCGTCCACCTTCTCGTTCTGGTACATGACCTGGATGAGTTCGAAAAGGATGTCGTTGTCGCCGGGCGCTTCGCGGTGTTGTTGCAGCAGCAAATCCTCCAGCCGCACGGAATGCCCCATCTCGCGATAGACGGAGATGAGCTGGGTCCTGATGTCGGGCTGTGAGGGATCCGCCTCCAGCGATTTTTCCAGCCAGCGCACACGCTGCTCGCGCAGCGCCATGCGTTCCGCCTGCGATGCGAGCAGGTTGATCGCCGGAACATATTCAGAGGTGCGGGAGAGCACCTCGCGCAGCAATTTCTGGCTTTGGCGGAAGGGGATGCCTTCGATTTGCCCCAACTCCTCCGCGGTTTCCACGACCCGCGGAAGGTCGCCCTTCGCCAGGAGCAGGTTTGCGTAACGCATCAAGCCCTCTTCGTTGCGGCGGATGCCGCCTGCTTCCACCAACTCCAGCGCATCCCCCATCATGTTCTGTGCGATCAGTTCCTCAATCAGCGTCTCGCGGATTTCCTCTTCCTTTGGAAGCGTTTCGTGAAGTTCACGAAGGAATCGCAGGTAGTTTCGCGAATCGTGCTGTTCGCTGGAATACTTGCACAGGGCCTCCAGAATTTCCGGGTCGCGGCGCCCCGCCTTGTACAGGTTCAGGATGGTCTGCACCGATTCGGAGCGATTTCCTTTGCGGAAACCGGCAAGCGCAACGGAGCGAAGCATTGCGGTCTGGCCGGGGCGGAAAAGCAGCGACAGGCGCGTGGCCGTGAGCGCGAGGCCGGCCTGCTGCTTTTCATCGAAGTGGGCGGCGAGTGCTGACCATAGCGAGCGGTTTGCCGCCTCGAATGCCATCGCAATCGCCGGCAGCACGATGCCAAAGCCGACGACCAATCCCGCAAAGATCAGGTCATGTTCCGGAAGGGGGCGTTGGAGGATTTCATAGGCGCCCATTGCCTCGCGGGCGACATACCCCGAAGTGGCGCCTGTCAGGAAGCCACTCGTGCATATCAGGAGGAACGGCCGCGCGGAACGCCTGCTGTCAAAACTGATCAGGTAGCCCACAAGCCAAATGCCAATGATGGCCAGGCAGACCTGAAGGTGCGTGCTGATTGCATTGCTGACGAATTCCTCCGGCCTGCCGGACATCGTGCTGTAGGATTGCCAGACCTGCTCCATCCACGCGCCGAAGGCGATGGCAGCCAGGATGGCAAGGACGAGCAGTGCGTTGGATAATTTTGTCAGCATTGTTTCCCTGTTCCCCTTGGTGGTCGGTGTGTCACCGGCAACCGTAGGAAATATGGGACGCGGAGGGAAAACGACAAGGGTGATTTGAGCCTAAAAACAGACCCGGGCCGATGACTAGCATCGGCCCAGGTCTTGGAGGAGGGGAGGGAGGAAAATAGCAGGTTGGCCTGTGAGGCACCTCTTTGTGGGTTGAGATGGGGACTTGGCCCCATCTGCGTCCAATCAACCGGAACGGCTGGGCTGAGGTCAACCTCTAATTTGAATTCCACAGTCCACTTTCGGGCCTATTTTCTGAGCGCTTCCGCAAGCCGTTGCAGGCCCTTGGCGATGGTTTCGTCCTTTGTTGCGTAGGACAGGCGCGCACAGCGATTCTCGCCGAAGGCGGCGCCGGGCACGACGGCCACCTTCGCTTCCTCCAGCATGATTTCCGCGAAGGTCATCGAGTCCTTGATTTCACGCCCGTTCACCTTCTTTCCGAAGCACCCGCTGACATCGGGAAATGCGTAGAAGGCGCCAAGCGGTTCCGGGCAGCGGATGCCGTCGATGGCGTTCAGCCCATCGACGATCATCTTCCGGCGCGCGTTGAATTTTTCCAGCCAAGGCTTCATGAAGGACTGGTTGTCGCGCAGCGCAACGGCTGCGGCACGCTGCGTGAAGGTGGTGACATTGGATGTGCTCTGCCCCTGCAAGTTGGCGCAGGCCTTCATGAAGTCCTTTGGTCCCGCCGCCCAGCCGAGCCGCCATCCCGTCATGGAGAATGCCTTGGACCATCCGTTGATGATGATCGTGCGTGGCAGCAATGACGGCATCATCGCCGGCAGCGAGTGAAACTCCGCCGGTGCATAGACCAGTTTCTGGTACAGGTCGTCGGTGATGAGATTGACGTGGGGATTTTCCTCCAGCACGCGGCCGATTGCCAGCAGCTCATCCTTTGTATAGACAGAGCCGGTGGGGTTGCTGGGCGAGTTCAGGACGAGGGCAACGGTGCGTGGCGTGATCTTCGAGCGAAGCAGTTCGGGAGTCATCTTGAACCCGGATTCGGGCGGGCATGCCGCGATGACAGCCACGCCGCCGCAGGCGCGCACCTGCTCCGGGTAGGAGACCCAGTAGGGGGACGGAATGATGACCCCGTCGCCATCATTCACCATGCAGAAGAAGGTGTTGAACAGGGAATGCTTCCCGCCGACGGAGACCATCACCTGCGATGTGTCGTAGGTGAGGCCGTAATCGCGCTCCAATGTCTCGCACACGGCCTTCAACAGGTCGGGTGTTCCGCGCTCCGCGGTGTATTTTGTGACTCCCTTGTTCAGGTCCTCGATGGCGACGTTCTTGATGAATTCGGGAGTATCGAAGTCGGGCTCGCCTGCGCCGAAGGACACAACGTCGATGCCTCGCGCCTTCAATTCGTTCGCCTTTGCGGTGATCCCCAGCGTGATGGACGGCTGGATGACCTTGGCGCGCTTTGAAATGTTCATGATGTCTACGTTCCTGGTTCCCTTTGCAAGTTCGGGCGTGGAAAATGTGGCCGGCAATCACCCATTCCCATCACCTTTTAAGTGGTGCAGGCGGAGAGACTCGAACTCTCAAGGGGGTTGCCCACTGGAACCTAAATCCAGCGCGTCTGCCAGTTCCGCCACGCCTGCGTACCAAAACGGCGGGCACAAGGGTTGGCGAGCGTCCGCGCCGCGCAAGGGTTTTTGTGTTGTTGCTTGACCGAATGGAGGAGGTGGAGCGTAGGATGTTGCATCTTCATTGAGGCGACTCGGAGCGAACTCATGGCCCTTTCGAAACAGAATCCCGCCCACCCCGATTACAAACCCAAGTGGGTGCGCGATCACCTGGCGGCATCGGAACGCGTGATGAAGAAAGCCCTCAAGAGCAAGGCATCAGCGCGCAAGCTGCTGCAGGAAGCCGGCATACTGGATAAGAAGGGGAATCTGGCGAAGCCGTATCGGCCCTAGCTGTGTACGACGTTCTGCCCTCCTTCATCCTCGGCTTTCATGGCTGCGACCATGCCGTGGCGGAAGAAATACTTTCATCGCGAAAGCCATCACTCCAGATTAGCCGCAATACTTACGATTGGTTGGGGCATGGATTGTACTTCTGGGAAAATAGTCCTGAGCGCGCAAGACTGTGGTCGCTTGAAAAGCAGAAAAGGTTGAGACTTGAAAAAATCGAGTTCAATCCGGCGGTCATTGGTGCAATCATTGATCCCGGTTTGTGCCTCAACTTGCTTGATTCGGAAGCTCTACAACTCCTTCCGAAAGCACATAAGTCTCTTTCCGATTTAATGACCAAGAACGGCCAAATTTTGCCTACGAATATAACAAGCGGCTCCGCGAACGATTTACTCATTCGCGACCTCGATTGTGCTGTTCTTGAACTGCTTCATATACTTCGAAAGCGAGAACATCAGCAACCATTCGACACCGTGCGCGGAATGTTTGTGGAGGGGCGCGAAGTCTATCCCGGCGCAGGCTTTCACGAAAAGAATCACATCCAAATATGCGTGAGAAACCCCCGATGCCTGAAGGGGTTCTTCCGCGTGCTGGACGAACCCGACAGCGATTTCTTCCACGAAGCTTGAATTGCCCACCCACCTGCTAAAAATCATTCGCGGTTTCGCAGTCGAGGGTCCATCGAACCTCGTGCTCGGCCTGCTGCGCGCGTGGCAGCCGGAAGCAATCAAGGTCACCCTGGTTTCACTCAGCGAAGGCGGCTTGCAGCGCGCTGAGTTTGAAAAGGAAATCGCGCGATTGGGCGGAAACACGGTCGTGCTGCCCACAAGCTGGCGAACAGTCAAGGCAACGGCGAAAAAAATTCGTGAGCAGCCATGGTTTCCTTCCGTCACACACGTTGGCGCGCATCTGTTGCGGCCGGACGCCGTGGCCCGCGCGGTTGTCGCGATGACGAAGCTTCCCTACCTGTTGACGGAGCATGGGCTGCACGGCCTCTCGGAGGGTCCGATCCTTACGCGGCCATTCGCGCAACGTTGGTACCGCGGGACGTTTCCGGAAGGCGCGGTTGCCGCGGGCGTGTCGCCCAAGGTTTGCCGCGGGCTTCGCCGCCTGCTGCGGCCAACGGCACGCGTGGAACTCCTGCAAAATGGCATCGACCTTTCCCGGTTTGCACCTGCGGGCCATGATGATCGCATGACGGCGCGAAAGAATTTGGGGGTGCCGGAAGATGCGCAACCCGTGCTGGCAACAGTCGGCAGCCTGTCGGCACGGAAGGATTCAGCGCTCTCGGTTGAAATCCTTCAGGAATTTGTGCGGATGAGGGACAGGCGCCCTCACCTGATTCTTTGCGGGGAAGGCTCCCTTCGAGAGGAGATTGAGTCGCGATTGCACCACGCGGGATTGATGAAGCACGCGACATTGACCGGACACATTGCAGACCCCCGCCCTGTCTATACTGCGGCGGACATCCTCGTGCATCCTTGCCGCGATGAACCATTCGGCCTTGTTGTTGCGGAAGCGGCGGCGAGCGGCCTGCCCATCCTCACACGCGCGGGAAGCGGCGCGGATGAAATCGCTCCGCCCTGGCCGCTGGCAAGCTCGGTTGAGGGACGTGATGTGGAAACGTGGACTGCCAGCGCGCTTTCCCTGCTGCCCCATTCTCCGCAGCGCTCAGCCGCCCTGCGATCGTACGCGGTCGCCCATTTTCAGATCGAACAGACGGCCTTGCGCTATCTTTCCCTCCTGGCATCGCAGTGCCCAGGTAACTACTCCCTGTCCCCCATCTTGTAGTTCGGGGCATCCTTCACATACTCAACATCATGGGGATGGGCTTCGCGCTTTCCGGACTCGGTGATGCGCACGAAGCGGCCCTTCGATTGCAGTTCGTCAATGGTTCGCGAGCCGTTGTAACCGAGCGACGAACGCAGGCCGCCGGTGAACTGGTGGAGCACGCCGCCGACATTTCCAGAATAGGGCACCAGTCCCTCGATTCCCTCCGGAACCAGCTTCAGTGCGTTGACGCCCTTTTGCCCGTAGCGGTCGGCGGAGCCGAAGCGCTGGTTCATTGCGCCCAGCGATCCCATTCCGCGATAGGCGATGTACTGGCGCCCCGCGATCAGCACACGCTCGCCGGGGCTTTCATCCGTGCCGGCGAAAACGCTTCCCATCATCACGACGTCCGCTCCGGCGACGATTGCCTTGGGGACATCACCGCTGGACTTGATGCCGCCGTCGGCGATCACGGGAACGCCGCTGCCTGCCAGCGCCGCGGCGCACATATAGACGGCGGTGAGCTGGGGCACGCCCACGCCCGTAACGACGCGTGTGGTGCAGATGGAGCCTGGGCCGATGCCGACCTTCACGCCGTCCGCGCCGGCATCGCGCAGGGCGATGGCGGCTTCCGCGCTGGCGATGTTACCTGCGACCACCTGCTGGTCGGGCCAGCGCCCCTTGACCCATTTCACCATGTCGATCACCCCCTTCGTGTGGCCATGGGCTGTGTCCACGATGAGCACATCGACGTTCGTTTCAAGAAGGCATTCCACGCGCGCATGGTCGGCGGGGCCGACGGCCGCGCCGACACGGAGCGAATATTTTTCATCCACGCATTGCAGGGGGGATTCGCGGCGGATGATGCGGCTCACGTCCTTGAAGGTGTACAATCCGCGGAATGTGCCGTCCGGCTCGATGATCGGGAGGATGCTGATCTTGTGGCGCAGGAGGATTTCGTACGCCTGTTGCAGGGTCGTGTCCGGCGTGGAGACAACCATGTTCGTCACCATGATGTCGCGAATGAGCAGGTCGCGCGATTCCGCGTAGCGGAACTGCGACCCCGTCACGATGCCGAGCAGCTTCCGGTTCTCATCCAACACTGGGAAGCTGCTGAACTCGAATCCCTTTTCCTCCTTCATGCGATCGACGTCCGCGATGGTGAGGTCCGGCGTAATCGTGCGCGCCTTGATCAGGAATCCGTTCAGGTAATACTTCACGCGCTTCACTTCCGTGCGCTGCGAGGGCGGGTCCAGGTTCTTGTGGATGATTCCGATGCCACCTGCCAGGGCCATCGCGATCCCCATGGGTGCTTCCGTCACCGTGTCCATCGCTGCTGATACGAAGGGGATGTTCAGCATGATGCCACGCGTCAGCCGCGTCCGCAGGTCCGTATCGGCCGGCAAAAAATCAGCGTACTGCGTCACCAGCGAGACGTCATCATACGTCAGTCCGGTGAAAGCATGATGCTCCATGAAGGAGCGGAGGTGGGTGTTCTTGGAAATCATCGGGCCATTCTGTCAGGGTCGAGAATGACATTGATCATGGAGGTGGAAGGGTGGCGGTGGGTAAGGGGAAAAACCTCAAAACGTGCGGGGGCATCGGGTTCTAGGCGGTACCTTTTATCGTTGGAGGGGGAAATTCGCCTCCAATGCGCCAGGCAAACTTTGCATTTCCGTCATTGGCGTAAGTCAGCGTTCCGCCATTTCGTTCGACAAGGGTGCGGCTGATCGCCAGGCCAAGGCCGGCGCCGCCCGTCGATCGGGATCGTGATTTGTCTCCGCGCGAGAAGCGTTGGAACAGTCGCGGAAGAAGGCCCGGAGGGACGCCGGGGCCGTTGTCGGCAACACTGATGACAAAAGCATCTCCCTGGTGACCGGCACTGACGACAATTGTTGGGCCTCCATGACAAAGGGCATTTTCAATCAGGTTGCCAATGACCCGTTGAACAGTTTCCGCCGTCGTACGGACGCGATGCGGGTCACTCGTCTCCACATTCAGGGCAATCGTCGCGTTCAATTCCGCCGCGCGGATGGAAAAGGAATCAACAATGCGCCCCAGTTGATGGGCGACCTGCTCTGTTGACATCAATTGCTGTGCCTCGTCCGGTGCATCCGTCCTGCTGGAGATGAGCAATGATTCGCACAAGGTTTCCAGGCGGACCACGTCATCGAGCAATTCGGCAAGGGATGCCCGATCCTTCACCGCATCCGGCGGGGAAAGGAGGGCGGACTGGATGCCCGATTTCAACACGCTGACGGGGGTGCGAAGTTCGTGGGCGACATCCGCTGAGAACTGCCTTTCGTTCTCGAAGGCGGCCTGAAGGCGCGAGAGCAGATGGTTGAATGAGTTCGTAAATGGGTGAAGATCGCGGGGGATCATTCCATTGTCGAAGCGGCGATCCAGCGACTCGGAGTCGATCAACGAGGTCTCGTCGGCCAATCTTTTCAGCGGCAGCAGGCCACGCCGGACGACCCAATAGACCGCTAGGAGGGAGATGGCGATGATCACACCCGCGCCAATGAGGAGGAAATTTCGCGCGTGGCGCAGTTCATCATCCATGTCCTCGGTGCGGGTTGCAAAAATCACGGTGATCTTCGCACTGGCACCGCGACGATTCCCATCTTCCTGCGCTGCGAGCGCCGGTAGCACGATGCCGCGATAGCGTTCGCCCCTGAAAAGGAAGTCGTGCCATTCCGTTTCCGCGCTGCTCGATGCCCATTTCGGCAGTTGGGGCAAATGCCGGGATTTTTCGAAGAGGGAGCCGTCCCGGGCAAGGATGGCGAACAGGTCGGGATGATTCTTCCTTGAGAAGCGCGACATCACCTCGTCGGAAAATTCCAACTCAAGGTGATTGTCGTCCTCAACGCTCACGAGTGTTGCGAGGGCTTCCGCATTGGCGCGCATGGCGGTGTTGAAGGTGTTGTTGAAACGACGCACCATGTAGATGTAGGCGCCCGTGGCAAAACTAAAAATGAGGATCAGGTCAACGGCGAGAAAAAGCACCAGCAGGCGCTTCCTGAGGCTGGTGTTGGGCTTCACCCCGCTGATCCTTCAAGTGGTTTCATCGAAAGCATGTATCCCTGCCCGCGGATTGTATGAATGACCTTTGGCAGGTTTTCCTTTTCCAGTTTCCTGCGAAGCGTGGAAACATAAACCTCGATGACATTCGAGAACTTTTCCCAATTGTAGTCATACAAGTGTTCCAGCAGATCGCTCTTTGAAACGACCTGGTCGGCGCGAAATGCAAGATATTCAAGCAGGCGGTATTCCAGTGCGGGAAGAAGAAGCTCACGGCCGCCACGGCGCACGACATGCCGCTGGGTATCAATCTCCAGATCACCAACGCGAATGACGGGGTCGGGCTTGTTGTGGCTACGGCGTATCAGGGCCTTCACGCGCGCAAGCAGTTCCCCCATGTCGAAGGGCTTTCCCAGATAGTCATCGGATCCAAAATTCAGCCCCTGAACCACATCGTCCTTTGATGTTCTTGCCGACAGGATCAACACGGGCACGGGAAGTCCGGCGGACCGGATCGCTTGCAGGATCGTCATTCCATCCACTCCGGGAAGCATGATGTCCAGGATGATCAGGTCGTAAGCGGTTGTGAGGGCCTGGTGCTGGCCGTCGATGCCATCATTGCACACATCCACGACGAAGGAAGGAAGGGATTCGATTCCTTTCTTGATGTTGCGCGCGAGCCGCGTTTCATCCTCAACGAGCAGGATTCTCATGTTGGAGTGAGCAGGGGAGTGGAGGGGAAAACTTCGTGGGCAAACAATGAGTGGTGCGTGCCGCCCACCGGAGCGACACGCACCTTCCCAGTGGCCGTCACATCAGTCGTCATCACCTTCATTTTCGCACTTGATCTTCAGAATGGTGCCGTTCGCGTCAAAGGTCAGTTCGTAGGTCTTGTTTCCGACTTCGCGTTCCACTTCGTAGACGACAAGCGTCTTCCTTACCAGTTCCTCGGTTTTGCCCGTCGGAGTCAAATCCTTCAGCCCTTGGGAAATGGAGGAGGGGATGGAGCCTTCCTTTACGTTCTCCTCCATTTCAACCAGTTGGCCATCGGCGTTGATGACAAACTCGAAGCTTTGCCCATCGGCGCCTTTCATGTCGACTTCATACGCTTTCACGCCATCTTCATTGTCGAGGCTGGCCTTCTTGAAAGTGGCACCTGCTGCGTGTGCCTTCAAGGTGGCCTGCACCGCGGCGGGGAGGGATGCCTCCGTGATCGCGTCGCTTTCCTCGTGGTCGTCCTTTTCGTCTGCCTGCGCGACGAAGGCGATGCTCACCGCAAAAAGGGCGGCGGCCAGGGCGGTGAGGAGTGGGAGTTTTTTCATGGTTAACTTCTCCTTTGAATTTGTTCGGGATTGAACGTGGATGATCCCGGTGCAATGGAGTGATTCAGAGATGAGGTGAAGTAATCCTTAAATTCGGGGCATCAGATTGGAAAAAGTGGATCCGGCTGGCTGTCCCCAAAGACTCTTTTTCTAGACTCCGCCTGCACGGGGTGGTGCATTTGTTGCGCACACGGCGGGTTTGCCCGGAAACTACCACGAAAAAGGAAGTCAACCTCTCTCATGAGCACCGACAAAGGTTTGCAGGATATCACAAAATGCCCCGTCATGTATGGTCAGGACGGGACGGTTCTGAAGCAGATGTCGCATCAGGATTGGTGGCCGAATCAGTTGGACCTGCGCGTCCTTCACCAACACTCCAACCTGTCCAATCCGATGGATGATGGGTTTGACTACGCGAAGGAGTTCAAGAGCCTCGACCTGGAGGCGGTTCGCCAGGACCTGTACAAGTTGATGACGGATTCGCAGGATTGGTGGCCGGCGGATTATGGACATTACGGTCCGCTCTTCATTCGCATGGCATGGCACAGTGCGGGAACCTACCGCATTGGTGACGGCCGCGGAGGAAGCAGCACAGGGACGCAGCGCTTTGCGCCGCTGAACAGTTGGCCGGACAACGCGAGCTTGGACAAGGCGCGTCGCCTGCTGTGGCCGATCAAGCAGAAGTATGGCCGCAAGCTTTCCTGGGGCGACCTGCTGATTCTGGCGGGGAATTGCGCGCTGGAGTCGATGGGGTTCAAGACATTTGGGTTTGCCGGTGGACGTGTTGACGTGTGGGAGCCGGAACTGGACATCAACTGGGGACCGGAAACGGAATGGCTTGGTGACAAGCGATACAGTGGTGATCGCGAACTTGATAATCCGCTCGCGGCGGTGCAGATGGGGCTCATCTATGTGAATCCGGAAGGACCCAACGGCAATCCCGACCCGATGGCCTCCGCGCGTGACATTCGCGAGACGTTTGCCCGCATGGCGATGAATGATGAAGAGACGGTTGCCCTCATTGCGGGAGGCCACACGTTCGGCAAGGCGCACGGCGCCGCGCCCCCCGCAGGGAACGTTGGCCGGGAACCGGAAGGCGCGGGGCTGGAGGAACAGGGCCTTGGCTGGCGCAACAGCTACAAGTCGGGCAAGGGAGGGGACGCGATCACAAGCGGCCTTGAGGGCGCGTGGACTCCGACACCAACAAAGTGGGACAACAGCTTCTTCGACACGCTGTTTGGATATGAATGGGAACTGGTGAAAAGCCCCGCGGGCGCCTACCAGTGGGCACCGAAGGATGGTGCCGGTTCGGACACAGTGCCGGACGCGCATGCTCCGTCGCGGCGCCATGCGCCGATGATGACCACGGCAGACATGGGCCTGCGCGTTGATCCAAAGTATGCGGAAATCTCACGGCGCTACCACAAGAACCCCGATCTATTCGCGGACGCGTTCGCGCGCGCGTGGTTCAAGCTGACGCATCGCGACATGGGCCCCACCTCGCTGTATCTGGGGCCACTGGTCCCGAAGGAGGAACTGATTTGGCAGGATCCCATTCCCGCCGTTGATCACAAACTGATCGACGCGCAGGACATCGCGACGCTGAAGGCGAAGATTCTCGATTCCGGCCTGTCGATCGCGCAACTCGTCTCCACAGCGTGGGCCTCTGCGTCGACGTTCCGCGGCAGTGACAAGCGCGGCGGCGCAAACGGCGCACGCATCCGCCTCGCTCCGCAGAAATTCTGGGAGGCGAACGACCCGGCGGAACTCGCCGGGATTCTCAAGACGCTTGAGAATGTGCAGAAGAGCTTCAACGCTTCGCTCAGCGGCGGAAAAAAAGTCTCCCTGGCAGACGTCATTGTCCTCGGTGGCGGCGCAGCAATCGAGGCCGCGGCAAAGAAGGCGGGCACCAATGTGCAGGTGCCCTTCTCGCCGGGACGAATGGACGCCTCCGAGGCGCAGACCGACGCCGCCTCCTTCGCCGTGCTGGAACCGATCGCAGACGGCTTCCGCAACTACGTCCGCAAGGGAATCAGGAGGCGCCAGGAACACATGCTGCTGGACCGCGCGAACCTGATGAAGCTGACCGCGCCAGAGCTGACCGTCCTCATCGGCGGCCTTCGCGTGCTCAATGCAAACACAGGACGCTCGCAGGTTGGCGTGCTCACCAACCGGCCGGAGACATTGACGAACGACTTCTTCATGAACCTGCTGGACATGAAATATGAGTGGAAATATTCGGGCGCTCCCGATCACGTCTTCGAAGGACGTGTCCGCGGATCGAGCAACGTTTCATGGCGTGCCAGCGGCGTCGACCTCGTGCTAGGCTCGAATTCGCAGCTTCGTGCATGCGCCGAAGTGTACGCGTGCTCCGACTCGAAGGAGAAGTTCGTGAGGGACTTCGTCGCAGCCTGGACGAAGGTCATGAACCTTGATCGCTTTGACCTCGCCTGATCGCAAAGCAATCCCTGAGTTCAACACAACTCCCCGGTCGGAACATGGACCGGGGAGCTTCTTTTGAAGCCCGCTGGCAATGCTCTCAGGCGTGGGCGAGGAGTTGGTACGTCCCTGGTTGAGAACGTAGGTAACTTCCCGAATGAGATCAGTTTCGCCTGGGACGTACTGGTAGACGTAGTCGCTTTGCCGTAGTCTGTGGCCACGCCCCGACGACGGTGATGGCTAGACACTACATCGAGAGCCGGAAGGGGCGCCTGGTGCAGCTCTACCGCGACAAGGTGATCCCAAAGATCGATGCCGAGATCGACCGCGTCGTGCAGTCGGACCCGGTGCGTTTTAGCAAACTACTGCAACGCATCAACGCCCCGATCACGGAGACCGGGGCGCAGATTGTTGATATTACAGAGGTTGGATGAGGAAAAAGATGGTGCCGTCGAAAGGAGTCGAACCTTCACGGTGTTACCCACACGGACCTGAACCGTGCGCGTCTGCCAGTTCCGCCACGACGGCACTCTTGCGAGCGTGCTGCGGCGGCGGGCCGCAGCGGGATGGGGAAGATGGGGAGGAGGGGGGCGTCGCGCAAGCGAAAAGGGAGGGCCGATGATGATTGGTGGGTGGCAATGGGATGGAATGGGTCCAATGATCCGGCTTCAGGGTTGGTGGGCTGTCGGCCTTCGTCTTGCAAGAACCGGGGATGGAGTTTACGGCACTGCAGCGCCGCTGCCTTCCGTCTTGACGTCCCACGGGTGGGGCACCAAGCCTGATTTGGCGGGCGTTAGGCGCGTGTCTTGACGCGAAGGAGTCTGCTGACGATGAGAAAAGTTCTGTGGGTTGGGTTTGTGGCCGCGCTGGTGGTGGCGGTGGTTGGTTGCGGAAATGCGAATCGTGTGCCGCGATATGACGTTCCGGAGCCGTTGGCGATCAAGCCCTTCAAGCGCGAGGCTGCCCATGAGCGGCAGGATTACATCTTTACGCTGAAGCGGGATGCGTATTCGAAGGTGACGGAGCCGATCCGGGCGCGGACTTCGCCGTCGCAGAAGGCGTTGCTGGTGCGTCATGGCCAACCTGATTATGTGCGCCGTGGTTTCCACGCAACGACGGGGGAAACGGTGGATGAATGGGCATGGTGGGATCGGGATGTGATTGCCCAGTTTGTTCAGCGTGAGTTGGTGTGGGAAGGCAAGTTGACGGACATGGACCGCACGCGCATCCGTTATGGGTATCCGCGGCGCTCCTGGTCGCAGAGGTATGAGACTGGTGTGAAGCGGGACCTGTGGGATTATCAGGGCTTGATGATCGACACGCAGGGCCAGATCTTCACCTTTGCCGACGAAAAACTGGTGTATACGAGTCGTTATCAATGATCGTGTCTTCCCGGCGCGCACTGGCGCGATTGCTGTTCGCAGGATTTTGCGCAAGTGCCGCGATGGGGTGTTTTCGCGATCGTCAGGCGCGCATCGAGCGCGAGCGCACGGACACGTTTGACCTCCTGACGCGCGGCCAGCAGTTGAAGGGTCAGGGGGATTACATCCTTGCGCGTGACATTTTCCTAAAGGCTGCGGAGCAGTCGCCGGATCGTCCGGTGATTTATTACGAGATCGGGAATTGCTACTATCAGCTCGGCAATCGCGAGCAGGCGCAGGCGTATTATGAGAAGGCGCTGAAGCTGGCGCCGGACTATGCCTTGGCGAAGGCGGAGTTGGATCTTGTGAGCCAGCAGCTCAGGGTGGCGGAGGCGGCGATGACGCCGGTTGCGACTCCCGCCGCGACATCATCGCCAGCGCCGGCGGCCACGGAAGCGGTCGAGCTGGCGGCTGTTGCAAGCCCATCGCCAAGTCCGGTTGCGACGTCATCGCCGCGACCAACGGCAACGCCCCAGCCCACGATGCCTGTCGCAACGACCGCCGCCCCGACACCAACGGAAGAGGCGAAGGATCGTCGGCGTGGTGTGCCGCGTACGCCGGAAGGAACACCCGTCGAAAAGAAAATCGCACCGACGGAAACACCACGCCCAACTTCGCATGTGAGGACGGCGGTTCCGACTGCGACGCCGGCGCCGACCAGGACTGTTTCCGCAACGGCAACGTCAGATTCACTGCCGACGCCGGCGCAGCGTGACTGGACGCCCACGGCGACTCCCGCGCCCACTGCGACGCCGGCACCCACGAAGACAGAAGCACCGTCGCTGACACCGACGCTGAAAATTGTTGAGCCAACCGTGGCGCCCACGCCCACACCGCGTGAGCAGCAGCGATCGCGCAGCGATGCGCCGACAGCGGCGGCAACCAAGGCGCCATCCACGTCGAAGTCATCGTCCGCCGGAAGCAGGCGCGGAAGGACCGTGAAGGTGGTTGAGGATGACGAGAAGGGTCCTGTTTCGGGTCCCTTTGGGGGAATCCAGCAGGCCTTTGGCGGATTGGCTCCGGAAAAGCGCGCGGGCGAGAATCCCGACGCGACGCCGGTTGATCCCGCAGAGGCACGCAAGGTGATCTTTCCGGAACTGGCGCCGGGCGAAATGCCCACGGCAGAGCAGGATCTGGCGGCGGCAAAGCGTGCCGAGGAGCTTGGATACTATGATGAGGCGGTGCGCGCCTGGACGCGGTATCTGGCGGCGAGGCCGGATGATGTTTCGTCACGCCTGCGCCTGGGGGAAATGTTGCAACGCAGCGGCCGTTCCCTGCGCGCCGAGGGCGAATATGAAATGGCGGAGAAGCTGGCGCCGAACGATCCCGTTGTCGTTTTTGAGAAGGGTAACTTCTACGTTCGCGCGCGCGATTTCATGAAGGCCAAGGATTGCTTCGATCGGGCGCTGGCATTGGAGCCGGGGAACCTGAAGGCGAAGAACAACCTGGCAGCGGTACAGCAGCAGCTTGGAAATTTCTCTGCGGCGGAGCGCCTTTCAAGGGAGGTGCTGGAGGCGGACGAATCCTTCGCCTCTGCATGGCTCAACCTTGCGCTGGCACAGGATGACTCCGGTGCGCCGCCGACAACGGTCATTCAGTCGCTGGAAAATTACATGCGCCTTTCGAAGGTGACCGACCCAAAAACTGAGAAGTGGTTGTCGGACCTGAAAAAGAAGTCGGGTTATGTGCCGGTTGGCGCGGGTTCTGCTCCTACCGTTCCTTGACAGGCGTGCCATGCCGCGCGCTGGATGACAAGATCATGAAGGCAATGTTTCGGGATGCCCATCAGTCGTTTTCATCGGCCATGCCGCCGATGACGCGGTTCCTCTTTTACGCGACGGCGATAGGTTTCATTGCGACGAACCTGTTGGTGATCCTGACCCAGAGGAATCCGGCGCTGGCGGCAATCGTTGACCGGATCATTCACCTTTCTCCGGTTCAGGCGATCTATCAGGGGAATGTGTGGCAGTTGCTGACCTATCCGCTCAATAATGGGGGCCTTGGGATGATTCCCATCATCGGCCTTCTTTTCACCCTCTTGATCATCTATCAGATCGGATCTCTGATCGAGTCGCGAATGTCCTCGCGACGTTTCGGATGGTTCGCAGTCATCGTGGTTCTGGCCACGGGATTGTTTTACGCAGCCTACAATCTCCTCCTTGGGCAGAGCGTCCCGTATCTCGGCTCGTCGCCGATCATAGCGGCGTTGCTGACGGCGGCGTTGATCTGGTTCCCGCGCATGGAGATCAACTTCTGGGGCATCCCAATGCAGTTGCGAATGTTGATCTTTGTCTTCGCCATCCTGCTGGGGCTGGATACGCTGCGCGGCGTGACGACGCAGGGGCTGCTGCGGGGAATTATCTACACGCTGCCATCATATCTCGCCATCGCAACGGCGTATGTGCTGATCCGGTTCCGCGGTGTTCTTGATTGGTTCGAGGGTTTTGGTGGTGGAGGCAGGCGCCGCTCCGCCAAGGTTGTCCGCATGAACATGGGGCATCCGGGACGGCACACCGACGCGGATGACCTGTACGATGATCCGCATTGGAAGTTGGATCAGTAAGCGGGAGACGGCAAGGGAGGCAACCTTCCCTGGCCCTTTGCTTTCTTGCGAACCTACTTCAAATTTCTCAGCACCGTTCGCAGGTAATTCATGCGATCCAGGGTCAGTCGAATTTCGCGCAGCAGCTTTTGCGCGTTGTCGGATTGCAAGCCTGCCGCATCAAACTGCGTGAATTGTTGCTCCAGTTTTTCCGTCAGTGACTTGCGCGTTGCCTGGACCTGCGTGCGGAGCGGGGCGATTTTTTCCTCCACGGCCCTCAGGTTCATGCCATCGACACCCAGGCGGGCTTCACGGAGTGCCTCGCCACATTCCTGAATCTCGAACATCTCCTCCAGCAATTCCGGCGGCACGGCGTTCTTGTTCGATTCGATGCCGCTGCCGAATTTCCCAATCATGTATTCCGCGCGTTTTTGGTCGTCGCGCAAAGTCTTGTAGGCATTGTTGACTTCGGAACTGAGTTGGAGGCTGGTGCGCTTTTCTTCGTCACTGGCGTTGGCGAAGAAGTCGGGATGGTATTTTCGCGACAGTTCCAGGAACGAAATGCGAAGCGCCTCCGCATCAATGCTGAGGCGCGGGGTCATGCCAAAGATGCTGAAGTAGTCGTCCTGCCTGGCTGGTGATGTCATCAGGCCGAGAAGGACGTTCCGCAGGAGCAGGACTTCTGGGCGTTTGGATTCACGAATTTGAAGCCGCCGACAAGAAGCTCGGCTGAAAAGTCCAGCGTCATGCCATTGAGGAAAAGGTAGCTCTTCGGGTCGCAGTAAATCTTCAGGCCGCTGATGTCGAACACGCTGTCGGTGTTCTTCGGCTTTTCGTCGAATGCGAGCGTGTAGCTAAGGCCGGAACAGCCACCGCCTTCCACTCCGACGCGCAGGCCCCAGTCCTCCTTTTTCTCCAGTGCCAGGAGGCGTTTGACTTCGGTGATGGCTGGTTCGCTAAGCTTGATCATGGTTGCAACTCAATGATGAGCGGTGAGTTCTGCGGGAACGGCGAGGTTGTTCTTTTCCATGTAGTCCTTGATGGCGGCCTTGATGGCATCCTCGGCAAGGACGGAACAATGAATCTTGATGGGGGGAAGGTTCAGTTCCTCAACGATGGCGGTGTTCTTCAGGGCAATCGCTTCGTCCAGTGATTTTCCCTTGAGCCATTCCGTGGCGAGGGAACTGGACGCGATGGCAGAACCACAGCCGAAGGTCTTGAACTTCGCGTCAGTGATCATCCCGGCGTCATCCACTTGGATTTGCAGCTTCATCACGTCGCCGCATTCGGGTGCTCCGACAAGGCCGGTGCCAACGTTGTTGGCGGCCTTGTCGAGTGATCCCACGTTGCGCGGGTTGTTGTAGTGGTCGATGATCTTGTCACTGTAGGCCATTTTGATACGGCTCCGTTTCTGAAAGTCAGGGCAATCAAGCGACTTTAGTGGTGTGCCCATTCCACCTTTGCAAGGTCGATGCCTTCTTTGTGCATCTCATACAGGGGGGACATTTCACGCAGGCGGCCGACCGTTCCGATCAGCTTGTCTGCCACGTAATCCACTTCTTCCTTGGTGTTGAAGCGCCCAAGGCCGAAGCGGATGGAACTGTGGGCCAGTTCGTCGCCAAGGCCGAGGCTCTTCAGCACGTAGCTGGGTTCCAGGCTGGCGCTGGTGCAGGCCGATCCGGAGCTGACGGCGACGTCGTTGATCCCCATCAACAGTGATTCGCCCTCCACGAAGGCAAAGGAGATGTTGAGTGAATGGGGCAGCTTGTGAACCGGGTCGCCGTTTTCGTAGACGTCCGTCATGTTGCTGGTGAGCTTGTTGCGGAGGTAGTCGCGCAGGCCGCGCAGGCGCACGGTTTCCGTCGGCATTTCCTCCATGCAAATTTCCAGGGCCTTGCCCATGCCAACGATGCCCGTTACGTTCAGTGTGCCGGAACGCATTCCGCGTTCATGGCCGCCGCCGTCCAGGATTGGTGTCACGCGAACACGCGGCTTGCGGCGGCGGACGTACAGGATGCCGACGCCCTTGGGGCCGTAGAGCTTGTGTGCGGACAGCGAGAGCAGGTGCACGTTCTGCTTTTGCACGTCCACGGGGATCTTGCCGACACTTTGCGTGGCGTCCGTATGGAAGGTGATGCCGCGCTCCTCGCACAGCTTTCCGATCTGGTCGATGGGCTGAATGACGCCAATTTCGTTGTTTGCGTGCATGATGCTGACAAGGATGGTCTTGTCCGTCATGGAATCCTTAAGCTGGTCCAGGTCGATAAGGCCGTTTTTCTGGACCGGGAGCCAGGTGACATTGCAGCCGTTTCGTTCCAGTTTCTTGCAGGGATCGATGACGGCCTTGTGTTCCGTCACGCAGGTGATGATGTGGTTTCCCTTTTCCGCGTACATTTCCGCGATGCCCTTGATCGCGAGGTTGTTCGCCTCCGTGGAACCGCTTGTGAAAACGACTTCCTTGGGGTCCGCATTGATGGACTTGGCGATGATGGCACGGGCATTTTCAACGCCCTCCTCTGCTGCCCAGCCAAAGGCGTGGTTGCGGGAGGCGGCATTACCAAAGGTCTCCGTAAAATAGGGTAACATTGCCTCAACCACACGTGGATCGGTGCGGGTTGTGGCGTGGTTATCCATGTAAATCGGAGTTTTGACGGTCATCTATGGGCTCCTGCGATATGGGTGAGCGGGCAATTCGCGGACCTGTCTGTATGACAAATGGCCCGGAACCCTCACCAGAGGTCGTTATGCTATATGCGTGCCGGGACAGTCAACCGTGAGAAGGGACTTCAGGGATTCAGATAATCGTGAGCGCAAGGGGGTTAAAGGGAAGGCCCACAAGGCGCTGCACCACGAGGGGGCGGGCCAGATCGTCAACCCATTGGCCCTTTGGCTGGTGCCCAAGTTGAGGAGCGGCAACGTCATACAGCTCTCCTGCCAGAAGGACAGGGATGGCATCTTGTGCGGCAAAGGGCGCGGGAAAGCCGGCTTCCATGACGGCGCGCGCAAGGGCTTCTGCTGCGGGCAGTTCCAGGAAGATCGTGTCCCTTCCCGCAGAATCCATGACGGAATGGGAGGAGAGTTGCTTTGGTGATTCGATGAACCGAACGGTCCAACCAAGTTGCTTCAGCTTGTCGCGCAGGATGTTGGTGGGTCGATCGGGTGACCACAGGTTCCTCCACCGGATGGCGGGGGTGACGGCGGCGTCCTCCAGATTGAGGAACTTCATCACTCCCTCCGCGCGGCGGATGACGCGTTCCGCAATTTGGTGGGGGGTCAAATCCACCGGCTTTTGGCAATCGGGGGAGGGGGCCTTCAGCCAGCGGCCGATCAGGCTGACAAGGTCCTCTTGCAGCGCCTTGTGGTCGGGAATGCGTGCGGCGCTCATGCGGCACCGCCGTGGTTGGCCGACAGTTGCGCTTCGATGATGGCGCGACGTCGTTTCGTGATTTCGGAGGGGTTGGGATGATCGAGCAAGAGGAGCGGGTCTTCCTGGAGGAGTTGCATGACATGGTCGCACAGGCGCGGCGCGGACATGATGGTGGACGTGGCATCGCCGACGACGCAACGAGTAGCGATGTTTTTCTGGATCAAGAGATTGTCCAGCACTTCGAAACCCTCGGAGGAGCCGGGCATTTCGCGGATGGCGAGAAACTTCGCCGGGGC
Organism: Candidatus Sumerlaeota bacterium; assembly: GCA_020848155.1. GTDB lineage: Bacteria > Sumerlaeota > Sumerlaeia > SLMS01 > SLMS01 > JADZDZ01. The sequence continues at coordinate 90,909 of JADLAR010000050.1, forward strand.
ACCGCGGCTGTCAATGTACCAGGCTTCGTCGTAGAGGTCATCAATGGTGAAGGGGACGCGAAGGTATGGCATGCCCGCGCGCGCCTCCGCGACGTGGATGGTGGAGTTGCGGTTCTGCTCCACGCCGATGAGGAGAATTTTCGCGCCCGCGCGACACGCGCGATCGATGGGGGAGTCAATTCCGAGCGGCTCGTAGCTGATGGGGCCGCTGGTGAATTTTGCGGCAAGGCGACCCCAGGCCGCGACGCTGTGCGTGGGATGGGCGGTGCGGCGAACATCCGTGCAGCGCCAGAAGGTATCCGTGAGAAGCCCGACGCGGCTGGCGGTGTTCCATGGATCGAAGGGGGGGAGCAGCCAGCCGGAAAGACTGAAGGTAAATGTCGGCATCAGCAGCGTGCCTTCCGGCCCGATGGTTTCCTGAAGCGCGCGAATCATCTCCTGCGCGCCGCCGGCGATCCAGCCAACCTTCTTCAACGATGAATGAACGATCAGCACATCACCGGCGTTGACTCCGGCGGCGGAGAGGTCGCGCGCGAGGCTTTCGCGGGTGTGGGATTTTCGCGTGAGGAAGGGCATGGGTGGAATGAACGAAGGATGAGCGGAATGCCGCCTGAACACAATCACTAATCCAGTTCAGTGATCGCCAGCACCAGCCATTGTCCGCCCTGTTTTTCAAGGTCAAAGGAGAGGGCTTTTGGGTTTGGGCCAACCTTGTATTCGGCCTCGGCACACCTGCCTTCGGGGTAAACAGTCATGCTCCAGATGCCCATGGGCGCGCCGCTGATGCTGCCCTTGAAGGTGAAGGAATCCCCGTTTTTCTGCGCAACGTTGAAGACCATGCCGATGCCGAAGGGGAGGAAGGCCTGGTCGATGACGGCAAGTGCGATGGCGCGCGGTTCTGCAAATTCGGCGCTATCCATGTCGGGGCGGATCGGCGCGTCAAAGTAGGCAAATTCGGACAGGGGGCGTTGCGGAATCGGTGCGCCAAGGATGTTGAGCGTCACGCGCGCTTCATCGCCCCAGGGGTGGCGGTGGTCTTCCGCGGTTGCTTTCAGGATGGGCACGGCGCTCGTGAGCCTTCGTTTCGCAACGGCTGCGATTTCGTCGGGCGGGGGAGTGGCGGGGATTGGAAACTGCGCATAGTGATCGATTTTCGATTCAAGCCGTTTCAGCAATTCGCTCTCCGGCATGACGGCGAGAGGATCGGGCGGCAGCGCGTCGAAGTGGATTCGCCCTTCCTTTTTTTCCGCGCGAAGGCCGGTCGCAACGGCGAGCAGGTGCGTTGCGAAGTCCGTTGGCTGCGGGGATGGAAGGGTGAACTGCATCGGAGAGGATGCGGATGTTGCGGCGGATTCAGAGATGGTGAACTGCTGGTTGGTGAAAGCGCAGAAGGCGGTGATGGCGGCCCTGGAGTTGGGCGCGAGAATGCGGAGAGGTGGACACTCCTGCGCGATGTTCCTGCGAATCACCCCGGCGCGCTCCGATGAGGCGAAGACGACTTCCGTGAAGGTGTCGTGGGAAAGGATCGTTGGCTTCTGGTCCTCCCCGATGGTTTTCGCATCAAGCCAGAGCAGGCGCGCGGTGGTGTTGTCTTCAAACGCGGACTGGTGCTTCTGGAAGAAATCAACGGCGGGGGAGGCGGACTGAGCCGCAGAAATTCCAGCGCTCAGAAGTGAAAAGCAAAAAAGAAAAACTTTCACCACGGAGTTGAATGGAGGGGCTGATCCCATGAATTGTGGGATTGGTGCGCGGAGAAGGAAGATGCGTTGTTTTTTTCTCAAGGGATTTCCCTGTGCGCGCTGTGGTAAACACCTTCATAAAAAGCTCCCGGAGAGGGTCTGTAAGCCGGATTCTGTTCCCCGCTTGCGCAGGGTGGCGGTCATTCCTCCAGGGCGACGCTTGCGCGGCGCCTCAAGCTGCCTACCCGCGGGTGTGACCAATGGTCGCGGACCGGGCCGGTCCATCCCCGCCTATTTGGCATTGCATCGGGTGGGGTTTTGCAGGCGCGACTGTCGCCAGCGCGCCGGTGCGCTCTTACCGCACCATTTCACCCTTGCCTGTGATTGCTTGCGCAATCCATCGGCGGTGTGTTTTCTGTTCCACTACTCCGTCGGGTTTGATCCCGCCTGGCGGTTAGCCAGCACCATGCCCTGCGATGTCCGGACTTTCCTCTCGTGGCAAGGTTGCCACCAGCGGCCGCCCGTCCCTCTCCGGGAGGGGTGGAGATTGCGGCAAGGCAGCGCCGCCTCGCAAGCGAAGAGCGGGTTGAATGCGCAAACCGCCAGCACCTTCTACTGGACGCCGCCGCCCGGATCCCGCCAGTTTCCACCTGTTTCCTGAAAGGCTCTCCTGTTCTTCATGGCTTCAAAAGCTCCCCAAAAAGTCTTCATCGGCGTCGCCTGGCCCTATGTGAATGGCCGGCAGCACATCGGGCACATTGCTGGCGCGCACCTGCCGCCGGATATTTTTGCGCGCTTCAATCGCATGATCGGCAACGAAGTGATCATGGTGAGCGGGTCGGACACGCATGGGACCCCGATCACGATCAAGGCGGATCAGGAGGGAAAAACGCCGATCGAGGTGGTGAATCATTTTCATCCGCTCTTCATCGAGGCCTATTTGAAGCTGGGCCTGACGTACGACCTTTACACCCACACGGAAACGGAAACGCATTGGGACGTGACGCAGGATTTCTTCCTGAAGCATCGGGAGAAGGGCTACATCTACACGCAGATGCAGCAGCAGCTCTACGATCCGCAGGACGGGCGTTTCCTGCCGGATCGCTATGTGGAGGGAACCTGTCCGAAGTGCGGCAATGCGGACGCGCGTGGCGACCAGTGCGACAATTGCGGGGCAACGTATGACGCGATTGAACTGAAGAATCCCAGGTCGAAGATCACTGGGAACACGAAGCTCGAAATCCGCGAGACGGAACATTTCTATCTCGACCTTGGGAAGGCGAACGACCTGCTTCTGGACTGGTGGAACAGCAGCCCCAAGGATCATTGGCGGACGAACGTCGCGGCCTACACGAAGTCGCAGCTTGAGGAAAAGAGCCTTCGCGGGCGCGCCATCACGCGCGACCTGACGTGGGGGATTTCCATTCCGCTTCCCGGCTATGAATCGAAGCGCTTCTATGTGTGGTATGATGCTGTGATCGGCTACCTGAGCGGCTCGAAGGAGTGGTCGAAGCTTGTTGGGAAGCCGGACGCATGGAAGGATTGGTGGGATGCTGCGAAGAATCCCGGCGCGCGTACCTACTACTTCATTGGCAAGGACAACATCCCCTTTCACTCGATCATCTGGCCGGCGATGTTGCTGGCCTATGGCGGATTGAACACGCCCCATGATGTTCCCGCAAACCAGTATTTGCTCTTCAAGGGGAGCAAGTTCAGCAAGTCCTTCAATCGCATCATTCCGATTCACGAGGTGCTGGAGCGCTACCAGCCGGACGCGTGGCGGTATGCGCTGACGGCGATGGCGCCGGAGACAGCGGACACCGATTTCACATGGGAGGACTTCGTTACCAGGGTGAATAGTGAGCTGATCGCGAAGTGGGGGAACCTGATCAATCGCATGATTCCCTTCGCCTACAAGCGCTTCGATCAATCGGTTCCCGCGCCGGGGCAACACACGGAGAAGGACAGCGGGTTACTGGATGAAGTGAAGCGTGGCTTTGAAGTGGTGCGCTCGTTGTACGAGGGCGTGAAGCTGCGCGCGGCATCGGTGGAGTTGATGCGGCTGACGGACCTTGTGAATCTCTACATCACGCAACAGGCACCATTCACGGTCATCAAGACGGACATGGCGCGTGCGGGAACCATCGTCCATACCGTGCTGCAATCCATCACATGGCTGAACACGATGTGGGCGCCGATCCTGCCGCACACGGCGCAGCTTGCGCATGAATTGCTCGGCTTCGAGGGCTCGTTCTTTGGGCGCCAGTTCACCGAAACAGTGAAGGACGCGCGCGGTGAGCATTTGGTGCTGCGGTACGACCATGCGCAGGCGGTGGGGCGATGGGAGGCGGTCGCGCTGGCCGCGGGGCAGAAGCTGCGCGAGCCACGCGCACCGTTTGCCATGCTGGACCCCAAAACGCCTGAAATCGAGGCCGGGCTGGCAGGCGATGCGACGTAGGAAGTGTGGGTTATGAAGTGGCAGTCTGGACGGGAATCGAACCCGTGTTACCGCCGTGAAAGGGCGGTGTCCTAACCCCTAGACGACCAGACCACCGGGGGCCGCCTGCGTTCCCGCAGACGGCTGGGAAGTGAAAGCGCACAGGGGGCCGCTGTCAAGGCTTCACTGACCGTTCCTGACGGTCCAAGGGGTCACTGCGGCGCGGCGGTTTCCGCGGAAGCGGGTTCTTCGGGCTGAAGTCGGAGCGGCTTGGTGAGTTCGAACATCTCCTCCCGGTTGGGGATCCGACCTGTGAACTTGCCGATCAGTTTTCCGTCCTTGTCGAGCAGGAGGTAGGCGGGAGTGCCGCTGACGCCATAGTCACTCAGGACTTTTGCTCCATCGGCGCCGGTCAGGTAGGTGATCTGTGTGCCACGCATCATGTAGTTGAATTGGTTGGAGCGCATCTGAACGCGCGTCTCGACATCCTCGGTTTTTTCGCCGCTGGTGATGACGACAACGACGGCGGTGTCTTTTTCGCGGGCTTTCTCAAGTGCATCGGCGACGCTGATGCGCTTTGGCTGGAGGGCGACCCTCTCCTCCATGGCGAGTTTCATTTCCTCGCTGGACTTGCGGTGAGCGGAGAAGTTTGGCGGGAGCTTGTAGGCGCTGATGAGCGGGTCGCCTCCGTCATGTGCTTCATAGACCAGCAGCAGGAGGTTGTGGGCGGGATCAACAGTCATCGCGCGAAGGGGCGCGCCGCTGTCGGGAAGGAACATGGGGTTCCACGTGGTGAAATTGATCGTGTCGATGGTGTTGGAATAGTAGACGCGGGGTTGCTCGTTGTGGGAATCGGATTTGGGCAGCATCCGCGCCGCGAGGTACATCGTGCGGCCTTCGCTGGCGGCCACCGATTCGGAAATGGTGCGCGGGACGGGAATGTACATTGGCTGCCAGGCGCCGAAGTTCTTCTTGTCGAATGCGATCCGTTCCATCGGTGGAGTCGATTCGAAGGTGCGTTCATCCTGGGCACCGCCTGCCTGAATCACAGACCCGGCAACAACGAAGGCGCTGGATCCGGGCCGTGGGAACTTGGGTGCGGGGATTTTTCGCCAAAGGAATTGTTCCTTCCCTGCGCCCGTGTTCGCTGCCCACCCGCCCGTGATGGTTGCTTTGTCACCGGGACCCGTGGCTGTGATGAAGTAGGTAAACTCACCTTCATCGTGGATGCTGAGGAACTGCGGCGGCGTCGTTTCGGGAAAGGGGGGGAGTTGCTTCCAGTTGGTGAATGCGACGCCTTCGCCCGCCTCGCCCTGGAAGATCGCGGGAGCGCCGTTCAGCGCCCCGGCGATGAAAAACTGATCAAGCATGGGGTTGGCGCCAATGGCAGAGACCGTGAACTGTGCAGGGAGTCCTTCCAAGGGAATGGCGAGCGCCGGATCATCCGAGCCGTTTTCCTTCATGCGAAGCGCGAAGAGTTTTGGTCCGGCGTTGCTGTTTGTTGCCAGATACTGATGAAGATTGACGACGCAGAATGCCTGCGCTTGGGAGAGTGTGTCGGAAAGGGGTCGATCCCACGCCTTCGTCAGGTGAAGGGTGCCGTCAAGCTCTGGAGGAGGAATGGGCGTGCGCGATGACGCCGCCCGTGGCAACGGTGTCCAGACAGGGGTGGATGTCGGAAGAAGGGTCGGTTGCTGGGCACCGGCAACGGCGGCTGCGAACGCAACAATTGCGAAAAAAAGAATGCGGCGAATGGATTTCACGGTCCTCATGTGACAGACATTCGCCGCCTCAGGTTTGTTCCGCGATGGTTAGCTGCGTGTTGCCAATTCACGCTTTGCCAGTTCAAGGTCGCTCTCGGTCATCATCTTGACGAGGCCCTCGAAGCTGACTTTCGGCTGCCAGCCAAGGACGCGTTTTGCCTTCGCGGGGTCGCCGAGGAGGAAGTCGACTTCGCTGGGCCGGTAGTAGCGTTGGTCAATTTCGACGTACTGCTTCCAGTCAAGATCGAGGTGGCCGAATGCGAGTTCGATCAACTTGCGAACCGTATGTGTTTCGCCTGTGGCGATCACATAGTCATCCGCCTTTTCCTGCTGGAGCATCAGCCACATGGCCTCAACGTAGTCGCCGGCAAAGCCCCAATCGCGCTGCGAATCCAGGTTACCCATGTAGAGCTTGTCCTGCAGGCCCATCTTGATGCGCGAGGCACCCATGGTGACCTTGCGCGTGACGAATGTTTCGCCGCGGCGCGGGGATTCGTGATTGAACAGGATGCCGTTGCTGGCGTGCATGTTGTAGGCTTCGCGATAATTCACCGTCTGCCAGAAGGCGAAGACCTTGGCGCAGGCATAGGGGCTTCGCGGGTGAAACGGGGTTTCTTCGTTTTGTGCGCGGTTCTGGACGCCGCCAAACATTTCGGACGAGGAGGCCTGGTAGACACGCGCTTTCGGCGCAAGGCGCCGGGCCGCCTCCAGCAGGCGAAGTGACCCCGTGCCTGTCACGTCGGCGGTGTATTCCGCGTTGTCGAAGGAAACGCGGACGTGAGACTGCGCTGCCAGGTTGTAAATTTCGTCGGGCTGCACTTCGTACAGCACACTCATCAGGCTGTTCGTGTCCGACAGGTCGCCGTAGTGGAGGAAAAGCTTTGCCGTGGGCGAGTGTTCATCCACGTGGAGGTGGTCGATGCGCGAGCGATTGAATGTTGAAGCACGGCGAACGAGGCCGTGGACTTCATAGCCTTTCTTAAGGAGCAACTCCGCGAGGTAGCTGCCGTCCTGACCTGTGATTCCTGTGAGAAGTGCTTTCTTTGACATGCCGTATTGCGCGTTCCCTTTGCGGAGTTTTTCGTAATGATGGGGGATAGGGGACACGCGGTGCCGCAGTGGGTCAAGACAGGGCAGGGGCTGTTGGCTGATAAACAATCCTATAAAAAAGAGGTGTTTTTGGCGGTCGGCTCAAATCAAGGGAAAAGGCCGCGCTGGTGCTTCTCATTGGCGACCTTGTGGACGCCAATGCAGAGCGCCGCTGTCCGCATGTCATAGCCGCGACGCCGGGCGAACTGGGATGTAGTGAGGAAGGCACGGCGGATCAACTGCTGGAGTTTGTTGTCCACTTCCTCCGCCGACCAGAAATACATTTGTATTCCCTGGACCCATTCGAAGTAGGAGACAATCACGCCGCCGGCGTTGCAAAGGATGTCGGGAATGAGGAAGATGTCCTTCCGTTCGCGCAGGACGACGTCGGCATCCGCCGTGCAAGGCCCGTTGGCGCCCTCTGCAAGTATGCGGCACTTCAGGCTGCGGGCAATCTCGCCGGTGATTTGCATCTCCATCGCGGCGGGAACCAGGATGTCGCATTTCTGTGCAAAGAATTCCTCCTTCGTCACCTTGTCGGCGGCGATGCCTGCGTAGCCGTCAAGCGTGCGATGCGTTTCCATGTGGGCCATCAGGGCGGGGATGTCAAACCCCGCAGGGCGGATGTAGCATCCGGTGACATCGGCGACGCCGATGATTTTCGATCCGCGCTCGTGCAATGCATGGGCGGCCACGGATCCCACGTTGCCGAAGCCCTGGACGATGGCGGTTGATCCGGAAATCTTGAGGCCGATTTCCTTCGCGGCCTCTTCGATGCAGTAGACCACACCAAGGCCGGTGGCTGTGCGGCGGCCAAGCGTTCCGAAAACAGCGACAGGTTTCCCCGTGATGATTTGCGGGCAGTTTGCGCCGGTCATCGTGGAGTACGTGTCGTAAATCCATGCCATGGTTTGTTCGTTCGTGCCCATGTCGGGTGCCATGACGTCTGTATTGGGGCCGATGAACGGGGTGATTTCCTGCGTGAAGCGGCGGGTGAGGCGTTCATTTTCAGCGAGCGACATTTTCGAGGGGTCGCAGTTGATGCCACCCTTTGCGCCGCCGAAGGGGAGGTGGACGAGGGCACACTTCCAACTCATCAGCATCGCCAGGGCCGTGACTTCGCCCGGTTCGACGTGGGGGCTGTAGCGAAGGCCACCCTTGCCCGGCCCGGACGTCAGCGAGTGCTGCACGCGCGTGGCGAGGAACATCTTTGTCTCCCCGTTGTCCATGCGTACGGGAACGCTGACAATGATGGTGCGCTTTGGAACGCGAAGGCGCTCGAAAACCCCCTTTGGCAAATCAATCTTATCTTCGACGCTGTTAAGTTGGGAAATCGCCTGATGATAAAATGGGGAATTTTCAAACATATGTTTGGAAAGTTCTGTCGGGGAAGTTTGACAACGCGCCATCATTTGGAGCGTTGGGCGTGGGTGTCAACGCGAGAGCGGAAACCGCCTCCGTATAGACGCTTCGGGGGGTGGGCCGGAAAAATTCCTCGCTTCATGTGCGTTGCCCCGGCATCGTTTGCGCATGATTGCGCACGAGCCACTTTTGGTGCTTCCGCACAAGAGCCAACTGATCCCCGGCCGACTGGTCCGCCGTTGGAATCGCTTTCTGGCGGACATCGATTTGGAGGATGGGAAACGGATTGTCGCGCACTGCGTGAACACCGGGCGCATGGAATGCCTTACCAGGCCGGGACTTCGCGTGTGGGTTTCAAGGAGCGATGCGCCGGGCCGCAAGCTGGCATACACTTGGGAGTTGGTCGAGGTGGATGGTGTCCTGGTCGGCGCGAACACGGCGCTGCCCAACGCCTTCGTTCGCGCGCTGTTGGAGAAGCGGATGCTTCGCGGCCTCTCCAACTGGGATGAGATGAAGGCTGAAAAGAAATACGGTGAAAATTCGCGTGTGGATTTCTGGCTGAGAAAAGGAGCACGTGAGCACTTCATTGAAGTCAAGAATTGCCATCTGGTCTATCCCGACAAGCATGGCTATTTTCCCGATTCGGTCAGCGAGCGTGCGACGAAGCATTTGGACGAGTTGATGGAGGTGGTCCGGCAGGGGCACGGGGCCACGGTGATCTTCACGGCACAGCGCGGGGACACGAAGGCGATGCGTCCGTCGGATATCCACGATCCTGCGTTTGCGGCGGCTGCGCGCCGTGCGAAGGAATGCGGCGTCGATTTCCGGGCGATCCGCATCCGTCCCACGTTGGAGGCAATGGTGATCGAGCAATCCATTCCCGTGGACATGAAGGAATACGACACAGGGAGGATGCAGCGATGGATGGATGAAAATCGCGCGATCGGTCCCGCGTGGGTCACGGTGAAACGCTCGTAGAGTAGACCGGCGGCATGCGGGACGGTTCGCTGGTTTCCTCCAGCACGCGCGTTGTCATGAGGTCCACGTAGCGCACATGCGCCTCCTTTGTGTAGGAGTCCAGCGCGTAGGCGACGCCCTCCGTCGCCGCACTTGCGAGGAAACGGAGAAAGAATCCAATGGCGGTGATGATCAGCAGCGAGAAGATTGTCTCCGTGCGAAGTGACCACCAGTCCTTGTAGTCTGTTTCTGCGGGAAACATGTAGTTGAGAAAAATCGTTCCGTAGGCGCCAAGCATGACCATCAGGATGATGTAGGAGACCGCAGCCGCGGCGTCGGAGATTCCGCGTCGAATCTGGCGCAGGAGGGTGATCTCGCCGCGCCAGTGTGCGAAGCGCATGGTGATTGCGCGCCCCAGGGTGCGCCAGATGCCGACGGCCTGCACCATCCTGGTGCCCTGCCACAGCGTGAAGAGGAGTGGGACGGCGAACAGTCCGCGTTCCAGCCAGGACAGCTTCATTTGCGCGTAGAATGCGGTGAGGAAGAAGAGGTTCATGCTGAGCGCACCGGCGAACCAAAACCGCCAGGTACGATCGCGCACGTCGGCGTAGATGGCCTGAATCAAGTCCGGGCCGCGCGTTCCTGCCAGCCACAAATCCGTGGCGATCGGGATATTGATCCCTTCCGTGGAAAAGATTTCATCAATCCAAAGTGGCAACGTCGTGGTTGTGATGCGTCGCCGTGCGCGGCGTTGTTGAACCCAGGGCCAGACGATGAAGAAAACGATCACAATGGGACAGAAAAGTGCGCCCCATGACATGAAGATGAGCACGGCGGAAACCACGAGAGCGCCAAGAATGGGGAGAACTGTTGTCCAATCAGGGAAAGTGCAGGTGCCGAAGCACTTGATCGCCAACTGCTTGTAATTGGGTTGGCGGCGACGGCGTTCGCGAAAGATCAAATAGAGGCGATTGGTTCTCTGGATCTTGTCCAGATGAGGTTCCAAGCGGAGGACCCAGTTGGGGAACGACGAATTTTTTTCCCGCAAGAAGCTCACGGGTCAGGGCTCCTGCTAACAGTTGGGGGCGGCATTGGCAGTGTTGCGGGCGCTTCGGCAGGCTCAAATTCCTGGGAAAGAACGATCACATCAGGCACGGCGGAAGTTGGATTTTCACGTCCGTGGTACCATTTTGCCCACGCGGTGCCGAGGTCATCATCGTTGAGTTTTGTGGTGATGAAAATGGAGAAGGCTATGCTGGTTTCGTGAACAAGCTGTTGCCAGTATTTTGGGTAATCATTTCTCGCCGACAGGTACACGACGATCAGCAGGATAATGGGAAGGATGGGGAAGCAGGGGACGATGAAATTCGCAACCTGCAGGAGGACTGCAAGGCCGCCGATCAGCAGGCAATGCATGACCTTTGGTCTAAGGATCCATTCGATTGCGAAAATCGTCGGCTGGTGATCATCAGGGCTTACTTTCCATCTTCGATTCGTGGAACGGATTTTACTGGTATATAAACGAACCGCGAGGATGGGAAGAATCCACTTCGCGCATGCAAGGGCACCTGCGAGAAGGCATATGCAGGTTATGAGGCCCACATAGGACCTCGCTCCCACGATCAGGACAAGAACGGTGCAGATGGTCAGTGCGCCCACTGCGTAGGTGGTGCGAGTGAAAAGGCGCAGCTTTTCCATGCATTCCAGAAAGTATGCCTCCGCCAGATGCCGCCCCTGGACGCCCGTCAGGTAGAGGTCCAGCAACGCGCATGAATGGATTCTCGAACCGAATGCAAGTTGCTCCACGTACAATGGAAGTGAATTGTCTTCCGTCTGGAATGAAGCGCTCACTACACTGAAGAGCCTTTTGAACAATAGCACGCAAAGCCACCCCAGGAACAGAATGAGGGGGGTCGTGAAATAGGTCGCCAACAAGACTCCAAAGAGGGCGATCTGCATCACCATCGCAATGTGATAGCGGATGTGCGAAAGGATGATCGGGCTGCTCCATCCGGCCGCTTCTCTTCGTTCTCGAAAGATGTGGTACAGCCAGGCGGAGTCGGCATTGCTCAAGTGGGCGAGAGTGCCCTCAAAGTCATTGGTCAGGTCATAGTATTCCGGCGGGGAGACGGGTAACCCACGGCGGCGGATGTTGTCGTCGCCATCATGAAGGGGCGGAGGAATGTCCGGATTGTACGCCTTCATAGCGCCTTGTCGAATGCCACGGTGTCTGTTGGCAATTACGCAGGAAAAGGAGAGGGCGGCAAAAGAAAACGACGCGCCTCGCGGCGCGCCGTTGGACAATTGATGAAGGAGGTTGGCTTACTTGGCCGCCAAGCGGGTCTCGGATTGGATTGAGGCGAGCTTCACGCCGGGGTTGGGGAGTTCGGCGATGCGCTTGTCCAGCGTTGTGGCAACCGGTGCCAAGGCATCACGCGTGGCGGGGGCGATGGCCTTCCAGACGGGCTTCGGGTAAAGGCCGATGAAAAGCGCTGCGACGCCGAGCACTGCAAGCTGGCCCCATTCACGAATGCTCAGGTCCGGGTAGCTTCCGCCGTGGCCGTGACTGTCGCCATGATGGGCGTCGTGACTGTGATCGTCGTGGGCGCCGGCCGGCTTGCCGAAGAAGGTCTTCTGGTAGAGGATGAGCAGGTACACCGCGCCGAAGATAACGCCAGTGGTGGCGAGGCCCGCTACCAGCCATGTGTAATGGGTCATGTTCATGTAGGCGGCGAAGCTGACGGGGTTCTGTGCGTCCAGAAGCATGGGAACGTTGTGCATGGAGCCGAGCAGGACGGTGAATTCGCCAAGGAAGCCGTTGAGGCCGGGAAGGCCGACGGAACTGAGCACCATCACAAGCATCAACGCCGCATAGACCGGCATGGTGTGGGCGAGGCCGCCGAACTTTGACATCTCGCGCGTGTGGGCGCGTTCGTACAACATGCCGATGGCAAGGAAAAGCCCGCTGGTGGAGATGCCGTGATTGATCATTTGCAACACGGCGCCCGCCATGCCCTGAGGGTTCATGCTGAAGATTCCGAGGATGACGAAACCCATGTGCGAGACGGAACTGTAGGCGACAAGGCGCTTGATGTCGGTCTGCACGATGGCGGTCCATGCGCCGTAGATGATGGCGATCACCGCAAGCCATGTGATGGCGGGAGCGAAGCTCACGGCGGCTTCGGGGAAGAGCGGGAGGCAGAAGCGGATAATTCCGTAGCCGCCTGTCTTCAGGAGCACGCCGGCCAGGATGACGGAACCGGCGGTGGGGGCTTCGGTGTGGGCATCGGGCAGCCATGTGTGCAGCGGGAACAGCGGCACCTTGATCGCGAAGGCGAGGAAGAGTGCCAGGAACGGCCACAGCGCATGATGGAAGGTGGCGGCTGCGGAGCCTTGCTGCGTGGCGAGCATGACTTCGTAGGAATACGTGCGCGTCAGCGTGTCCACACCATCCACGGTGGCGCCATTGTTGAAGTACATCCAGATGATGGCGATCAGCATCAGAACGGAACCGACCAGTGTGTAGAGGACGAACTTCATCGTGGCGTAGAGGCGATTGGCGGAACCCCAAATACCGATCATGAAGTAGAGCGGGATCAGCATCAGTTCCCAGAACATGTAGAAGAGGAACATGTCCAAGGCGAGGAAGGTTCCCATGATGCCCGTTTGCAGGAGCAGCAGGTAGATGTAGAATTCCTTCTCGCGTCGGTCGATTGCCTTCCATGAGCAGAGTACGCCGAAGACGCCGAGGACTGCCGTGAGGATCACCATCAACATCGACAGGTTGTCGGCGCCAACGATGTAGGAAATCTTGAAGTCGGACAGCCACTGGATGCTTTCGCGAAGCTGGAAGGATGACTGCGCGGAATCGCCATAAACCTGGACGATGGCGGTGTGATTGCCGGACCAGTCGAACTGCGTGCAGGCTGCGAAGAGGGTCAGCGCCAGACCGACGAGCATCGACACAAGCGCGACGAGGCGCATTTGCTTCGGGGGGGAGAAAATCGCCCCCACGAGGGTGATGGCGATGGGCGCAAAGATGATGAGGGATAAGAGAGGCATCGTTGGTGTCAGTGCTCCAGTCGCATCAGTGCTTTGCCAGCGTGGTGGGCGGCTGCTCCGGAAGGGCGACCGGCTTGGTGGTTATGGAAGAGACGTTCTTGCTGCCCAGAATTTCCCGCGTGCGCTCGGTGACAGTCATGCGGTTCTCACCGAGGGCTTGGGGAAGGCTGAGGACGAAGTAGAGCAGGACCACGCAGACGCCGACGAACATCACGAGTCCGTAGACCTGCACCTGGCCATTTTGAAGGCGGCGGAACTCGATGCCGATGCGGCGGTTGAGCAGTCCGATGCCATTCACAACCCCGTCCACGATGTTCTGGTCGAACCACAGGGCGATGGCGTAGATTGTCATCATCATGCGCACGAAGATCGCATCGTAGACATCATCCCACTTCCACGCGCTGAAGGAAATGTTCCAGAGGTTGCGGAGGAGTGGCTTGCGCGCAAGGCACTCGGATTTGGCAAGGGAGCCTGAGCCGTAGAGCATGAAGGCAAAGCCGAGGCCGACGAGGCCAATCGCGACGGAGACGATCGCGAGGATGAGTTCAGGGCCGTGCCAGTTGGTGGCGAGGGCGTTGTTGCTGAGGACTTCGCCGACAACGATGGCGCCCGCAGGGGCGGCGCCGCCGGTGTAGCCGTACTGCTGCGCGGCGACCAGCAGCGCGCCACGATCAGTAACGGGGGCGAGGAAATGATGGAACAGTGAATTGAAGTCACCGAGTGGCAGAAGGCCCTCCGGGATGTTCAGCCAGCCGACCACCAACGAAAGAATTCCCAGGATGACGATGGGGCCGACGATGGGCAGCGGGGATTCGTGCACTTCGGAATAGGCAACTGCGTGATGATGATGATCGTCGTGAGCATCCTCACCTTCCGCTTGGTGCGCGTCATGGGCGGGATGCTCCTGCAGGCGCGTCTTGCCAAGGAAGGCGAGCACGAACGAGCGGCCCATGTAGAAAGCGGTGAGCAGGGCGGTCAGCAGGCCCAACAGCCACAAGGCGCAGTAGAAGCCGCCGTTGGAGCCTTGGGCTGCCGTGTAGACGTTGTAGAGGATTTCGTCCTTGGAGAAGAAGCCTGCGAAGGGAACGATGCCCGCGATGGCCAGCGTCGCGAAGCCGTAGGCGAAGGCGGTGCCCTTCATCTTTTTTGCAAGGCCGCCCATCTTGAAGACGTCTTCCTCATGGTGCAGCGCATGGATGAGCGAGCCTGCGGCGAGGAAGAGGCAGGCCTTGAAGAACGCGTGCGTGAAGACGTGGAAGATGCCTGCCGCGAAGGAACCGACGCCCATTGCCAGGAACATGTAGCCGAGTTGCGAGACGGTGGAATAGGCGAGAATCTTTTTGATGCCGCGCTGCGTGAGGCCGGCGAAGGCCGCGATGAAGGCGGTGGCGCCACCAATGACCGCAACGACCACAAGCGTCGTGGGGGCGAGCATGTAGAGCACGTTGAGACGCGCCAGCATGTAAATACCGGCGGTGACCATCGTTGCGGCGTGGATCAGTGCGGAAACGGGAGTCGGGCCCGCCATGGCGTCGGGCAGCCACACGAAGAGCGGAATCTGGGCGCTCTTGCCGGTTGCGCCCAGGAAAAGGAGGAGCGTTGCCGCAGTGATGATGGCGCCGTTGTAGCCAAAGCCTGCGGGCAGCGCGGAGACATCGCCGCTGAGCATCGTGATGATCGTCTGGAAATCGAGCGTCCCGAGGCCCCAGAAGAGGAGGAACATTCCCAGCATCAGGCCGAAGTCACCGACGCGATTGGCGACGAAGGCCTTCTTGCCTGCGTCGGCGCAGGAGAGCTTCGCGGAGAACTGACGGTCGAAGTAGTAGCCAATCAGCAGGTAGGAACAGAGACCGACGCCCTCCCATCCGATGAACATCACGACGAAGTTTGCGCCGAGGATGAGGGTGTACATTGAGGCGGCGAACAGCGCGAGGTAGCTGAAGAAGCGCGCGTAGCCGGGATCGAGCGTGTTGTGGGGGCCTTCCTTCATGTAGCCCGTGGCGTAGATAAACACCAGCGAGCCGACGAAGCTGATGAACATCAGAAAGATCGAGGTGAGTTGGTCGACGTGGAAGGCGAACTCAATAGTCAGCGGGCGGTCCCCGCGGAAGACGCCGGGAATGTTGATCCATTCGTAAAGCGGCACATGGCCGCCGAGCCCGCCGCGCACCGTGGTGTCGTAGGGCTTGGGCGCCTTGGGGTCTGCGCGAACGAACAGGTACTGCGCCTTGATGGCTTCCTGCTGTTCGTGGCCAAGCGTCTCGTACTCCGCAAGCATGGATGCCCCGTGCCTGCCGTGATGCGCCTCCTGTTCCGCGGCGTGTTCCCCGCCGTGATGGGGAATCGCCTTGGTGATGTCGCGCACCTGCAGGAACACCATGCAGGAAATCACGAACGTGGTGATCATGGCGCCAACGGAGATGTAGCCCGCGATCTTGCCCAGCTTGCGGCAGCCGAGGCCGTTGGCCAGTGCGGCCCCCGCCATGATCACGGGAATGAGCCAAACGAGATCGATCATGCCTGCGCGGTTCCTTCAGCGCCCTTCGCGGCGCGTGTGATGGTCATGGAGAGCACGTTGCTCCAGGGTATAAACGTGTGGCGGCGCGATCCATCCGCCGCGGGTTGCCCCTGCATGGAAACGGAATCGACGAAGATTCCCCCGTCGTTCACGCTCAACAGATTGATTGCGTTGATGTCGCCCTGTTCGGGGTTCCATGCAGTGCGGGAGCGCGACACGATGAAGTAGGGAATCTCGCGAAACTCCACCTCCACGCCCGCGACTTTCTCGTCGCGGTGGAATCCGAAGAAATCGCAAAGGCGCGCATGCGCCTCTCCGGAGCAGAAGCAGAAGGAAATCATCGTTACTTTTTCACCATCGCGGTTGTCATCGGCTTCGTGGTGACAGCCTTTGCCGCAAGCCCGGTGAACAGGCCCGGGTACAAGCCAAGGACGAAAATCAGGGCCGTTGCGGTGGCAAGCATCACACGCACGATGGCGTCACCTCCGCCGAGGCCCGCAATGCGCTCCTCGCGGCGGCCGGCCAGTTCAATGCCGTTCTCCTCGTCGGGAGCCTTCATGAACATCGTCACGATCAGGCTCAGGTAGTAGAAGGCCGCGATGACGGATGTGAGAATGCCGATGACGGCGATGCCGGTCATGTTGAAGCGCACCGCTTCCTTGAACAGGTAGAACTTTCCGATGAAGCCGATCGTCGGCGGAAGGAAGCCGAGGCCGGAAAGGCTGAACATTGCGATGGCCATTCCGACCGCCGCAAAGGGCTTGCGGTGAAACAACCCGCGGTAGGCCGCCATCGAGCCTTCGCCGCCGATGTGGAACGCAATTCCGAAGGCGAGGATGCTGATGATGGTATAACCGGCGAGGTAGAGGCTGATCGCATTGTAGATCAACGTGGTGTCGTTCGCGATCGTCGTGGCGTTCAGGTTGCCGGCGGCTTGCAGCGAGGGGAGGGCCACCAGCACCATCACCGCGATCATCATGTATCCGGTTTGTGCGACGGAGGAGTAGGCAAGCATGCGCTTCAGGTTTGATTGAACGATGGCGGCGATGTTTCCCCACGTCATGGACGCCACGGCGATCAGCCCGACAATGAACGTGACGGGGGCCGTGAAGATCTGCCAGCTTGAGAAGGCATGAGCGAAGTGGATCAGGAACGCGAAGGCGGCGACCTTGGATCCCGTCGCGATGTACAGTGTGGTGGGTGTGTTGGCCCCCTCATAAACATCGGGCGCCCACATGTGAAATGGGGCCAGTGAGAGCTTGAAGCAGAGGCCGACGAACACGAGGCCGAAGGCGATGAAGGCCCACATTTCCGCGCCCTCGGGCATGTTGCCGCCGCGTGTTGCAAAGTAGTTGTGCGCATCAGCCAGGAATGTCGTGCGCGTGGAACCGAAAAGGAAGCCGGAGCCGAACACAAAGAACGCGGACGCGAACGCGCCAAGGATGAAGTACTTGAATGATGCCTCGGCAGACTTGCCGCTGCGGCGGTCGATGCCGGTCAGCACATACAGCGACAGGGACATGATTTCCAGCGCAACGAATGCGGAGAGCATTTCATTGGCGAGGGCCAGCAGCACCATGCCGAGGGCCGCGAAAACAATCAGTGTGTAGTACTCGCCGCTGGGCAGGTTGCGGCGAATGACCTGTCGTGGCCCCATGAGCGTGGTCGCAATGGCGGAAACCAGGATCACGATGCAGCCGAGGCGGCTGAAGGAATCGGAGTAGAAGGTGTTTTCGAGGAATGAACCCGTGGGATAACCGGGCAGGAGGAAGCTGACCAGCGCGGCGGCGAGGGCGACGAAGGAAATCACCGGCAGGATGCGGCGACTGCCTTCCTTGCCCGACATGGCGTCCGCAGCCAGGCAGAGCATTCCGCCGGCCAGCAGGGAGATGAACGGCAGGATGCCGTGCAGGTTGATGGCCGGTACGTAGGCGGCCGTTTCCATCGCAGGTGTTATCATGAATGCAGTGTGTCAGCCATGAAGAGTGTCATGCTCGTCCACGCGGATGTGGCGACGCGCGCGGAACAGGGCGATAAAGATGGCAAGGCCAACGCCTGCCTCCGCCGCGGCAACAGTCATGACGAAGAGGACGAGAATTCCACCGGACATGATGCCGAGTTCATGGGCGAAGGAGACAAAGGCCAGATTCGCCGCGTTCAGCATCAATTCAACGCTCATGAAGAGCGCGATCGCATTGCGCTTCCACATCACGCCAAGGATGCCGATCGTGAAAAGGAGCGTTGCAAGTATCAGATTGGGTTGAAGAAGCGAGGTCATGCGTCCACCTCCTCGGGATCGAGGACGATTTCGTTGCCATCCTCGTCGCGGCGGCGTGCCATCACGATGGCGCCGATCACGGCGACAAGCAGGAGGACCGATGTCAGGAGGAAGGGAACGATGTAGGTGGTCATCATCTGGGTTGCCAGGATGATGACCTCAGGGGTGCCGCTTTCCGCGAGCGCCTGCTCCTTGGCGACCACGCCGGGAATCCCATGCGAGGAACGGAAGACGTTGATGCCAAAGCCGACGACGAAGAAGAACAGGAGCGCGAGCACGCCGCCCCAGAAGCGCGCGTTGCGCAGATACCACGGCAGGACCTCGACCTCCCGCAGGTTGAGAAGCATGATCACGAACAGGAAAAGCACCATGATGGCGCCGGCGTAGACGACGATCTGGATGAAGGCAACGAACTCCTGCTGCATGAGGAGGTAGTTCGCCGCCAGGCACATCATCACGCCCACAAGGCACATGGCGCTGCGCACGGTGTCCTTGTTCAGCAGCACGCCGACAGCAAGCGCGACCGTTATCACGAAAAGGATGCTGTAGAGAAAGAGAACCATCAGTGGTCGGTCCCTGTCTTGTTTGCCCAGGGGTCGCCCTTCGCTTCCTTGTCGGATTCAGGCGTGATATGGGAAATGTAGGGGTCGTATTGGTGCGCGGTGCCGAAGCCTTTTTCCGGCGCGTCCAGCATGTCGGACTTCTGGGCAATGAAGTCGGTGCGCTTGTCCATGGCCAGTTCGTAGTTCGGGCCCATGACAATGGCATTTTCCGGGCAGGCTTCCTCGCAGAAGCCGCAGAAGATGCAGCGCAGCAGGTGAATCTGGTAGACTTCGGCGTAGCGTTCGCCGGCGGAAACCTGCTTTTCCGGCGTGTTCTCGGCGGCTTCCAGATAGATCGCCTCGGAGGGGCACACAGCCGCGCAAAGCGCACAGCCGACGCAGCGCTCCAGCCCGTTTTCGTATCGCTGGAGGCGGTGGCGGCCGCGGAAGAACGCGGGTTGCTCGCGTTTCACTTCCGGGTACTCCAGGGTCACGGAGCCCTTTCCGCCAAGGTAGCGGAACATGTGACCGAGCGCAACTCCTGCGCCTTTCATAAATTCGATCAACATGAAGCGTTCATCTCCTCGAGTGTCGTCACTGTGCGAGCGCCTGCGCGGGATGATCCGCGCCGCGTTCAAGGTTCCGGTATTCAGTGGTCAGTTGCTTCTTGCGTGCGGGGCTGAAGATCAGCGCGTCCCATCCGAGGAACAATCCAAGCGTCACGGCGCCCAGAATGAGCTTCGTGGCGAGGAAGATATGCGGATTGGCGTCAAGCCCGCCCGGCAGGCTTGCGCGGTAGGCAAGGTCGCCTGCAACGGCGATGGCGGTAATGACAAGGTTGATGAGGCCAA
Source organism: Candidatus Sumerlaeota bacterium (assembly GCA_020848155.1). Classification (GTDB taxonomy): domain Bacteria; phylum Sumerlaeota; class Sumerlaeia; order SLMS01; family SLMS01; genus JADZDZ01. The sequence goes on from JADLAR010000050.1 coordinate 110,447, forward strand.
TGGGAAGGAGCCTCTTCCAACCAAGGCTCATGAGTTGGTCGTAGCGCATGCGAGGAAGGATGGCGCGTGCGAAGATGAACAGGAAGATGAAGAAGGAGACCTTCGCGGGGAAGATCACCAGCGGCCCCAGCAGGTAGGATGCAAGGGTGATGATGATCGATGGGATCTGGGAGAACTGCGACGCGAGCCCGTCCCATCCGCCTTGCAGGGCGGTCAGGGGGATGGTTTCGATCTGGATCGGGCCGTAGAAGCCACCGAGGAACAGCGTGACGCACATTCCCGCGACGATGACCATGTTCACATACTCGCCCAGGAAGAAGAGGGCGAAGCGCATCGACGAATATTCCGTGTGGAAACCGCCGGTCAGTTCCGCTTCGGCTTCTGCAAGGTCGAACGGGAGGCGGTTCGTTTCGGCGAACATGGCGACCACGAAGAGGATGAACGCCACAGGCGCCGCGAGGATGTGCCAGTTCCAAAAACCGCCGCGCTGCGTCTCGATGATCTGATAGAGGTTCAGGCTGCCGCTGAGGAGGATGACGGAGAGAATGGCCAGCGACAGGGTGATTTCGTAGCTCACCATCTGTGCGGAGGCACGGATGCCGCCGAGCAGCGACCACTTGTTGTTGGAAGACCAGCCGGCCAGCGTGATGCCGTACACACCCATTGATGTGATCGCGAGCACGTACAGGATGCCGATGTTTGGATTCGTGATGGCCATTGGGATCTGGCTGATGACGCCGCCGGGGCCAACCATCGTCGGATCAAGGCGGAGGAAATTCGCCAGTGCCGCGAGGTTCCTGCCCTGAATGATGGGGCCAACGGGCACCAGGCAAAGGGCGAGAAACGCGGGAACGACGACAAGCGACGGAGCCATGAGGAAGAGCACCTTGTCGACGCCCTTCGGCATGATCTCCTCCTTGAAGAAGAGCTTCACGCCATCCAGCAGGCCGTGAAGAATACCAAGAGGCCCGGCGCGATTGGGGCCGGGGCGATCCTGAATCCAGCCGATGATCTTGCGTTCCAGAAGAATGATGAAGGGGATGGTCTGAAGGAGTCCCCCAAGTATCAGCAGGATCTTCAGCGCAGCGACGAGGATGATGAATGCGTTCGCCGAGCCGCCGGTCACCTGACCGACGAAATCGAACAGGGGTTGAAGGCTGAAGGGAAGTTGCAGGGCTGCCTGGTTGTTCATCAGTGGGCCGCCGCCTCCGTGGTGGCAGGTGAGTCAACGACTTCCAGGGAGACAATCGGCGCATCCGCGTAGCGCGCAAGAACGCGCCCCGCGAGCAGCGGCATGTAGATCACGCCTGGAGCAGGACCGGCCTTCACGCGTATTTCAACGGCGTAGCTCTGCTCGCCGACGGTCAACACGCCGCCATCGAGATGTTCCGCGCCAAGCTTCTCCGCATCGACGGGATTGACTTCAACGTAGGGAGGAATTTGCAGCAGGTTCGCGATGGATGCGCGGTCAAGGTGGTAGTCAGCACCCTGGACGTGGCGCCCCCACGCAAGGAGGTATTGTCCTGCGGGGACGGAACGCGGGGCGCGCGGTGTCTTTGCGGCAAATTCAACCTCGTTGCCGGCGCTGCGGAAATGCGCACCGTCCACGCGGTAGTCGCCGGGGTTGTATTGCGGCGTGCGATTGCGTGCGCCGCCGGGATCGGCGATGCTGAAATCATTGCGCGGCCCTGGAAGCAGAAGACCCTTGAAGGAGCCCTGAAAGTCCGGCGCCAGCGTCTTGATCATTTCCCGGAAGACTTCCTCGGTGGCCTTGTAGGCGAACTTGTCACTTCCAATCAGCGTGGCAATTCCCGCGATGGTTTCCCAATCGGCACGGGAGCCGCCGCGGGGAGGGTCCGCATCGTTGATGCGCGCGAGGTTTCCCTCGACGTCACAGTAGGTCCCGGATTTCTCCAGATGCGATGCGGCGGCGATGAAGACATGCGCTCGCTTCGTGACCTCGGAGGCAAACAAGTCCGACACGACGAAGAATTCAAGGCTGTCCAGCGCACGAAGCATGCGTGGCTGGTCGGGATAGTTCGCAAGCGGGTCGGCACCGATCGCGAGCACGGCGCGAATGCGGCCCGATTCGATCTGCTCCACCAACTTGCCGGCAGCGAACCCTTCCCCCTTGTTGGTTGGCTCCGCCCCGACAAGGGGCAGGCCGAAGGCGTTGCGGTCCGTGATGACAGGAAGATAGCGCCACGCCGCGCCAAGCGATTGCTTGAGCGCGATTGCGGCGGGGACTTCATCCGCCAGATAGTTGCCACCCATGTCCTGAAGATTTTGCAGGATGAGCGCCCGCCCGTGTTCGGCCTTCATGACGGCGACCAAGGCCTCAATGCGCTCCGCATTGACGTTGAAGGTCTTCGCGAGCAGGTTGCCGGCTTGTGCGTCCCCCTTGACAGCCTTCGCGAGCGATGCCAGCGCGCCTGCTGTTTCGCCCGGCGCACAGTGGAAGCGCAGCTTGGAATGCTGCGCGAAATAAGGATCGTGATAGTGACCGATCTGGATGATCGGCCTTCCGAAAATCCGCGCGTGCTCCTTCACCCGTGATGCGAACGTCGGGGTCGTGTGCACGAAATCGCCGTTGATCAGGACAACAGCGTCGAAGCCTCCCTCAAGATCGCCGTCCGCGTGCGTGATCGCGGTGTGCACCGCATCGGGAGCGGACACGTTGAGGCGCCAATCGACGTTCTCCGTGCCGATCACATTGCGGGCGAACTTTCCCGCAAGGAAGCCTTCCTCCATGGTCGCGCGTGGGCTGACAACGACGGCCAGCGCGTCCGGCCCGTGGTTTAGCTTCGCCTTCGCAAGGCCAACGGCGGCCTGTTTCAGGGCCTCTGAGTATGCGCCTGGCAGCAGCGTGGATCCGACGCGGACGCGGCTTTCATCCCAACGGTCCTCGTGGAAGGAAAAGTCACTGCCGAAACGCGTCACGTTGTCTATGAATTCCTCGGTGTCCTCATTCACGGTGTAGGTGCCGTGATACTTGCGTGAAGGCGGGGTGGTGCGATACAGCTTCCCGTTGCGCGTCCAGTGCGTGACTTTGGCGCCGCTTGCGTCCCAGATGCTGGTGGACTGCGTTTGCAACAGTTCCCACACGCGCGCCTTGAAGCGGAACGGCTTGCTGGTCAGGCAACCGACGGGGCAAATGTCGATCACGTTGCCGGAGAAGATGTTGGAGATGGGGCCTTGGCCGAAGGTGCCGATGTAGTTTCCCTCACCGCGGTCGAAGACACCCATCACGTGATCGCCGGCAACTTCATCGTTGAAGCGCACGCAGCGCGTGCACATGATGCAGCGATTGCGCTCGATGTCGATGAGGGGGTCGGCGCTTGGCTTCAGGAACTTGCGCTTCTTGTCGACCATTCGGGCATGCCCATGGCCATAGTCCATGCTGTAACGCTGCAACATGCATTCGCCGCCGCGGTCGCAGACCGGACAATCCAGAGGATGGTTCGCCAGAAGGAATTCCATCATGCCGTTCTGGCAGTCCTTCGTCAGCGCGGACTCCGTATAGACATGCATCCCGGGGGAAATCGGTGTCTGGCAGCCGATCACCGGCTTTGGCGCCGGAAGTGGCTTCGCCGTCGGGTCCTTAGGGTTCGGTGTATGGATTTCAACGAGGCAAAGGCGGCAATTTCCAGCCACACTCAGGGCTGGATGCCAGCAATAGTGAGGGACGTAAACGCCCTCACGGGCGGCAACGGTGATGATCGTCTCGCCCTTCTTTCCTACGACTTCCCGGCCGTTTATGAAAAACTTTACTTCATCTTTGCCAGGCCGGAGTGCAGGGTGATTACTTTGATCGGGCATGAAAACGTCGAAAATGGCGGAAATAGTTGGACAAATACCGCATTCTGGCGGGAAAACCAGTGATGACGCGGGTGTTTGTGAATTTCTTCACAATCCTTTGCGCGAGCAACGAGAATTTCAATTTCCAGATGTGGATTTGTCCACAGTTTGCCGTTGACGCCCCGGCGGAATCTGTGGGTCTATCCACACATTCTGCAAGGAGGTGTCTCTCTTGGAACTATTTACCGAAGCGGAATTGGAAGTCATGAGGGTGCTCTGGAGCCACGGCACCCTGAAGCCAGCCGAAATTGAGGAGTTGTTCCCCCGGCCTGTTGGCAACGGCGCTGTGCGCTCCGTTCTCCTTATACTATTGGAGAAGGGCCATGTGGACCGTCGCAAGGTTGGAAAGGCTTTCTATTATGAAGCGAAGACGTCGCCCGACAGCGAGTTCAAGAATTGGGCGCGCCGGTTCGCGGATGTATTTTGCGGCGGATCGCCGAAGGCCCTGATCGCTCAACTCATCAAGTCGGAAAAATTGTCGGCAGAGGATATTCGCGAACTGGAGAAGGTCGCCTCCAGCGATCCTGCCTCCGCAGAAAAGGCTGGTGAGCACGCATGATGGATATGCTCGCCCATACGCTGCTCTATGCGGACGGCGGCAAGGAAAAGGCAGAAAAAGAAGGCCGCAAATCCTGGCATGACGCGGGCACTCAACGCATCACAATCACTGCCTACTCTGTCCAGGTTGAAGCAGTCCGCGAATACTTGCGCAGCCTTCCGGAGTTCGATCAATCGGCAGGATTTGCCCCCGCAGGTCGTGCATGGTTTCGCTCCGAGTCGCGACAGGCGAATCCCAAGGGTATTCCACCTGACGCCTCTGGTTTTGCGTCTGTGGAACAATCTGGCGCCACTGAGGCCAATACGCTGCCAGCTAAGTTCTAACGCGATGCCGCATCGATAAACGGCACTCCTTCTCACAAACGGGCGCAAACGGGTGCCGCAGGCCACTGGATTGTTTCCCGTGGCATGCGGTGTTTCTAGCGGATGATTCTGTTGATCAAGTTTTCAAGTTCGACGGCGCGCGCGGACCATGACCATTTTTCTTCCGCAATGCGACGTGCGGTGTCACCCATCCTCATGCGCAATGGATGCCGGGACATCAGTTCTTCGATGGCAGCGGAGAGCGCTGGTTCATCGTCGATATTCACCAGCCTGCCATTCACGCCGTCCTGGAGGATCTGCACGGTTCCCGCAGTGCGCGTCGCGATCACCGGCAGGCCGCACGCAGTTGCCTCCAACACGGTGTTGGGCATCCCCTCATAGCGTGAGGGGAACACGAGAACATCCGCGTCATCATAACGCTTCCTCAAGTCCCTGTGCTGCATCCAGCCATGGAATCCCACACGGCCAATGATGCCCAGTTGCTTTGCCAATTCCACATATTCTGCAAGCTGCGGACCATCGCCAACGATGTCGAGCTTCCAGGACCAGGTGGCAAACCGCTCCCGCGCCATGGCGCGCAGCAGGACATCAATGCCCTTCTGCGCGGTGATGCGCCCCACAAACAGGAGTTGGATGTATCCGCGCTGCCACGTTGAGCGCGGCGGCGACGGCGGGGAAAACTCCCGCAGGTCGACGCCGTTTTGCAGGACGCCGATCTTCTTTCGCGGGAAGGCCCGCTGCGCAAGCGCGCGAAGGCCGTCGCTATTGGCGAGGCAGGCCGCCGATGTATAGACAACGAGCCGGTTGATTGGCAGCGTGAGCCGGTGCCACGTGGCCATGCGTTCCGGCAGCCAACCGGGGACGTCGCCACCACGCAGCAGGGAAATGTGCGGCACTCCGCGCAGCTTGCAATAGGGAAACGCCGCAAGCCCGGATGGAATGGAGTGAAAGGACACAACGACATCGGGCTTGTGGATTCGCCCCGCCAGCAGCGTGGCGGCTGCGATGAGAGAGTAGGCGGCCATCTCCTTCGGATTCGACTGGCCGGGTTTTGCACGCGGCGCATTGAGTCGGTGGATCGTCAGGTTGCCCCTGCGCGCGACAGGCGGAAGCGCTCCATAGCCTGTCGTCAGGACATCGACCATATGGCCCCTGCGCGCCAGTTCGCGCGCAAGGTACTTTGAGCATGTGCCGCCGCCGCCCCCGATGGGGGGAAACTCATAGTTGCAGAAGAGGAGGCGGGCCATCCGTGCATTGAACCTTGCGGCGTCCATGATGCGGCACTACTCATGCTTTCGCATCATACCGTGTCAATTTACACGGCAGCGCGCAAGGAGCAGTGACGTGGCAAAGCGCAATGGGGCAAGAGCTTCAGGATCGCAGCGGGCAATGCGGACAAAATCCAGGGGGGACGTGGATGCGGAGGACGCTTTCCCTGCGGAAAGCGTGGGAATTGCCCCGCTTGTTCGCGAGATGCTTGAAAAAATCGGCGAGGACCCGACACGCCAGGGGCTTGTCAAGACTCCCGCGCGCGTTGATCGCGCGTGGGCCTTTTTGACCTCCGGGTATCACGTCGATCCGAAGGATGTGGTGAACGGGGCAATCTTCACGGAGAAGTCCGTTGGCAACCACGATGAGATGGTCGTGGTGAAGAACATTGAATTTTACTCCGTGTGCGAGCACCACATGATTCCATTTTTCGGAACCATCCATGTGGGATACCTCCCCAATCGGAAGGTGATCGGCCTGTCAAAAATTCCGAGGCTGGTTGAAGTGTTTGCCCGGCGATTGCAGGTACAGGAACGGCTGACCCAGCAAATCGCGGAGTCACTTCTTTCGATCCTGCATCCTCATGGCGTTGCCGTCGTCGCGGAGGCGCGCCACCTTTGCATGTGCATGCGCGGCGTGCAGAAGCAGGACGCCGTGACGACGACATCATCAATGCTTGGCATGTTTCGCAAGAACCCCCAAACACGGAATGAGTTTCTAAGCCTGATCAAGGGGTGATTCGTTCGGCGTTCCCCACCGCGTCCAGAATGGTCTTCAGGTCGCGCGCTCCCTCATCAAAATCGGTGAGGTTGGGTTTCCCTTTCCGAATGGCGTCGTGAAAGGCCCTGAATTCCTCCACGTATCCACCACTGTCCCTGACTTCCATGATGCGCGGTGGCTTGAGGTCCCGAAACAAGGTGAGGGTATTGCCGCGCATTTCCAGCGTGCCCTTGGTTCCAAAGACGAGCAGGCAGACGTCTCGTTTTCCGCGCGCGCTGTAGCAAAGATTCAACTGCACGGGGATGCGCGAATCCTTTGCCATGTAGTCGATGCGCAACGTGTCAATGTCACCGATCCGGGGGTTGATCTGCTGCGCATAAGAGCGGGCCAATTCCAGTTCGCCGAAAAGAAACCGCATTGCGTTCACGTTGTGGATGCCACCATCAACGGGAAACCCGGCGGGGTATTCGTGGTTCAGGCGCCACTGCGTTTTCATGTACTTGTTGGTTTCGTGCGTCACGGAGATGAAGACATCAAAGCGGGAAAAGTAGGCGTCCCCGATGTCACCCCGGTCGATCATCGCCTTCAGGCGAATCAGGGTCGGCCTGTGGCGGATGTTTTCAGCAACCATGGCGACGACATGGGGGGATTTCCGCGCCAATCGGGCCAGCGCCAGCGCATCACGAAGGTTGGCCGCAAGGGGCTTCTCCACCAGGACGTGTTTTCCTGCGCGAATTGCGTTTCGCGCAAAATCATGGTTGAGGGGAATGGGAAGGACCAGATCAACCGCATCAATATCCTCCCGCCTCAGGATGCCCGCATAATCTGTCGAGCGATCGTTGCAGCCAACCAATTCGCCCAGGGCGTCGGCGCTTTTCATGGTCCGGCTGCACAAGGCCCTGATTTCAAACTGCCGCTTCAACTGCCGAAGGGCGGGCCAATGAAGGTCGCGCGCCGCGATTCCACACCCAACGATTGCAAGCTTCAGGGGTTTCATGAGGTTCCTCTCCCCGCATTGCGAACGAGAGAACTGGTTAGCGCAATGTTTTCCGCTCGCCCTTGTGCCGGAGGGCCGCCATAAGGTGCCATCAGCCATGAATACTTGGAGACAAGAATGCGCATCGCCGCGTCCATTTTGCTTCTCGCCCTTGCCGTCACCGGCTGCGCGACGCGCCCCATGACGCCGTCACTCGTCACTCGCATCGAGGCCATGGTTCGCGAGAAGTATCCCAGCGATTCGGATCCGGGATGCAGTGTCCTGGTGGTTGATCATGGCAGGAGGATTTTTGAAAAGTCCTACGGTGTTGCGAGCCTGGAGGACAACATCCCCGCGACGCCGGAAACGAATTATCGCATCGCATCCGTTACCAAGCAATTCACCGCGATGGCGGTTCTTCTACTTGCTGATAAGGGCATGATGAGCCTGGATGACAGCGTTCGCGACCACATCCCTGAAATGCCAGCTTATGCGCAGCCGATCACCATTCGCCATCTCCTCAACCACACAAGCGGCTTGAAGGACTATGAGGATCTCTATGACAAGGGGATTACGGTCCCGTTGTTGGATGCCGATGTGGTGAAGTTGCTGGCGGCCCAGGAATCCGGAGATTTCGCGCCGGGGGAGAAATACTCCTACAGCAATAGCGGATATGCGATGCTTGCGATCATCGTGGAGCGGGTGAGCGGCAGGAAATTCGCGCAATTCCTGCATGATGAGATTTTTGAGCCGCTTGGGATGAGGAACTCTGTCGCCTTTGAGGCGGGCGTGTCGGAAGTTCCCCACCGCGCATTTGGCTACAAGCGTGAGGGCGCCGGGTGGAAGTTCGCCGATCAGAGCATGACGAGTTCGGTCCTCGGCGATGGCGGAATCTACACTTCGCTGGTTGACTACGCGAAATGGGATGAGGCGCTGCGCGATGGGAAGCTCCTGTCGCCCCCGCTCTTGCAGGAGGCATACACTGCGGGAAAGTTGAATGATGGTTCCGCCTTGAAGTACGGCTATGGCTGGAAGGTCGAGGACAAGAACGGCATGAAGGAGGTGTGGCACACAGGGAGCACCACGGGCTTCAATCATGCCACACGCCGCATCCCCCAATTGGGATTGTGTGTCGTGGTGTTCTCCAATCGCGAGGGTGAGGAACCCGCGAAGCTGGCAGTGCAGATCGAGGACCTCGTTCTCAATGCGGACTCGTCGCCGCGCTAGTCATGCAGCGACTGGTCGAGGCCGCGCGCCGCGTCTCGCTTGAGGACAAACGCACGTGGCGGATCGCGCTGCTTTTGGTTTTCGCACTGGGGATGTGCTCGCAGTTCCTTGTATACGGAGACCTTGCCGACAAGCCCGCAGGGCGCATTCAGGAATGGTATGGAAGCGAGCCCTGGTTCTATTCCGAACTGGGAAGAAAAATCGTCGAACGAAACGATTGGAGCTTGTCGGGACGGAATCTTTTCGTCACGCGGGAGATGTTGAAGGCCGCTCCCGAGCGGGATTGGACGCGCTGGTCGGGCAACAAGATGCCGCGGGGCGCGCTTGGCATCTACATCCTGGCGGGCAGCTTCGGCATGACCGCCTCGATGGCGGCTTACCAGCTTCTTTCCATGATGGCCGGTGCATTGGTTGGTGCGCTTTGCGCTTCCGCCACCGCATTCCTCTTCGGGAGTCGGCGCGTGGGCCTGCTGGCAGGCATCGTCGTCAGTTCGCTCCAAGGGATGATCCTGGCATCGCATTATCCAGGGCCTTGGATATGGGAGGCACTGGCCTTCGCGGCATTGCTTGCAAGTCACGGACGAATTCGGGCCGATCATGCGAATCCGGCGGAATGGCTGCTGTTCGGCGTTGTCTGCGGTCTGGGCATCTGGCTGCGACCGTTGTTCTTCATCGCCCCCCTGCTTTTGCTGTCAGGGACGTTTTTCCGGCGGACTCGTCCTGCGCTGTCATGCGTGGTTGCTGTTCTCCTGCCGCTCCTGATCTGCGCGGGTGCGTTGTCAGTGCGGAACCACAATGCGAAGGCGACGCTCATTCCTGTGGTCGGGCAGCAGGGGCTGGAATTCTTTCTGGGAACAAATCCCGGTGCGTTGCGCGGGCCTGCTGTTCCGTCGGATGTCGCGCTGCTCGGTGCATCGGGTGGCAGCCTTGAGCGTACCGTTTGGCTGACGTTGACGGTGGGGGCGTATCGCGACGCCCTGCCGGGGGTGCTGCTGTGGAAAGTGCGGGAACTGGTGGGGGCACGGGATGTTGCGTCATCGGTGAATCCCGAATACGTCCGCTCCCAGTCGCGCGTGTTGCGCCAACTTCTGGTTCCCACTGACGCGGTCGTGGCTGCGGGTTGGGGTGGATTGGTGATGCTGGTGTGCCTGGGCAGGTTCCCGCGCGTGCTTGCCGCAGTGATGGGGCTGCTGTTTCTGGACGGATTGCTCTTTGGGGCCAGCGGCTTCGACAGGCTGATGCTGGTGCTCTGCTTCGCAATGTGCGCCTGTGCGGGATGCGTCATTGCGTGGGACATGCGACGCAGGCTGACCGCGATGCCTTTTGTCTTTCTAAGCTGCTGGGCGGTGGCGCATGTCGTCCTGCAAATTGATGACCACGCCCGGGGAACGCGCTATCGCGCGGTGGATTTCATCAATGCCGCCAGCGACTATCGCCGCTCCGGAAGGGAACGCCAGTTCCGGGAGGAGATGAGGTCGATGGAACGCGTGCGTCGCGTGGAGACCGACATGGAGGGATACTGGAATACGATTCCCTGACGCTGTGGTCAGCGCTTCAGGAATCCGAAGAGTTGCTTGAAGAACGGGCGACGGAAGATCTTCAACTCCAAGTCGCGCGCAGGAGCATAGTCCTTCTTCAGTTGCATGGAGCGTTGCACGGCATCGCGGGCGCGATCGGTGTAACTCATTTCTGCAAGCGCCAGTGCCAGACAGTACCACGAATAGAAGTTCTGCGAATGGATGGCGACGGACTTCTTGAGGAACTCTTCAGCGTCGGCCCATCGGCGCTTGTTCAAGTAGGCAAGCCCCGCAAGGAACGGGGTGCGCCAATCATCCTTCTCGGAGGATTCAATGGCCTTGGTGAAGCAGAACAGCGCGTTGTTGTCGTTCGCTTCCAGCAGGACCTCGCCACGGGCGAGCCACGACCAGCTTGTTGCGCCCTTGCTGATGGCGAAGTCGCTGACACCGATGGCGCGTTTCAGGTTTCCCGTGTGCGCCAGGACGCGCGCCCGCTGGGAGAGCAGGGAGCTGTCCTCGGGAAATTGGTCCAAGGCGCGGTTTGACCAGAGTTCCGCTTCCTTGTACTGCTTCAGGGCGATCAGCGCGGAAAGCTGGCCGATCCAGGGGTAGATCTGGTTGTTTTGCTCCTGCAAGGCACGGCTGTAATGCCGCAGCGCATCGCGAAAATTTCCCGTGTAGAATGCTTCATCGCCGCGCAGCACGCACGTGGGGTAGTTGGTGTCGTCCTCCGGCGGCGGTGTTTTCTTTGGCGCGTTGCGCGCGATGGTTCCGGGCGGAGGGGTCAGCCCCGTGCTGCCTCCCGCACCCTCCAACTTTGTGAAGCGTCCCTCTGCCACTCATGCACTCCTGGAATCCTGCGTCGGTCTTGTCACGTCCAGCGGCTCACTTTCAGGCGAATCTCACCTTCCTCTGTGACTTCCTCCTCCGTGACGACGGCATTGAGCCTCTCGATTTCCTCCACGGCGCGCGACTGTGCGAACTGCTGCGCAATTTCCTGTGCGAAGGTGGAAGCCTCGTCGCGAAGTTGCTTCATGTTGTAGCCATCGGGGGCGCTGGCCTCGATGCGCAGGCGTCCTCTCTCATCCTTGATGAAAGCGAGGACAACCTGCCCCTTTTCAAAGTACATCGACTCGGCGCGCTTGATCTCTTCCGTGATGGTATCCAGGATGATCGCGTCCACTTGGACACGGGTGCGCGTTTCTTCCTTCAGTCGTTGCCGCAGGGCCTCGTTCAAATCGCCGCCTTCCTTCATGTCCATCATCGCCTTGTAGCCGAGGGCGCCCGCCGCCGCAAAAATGATGGGCGTGATGGCTGGCAGCGTGAGGCCGACGAGGGGAGTGAGCGCGACGATGAACATGGTGCGGATCGTGAGTCCTGAAGTCTACAAAAGCAAACCGCGCTGATTTTCACCAGCGCGGTCGCAACTGACAAGGGGGAAAGCGCCGCCTAGGGAAGCAATGACCAGGCTGGGGATGATTCACTGGTGCTGAGCACGGAGGACAGGCCAACGAAGGCGCGGAGGCCGACTTCGCTGCCGTTGCATTGGACCCAGTCCGCCTGGATGTTGGAGGTGCAGGCGGGATCGTAAACCGACTGTCCCGTGCCGCTGATGATGATGTCCTGCCGCGGGAAGGTATCACCCGGCAGGATGGGATTGGGCGTGGAATCAAAGTCGCCGAACGCCAGGTTTGCGCCGCCACCCATTTCGCTTGGGAAATTGCCGACGCTGACGCCATTGAGGGTCGTGATGTCCACATCCATGCTGATGGCGGGAAGGAAGGATGTGCCCGACACCACATAGGCACGGCCATGATCAAACCCGGATCCTGACAGGAAGCCGGGAGCCCCAATGACAAGGTCCTTGCCAGCGAAGCCGTCGACACTTTCGAGTGCGACTTTCTGGCCAAAATGCGCGCCGAACTGGGTCTGGGTCAGCGTCAAACCCGTCGTCGTTGGCACGTCATAGGAAAGCGTTCCCGTCGTGGGAAAGTCCACCGCCGGCTTCACGATGTGAACAACGCCGCGATCATTGTCCTCGTTGGGAGCGCCAACCACCAGTTCCGCAGGCGTGTCGGGGTCGAACTGATCAAAGGCAATGCTTGAGCCAAATTCCGCCCCGACGTTCACGGCGCGGTATTGAAGCGGAGCGAGGATGACGTTGTAGGTGTCGAAATTGGATGCGGGCTTTGGCAGGTTGAGTTGGATGACGCGACCACGCGAGGTTCCGTCACCAGGCCAACCGGGGCAGCCCACGAAAAGTTCCTTGGCTGCGGTGCTGATGAAATCGCCTGCTGCGAAGGAGCTTCCCATGCGCTCGCCGGCGATCCCCCCACCAACGATCGTTGAAATTTCAACGGCACCCATGACCTCGCGATGAAGCTGCTGGATGGCTGGAACGGTGCGTGGCCGTCCCCAGATCACTTCGATGTTCACCAGAACAGGGTTGTTGGGTGATCCGACAACCAGATCGTCGTAACCGTCGCTGTCGAGATCGAGCAGCGCGACGACCTCACCAAAATAGTTGTGGGCGGGGTTCCCAAGAATCTCAAACGCCATGTCATCGAAGATTTCGTTCTCGATCAATTCAAGCCCGGCGAGGGGCAGCGTCGTCACGGAGTCGTCACGGCCATAGAGCAGATAGACCGCACCGGGTGATGACGGCGCACCGAACAGCGCCGGGGCGCCGATTGCCAGATCGTCAATGCCGTCGCCATCGAAGTCGCCGGATGCCAACGCGTGGCCGAATTGCTCGCCGCCGCGTTCGGGCATGAGTTGGAATCCTTCCGTATTGTCGACGACCAGTCGGCTGAAAAGGCCGTTGATGGCCTGATTTGGTTGGGCGGTGAGGTCGTAATAGGGATTGTTCAGGAAATCATCACTACCGTAGACAACAAAGATGTTTCCGGAGTTCGCGGTAAGGACCGCTGCGGATCGGGGGGAACCGAAGGCGATGTCGTCGATTCCGTCGTTGTTGAAGTCTCCAGTGGCCACGGGTCCCATCTCACCGGGATTGCGGCGATTCTCCGATACCCGCGTCAGGTCCAAAACATATGCATCATAGTCTTGGGTAACGGCGGGAAGGAGGCCCGGGAGCACCAGCGCCACTCCTAATGCCAAGGTTTTGATCCAGTTTGTCACGCAAGAATCCTTCATGTGGGGGAATGCGCGAACCACCACGGCCATGGGCCGCCAGCCTGCACTCTGCATGGGCAAATATGGGGCGCTCCCTTTCCACCGTCAACCCGGTATTTGCGGCGTGAAACGCTTAGGGGTGAGCGGTTTCGTTGTTGCCGCCCTGCGGCTTCCTCCCAGACCGTTTGGCAGAGCCAACGCCGGATGATCACGATCCCCCTTCCCCCCGAAATTTACCCCGCCTGCTGCATTTTTGCGTTCATCATGGGGGCCTTTCTCGGATCCTTCTACAATGTCTGCATTTACCGCATACCCATGGGCATGTCGGTCAACAAGCCACGCCGAAGCTTCTGCTTCCGATGCGGGAGCATGGTGAAATGGTTCGATAACCTTCCCATTGTGAGCTATTTCATGTTGCGGGGGCGGTGCCGTCATTGCGGATCGCGTTACAGCGCGCGTTACATGCTGATCGAATTGCTGACCGGCTTGATCTTCGTGGCGATCTTCATCGGGGCAAATCCCCCACAGGGAGGGACGTTGCAGGTGGCCACGTTTTGGTATCTGGCGTTTGCCAGCCTGCTCATTGTGGGGACCTTCACGGACATCGACCACTACATCATTCCAGAGCAGGTGACAATTGGCGGGACCATCGCCGCGCTGGTGGGTGCGGTCATCATCAGCATCTGCGATCCTTGGCCGTTGCTGGCCTCCGCTGGACCGTTTCCCGCCGTCACCATGGGTGCGGGCAGGGAATGGTACGATGTGGTGGAGGCGTTGCTGAAGAGTCCCTTCACCGTGCCTGACCCTGCCATCAGGGTGGCATGGTGGGCGCCCATCGCAAATGCCGTGATCGGCGCCGCCTTTGGTTTCTTCATGCTCTACGGAATCGGGATTGTTGGCAAGATCGTGTTCCGCAAGGACGCGATGGGATTTGGTGACGTGAAGTTGTTTGCGATGATCGGCGCGACGCTTGGCGTGACTGGTTGCCTGGTGACGCTGGCGCTGGCGAGCATCTTTGGCGTTGTGGATGGCCTCGCCCGGCAGGTGGGGAAACTGATCGGCACGGTTCGCAAAGTGGCGGGTGAGGATCAGGGCATCCTCGCCGCAGGTGCCCTTCCGCATGGGGGGGGAGAAGGGGTGCCTCCGCTGACCGACGCACAGAAGGCGATCGGCCGCCTGGTGGAGATCAACCGAAACACCCCACGATCACGCCCTGTCCACTATCTTCCCTTCGGGCCTTCCATTGCGCTGGCTGCAGTGATCGAGGTCATTTTCCTGCAGCGCATTTACCTGTGGCTGTGGAATGTGATTTCATGAATCGCATCAGTGGAAAAACCCGGCTCGTTGGCCTGTTCGGCTGGCCCGTATCGCATTCGCTTTCGCCGGTGATGCACAATGCCGCGCTGGCGGCGGCGGGCATTGACGCCGCGTATGTGCCGCTTCCCGTCCCGCCGGACCGCATTGCGGATGGGGTGCGCGGGATTCGAGCGGCCAACTTCGTTGGTTGCAACGTCACCATCCCGCACAAGATCGCCGTGGCGGGATTGATGGATCAACTGACGCCGCAGGCACAGGTCATCGGTGCCGTGAACACCATCCGCGTGGAGGCGGATGGATCGCTCACGGGGCACAACACCGATTGCGAAGGGGCCGTTCGCGCGGTGGAGAGCGACGGCGCATGCGTGAAGGGGAAGACGGTTGCGATCATCGGCGCGGGCGGTGCGGGACGGGGGGTTGCCGTGGGTTGCGCACTCGCGGGAGCACGGCGTATCATCCTCCTTAACCGTACGTTGGAAAAGGCAACGGCGCTCATTGATGGCCTGCGGGCGAAGGATCAACTGCCCGGCACGATCGAGTGGGAGGCCGTGGAACTTTCCGACCATGGACGGAATTCGAAGGTGGCTTGGGACGAGGTGGACCTCGCCTTCCAGATGACAAACGTGGGAATGGAATCGTCTCAGGGTTTTCCCTTGGACGCTCGCCTGCTTTCAACACAGTGCCACGTGCTGGAAAGCATCTACGCGCCGAGGGAAACCCCTTTTCTGCGCGAGTGCCGTGCGAAGGGATTGCAGACAAGTGATGGACTGTCCATGTTGTTGGAGCAGGGTGCGGCGTCGTTCCAGTTCTGGTTCGGCGTGAAGGCGGATCGCACCGTGATGCGGATGGCGCTGGACAACGTGGCCTGACTGATTGCCTCTTAAGGCTTGGAGCCGATAAACAATGTCGCAGAGATG
Source organism: Candidatus Sumerlaeota bacterium (assembly GCA_020848155.1). Classification (GTDB taxonomy): domain Bacteria; phylum Sumerlaeota; class Sumerlaeia; order SLMS01; family SLMS01; genus JADZDZ01. The sequence goes on from JADLAR010000050.1 coordinate 126,265, forward strand.
CGTAACCTTAGTGGGACTCATGGGGTCGGGAAAGACGACCGTTGGAAGGATACTGGCGGAAACGCTGGGGTATTCCTTTCTTGATACCGACGAGCAAATCGAGAAGAATGCCGGGAAGAAAATTTCGAAGATATTCGAAGAGTCCGGTGAGGCACATTTTCGGCAGTTGGAAACGCAATTCATCGCGGGGCTGAGCGGCGTGACGTCCCATGTGATTGCATCCGGTGGGGGAGCAATCCTCGACCCCCAAAACCGTCACGTTTTCAAGAATCTTGGGTATGTCGTCTACCTGAAGGCGACTCCCCGCGAATTGTACCAGCGCATCAAGAATGACACGTCGCGGCCCCTGCTGCAGAAGGCGGCCGATCCAAAGGCGGAAATGGCCCGCCTGTTGGCGGAGCGTGAGCGGTACTACAAGGAAGCCGACATCATCGTGGACACAGAAGACCTTAGTGCCGAGGAAGTGCAGGATGTGTTGATCGATGAGTTGGCCAAGCGCACCGTTGGGGATGGGTGAACTGCGCGCCTGTGTTGTCCTGGTCGCAGGGTTGCTGTCCTGTTCCTGCGCCGCGGTTCCCTGGACAACGGCAGCGACGTCACAAAAGCTTCCAACCATGCAAACCTTGAAACTTCCCAATGGCCTGTCGGTGACGATGCAGAAGGATTCGTCGATCCCGCTGGTGACGCTGGACATGTGGGTGCGTGCAGGCGGCGGCGATGAATCGCCGGAGCAGGCAGGCGTGAGCCACTTCCTTGAGCACATGCTGTTCAAGGGGACGGAGCGCCTGGCCGTGGGCGAGTACGACCATCGCATTGAATCCATCGGTGGTTACCTGAACGCGGCGACATCGTTGGATTACACCCACTACTACGTGACGTTTCCATCCCAGCATTTCGACAGCGTTCTCGCCGATTTCGCCGATGTGCTCCAGAACAGCTCACTCGACCCGAAGGAGGTCGAGAGCGAACGCAAGGTCATCCTGGAGGAGATCAGCCGCAAGATAGACAACCCCTTCGGCTATCTGTTTGATGAAACGATTCCGGCCCTGTTTGCGGAAGGCCCCTACACGCACACCGTGATCGGATCGCGGGAGACCGTGTCCGCGCTGACCCGCGACCAACTGGTGGCGTATTATCAGGATTCCTACACGCCTGATCGCATGTTCCTGAGCGTCGTTGGCGACATCGATCCAGCGACGGCGAAGGAAAAGATTTCCGCCGTGTTCACGAAACCGGGCAAGCCGGACGCGACGGCGGCCTCTCCACCGAAGGCGCGCTACCTTCCACCCATTGACAGGACACTGCCGATGGACTGGAACGAGGCGTATTTCATCCTCGCGTTTCCGGGTCCCGCGTCCAACACGCTCCGGCAGATGGCGCTGTGTGACCTGGGAGAAACGGTACTGAGTGGTGGGCGAAGCTCGCGGCTGGTGAATGTGCTGCAGGAAAAGAAGTCGCTGGTCAGCAGCATCGGCGCGTATTTCCCAACGAACCGTCATGATTCGCCGCTCCTGGTCTACGGTACCTGCGAGCCGGCGAAGCTGCCTGCGGTGAAGGATGCGGTCTTCGAGGAGCTTGCGAAGTTGAAGAAGGACGGCATTGGCAACGATGAGATGAAGCGGGTGCGACGCATGGCGCGAAACAGCCACCTCTTCTCGTTGGAGACCAACGCGGGGCGTGCATCCACGATCGGGTACTCCCAGGTGATGCTGGGGAACACGGGGCTGATGACAAAGTACGAGGGGGAAATCTCCACGCTATCGCGGGATGAGGTGGAAAAGTTCCTCTCACGATACTTCGTGGAGGAAAAGGCCTCCTTCTTTGTAACGAGACGGGCGGAGCAGCCCGCAGCGTCGCAATGATGCGAGGCAGGCGGTGTGCGGTGATGATGGCATGTGTCATCGCCGCTGTTTCCTGCAAGCCTGCAAGAGTGAATGAGGTTCCATTTTCAAACCGCCAGCAGTTTGCGCTGGCCAAAAGCACCACCAGGAAGGTTGGCAACGTGACCGTCCACACCTTGCAAAACGGCATGACGCTGTTGCATGAGCAGAAAACCACAAACGCCATCGTGGGCGGAGTGATGTATATACGGGTTGGCGCCAGTGCCGAGGATTCGGACAAGGCGGGCATGACGAACCTGATGATGCGCCTGCTGACGAAGGGAACCACTTCGCGAAGCGCCGACGAAATCGCGGAGCGGCTCGCGGCGCTTGGCGCATCGCTTGCCCCGAGCGCCGGACGCGACTTCTGCAAGGTCTCGTTCCAGTGCGTGAACGATGACTTCGCCGATGTGGTGGGCCTGTTCGCCGATGTCGTCAGGAATCCAACGTTTCCAACCAATGAGGTCGCACTGGAGAAGAAGAAGGTCCTCGCGGGAATTCGCATGGGCGACGACCTGAACCACGTTGTTGGCAGCAAGCGGTTCATGAAGCAGTTGTTCGGATCGCATCCCTACTCGCGCCCCCTGGAAGGCGATGCACAGACGATTGCCACGCTCAACCCCGCGGACCTGGTGACACTGCACGCGGACACCTTCGCTCCCTCCAACATGGTTCTTTCCGTGGTGGGGAACATCAGCTTTGATGAGGCACGCAGCATCGTCGAGAAGAACCTGGGCGAAGCGGCGCTCGCGCGAAGGCCGGCGTACAGCGTCGACAAGGTGATCGCGCCCGGCGGCTCCTCAACGCAGGTGGAGAAAAAGAGCGAGCAGACCTTCATTGCCATGGGGCATTTGACGTGCGCCACTGGCGATCGTGATGAGGCAGCCGTGGAGGTCGCAACGACGGTCCTTGGCGGTGGCATGAGTTCGCGCCTGTTCGTGGAACTGCGCGACAAGCAGGGGCTTGCCTACTCCGTTGGCGCCTCGGCAACGTTCCTCAAGCAGCAGGGTTACTTCATCGCACACATTGGAACCACTCCCGCGAATGTGAAGCGTGCGACGGACGGCCTCTGGGCACAGATTGACAGGTTGCGCATGGAGCCGCTTGATGAGGAGGAACTTCAGAACGCGAAGAATTACATCGCGGGGGAATTTCTTCGCGACCACGAGCGCAATTTGCAGCAGGCCAGCTACCTTGGATATTGGTTCGTCACCGGACGTCCTCCAAACCATGACGCGGAATACCTGAAGCAGATCAATGCCGTCACCTCGCGCGACGTCATGCGCGTGGCGAACAAGTACTTCCTGGACCCGACCGTGGTCACTGTTGGTCCACGGCAGCCGGA
>JADLAR010000051.1 GCA_020848155.1 Candidatus Sumerlaeota bacterium
AGGCCTCGTGAAATTGATGGCCTTCGGGATAGTTGGTCCACATGACGAGGAAAAGAAAGAGCACCTGCACAAGCGTCAGGTAGGAAAGAATGATTCCCAGCGCGGCGAACTTGCCGGCGATGTAGCCAAAGCGGCCGATGGGCCTGCTGTAGATCAGCGGAAGCCCCTTGTGTGCGCGCTCCTGACTGATGATGCGCGGAGCCGCGACCAGCAGCGTCATCAGGCAGAAATAAACCTGCACCATGAGGAAACGCCGGATGATTTCGCTCGGCGACAGGATGAGCGCCTCAAACGAGCGCGACGAAAGATTCATCAGCTTTTGAAGTTCAGGGTTGTTCGTGATCACGAGCACCATCGTGTAGATGAGCAGTTGCAGCGATCCCACGCCAAAGAGCGAAACCGCCAACCACTTGTTGAACACGGACATGATGGAAAATTTCGGAATCGCCAGCAGGCGCCGCCACCAAGTCGTCGTGTCGCCCTCCCATGCCTTGTATCGTATTTCATGAACGGGCATTGGCGGTGCCCCTTTCCGATTCCTGAAGGGCGCTCATGAAAATGTCCTCCAGGGAATCCTTCTTGAAGTGGAAGTGACGAAGCTGCACGCCGATGTCGCGGGCCATTTCGAAAATTGATCGCGTTCCCTCCCCTTCGGGAAGCTGCACGCGAATTTCCCCCTTCTCGTTTTCCGCGCAGGGCCATCCGCGCGCCGCCATGGCGCCGATCAATCGTTCGCGATCACCCTCGATCCGAATGTCGTAGGTGCGCAGGTCCTCCTTCTTCAACTCCGCGATCACGCCGTTCAACACCACACACCCGCGATTGATCACGACGACGGAATTGCAGCAGAATTCCACGTCCTGCAGGATGTGGGAGCACATGATCACATGGGAATTGGAAATCAGGCCAATGTCCCGCACCAGACGGCGCATCTCCTCGCGTCCTTCGGGATCGAGCGAGTTCGTGGGCTCGTCCAGAATCAGAACCTTGGGGCCGTGCACCAGCGCCTGCGCCAGTTTCACGCGCTGCTGGTTGCCGAGCGAATAGGTTCGTACGGGCCGGTAGCGCAGTTCGCCAATGCCGACGTAGTAGAGCACCTCGTGGGCCCGCTCCATTGCCGCGCCCGGCGGCAGGCCCGCCAGTTCGCCCAAATATCGGAGCAGTCGCACGGCGGACATGTCGCCGATGTAGGCTTCGTGTTCGGGCATGTATCCGACCAGTTGGCGAATCTTCATCGCTTCACGCCGGACGTCGAACCCCATGATGCGCGCCGTGCCTTCCGCAGGTTTCACAAATCCCAGCAGCGACTTGATCAGGGTGGATTTGCCCGCACCATTCGGCCCCAGCAGGCCGACGCTCTTCCCCGTGAAAGCCGTCGAAATGTTATTCAGAATTCGACGCTTTCCGAAATCGACAGATAGGTTTTGCAGCTCAACAAACATGATTGATCTTCCATTCTGGCATGGTTGGCTGAAAGGAGAACGGCAACGGAGAGTGGCGGAACTGCCACTCCCCGCTGCCAGTTTCTCCTACTCCCATTACTGTCCGGTCCTCATCGCAAGCCAATCGGACACCAGCGGCAGAGCGCCCGCCATTTGGTAGTCACCCTTCACACCATTCACAAAGAGGTCGATGCTATTTCCTTCAGCCACGGCGTAGGCCACGATCGGTTTTGCCTCGTCGCTGCTTGCGGTGGCGCGCGTCAGGTCCACGTTGATGTGGTGGCGCTGCAGGAAGGCCTGCACCACGGGCGCCGCCTCGCCAAGACTCTTGCCGCCGGGTGTATAGACAAGCATGGAGACGAACGATCCGCTCTTTGCGGGAAGGGCATCCATGAATGCCGCCTCGTGGTCGATGGACGCGCCCGACAGAGACATGTCCACGCTGCGTTCCAGGAATGCGGCGCCGGGGCCAAACACCACGTAGTCGCCCACAACAGCGTAGGACACGTCAAACAGGCTGCGGGGGAACTTCATGTTCACGATCAGGCAATCGCGGTAGGTGCGGGAATCGAGTTGAACCTGCTCCTCCGGAGGCCGGTTGCGCGAGACGGACTCCACAAGCTCGATCATCGCGTCATGAAACCCGATGGGATCATTGACCTCGATCGCCACCTTCACGTTCGGCACGGGAAGGATGGGATTGTCGAGACCGATGGCGATTTCGTTGCCAAGCGTTGCGGCGATGCGTTGCTGCAATGCCAGCCCTTCGTCAGGTGTCGGCATGGAGGCGCCATTCCGTTGTTGCAGAGACCATCGGAGGAGTTCGTCCAGCATCTGTTCCGGCTTCCGGATGCGCGCCGCCGCGATGAACTGCGCGTCGGGGGAAAAGAACTGAAGCGAGTTGAGCGCTGCGGGTTCGCCAAGCCAGTTCATCATGCCGCGGCGTTCGCCGTCGAAGTTGACGCGCATCGCGCGGTTCTGTGCCTGATCGGAAAAGCTGGTGGCCGCTACGATCGAACGCATGTTCACCAAGCCCGTGTATTCGAGCGCAAGTTGCTCATTTGGCGTAACCTCGCTGCCGACCGCCAGCGAACGAAGCACCGCCATGTCCACCGCAACGGTGAAGCGGCTCTGGGCCACGCTGCCGCGCAGTTCCGTCATCAACGCGCTTTCGCGGAACGGGGTGGGTCGGAATGATGCCGTCGCGGCAAGGGTCTCGTCGAGCGCCGGTCCGCGCAGTCCCACGACCAGAAGGCCGTTCTGCACCGCGCCCATCAACTGCGGTGCGTTTGGCGATGTC
>JADLAR010000052.1 GCA_020848155.1 Candidatus Sumerlaeota bacterium
CACCCGCGCGTTTGTGCTGTATATCTGTATAGACACAATGCAATGGTTCAGGTGAACGGATGATTGCTTGCACAACTCGTTGTGCGTGAAGCCTGAAGGGTGCGTTGGCGGGAGGCCCACGCCACAAAAGAAGCGCGTCGAAATCACTTTCCGAAGGCAGGCAATGTATTCCGTGTGTTCCGTAGTTCCTCCACGGAAAGAAGCTCTCCGCCCGGCAGCACAAGCCTCGCCTCGCTGATCACTTCGCCGACCTCCACAAAATCCACGTCTTCGAATTCATCCAGCAGGTCGCGCATTTTTTCCTGATCTGCCTCCCCGATGGAAACAACCACCAGCGCCACCGGTTCGCCGAACCAGAAGGCCTTCTCCTCGTCGAATTCGGAGGCGTCGCACCCCGCACCTTTCGGCGAGAAAATCGCGCACTCTGCCAGCGCCACCGCGAGCCCTCCTTCGCTCACGTCATGCGCGCTCTTCAGGATTTTCGCGTCGATCAGCTTGTGCATCAGCGCCTGCAGGCGAATCATCCGCTGAGTGAATGAGGCAGACATCGCGGCGTCCAGCGGCGCGGGAAGCTCACCGTCGCGCAGCCAGCCGAGCAGGCTTCCCGCCAGCGATTCCGGCAATTCCCCCAGCACATAGACCAGATCGCCCGCATCCTTGAAGCCCGGCGTGATAATGTGTGCGGCGCTGTCCGCGGCGCCAACCATCCCGATCGTCGGCGTTGGCCAGATTGGTCCGCTGGGTGACTCATTGTAGAGCGACACATTCCCGCCGGTGACGGGGATGTGAAGCGCGCGCGACATTTCGCCAATGCCCTCCACCGCGCGCTTCAACGCCCAGAATTGTTCCGGTGTCTCCGGGTTCCCGAAGTTCAGGTTGTCCGTGAGGCCGAGCGGCTTGCACCCCACGCACAGCAGGTTCAGCGCCGCCTCCGCGACCGCCATCTGCGCGCCGATGAAGGGATCGCACGCCATCTTCAGCGGGTCCACACCCGTGCTGATGCCCAGCAGCTTCGCCGATCCGTCAACCCGCAGCACCGCCGCGCCCGCGCCCGGTCCCAGCACCGTGTTCGTCTGCACCTGCGTGTCGTACTGTTGGTGAATCCAAAGTTTGCTGGCAACGTTGGGATGCTTCAGCAGTTGCAGCAGCGCGGAGCGGACATCAATGCCCTGCGGATTTCCACTTGGTTGATACGATTCCCGGCGCTGTTGCGGTGCGCGCGACTCGCGTGTATAGACAGGAGATTCCTCGCTGATCTTCAGCGCAGGCACCTTCGCGACGATCATCTTCTGGTGCCACACAGTAAGGAGACCATCCTCCGTCACGTGCCCCACGACGGCGGGATTCACTTCCCACTTTGAAAGGATGTCCATCGCGCGTTCAAGCTTGCCGGGTGTGATCACCGCCAGCATTCGTTCCTGAGATTCGGAGAGCATCATTTCGTAGGGTGACATGTTCTTCGCGCGCTGCGGTACGAGGTCGAGATTCAGTTCCATCCCCAGGCGCCCACGTCCCGCGATCTCGCAACCGCTGCACGTCAGGCCCGCCGCGCCCATGTCCTGAATCGCCTCCACCGTGCCGCTGCGAATCAGTTCCAGCGTCGCCTCCAGAATTTTCTTCCCCATGAAGGGATCGCCCACCTGCACGGCGCTCCGTTGCTCCATGGTGTCCTCGGTCAATTCAACGCTTGCGAAGGTCGCCCCATGCACGCCGTCGCGCCCCGTGGCGTTTCCGTAGTACACCACGATGCTTCCCACGTTGCGTGCCTTTGCCAGTGTCAGGTCCTTGCGCCGCATCACCCCCACCGCCATCGCATTCACGAGCGGATTGCTTTCGAAGCAAGGAAAGAAACTCACTTGGCCCGCGACCGTTGGAACCCCCACGCAATTTCCATAGTCGGCGATGCCATGCACCACGCCGCGGATGATGCGGTCCGTGTAGGACGAACCCGGCTCGCCGAAGAACAGGCAATCCACCAGCGCAACGGGGCGCGCGCCCATCGTGAAAATGTCGCGCAGGATGCCCCCCACGCCCGTTGCCGCGCCCTGATAGGGTTCCACGGCGCTGGGGTGGTTGTGCGATTCCATCTTGAAGCACACCGCCAATTCCTCATCCAGCGCCACCACGCCCGCGTTTTCGCCCGGCCCCTGCAGCACATGCTCGCCCGTTGTCGGCAGCGTCTTCAGCAGCGGCTTGGAGTTCTTGTAGGAGCAGTGCTCGCTCCACATGACACTGAAGATTCCCAGTTCCGTGAACGACGGCTCACGGCCAAGGATTGAAAGAATCTGCTGATACTCTTCAGGGCGAAGTCCGTGCTCAGCGATGATCTCTGGAGTGATCGGTGAACTGCTCATGATGTCTGTGGGGAGGAGGGAATGCGGGGGAGAATGAAGAAGGCGTGCGAAGAATTCGCACGCCTTCGGTGGTGGGCAAGTTTGGACTTACAACCTGCGCGCCCCAGCGGGTCGCGTTGGGGGTGCTCAGGCAGCGGTCTTGGAGGCGCGATTCGCGGCCTTCATCAGACGGCTCTGCAGGCGGTAAGCCTTGTTCTTCTTGATCAGCTTGCGCTTCGAGGCCTTGCCCAGCTTGGACTGGGCGGCTCTCACGGCCTTTTGCAGGTCTTCCCCCGATTTCTTCGCGGAAATGGTTGTCGCCACGTTCTTCACGGCGCTGCGCATGTCGCTGCGGGCGGCACGATTACGCGTGTTGCGGCGCTCGTTTTGGCGAACTCGTTTGCGGGATGACTCTTTATTCGGCACGAAAAACTCCTCGAAGGTGGCTCGATTTGGGGTGTTTGGAAGCCCCCGCGCGCCGAAAGGCGGGCTGAAGGGGCCGAAGTGTGTCGCCGGGGGGACCCGCACAAGTCAACGGCAAATGTCGGCACGACCGGCGTTGCGTCGCATTTTGCGCCGCTTTCGCACGCATAAGCTCTTCGTAGGGCCCCGGATTCCCCCGGTCAATCCGACTTCCCCGTTTCGCGGTGGGTGCCGCGGGTGCTCCCCCCTTTGTGGAGCCAGTCCATCAGGCTTTGGCGGAAGATGCGCAGCCCCCGCGCTCCGTGCCTGATGGCGGCAAGGTCCCCGGTCGTCACAAGGTCGTAGACGCGACGCTTGTCCATGTCCAGCAGCCCGGCGATGCGCCTTGGCGAGAGCAAGGGCGGTAGTTTTTCGATCTTCATGTCCGCGATGAAATGATCAATGTCCGGAACGGTGCCCGCCTTCGCCGTGCTTCGCTGGTCCTTAACTTCCCCGATCATAGTGGTTGAACTCCCGTTGTGAGAATGAATGCAAACACGGGGGCATGATGGCGGAGGGCGGATGATTCGTCCCTTGACGATGGCTGGATTTCCCTTGGATTTTTCCAACTGTCAGGCGGAACGCTGGTCGCAGCGATTTTGCCTTGCTTCAACCGCGTTCCCATCCTTATTCCACCTTCCCCGGATAAGAGTCTGGGAGAGACTCCTGATCGGGGATTACGCCGGGCGGGGAATCCGGCAGAAGAGAATGGCAGAAAGCACCAACTCCTACACCATCCTGGGTATCGCCAAGGGCGCCTCTGACAAAGAGGTGAAGGCGGCCTACGTCAACCTTGTCAAAAAGTACGACCCGGAGAAGCACACTGATCGCTTCATGATCATCCAGCAGGCCTATGACCGCCTGCGGCAGACGAAGTCCCGTGCGAAGGAAGACGTCCATTCCTTCAACTTGGCAACGGGTGAGTATTTGTTTCACGAAGGGGAGCGTTCGGTCGGCGATGAGCCGCCGCAGGAGGCGGAAATAGCGCGCGCCCGTGCCAAATACACGGAAAATTCGCTGGATGAATGGAACAAGAACCAGCTCACGAAGCTGCTATTCCAGCGCGCCCATTACGCCAGCACGCGCAAGCAATTGGCCGATGCCATCCGCGATTGGGGCGAGATTCTGGAGATGGACCCCTCGCACATGCGGGCGCGCCACAATCTGGAAATTGCCTGCTCCACGCTGGGCATTTCCTACGCGCTGCACGGCCTGCATGAGGAGGCGATTGAACTGATCGAGCGAGCGCTTCAGTTCAACCCCGACGACACCAATTTGATCCACAATCTGGCGCTGCTGGCGGAGAAGTCCGGCGATGCTGCGCGCGCAGGCCAATACTGGGGCGAAACGGTCAATCGCTGGAAGGCGAAACTGGCCACCGAGCCCGACAACGAATACCTGCGCCAGTGCCTGATTGAGGCCCTGAATCATCACGGATCGTACATGGAGGCCTATCGCACCGCCTCGCTGAACAATCCCCAGGGGCAGGCGCGTCCGGGGGCGCTTCCCCCGCTGAAATCAGCGCCGCGACCGCTGGCTTCCCAATCGACGATTTCAATGCCGTCGAACCCCTCGGTGAAGCTTCCGGGAAAGGCGCTCAATTCCTCCGATTCGGTGGCACTGCCGCCGCAGCAGGCAGCGCCCGGTGGCATGGCCCCGGCGGACCGTTTCCGTGAAATCCTCAAGCTGAACCCCAATGATTTTGAGGCGCACTTCCAACTCGCGAATACGCTGATGGAGGAGAAGAAGTACCCGGAGGCGTTGAAGGAACTTTCCGCCATCGCTGCCAAGCACCCAAAGAACACCGAAGTGCTGAACATGATGGGCTGGGCGCAGTTGAACAGTGGTCAGAAGGACGAGGCCTTCAATAGCTGGAAGCGCAGCATGATGATCGACCCGAAGAACGGCCAGACGCGCGAGCAGCTTGTGAAGGCGCACCTGCAGATGGGGAAAGCCTTCCGCAGCAAGGGCGTTTTCACGCAGGCCCTTGTGCATTTCAAGAGCCTGCTGTCCCTCATGCCGAAGAGCGCCGAGGTCTATCTGGAAATCGGCGCAACATACGACATGAAGGGGGACGTTCGTTCCGCGGCGGATTCCTACCGCGCGGTGCTTGAGATTGACCCCAAGAACAAGGTGGCCCGCAAGGCACTCAACGACCTGCGGATGAAGTAAAATGAAGGGCCTGATCCGCAAGTGGCTCGCACGCGAGGCCTTCCCCCTCGAAGCGGAGAAGCTGGAACTCCTGCCGCTGGAAGGGGGGGAGGCGGGGGATTTGGTATCGCTCGCCGGAAACACGCTGCGGGCCGTTGAAAGCCACATTGCGGCGCTGCAGGCGGCGGCGGAACGCAAAAGGGCGATGGAATCGACGGGGGGAGGGGCGCCTTCCGGGGGGGATGGCGACCTGCGCAACCTCAGCCGATCGCTCCTCCCGGCGCTGGATGCCCTTGACCGAATCATCGATTTGGGGGAGCCTCAGGCGCTGAAAGACGAAACGTTCCGGAATTGGTTGGTGTCCGTGAAAGCATTGCGCACACGGTTCACAAAAACTCTGGAAGGTGTCGGTCTGCAGGCCATCGCCTCCGTGGGGATGCCTGTCGATCTGGAATTGCATGACGTTGTTGCTGTTGTCCCGGCAAAAGATCAGCCGGTCAATACCGTTGTCGCCGAGCAGCAGAAGGGTTACTATTTCCGGAATAAGCTGCTACGGGACGCGAAGGTAGTTGTGGCGCAGTAGGGCATAGAATTCAAGGAGACACGAGCCGATGGGCAGAATCATAGGGATCGATTTGGGAACGACCAACTCCGTCGTTGCGACGATGGAGAAGAACGGACCGTTCATCGTTCCGAACAGCCTCGGCGAGCGCCTGACCCCCTCCGTCGTTGGCTTCACGAAATCCGGGGACATTCTGGTCGGAAAGAAAGCCAAGCGCGGCGCCATCATGAACGTGGGCCGCACCGTCTTCAGCATCAAGCGCCACATGGGATCGAACCACAAGGTTCGCATCGAGGGGAAGGCAGATACGCCGCAGGAAATCAGCGCCATGATCCTGCAGAAGCTGAAGCAGGACACGCAGGATTACTTCGGCGAGGAAATCACGCAGGCAGTCATCACGGTTCCCGCCTACTTCACCGAAACACAGCGTCAGGCCACGAAGGACGCGGGCGAAATCGCGGGCCTCAACGTGCGCCGCATCATCGACGAACCGACCGCTGCGGCGCTCGCCTACGGCCTCGACAAGAATGAAGACCAACTCCTCATGGTCTATGACTTCGGCGGCGGTACGTTCGACGTTTCGATCATTGAAATCATCAACGGCGTCTTTCAGGTCCGCGCCATCAGCGGCAACACGCACCTCGGTGGTGACGACTTCGACAAGCGCATCTCCGACTATCTGGTTGAACAATTCAAAGCCGAGCACAAAGTTGATCTGTCAGAGGACCCCATCGCCCGCCAGCGCCTGCGCGAATCCGCGGAAGAGGCGAAAATCGAGCTTTCCGAACTGAAGGAAACGCACATTCTGGTCGAAGCAATCACGATGACGGAGCGTGGTCCCCTCACGCTCGATTGCGTGCTCACGCGCGACAAGTTTGAGGATTTGACAAAGGACCTGGTGGAGGCAACGCGCGAGCCGATGCAGGCCGCCCTCAAGGATGCCAGCCTTCAGGTGAAGGACATCACAAACATCCTGCTCGTCGGTGGCACCACGCGCATTCCTGCGGTCCAGCGCCTTGTGAAGGACTTCACGGGCAGGTCCCCCCACCGTGATATTTCGCCGGAAGAAGTCGTGGCCATGGGCGCCGCAGTGCAGACCATCGTGCTCGCGCCGCTTGAAGGCGATCTGGAGGAGACCTCCGCGACCCGTTATCAGGGCGAAAACCGTCCCGTCATCATCCACATGACGCCGTTCTCGCTCGGCGTGGGTCTGCAGAACGACCAGATGGGTGCGATCATCGAGCGCAACTCCACGTATCCCACGGAAGCGAAGGACATCTTCACCACGACCCGCGATTTTCAGGAGGCCATCAGCTTCCCGATTTACGAAGGTGAAAGCGACATCGCCTCCGAAAATACCTTCCTCGACCTGCTTCGCATCGAAGGGATCACGCCCGCACCGCGCGGCGTTCCCCGCATCGAGGTGACTTTCCGCCTCAATCCCGACCGCATTCTGGAAGTGCGCGCGGAAGACTTGGCGACGGGCGTTGAAAAGCAGATCACCATTGCCGCAACCGACAGCCGCCTGAACGAAGGCGACAAGAATCGCATGGTGAAGGAAGCCCGCGAACGCATTTCCAAGATTCTTCAGGATCGCATCAAGGAATCGCGCAGCGATGAAGCACGCAACATCCTTCAGCGCGCCGAATCGATCATGGCCGGCTCCGGCAATCATCCGCTCAGTCAGGAATTGAGGTCGCAGACCTCCGAACTCCGCACCGCCATCGAATCCGGCGATGAGGAAAAGGTGAACGAAATCATCGACGATGTGTTGCGCGTCATGACGGAGATCGAAGCAGGGGCATGACCGCGATGACAAACGAGCAGGTGTTGGTTCGGCGGCGCTTCGTCCGCAGCATGGTGGGCGTCGGCGTGCTTCTCGCCGCGTCGCTCGCACAGTCCGCATGTCCGGTCTTTGATTCCGCCCTCTACACCGGCAGCATCTCCTCCGGCGAACTCGACGAGCTTTCCGGCCTCGCCGCCAGCCATCGCACGCTTGGCATCCTGTGGACGCACAACGACAGTGGCGCCGCGGCCAAGTTTTACGCCATCAACGGCATCGGCGGCCTGCGCGGCACCTACACTCTGAGCGGTGCCACGGCGACCGATTGGGAGGACGTTGCCGTGGGCCCCGGCCCCGACAGCGGCACCTCCTACCTCTACATCGCAGACACGGGAAACAACGACTTCGATCGCACCACGGTGCGCGTGTATCGCATTCCCGAACCCGCCGCACCGCTCACCGGCGCGGCTGTCACGCAGACTGTTTCCACCTATGACACGCTTTACATTCGCTATCCCGGCAATGTGGCGTACGACGTGGAGACGCTCATGTGCGATCCGAACAACGGCGACCTTTACTTCGTCACGCGCGACCGGAACAACGAAGGCTTCGCGCGCGTCTTTCGCGATCCCGCGAATCATCCCGCCGGCACCACCGTCACCACCACGCAGATAGCGACGATTCCCGGCCTGAGCGGTTATCTTATCAAGGCGGGCGACATCAGCCCCGACGGTCAGCTCATTGCGCTCCGTTTTCACCGCTCAAGCAACGGCACCGGCGAAGTTCACGTGTGGCGGCGCGAGTTTGGTCAGACCATCCAGCAGGCGCTGGCGGGGACGACCTGCATCGTAAGTACAGTCAATGAGCAGCAAAGCGAGGCGCTCGGTTGGGCCGGCAACAGCGCGGGATTCTACACGCTGTCCGAATGGAACAACTCTCCCATTTATTTCTACGCGCGCCATCCGGAAGCCACCACCGTCGAGTGGGTTCTCAAGTGACTCATCGGGAGGAGCGGCGCCGCGGAAAGGGAATTGATCGATTTCCATCCCCGCAAGGCGTGATTTCTACTCGTTGACCCGCGCAGTCGTGGAGCGGAGCAATGGCGGTGGCGTTCGCGGAATCGTGTCCGTGCTGAAGGCGGTTGCAATCCGGGCGCCCTTGCCGAATCCGTGGAACAGCACATAGCCGCGCTCACCAAAGTCTGACCTGAAAGGGATCCCGCGATGCGTCCATCAAGGTGCCTTGCACTTTCTCTGTGTCTATATGTCTATACGTCGTCACCCGCCGCCGACACCATCATCCGCAATGGCCGCATCATCGATGGCACTGGTGCGGACTGGTTTCACGGGGACGTCGCCATCACCGATGGAAGAATCTCCGCCATCGGCGACCTGAAGGACGAGAAGGCTCCCGTCGAGTTGGACGCGAAGGACAACATCGTCGCGCCGGGCTTCATTGACGTTCACACGCACGCGGACGATGATGTTTTCAAGCTGCCGCTATGCGAGAATTTTATCCGGGACGGCGTGACGACCATCGTCACGGGGAACTGCGGAAGCAGCACCCTGCAGGTGGGGGAGTACCTCGCCCGAATCAAGTCCGATGGCGTTGCGGTCAATGTTGCCACGCTGGTGGGGCACAACTCCGTGCTGACGGAAGTGA
>JADLAR010000053.1 GCA_020848155.1 Candidatus Sumerlaeota bacterium
CGGGAAGAGCCGCCCTTATCATATGCAGCAAGAATGCGCTGCCGAAGGTCGAGGGAGATCGTTTTCATAACCCCTCCTCCTACCAACCCCAGAACACAGGCTACAAAAATCTGCAATCTGCTCTAGCAGCCTGTCGGACTTTGGCCCTTGATTTGCTCCCCTCTTGGCATCCTGTCGAGGGTTGTGTTGCATGAAGAACTGGGTTCCTGTTGATCGCGGTCAGGCGTTGTTGTTGCCGCCTTCGGTGGACGAGCTCTTGCCGGCGGACCACATGGCTCGTTTCGTCGTCGAGGTGGTCGAATCGCTCGACATTTCGGCAATTGTGTCGAAATATGAACGGCGCGGGCGTGGATCGACTCCGTACCATCCGGCGATGATGTTGGCGCTGCTTTTCTATGGCTACGCGACGGGTGTCATGTCGTCGCGGCGCATCGAGCGCGCGTGTCAATTCGACCTCGCGTTTCGTTACATCGCCGCCGGCGCGACGCCGGACCACGACACGATCGTGAACTTTCGCCGGAGGAATCTCGAGGAGATCGCCGCGCTGTTCCTCGACATCCTGCGCGTCGCGCGCGAAATGGGTCTTGTCAAAGTCGGCACGGTGGCCATCGACGGCACAAAGGTGAAGGCCAACGCATCGAAGCACGCGGCCGCTTCGTACAAGCGCGCCAAGGAAATCGAGGTGCAGTTGCGCAGCGAGATCGAGCGGCTGATGAAGATGGCCGAGGGCGCCGACAACGAGCCCATCGCCGAAGGCATTGATATTCCTGCTGAAATTGCGCGTCGCGAAGACCGCATGGCGCGCATGATCGAGGCGCAGCGCGCCATCGAGTTGCGCCACGCCGAGATGGCGTTGGTCGAGCACGGCGAACAGCTCGCGGAAAATCCGGAGAAGGTTAAGAACGCCATGGCAAAGTGCAAGCGCCCACCCGATCCGCCCGAGCCTCCATCGCCAACGCCGTCGGATACGATGCAGCACAACTTCACCGATCCCGAGTCGCGCATCATGCCGGACAAAGGCGCGTTTAGCCAGTGTTACAACGCGCAGGCGTCGGTCGACACCGAGACGATGCTGATCGTCGGCCAACATATCACGCAATGCGCCAACGACAAGCGCGAGCTGCTGGTGGCGATCAGCGTCATCGCGAGCGTTTACGGCGCGCCCAACGCGGTCATCGCCGACGCAGGTTACTACAGCGAGGACGCAGTATCGAAATCGCCGGTCGACGTGTACGTCTCGCCAGGACGCACAAAACACAACCGCTCGCTCTCGTCACAACTCGCCAAACCCGCCGAAGGCCAGCCGCCACCAAACGCCACCGCTGCCGAGAAGATGCGCCACAAAATCGACACCAAAGAAGGACGCGCCACCTACCGCCTGCGCAAAATGACCGTCGAGCCCGTGTTCGGAATCATCAAGAGCGCCATGGGGTTTCGCCAGTTCCTGCTGCGAGGCGTCGACAAGGCGCGCGGCGAATGGGGACTCGTGTGCCTTGCGTACAACCTGAAGCGAATGTATGGCCTCAGAAGGGCCTCATAAGGCCCCACCAGACCGAAAAAACCGCCAAAAAGTCCAAAAAATGAAAAAAATCACCCGCCCACGCCCAGCTGTGCAAGAAATCAGGCGTCACTTCGGCGGGCTGCTAGGGAAGTGCCTTGCCCGTCTCTGGCCACTCCAGAAAGGTCTTTCGGGGCAGTGTCTCAAGGACTTCCGGCAGGTACGGATTTTTGTGCCGGAATTTGTGCCAGAATCCGCTTCAAGCACTCCAATACGGCACAAAACTCCGAACTGTCCGATTTTGTAACGTCTTCATTTTCAGTATTTTGAGAAATTTCACCATTTGTCACTTCGAATCCCTCCCTGTCCGCCATTTTTTTGATCCGGTTTTCGTCACCCCGTCATGATGCCACCACAAGGGGCGTCATGATTCAGGGCCTGTGTTCAAGGGCCGGGTGCGATGAACCTGCACATGTGCGCCGTTAGAAGCCCGGCGTAGGTTCCGAAAATCCCGCCGAAAATTCCGAGCAGGACACCAACGGGTGCGAGCGACGGCTGATACGCAGCGGCAACGATGGAGGCCGATCCCGCCCCGCCAACATTGGCCTGGCTGGCGGTTGCGCCAAAGAAGAGCGGCGCGCGAAAGAGCATCATGGCACCCATCATGAAAAGGGCGTGGCAGATGATGATGATCACGCCGCTGACGACATACCAGGGGACCTCCGCCACGAGGGAGAGATTCGCCTGCGCACCAAAGGACGGAAGCAGTATATACAGCAGCCCGTACCCCATTCGTGACGCGCCGCTTTCCTCGAGCTTCCGCATCGGAGTGAACGAGAGCGCGATGCCAATGAGGGTGATGAATGTCACCGTGAGCGTGCCGATGCTGAGCACCTGAAGGGGGGGATAGCGCTTCAGCAAATCAATGGAGGTCCAGTAGGCGTGAAGCCTCTCAGCGCCCCCAACGGCGAGGAAGCTGCACAAGAGGCACGTCGCGACAATGACGAGAAAAGACGTGATGGTGATGGGTTTCGTCAGCGGGCCGGAAAAATCCGCAACGTTTGCCTTCAGGTCATCAAGTGCCTGGTCATTGCACTTGAAGCGGGTGGAGAATTGCTTCTGCTTGCTGGCGAGCCACAGGAGGATGCCCATCCAGGAATAGGCGATGATGGGATCAACGGGCTGAATCGCGGCGAAAAGTTCATCCTTGATGTCGAGTGCCACCTTGACGGCTGCCATGTTGGCGGACCCACCTGTCCATGTCGCCGCCAACGCGCCGAAATTCTGCCACGCGTCGGGATCAAGCCTTGTTCGGAACAGGCCATAGCTGAGCAAGGCACCAAGCATGATGCCAGCGGAACCGGCAAGCATGATCACGATCGCCTTTGGTCCCAGCTTGATGATGGCGCCGAGATCGGCGGAGATCAGCAGCAGAAGCAGGATGGGAGGCAGAAGATACCTATTCATCGCGCTGTAGATGGGACTCTGCTGGGGTGTGAGCCCGAACGTCGTCATCAACATCGGCACAAAGTAGCAGAACACGAGCGGTGGAACGAGGTCGAAGAAGCGACGGAACGCGGGAAATTCGCTGATGTAGAAAATGGCACCGACAACGGCGGTGAGCGTTGCGAGCAATGCGAACGGATCGGTGATGGGAAACACGCCTGGGATTCCGGAACCTTGCGAGAAGAATGGAGGAATGATGGAGCGTGAATTCGCCTGCTGGTGGAGGCAAGGTGAACTGCCGTCAGTCGGCGGAAAACCGAAGCCAGTCGCGCACGGAAGCTCCGCCGTTGTCGATCAGCCCATCCAGCATGATTGAATAGTACTGGGTTCCGCCTGACAGACCGCCCTTGTGCGAGACCGTGATGGTGTACTGGCCCGCACTGGGTGCATCGATGACCACCTGCTCCACGTTGTCGACGATGTTGTCACCTGTGGTCGCCCCATTGGAGGGATTAAGCACGTCCAACACCCAGGGATAGTATGTGGTGACCGATGGCGAGATGATGCGCAAATCCAGATCGTTGATGAGGACGGGAGTACGATCATCAAGCGTGGTGCGAACGGTTCCCGAGGGATCTGTCCAGCAGATTGTCGCGCGAATGGGGCCGCTTCCAGAATAGTCAAGCAGCATCGTTCGCGTGGGATACGTTGCATCCAGGAAATTCTCCCTGAGCCGCAGGTGCGTTGCGTTGAGCGCCTGGTCGCGCAGCAGGTCAGCCGCAGCCTGCGTGTTCATTGCACCCCAGCCCGTGGAGTAATCGGGGCCGACACGCGCGGCAGGATTCCCCAACCCCAAAGTGTTCGTCAGGTCGTCTGCGGTGTGGATGATCAGCGCCTTCATCGTCGATGCGCGCATTTGCTGTCCCGCGAACAGGTCCCCGTAGAGCTCATGCAGCAGCGCTGCGGAGCCGGTGACGACGGGCGCGGAGAAACTCGTCCCGTTCAGGTCCGCCGCTGCGCGGTAGGCCGTGGGGCCACTGTCCGCCAATGCCCGCAGGCCGAAAATGGTCAACCCATTTGCAACCACGTCCGGCTTGATGCGCCCATCATCCATGGGCCCCCATCCGCTGAACACTGCCATTGATGCCTTCGTCAAATCACGGACGCCAGCAGTAACCCCGTCGCCAATAGCACCGACGCAGAGCGTGTTCTTTCCGCCAGCATAGGGCTGAATCGTATCAAAACCCCCGTTGACCGTGGAATCAGCAAGTGGATGCAGCGAAGAGTCGTAGGATGACACAAGATGCCAAGTGTAGTCCACGCCGTCGAAAGTATAATAGTAGAATGGAGCGCCTGACGCGGGCGCGCCGTCGTCTCGATCGTTTCCCGCAGAGATCACGGGAAGGTAGTAGGGGTAATCGTAACAAATCTGGTCAAGCTCTGCCGCTTCCTGACAATTCTGCCCGAAAAGATCCGATTCCGTCAGCGGCGGGGAGAAGGTTCCGAAGAAGTGGTAGCCACTGTTGCCGGAATACGTCCCCAACTCCCAACCTGATGTTATGCCATACGCATGGTTGGACAGGACGATTTTGCCGGGATCGTTCGCAACGGCCGCTGCCACCGCAATCATCTCTGCGCGATCATTCTCGAAGTGGTGGCCTATCATCGAAACGGCGGGCGCCATTCCAACATAATTCGCGGGGGCGATGAAGGAGGCACCGATGATTCCCGCGACGGATGTGGCGTGGGCCGTGCCGACGGGATCCACGACCATGTATCCATCGCCATTGGTCACGCGTGGGGTGAGAGCCTCATGCGTGAAGCGAATAGCGCCCGCATCCCACACACCGACCGCGATGCCTGTTCCCGTGACGTTGTAGGGAGTTGTATTGCGAACAGGTGTCGTATTCGCCGTGATGGCGGCATTCGCCGTCAGCGCCTGATAGTAGATCAGGTTGCCCGCGCGCGCCCCGACCAACTCGAACGGTGCCCCGGCCGCGCTGTAGCCCCTTGCTGCGAAGTTGTTGCGCCTGGCCTGTTCCTGCGCCGCCGCGCGCGATGACTTCGCCGCAGCAGACCACTGCTTCGCGTCGAGAGCGAAGGTGGTGGAAGCAGGCAATGCCAGCAGCAGGAGCGCTGCACCGATACGCGGGATCATATGATAGGATGTGGCGCTCAACGGCTACCATCAATGGAATTTGCAGTGACCGCACCGCAAAAAAATCCGGGGAGCGCGAACGCCCCCCGGATCAGTGATGCGCGGTTGGAGAGTTACTTCACGGAACGTTATACGGCTCGTTCATGACGTGAACGACCTTGAAGGAACCCGCCTGCGGAGAAGCGAAGCCAAGAAGGTCAACGGCAACGCGCCATTCTGAAGTTCCGTCGCTGGTCCACACGGCGGAGACTTCCTCCGGAAGCTGCTTGCCTGCCGAAGTGCGATCAACAGTGTGCGTCATGGAGTTCTTGGCGTTGTCTGCCTCGAACACGCGAAGACGAACGTCTGGTGCCTGCACGCCGGTTGTCTTGTTCCATTCAAGATGGACGGTGAGCTTGTAGGTTCCAGCCGGAAGCGGAGCCAAGGGAAGGCGTGTCTGCCAGAATCCGAAGACACTGTCCGCACCATTCGGAATAGCCTCACCAAGACCTGAAGCATCATTGCTGAATGTCGGAGCAACAAACGTGGGCGTTGCGGCCCCAGATTCCCAGTTCACCAACGTCAGGTTGTCAAGAACCGCTTCGCTGGCGGAGTTTCCGTCTGCCGCAACAACCGCGGGGCCGTGAAGCGTGGCAACGCTGGCGGCATCGACGTCCTCAAGATAGTAGCCGCGCACTTCACCGGCCACGAGGACGTTGTGGTCCTCGAATTCGTAGGTGTGACCGCTGAACTCACTGCCTTGGGCGGGGATGATGGAGGCGTTGACCTTTGCGCCCTTGTTGTTGCCATCGGCATAGTAGATGTTGAAGCCGGCATTGTTGAACTCGCCAGCGGTGGTCCAGGAAAGGGACACATGCTCGCCAGCACCCTGCGATGCTGCCGTGAAGGACGTCAGGTCCACTGCAAGCGGATCGGAGGGCAGCTGCTGGACAAGCGTATAATCACCGTTCTGGACATAGGGCTGACCAGTGGCGGTATTGGTCCCGGTGTTCACCGTCGTCGCGTAGGTCTGGTACTTCAGCGGGGCGACCTTGTCACGCGCCACGCGGAAATTCGCCTCAGCCTGCGGCGGGGTGAGCGACAGTGCGTCGATATCGCCATCCAGATAAGTCAGTGAGAGATCAGCAGCGTAGCTGCCCGGACTGCCCGCGGGGCTGCCCGGAATGTTGAGCGTCACAAGGTTCCAGTAGCGATCCAGTGCCAGATCAGGATCGGGAGCATTGAGCGCAACGTTTGGCTGGTCCCCATCATGAACATGGACCCGGATGCCAGAGCCGGCGTCAAAGGCGTCCGTGAATGTGACCGAGGCCGGGGTATATCCCAGACCCGTTCCCACCGGGAAGAGATAACCGGAGAGAAGCGTGGCGTTAACGTCGCGGGCAAAAACCGGGTTCACATATCCATTCGTACGTGTGAGTGTCCCCACAGTCGCATCCTGCGGCGTGCGAAGAATCAGCAAATCCGTATCTGTTGTGAGGACCTGACCGTTGGTCAGGGTGAGTGTGGCGCCGCCGAAGGAGCCCACCACCAACGGACGGTTCAGATCAACATTGCTGGTATTATCCACGGTCATGTTGGTGATCACGACGGAGGTGCTGCCACCAGAAATGGTCTGAAGTGCCGTACCAACGCAGTTGAAATTGAAAATGGTCACCAACCCGCCCATGCTGATGTCCCCGAGCAGGTTGAGCGTCCCACCCGAATCACCTGTGAATGTACCGCCGGAAGTATTGGTGACATCGCCGTCCACTGTTACTGTTCCGGCAGTGAAAATGAGGAATGAACTGTTTGAGAGATCCCCGTCGACCGCCATCGTCGACCCGGAAATGCTGAATGAGAGGGTGTTTGAGACATCACCGTTGACGGTGATTGTGCACCCGGAGAGCGAAAACGAGCCACCGTTCGTCAGGTTTCCGGTGCCATCGTTTCCGACCACCAGAGTACCGGCACCGCCAGAAGACATCGTTCCGTTGTTGATGACGTCGTTTTCAACGGTGAGCGTCTGATCATTGATGTTCAATGCGTTGACAGCGGCGACTGTCAGCGAAGCGCAGGCAGCGGGTGCATCAATGGTAACGGTAAAGGTACCATTAATGGTTACATCGTCATCAGCATCGGGGACTCCGTCACCGTCAACGCCGACAACTGTCCAAGTGGTCAGTTGGTCCCAATCGCCTGTGGCACTGGAGGTGAATGTCGCCGCGCCGGCGGATCCCGTGATTCCCGCAAGCAGGAGCGCTGCGGCGATGAGTTTCTTCTTTTGCAAAGAAGTCTGAGTCCTACTCTTCATGGGTGAGGTCTTCTCCATAAAATTTGTGCAGCACTGGTCTCATGCAATATGGGCCGACAAGCGCCGCCAGTCAACTTGCCACAACTTCAGGACTCGCGTGATTCGCAACTCCTTAAAATCCAATTGCGGAGCAACAAGAACCCATCAAAGCCAGAGTCGTCAAGCCTTCCATGAAATTCCTTGTCCAAAATGTGGGAGCAAGGGCGTCACGGAATGTTGCGGATCACATGCTCGCGGTAAAGATTTCGTCGAAACTCACACGCCGCGTCGTTGATATAGAACGATCCGCTTCGATGGGCGATAAAGGCCGAGCAACCGCCCTGGCAGAAATTTCGCCAAGCGCAGGACCTGCACTCTTCAACGGCATATCTGCGCTCCAGCATCTTCTGACGCGCCGCCTTGTTCTCGTCGCTTTCGAGCATCTCGCCCAGTTTTTTGTGGTAAACATTACCGATCGAAGGCGCATCCCCACCAGTACCAAGCGGGCAATTGTAGGTCTCACCCTGAGAATTGACTATCAGGGTTTCCCCTAGGGGGCACCAGTGAATGCCGTGTGGTGGGGGTTTCGGAACGAATCCTGGGAAGGCACCCGCAACTTCCGTGATCGCCCCCGGGCGAAAACGCGCATCAAAAATCAGGTAGCGCGTTATTTCTTCAAACAGTTCCTGAGCCGGGGCAATACGGTCCCAATTGCGCGCAGCTGCCTTTGACTTGTCGAGGGGAAGAAACCGGATTTTTCCGATGCCAAGTTCATCGCACATGTGAAGGAGCTTCTTCACATCGGCAAGCCCCGCCTTCGTGAGCGTCATCGCGATCGTCAGGCGCTTTGCGCCGCCATGTTTCGCAAGCAGTTGAATCGCCTCCCATGCTTTCGCGAAGGACCCCTTGCCACGTATGAAATCATGCACCTCCGGATCGGCCCCATCGAGGCTGACCTGAAGGTTCAGCGGGGCAATTGCACCAAGGCGCTGCGCCAGGGCTTCGTCAATGAAGAAGCCGTTGGTGCTCATGTTCACCGTGCGCGTGCGGGCCGCGGCATATTCGACTAGGTCCGCCATGTCGGGGCGCATGAATGGCTCGCCGCCGAGAAACGCAACCGTGGGATTCACGAAGTTTGTCGTGTGCTCATCAATGAGACGGCGAATGTCGTCACCGGTCAGCAACGTGTCCGGCATTTTCCCTTCGACGATGGAGCAGTGCTTGCAGCGCAGGTTGCATTGCTCCGTGACGTAAATCGTCATGCTGGGGATGCGCGGCTTCGCGGGCGGAATGATTTCGCCTGCCAAGGGCGCATTCGCCAGGAGGTTGCAACGATGAAGCTCCGCGGCGAAGCTCCTTGCATCGGAAAGAACCGCATCGTCATCGGAAAGCCCATGCAATCGCGCAAGCTCGCACGCCACGTCACGCAGCGAACGGGAGCCATCAAACGCGCGTGCCATCAGAAGGCCCGTGCGATTCGTCAACGCCCAGCGCGCTTCCAGCGGGTGAAGCAGAATCACCTGGGCTTTTTCCGCGTCGGCAAAATCAACAATCAGGTCTTCATGGACGCGGGGGGAAAAGTCGTCGGCAAATGGAGGCGTGAGGGACAGTACCGATTCGATGCTCATCTGCCACCCGCCTGTGACTGGCCGTCAGGCGCCTGAAACACTGTATTTCCCGCGCGTGCGATGTTTTGCATTTCCACCAATCTCCTGTAATGTTGCAGTTCACCGGAACGCCACAGGTGCAACAGCACCTTGAACTTGGTCATCTGGCGTGCGAAGGTCCCCCCTCCGGCCATTGTGCCCATCACGGGATCGGTTTCCGCCCACTGCGACGAATTTCCCCCGTCGGAATCTCTTGCGCGCATCAACCGGGCAATGTGCTCGCTCATGGGGCGCGTTGAAACCGCGACAAGGTTCAGCGCCACCGGGGGCATGGAACCTGTGGAGAGTTCGCGATAGAGGCTCAGTGTTGCGTTCACGACCGGGTTGTCATTCAGAATCGGGCTGCGGACAGGCTGACCTGAAGGCTCCGGTGAGACTTCATCAACAAAATCGAAAAATGCAGCGGCCTGAATATACCCCGTCTTGAATTCCTCCGCCGCCGCGAAGGCACCGCAAACCGAATCCGCCTTGGTGGCACCTTCAAGCAGAAGATTCGCGTCACAAACGTCGCGCCAGATGCGGTTGCCACCATTGCGCGCGGCGTGGATCGCGATCAGCAGCAGGTGATCACCACGCGTGGGAATCGCAACGTTGCCAATATGACGATAGCACGGATGCGGAGTTGCGCGCTCGAAGATCCCGTGCGCCAGCGGCGTCGCCAGTTGTTGCAGGTCGATGTGAAAGCCGGAGGCGGCATCGTGCCAGACCTCGTTGGAATCCTGATGATGAGCGATGAATTTTTCCGCGGCAAGGGTCGTGCGCGCGATCGCCAGATCGCCCGGCGCAACAACGAGGTCAGCATCACACATCTGCCGCGTTGCAGGAGCTTCGTAAAGCGGCGCGAGCGCCGCGCCCTTGATGAGCAGGACCTTTTGCACACCGGCGACCGACAGTGCCGAAAGCACGCGCTCCAGAATTTTCGCACGATGAAAATACGCGAGGACCAAGTCCGCGCCTGTTGGCGCGCCCTTCATTGTCACATCGCGCGGAAGGAAGACTTTCGCTTCATCAAATCCTCCGCCAAACGTGCGCTCCAGGTGATGAAGGAATTGCGGCTCCAGCAGATGCCATGACGCCAGCCGGGGGATCGGCTTCCATTGGGGATCGCCAATCATGGCGCGCAAGGCACGCCGGTGCGACTCGTCCAGGGCGGGACGCGACAACAATCCACAAAGCCTGAGGACGCGCTTGCGCGTCGCATCATCCAGCTTCTTCGGGAGAATGGCGTTCATGGATTCCCGTTCACCCTGCAAGGGGTCGAAAGCATTCGGCATCGCGCCCGGCATGCGAAGCACTCCCCGCACACGCCAAATCGCCAGGCCCGATGCGAAACCCTCGATTTTTGGCCATCGCTTCCATACGGCCATGCTCCCTCCCGCGCCGTGGACAGTCGAGCACAATCCGAGCCTGCCCTCATGCGAACCGTTGTCAATCGATGAGGCCATCGATAAAATCAGCGGTTCGACGCGGTGTTCCACCGGGAGTAATTTCAAAACATCGCGACGCGGAAAAAATCTTTGCAAGCATCATGTAATCGCGGCCCGCAGGGACGATGCGCGTTGGAAAATTCACCCGGTGCGCCATCACATGATGCAATCCATCCGACATGGAAATTTCGCGGCCCCCCGGTTCGGAGGGAAATGCACGCACCACGGAATTCCCTTCCTCACGTGTGTTTGTTGTGCCAAGTGGCAGCGCACCTGATTGCAACAAACGCCGCGCGACCAGATACATTTGTGACGGAGAGATTTGATCGAAGGCAACGGCGTGGAAATTCTCGGTTTCAATCGCCTGATAGTTGGTCACCTTCAGTTCAGCCATCGCCTCGTCGAGGTTGGAGGGAAGGGAACTGAGCCAAAGGGTGGTGGAGGAAGACTGCGCCGCACTCTCCTGCCCGGCTGCCACCTTCAAGAGGATGACACTCGAATCCACCAGCGAATGGCACTCCGGTGAAAATCGGCTCACGGGCTTGTGAGTCTTGCCGCCCTTCTGATGCTCCATGCGAATGCTGGCGGCGCGGGGATAGGGATGCAACTGCCCCGACGTGGAATCAACTATGAGAAAATCCTCCGCAGCCAGTCGCCAGAGGCCTGGGGAAAGAAACTCCTGTGACAGCGTCGTTTTGCCCGCGCCGCTATCGCCAAGAAGGATCAGCAGTCGCCCATCATTGCGAACGATGGCATTGCCATGGAGGAAAACGGCATCGGGAAGACTTTCGCGGAGCAGGTAACCGATCAGGATCGTCGAGCAGGAAGGGGCGAACACTGCGGATGGAATGCGAATCGGAGCCGCGCCGGGTTGATAGTGGCACAAATTTCCATTCCAACGAAGCGACCAATCGGGTGTCCCAACGGGCTTTGGAAATGCGCCAAACAACCTGTCGATGTGCTCCACGCAGTTATCGTCGCCGCCCACGCGAAATGCGATCCCCGCAATTGTGAAGTCGAAAAATGAGGCCATGTCAGGTCGTAAAAAAAATAATCTACCGACTGTTGCCAGCCGGTAGATGAACTTGTCTCAAACTTGTGCTGCCGGGCGGATGGCGCGGCAGATAATCAGGGCAGGAACGAGGTGCAGGCGTTGATCTTCAGGGACGCCTTTTCAAGTTCCTGGGCGGAATGGGTCACAATCCGCGGCGACTCATAGACGGGGCGCTGCTCGACAGGTGCCACAGCCATGTCCGCCTGTGCCTTCGCCTTCTCAGTAGCCATATCGTTTCTTTTTTCAAACATCTGAACGCAACTCCGTAGCAGGGTCTTTGGGGTCGACGAGGTGCTTTTCTTGCAACTGACGGACGGTATCTTCCAGATCGTCGGCAAGGTGAGCAACAGAAACTTGTGGAAATTGACGCTTCAAATCGTCAAGAATCATCTCAAATGTCTGATTTTGCTCAACAAGCGCCCGCCAGATGGCCGCGGCGGTCTCGTTCAGGATATGGACTTCGCCAGTAATACGGTGAAACACCACCGTTTCCCGGCCCATTTCCTGTACATCCCAAGGCGCCGCAGGGTTCATTCAGTCCTCGTCGTGACTTTCCACGGGGAACCGTGAGTCTCAGCCGGGAGAAGTCAAGCGCTAAGCACCCCCTGCCGACCGGGTTCGACAGCCAATGGGAGCAGGAAATGACCTCCTTTTCTGGCTGCCTCTCTATTGACTCGCAGACTCCCTTTCCAAATAGTTCCCCGCTCTGCGCGAGTCGGCAGGTACTCCCCCCTCGTTTTGGGAAAGGATTTGGTTTCAAGATGGCTGTACCATATGTGAATTTGAATGCTGTTAATGGACATTTTTTCGACGAATATACGGAAGAATTGAAGAAGATGTTCGACGAAGGACAGTTCGTCCTTGGTCCCGTGGTGCAAAAGTTCGAGGAGCAGTTCGCCCGCTATGTGGGAATCAAGCACGGCGTTGGCGTGAACTCAGGAACGGACGCCTTGATGCTTTCGCTGGCTGCCGCAGGAATCGGCCCGGAGGATGAAGTGCTTTGTCCCGCCTTCACGTTTGGCCGCTGCGCTGACGCTATCGCCCGTCTGGGAGCAACCCCCGTTCTGGTGGATGTTCGCCCTGACACGTACTGCATCGATGCAGACCTGATGATGGCCTCGATCACCTCCCGCACGAAGGCGCTCGTGGCAGTTCACCTGTTTGGAAATGCCTGTGAAATCGACCGCATCTGCACCGTTGCCCGCACGTACTCCGTGGCGGTCATGGAAGACATGCGCCACGCGGCAGGCGCGCGCGTCAACGGCCGCCGACTCGGCAGCTTTGGCCAGTTCGGATGCTTCAGCTTCTACCCCACCCGCACATTGGGAGGCATCGGCGATGGCGGCTTGGTGACAACAGGTGATGAGAAGAACGCGGAATCGATTCGTCGTCTGCGCGAGCACGGCCGTCTTGGTGGCAAGGGCGAGCACGACATGGTTGGCTACAACAGCCGCCTTGATGCGATTCAGGCCGCACTCTTGTCCCTCAAGTTGCAGGACCTTGACGAAAACAACTGGGAGCGAGTCGAAAACGCACGCCTCTACACCCAGCTTTTCAAGGGATCACCGGTGCAAACGCCTCCCTTCAAGGATGACCTGTCCGCTGTCTATAACATGTACACGGTTCTGGTTCCTGAGCGAGACAAGCTTGCAGTACACCTTACGGAAAAGGGGATCGGCTTCGGGATCTACTACCCCACGCCACTGCACATGCATCCTGCGTTCGAATATCTGGGCTACAAGCAGGGCGCCTTCCCCGTGTCGGAAGACCTTTCAAAGCGCGCCATTTCGCTCCCCATCGCACCTGGGCTGAAGAAGAAGCAGATCAACGAAGTCGCGAACGCCGTCCTCAGTTTTTACGGCGCCAGCGTCAGCTGATCGTCCTTCAATCCCAAAATCACTTGAAGCCCCTGCGAAAGCGGGGGCATTTTTTTTGAATCATGTCTTCAGTGCGCACCGGAACGAACATGACGAAGTCCGCAAACAACAATGTCATCGTATGCGATGATGAGAAGAACATGCGACGCCTGCTGCAGGATGTCCTGGCAGAGGATGGCTGGCAGGTTACCCCGTGTGCCAGCGGTGAGGAACTCGTCAAGCTGGTCGAATCGGAAAAGGAATCATACGACGCAATTGTGCTGGACTTGTCACTGCCGGGAATGAACGGGCTGGAGGTCATCGACAAGCTGCGCCAGATGGGCAATGATTCCGGATTGGTTGTCATCACCGCCTACGGAAGCGTGGATGCTGCCGTAAAAGCCATGTCGCACGGCGCGGTGGATTTCCTCATCAAGCCCTTCGACAACGCACGCATCAAATCGGCACTGCGCAAGGTGCGCGAAAGCAAGGGCCTCATCACCGATGCGGAGATGAGCCACCCAACACTCGTGGGCGCGGATAATCTTCCTCTCCCAATCGTGGGGCGCGACCCACGCCTGACGGATATCTTCAAGACCATCCGCCAAATCTCCTCCCTCAAGACGAGCGTGCTGATTCACGGCGAGTCAGGGACGGGCAAGGAGTTGGTGGCGCAGGCAATCCACTTCAATGGAAATCGCCGTCACGCGCCTTTCGTCGCAATCAACTGCGCGGCGCTGCCGGAGACGCTCTTGGAATCCGAGTTTTTTGGCCACGAGCGCGGCGCCTTCACCGGCGCACATGCGCTGGCCCGCGGAAAGTTCGAACTGGCGGACCACGGCACGTTGTTCCTTGATGAAGTCGGCGACATGCCGATGTCGCTCCAGGTCAAGCTCCTGCGCGTCTTGCAGGAGCAGCGCTTCACGCGCGTCGGTGGCGAGAAGGAAATCACGGTGGACGTGCGCGTGATCGCGGCAACGAATCGTGACCTGCATGATGCCGTCCGGCAGAAAACCTTCCGCGAGGACCTGTACTACCGCCTGAACGTCATCCCAATTACCCTGCCCCCGCTTCGCGAGCGACGTGAGGACATCCAGCACCTCATCGAATACTTCCTGAACAAATTCTCGAAGCGCCACCACATAGCAAAACTAAAGCTGAGCGACGCCCAATTGCAGGTGCTGAAGGCCTACAACTGGCCAGGCAACATTCGCGAATTACAGAACGCGATTGAGAAGGCGACGGTCCTGCAAGACATCAACAGCCTGATCGCGCAGGCACAGGGCTACAGCGGCGGGATCGGCGTGCCGCGTCCACCACGCACAGGCAGTGATCTCCCGCCAACCCTGCAGGAGCCGCACAGATCAGCCTCCGGCGACGAATACCTGCTGGACCTCGGCACAGGTGGAACTATTCGCGAGTTGGATTCCGTTGCCTCCGACGCACAACGTGCCGCCGTGATTCGCGCCCTGAAGATTTGCAAGGGGAACAAATCCGAGGCGGCGAAGAGACTTGGAATTTCCTACAAGACCCTGTTCAACAAGATCGACGATCTGGGGATTCAGATTTCCACGAACGTGGAATGAACACCCATCGCGGTACCCAGCCGTCGCCCGCCCTGAACATCTTGCCGCGGTAAAAACGCGCATCGCCCCGCGTTTGCGGGGCGATGGGTGTGGTGGTGAAGAATCTGGCGATGTCCTACTTTCCCGCGGCCAGGGGCCGGAGTATCATCGGCGCTGCGGAGCTTAACGGC
>JADLAR010000054.1 GCA_020848155.1 Candidatus Sumerlaeota bacterium
TGTTCAACCTCGTCAGTTCACGGAAGCCAAGATTCATCAACTTTTGAATCTCGGGATTGCAAGTGATGATGACTGTTAGCGTGAAGACAATCGTCATCAGCGAACCGACGCCAAACAGACTCACCGCAAGCCACTTGTTGAAGATGGACATCAACGAGAACTTCGGAATCGCGATCAGGCGCCGGAACTCTCCTGCCACGTCCCCCTCCCAGGCCTTGTACTTGATCTCATGTACGGGCATTGGGGGCGTTCCTTTCCGAGTCCTGAAGGGCACTCATGAAAATATCCTCCAGGGAATCCTTCTTGAAATGGAAGTGTCGCAGTTGCACACCGATCTCCCGTGCCATTGCGAACAGCGACCTCGTGCCCTCGCCTTCCGGAAGCTGCACGCGAATCCCGCCCCGGTCATTCTCCGCGCAGGGCCATCCACGAGCGGCCATCGCGCCGATCAGCCGCTCCCGGTCACCTTCGATGCGGATGTCATACGTCCGGAGGTCCTCCTTCTTCAATTCCGCGATGATTCCATTCAGTACCACGCAGCCGCGGTTGATCACGACAACGGAATCGCAGCAGTACTCCACGTCCTGAAGGATGTGCGAGCACATGATGACATGCGAACCGGAAATCTGCCCGATATCGCGCACCAGGCGGCGCATCTCCTCACGTCCTTCGGGATCGAGCGAGTTCGTCGGCTCATCCAGGATCAGCACCTTCGGTCCGTGCACCAGCGCCTGCGCAAGTTTCACCCGTTGCTGGTTGCCGAGAGAATAGGTCCGCACGGGGCGATATCGCAATTCGCCGATGCCCACATAGTACAACACCTCATGCGCACGTTCCATCGCGGCGCCTGACGACAATCCCGACAGCTCACCGAGATATCGCAGCAACCGCACGGCGGACAAGTCGCCGATGTAGGCTTCATGCTCCGGCATGTACCCGATGATCTGGCGAATCTTCATGGCATCATGGCGGACATCATGCCCCATGATGCGCGCCGTTCCCTCCGCAGGAGGTACGAACCCAAGAAGCGATTTGATGAGCGTGGATTTTCCTGCCCCGTTCGGCCCCAGCAGCCCAACGCTCCTGCCGCTGAACTGCGTCGTGATGCAGTTCAGGACCCGTCGCCTGCCAAAATCCACGGAGAATTTTTCGATGTCGACAAACATGGTGATCGTTTCAAGGAGCGGAGTAGTTCATCAGACTCGTGTCTTGCAACTCAGGAAACCGGGGCGCGCCTTTCTTTTTTACGGGAAAGCGCGCCCCGGAACGGATTCCCCATCACGGTTTTCCGGTCTTCGTGGCCAGGAAGTCCGCCACCAGGGGCAGGGCTCCCGCCATCTGGTAGTCGCCCTTCACGCCATTGATGTAAAGGTCGATGCTGGTGTCATCCACGACTGCGTATGCCACCATCGGATGCGAATCGGCGCCCTGTTGCTTCAGCTTCATGAGGTCAACGTTGATGCCACGCTGGCTCAGGAAGCCCTGGACGAACGGGGCCGCATCGCCCAGCGACCTACCGCCCGGTGTATAGACGAGCATGGAGACATACGAACCGCTGTTCGCCGGAAGCGCATCCATGAAGGCGGCTTCGTGGTCGATGGATGTGCCGCTTAGCGACAGGTCCACCGTGCTCTCCATGAATGCGGCACCAGGGCCGAACACAACGTAGTCGTTGATGATGGCGTAGGAGACGTTGAAGGCTGCGCGTGGGAGCTTCAGATCGACGATCAGGCGATCCTTGTAGGTGTGGGAATCGAGGACGATCTGGTCCTCCGGTGCGCGGTTGGCTGAAGCGGCTTCCACC
This sequence comes from Candidatus Sumerlaeota bacterium, assembly GCA_020848155.1. GTDB lineage: Bacteria > Sumerlaeota > Sumerlaeia > SLMS01 > SLMS01 > JADZDZ01. The sequence goes on from JADLAR010000054.1 coordinate 1,805, forward strand.
AATGCCAGCATGGAATTGTGAAACTCCACGGGATCGGTAACCTCGACGGCGAACTTGATGTTCGGAATCGGAAGGACCGGATTGTCGAGCCCGACTGCGGCTTCGTTGCCGAGCGTCGCAGCCAGCCGCTTCACCAGGGCGACGTCGCCTGCGGAGTCAGGTGCCGCGAAGTAGGGATCCTCCTGACGCAGCCATTGAAGGATTTCATTCAACATTTGATCCGGCTTCTTGATGCGGGCAGCCGCGACGAACTGCGCGTCGGGAGAAAAGAACTGCAATGAGCCAAGTGGCGCTGGCGCACCAAGCCAGTTCATCATCCCACGTCGTTCACCGTCGAAGTTCACCCGCAGCGCACGATTCTGTGATTGGTCGGAAAAGCTTGTCGCCGCCACGATCGACTTCATGTTTGCGAGGCCCGTGATGTCCAGGAAACGCTGCTGGCTATCGGAGATAGTGTCTCCAATTGCAAGCGAACGAATCGTCGCCGTATCGACCGCAACCGTGAGGCGGCTGCCCCCGACATCGCGACGAAGTGATTGAACGAACTCGGAGTTCCTGAACTCAGTGGGACGAAACGTCGAGGTGGCTGCGACGGCTTCATCAAGAGCCTTCCCCTTGAATCCAAGGACGAGCAGTCCGTTGTTCACCGTTCCGTGCAGGTGCGCGCCATCGCCCTCCGACTGGGAATCAAGCCAGGGGTCGATCTTCTGGGTGAAGATCGCGCCGATCGCCTCCGCATTATCCGTAAGTTCCGCGATCAGGATGGGCGATTCGGGAGTGATGCCAAAGGATACCGAGCCCCCCACAGAATTTTTAATGAGATCCAACTCTTCCGTGGTCACGACACTTTCCAGCTTTTTGATTGCCTGCTGGATGTTCGCCTCGGACGCACCGGCACCTTTCAAGCTCGATGAGAGGATGTCTCGAATACTGTAATTCCGAAGTTGACTCTGCACACTCTCGTCGCCGCTGCCATCAAGCGGCAGATCGATCGCGGATAGGTTCGGCACCTCAACGATGGAGAAAGTGGAAGAGGGAAGATAATCGGTGGTCCGCGCGATGCCAATGGCACTGTTGGCCGACCGCGAGGTGCGAATGCCCGTGGCAGTCGCGCTTCCCTTCACGTTCACTTTCGGCTCGCCGGTGCCGTTGCCTGGCTCCGTCCCCGAATCCGCCATCGCAATTTCGGTCGCGGGGGCATCGTTCGTGGGAGTCGCCGGAGCAGTGGTAATCGCAGAGGCATCGACGGCGACGGGAAGCGAAGCGGCAACCCTGCTTCCCTTCCCGCTCCAGGCCACGCGCTGCACCACCGGCACAGGCTTTACGCCGGTGGAGCTGTAGGATTCACCTTCACGCAGCCTGCGACGCGTGCCCGCCTGCACGATCTCCACTTCCCCCTTCAGCACGGCAACCTCCGACCCGCGCAGGCCACGCACAACGCTGAAAGCGCTTTCACCCTGCGCATTCGCCTGCAGTTGTGGCGTCGTCACACTGACGAGGGTTGCGGAGGCCTTCGCTGGCCACACCATGACCTCCCCGCGATCCAGCTTCACAACCGTGTTATTCACCGTTTGGCGAAGCTCCACCGTGGAGTTGCTGTTCAGTTCAACGCTACCGCCGTTGCGGCCCAATGCCAGTTCAAGGCGGCTGCCATCGGGTGTTTTGAACTTGTCGATCCCCTTCGTGATGGTCATCTGCGGCGTGATGACCATCAGTGATCCCTTCTTGTCGATGATCTGTGGCTTGCCGACTGCTGCGGCAACCGTCACATGGTGTTCCGGAACGCCGGAGTTGGCATTCGACAGGAAGATGACGCCTCCCACTGCTGCCGCCAGTCCCGCAGCGATTGCGAGCGAGGCGACAAGGCGGCGACTCCTCCGCACGCTTGTTGGCTGAGCGGGCACAACCGCAACGGGGAGCCGCCGCAAATCGGGGTGGGAAGTGTTGCGCGCGGCCTCGCCGCGTGCGGTGAAGTATGATTCCAGCGCGCGTTCCTGCTGCTGAAAGTCCGCCAGCAACGCAGCCAGCTCCGCATCGGACGCGGCGTCAGCAATGAACGCCTTTTCATCCTCGGGGGAAAAGCCGCCTTCCAGGTATTCGAGAACCCTGAGTTCTTTCTCTTCTGTTTTCATGGCCTTCATCCTTCTTGTGCAGGCATTGCCTGCGAGCGCTGTTCGCCGCGCAGGTCTTGCGCGGGGTGGGTGGCGGCACTGGATTCGGCAGCCTTCATGCGCGCGCGGAGAGCACGACGGGCTTCAAAGAGCCGGGATTTCGTCGCCTCGACGCCAATCCCAAGCAACTCCGCGATTTGTTGGCAGGACAGGTTGTTCATGTATTTCAGGCTCAGCACCACGCGATGTGGCTCTGGAAGCTCCCTCAATTGCGCATCCAGCATTCGCAATTCCTCCTCTGCCATCATCATCGCAGGAACAGAAACAATGTGCGGCGTGGGTGCCTGCGCCGCCCTTCGAACCTGCCGGTCCGCCTTGCGCAGCATCTCGTGTGCGATGTTTCGCGCCATCGAATGCAGCCACGGGCCGATCTTGTCCGGTGAGCGCAAATTCCCAAGGGTGGAAAATGCGCGCACCCATGTGTCGTGGACGACATCCTGGGCCTTGTCCGGGTCCCGCACCACCCCCAGCGCTGTCGAAAAGACAATCCGCTCGAAGGGTCGTACAAGCTCCCAGAACGCCTCCGGCTCGCCCGATACTGCGCGGCGGTACATTGCCGCATTGCCGTTGGATTTCTGTTCGTAAGTCATGGTCTGACTTCCTGAAACATCTGTGAACCTTCCCGCTACATTCCCTTAGTGCACTCCGCCCCCTCCCCGTTGGAAGTGGGAGGTTAAATTTCTGAAGAATGCAAAAAAAAAGGTGCGGGCTTTTCATGCCCGCACCTTGAGACCATTGAATCAGTGGCGCCTATTTGGGCGAATCCTTAGAGAGAGCCGCCTTTTCGCCCTCTTCCGCCTTCTTGAGGAATCCTTCCGGATCGCTCTTGAACTTCTTGACGCAACCACTACAGCACAAGGTCACGCGCTTGCCTGCATAGTCGACATACAACACATCCCCCATGTCCCCATTCTCGTCCTTCGACACGGGGCAAAACTTGTTGTTCACCATTTCAACAGCCTTCCCATCGCCGGCAGCGCCCATTGTGACTTCGCTCTTGGCGTTGGGTTCATCCCCCTTTACGTCAACGCCGAAGGGAACCGTGATGACCTTCCCGGCGATCTTGACCTGTGCAAAGATCTTCTTGAAGCCGCCTGTCGGGAAGCTGGCATGAAACTTCAAGTCGGGTCCGCCACGATCGGCATCGCTCTTCGCCTCCGCACCTTCGGGGTGAAGGTGTGCCACCTCGGTGGCGGACTCGTTGAAGGCAACAACATGCGCGAAAGCCATCATGATCGGCTCCAGCGTCTTCACGGGTGCGCCCTTCGCATCGGCAACACTCAATGTCACCGTCTGTTCGCGACCGGATGACAGCACGCCCTCGCCCGTCTTCAGCACGAACTTGTATCCGTCCGCAGTCGCCTCAGTTGCCGTTGTCCTGGCAACAGCGCCAGCAGTTCCTTCGATGTTGAAGCGTGCAGGAACATAGAGTTCCTTGCCATCCGATTGCGGGGTCACATCCGCGAACAGTCGATACTCGCCCGCCTTGGTTGGCGTGATCGTGAATGTGTACTCGCCGGGAGTCGCGCTCTCCTTCGGGTGAACGTGCTGGTAATCCGTCAGGCTGGGGTCGATGATCAGCACGTGCACCTTCTCGCCGTGAGGTGCCTTCAAATCCGATTCCGTGATGGGGTGGCCTTCGGCGTTTTTCAGTGTTAGTTTCACTTCAACCGGTGTGCCGGGTTTGGCGTCTTTCGGCGTGCTGACCTTCGCTGTCACAGCCCCTGCCGAAGTTCCCATGGCGGCGGAGTGATCGTGATTTTCGTGGGCGAAGGCCGCTGGTGTTGTGGCGAGCATTGCAGCCGCCAGAATCGATGCAACGGAGAGGGAATGAAAACGCATGAACGGACCTTTGTGGGGGGATAATGCTGAATCAGACCAAGGCATTTGCGACAAGGTTTGACCATGCAATCAGCGGTCGGCCTGCCATTCCGGTCAACGGCTAACCGTGCGGGCATCCTTCGCATTCTGCGCTTCCATTTTCCGAAGGAAGTCGCCAAGGGAGCTTCCCACAGCGTGATCTTGCTGCGGGACGATGGGCGCTCGGCAGCCTACTCCAACCCGTCCGGCATCGCGGGCGGATCGCCCTTCTTGCCCCCTGTGAGCCATGCCTGCCTTGCCTGCATGTATTGGCGCTTCAACTCGACCTTGTTCATCGCGTCGGTGCCCGGTTTCTTCGCAACAGTTCCGCCTTCCGCCTGGGCAATGGATGCAAGCGTCTCGCCGGGCGTCTGGTTGATCAAGGCGAGTCCCTTGTACAACTCCGCAACGGCCTGCCTCTCCTCTGGTGTGGCGTTCTTTACGAAGCCGTTGATACGACTCTTGACATCGTCGCGGTTTGCGCCGATCTCGCGCAGCGTCTTCTGCGCGCCCACCCGCACCAGCACATCCTTTGATGCCAATCGATCGATGCAACCGTTGATGGCGAGGTCCTTCAGGACCTTTGGCTTCTTCATCAGCGCATACTCTGAAATGCAGGTGATGGCCGCGGACGTGACCAGTGGATCCTTGTCGTTGAGTTGTTCGAAAACTGCGTCCAGCGCCTCCATCGGCGTCGCCTGGGCAAGCCTTGTCAGCGCCTCAATCTTCTTCATGCGGCGCGCCTCCTTGCTGGTCAGCAGGTAACCCTTGGTGATCGCCTTGACCAGTTCCTGCACCTCGTCTTCGCCGAGGGTCACCGCCGGCGCTGATTCCGCAGCCTCGCTTGCGGCGCTCGAGAAGACGCTTGCGCCAAGGAATCGCTGGAGAAATTCCGCAACCTGTGGCGGAGGCGGTGGGAACTTGTGGGAGGTGATTCCTTCCTGGTATCGCCGCAGGATTTCCTTCGCACGCTCACCACTGATGATCCCAATGGCATGCACGATGGGAATGAGTAGCTTCTCCTTGGTGATCGGCTTGCGCGACTGTGAGGCCGCGTCCCAAAAGAATTCCTGCTGGTAGGTGTTCATCTTGCTTTCATCATGCATCAGGGTGTTCATCAGCATTCGATCAAGCAGCGGCAGAAAATCCAGGTCGTTGATTTTCTCGAAAAGTTCTGCGGCCGCCATGTAGGAGGCGCCGTAGCGCATCACCATCGGCTCGATGGCGCGCGTCAGTATGTGCGGTTCCTTGCCCGACAATTTCACCAGCGCATCGACCATTTCCGCCCTGAATCCCAACTCGGACGCCTGGCGTTCACCCCCCTTGTGATGCGCCGTGGTTTCATCCGGAGACCACAGCCCGCGCGCAAGGATGCGCGTCGCCCAATGACGTGACTGTGCATGCTGCTCCTCAGGCCTGTAAGTGAAAGCCTGCATGACCGTCGTGATGGCAACGCGCGTCAGGTCCTCGGGAACGTGCTGCCGCAGGAATTCCTGGATGCGGTGGCGCTCATCGATGTCCGTTCGTGGCGACTTCACGATGTTTCCCAGCGCCGTGATCAGGTTTTCCGCATCTCGAATGTCCGCAGTTTCAATGCGCTTTCGGGCAAGGATCGTGCGCAAGTCATTCATCAGCGAAGCGGACGACTCGGCGCCGGCAATGGAACCCAGCGCCGTCGCCACCTGCGCAGAGGGCGCCTCCGACTTCTTGTCGCCCCTCAGTGCCTGAAGGAAATCCGCGAATTCGGGCGAGCGCAATGCACCCATGAACTCAACGATCGGCTTGATCGCGTCAGTCCCCTGGAACTCCTTCGCCCATTGCTTGTAGATCGAAGTGAAGAAGTGATTCCTTCCGATGTCCTGGAAGACCATTATCACGGTTTTCTTCGCGGTATAACCGAGCGCTCCGTATGCGCGCGCCTCAACGTTGGCAACCTTGGCGGTCGTTGTTTGCTGCTTCGGCACGAATTCAAGGAACAGGTTCGTCGCATCCATGAACAGTTCCGCGTCCTCGCGCCACAACGGCACGCGAAGGATTGAACGGAAGACATCACCCGTGTCGCGCAGCGCCGCCTCATCAGGTTCGTCCATCTTGTTCGGTTCCGGCAGCGCGTTCTTGATGTCGACGATGACTTGCGTGAGGGAGGTGATGAACCCGCGTTCCAACGTGTCCAGGTTTACCCCCACCATCTGGTTCACGCGCTGCTGGCGCGCCTGCTCGATGGCCGAGATGGATGCGGGATCGCAGTAAAATTGTGCCGGATTCCGGATCAATTTCTGGATCAGCTCGCCCGCTTCACGCTGGTTGTTCAGCACCGTGCCCAGCGTCGCTCCGATGTATTGCGCGCGCTTCACCCGCTGCTCCGCCGGCGCCAGTGCCATCAGCCTCGCGACGTTCGCACAGGCAGGATCGATCTGCCTCATGCGAATCCATTCGCGCAGCTCGCGCGCCAGCCGTTCCGTGTGCACTTCCCACAGCCTCTTGTCCCAATCCTCCGTCATGCGGATCAGCCGGCCCAGCGCCTTGCTGATCGTGGCTCCGCCATCGCCGGGTATTGCCTTCGCAATCCCTTCCGCGTAGGCATGAACCGGGGGTGCGATCAGGTCGCGATAGACCGCCGCTACCACGCGCGCCACTTCGATTGTGGCCTCGCGGGAATTGTTGGCTGCTGCCAGCAACCTCTGCGACGCGGCGATGGCTTCCTCCGGCTTGCCACGCCTCAATGCCTGATCAATAGCCTGCTTGTCCACATCACTCATGGGAAAGGCGCATCATGTCCACTTGCGTTTTAAGTCCTGAAAAATACATTCCCAACCTGCGGCGATTGGACAACGAAAAAGGAAACGAAATGGGTTCGACGATCTTCTCAAAAATTATTTCCGGCGAAATTCCATGCAGGAAAGCCTACGAGGACGACCGGGTCCTCGCCTTCCACGACATCAAGCCCCAGGCCCCGACGCATGTCCTGATTATTCCGAAGATCGAAATTCCCACCATTGACGACATCAAGCCTGAGCATGAGGCGCTCATCGGCCACATGGTCTGGGTCGCTGCGGAAGTCGCCCGCCGCGAAGGCTTTTCACAGGACGGCTACCGGCTCGTCTTCAACTGCCGCGACCACGGCGGACAGGAAGTTTACCACATTCATTTGCATCTGTTGGGGAAGCGCCAGATGGCTTGGCCGCCCGGATGATGCACCCATCATCTTTGCCTAATCAATTTCCTCATCCAACGCACTCAGCTTGATCTCATCCGCGTCGGCCTCGCTGAAGAACAAGGAATCACTGTTTCCCCCCTGCGCTGCATCATCACGGCGTCCTTCGTCCATTTCGCGGGCCGCATCCAGAATCAGGCTCTGTGTGGGCAGCTTGTTTGTTCGCTCGGCAGACAGGCAGGCATCCCAGATTCCTATCTCGCCCTGCTTCCAGTTCATCAGTTCCAGCATCGCTGGAAAACCTTGGTGTGCTCCGCACTCAATGTGCGTCACTTCCCCTGCATGCATGTAAATCGAGCCAACCTGGCCGTCGGGCGAGAACACACGCATTGTGCGGTCCACGCGCTTGTGATGGTAGGCCTGGATCAGGTCAATCAACTCCAGCCCATTGAGGTGTGGGTGCTCTGGAGGATGCGGAAACAGCAGCTTGTTCAACGTGTCAATAAACAGGTCGGTCTTCACGGGGCGATCAAACAGCGCCGTTGCACCGCGTTTCAGGGCCTCATCACGAAGCCCGGGACGAATGCCCGCCTTGCCTGACCCGCCAACGAAAATCAGGTGATTCTCGGGACCAATCTGCTCCCGGATCGGCTCAATCATATCAAGGCCCATCACGTCCGGCAGTCGCTGATCCAGCAGCACCAGCTTCGGCAAGTTCATCGCGAGCGACATGGCATCGAAACCCGATGGCGCCCGGAAAATCTCCAGTCGGTCCCCGAATTCCTTCTGCAAGTGCTCCTCAAACATGAGCGCTTCGTCCGGTTTCCCGAGCGCCAGGAGGATCACATATTTTTCGTTAAGACCGTTCTGTTCGTTCATCGCAGATAGGTCAGGATTTACCTTAGGCAGGTGACGAAAAGCAAACCCCAGTCATCTTGGGGCTGGCAACCCTCATTTATCTGCTCCGACTACGAATAGCGGAATTTCGACGGCCCCAAAGCAGGCCCTCAAGACCCCAAAACCCCTAATTTGCATACATGTCTGCGCTATCCACAAGGCCGTCCTGATTGGCATCATCGTCCTCCAACGTGAACGGCAGGGCAGTGATGAAATCCGGAGGATAGGTGAATTCAGAGGGAGTTGGTGAAGGATTTGGGCTGGGGGAGACCGTGGGGGTTGCGGTTGCCGTGGCGGATGGGCTTGGTGTCGCCGTTGCACTTGGGGAGGCGCTCGGCGTCAGGGACGGTGATGGCGAGGGAGAAACAGTGGGAGAGGGGGTCGGGGTGGGAGGCGTTTGGCGAATGCGATAGATCTGTCCGTTGCCAAGCGAACAGGCATAAAGAAATCCATCTGCGCCCGTCAGCATTTTTGTCACGCCGCCAAAATTTGTTCCGAACAAAATTTCCGACAGTGCGGTAGTATCTCCCGTATCATAGACAAGGTCCTGAAGCATGGGGTTGCTGAGCACAAAGCCCGTCCGCCCCGGATTCACTTCAAACTTGTAAAGGCGTCCGTTGTTGTAGTCACCGACGATGCAATCGCCGACATAGCCTGCGCCAAGGCCATTGCCATCCATGAAATGAATTGCCGCCAGCGCCGGTGGATCGAGCCATGAAAACTCCGGATCGGAATAGGTGCCGATGCCGCCGAACTGCACCAATCCGCCAGTCTGAACCGGGTGGAAGTTGCGCGACTGCGGTCCCATCCAATACTCCCAACCGCTGTTGAATGCGGGTGCCACCAGGTTGACTTCATCGTAGTCATTCGTGCCGTTTTCCGTGTCCCACAAATTGCTCGGGCTTGAGAGAGGATCAAATGTCAGGCCGAACGAATTTCGTATTCCATACGCGTACATCCGCTGAAGGAAGCTGTTGGCGCCGGGAACATTGTAGAACGGGTTGTCCGTGGGAATTGATCCATCCTTGTTGATGCGTATCACATTGGCCGTTCCGTCGGGCGCACCGTTCGCGGCGTAATTTTCGTTCTGATTGTTTCGATTCAGGTCGCCGATGATGATGAACAGTTTCTGATCGGCAGGCGCCGCAGACGGCGGCCCAAACACGATCGGTCCGCCATTGTGGTTCGGCCCGCCCGTGATGGGAAGATCACTTTGAATGACAGTTCGTGACTCCAAGAGTCCGCTCGATGAGTTCCAGGTATAACGCGCCACGATGTGGTTCGACCCAACGCCGGAATTGGTGGTCCCCGTGTCCGACGATGTGTTGGAGGGACTGTAATACATGTACACATATTGGTTGGTGGCGAACTCCGGGTCGGCCACTATCGACAGCAGCCCGCGTTCCTGCAAGCTTCCGATGTTCACCGCCAGATCCAACGCAATCGTTGACGAAACAACGCCGTCCGTCATCCGCTTCACCCGCCCGGAGGCCTGCTCAGCGATCAGAAAGTCCGTTCCCTGATCGTTGAGAAAGAGAAAGCCAATCGGCCGCGTCAGCGTGCCCGACGTCTTGAGCCCCGTGAACGAGAGGGTGGGATCGGTCAGTGTCTGCGCACCGGCCATGCCCGTCAGCGTGGCGAACAATCCCACACCGGAAAGAGCTTTCATGAACTTGAGTCGCATGCTGCAATACCAATACCTGAAAGTTGGATCAGTGGCCAACATCTGCATGGTTGTTGGAAGGTGTCCACCACTATTTGGGTGTATAGACATTGCAGATTGCCGTCGCCTCCCGCAGTGCCCGGGTAGGCACCGACGCTGGGGCATTGTCAGGTTGGAATCGCCACTCCAAGCGTGGTGCAGGTGGACATGCTGTTGGAGGAAACTCCGGAGTTGAGCGTGCTGCCGGGCAGACGTCGTTACGAGAGCTGATTGCGGAGGCGTTTGTCATACCTCCCTGTGCACGCCATTGATTGTGTGGCGGCACGCCGATGCCGCTTGCAATCCTGTTGTGGTGAAATAAAAACGAACCCGCCATGTCGCTCCCCATTGAAGGCCCATCCTCCCACTTCTTCACTCCGGAAGCCGTTGCGTACTGTGCGGTGGAGATTTCTCTGGCCGGTTCGGTGGAGGTTTTCTTCATCGCAAAACGCGGTGAGGGGGGCCTAATTGAGGAAGTCGAATCCCACGCCTACGGAACGGATGATTGCGTTCCCGCCATCACTGCCCGCGCGAAACCCGGCGATGTGCTGATCCACAACCATCCCGGGGGGAACCTTCTGCCGTCGGAAGCGGACATGGGGATCGCATCGGCGATGGGAAATGAGGGTATCGGGTTCTATATCATCGACGATGCCTGCTCGCGCTGTCGCGTGGTGGTGAAGGCCCACGACCCGAAGAAGAAGGTCCTGCTCAGGGAAAAGGACGTGATCGAGGCGCTCGCTCCCCGCAGCGCCCTCGCGCACATCGTCGACGACTACGAGGATCGCCCCCAGCAGCGGACCATGAGCGAGGCCATCGCCCGCGCCTTCAACGAGGACGGCATCGCAGTCATCGAGGCGGGAACCGGCACGGGAAAGTCCTTCGCCTACCTCGTGCCGTCGCTGCTCTACGCGATTGGCAATGACGATCGCGTGGTCATCAGCACCAACACCATCAACCTTCAGGAGCAACTTCTCCACAAGGACATCCCGATGCTGCGTGCAGCCATTGGCGAGGAGTTTGAAGTGGAGATCGTGAAGGGGCGATCCAACTACGTCTGCAAGCGCAAGGCCAGCTTTGCCGCCGACAGTGCCCCATCGTTGATCGAGGACGAATTTGCCAAGGAGCTTCGGGAGGTTCTCGACTGGGCGGGAAAGTCAGCCGTCGGCGACCGCGGCGAACTTCCCGTGGCGCCGCGCCCGGAGGTCTGGGAGCGCATCGGCAGCGAGGCGGACAATTGCCTGCGCGTGAAATGCCCCTTCTATGCGGAATGTTTTTTTTACAACTCACGTCGTCGCGCGGCGCGCGTCAAGTTGCTCATTGTGAACCACTCACTCCTAATGAGTGACCTGTCTGTGCGCCGGCAAAGCAACAATTACTCCAGTGCCGTCGTGCTTCCTCCGTACAAGCGACTCATCATCGATGAAGCGCACCACCTGGAGGAAGTCGCGACGAAGAACCTTTCCCAGGTCATCACGCGGGTGGGCGTGCGCCAGTTGTTCGGGCGCATGTATCGCAAGGACTCGGGCGGGCGCGGTGTGTTCACGGCGGTTCAGGAGGCATTGGAGCTCCTCGTCACGCGAAGGTTGATGCAGGCCGACGATCCGCGCATTCAGCGCCTCCTGTTCGACCTGATACCACGCGTGGCAGACGTTCGCGATTCACTCGATTTCATGATCGGCGATTTTGGGAATCACTTCATGCGCGTCGCAGGGATCGACGCGATCAAGCCACGCGAGGAGCAGCGCATCCGAATCACGGACGGGTTCAAGCAGCACCCCTTGTGGCAGGCGGAATGTGAAACCCTCCTGCAAGCGATGGCGCAGGAAATCCTCCAGTTCGTGGAACTCAATCGTACTGTCCTGGCGACGCTGTCCGACTTGGAGGAGAAGGCGGAACTCATCATCCAAAATTCACGCCTGGAATGGAGCGCGCTCATTGGCCGCCTCGATGGCCTGCGCAAGTCGATCGTCTCGTTCCTGGAGGCTGACGACACGGTGTGTCGCTGGGTGGAACTGGCCGCTCCGCGCCAGCCAGCCTCGCGGGATGTCGTCGTACGAATCTGCCTGGCACCCGTGGATGTGCGCGAACTGTTGAGGACTTCCCTGCATGATCGCATGAAGACCGAGATCATGACCAGCGCAACGCTCACGGTCGACAAGACCTTCCATTTCTTCGAGGAACGCACCGGCGTCCCCAAATCCGCAGGTGTGGAGGAACCACAACGGGATGAGGAAGGATTGCCGGTGCGCCAGCGCGAGACGGTGGAACCCCGCCCCGTCCACATGCATGCGTTGCCAACGCCGTTTGACTATCGCAATCAGGTCTTCTTCGGTGTGCCCACGGACCTGCCCGATCCGCGGGAGGCTGGCTTTGACGAGGAGCTTGCCAACCTCATCAATGGTTCCGTTGCCATCACCGGCGGACGCGCCTTCATCCTTTTCACAAGCTTCGGTCAACTTCGCCGGGTCGCTGATTTGTGCGAGCCGACCATCCGCAAGCTCGGCATCGACGTCCTGCGCCAGGGCGGGGACAACCGGGACCTGCTCCTTCGCCGCTTCCGCGAGGACGAGACCAGCGTGCTCTTCGCAACTTCCAGCTTTTGGGAGGGCGTTGACGTGAAGGGGCGCGCGCTGGAGCTTCTCATCCTCGCGAAGCTTCCCTTCGCCGTGCCGAGCGACCCCATCCAGGAGGCGCAGTTTGAATACATGCAAAAGCAGGGGCGCGACCCCTTCGATAACCTGGTCGTCCCCCGCGCCGTGATTCGGTTCAAGCAGGGCTTTGGCCGCCTGATTCGTTCGCGCACCGACCGCGGTGCCGTCATCATTGCCGACAAGCGCATCACGCAAATGCGTTACGGTCGGCGCTTCCTGCATTCACTTCCCGACGTGCAGGTTCGCAAGGCGACCAGCCGGGACCTAATGCGCGACATGGACGATTTTTTTTCGGCCCGTTCTCCGCAGTAGCGGCAGGCCCGTCCCCTCCAGAAACAAGCAGGCTCAGTCCCGCGGCCCGTGTTTCCCACAAAAAGAAACCCTCCTCCCGGTGGGGAGGAGGGTCCTTTGCTCATAGCGATTGCTCGCGACGATTTTAGTACATGCCGCCCATGCCGCCGCCGTGGCCGCCGCCCGGGGGCATCGCCGGTTCCTTCTCTTCCTTGATGTCCGTGATCAGGCATTCCGTCGTGATCAACAGGCCGGAGATGGACGCCGCGTTCTGAAGCGCCGAACGTGTCACCTTCTTTGGATCGATGACGCCGGACTTCAGCAGGTCCTCGTACTTGTCCGTTGCCGCGTTGTAGCCGACGTTCCCCTTCTCGCCCTTGATCTTCTCAACAACGATGGAGCCTTCAACGCCCGCATTCTGTGCGATGAAGCGTGCAGGTGCTTCCACCGCGCGCAGGATGATGCTGAAACCAGCCTTCTCATCACCCTCGCGATCATTCTTCACCGTCTGCGCGGCGCGGATCAGCGCAACACCGCCACCAGCGACGATGCCTTCTTCCACTGCTGCGCGCGTCGCATGAAGCGCGTCTTCCACGCGGGCCTTCTTTTCCTTCATTTCCACTTCCGTGGAGGCGCCGACCTTGATCACTGCAACGCCACCTGCGAGCTTCGCAAGACGCTCCTGCAGCTTTTCGCGGTCGTAGTCAGAGGTGCTTTCCTCAATGTTGCGCTGGATCTGCTTCTTGCGGCCGTCCAAGTCCGCAGCCTTGCCGCGTCCCTCGATGATGACCGTGTTTTCCTTCTCAACCTTGACCGTCTGTGCGCGGCCCAGGTCCTCAACGCGGGTGTTTTCCAGCTTCAGGCCGGCGTCCTCGCTGATGACCTTGCCACCCGTCAGGATCGCAATGTCTTCCAGCATCGCCTTGCGGCGGTCGCCGAAGCCCGGTGCCTTCACCGCGCAAATGTGCAGGACACCACGCAGCTTGTTCACCACCAGCGTCGCAAGCGCTTCGCCTTCAACTTCTTCCGCGATGATCAACAGCGGCTTGCCCGACTGCGCAACCTTCTCCAGCACCGGCAGCAGGTCCTTCATCGAGGAGATCTTCTTGTCATAGATCAGGATGTAGGCATCGTTCAGGTCCGCGACCATCTTGTCGCTGTCCGTCACGAAGTAGGGGCTCAGGTAGCCCTTGTCGAACTGCATGCCTTCAACCAGGTCGAGTTCGGTCTGGATGCCCTTCGCCTCTTCCACCGTGATCACGCCGTCCTTGCCAACACGATCCATCGCGTTCGCAATCAGGTCGCCGATTTCGGCGTCACCATTTGCAGAGATCGTCGCAACCTGTGCAATCTTCTCGTGCTCGCGGGTGTCGACCTTGATCTTGTTCAGTTCTGTCACGATCGCTTCCACGGCCTTGTCGATGCCGCGCTTGATGCTCATGGGGTTTGCGCCCGCTGCGACCAGCTTGATCCCCTCGCGGTAGATCGACTGCGCAAGGATTGTGGCCGTCGTCGTGCCGTCACCAGCCACGTCGCTCGTCTTGCTTGCCACTTCGCGCACCATCTGTGCGCCCATGTTCTCGTAGGGGTCGGAAAGTTCGATTTCCTTCGCGACGGAGACGCCGTCCTTCGTAATCGTCGGTGCGCCGAACTTCTTGTCCAGCACCACGTTGCGGCCCTTCGGCCCCAGCGTCACCTTCACTGCATCCGCCAGCTTGTCGACGCCGCGGGCAATCGCCGTGCGCGCGTCTTCACTGTAAACCATTTGCTTCGCCATGTTCGACATACTCCTTGTATGTGTGAGCGGACCCGTTCGGCCGCATCAGTTGGATTGTAGATTGGGACCAGCACCATCGCTGATCACGTTGGTCAAGGAAGAGCGGGTGTTGGTCATCCCATCACCCAAGAGCCACAACCTGTAACCGATGATCAGGTAATGATTGCCAGGATTTCGCTCTCGCGAACCATCAGGTATTCCTTACCGCCGGACTTCACGTCCGTGCCGGAATACTTTCCAAACAACACGCGGTCGCCAGGCTTCACAACAAGCGGCGTCACCTTGCCATCTTCGCTCCGTGCGCCATCACCCACGGCCACAACTTTTCCTTCGATCGGCTTTTCCTTGGCGGTATCGGGGATGATAATTCCGCCGGCGCTCTTCTGCTCCGCGTCGTCGATGCGTTCCAGCAGGACGCGGTCGTGAATCGGCTTAATCGGCATTTCTTGCAACTCCTTGCGTTGGGTTATATTTTCCGGGTTGGGAGGTCGCAAACGTCACGCCAGATGCCATCCTTTCGAAAAACCGCATTAAACCATGCAAATTGAGAGGGATGCCTTTGCGAAGGAGCGCTTCCAAGGCGCCATCCTTGGGGCAAAAGGAAACAGCTTGCCGTACAGGGAAGCGGCGGCAAACTCCCTGCCGATGAAGATCCGGCTGGCAACGGTGGGGGCTCCTCCCCATCAAGGCTCCATGTCTTCCGCGCCCACGGCAATCGCGCCGCCCCCTTCGTCATGGGGGGCGAACCTTCTTTTGCTCCTGCTTGTCTTCGCCCTGTTCGGCCCCGTTTTCACGACAGGGCTTTTTCAGGACGACTTTCCCATGCTCGTCTACTTCCCCGATCGTCCCATTACCCATGTGAGCGACTGGCTGCCGCGGGCATTTGCGTTGGAGAAGCCATGGAAGCCGGTTGCCATCCAGGATTACCGGCCGGTGGGTCAGGAGATATTTTTCTCCATCGCCAACTACCTGTTCGGGCGTTCGCTGTGGCTATATCGCCTCGCAGGATTGTTGATGTTTGGTGCCGTCATCACCCTCCTTCGCAGCACTCTCGTCGTGCTTGGGGCGGGGATGAATGTCGCGTTCCTTGCGGCATTCTTTTATGCAACGCGTGTCGCCGCGGTGCTCGAACTTGCGTGGGTCACGGCGCTTCAGGAACTTGTGATGCTGATCTTTGCGATGGCGGCGCTGCGCGTCACTGCGGCGCTGATCGCGGGCTTCGGAAACAGCGCCATCAACGGAGTCGCATCATTTGGATTCTTTGTGGCCGCAGCGTTGTCGAAGGAAACCGCATGGGTGATTCCTGCGATCATTTCGCTTGTTGTTGCCTTGCGATGGCGCGACATGCCTGCGCGGCGACGAACAGGTTCCATCCTGCTCGTGGTTGCGATGTGTGCGGTCGCGGCGATGCTCATCGCCATCAAGTTCATGCAGCCCGCTTTCCGCGATCGCGTTTCCTACTCGTTTGGAGATTGGATCACGCTCTCGTTGCGCAACGTGGTGGCCTACATGGCTTTCACCTTCGAGGCGAACCGTGAAATTTTCCGACTCATTGCCGACCGGCAGGCGCCGCCCTTCAGCCTCGCGCTTGTGCTCTACGCCATCTGCCTTCCGCTCTCATGGTGCTGTTACATGTGGATTGCAAGGCGTGGCTTTGTGGTCGCCCGCACGCGACTTGGCGTGATGGGCCTGTCGTGGTTTGTCATCGCATACATCCCCGTGCTCGCCGCGCCGGCCAACGCCTATGGATATTATCTCTCGCTGGCCTATTGCGGGTTGGCGCTGTTCTTCGGTGTCGTGGCGGAGCGTGCCCTCGCCAGTGCGCCGCAACGCACGACCAATGCGGTGCTCATGATCATGTTTCTCACTGCGCTGGGCAGCTTTCACTTTGAACGCACCTGCCCGGAGGGCTATCACCAGCGCGCGATTCTCACCCGGCAACAGGGCGAAGAACTTGCCAAATTTTGGCGCGAAGGTGGGTCGCCGCAGGTTCTTGTGCTGCGTGATTTCACCCAGCGCGAATACTGGAGCCTTGGTTGGGGATGGGCCGTAAATTGGTACGCGAATGCGCCGGCAGGAAAATTGAAGGTGTACATGTTGCCGCAGCAGCAGTCCATCCACGTCGCTGTGGATTCCACCGCCCGATCCATGACAATCGCGCGCTCGCAACTTTCGCGAGCTTCGGTGGAGTGATTTTCCGCGCTGGAAAGCATGGATGAAAAATCGAAGAGGACAAACCAGTGACAGGGGAAAGCCCCGTCACCCATCACCTACAACCGCACTACGTTACTTCACTTCCTTGTGCGTCGTGTGCTTCTTCAAGAAGGGATTGTATTTCTTGATTTCCAGACGCTCGGTTGTGTTCTTCTTATTCTTCACGGTCACGTAGCGCGAAATTCCCTTCACGCCTGCGCCGCGGGATTCGGTGCACTCCAGGATAACCTGAACGCGATTCTGCTTCTTCGCCATGATAGGAAAACCTTGCTGACTTTCTCTGAAATCCGCCGCGTCGAGCGCAGGGCCGGGGGAGACTCCACAGCTGCCCCTCCACAGGCAACGGTTTTTTCAGGCTTCCCCCTGAAGCGGGGGGATTTGAGAAGCGAAAAGTGCCCCAACATCAGTGAATCAAGCCGTCTACTGTGTTGCCGCAGCTATTGGAGGCAGGTCTTCGGGCTTGCTGGCATTGGGCGGATCCGTTGCCGGCATCGGCGCCGCCTCATCTGGCGGGTCCCCCGCCTTCTGGATCTGCCAAATGTTATCCGGCGGATGCTTTCCCCATAACGCTCGCGTATTCGGGAAGTAAATATCCCCCAGCTTCTGGCCCCGTTTCTTCCAGGGCCTTAATCCCACTGGATACGCCGGGTAGAGCGACCGGCAGACAACATAATCCACGCCGCCGATCACGCCAGTCAGCCCCTTGAACACATAGTAGCCCAATCCCAGCCCTATGCCTGCGCCGAATCCGCTGAAGGGACTCCAACTCACGCCCGGCTGCGGCGTTGGTATCGGATTAGATTGATCGCCCCAGTAGTTGAAGAGCGTGCTGAGCGAAACGAGTGGCACATCAACCACATCGCGAACGCCCGTCAGCGGCGTGGCCAGCACCTTGCCCGGTTTCCCCAGAAAGCACCCCGTTGTCACCAAGGGCATCAGGATCATTGCAACCATCAGTAAGTATCGTGGCATTGTCGCAAACCTTGCGGGACTTTTGCCCATCCGAAACCATCGTCAAGGATGAGGATGGGTAATTCTTAACCTTTGGAGGCAGCGGGATGCAAGTCTCTGCTTACGCCATCTTCAAAAGATGGCGTCGTCGGCATCGAAAGTGTGGTTCAAAAATGGCGGTGGGACAGGGATTCGAACCCTGGAACCCCGTGAAGGGTTGCCGGTTTTCAAGACCGGTGCTTTCAACCGCTCAGCCATCCCACCGCGGAAGAGACGCTTGGATATTCGCGAAGCGGGGCGACGTAAAGGAGAGAATCGATTACTTTTGCCTTGGCGACAGAAGGATGGGCTTGTCGCTGTCCGGTGCGGCTGCTGGCGCCTGCGGTTGTCCGGCGACTGTAGGCGATGACGGTGGCGGCCACGCGTTCGCCGAAAGCGTGGAGATGCGATCCTCCAGCAGTTGCCGCTCCGATTCCGTCAACAGTCCGCTTTTCTGTTGCAGGAAGGCGTATTCCTCCTGAGCCTTCTTTTTCTCGCCGCGAATTTCCAACAACAAGGCGCGCCTTAGCGCCGCTGAAGCCGACTTCCCCGAATTGACCTCTCCGGTCTCGGCCCCCGTGGGAATCGCCGTTTTTGCATCATCCAGCACGAGAAGCGATTCAACCATCAGCGCGTCGTGGCGCTCGCGGTCCTTCGGTGCAAGCTGCGACACCGTTGTTGCTGTGAGGTTGTCCGCCAGCAGCACGCGCGCCGTCGCGCCGTCCCCCGTCAGTGTCAGCAACTCCGCACCATCAAGTGCCTCTTGTGGCGACAGTGGATACTTTTCCGTCGCGATGAGGCGCCATAAAACCTGGGCGTCGTTGTGCTTCTTTTGCGCCTGTGCCTCTCGCGCAATGCGCAGCAGGAACCAGCCGCGGTTTGGCCCCTTGGGAAAATTGCGCAGATACAAATCCGCAACAGCAAGCACCTTGTCCTTTGCTTGCAGCCCCTCGTAGGCGCGCGCCCGCTGCCACAGTGCCGTTCCATACTCCGGCGAGTCCTGGGCGAGCACAGCCGTCAACAACTCCGTCGATGCCAGCACATCTTGGAATTGCCCGGAGTTCAGCTTCCGCTCCCCCTGATCCAGAAGCTCTTGGGCACGCGCGGGATTCTGCTTCAGGTCGCTCACCTTCGGCTCTGCCGCAGCCGGCTGATCAGGCGAAAAAAGATCATCGAGGCGGAGCGTCTGTGCTTCGCCTCGATGAGTGATGGCTAGAATGGAAAGAAAGAAAACGGCGGGGAAGGTTACGGCATTCTTTTTCCTGGAACCCATTACCTATAAACCTGCTGTCACGCCCCGCTCACACGCGGACCATCCAGAATGTCTCCAAGCCGGGGGGCCTTCTTCTTCTCCTCTTCCTTCTTGTCCGTACGGCTTGGCGTGGCCGTTGGCGGGTCGCCGGCGTCCTTCTTGAAAAGCGGCGGCAGCGGCTGGCCGTTGACGATCATTTCGAATTCATCGGCCGTGATGGTTTCGCGATCCATCAGCGCCTGTGTCAGCGTGTCGAGGATGTCGCGATGATCTGTCATGATCTGCACGGCACGCTGGTGCGCCTCATCGACGAGCGCCTTCACTTCCTCGTCAATGATGCGCGCCATTTCCTCCGAGTAGGCCTTTTCGTGGTTCCCCATGTCCCGGCCGAGGAACACATTGTTGTTGTTGTCACCAAAGGTGCGCGGTCCCAGGCGCTCGCTCATGCCAACTTCGCAAACCATGCGACGCGCCGTGCTCGTGATGCGGTTCAGGTCGTTGCCGACGCCGGTGCTGAATTCGCCCAACACAACCTCCTCTGCGGCAAGTCCTCCAAGCCCGTAGACGAGCCGCGCCTTCAACTGGGACTTTGTGTAGTTGTGCTTTTCCTCTTCAGGGAGCACCGCTGTCAGGCCAAGGCTGCGCCCACGCGGAACAACCGTGATCTTGTGCACCTTGTCATTTCCCGGCGTGTAGTAGGCCGCCAGCGCGTGGCCCGCTTCATGAATCGCGGTCTTGCGCTTCTCTTCCTCGATGATGCGTAGCGACCGGCGCTCCGGCCCCATCATCACGCGATCCTTTGCCTCCTCCAAGTCGTACTGTTCCACGGAGGTCTTGTTGGCGCGCGCCGCAAGCAGCGCCGCTTCGTTGATGATGTTGGCAAGGTCCGCACCGCTGAAGCCCGGCGTGCCGCGTGCGATCGATTTCAGGTCCGTGGCCGAGGCCAGCTTCACGCCCTTGGAGTGCACCTTCAGGATGCGTTCACGCCCGATGATGTCGGGATAATCCACGGTGATTTGGCGGTCAAAACGGCCCGGACGCAGCAACGCTGGGTCCAGCACGTCCGGCCGGTTGGTGGCCGCCACCAGAATCACGCCCTCGTTGGGCTGGAAGCCGTCCATTTCAACCAGAAGCTGATTGAGCGTCTGCTCGCGCTCGTCATGGCCACCGCCGATGCCTGCAAAACGGTGACGCCCCACGGCGTCGATTTCGTCGATGAAAATCAGGCAGGGCTTGTTCTTCTTCGCCTGCTCAAACAGGTCGCGCACGCGGCTGGCGCCCACGCCCACGAACATTTCCACGAAGTCCGATCCGGAGATCGAAAAGAACGGCACACCTGCCTCGCCCGCAACGGCGCGCGCCAGCAGGGTCTTGCCCGTGCCGGGTGGTCCGAACAGCAGGACACCCTTGGGAATTTTTCCACCAAGGCGGCTGAACTTCTTCGGGTCCTTCAGGAATTCGACGATTTCCTTCAACTCTTCCTTTGCTTCTTCGACGCCGGCAACGTCGTCGAACGTAACCTTGATCTGACCCTCGGCGACCATCTTTGCCTTCGACTTGCCGAAGGACATCGCTTTGTTCCCGCTGCTCTGGATTTGGCGCAGGAACAGGAACCACAGCAGCCCCAGCAACACCAGCGGCCCAAGAATCGTCAGAAGAAGCTGCACCATGAAGCCGCCCGGCTCTTGGCCCTTGTACTTCTGCACGCCATATTCCCGCATTGCCTTGAGGATTTCTTCCGCCTGCGTGGGTACATAGCTTGTCGTGAACGGAATCATCTGCTCGGCAGGAACCGTCTTCGAATCAAGCCGGACCGTAATGAGGTCGGGATACAGCGCCTGCACCGCAGCGATCTTCACGTCGCCCTCGATGCGGCCGCTGCGGTCCACCACCACGTCGAAGGCGGTGTTCGTGACTGCTCCGGCGTTACCCGCGACTTTGGGATCGACCGCGTTGACTTTTGCCAGTTCCAGAAACTGAACCGTTGTCAGTTCCAGCGGATGCGTGCGGTCGATCAGCTTGATCGCCAGCACGAAGCAAAAGATCAGTATAAACAACCAGATGGAAATCGATTTGATGTTATTCATTCGTCTCTCGGAACATCCGTGGGAGGAAATCTTGCCACGCTTCCAAACTCAGTGAATGCAAGGATTGTGACAAGACGCCAACAGGCCGCTATAAGCGCCGTGAAGGGGTCCCTTCGTCAATGGAGAAGGGGTGGAGAGTTGCCAAGCAACGGCTGATCGGGAAGCGAACCCAGGAATGTGATTCAAAAAGATACACAATATTGACTTGTCAGGTGGCGACCGGAGCAGGCGCTTGGCCTCATGCCACACCTTCCAAAACACATCGGATTTTTGTTACTACACCCATCGCAAATCGACGGTGCGCCACGTCCACCTGTTTGGAACTCATTGTTCTGGCACCATTTTTTCTCCGTGGGTGAAAAACCACGCAATGGGTCACAAAACCCGACGCAAATCACTTTACGCACCCACCGTTTCCCCTATCACCTCTCCCCATGCCACGCATCGTTGGAATTGACCTCGGAACAACAAACAGCCTCGTCGCGACGGTGACCGATGGCGCGCCGCGCATCCTTCGCGATGCCCAGGGACGCGGCATGGTGCCTTCCGTGGTGAGTGTCGATGACGATCACAACATCACGGTGGGCGTGGAGGCGCGGGCAAACGCCCTCCATAATCCTGCGGAGACAGTCTACAGCGCCAAGCGCCTGATGGGGCGCGAGCGTTCCGATGTCGCGCCGTTGTTGTCCAAGCTGCCGTACAAATTGATGGGCGAAGCAGGCGATGCCATTCGCGTGAAGGTTGGGTATCAGTGGCTTACCCCGCCGCAGTTGTCCGCAGAAATCCTGAAGGCGTTGAAACGACAGGCGGAGGACGCTCTCGGCGTCCTCGTCGAAAATGCCGTCATCACGGTGCCCGCGTACTTCAATGACGCGCAGCGCCAGGCGACGAAGGATGCGGGAACGCTCGCGGGGCTGAATGTCCTGCGCATCGTCAACGAACCGACCGCCGCCTGCCTCGCCTACGGCCTTCAGGAAAAGGAGGAGGGTGTCTTCGCGATCTATGACCTCGGCGGGGGAACCTTCGATGTGTCGATCCTGCGCGTGGAGCGCGGTGTGTTCGAGGTGCTCGCGACGAACGGTGACACGGAACTTGGCGGTGATGACATCGACCGCCTGATGGCCGACCGGATCGTGGCCGAGGTCGCCGCATCCGGAAGGCACCTCGATCCGACGCCGGAACTGATCGCGCAGCTTCGCGATGCCTGTGAGCGCGTGAAGATTGAACTGACAACAGCAGACACGTCATCGATACATATAGACACAGGATCTGGGGATCCCATCCATCGCGCGATCACGCGTGCGGAGTTCGAGGAGTGGATTCGCCCTCTCGTCTCGCGCACCTTGGAGCCATGCCGGAAGGCGCTGGAGGATGCCGATCTCCTGCCGGAGGAAATCGACGAGGTCGTCATGGTTGGCGGCTCCACGCGAACCCCGCTTGTGCGCCAGATGGTGGGCGACTACTTCGATTGCACGCCTCACACGGACCTCAACCCCGATGAGGTCGTGGCCCTCGGCGCCGCGGTACAAGCGGACATCCTTGCCGGCAATCGCAAGGATTTGCTGTTGCTCGATGTGACACCGCTGTCACTTGGGATTGAAACCTATGGTGGCGCGTTCTCCCGCATCATCCCCCGCAACACCACGATCCCGTGCAGCGTGAAGGAACTCTATACAACCTTCGTCGATCACCAAACCCACGTTGATGTCCACGTGCTGCAAGGGGAGCATGAACTCGCGAAGAACAACCGCTCGCTGGCGCGCTTCAAGCTCGGCCCGCTGATTCCGCTTCCCGCCGGGTTCGCGCGCGTGGAGGTCACCTTCACGATGGATGCGGACGGGATTCTGCAAGTGTCCGCCATCGACCAGCGCACCGGCCAGCAGCAGCAAATCAGCGTGAAGCCGACCTACGGGATCACGGAAGACCAACTGGAGCGCATGCTGAAGTCGAGCGCCGACAGCGCTGCGGTCGAGAAGGAGGAACGGATGCTGATCGAGGAGCGCAATGAATCGCAGATGACGCTGACCGCCACGGAGAAGGCCCTGAAGGAGGCGAGCAGCATCATCGACGAGACGGATCTGATCATCATCGAAGAGCAGGTGGAGAAACTTCGTGATGCGATGAAGAAGGCCAGCTACATGGAACTGCGTGCCGCCCGTGAACGCGTGGAGGGCGCTGCGCGTCCGCTGGCATCCGCTGCCATGAGTGCCGCTTTCGCGCGGGGGCTGAAGGGGAAGAAGGCATCAGACGTCCTTGGTCCCGGCGCTGAAGCGCTCACTCCGCAGCAGATCAATCCCGCCCACCAGCAGGCGGTTCCAGCCCAACTCAAGAAGAACTGACCGCATCTGTGGAAGTACAATGGGAACTCCGGAATGGCGACTGCCTCGACGTAATTCCGACGCTCGCGCATTCCTCCTTCAGAATGATCTACATCGATCCACCGTTCTTCACGGAATCCGGTTTCAAGAGTCGCAAGGGCGAAGGCGGCTTCGACGACACTTGGGTTGGCGGCCTTGACGACTACCTCTCGTTCCTGCGCGCACGGATTGAACTGATGCGCCCCCTTCTTGCAGGGGACGGGTCGTTTTTTCTTCATCTCGATTGGCGTGCCGTGCACTACGCGAAGGTGATGTGCGATGCCATTTTCGATCGCAGGAACTTCCAAAATGAGCTTATCTGGTCCTACAATTCGGGCGGCGGAACAAAGGCACGGTACGGCCGCAAGCACGATACGATTCTGTGGTATGGAAAGACCGCTCATCCGTTTTTCAATGCAGACGAGGCCCGTGTCCCCCACAGTGCCGTCATCGCGAAGAAGCGCGCCCACCTGTTTCATCCCGCCGGCAAGGTTCGTGGCGATGTGTTGGGAATTCCGCGCCCGCCAAACCACGCCGCCGAATGGACAGGATGGCCGACCCAGAAGCCGCTTGCGCTGCTGAGCCTGCTGGTTCGTTGCCACAGCAGGCCGGGTGACCTTGTGGGCGATTTCTTCTGTGGCAGTGGCACCGCCCTCGTTGCCGCAATCAGCGAAGGGCGCAAAGCATTTGGTTGCGATCTCAGTTCGGATGCCCTAGCCATTGCGCGGAAGAGAATTGCGACACTTGAGATTGATAGGAGCGGGTCTGGTCGCCAAGTCATGAGCAAAGACCCGGTTACCTCGTAACCCACCATGGGCCTTTTCCCCCGCAAGTCCTCACCGTCCGAACCCACGCAGCCGGACTTCACACCACCACCTCGGCCCCCGGTGGCACCGGAATCGCCGTTTCGTTCCCTGCCGCCCGCAGGACGCGTCGCGACGTCGTCCCTGCCTGTGCCGCCCGCCCCTGTGGAGGCGCAAGTGGCGCCTCCCGTTGCCCCCCCTGCCCCCGTTGAACTTCGCGCGCCGCGGCCTGCCGCGCCCGGTGTCGCATTTGCGCGCACGGACTTGGAATCAATGCTGGCCGAGGCCGCGCGCCTTGGTGCAAGTGACCTCCACCTGACCCGCAACGTGCCGCCGATGATTCGCCTGGATGGGCGCCTGATTCCCATGCCCGACCGGGCGGATTTGTCGCCGGAGGCCGTCGATCGATTGGTGAGGGGGATGTTGTCGCCCGAGCAGCTTCGCCGCTTTGACGAGCAGTGGGAACTTGACTTGAGCATTGAGTATCAGGACGTCGGGCGTTTTCGCGTGAATGTCCACAAGCAACGTGGCACGACGGAGGCCGCCTTCCGCGTGGTCAATGATGTCATCAAGCCGCTGCGACAATTGGGCCTGCCGCCGGTGGTCGAGGAGTTCGCGCGGCGCAACAGCGGCCTCTTCCTTGTCACCGGGCCCACCGGCAGCGGCAAAACGACGACGCTTGCCGCGATCATCGATCAGATCAACCACGAACGAAATTGCATGATCGTGACCGTGGAGGATCCCATCGAGTACATCCACACGAATCGCCGCGCGGTCATCAAGCAGCGTGAAGTCACCAGTGACACGCACGGGTTCGTGAATGCGCTGCGGCATGTGCTTCGCCAGGATCCGGACGTGATTGTTGTCGGTGAAATGCGCGACCTGGAAACGATCCAGACGGCGCTGGTTGCAGCGGAAACTGGGCACATGGTTTTCAGCACGCTCCACACGCCTGACGCGGTGCAAACCATCGATCGCATCATCGACGTCTTTCCCCCGCATCATCAGGACCAGACACGCATCCAGCTTGCGAATACGCTGCAGGCGGTGCTGGCCCAGCAGCTTCTTCCCATTCCCGGCAACAAGGGCAGGGTCGTTGCCTACGAGATTCTCATGGCGAATCCCGCGGTGAGGAAAACCATCCGTGTCAGCAAGACAGAACAGCTCATGACCATCATCCAGACGTCATTCGACCAGGGAATGATCTCCATGGACAAGTGCCTGAAGGGGTTGTATCTACAGGGCAGGATCGGCTTCGACGACGCGATCACGCGTTGCAAGTTCCCGGAAAGTTTCGACCAGATTTAGGGCGCCCTGTGTCCGAGGGACGTCACTCCTCATTCCCCCATGGTGCGCGATCGCCGCGCGGCGATGAATGAGCGGATGCACATGCCAAGGAATGCGATTGTCAGCACGCAGGCGGCGGCCTTCGCGAAGGCTGCCTGTGGCCGTGCGATTTCGACCCCGGAGAAGCGCTGGATGGTCTGGGTGATTCCGCTGAAGGTTGCGATGATGGTAATAAGCGCAAGCATTGCAGCAGCATGCATGACGTGCTTGCGAAGGTTGTCCTTCATGGCGAGAAAGCCCAGAATGACGAACAGCACTCCGATGATCGATGGAATCAGGGCGGTCCAACTGACCATCCCGGTGCCGAGGTAGGTGCCAACGCCCAACAAGATCAGGCCAAGGGCATATACAAGAGTTACCTTCCACATCATCATTGCGCGCAGTCCCCTGTCTGTTTGCCCATCATCGTAGTCCTGCGGGAATGTGAATCGACGAGGTGGAGTTCGCCGCTCCCGGGGCTGATGACGGATCAGGTGAATCACAAGACATCATAAAAAGAAAACGGGGTTCGGGTGCGTGTCGCCAAATCCCGAACCCCGGAAACAAACGCCCGCTTACTTCAAACGGGGCGCGAGGTCTGTCTTTTCCCAGGTGAATTCCTTCTCGCTGCGCCCGAAGTGACCATAGGCCGATGTCAGCTTGTAAATCGGACGTGTCAGTTGCAGGTGATCGATGATCGCATAGGGACGCAGGTCGATGGTCTTCTCCAGCAGCGCGGAAATCTCCACGTCGCTCATGCCCGCCTTGCCCGTCCCGAAGGTATCAACGCGAACGGACGTTGGCTTTGCGACGCCGATGGCGTAGGACAGTTGTACTTCCGCCCGCTTGGCCAGTCCGGCTGCAACCACGTTCTTTGCAAGGTAGCGTGCCATGTAGGCGGCGGAGCGATCAACCTTCGACGGGTCCTTGCCGCTGAATGCGCCACCGCCGTGGCGGCCCATGCCACCGTAGGTGTCGACGATGATCTTGCGTCCGGTAAGGCCGGAATCGCCATGCGGTCCGCCGATCACGAACTTGCCCGTTGGGTTCACGTGAATCTTGATCTTCTTTGTGTCGAGATCCTTGGGCAGGACCTTCTTGATCACTTCCTCGGTGATCGCTTCCTTGATCTGCTTCTGCGTGATGTCGGGATTGTGCTGCGTCGAAACGACGACGGTGTCGACGGCGACGGGCTTGTAGCCGTCATAGATCATGGTAACCTGGCTCTTGCCGTCCGGGCGCAGCCACTTCAGTGTCCCCTTCTTGCGAAGGTCGGACAGGCGCTTCGTGAGCTTGTGCGCCAGGGTGATCGGTGCAGGCATCAACTCCGGGGTTTCGTCGCATGCGAAGCCAAACATCATGCCCTGATCGCCCGCGCCCTGCTCGATGGGGTTCTTGCGATCGACGCCCTGCGCAATGTCGGGGCTTTGGGAATGCAGCGCCGTCAGCACGCCGCAGGAATCCGCGTCGAAGCGGTAGGCGGGGTCGGTGTAGCCGATGCGGCGGACGGTGTCGCGCACCAATTCCTGCACGTCAACATAGGCGCTGGTGGTGATTTCACCGGCAACAACGACGAGGCCGGTGGTGCACATGGTTTCGCACGCCACGCGGCTGCTGTGTGCCTTGCCATTCCTGCCATCCGATTCGAGGATTGCGTCAAGCACGGCATCGCTGATGGCATCGCACACCTTGTCGGGGTGCCCTTCGGTGACTGACTCAGAAGTGAAAAGTGAAAGGTCTTTCTTCATCCGGCATTTCCTTGGGAATTTTGCAGTTTTTGAACGGGCAGTATTGGGCGCGGGCATAGCCGCATGAGGCAAGCAGATTAGGTCGTGCGTGAAGAAACCGGAGGGCAATTGATAAAAAACCTCTATAATCACCCGGAAATCTACGCGCGTGTCTTCCCCGTCGACGAGGAGGAGGTCCGGTTTTTCGCGACGCTTGCGGGGGAGTGCGGTGGTCCGATCCTGGATGCGGCGGGTGGGACGGGGGGGCTGGCGATGAAACTGGCGCCGGCAGCTTCCGCATTTGTCATTCCGGTCGATTCCTCCTCCACTTTGCTGCGAGGTGCACCGGCGGGCGTCGTGGGCGACCTCTTCTCCCTTCCCATCGGGAACGGTCGGATTGCCTTCGCGTCCTCCCGATTGTTCGGGTACGCGTACGCGCTGGCGCAGGATCCTGGTGCGCAATCAAGACTGGTGATGGAGTTGGCGAGGGTCCTTCGGGAGCGTGGAAGGTTCGCACTCGAACTGGCGCTCGCCCCGCAGCCGCACAAGCTGCAAGGCATTGCCGAACACACGCAGATCGGCGGGGAACTTTCGTATGAATTTCAGTACCTTGACATCATTCGCAGGACTGATTTCGGAACGCTGATTCACACAACCATAACGGTGTCCGATCGTGGCGATGTGTACAGGTTGCAGGCGCCGTTGCATGTTTTCACGGCAATGGGAGCGCGCGCCTGGCTTGCGCAAGCCAGCCTTTGCGTGACCGGCTTCTGCGCGAGCTACGATTTGAAAACGCACACGCAAAGCCCTCCAGCCGATTGCCTGCGGGGAGTGGTGCTGGGTGTCAGGGAATAGGCGGTGGAGGCGCAGCCGTCCCGTCCACGGTGTGAAATGGGAAATCGTTCCGCTCCAGGCCGGGGATGGCGCGCGGCGCGATGAGGATCGCGGCTGCGACTGCCGCAACCATGACGAGCAGGCAGGCAATGATTGCGGTCGCGCTTTCGTGACCAACCGACAGGGGAAGGCGTCCGCTGTAGAAGGCCTTGATGATTTGCAACTGGGGCACCTGCAATTGCGTCCCCCAGGTGGCGGCATCCAGAACAGCGTCCTGATTTCCCTGCGGAATCTGCGGGTCGTACAGCGCCAGTGGAAGCGTCAGCGCCATGCTGAGGACACCGAGGGCAACCACCATCGTGCGGCTGGCCACAACGGCGTGCCGCGACGACTTGGCATAGGCCGACAGTTTGTCATCGCGCACCAACTCCCCAAGCCCCAGAAGTGCGAATGGTAGCGCAGGCAGCAGGAACCGTGGCCCCATGCACCACCCTCCCCACCACATGTAGTAGCCTGCGTTGAAGAGCAGGTATGCCAGGAACGCATACAACCCCAGCCAACCAATGACGCGGCGCTTTCCATATTGGCGCGTTGCGACAATGCAGCCGGCGATGGCCGCCAGCATGATGGGTGACCAGTAAAAAATTCCGCGGTAGGGATGGAAGGTGATGAACCACAACACATCGATCCTTGGGGCTGTCACGCCCATGATTCCGGCGGACATTCCTTCGCGGAAGCGGTCGCTAACTTCATATTGATAGGGCACGGAGAACGATCCGAAGATCGAATGGCAATAGGCTGCGAAAAGGACAAGCGGCGCTGCACCTGCTATCCCACCAATGAGAATGAAGAAGGCGGCCTTCGTTGCGCGAATGCGCTGGCCACGCATTTGCGCAAAGGCGCGCATGCCCACCACGCCGATCTGGTCGGCCAGGCGCATCAGC
This sequence comes from Candidatus Sumerlaeota bacterium, assembly GCA_020848155.1. Classification (GTDB taxonomy): domain Bacteria; phylum Sumerlaeota; class Sumerlaeia; order SLMS01; family SLMS01; genus JADZDZ01. The sequence goes on from JADLAR010000054.1 coordinate 30,845, forward strand.
CAGACGAGCGCGATCCCTGCAACCAGCATGGCAAAAATCAAGTCACACAACAGCGTGTATCCCAGCAGAAAGCCCACTGATGCAGAGTTCAGCGGAGTGATTCGCCCAGCGGGCGGGAAGAAGAGGACATGAAGCGCGCCGAGGGCGCAGCAAATCCCCAGGCTGTAGGGATAGAACACCGTGCTGTAGCCGAACCAAATGGTGCCGAGAGTTGCGAACAATGTGATCGCGACGGCCCAGCGGGGCGGCGTTCCCGTCTTCACCAGGAGAAGGAAAAAGAGCAGTGCCGCCACCGCCCCCGGCAATGCAGCGCAGAAATTCTTCAGCATCCATGCGGTGTCGTCAATTGACTGAACGTCACCGAACATCTTGTAAAATGGAAGCGCCAGCAAGGACACGCCAAAGATCTTGTCACTGTAGTAGTGGCCGTTGAAGAGCGCCTTGTCCATCGTCTCCAGCGACTTCGTTTCGTGGAAGGGGTCGATTTCAAGGCGTCCCAATTCGCCCACGGCAAACACCAGCGCCAGCCTTGTGTTCACGTTCCAGCCACGCTCGCGATGGTTCGGGCAAATCATCATCAGCAGCAGGGCGCCGCACAACACCACGGCGGCAAGGAAGGTCCCCTTCCATGCTTCCTTCGTGGTGATCTTTTTTTCAGCGACTGGCGGTTGCGGCACGGATCGGTTCAGGCGTTGCGGAGTCGATTTGCGGCGTCGATCACGGCGCCTGCGCGCACAGGATCGATGGCCTTCTCCCAGCGGCCGTCAATCTTCAGCGTTGATCCAATGATGAAGCTTTCCGCGTGTTCCCAGTAAAGGTGAAGATTTTCCGCGGTGATCCCCGACCCAACCAGGACGGGCAAATTGGTCGCATCGTGAACGGAGCGAAGCTCCTCCACTGAAGCAGCTTTCCCGGTGGAGCTTCCCGTAACTATCAGGCCGTCGGCGTGGAAAAATTCCGCAGCCTCCGCAGTGTCGATGATGCCGACGTCGCTGGTGATGGCGTGGCTGGAATGTTTCTTCTTGATGTCCGCAAAAACCTTCACGCTGTCCGCCCCGATCATCTTCCGGTAACGGAGCAACTCCGCCGCGTTCGATTCGTGGATGCCCTCATCGCCGACGTGGGCGTAGACAAAACCTTCCGCGCGAATGAACTGCGCGTCGCAGGCGTGTGCGACGGCGAGTGCCTCCTTGTTCGCTGCCGCCAGAATCTGGACACCAAGCGGGCAGGACACCTCCCTGCGGATGGCGGCGACAACAGAGGCCATCGTGGCGGTGATTTCAGGCCCCACATTGCCGTTCAGGTAGGGTGCATCGTGCATGTTTTCGATCAACAGCGCATCGAATCCCGCGCTGGCGAGGAGGGCTGCCTCGCGCACGCAACGGCCCACAAGCGACTTGATGCCGGGCTCGTGGGCTGGCGTTCCGGGCAGCGCAGGAACGTGCACCATTGCGATCATGGTCTTGGAGGGTGTGTTGTGCGCCGTCATGGGGGCGCGATCACTTGCGATTGGATTTTACCGGCGTCCGCGCTTTGCGGGTGCCTTGCGCGCGGTTTTCGCCGCGACCTTGGTGGGCTTGGGTGCACCGCCTGTCGATCGTGTTCCACCTTTTGCAAGCCATTCCTCAAGGCCCTGCCGCACGACTTCCGCGATGGTGGTGTCTCGCTGCACTGTTGCGAGGCGAAGGCGTTGCAACATATTGCCATCAATGCGGACCGTGAGTAACTTCTGCATTTCGAAAGGCTCCTTGGATGGTGACTGTATAGATATCTAGACCGCCGGATTTTGGAACGGTCAAGTGGTTTCAGTCGGGCAGAAGGGAAGTGGTGCCGGAAGACGGATTTGAACCGACGACCGCCTGATTACAAATCAGGTGCTCTGCCAGCTGAGCTATTCCGGCACGCGCACGTGCGATGGGTACGAACAGCGCCATTAGCACTCAAGTCAAGCGCAAATGCAGTTGATGCGACACCCGTGGCGAATGATGCTTGCATCATGACAGTCGAAGAGGCGTTGAAACTCGATCAGTGGGCGCGCGCGCAATGGCGGGATTTTTTCGCGCGTGATGCCGTTGCCCGCGGTGCCCTGGCAATTGCTGTGGTGTTTGTCCTTGTCACGGCAGTTCTTTGGCGATTTCGAAACCTGCCCTATTACTGGGATGCCGTGGGATACGTCTTCTCGCATTCCGCGCAGATTCACGACACGAATCTTTTTCCCATTTTGACGACGTGGGATGTCGGCCATCCAACGCTGTTTTACTTTGTGGTGGCGGTTTTCATGAAGTTGTTCGGCGTTGGGCCGTTGGCGGGGCACCTGGCAACGTGGCTTTTCACGTCACTACTGCTTGTCTCGTTGTATGGGTGCGCGCGTGCGTTGGAACTCCCGCGCTGTGTGAGCGCCGCAACGGTTGCGGTGATTTTCCTCTTTCCGCTCACGTTTGCCTCATCGTTGCAGATAACGCTGGATCTCCCGCTGACGGCGCTCGTCATCACCAGCATCTGGTTTTGGAGTCGCAGAAGTTGGGTCGGATACTTCATCGTCGGTAGCATGGCGATGCTGGTGAAGCTGTATGGGTTCCTCCTCATTCCCGGATTGCTTCTGGGGTTGGTGGCCGTGCGCCTCATTGGTGACAGAGGCAGGTCGTGGTGGGGTCTCCTGAGCGAGGCGATCCGCACAACCGCGCCGTTGATTGCGCTGATCGTGTTCATGATCATTCGCTTTCAGGTACGCGGGCCGGGGTTGACCATCGCCTGGGAGTCGGGAAACAAACCTGTTCCGATCTGGGACTGGCCTGCATTCAGCGCCTACTTTCCGGCGGCGTTTGAAGACCTCTTTGTGGCGTCGATGCTGGACAGGATTCTTGTCTTTGCGGTGATGCTTTCTTCTCTACTGGTGCTCTCGCGCGCCGTGGGACACCCATCGATGGCGAGGTTCACTCCCGGCGATCGGGCTGCGCGGGTGCTGGGCGCCTGTGGGGGAATGTCCATTGTACTTGGCATCGCGTTCTTCCAGTCGCTGTCTCTTTGTGCGCGCTACAACCTTCCGACCGTGTGTGCGTTGTTTCTCATAATCAGCTTCTGCCTGTGGAACCTGCTGCGAAGCCGGGCTGTGGTTCTGGTCATCTCGCTGATCGCATCATTTGTCTTTGTCGCATGTTGGCATCCCCGCATTGCAGAATCGCTTCCGTCGCCCTTGGGCACGTGGCTTCGCAGGCCTGCCGAAACGCAGGGGTCTCGGTTTGAAAACGACCTGCGATTCCTGGATGTCATTGAGCTCATGAAATGGGGTGGTCGGGAAATCAGCAGCAACGCCAAGCGCAATCACAAGCCGCGCGCGGTTTCCACGAACTGGCCGTTTTACATCGCCTTCGCGGATGAGCGTTTCGGTTATCTGGACAAGCGGCTGGATACGCACGCTGCGAACTTGTGGTCGGAAGTGGAGGGGAGCCGCCATCCCTATGTGCTGATCATCAAGCCGATCTCCAATTTCGACGATCAACCGCCACCGCCAAGCAGTCCCTTCACCGCAAGGAAGATTGGCACCCGCACCCAAGGGGATGCCGAAGCGCAGTTGTGGCTGATCCGGAAGAACACGAACAGAGCGGAATGAGGATCGGATTTGCGCCCGCAGCGATAAGTGCTTCCGGCATTGGCGTGTCGCGCGGTTGACTACACAGCGTTGGAAAGAATGTGTTTCAAGGCCACATCCAAATGAGGAAGCGCGAACTGAAATCCGGATTCAACGGCGCGACGCGGCACGACCTTCAGCGACTTGAGCATCATTTCCTCCGCGGCCTCGCGACCAAGAGCGAGCTTCGCGATGAATTCCGGGACTGGCGGCCCCTTCCACTTGCCCAACGTCGCAGCCAGCGTGTCGGTGAACGTTGCGTTTGTCACGGGATTCGGCGCGGCGGCGTTCACTGGCCCGCGCATCCCGTCATTGTCGATGCCGTGCAGGATCAACGATACAAGATCCCCAAGCGCAATCCAACTCATGTACTGCATTCCATCGCCCACCCGACCGATCAGGTTCATCCGGGCAGGAATGAGCATCACCTTCAGCATTCCACCCTTCGTGCTGAGGACGGGAGCGATGCGAAGATTCACGACGCGAATCCCCGCGTCCTGCGCCGGCTGGGTGGCGGCCTCCCAATCGCGGCAGACGTGGGATAGGAAAGCATCACCAGTTTGCGCCCATTCATCCTGATCCCGTTCCTTGTTTGGTGCGTAGATTCCAACGGCGGAAGCGCTGACAAGGACGCGCGGTTTCTCCTCAAGCGCTGCCAGGCCCTCGCACAGATTCCGCGTAAGGCTGATGCGACTGTTGCGGATGCGATGCTTCTTTTCCTTTGTGAAGCGTCCAAAAATCGGTTCGCCAGCCAGATTCACGACGGCATGAATAACTCCAATCTTCTTCGTCTCCATGGGGCCAAGGGGGCGGTTGGCCTCCCACGGGATGGTGTCCTGCGTGGGGCGCCTGCTCTGCCGGACGAGGGAGACAATCTTGTCGCCGCGGGTTTGAAGTGATGTGCCCAAGGCGGTTCCAACGAGGCCCGTGGAACCGGTCAGGAGGATTCTTCGGCGGGAGTGGGAATCTGATTCTTGCCGCATGAGGAGATTCCTCCGGCGAAAATGGACTCACACTGCATTGGGAGCAAAAGAAATGCATCTGGCAGTATCGGGGAAACCCGCATTTTCTGCTCACGAAACGAAAGGCACAATTTCAGCGTGACTTGCGTTTTGGCGCGTTACTAGGTTTCTCCATCATGGACTATCGATCTGCAAGGCGGCGCCATGGCGGCGCAATTTCGACGGAGTATGTCATCGCGATCGTTGTCATCGCCGTCGCGTGCATTCTTGGGTTCATGTATCTTGCGTTTACGAGCCGCAGCCAGTCGAAGAGCGTTGTCACAAAAATTTCAGGGAAAGTTGTCACGACGGAACGGGTCCAGATGGCGGTAACTGATCCGCTGGTGGAGCAGAAGAATTCAATGGACCAGAGTGGGAGCACCGAAGGGGAACTGGAGTTCGATGCGGGTGGCGGACGGAAACAGTCCACTTCGGTTGCCAGTGCTGGCAGGGGAACAAGCCGGTCTGGGGCGTCGAATCAATCAGGAGGCAGTGCCAGGGGATCCGCGTCATCGTCAGCGGGTGGGCGTGGCGGAGCGCAGCAGAATCCACAGGGCGGGTCAGGCGGAGGTGATGGGGCGAGCGCAGGCAATTCAGCCGCAGGCGGTGGTCAGCAGGCGGTGGCCGGGTCGAGCGGTTTCATCAGAAAGGGTGGCTCCGGAGGTTCCGCCGCGCCTGCGGAGCGGAAGGTGTCATCATCCGGGGCGACCTCTGCGAAACCAGATCAGGGGATTCCGCTGATCTGGCTTCTAGTTGGCCTCGTGGTTGTGTTCACCGTCTTTTTTGCCGTGATGTATATTGGCCGTGGTTCCTGAGGGGGTTTGGCGTTTGCCCAACCAACCCTTCTTCCAGAAGAAGACCACCAGCACGACACCGATGAACCCCATCAGCAGCAACACCATCGGATAGCCGAAGGGGTTGTTCAATTCGGGCATGTTGTAGTGGGACGCGTCCGTGTTGAAGTTCATGCCGTAGACGGATGCGATGAAGCTGAGCGGGATGAAGATCGTACTCATCATGGTAAGGATCTTCATGATGTCGTTTGTGCGATTGCTGAGCATCGTCATGTGCAGGTCGAGCAGGTCTGATGAAAGCTCGCGGTCCGTTTCCAGGATGTCGATGATCTGGATCACATGGTCATAGCAATCGCGCAGGTACACGCGCGCGCCGTCTGAAATCAGGGGGTGCTGGTCGCGAATCATGGAGTTGATGGCATCCCGCGCGGGCCAGATTGCGCGGCGCAGCGCCAGAAGGTCCTGCTTGATCATGTAGATTTTTTTCACCGCGCCGGGACCCTTTTCATTCAGCAGTTCTATCTCGACATCCTCGATCATGTCCCCGTACTGCTCGAGCATCGGGAAGTAACGGTCGATCACCGCATCAATGACGGCATAGGCAAGGTAATCCGCCCCAAGGTTTCGAATCAGCCCAAGCTTGCGGCGTATGCGATCCTTCACCGGCTCCAAGGCATCGTGGTCGTTTTCCTCGAACGTGATGACGTAGTTTTTGCCGATGAAGAGGCTGAGTTGTTCCAGTCTGAGGATGCCATTGATACGGATCGGAAGGCGCAGCACGATGTAGAGATGCTCGTCATACTCCTCCACCTTTGCCCGCTGGTGGACGTTGACCACGTCCTCCATCGCCAGGCGGTGAAGCTTGAAGACATCCTTGATTTCGGTAATGACCTCTGCGTTGCCAAGTCCCTCAACTTGCAGCCAGATGAAGGGGAATTTGTCAAGATACGCGCAGGCATCGGAGGCTTTTTCGATGGGCTGCTCCTTGAACTCCGTGGAGGTGTAGGCCATCAGGTGCAGCTTGGGTTCCGGCATCTGTGGATCGATGATGATGGTGCCGGGAGGAGAGCCGGGAGGTGTCAATCGCCTGTGGCGGCTGTGCCTCATGCGAATGAGGCGCGCGATGGATGACCGGGGGATCATTGCTGGTCCTTCCCCGTGGGCGGCTTCCCGGCGTCCGGGTTCTTCTTCCAGTCCTCCTCCATCATGCGCATGCCCAGGATCATTTCCGCGATGGCGCGTTGAAACGCATAGTAGAATCCGGGGCGCCCATCAAGGATCAGCCCCTTGAAAAGGAGCGCATAGACCAGTGCGAGGAAAGGCGTCACGATTCGCTTCCCGCGAAGGCGATCCGTGCGGCTAAGTTGTGACTTGGGAGTGGTGCGGTGTTTCTCAAGCTCGCGTCCGGCGTAGCGATCCTGCGACGCAAGCCATGTTGCCGTGGGCTTGCGATCATCATGCAGTATCCGCTCGCGCAATTGGGAAATATTCCCGTTCACAACCACATGATGAGCATGGCCGTCGTCCTCGTACTGTGCCTGCGTTCGCCGATAGAGCACAACGCGGGGTGGATAGAGCGCGCCGCGCAAGCGATGTCCATGGATGCAATAGATGAACGCGGCGCGATAGCCGTTCGTTTCTGGCTGCGGTGTCAGCTTCTGGATCTCGTCGCCCAGTTCAGCAGTCAGTTCGTAGTCGGCGTCGAGCGAGAGAACCCATTCGCTCGTGATTTGCGAGAGGCCGAAGTTGCACTGGCCGGCGAAGGTGTCGAACTTCCTCTGGACGATCCGCGCCTGGGGAAATGAGCGCACGATTTCAAGTGTGCGATCGTTGCTGAAACTGTCGACGATGAGGATTTCGCGGGCCCACTTCAGGGCGTTGAGGGTACGCGCAATGTTTGGCTCCTCATTGAAGGTGAGGATCATCGCACAAAGGTTTTCCACAATAAGAGGCATTGGCGATTTCTGTGCCGTGGGGAGGTGGAGCATCAACGGATTTATGGAGGCCCGGAAACGGATTGCGACCATTCGGCGGCCTGCGAAGATGGGTCCATGATTCGCATCGCGCTTGCACAAATCAATGTAACCGTCGGGGACTTGGAGGGGAATACTGCTCGCGCCATTGAGGCTGTACGGGAGGCGGGGCGCGGGGGCGCGGACTTGGTGATCCTGCCGGAACAGACGATCCCCGGCTACCCAGCGAAGGATCTTCTCACGCAAAAGCATTTTGTAAGGCGCTGCGGGTCAGCACTGGAGCGGTTTGCGAAGGAAACAGCAGGGGGGGCGGCGTCGCTGATCGGGTTCCCGGAAGCACACGCTGGTCAGGGTCATGGCGTCTACAATGCTGCGGCGTTGTGCCGTGGGGGCGTGGTCGAAATGGTGTATCGGAAGTGGTTGCTTCCGACCTATGATGTCTTCGACGAGGATCGATATTTTGACGAAGGATCGAGCGTGGCACTGTTTGACCTGAAGGGGAAGCGCGTGGCGATCACCGTTTGTGAGGACCTGTGGAACGATGAGTTGTATTGGTCCCATCGAAGGTACCAGCGCGATCCCATCCGGGCGTGCATGGATGCGGGGGCGGAGATGATCGTGAGCATGAGCGCTTCGCCATTTTCGCTCGGCAAGCCCGCAGTGCGCGGGGCGATGTTCGGCGCGGCGGCCAGGTCTCACAAGGTTCCCATCGCGGTAACGAATGCGGTGGGGGGAAATGATGACCTGATCTTCGATGGAGGCTCGGCAGTTTTTGGGGCCGATGGTGGAGCCATCGCGCAGGCGCGCCTGTTCACGGATGAGTTGGTTTACGGGGATGTGTTCTCCAGCGGAGCGAGCGGGAAGGTTGCGGTGGTCGGCGATGAACTGACGCAGTTGCGAGAGGCACTGGTCCTTGGGGTTCGTGATTACGTTCGGAAATGTGGATTCCAGCGTGTGTTGATCGGACTCAGCGGGGGAATCGATTCTGCGTTGGTCGCAGTGCTGGCAGCCGATGCGCTTGGAGCGGAGAATGTCCACGGCGTGGCAATGCCGTCGCGCTACAGCAGTGAGCACTCAATCACCGATGCCAGGAAGCTGGCTGAGAATCTTGGGATCAAGTTTTCCCTGATTCCCATCGAGGAGATGTTTCAGGCCGCCTTGTCCCAGCTTGCACCGAACCTTGAGGAGCGGGGACGGCAGATCGCAGAGGAAAATTTGCAGTCGCGACTGCGCGGCATGACGCTGATGGCGTTGTCGAACGCAAGTGGCGACCTTGTGCTCACGACGGGAAACAAGAGTGAGCTTTCCGTCGGCTACTGCACGTTGTATGGAGACATGTGCGGGGGACTATCGGTGATTGGTGATGTTCCCAAGACCATGGTGTACAGCCTTTCGCGGTTCATCAATGAGCGTGCGGGGCGGGCGCTCATCCCAGAGGACACGCTGACAAAGCCACCATCAGCGGAGTTGCGCCCGGACCAGAAGGACACTGATTCACTGCCCCCTTATGATATTCTGGATCCGATCATTCGCGGATATACAGAGGAAAGTTTGGACGCCGATGCGCTGATTGCCCGCGGGCATGACGCCGCGACAGTTCGGCGCGTGATCCGCATGATCGAGGTGAATGAGTACAAGCGTCGGCAGTCACCGCCTGTGCTGAAGGTGACCTCGCGCGCTTTCGGGGCGGGATGGCGAATGCCCATCGCGCGCCGCTAGGTAGCAGTTGATTTCCAGCCGTTGATGCCGTAAACGAAGTACCATTCCAGTGAATCGCGGAGATCATCCTGTGGCGGAACGCGTCTCAATATTTGTGGAAGGTGCGCCAAGCGCATTCGGGCATTTCTCGCAGGTCATCAAGTACGGCACGAGCATCCACATCAGTGGCCAGTTGCCCGTGGACGCGAAGACCAACCGCCTGGTGAGCAGCGAGATCGGTCCCCAGGCGAAGGCCGTTTTTGACAACCTCATGAAGATCATGCAGGCCTGCGCGGGGCAGATGTCCAACATCATGCATACACGGATCTATCTGGTGGACCTTCGTGATCACGGGACCGTGGATGCGATTTCGAAGGAGGTATTTTACTTCACGCCACCGGCGCGGACGGTGGTGATGGTGGCGGGTTTGCCGTTCGGGGCGCGCATCATGGTGGAGGCCATTGCGGAATTGAATCCAGTCGAAATGGCGCCGAAGCGCGTCTTCTGAGGTCCGAAAACCATGGCAATGCACATGTTCATCAGCAAGAAGCTGGTCATCCTTTTGGTGATCGTGGGGTTTGCAATTGTCGTTGCGGGTGCGCTTGGGTTGTTTGACCTGAGAACGGCGACGACAGCCATTCAAGTACAGACGTCAAAGATCGCCACCAAGGCGAGTGAAGCGGCAAAGAGCATTCCCAACGCAGCGAATGTTGACGTTGCCGCGACGGGGGACACGATCAAGAACTCCGAGATTTGCCGTGCCAACCTTCGCAGAATCGAGGGCGCAAAGCGCACGATCGCACAACGCAGCGGCCTGACAGTTTCCGAGGTAAGTGCCGAGGCCGTGGCGAAGGAACTGGGCGGGAAACCGATCGTGTGCCCGTCGGGTGGCCAGTATATTTTGGGGAACAACCAGGTCGTCGCGCGTTGCAGCATCGGCGGAAACAATACCGTCGATCCGTCCGATGATCATCTCATCCAGAAGTTTTAATCTGGCTGAATTCGACGTGAGGGTGGCTGGATTTCAGCATTGCCAACTGATCGACTGTGATTTCACAGCCTTCCAGGAGGAGGCGGCGGACGTTTGGCATGGCGGCGAGTATTCTTGCGCCGTTTTCTGTCAGGAGGGTCTTGCGCGCGTGAATCTCCGTCAGGGAAACGCACGCTGAAACGCGTTCCGCCGCCAGGTCATCAAAGTCCGTGAAGTCCAGGACGATCTTCTGAAGCCTCTTCATGCCATCGATGACGGAAAAGATCGAGGCGTGATAGGTGCATGCGCGCAATTCGAGTGAGGCGAGCAGCGTGAAGCAGGAAAAATTCTGAATGAGCGACTGGGCCAGCGTGCATGTGTCAAACTTGAGTTCCACGAAGTAGCGCCCGGCGAGCTTGGCAAGCCATTCGAACTGTGGAAAATCGTCCATCAGTTGCGCCCGAAAGGAAAGTTCATGGTCCGGCGCGAAGGTGAACGTGGCCCCTTCCCATCTGCATCGCGACCAGATCCCATCACCGCTGGATGTGAAGGGGCGCTGCAGCAACTCCCCCTTCAGCATCGGTGTCGCAAGCGTGCACACACGCGCGGGATGAGTCATATGTACGTTGGGAAGTCGGTCACGCAATTCGACAATGGCGGCCGCGGAAAGACACGAGTTTTCGATGTGAAGACGCGTCAGGTTTTTCAATGTGGAGAACAGCCAGACGTCATGATCGTCCAGTTGCGATGCGTCGATTCGCAGTTCCCGCAGGGCGGGCGATGAGCCGAGTAATTCCAGATGGAACCGCGTTGACCGGGGAGCAAGAAGACAAAGCCGTTGCAGCGTTGGGAGGTGGGACAACGCCCGCATCGCCTCGTCTTGCAGGGGGGCAGTGATGAAGAGCGTCGTGAGTTTTGGCTGACCGCCGAGGGCTTCAAAGACTTCGCGTGTCAGCGTTGTGCTCTCCAGCCAGAGCGTTGAAAGGTTCCTGAACCGGATGAGTGTGCGGGAGCCTTCCTCCCCAAACGAGTCCGGCAATGCAACAAAGGCAAGCGAATCGCTTTCGGGAAAGGGATCGAACGCGTGATCCGTCACGTGCGTGTTTGCAAGCCACAGCGAGACAAACGGGTGATTCTTAAAGAGATGGAGTGAGTCATCGCCGAACTGCAAAGGCGGTTCAAACTCGCGCAGTGTTCTTATCTCCGCAAGTGCTGGCGCAGCTTCATCGGTGATGCGAGTCTGGCCGAGTCGAAGAGCCTCCAAGTGCGGCAGCTTGGCAAGGAAGGGCGCGGCTTCGTCGTCAACCAACGTGCGGCTTAGAATCAGGCTTCGCAGGGTCTTCAGTTCGCCAATGCGTTCGAGCGCTTCGGAAGTGATGGGTGTGCTGGACAAGTCGATGGCACGAATCGATGGCGACGCGCAAAGCGCATGGACATCCTCATTGGTGAGGGCGCATCCCGCGAGGGTGATCGTGTGCAGGTTGGGGAGGGAGGCGAGCCATTGGGCCAGATGCAAAGGGAGCGGCTGGTTTCGAAGGTCTAGGATGCTGATGCGAGCGGCAATGTTGGCGGGAATCGCTGCGAAGCCGGGAAGGAACGACAGGCTTGCATCCAAGCGCAGCGATTCGCCATCGGCCAGCGTTGACCAACGGCCCAGTTGAAGCCGGGAAATGTCCTTTGCGCTCTCCACGGGTGCGGTCATATTCGACTCATTCTCAATCTTCGACTACAAGGAAGCCATGGCCGCACGAGAGAGTAAATCCCCATTTGGATTCCGCATCGAGCCGGCACGTCCCGGTGATGAGGAGGATATTTCAAGGCTGATCCATGCATTGGCGGAGTATGAACGCGCCCCGCGGGACTGCGTGGCAACGCCATCCAAGGTTCGCACGCAGATGTTCGGCGAAAGGCCTGTGGCATACGGTTTCCTGGCGCGCGTGGGGAACAAGGTGGTGGGGATGGCGGTCTACTATCTGAGTTTTTCGACGTGGCTTACGAAGCCGGGCTTGTATCTGGAGGATCTGTTTGTGCTTCCGGAGTATCGAAAGCACGGCATCGGTGGGGCATTGTTGGAGACGCTGGCGAAGGTGTGCGTGGAGAATGACTACGGCCGCATGGAATGGGCGTGCCTGGAGTGGAACGAACTGGCAAAGACGCAGTACCGGAAGATCGGCGCAAAGCCGATGGAGGAGTGGCGCACCTGGCGCATGACGGGTGACGCGATCAGGGACCTGGCGGAGCGTGGCGAGGCGAAGAAGCCGAAGGCAAAACGGAAGCCGGAGGTTTCGGACGATGCGGACTTGATCGTTGTCTATACGGACGGTGGTTGCCGCCCGAACCCCGGGATAGGAGGCTGGGCTGCGGTGTTGGTGCACGGTGACCGCGTGAAGGAGCTTTCCGGTGGCGAGATGGTGAGCACGAACAATCGCATGGAGTTGTTGGCCGCGATCAACGCGCTGGAGGCGCTGAAGAAGACGTGCCGCGTGGAAATGCATACCGATTCGCAATACGTGAAGAACGGAATCACACAGTGGATCCACGGATGGAAGAAGAAGAAGTGGATGGCGAAAAGCAACGAGCCGGTGAAGAACGATGATCTCTGGAAGCGCTTGGACAAGGCCGTTGAGCGCCATGACGTGCGCTGGAACTGGGTGCGCGGACATTCGGGGGAAAAGTACAATGAGCGATGCGACGAACTGTGCGCGCAGGAGATCGAGAAGTTAAGCAGCGGCGGCCGATAGAACCGTGCCAAGGTGTGTTGCACAAGGCACAGCCATCTGTCAGATCCGTGGAGCACTGAATCGAAGAGTGACGGAATTGCCTTCCAATGGCAGTGAATTACGACGATGTCTTCGGCTGCTGCTGCGTGACGCAGTGAAACGCGCCAAGACCCCACACGAGATCAACCGAGGGGATGCCGACGACGCGGCGGCCCGGGAAGAGTTCACGCAGGATGCCAAGCGCCGCGTCGTCCTTCCTGCCGCTGTCATAAATGGGAACCAGCACCGCACCATTGCCGATGTAGAAGTTTGCATATGATGCTGGCAGCGGTTGATCATTGTAGACAATGCGATCAGGCATCGGTATTTCGATGACTTCAAACTTTCCGTTGTTCAAATTGCGAAGGTCGTGAAGCCGTTCCAGGTTTTCCTGGAGCACGCCGTGGTTTGAATCGGACCTGTCCTTTTCGGTTACGGTGACGATGGTGTTTTCACTGACGAAACGCGTGATGTCGTCGATGTGTCCGTCGGTGTCGTCACCTTCGATGCCGTCGCCGAGCCAGAGGATTTTCCTCACTCCAAGGAAATCGCAAAGGCGCTGTTCGAGTTGCTCGCGTGTCAGGTGTGGATTGCGGTTCTTGTTCAAAAGACATTGTTCCGACGTGAGGAGCAGTCCCGCGCCGTTCACATCGATGGAGCCGCCTTCGAGGATCATCCCTCCGTCCACGACAGGGAGTTCGAGCACTTCCGCGATGCGGTGGGGCACGACGTCATCATCGTCGTAGGGAGGGTACTTGTCGCCCCATGAATTATAGCCCCAGTCGATGGCGACGAGTTTGTCCTTCTCCTTCTCGTTGGTGACAAAGATCGGACCGTAGTCACGTGTCCAAACATCATTGGTGGGGATGTGATAAAAATGGACGGTGGAGGCATCGGCCTTGTGTTCCTTGAGGACCTTGCGGGCGCGCGACTCCATCTCCGCATCGTTGACGAGGATGCGAATCTCCTCGGCCTCCGCCAGTTCGCGCGCGATGCGCGCCCAAATGGGTGGAATCGGCTCGAACTTGCCGGGCCACGTTTCCAACTTCTTCGGCCATGAAAGCCATGTCGCCGTGTGTGGCTCCCATTCCGACGGCATGCGGTAGCCGCGGGCGGAGAGTGTGGGGGTCTTGTTCAAGTCGGCCAATTTTTACGGACTTTCAATGGAGTTGGAAGTGCGCGATCGGTGCGCGTGTGCAGCGAATAGAGGGTCAGACGAGGAAGCGATTCGCAATGGGTGCGTAGGCTTCAATGCGGCGATCGCGGAAGAAGGGCCAATGCTGGCGCGTCTCCTCAACCTTTGCCAGGTCGAGTTCCTGCACGATGATTTCCTCCTGGTCGTGGGAGGCCTTGTGCAACAATCGCCCAAAGGGATCGCTGACGAAGCTGCCTCCGAAAAACTCGACGCTCTCTTCCTTGCCGATGCGGTTCACGCTGCACACATACACGCCGTTGGCGATGGAATGGCTGCGTTGGATTGTCTGCCAGGCGTCGTACTGTGCCTTGCCAAACTCCTCCTTCTCATGCTCGTGCCAGCCGATGGCGGTGGGGTAGAAGAGAATCTCGGCGCCCTGCATGGCGGTGAGGCGCGCGCCTTCAGGATACCACTGGTCCCAGCACACCAACACGCCGATGCGGCCGAACCGGGTGTCCCAGGCCTTGAAGCCCAAGTCGCCCGGTGTGAAGTAATATTTTTCGTAGTAGAGCGGATCGTCGGGGATGTGCATTTTGCGGTAGATGCCGAGCAGTTCGCCATCGGCGTCGATGATGACGGCGGTGTTGTGATAGAGTCCGGGTGCACGGCGCTCGAAGAGCGATCCGACGATGACGACGCCGAGCTCCTTTGCGAGTTGCTGGAGTCGCGTGGTGCTGGGGCCGGGGATTGGTTCCGCGAGGTCAAACAATGCCGGATCTTCCCGCTTGCAGAAGTAGGGTGAGCGGAAGAGTTCCTGCGTGCAGATGATCTGCGCCCCCCGTGCGGCCGCAGTGCGGATGTGCTTGTCCAGCTTCGATGTGTTTCCTTCCACATCCTCGCCGCATGCCATCTGGATCATGCCGACCTTGACCTTCCTGGTGTTCATCGTGCGCGTGATTCCTCTGCCTTGGGAAATGATGCGGCGTTGCGCGGTGCGCGCTGCGACAGGTGTGCGACTTCCATGCCGGCCTTCAATCGGTTACTTGTAGACGGGGGTGATTTCCGCGCCCTTGTAGTAGTGCCCAAGGATCGTGCGGAAATCCTGTCCGTTGGTGGCGCGTATGACGGCGCCTGTCTGGCACATGCCGACGCCATGGCCCCAGCCGGATCCGGTGAGGACAAACTTTTCGGGCTTCTCCGGCGTGCCGCCTTCAGCATCCACGACGAATCCCGATCCACGCAGCGGCGGGTTCCAGATATTGCGGATGGCGAGTTCGGGGCCGACTTCCAGTTCGCCGTTTTCACCAATGAACCTTGCCTTCTTCAGGCGTCCGGATGGTCCCCGTTCAACGGCCTTGATGGCGATGACACGACCGATGTCCTTTTGCTTTGCAACCAGCTTCGTGAGGTCCTCCGCGGTTGTTTCCACCTTCCAACGAAAATTCTTTGTGGTCCAATTTGGGATGTCTTTTCTCATTTTTGGGTTACAATAGACGTCTGGTTCCGTTGTCACCCACTTGCGCAGGTCTTCTTCCTTTGTGAGGTCGAAGGGAAGGGGTGCATCCGCATCGAAGCGCGCTTCCGAGTAGGGCGCGGCGGCTTCACGAGTGGGCCAGGCGTTGGATGCAAGGTCGGAACAGCCGCCGCAGTTTGACGCGTAATAGGCACTCATGGGTTTTCCATCCGCCAGCAGCACAAGGCCGCGGGTGTCATCGATGGCCTTCGTCGCCGCTGCCGTTTGCTTTGTGTTGCCGGAGAACACCTGGCATTCCACGTCGGCGCAGATGTCATAGTTTTTTCCCGCGTAGCCATGATTCTTCAGGGCGTTCCATGTATCGCTTCGGGCGGCAATGGCCTGGGACCTGAGTGCTTCCGTCGGGGAGTCTCCGCCGATTTCCGATGGCACGACGCCGCGCAGGTAGCGCTCGATGGGGAGGGTGACGACGCCTTCCAGCTTGTTGTCCGGTGACACGCGGAAAACGATCCTGCCTTCGTACTCACGGTCTTCCTTTCCCGCCCACCACCAACCGATGCCGAATGGCACGTCTTTGATTTTGACGCGTGAGTCGACAGTCGCAGGGTTCAGTTCGATTTCAGGCTTTGAATCAACAATGACATCGCCCTTTCGAACCTCGACGTTGGAGCCGACGGCCTTGATGGTGAGGGGAGCGTCCGCATCGAGCGGAATTGCCTCGTTCTTGCCGCCCACCTTCATGGCGTACTCATCGAGCGGCGTGAGGGTCAGTTCCGGCAGTGTATAGATGACGCGGACACGGACGATGGGTTCGCTCTCCTCTGCGAATGCGGCAGAGGCAAGGGAGAGGGTCAGAAGAAAAACAAGGCGTTGAAAAAATCGCATGGCAATGGGTCCTTGGTTGAAGGGTCAGGATTGACGACATTCATTGGGTGGGGTGGCGTTGAGGGCAAAGGATAGTTCCATGAAAAACGACTTTATACGCGGGGAGCGGGTGGCGCTGAGGCCCTTGGAACCCGCGGACGCATGGGTTCTGGCGGCGTGCAACAATGACCCCGATGTTCGCATCAGTTTCTTCACTCATACGCCGACAACGATCCATGCGCAAACGGAACGCCTGAAGGGCTTCTACCAGCCGGGCAGCGATTACATTCCGCTTGGGGTCTGGGTTGGGGAGCAGAATGCCCTTATCGGAGTGACGGCATTGCATCGTGTTGACCTGGTGAGTGGTGCGGCGGTTTTTTCAATCTGCATCGCGGATTCCGCATGGTGGGGTAAGGGCTACGCGAAGGAAGCGACAGGGCTGATGATCCGCTATGCGTTCGATGTGCTGAATCTGCACCGAATCCAGCTTCACACCTGGGTGGGCAACGAGGCGGGGTTCAATATCTACAAGAGCCTTGGCTTTCAGGAGGAGGGAATCCTGCGGGAGGCGATGAAGCATGACGGCAGATGGTGCGACTTCCATGTGATGGGCCTTCTGGAAAGTGAGTGGCGAAAGCGAAAGCCTGCGAAAGTTTTATCGCGGAAGGGACCTGCGAAGCAGCGTCGCGCCAATCGCTCTTGACGAGTGAAAGTTGGGCGCGATGATGGCGGGGATCGGTTCGCGATTGCTGCAATCGCGTCGACAAGAGGGAACCCGGTGCAAGTCCGGGACTGCCCCGCAGCGGTAAGTGGCAACGAAAGTCGCATAAAACGCACTGGCGAGTTGGCCGGGAAGCGGCGGCGAGTAGGAAGAGAAGAACGTTGGCGGCCACGAGTCCGAAGACCTGCCGATCACGCATTCGTATGAGTGCGGCAATGCGACGAAGCCTTCGCGGGATTGGCTGGTCAACGGTGTATGCGTGCATGGCGCGCGGCATCCGATTGTCCCCCTCCAAACCTTGCGAAACGCGACGTCAAGCTCACGGGAGCTTTGGCATGGCGATGAAATTTGTGTTCAAGGACGGTGGATTGCAGTTGGGAGGATGCCTTGCCTTGGCCTTTCTGCTGTGCGGGCACAGGAGTTCCTTTGCCGCACCGGGACTGCCATACAGCGCGCCGGGCATTGATGTCATCAATGTTGTTGATCCGGGCGTTCCGGGGTTTGTTGGGCCTGATGGTGATGGCTTGGTCACGGTGAACAATTCCGTGAATCCATTGTTCCAAGCTTGGGCGACAGAGATTGTGAACTATTCCCCTGCACCGAACTTGTCCGAGGAATTCAAGACGCCGACGAAGGCGCTTGGCCCGGTCACGGCGGACTTTTTGGACATCGTATCCTTGGGCGAATTGAGTTCCGCGAACATCACCGCAAGCATCCCGGCGGGATCGATCACGCTTGGCTTCGGCGTGATCATCACCAACGACGCGGGACCGGATTTCGCGGTTTTTGAGAATGGCTTCGTTCAGGGCGGCACTGGAAAGATCATGGGCGACCTGGCGTACGTGGAGGTCTCCTCGGATGGGGTGACGTTCGCACGCTTTCCCGGCGATTCGCGAACGCCAGCAACAGTGGGGCCCTTTGGCGTGATAGAGGCGGAAGGGATCTTCAACCTCGCGGGAAAGCACGTGAACAACGCCGACAGCGATGGCCTCAGCGTCGGGACGCCATTCAATCTGGACGACTTGGCGGGTGATGCCCTGGTCACGGGTGGGCAGGTGAACCTGAACCACATTTTGTATATACGCTTGATTGACATACCCGGCGACGGGTCATTTCACGACGCGCAGGGCGATCCGATTTATGACGCATGGCCAAGCATGGCGTCGGGTGGCTTTGATCTGGAGGCGGTTGGCGTCATTCATGCCATCCCGCCCAGCGCATCCAGCCTCACATGGGCGCTGTATCCGTGAGGAGGCCTGGGTTCACCCTGATCGAGTTGCTGATAGTCGTGGCGATCATCTCGATCCTGGCGGTGATCGGCCTGTACAATTTTCGTCTCGCCAGCGAACGAGCCATGAAATCCGCGGACATGGCGAACCTGCGCGTGATTGGCACGGCGCTGGTCATGTATCGAGCCGACTACAACCGACTGCCACCAGCGGATCGGGAGGCCGGCCCCTTCATGTCACACGACAGGAGTTTCACCGCTGTGGGAAATGGCCCCGCGGCGGGTGGTTCCTGGGATGGCCTGCCGTGGTTGTTATACGAGTATCGGTATATCCAGGACTGGCATCAATTGTTCACGAAGAAGTACCTGAAGCTCTATCCGGGCGGAACCACGATCATGGGAGGGCGGCCGCGCTTTCACAATTTTCGTTATGCGTACAACAGCTCCGCCATGGCGAGCGGCGGCCCGGCAGGTGGTGATGGAAATCTGGAAATGGGTAATGTCTGGTTGGTCAGGAACCTGTACGTCAGCGCCAAGGATGGTTTCTATGGTTCGCTGTATCCAAATGCACCCGCCGATTTCAAGTATCCCTGGGGCGAGGGCCAATGGGAGGGAAAGGCGGAGCATGCACTGTACGCGGACATGACGGTGCGAACCGTGGAAGGGGGGAAGAATCATGAGATCAGGAACTGAGGGGAATGAACGCGTCAAGCATGTCAGGCTGTTTTGGATGTTCATCATCTTGTGTTTGTTTTTGCGGGACGCGCGATCCGCGGAGGAGAAGCGTCGCATTGTGACGCTTGCGCCGAACCTGACCGAAACCGTGTTTGCGTTGGGGCACGGTGATGACGTCGTTGGAGTAACGGATTTTTGCGTCTTCCCGAAGGAAGCCAAGTCGCGACGCTCCGTGGGCGGATTGTTCGATGCCAACACGGAAGTGTTGCTGTCCTTGAAGCCGGATGTGGTCTTTCTAACGCCGGCCCACCGCAAGATTTCTGAAGCCTTGCAAAACACCTCGATTCAGGTGGTTGTCACGGAGACCGAAACGATCGACGATATTTACAAGACGACGCGCACCGTTGGCGAGGCGTTGCATGACAAGCCGGCCGCGGAAAAATTGATCGGGAAGATGAAGAGCGATGTTTCACTCATCGCAGGCGGAACAGTCACCGGCAAGAGGGCCACGGTTCTGTTTGTCATCGGATATTCCAGTGATGGAATGCGCGAGATTTATGGCGTCGGGCCAAACACGTTCCTTGATGAACTCGTGACCATGGCGGGCGGCCGGAACCTGCTGCGGGACTCGGCGGTGCGCTATCCGGTGGTGGGTCGGGAGTTCTTGATTGCGAATCCCCCGGATGTCATCATCGACGCGAACGGCGGAGGGGATGGTGAGAAAGTGCGAAGCGAGTCGGAGAAGGCCCTAATCCGGGGGAAATGGGCCGCGCTGTTCGGGGAGAAAGCGAAGAGGCAACCCCGCATTGAGTTCATCGACGACGCGCACATCACGATCCCAGGGCCGGCCTTCGCGGAGAGCGCGGAAAAGATTCGCAGGTTGATCGCGTCCCCATGACGTTTTTCGAGCTCAGGGGAGTTTCGTTCTCGTACGATGGCCGACGCCTTGCGATCGATGGGATCGACCTTCAGATCGAGGCCGGTCGCATAACGGGAATCATTGGCCCAAATGGGAGTGGCAAATCGACACTGCTGCAACTGTTGAGCGGATGGCTGGATGTTGAGAGGGGCCAGGTCGCGCTGGGAGGACAGAACCTTTGCAGGCTTTCCCGCGCGGAACTGACCCGTCATGTTGCCTTTGTCCCGCAGCGCGAGGAGGGCTGCTTCTCCTTCAGCGTTCGTG
Source organism: Candidatus Sumerlaeota bacterium (assembly GCA_020848155.1). GTDB lineage: Bacteria > Sumerlaeota > Sumerlaeia > SLMS01 > SLMS01 > JADZDZ01. The sequence goes on from JADLAR010000054.1 coordinate 50,948, forward strand.
AGTCCGTCCTATTCGGCCGTTATGCGGCGAATGAGGGCTACCGTTCCTTCGAAACGGAGGAGGATGGGAGGATTGCGGACGATGCGTTGAAGCTTGTGGAGATGGAGAGTTTCGCGTCGAGGGCGGCAGACAGGCTTTCGGCAGGGGAGCGACAGCGCATGTTGATAGCGCGGGCGCTGGCGCAGCAAACTCCCGCGCTGCTGTTGGACGAACCGACAGCGACGCTGGATCTCCATCATCAGCGAAACCTCATGCGCCTGCTGACGACACTGGCAAAGGTGGAATTGAAGTGCATCGTGATCGTCCTTCACGATTTGAACCTTGCTGCAAATTATTGCGATCAGCTTGTGCTGCTGGATGATGGCCACATTGCCGCACAGGGGAGCGCCCGCGATGTGTTGAAGAAGGAAATCCTGGAGGAAGTTTACCGCGTGCCGTTGGTCGTCACGGATCAGGCGGTCATGATTGAACCATGAAGGAACGACGCGGCGCATGTGTCGTTTGGACGGCGCTGGGGACGGCGCTGCTGCTGGCGTCCATCGTTTGCCCCTTGTTGGGAGCTACGAAGCTCAGTCTGGCGCAGGTCATGGCAGGCAACACGGCGGACGCCCAGATTTTTCTCACGGCACGACTGCCGCGTGTGTTGTTTGCCATCGTTGCGGGCGCGGGACTGGCGGTCGCGGGGGCTGTATACCAGGCGCTCTTGCGAAACGACCTTGCTGATCCCTACACGCTGGGCGTGTCGGGCGGTGCAAGCTTTGGTGCGCTGCTCATGCTGCACCTGATGCCTGCGGCGGCGCTCTTCTTCGCCCTGCCGCTTGCATCATTCGCAGGCGCGGCTGCCGCGGTCGGCATTGTCTATACACTCAGCCAGGCACGACGACGGCGCGTCGATCCAGCGAAGCTGCTCCTGGCAGGGATCACGCTGAACCTGCTGTTCTCCTCCGGGATCCTGTTGATTCAATATCTGAGCGATCCGTATCAGACCTTCAGCATGGTGCGTTGGATGATGGGGGGCGTGGATGTGAGCACGGTGCGGATTCCTGGCATGGTGGCCTTGTTCGTTGTGCCATGCCTGATGGTTGTCCTTGCGCAGGGAAAGCGCCTGAACCTGCTGACACTCGGAGACATGACAGCAGCGCACCTTGGAGTGGATGTGCGCCGAACGAAGCCGACACTCCTTGCGGCGGCCTCGATCATGGCGGCTGCGATCGTTGCGTATGCGGGGCCGATTGGATTCATCGGCCTCTTGGTGCCACATATCACGCGCAGGTTGGTGGGTGCGGATCATCGGTTGCTGCTGGTGCCGTGTGCGATGGCGGGTGGCTTGCTGCTATTGGTTTGCGACACGCTGGCGCGTTCGTTGCCTCCATTGATTCCGACAATGCCGGGCAGCGAATTGCCTGTCGGAATTGTCACGGCGTTCATGGGCGCGCCGTTCTTCCTCCTCCTTCTGCTGCGTGGAAAAAGTGGGAGGGGGGATTGATGACTGATGGTCGGAAACGCTATTTCACCAAGCCAGGCCAGTAGTGCAGCACCATCGTTGCGGATCCGAGTGCGAGGAAAAATCCGAACATGTCGGTGATCGTCGTGAGGAGCGGACCGGAAACGAGGGCGGGGTCGAGCTTGATGGCCTTTGCGAAGAGGGGCAGCAAGCCGCCGACGCAGACCGCGACGAGATTGTTTGTGGCAAGCGCGCAGCCAATGACGGCGCCGAGGATGGCGCTTCCCTGCCAAACCCATGCAACAAGGCCAAGGAACGTTCCGAGCGCGATTCCGTTGAGCAATCCGACCGCCGCTTCCTTCAGGAGGACGCGCAGGAACTCCCCTCCCTTGATGAGGCCGAGGGTAAGTTCGCGAATGCTGACGGCGACGGCCTGATTGCCGGAACAACCACTCATGTCTGAAATGATGGGAAGAAAGATCGCGAGCGCGATCCATTTCTCCAGTGTGCCTTGGAACACGGCGACGACGCTGGCGGAAATCAGGTTCAGGCCGATGTTCATCGTAAGGAAACCAAGGCGACGACCTGAACGGGTGAAGAATGGCATGCTGCGCAATTCCTCGCCACCCACGATGCCACTCAGTTTCAGGAAGATCCTGTTCGCCTGCTTCGCACTTGCTTCCTTCACGGCGGTGCGGCGAATCACGCCCACCAATCGTCCCTGACCATCGACGACAGGGACGCCCAGGAATCCGTGGTCGTCAAAGAAGCGAGACAATTCATCAAGCGGCATCGTGGCGTTGACGAAGACCGGCTTCTTCAGCATCAGCGTATCAATCCTGGTGTCTTCGGCGGCGAAAAGGAGGTCGCGCATCTTCAACACGCCGCACAGCGTTCCATCATCGCCGGTAATGTAGGCATACTGCACTTCGTAGTCCGAGTAGCGGACTCCGTTTTGTCGCAAATCAAGCAACACATCGAGGACGGTTTTATGCTCGTTGTAATTCAGGTACTCCACGCCCATGAGGCCGCCGGCAGTGTCCTCCGGATAGGAGAGGAGGAAGCGGGTCATCTTCACTTCCCGCGACATCATCTGGTTGAGGATTGCTTCAGTGGTGTTGCGATCCAGGCCCGAAAGGACGTCCGCCTGGCGGTCGCTACGCATCTCGTCAATGATCTGCGCGGCATCGGCCACCGGCATGGAGCGGACGACGCCGGTCATCTCTGGCTCCGGCATTTCCTTCATCAATTCCGCGGCGTAGTCGGGCTTGAGGAGAATGAAGAGCTTCCTGATGTCCTCGCGTCCCAGGCGGAGAATCGTATAGACGCGTTCCTCCGTGCTCAGCTTTTCCAGAAACTCCCTGAGCGCGGAACCGTCACCGGCAGTGATGAGGGCCCCAAGTTGGTCGCGGTTGATGGAGGTGTTGGTGCCAGGTGCCATGAATTCGAGGGGAGCTTATTTGATCCAGACGCTCTTGCAGTTCGCAAATTCGAGCATGCCATCGCGGGCCATCTCCCGCCCGAAGCCTGATTTCTTGGTGCCGCCGAAGGGAAGCGCGGGATCGGATTTCACCATTTCATTGATGAAGAGAGTGCCGCATTCAATCTGTGGAATCATCCTGCGCGCCCGGTTGATATTTTCCGTCCAGATGCTTGCTCCAAGGCCGTAGCTCGTGTCGTTTGCGATGCGTACGGCATCGGCATCATCTTCGAACGGAACAAGTGCGGCAACAGGACCGAAAAGTTCATCCTTCCATGCAGGGGCGTTCGGGGTCACGTTGCCAAGGACTGTTGGCGGATAGTAGAATCCGCGTCCCTGCGGAACCGTTCCAGTCGCAAGGACCACGCAGCCACTGGCGATGGATTCCTTCACCTGCTGTTGCAGGTTCTTGCGAAGATCCGCCCGCGCCAGCGGGCCGATCTGCGTGTCGTGATCCGTCGGATCGCCTACCTTCATGGCCGTCATTTCGACGGTGAAGAACTCCGTGAACTGCTCCAGCACGGCACGATGCACAAGGAAGCGTTTTGCCGCGATGCAACTTTGGCCACTGTTCTGGCAACGGGCCTGTGCCGCGACGGATGCCGCCAACTTCAGGTTCGCATCGTCGAGCACAATGAATGGATCGCTACCGCCCAATTCCAGAGCCATGCGCTTCAGGTTTCTTCCCGCGATTGCGGCGACCTTGGATCCCGCCTCGCTGCTACCTGTCAGGGTCACGCCATGGATACGGTAATCCTGAAGGACCTTTGCGGCATTGAAGTTCGTCAGGAAGATCGATTGAACCACGCCGTGAGGGAAGCCCGCCTCAAGCATGAGTTCGTGGATCGCGAGTGAGCACTGCGGTGTGCTTGGGGCGTGTTTCAGGAGGATCGTGTTCCCAAGCGCCAAGGTGGATGCAGCGAAACGAAAGAACTGCCAGAAGGGAAAATTCCACGGCATGATGGCGAGGATCGTTCCAATTGGCTCGTGGGTGACGAAGGACTCGCCAGCCGCGGTGCTGTGCTTCTCATTTCGCAGGAAGAGTTCGGCGCTTTCCGCGGCATGACGGCAGGCCAGCGCGCACTTCCTTGCCTCCGCCTCTCCCTGCGTGACGGGCTTGCCCATTTCCCGTGCCATCAAGCGCGCATAGTCAGGCGCTTTCGTTTCAAGAATTGCGGCGGCGTTTTCCAGCCACTTCGTCCTCTGGGCCAGCGCGAGCGCCCGAAAGCCGGCATGAGCCTTCTCTGCGCCGGCAAGCGCGGACTCGATCTCCTTCCCAGTGGCGGGAGGGTAGGATTTCAGCAATTCCCCAGTGGCGGGATTGATTGACCGGAATCTCATGTGTGGTGTCATGATTGCAGGAGGAATGTCAGGAAGCAAGAGGCGCTTTCGCAATTTGCCGTCCCGGGCAGAGAAATGAATTGCGTAGCCCCAATCAGATTGAAGCATGACAGGCGAAGGCCTCCACCGCGACCGTCAGGAATTAGCCCACTAGGAAAAATGGAATGATTGCAAGTCCCGGAGTTGTGAAGAGTTTTGCCGCCGTACTTTGCCTGAGTGGCATCATGGCATCAGCCGAGACAAACCTGAACGAGTTCTTTTGTCTGAATGTATTCGATCCTCCCCAGGCTGGAAGAACGGCGACTGAGGCAACTCGCGACCAAGGCCTTGGCTCTCTGGATGATCAGTTAAAGCGGGCGAAGGAGTTGGGAGCGCATGACGTTCGCGTTGACTTGTGGGGGAATGAACCCAATGGGGAGGGGGATCGATTCGATTGGGGCTTCAGCGACAAGCTGGTCGACGTCTTCACGGCGAATGGCATCGAGGCATACTCGATTCTTCGTCATGACTCACAGTTGTTGGCTGGTGCATCGCCCGGGGATGCTGCGGAACGAAGTCTTTTCGCCACTCATGCGAGCGAAACAGTCGCTCGATATAAGGGAAGGATTCATACTTGGGAAATCTGCGACGAATCCAACTCGATGTCGTTGTGGTCGGATGCCAACCACTACGGGCCGCTGCTCGTGGAAGCCCATGATGCAATCAAGAAGGTCGATCCATCGGCGCAGGTTGTTGGGATGTGCGCTTTTGATTCCGATGTTCGTTTCATAGAGGATGCGTACAAGTCGGGAGCGCGTGGCAAGATGGATGTGCTGTCCTTTCATTTTTCCCCGGCCCATCCCGATGAGCTGTCGCTGGAGCGGGAAATTCGTTCCATCAAGCGCATCATGGAACGTTACGGTGACGGTGGGAAGCCCCTGTATCTTTCGGAGCTTGGATTCACGACAGACGCAAACCGTGTCGGGAAATTCCCACCGCCTGAAGAGCAGGCGGAATGGATTGTAAAGTCGCATCTGATCAGCATCGCGGAGGACGTGCAACGCGCCTATTACTGCAAGCTGGTTGATGGCGACCCCGCCGATAAATCGGACGGGCTTTTGGGACTCTACAACCATGACTTGACGAAGAAGAAGTCCTGGTTTGCGTACAAGGCAATGACGGCGCGGTTGAAGGGTGCAAAGTTCATCGGACGTGGGTATCGGGCTGTTGTGGAATTTTCGCGACGGGATGACGCTGAGTTTCAAGTGTACGAGAAGGATGGCGAGGTCCTTGGTGTAGCGTGGGTGAGGAGCAACGGGGCGCCGCTCCGGTTGACCCTGTCGAGTGACCAGCCCATCGGGGTGGAGAATCTTTTCGGAGAGGCGCAGCAATCCATTTCGCCGAACGAGAAGGGGGAGGTGCAGATTCCTCTCACCCATGAGCCGATTTATCTGCGTCGATTGAAACATGAGATTGGCAATCTGGCGAGCATCCAGTTCAAACCGGCAAGCGCGTATCTGTGTCCCGGCGAAAAACAAACCGTGCAAATGATTGTGACCAATCGTGGCTCCGCACCCTTGGAGGTGCAGATGACCGCGTTCGAAATGCCGCGAAAAAACTTTCCGGTTACTTTCGAGTGGGACAAAGGTGGACTGGTTGCCCAGCCGGGTGAAACTGTTACGCGCGGGATTACGATGACGCGGTCCGTTGATGGCGCCAAAATGAACCCCGCCGATGTCGTCTATAACGACAACCAGCGATACAGCTATCGGTTCGGTGTCCGGCCCTCCCCGTTGTTTGATGTCGTGTTAAGTGGGGAGGTGAAGGATGATGCACTGACGCTGTCTGGCGTGTATCAGAATCTTTCGCGCGGCGTGCTGTCGGGCCGCGCGAGTTGGGCGATGGACAGTGGAGTGGTGCTCAATGCCGCGGATTTTGCGAATCTTGGTGCCGCGGAGACCGGAGAGCTGAAGAGCCCGGTTGTCATCTCGATCGGGCCTCACGCACTTGATTTTTCAGTCACTGCTGGTAACGGGCCGGGAACGACGAGGCGCATTCGCATCTGGGGGCAGCAGATGACCTCGTTCCCTCCAATCATTGATGGTCGCATCAACGATTGGCGGCACGATTTTCTTGCTGTCATGGCCGACGGCTCGTTGAAACCGGAAGCGCACGCCATTGAAGGCAGTGTTCCGAACGTGGAACTTGGCGGTCGTTTTGGTATAATGTGGGACGAATCGACGATCTATGTCGCAGCAGACATCACGGACAAGACACCGCTGGGGCAGGGTGATTCGATGGAGTTGTACCTTGGATTTGAAGGTCCCACAGCTCGCGTTCGCCATGGCAGTGGCGACTTTCGGATCGGCATTCATCCGGGACTTGATGGGAAGGAACCCTGCATCTGGAACTGGACGTCGTTGCCTGACAAGGAAGCTAACAAGCAAGTCGGCGGCGCCAGAATCGCAGATGCAAAGATCGTGACAGTGAAGACGCAATCGGGATACACTGTTGAAGCAGCAATTCCACTGTCAGCATTCCACCAGACTATCACGCCCGGCCAGTACTTGGGTTTTGACATCCGACTGAACGATGGCGACGACCCAAGGGGGGATTCTCCACGCGCGACGCTTGGGTGGAGTGGAAACGCCCACGATTTCGAGAACCCATCGCAGTGGGGCATTGTGAAATTAATGCCGATGGATGAGGACTCCAATAACAAGTGAGCTAAAGGTTGACAATCCGATCCAGAATATCCAACACGCCATGAATCTCCGGGTGTGGTGAAACGGCATTCGCCTTTTCAGATGCCTCGGAGGCAATACATCCGTCGATGTCGCAGAAGATCCACTTGATGGCGCCCATGGCGGTGAGACGAACGTGCGGGGGCTGTGTTGCAAGCTCAAAGACGCGTCACAGTTGCATTTGCGCACCAGCAGCGGGGGGTCGTTGAATGCGTCGTTGCCATCTCAAAGTCGGATGCCAGTTCATGTTTACGATGATTCCCCAGCCGAAACAAATCAACCCCCGCCAGGGCTTTTTCCTCATCGATGAAACCACCCGCATCTTCCTCCCGCGTGGCTGCGAGCGGCCCGAGTACCTTGCGGTGAAGGTGTTGCAGGAGACGATCGAGGAAGAGACGGGATTTCGCCTGCCACTGGATCGTCTGGGTTTTGAGGAATATGATGGTCGCGCGATACGCCTTTCCGTTGCGAAGGAACAGGCGACGGGTGCGCGGGCCGATGGTTACACGCTGACAATCCATCACGATGGTGTCGATGTCGTCGGCAATTCCGATTCCGGGTTGTTCTATGGGATCAAGACGCTCACGCAACTGGTGCATGGGGCGCAGGAGCTTCTGCCCGCGATGGAGATCGTCGATGAACCGGACTTCCAGTTCCGTGGTTACTACCAGGATGTCTCCCGCGGAAAGATTCCGACGATGGAGATGTTCTTCTGGGTGATCGATTTTCTGGCGGACCGGAAGATCAACCAGTTCCAGCTCTACGTGGAACATCCCTTCATGTTCCGTTCCAATCCTGCCATTGCGCGCAATCCCGACGGCCTTACGGCGGAGGACATGCTGATGTTGCAGGAGTATTGCCGGGACCGACGCATCGATTTCGTTCCGAGCTTCCAGTCGTTTGGTCACATGGGTGGCGTGCTGACGCTTCCTGAGTACAAGGAGTTCGCAGAGGTCGAGGCGGTGAAACCCTTCCGTGAGATGACATGGCTTGAGCGCATGAGGGGGCTGACGATCGACGTCAACGGAGTTGGTGCGCAGAAGCTGCTCGATGAATTGCTCGACCAATTCCTTCCGTTGTTCGATTCGCCTCATGTCAACTTCTGCGCGGACGAGACATACGATCTTGGAAAAGGAAAGAATGCCGAGGAGGCGGAGCGCATCGGAAAGGGTGCGCTCTATCTGAAGCACATCAATCGCCTCAATCAGGTGGCGAAAAGGTACGACAAGCGCATGATGTTCTGGGGTGACATCGTGAAGCATCACCCCGATTCCATCGCGTTGATCCCGAGGGATGCCATCCTGCTGAACTGGGGATATGAAGCAGACTTCGATTTTGAAAGCACGAAGCTTTTCGCCGATGCGGGGCTTGATTTCTATGTGTGTCCCGGTACCAACGGATGGAATCGCTTCCTGAATGACATTACGACGGCGGACCTGAACATTCGGAGGTTTGCGGCAACGGGAAAGAAGTATGGCGCGATAGGGTTGTTGAACACGGATTGGGGCGATCACGGGCACTATAACATGCTCAGTGGATCGCTGCACGGCGTGGCGCTTGGCGCTGCGATGGCTTGGAATGTGGCGTCTCCATCGTCCAAGGATTTTGACGAAGCATGGTCAGTCGATGTTCTTGGAAGTGGCGATCCGCGCTACGTTGCCTCGATTCGCGCACAATCAGCGGGAATCGCCGTATGGAGACCGTTCTACGGACAGTTTGATGACGCGAGGCAACTGGAAGCGTGCAAGATCACGCCAACGGCGGCTCAAACACTGCTCGATGAGGGTACCAAGGGTGCGAAGCTTTTCGCGAAGCTGGCTCGGAAGAAGGGCCCGAATTCGTGGGTCGTGGAGGAGTACGAGTACGCTTCCAGGATGAATGCCCTGGCGGGGGAGAAGTTCCTGCTGATGTATGAGGTTATCAAAAATGAAGGAAAGCCCAACGGAAGACTTGCGAAGAAATTGAAAAAGTTCGCGGGTGACTTGAAGAAGCTCTATCCGCGTTACGAGGAACTCTGGCTGGCGCGAAACCGGAAGACAGAGCTGATGGACATTCGCGCACGGATGCAGAACCTGCAAAAGGAAGCGAAGGGAATCGCGCGGCAGATCGGAAGGAAGAAGTGAGGCGACCATTATGCTGCGGTCGCTCCCCTGTTGGGTGGAGATTCCAACGAACGTAGTCGTTCAGGATCTTTTCCGGGGCGCGTGTGACTGCACAAGGCAGGAAGCGGTGTTTTGCTTTGCCCTTTCAGTGCCCTGCGGCTAACGCCATGATGCACGCATCACACAAGAAGGTTGCCTGATGATTCTTCCAGGGTTTCGAACGACACTCCGTTGGGTCCTGCCGCTGATGGCTTTGTTGATCTCTTCGTGTGCGCACAAGGCGCAGCATGCAAGTGAGGCACAGGTAGCGCCGCCGTTCCCTGGATTCTCGAAAAGCACGCACTTTGACGAGCAGGTACTGTCCTACCGCTTTGAGCCGGGAGTCAGCGTGTTGATCAATGCGCCGGCGGCAAAGAAGTTTGACGCCGGGAAACCGACGGAACTGATCCTTTACGCGACACCCAACGGAAACACAATCGACCAAACCTTTGGCAGGAAGCTTGGCCCCGGTGACGATTGGCACTTTGACATTCAGCACATCGGCGCGCAGACGCGCATGTTGCGGGAGCGCATGACGGACCGGAACCTGATCGTTGCGTATCTGGAGGCCGATGGCAAAAGCTGGCCCGCTTGGCGGAAGGCGCACGAAGATTATCGCGTGTTGATTCCGAAGCTGATGGAGGACATGAAGGCCCGCCTGCCGGTGAAGCCTGCGGGCATTACGCTTTCCGGCCACAGCGGAGGTGGCAGTTTCCTCATTGGCTTCATAAATTCCCATGCGGTGATCCCTGCGGAGGTTGATCGCATCGCATTTCTGGACGCCAACTATTCCTACGACACGGATGAGGGACACGGCGACAAGCTGCTGGCATGGCTGCGTGGAGCACCCGGACGCACTCTTGTGGTGCTGGCCTATGACGACAGGAATATCATGCTGAATGGCAAGAAGGTCGTCAGCGACACGGGAGGTACTTTTCGGGCAACACAGCGCATGCGTGAACGGCTTGAGAAGGATGTCGTATTCTCAGAAACCACCATCGGTCCGATTCAGGAACAGTCAGCCATGGGCGGCCAGATTCGCTTCCTTGTTCACCGCAATCCGGAAAACAAGATCCTGCACACGGTCATGGTCGGGGAAATGAATGGTTTCATTCATGCCATGACGCTTTCGACTCCGCTGGAGGGAAGAATTGCCTCCTACAGTCCACCGCGTGCCTATTCAGCGTACATTCAGGAAGACACGGATGCATCTTCGCCGCCAGTCACGGAAAAGGCCGCCACTGGGTTGCGGATTCCTCCGCGAACTTCGGGTGCGCTGACGGGAAGCCAGTTTGCCAAGTCCGTGATGGCGCTCAACCGGCAGGAACGCGAAGCGAGGGTCATCGAGCAGGCAAGGGCCGGGAACGTGCCGGGGTTCATGCGGAAATTCGTGCCAGTTCCGGTGGAGGCAGTATGCCCCGATGGAGTGAAGCGCCGCGGAGAAATCATGGTGGCACCCGATTATCTCGCGATTGGGGGTGATGATGACTACGTCAGAATGCCGCTGACTCCGATCACCGCACAGGCAATCGCGGACATGATGGGCGCGACGCTGCCGACGACGAAGATGGTCGATGGAATCTATGACGCATCCACCTGCCGTATCGGATTTCAGCCCCTGACGGAGGACCGTGAAAGCATGGCTGCCTTCGTGAAGAGCAACGACATCACGGAAACATATCGAAAAAAATGCCCGGCCGGAGGCCTCGTCGGTGGTGGAAAGAAGGACATTGTCCTCACGAATCGGCTAAAGGAGCGGGAAGGCCGCGTTGCGATCTATGGCTGGCAGCAGGAAGATGGGAGGCCTATCCAACCGCTGACCATCGTGCATTCTGATATGTATGTGGATTACAGCCATGGGGTTCGATTGGTTTCCAGGATGATGACAGTTGATGGAAAGCCAGCCGCCGTTGCAGACGTCCTGAATGATCCGAACCTGTGTGTGCTCGTCAGCAATGAGGGTACCATCAGTGTGCGGTATCCTGATCCCCCGCCTGAAGTGCGTCTCTGATTTCAAGTCACCTTCACGGCCTTTTTCGGAGTTGTGGCCACTTGGGAACACACCCGGTGATCGAGTGCGTGAATGTGCTGACGAGTCGTGGCTCAACTGGTGAACGCGGGATCGTCCTCCAAGCGATAGATGCCGCGCCCTTCATCGAAGGGAATGACGATTGCGCCAACGGTTTTCCTGTAAAAGTCAACCGGCCCAGCACCGCCGATGATCGCATAGGTGTATCCCATGTCGCGAAGTCCGATCAGCGACGCGATGAGGAGAGCGGTTCCGACTCCGCTGCCGCGATGGAATTCCAGCACGCCTGTTGGACCGAAATAGCCGCGCCGAGTGCACTCATAATCGGCGAATCCAATGATCTTCTTCTCGTGCGTTGCAACAAAGCAGGAAACAGGTTGGCGGGCCATCGCGACGGAGGTTTCATCCGCCCATTTCTCGGAGAAGTTCGTCACGATGAACTGCCGCAGTGGTGTCCATTCCCATGGATTTGCACGCCGCAGGTGGATTCCCCGCTCATTGATGCGCTTCATCAGCGGTTGGATCGGCGGTAGATTGACGAGTGAGCAAATGAGGTCTGGCATGGTGGCTTCCTTTGGATTCTTCTCGTGCCTCGATCTGGGCGAAATGCACTTTTGGGAGGCGAATAGGTGCCGCTATCGCCGTGTGCGCACTTCCGGTTACTACCAAACGCTGACGTTCTTCACACACCTGTGGCACGCGGTTCAACACCCTTCAGCAATGGTTTTTGCACGGTTGAAGTTCTGCGATTTGGCACCGGGGAGAGAATCGATATTGCAGGCGCGCACGGCACCAGACTCTACTTCTGAAGGCACGTTGCGCGATCGCGCAGCCGTCGCCCACTTTGAAAAGGCACACCTCTGGAAATAGTGACTGGAATGAAAAAGTCCACGGCGAAGGCGGAGAAACCCGGCAGGGACATTGTCCTGCCGACAATGTTTTCCAAGCTTCACACCGATTACAAGTTTCTACTCGATTGCCTGGTCGAAGTGCTTGATGGGCTGGGCCTTGGTGACCTGGCTCACTCGATTCCGTCGGTTGAGGGTGAGGCGACTCAAAGGGCACGGGGCAAGAGTGTCAACCGCATGCGCGAAATGCACGTGCTGTCGATGACGTTCCAGTTGCTGAACCTGGTGGAGGAGAACGCGTCCGCACAGGCGCGTCGCACGCGCGAAACCGTTGAGGGATTGGCGAGCGAGCCCGGCCTGTGGGGGCAGTACCTTCGCAAGTTGAAGGATGCCGGGTTCAGTGCGGAGCAGATCGCAAAGTCGCTGGCGAACGTGCATGTGGAGCCGGTGCTGACAGCGCATCCCACGGAGGCCAAACGCCCCACGGTGCTGCAAATCATGCGCAACGTGTACCTGCTTCTGGTGTCGTTGGAGAACCAGATGTGGACGCCGATGGAGCGCGAGGAACTGAAGCGGCAGATCAAGGCACATCTGGAGCGCCTCCTCCTGACGAGTGAAATGCTTCTCGTGAAGCCCGGCGTGATGTCTGAATTGGAGAACGTGCTGTACTATCTCAAGGAAGTTTTCCCGAACCTGATCGGCAAGCTGGATTTGCGGCTGCGGCAAAGCTGGATCGAAGAGGGATTTGATCCGAAGCTGCTTGGCGATCCGTGCTCGTATCCGAAGTTGACGTTCGGCGATTGGGTGGGCGGTGATCGCGACGGTCATCCGTTGGTGACTGCGGAGGTCACGATCTCAACGCTCCATACGTTGCGCGAAAGTGCCATCGATGTGATTCGTGGGCACGTGGAGACGCTGCTTCAACGATTGAGCATCTCAAGCCGGATCCAGCAACCGCCGCGGGAATTGCAGAAGGCGCTGGATCGTTTGGCGGACGAAACCGGTGCCGCTGGCGAAGCAGTGATCGAGAAAATGCCGCTGGAACCGTGGCGGCAATTCGTCGCCCTCATGAACCTGAAGATGGAGAACCATCTCACGGACAGTCCCGCGCGCTATCGCCTTGCGGGGGAGTTCGCGGCTGACCTCGCGTTGCTGCGGCGCTCGTTGATTGCTGTCGGCGCAGAACGCCTGGCAGAGAACGATGTCTTCCCCGTTGAGCGTATCGTTGCTGTTTTTGGATTTCACCTGGCATCGCTGGACATACGGCAGAACAGCCGTTTCCACGAAAAGGCAATCACGCAACTGCTACAGGCTGCAGGCTATGAGGATTACAAGTACGAGGAATGGGACGAGCCAAAGCGTCTGGAGTTCATGAGGAAGGAACTTCGCTCGTCGCGGCCGTTCGTCACGCGAAAAACCCCCTTGGGCGATGAGGCCCAACGCGTGGTGGATTGCTATCGCGAGCTTTCCGACTACCATGACAAGTTTCAGGGTGAGGGAATCGGCTCGTTGGTGATCAGCATGACACGCAGCCTTTCCGACCTGCTCGCAGTTTACCTTCTCACGCGCGAAGTCGGCCTGACGCGGCTGAATCAAAACGGGCTCGTGTGTGTCCTGCCAGTAGTGCCGTTGTTTGAAACGATCGACGACCTGCGAAACGCATCCTCGATTGTGGAGTCCTTCATCACCCACCCCGTGACACGAAACAGCTATGCCCTGTCGGGGCGTGCGCGGCCCGTGCAGCAGATCATGATCGGTTACAGTGACAGCAACAAGGACGGCGGCTACATTGCGAGCCTGTGGCAGCTAAGCCGGGCGCAGAGTGAGATCGCAGGAACAGCCGCCCGACACGGCGTGGATGTCTGCTTCTTCCATGGTCGTGGTGGAACACCCAGCCGCGGCGCAGGGCCGACGCACCGATTCCTGGAGGCGTTGCCCCACGGCTCGCTGACGGGGAATTTTCGCATGACGGAGCAGGGCGAAACAATCTCCCAGAAGTATGCAAACGCGATCACTGCGACGTACAACTTGGAATTACTGCTGGCGGGCGTCACCGCAACGACGCTGCTGCATTCACGCCCGATGGAGGAGGACGGCGACCTTGTTGCCGCGATGGAGTCACTGGCGGAGACGAGCAAGGATGCCTATGTGAAGCTGATCCACAGCGAGGATTTCCTGACATATTGGTCGGAAGCCACACCGATCGACGCACTGGAGGCGAGTTCCATAGGGTCGCGCCCCGTGCGGCGGACTGGCAAGCGCAGCTTTGACGACCTGCGCGCGATCCCTTGGGTTTTCAGTTGGAACCAGTCGCGGCACTACCTGCCGGGGTGGTATGGCGTCGGGACGGCGCTGGAGAACCTGCGGGCGAAGGATCGTGCCCGCTTCACGCTGATATGCGAGAACATCTCGCATTGGCCGATCCTGCGCAATGCCATGTACAACGTGGAGACGAGCCTCGCATCCGCGAGCCTGAAATGGATGGCGGAATATGCCAGCCTGGTCAAGTCGCGGACGATCCGCGCCCATTTCCTGTCGCTGATCGAGGAGGAATACCACCGCACGGAGCGCATGATCAACACGGTGTTTCGCGCGCCGCGCGACAAGCGCCGCCCGCGCATGATGAAGACACTGCGGATGCGCGACGCGGGATTGCAGCGCCTGCACGAATGCCAGATCGAGACTCTTCGCGAGTGGCGAAAGCGGAAGAAGGATGGCAGCGAGGCCCAGGCCCAGGAGATCCTGCCGCAGGTACTGCTGTCGCTGAATGCCGTGGCGGCAGGCTTGAGGACGACGGGGTAGGATTGTTCACAAAGCATTTGCGTCGTTCGAACGAGTCCGCTTGAAGTTCCCCATCATAAATGCCCCTCTACTCTTGGTGGCGGCTTCCCGGTGGGTGGCTGCCTCCCGCAAGGATGCCCATGATGTCCTTCTTACGCACCCTCATTATGACCGTGCTTTTGGTCACGTTCATACCGGCAATTCTATGTGCACATGACGTGGGGCTCTATCAGGCGGATGTGATTTTTGCCGCTGATGGAACATATGAAATCAGGATCAAGTGCGACCTGGACGCTGCACTGGCGGGGGCCAAGCCGGGGCACATGACGCCTGAGCAGGAAGCCAAAGCGAAATCAGCAGCCCTTCTGATGGATTCGACGACGCGCGACCAGACGGTCTCGTTCATCGAGACGCACACGATGCCCACCTTCGACGGGAACGAGGATCATCCCGACATCGAATTGCCAAAGGAGGAGGCGGGGATGATCGACGAATCGAAGGAAGGTGTTTCCTTCGATGCGAAGCGACGCAGCATCCTTATGAAGGGAAGGATTCCTGAGGGGGCGAAGACGTTCACGTGGAAATCCACCGGGTTCGGCGACGCATCGATTTCCATATCACGATTCAATGACCCCGATGTTTTTCGGGAACCTGTGGTGGACGGGCAGTTCAGCACGCCATATTCATTGGTGGCGCCGGAGCAGAATCCGGGTATGTTGCGCACAGCGGGAAAGTTCTTCCTCCTGGGATTTCATCACATTGTCGCCTTGGACGGGCTTGATCATATCCTGTTCATCCTCGGGCTGTTTCTCCTGTCGACTCACTTCAAGCCGCTATTCTGGCAGATCACTTCCTTCACCATCGCTCATTCGATCACGCTCAGCCTGTCGGTCTTTCATGTCTTCAGGTTGCCGTCAGGCATCGTGGAATCATTGATCGCCCTGTCCATCGCCTACGTGGCGGTGGAAAATCTCATGACGCAACAGTTGAAGTGGTGGCGGCCGGTGGTGGTCTTTTGCTTCGGGTTGATGCACGGACTCGGATTCGCTGCGGGATTGGAAGAGGCCGGCATCCCGAAGAATGCGCTCATCAACGCGTTGTTCAATTTCAATGTTGGCGTTGAAGTCGGCCACCTGACGGTGGTCGGGGTCGCTTTCCTGATCGTCGGGAAATTTCAGAAGGCGCCGTGGTATCGAAAGTATGTTGTGATTCCCGGCTCATCGATCATCGCACTCATGGCGCTGTTCTGGTTCGTGCAACGAACGATCGAGCTTTTCTGAAGGTGAATCAGCCGCCCAGGTAAGCCTTCTTCACCGCGTCACTTTCTGCGAGTGCCTTCGCATCATCGTGCATCGTGATGCGCCCACACTCCAGGACGTAGGCGTAGTGCGCCGCCTGAAGGGCCATGTGCGCATTCTGCTCCACAAGAAGGATGGTCGTTCCGGTCTCGTTGATTTCGCGGATAATCCGGAAGATGGTAAGGACGATCTGTGGAGCGAGGCCCAATGATGGCTCATCGAGGAGCAGCAACTTTGGCCGCGCCAACAGGGCGCGGGCGGTGGCGAGCATTTGCTGCTCCCCACCGGAGAGCGTTCCCGCCTTCTGCTGGAGACGCTCCCGGATGCGCGGGAACAAGGTCAGCGCGCGTTCCCGATCCTCTTCGATTCCCTTCTTGTCGCTGCGTATATACGCGCCGAGATTCAGGTTTTCGAGCACGGACAGGTCAGGGAAGATCCCACGCCCCTCCGGCACCTGCGCGATGCCGTCCCGAACAATATCGTGTGGTGGACGTCCGAAGAGCGACCGGCCCTGGTAGAGGATGTCTCCCTTGACCTGTCGCAGCAGCCCGGAAATCGCACGCAGCGTCGTCGATTTTCCGGCACCATTCGCGCCCAGCAGCGTGACGATCTTCCCTTGTTCGACGGTGACATTGATTCCCTGAAGGGCATGAATCGCACCATAATGCACATTCAGGTTCCTGATCTCAAGCAGTGCCATCAGATTGCCTCTGACTCCATGGGCTTGCCGAGGTAGGCCTCAATCACCTTTGGATCGCACTGGATTTCCTGCGGGGTCCCCTGGGCGATTGTCACGCCGTGATCCAGAACCGTGATTCGTTCACAGATGGACATCACCAGGCACATGTCATGCTCGATCAGCAGAATTGTGACGTGGAATTTTTCGCGCACGCTGAGAATCAATTCAGCGAGGAGCTTCTTCTCCTGTGGGTTCATTCCTGCGGCGGGCTCATCCAGCAGGAGAATTTTGGGGCGCGTGGCCAGCGCGCGTGCAATCTCCAGACGGCGTTGTGACCCGTAGGGGAGATTGCGCGAAGTTTCGTGCGCGAGGTGGGCGAGGTCAAAAACCTCCAACAATGTCATCGCCTCCGCGTGAAGAGCGCGCTCCTCGCGAAGGTGCCCCATGCTGCGCAGGACCGTGCCAAACATCGTGTGGCGAATCTGTGTGCGGCTGGCAACAAGCACATTGTCCAGCACGGTGAGGTTCCCGAACAGGCGAATGTTCTGGAAGGTGCGCGCAAGGCCCGCGCGCGTGATTTGATTGCAGCACATCCCGTTGAGCAGCTTGCCGTCGAGCCGCATCTCACCCGCTTGCGGGGCATAGACCCCCGTCAGGACGTTGAAGCAGGTGGTCTTTCCGGCGCCGTTGGGGCCGATCAATCCCTGCAGGTCGCCCTTGTTCATCAGCAGGTTGAAGTCAGACAGCGCTTTCAGGCCGCCAAAGGAGAGGGAGATGGAATTGATGTCCAGGAGGACGCTCATGGTGCGTGGGTCTCCTTCGGCGTGCGGCGGAAAAGACGGCGAATCCATTTCACTTCCCAAAATTCCCGGATGCCGAAGATGCCGTCAGGGCGCACGATCATGAAGACGATCAAAAGGATTGCGTAGACGATCATGCGATACTCGGAAAACTCACGCAGCGATTCGGGAAGGATTGTCAGCGCGACGGCCGCAATGACGGATCCGGAAATGGAACCCATCCCGCCGAGCACGACCATGATGACGAAGTCGATGCTGCGCTGGTAGTTCATTTCGTTCGGGCTGACGATGTTTCCAAGCGTGTGCGCGAAGAGTGCACCACCCACCCCTGCGAAGAATGCGGCAATTGCGAAGGCTGCCACCTTGTAGTGTGTCGTCGGGACACCCATGGCCTCTGCGGCGATTTCATTTTCGCGAATCGAAAGGAAGGCTTTGCCATGGATTGACTGCTTCAGGCGGTAGCAAATGATGACGGTGATGATCGCAACTGACCATACCCAAAAAAGGTTGGAATACTTCGGGACGCCGCTGAAGCCAAGGGCTCCGCCCAAGCCCGTGAAGATTTCCCCCCGCGTTGCCTCCTCGATGTCGAACTCGTCCAATACCGGCTGTGTTTGATTGAGGAGCGCGCGAAGGATTTCGCCGAATCCAAGGGTCACGATTGCCAGATAGTCGCCGCGCAATCGGAGCGACGGAAGCCCAACGAGATACCCAAAGAGGGCGGAGACGAGACCCGCAGCGAGCAGGCTGGCAACAAAGAGGGCACTCCCCTTCGTGAACAGCCCCTCCATCGCATTGGCATTTCCAAAGAAATGAATGGAACCGTAATGCGTGATCCATGCGGAGGTGTATGCACCGATCGCCATGAATCCCGCATGCCCCAATGAAAACTGGCCCGTGTATCCATTCACGATGTTGAGCGACACCGCCATGATGATCGCAATGCCGATGGCGCCCGTTACCTTCGTAAAGAAGGAATTGATCTGCAAGATGCCGAGGTCAATTTTCTCCGCACCCACGGGCATCACCTTGTACATCACGAATGCGATGAGAATGGCAATGGCGTAGGGATAGAAGCCTCGCAACAGGGCGACCATCGGACTCGGTGCTCCAGGTTGCTGTCCGCTCATACCTTCTCCACCGCCGTGGATCCGAAGATTCCCGTCGGGCGGACAAGCAGGACAAAAATCAAGAGCGCGAAGACATACACATCGCGGAAGTGTGGTGACAGGTACGCGGCTCCGGCCTGTTCAAGAATTCCGATCAACAGCCCGCCAACGACCGCGCCGCGAACATTTCCAATCCCGCCAACCACAGCGGCGACGAACGCCTTCAATCCAAGAAGCCCCCAGGTGACGGCGACGGGTGGATTGATGCTCGGGTACTTCATAACATAGAGGAACCCTGCGGCTGCGGCCAGCGACGTTCCGATGATGAAGGTGATGGAAATCGTTCGGTCCACGGGAATCCCCATGAGCGCCGCTGTCCGCGCATCGTGGGAGGCGGCGCGCATGGCGGCGCCCAACCTCGTGTTGTAGATGATGAATTCAAGGACGATCATCAGGCAAATCGACAGCCCCAGGATGAGCGCATCAACCTTGTCGACGACGACAGTTCCGCTCCCCAATGGTATGGAAAAGAGGTCGGCATTCGCAAGAAGCTCCGGCATTTTTCCGGGCTGGGTGCCAAAGCCGTGGATCGTCGTCTGCGTTCCGGGAATCTTCACGTCGTTGAGCGCCGCCACGTTTTCGATCAACAGGGCGACGCCGATCGCCGTGATCAGCACATTGAGGCGCGGGGCATCGCGCAGCGGGCGATAGGCAAGCCGCTCGATGACGAAGCCGAGCGTTGTGCAGATCACCATCACGATCAGGATGGAGAGGACAATCGCGGGAATGCCAGTGACGCCGTTCGCCAGCAAGGCCGCTGCAATGATGGCGGAAAACCATGCGCCCAGCATGAAGATCGATGCATGCGCGAAGTTGATGAACTTCAGCGTGCCGTAAACCATCGTATAGCCGAGGGCGATCAACGCATACAGGCTCCCCACGGAGATGCTGCTGAGGAGTGTTTGCACCAGCTTGATCACGGCAGTTTAATGCAAGTCCCTTGAAACTAAGAAGAGGTCCCGGTGTACGGGACCTCTCTCATGAAATGGTGGTGGTTATTTTTCGTCCGCGGGTGGCGCGATGGAGGCCGCGTAGCGCCACTCGCCGTCCTTCATTTGCAGGATGACAGCAGGCTTCTTCGCATTGCGGTTTTCATCCAGCGTGATGGTTCCCGTCACGCCCTTGAAGCCCTTCGTCTCCCCGATGGCCTTTGCCAACGCCTTCGGCTCCGTTGTGTTGGCACGCTTCATCGCATCAAGCAGCACGTTTGCGCCATCGTAGGCCAGAACTGCCATCGCGTCGGGCGTCTCGCCGTTATGGAGTTCCTTGAACTTCTTGATGAATGCCTGAAGTTCAGGGCGTGGGTCTTCCGGTGTGTAGTGGTTGGAGTAGTAGCAGTCCTTCAGCGCATCGCCGGCGATTTCCTTCAGCTTTGCCGAATCCCAGCCATCCGTTCCCAGCAGCGGGACCGTGATGCCCAGTTTGCGCACCTGAAGCGCAATGTTGCCGACGTCGGTGTAGTAGCCGGGGATGAAGATGGCGTCCGGCTGGCCTTCGCGGATTGTTGTAAGCTGCGCGCTGAAGTCCTGGTCGCCGCCGGTGTAGGACTGCTCCGTCGTGATGGTCCCACCCAGTTGCTTCACCGCCTTCGAGAAATCCTTCCGAAGGCCCACCGAATATGCCTGACCCTGATCATAAAGGATCGCAATCTTCTTTGCCTTCAGGTTGTCAGTGGCGAACTTCGCCACGGCGTAGCCCTGAAAGGGGTCGATGAAGCACACGCGAAACACCATGTCGCGCCCCTGGGTCACCTTCGGGTTCGTGGAGGCGTGCGTGATCATGGGAATGCCGTTCGCCTGCGCGATCTCGCCACCGGCAAGGCTCAGGCTGGATGCCACCTCGCCAAGCAGGGCGACCACATGGTCGTTGTTGATGAGGCGCGTGACGGCGTTGGAGGCTTCGGCGCTTTTGCCCTGCGTGTCGTAGGTGATCAGTTCCAGTTTCTTGCCAAGCACGCCGCCGGCATTGTTGGCTTCGTCGATGGCCATCTTTACGCCCTTGTCGGACGATTGGCCGAATGTGGCTTCAGGTCCCGTCTTGGAGGCGTAGTGCCCGATCTTGATGGTATCATCCGCAGCATGTGCTGCCATCGTGGCCACCGCCAGACCGGCGACCATGGCTGCGGCAACCGTGATGCGCCGAACCGCAGCGCTCATGAGTTTCCTTGGGTTCATCGTTTACCTCGCAACTGTGCAAAATCAGTTTCTGAATCGGAACAGATCACGGGGGGGACGCAACTCCAACAATCAGATTTTTTGGTTTCCTGCCTGTCTATTTCTGGCACGCTGGGACCGCATCGATGTGCGGACCCCTGCGCGTTCTTGTGCCCCCAGTGACTCCCGGGCTTTGATCCTCCTACTGCTTGAGGTTTGTCGTCGCCAGAAGCAACACGGCCTCATCGATCGCCCGGTCCGCGCGGCTGATGGGAACATTCAGGTTGTTGGCGATCATGGAAAGCACAAGCAACTCGCCATCCCTGCTCGTCACATATCCCGACAAGGAACGCACCTGTCCGATGTATCCAGTCTTTGCGTAGAGGTTCCCGACCAACTCCGGCGCCTTCCAGCCCTTGCGATCCTTGTACTCCTGGCCCGGTGTTGGAAAGGTGGTCTTGTAGGTTTCGAAATCGGGGTTCCTGCGCATGTGCTGAAGCACGGCACACATGAGGCGCGGCGTCACATAGTCGCGGCGGGCGAGGCCCGATCCGTCAAGGATGTGCAGGCTCGCGGCGTCCTGTGAATCAAATTTCTTCAGCCACTCATGCACGGCATCACCACCCGCGGCATAACTCCCCTCATGCTTCATCTTCACGCCCAGCGTTCGGAACAGGCAATCCGCATAGAAGTTGTGGCTGGTCTTGTTGACGATCCTGATCAGTTCACTCACCGGCGGGGAAAGGACCGTGTCGAGCACCCTCCTGTCACCAGTATAGACATCTATACGCACCGGCTTGGGCAGGGCACGCGCCGAAGCGGGGGGACCGGCAACCTTCACTCCGGCTCGGTTGAGTGCCTCCGTGAGGAGCGTCGCGGCGTAGAGTTCCCCATCCCATATCGATCCGCGCTGCTCGAAAGGCTCCTCATCCACCGCAATCGTCCCGCCGAAGATCACTTCATTGCTTCCAGGATGGCGACGCGTGATGTCCGCCGTCCTCGCCCCTTTTGACGTGGTCGTCAGCACATCGTTGCTCACGGTGAAAAAACGCGTTTCCGGCTTGAAAGTCAGCAGTGCCTTGTCACCGACCTTCGCACCGGGTGCCGTCGTGAAACGAAAAACGTTCTCGGAAAAATTGACACCACTGGTCCCCGCAGCATACCAAAAGGGAAGATCGCCATACTCCCAATCCTCGGCAATATAGCCCGCCGTGAAAACCCGCCCATCAGCCACAACGGCACCGGTGATTTCATTGATCCCCGCGCCCTTCACCTTTGCAACCCAATCCGCCAGCAACGCATCGCCATCGTGGCGATTTTCCAATCGCCAGGTACCCAGCGACGGATCACCGCTTCCAACGATCACCAAGTCCCCTTCCAACTTCCCATCCGCGATCTTCCCGCACGTTTCCAACCGCGTCTCATACTTGTAATCCGCACCGAGCAGTTCCAACGCAGCCGCAGTCGTCACGACCTTCATGTTCGAGGCCGGCATCAGCATTTTCTCACCGTTGCGATCATAGATCACGGAACCATCCGCCCGCTCGACGCGTACGCCGAAGAACGCTGTCACAAAATCCGGGTCCGAAAAGATCCTGTCGAACTGCTCACTCAATTGCGCCTCGGCACTCTCGGACGAAGCCTTTGAAGCCCCCGCCGAGATTGCCTGGTTCGAAGGCTCTCCAACCGCCCCGATATGCGCGCGAGTCCCACATCCCGCCATGATCATTGTTGTTGCAAACAGCAGTATTCCATGAACAAATCTGTGGCGGTTCATCCTATGACCTCGTGTTTGAAACTGAAGGACCCATCGTGCGAGCCACCAACATCGGCGGCAAGGGGCGATTGAGGACACCACCTTCACGCGAACCCCTTCCGCATACAATCCACAGCGGCGGCGTGCTCACTTGCCTGAAGATGAGCCGTCTTTTGTGAAACAACCCCGCCATGACCTCTGGCCCCGCCCGAGTGCTTACCACCCAACCGCAGTATATGGACGACTCCAACGCCCCACGCATTACTGTGACATGACGATTTCGCCCTTGACCTGAGGACTCCCTGAGCCCTTCATTCCCGTCCGCGCGCGAAGGGGTCCGCCCCATCACCGCCTCTCTGCTCCCTCATAGCTCAATCGGTAGAGCGCCGGACTGTTAATCCGTAGGTTCTTGGTTCGAGTCCAAGTGGGGGAGCCAA